>NZ_JBIWFW010000006.1:11834-202196 GCF_044763235.1 Streptomyces sp. NPDC096152 | reverse complement strand
CGCTCGGCGGGGCGGGCGGTCGGCGCTGGCCTCCGCCCCCCCCCCCCCGGGGGGGGGGGGCCCCCCCCCCCCCCCGCCCCCCCCCCCCCGCCGGGTTTTCCGGGTCCGCCCCCGTGCGCCCGAGCCGGGCCCGCCCGGCCCCGGACGGCCCGCGGCGGTCCCGCCTTGACAGTTCCCTCCCGTACGCCGCACCATCGGCCCCGTGAACCTGTCAGACAGCCAGACAGGTGGCGGGGTGCCGCGACGCGTCAGCGCGATGGAGGCGGTGCTCACCCACCTGCGCACCGCCATCGAGCGCGGCGACTACGCGATCGGCGACAAGCTCCCCTCCGAGGCCGAGCTCTGCCGCACCCTCGAGGTGTCCCGGCCCGTGCTGCGTGAGGCACTGCGCGCCCTGCAGACCATGGGGCTCACCGTCTCGAGGACCGGAAAGGGCACCTTCGTGGTCGCCCCGACGGCGGACGACCCCACCTTCGGCGACTACGCGGCCAGCGACCTGCTGGAGGTGCGCCGGCACGTCGAGGTGCCGGTCGCGGGCTACGCCGCCGCGCGCCGCACGCCCGAGGACCTCGACCGCCTCACGCACCTGCTGGCCCGGATGGAGAGCGAGACCGACACCACCTCCTGGGTCGCGCTCGACACGCTCTTCCACCTGACCGTCGCCCAGGCCGCCCGGAACCCGGTCTTCCGCCGGGTCATCGAGGAGATCCGGGACGCGCTGGCCCGCCAGTCCGCCTTCCTCAACGAGCTGGGCGGCAGGCGCGAGCAGTCGAACCGCGAGCACCGGGCGATCGTCGAGGCACTGGCCGAAGGCAGCGACCACGCGGCCGTGGCGGCCATGTCCCACCACCTCGACCGCGTCGAGACGACCCTCACCGACATCGTGCGCGCGGCGCGCACCCCCCTGGAAGGCAGCACCGAACGTTGAACGAGCACTCCCCGAGGAACGCGCCGGCCCCGGTGGCGGAGGTGCCCGCGCTCGACGGCACCCCCCTCGCGGAGGCGCCCGCGATCCGTGAACCCCACCACGCCCCCGTCGCCCACCTGATACGCGGCGGGATGATCGAGGGCGTCCACTACGGCTCCGTCGTCGTGCTCGGCGCGGACGGCGAGGTCCGCTGCCGGCTCGGCGACATCGAGGCCGCCTGCTACCCGCGCTCCGCCCTCAAACCCCTCCAGGCCGTGGCCATGCTGCGGGCCGGGCTCCCGCTGGAGGGCGAACTGCTCTCGCTCGCCGCCGCCAGCCACTCCGGCGAGGAACGCCACCTCGCCGGCACCCGGCGCATCCTCGAACGGGCCGGCCTGACGGAGGACGACCTGCGCAACGTGCCGGACCTGCCCTACGAGCCGGTCGTCCGGGACACCTGGGTACGCCAGGGCCGCCTGCCCTCCCGGCTCGCCCAGAACTGCTCCGGCAAGCACGCGGCCATGCTGTACACCTGCGTGCTGGGCGGCTGGTCGCTGGACGACTACCTCGACCCGGCGCACCCCCTCCAGCGGGCGATCGCCGCGACCGTGGAGGAGCTCACCGGGCAGCGCATCGCCCAGGTCACCGTCGACGGCTGCGGCGCGCCCCTGTTCTCCGTCTCCCTGCACGGCCTGGCCCGCGCCGCCGCCCGCCTCACCACCGCCGCGCCCGGCACCCCCGAGGCCCGGGTGGCGGACGCGATGCGCGAGCACGCCGAGATGGCCTCCGGCTCCGGCCGGGACGTGGCCGCGCTGATGCGGGCCGTGCCCGGACTGCTCGCCAAGGACGGCTTCGAGGGCGTCCAGGTCGCCGCCCTGCCGGACGGCAGGGCGATCGCCGTGAAGATCGCGGACGGCGCGGTCCGGGCCCGCGTCCCGGTCGCCGCGGCCGCACTCGCGCGGGCCGGCGTCGACCCGTCCCTGCTCACCGCGTTCGCGGGCGAACCCCTGCTCGGCGGCGGCCGCCCGGTCGGCCGAGTCCGTCCGGTCCCCGCTCTGGCCCCGGCCCCGCTGACGGCCTGCGCCTGAGTCCCTGGCCACTCGCCCGGAAAGCCGCCCGGCCGAGCACACTCGCTTCCCGGGGACGAGCTCGTCCCTCTCCGGCCCCCGGTCAGTCGGCCCCCGCCCGCACCACGCACCGCTACCGGCCGAAGGGCACAATGGTGATCATGACGTCGTCCCCGTCCTTCCAGCCGGTCCTGGAGCGCATCGCGGAGGAGCTGGAGCGGACGCCCGGGCGTGGGCGGCCCGCCGACTACATTCCGGCGCTCGCGGCCCGTGACCCGCGTGCGTTCGGCATGGCCGTCGCGGAGCCGGACGGCACGGTGTACGGCGTGGGGGACTGGCGGGAGCCGTTCTCCGCGCAGTCCGTCACCAAGGTGTTCACCCTCGCGCTCGACCTGGCCCGCGAGGGCGACGAACTCTGGGAGCACGTGGGCCGCGAGCCGTCCGGCAACCCGTTCAACTCCCTGGTGCAGCTGGAGTACGAGAACGGCATCCCGCGCAACCCCTTCATCAACGCGGGCGCGCTGGTGGTCACCGACCGCCTCCAGACCCGTACCGGCGACGCGGCGGGCGAACTGCTCGCCTTCCTGCGCGCCGAGAGCGGCAACCCCGGGCTGGACTTCGACCAGGAGGTCGCCGCCTCCGAGACCACGCACGGCGACCGCAACGCCGCGCTCGCCCACTTCATGGCGTCCTACGGCAACATCGACAACCCGGTGCCGGTCCTGCTCGACCAGTACTTCCGGCAGTGCTCGGTCGCCGCGTCCTGCGCCGACCTGGCCCTCGCCGCCGGTTTCCTGGCCCGGCACGGCACCCGGGCCGACGGCACCCGGCTGCTCACCCGCAGCCAGGCCAAGCAGGTCAACGCGGTGATGCTGACGTGCGGAACCTACGACGCGGCGGGCGACTTCGCCTACCGGGTCGGCCTGCCCGGCAAGAGCGGGGTGGGCGGCGGGATCATCGCGGTCGTACCGGGCCGGTGCACGCTGTGCGTGTGGAGCCCGGGGCTGGACGAGCGGGGCAACTCGGTGGCGGGCGTCGCGGCCCTGGACCGCTTCACCACCCTCACCGGACTCTCGGTCTTCTGAACCACTCCGTGCCGCCGTCCCGAACCCTCCGGGTCCGTACCGAGCTCCCGCTTCGCCTGACGGCCGGCCGGCGTCGACGGCGGCGTCCGGCCAGGTGGGGCGCCGGCTCCGGAGACGATCACGCGCCGGTCATGTGCGAGCCGTCGGCCGGAAGCCGGGCGGTCGCCCTCCGGCCACCGGGCGTCGGCAGGCTGGCCGAGTGTTGGCCATGGCTTTTCCCGTCGATCTCCGCCGCTGCCAGGTGCTCGGACTGGCCGGTACCACCTGCCTCGCGCTGGGCGGTGAGACGGCGGGGGCGCTCCCCGTGCGGGACCTGCTCGCGCCGTCCTCGGCCCGCGCCTCCCTGGGCCTGGTCGGCGTGTACTTCGGCATCGTCCTGCTGGTCACCGCCTGGGCGCTGCTGGGGCGGCTGACGCACGGCCCCCGGCCGCCGGCGCCGCGCGCCCTGCTCCTCGTGCTCGCCGTCTGGGCGGCCCCGCTGCTGATCGCGCCGCCGCTGTTCAGCCGGGACGTGTACAGCTACCTGGCCCAGGGCGCGATGGTCCACGCCCACATGGACGTCCACGCGTACGGTCCCGCCCGGCTCGGCGGCCCCCTGGCCGACGAGGTCGCCCCGCTCTGGCGGCACACCGGCGCCCCGTACGGCCCGGTGTTCCTCGCCGCCGCCTCCGCGCTCTCCGGCCTGACCCATGGTCAGGTGCCCGCCGGCCTCCTCGGCATGCGCCTGCTCGCGCTGCTCGGGGTCGCGCTGATGGCCGCCGCGCTGCCCCGGCTGGCCCGGCACAGCGGCGCCGACCCCTCCGCCGCGCTGTGGCTCGGCGCCCTCAACCCGCTGGTGCTGCTGCACCTGGTGGCCGGTGCCCACAACGACGCGATCATGCTCGGGCTGCTGGGTGCCGGACTGGTCGCCGCGCTCGGCCGCCGCCCGGTCCTGGGCGCCGTGCTCGTCACGCTGGCCGCCCTGGTCAAGGCGCCCGCCGTGCTCGGTCTCGCCGCGGTCGTGGTGCTGCGGCTGCGCGCCGGCCACCACCCGGCGCGGGCGGTCCTGACGACCACCGCCGCGGCCGCCGCCACCACCGTCGCCGCCACGGCCGCCGCGGGCACCGGCTACGGCTGGGTACGGGCCCTGGACACGCCGGTGTCCCCGCGGAACTGGGCGCTCACCAGCCTGCTCGGCCGGGCCACCGGCGCGCTGCTGACCCGGCTCGGCAGCGGCCTCGCCCCGCTGGCGATCCCCGTCTGGCACCTGCTCGGCCTCGTGGCCACCGCGGCCGTCGTCGTCGTCATCTGGGCGCGGCGGCGCCCCCGTCCCCTCTACGCCCTCGGCCTCAGCCTGACCGCGGTGGCCGCGCTCGGCCCGGCCATCCGCCCCTGGTACGCCCTGTGGGGCCTGTTCCTCATCGCCGCCGCCGCGCCCAGCACCCCGGTGGGCCACCGGACCGCGGCCGTCACCGCCGTACTCGCGCTCGCCGTCCTGCCCGGCGGCGGCCCGGCCGACTCCGGACAGCTGGCCCTCGCGGTGTGCGGCGGCGCGCTCGGCGCGGTCGTCCTCTGGCAGGCCCACCAGGCGGCCCTGGCCCCGGCCCTGGGACCAACCGCATGAGCGGACCGCGCACCGCCCGCCGCCCCCTGCGCCGGGCGTTCGCCGTTCTCGCGCTGGCCGCCGCCGTCACCGCCTTCACGGCGACCGTGCCGCTGCTGCGCGACTGGTTCGACCTGCGGGTCTACTACGGCACCGTCGACAGCTGGGTCCACCACGGCGGCCGGATCTACGACTACCGGGTGCCGGGGACGGCGTACGGCTTCACCTACCCGCCGTTCGCGGCCGTCTGCATGCTGCCGATGGCGCTCGTCGGATGGCACACCGCCGTCGCCGTCGCGCTGCTGCTGAACCTGGCGGCCCTGGCCGTGGTGCTCGGTGTCCTGGCCGGACCCGGCCGGCGGCGGCACGGCCGGTTCCGCGCGGCGACGGCCCTGTGCCTGCTGGCACTGTTCGAACCGCTGCGGGACACCTTCAGCTTCGGCCAGGTCAACGTGCTGCTGCTGGCGCTGGTGCTGACCGACGCCCGGGCGCTGTCCACCGGACGCGGGCGCTGGGCCGGCGTCGGCACCGGCCTGGCCGCCGCCGTCAAGCTCACACCCGCGCTCTTCATCGGCCTGCTGCTGGTGGCGAGACGGTGGCGGGCCGCGGGCATCGCCACGGCGGTCGCCGCCGGAGCGACCGCCCTGGCCGCCGCGGTGGACCCGGACGCCTCACGGGTCTACTGGACCGAGGCGCTGTGGGACACGAGCCGGGTCGGGCGTCTCGCCTACGTCTCCAACCAGTCGGCGCAGGGCGTCCTGGCCCGGCTCGGCGAGACCGGCCGCCCGGTGTGGGCGGCGGCGGTCGCACTGCTGCTGGCCGTCTGGGCGTGGCGGGCACGGCGGGCGGTGGCGGCGGGCGACTGGCCGGCCGCGTTCGCCCTCACCGGGGCGGCCGCCTGTCTGGTCAGCCCGGTCACCTGGGTGCACCACCTGGTGTGGCTGCTGCCGGCGCTGGCCGTCCTGCTGCACGCGGGCCGGGTCCGGACCGCGGCCGCCCTGTACGCCGTGCTGTGCAGCAGCGTGGTCTGGCTGTGGGTCGACGACGCCTCCGGCCCGGACGGCTTCCTCGGCGGCAACACCTACACCTGGATCGCGCTCGGCCTGCTGCTCGGCCTGCCGGCCGGTCAGCCGCGCGTGCCCCTGCGGGCCCTGGCCCGCAGAGCGAGCAGCACGCCCCCGGCGCCCAGCCCGGCCGCGCCCGCGATCGTCCCGGTCAGCGGCCAGTCCGGGGTGTCCCCGGCGGTCGCCGCGGCCGGAGTGACGGCCGACGCCCCGTGCGCGACGGGGCGCATACCGTCGAGCGAACCGACCGGATCGACCCGCTCGGCGGCGGCGAACCCCCAGTCGAGCAGCTCGCGCGCCTCCTCGTAGACAGCGAGGCCGCCGCCCTCCTGAGGGTTCATCACGGTCACGACGAGGGTGCGCCCGCCCTGCCGGGCCGCCGCGACGAGGGTGTTGCCCGCGTGGCTGGTGTAGCCGTTCTTGATGCCGATCAGACCCGGATAGGGCACCACCCCGTTCGCGCCGGTCAGCAGCCGGTTGGTGTTCGCGATCTCGTACGTGCCCCCGTCGCCGGGGAAGGCGGCCTGCGCGGTGGAGCAGTAGCGGGCGAAGTCCGCGTTGCGCAGCCCGGCCCGTCCGAACACGGCCAGGTCGTACGCCGAGGACACCTGCCCGTCGGCGTCGTAGCCGTCCGGTGAGAGGACGTGGGTGTCGAGCGCGCCCAGGGCCCGGGCCTTGGCCTGCATCTGCCGCGCCGTGTGGTGCCAGCCGCCGTTGAGGGCGGCCAGCACGTGCACGGCGTCGTTGCCGGAGTTGAGGAACACTCCGCGCCACAGGTCGGACACCCGGTACGTGTGGCCCTCGGTGACTCCGACCAGGCTGCTGCCCTCGCCGATGCCCCGCAGGTCCTCCGAGCTGACGGTGTGCCGGACGTCGGCCGGGAGGGTGGGCAGCACGGTGAGGGCGAACAGTGTCTTCAGGGTGCTCGCGGGCGGCAGCCTGCGGTGCGCGTCGTGCGCGGCGAGCACCTCGCCGGTGCGCGCGTCCGACACCAGCCAGGACAGTGCCGTGACCTCCGGGAGTTCGGGGGCGCCGGCGCGGAGCCGGACGTGGGTCCCGGAGCGCTCCAGCAGGGCGGGGGCGGGCATGGCGGCCCGGGACAGCCCCGGCGGGCCGGGGTCCGCCCCGCCCCCGCCCGCCGCCGCGACCGGGGACGCGAGTGCGAGCGCGCCCGCCGCACACAGAGCGCAGGTCGCCACGGCCGTCCGGGAAAGAATTCCGATCGTCATACCGCCAACGTAGGAAGTCATCGGCGGTACTGGGCTGCTGCCGACGGCCGAACGGGGGGCGTGGGCACCCGGATGCGCTAGCGGACGCTCCGCGGGGCCCGCGGCGGCGCCGGCGCCGGCGCCGGGGTCAACCGGTGGGCAGGGTCGGCTGGATCCGCCGCAGGAACGTGGCGTTGTCGGGGGTGGCGCGCAGCCGGTCCAGGAGGGTTTCCAGATTGGCCTGGCCGTCACGGGACTGCAGGGCGCGGCGCAGCCCCTGCGTGGTCGCCAACTCGGCGGGCGACAGGAGGAGTTCCTCGCGACGGGTGCCGGAGGGGTTGATGTCCACGGCCGGGAAGAGCCGGCGGGAGGCGAGTTCGCGGTTCAGCCGGAGCTCCAGGTTGCCGGTGCCCTTCAGCTCCTCGAAGAAGAAGTCGTCGGCCCGGGAGCCGGTCTCCACCAGCGCGGTCGCGAGGATGGTGAGCGAGCCGCCCTCCTCGGCCAGGCGGGCGGCGCCGAAGAGCCGCTTGGGGCCGTGCAGCGCGGCCGCGTCGACACCGCCGCTGAGGGTGCGGCCGCCCGCCGTGGCCGCGTTGTTGTGGGCCCGGCACAGCCGGGTCAGGGAGTCGAGGAGGACGACTACGTCCTCGCCCGCCTCGACTAGCCGCTTGGCCCGCTCGACGACGAGTTCGGCGAGCGCGATGTGATGCCTGGGCGCCCGGTCGAAGGTGGAGGCGTACACCTCGCCGCGCACGGAGCGCCGCATGTCGGTGACTTCCTCGGGGCGCTCGTCGAGCAGCACCACCATGAGGTGGCACTCGGGGTGGTTGCCGGCCACCGCGGCGGCGATCTGCTGGAGCAGCACCGTCTTGCCCGTCTTGGGCGGTGCGACGATCAGCCCGCGCTGCCCCTTGCCGACGGGCGCGATCAGGTCGGTCACCCGCCCGGCCAGGCCGGCGGCGGGGTGTTCGAGGCGGATCCGCTCCCGCGGGTGCAGCGGAGTCAGGTCGTGGAAGTGGCGGCGGCCACGCAGCTCGCCGGGGGTGCGCCCGTTCACGGCCGCGACCTCGGTAAGGGCGCCGTGGCCGTCGCGCACGCCGTCGACCAGATCGCCCCTGCGCAGGCCGTGGCGCCGGATCAGCGCGGGGGAGACCTGCGGGTCGGACGGGGTGGGCAGGCAGTCCCCGGGACGCAGCCGGCCCTTGCCGCTCGCGTCGATGTCCAGGACACCGGTGACGGGCTGGGCGGCCGGAGGCCGCTGTCGTACGGGGGGATGTTCGAGTGTGGTGGTCATGGGCGGTCCTTTCACGGACGGTGGACGGGGGACGTGCGAGGGGAAGGGGAGAAGCCGCGGGCGGGAGGCGCGGGACACGGGCCTTTGGCGGCGGGGAACACCACCTGAGTGCGGAAGACCGCCGGGGGCGGCGGGATGGCGTCGCTCAGGGACGGTGAGAGGAAGCCGACGGTGCCGACACGAGCGGCGGAACGGCTCGGCGAACTCGGAGAAAATCACACCGGCGCCCACGACAGGGCGTGCACGGGTGCTGACCGCACTGTAGCACCGGGGACGCCGGTGCGGGAACGATCCGCTTTGAGGGGTCAACGCCGTAGACGGCCGCTTTCATTCCGCCGGCCCGGGCGGGAACGGAGGAACCGTCCGGCTCGGCAGGCCGCGCGGGGGTGCTGCGCGGTCTGCGCCGGCCAGGCAGAATCGACTGCCGTACGGCCTCGATCCGGCCCCGACGCAGAGGAACGCACCGGTGGACACCTCCCGCTCCGCTCCGCACCGCATGGACCCGTCCGGTGGCTGCCCGCACCCCGTCAACGCACGGCTGCTCGCCCGGGGCGCCGTCGCCCCGGTCGTGCTGCCGGGGGAGATCGACGGGGCGGTCGTCCTCGGGCACGAGGCGCTGAAGGAGTTCCTCGCGCACCCCGAAGTCGCCAAGGACGCACGGCACTTCACCGCCCTGCGCGAGGGGCGGATCGCCGCGGGATGGCCGCTGCTGACCTTCGCGACGGTACGGGGAATGACCACCGCGGACGGGGCCGACCACCGGCGGCTGCGGTCACTGGTGAGCCAGGCGTTCACCACCCGGCGGGTGACTGAACTGCGGCCCCGTGTCGAGGCCTTGACCGAGCGGCTGCTCGACGGTCTCGCCCGTGCCGCCGAGGCCGCCGGCCAAGTGGCCGATCTGCGCCGCCACTTCGCGATGCCCCTGCCGATGGGCGTCATCGGCGAACTCCTCGGCGTCGGCGCCGAACACCGCGACCGGCTGCACGCGCTGTCCAGCCAGGTCGTCGCCACCGACCTCGGGCCCGAGCAAGTCGTCGCCGCCAATCGCGAACTCCTCGCCGTCCTCGGCGCGATCGCCGCCGCCAAGGCCGAACAGCCCGGCGACGACCTGATCGGCGCGCTGATCGCCGCCCGCGACGAGGACGGCGGCCGGCTGAGCCACGAGGAGCTGATCGGCACCCTCGTGCTGATGATCGTCGCCGGGCACGAGACCACGCTGAACCTGATCACCAACGCGGTACGCGCCCTGTGCGGGCACCGGGACCAGCTCGGCCTCGTCCGCGCGGGGGCGGCGAGCTGGGCCGACGTGGTGGAGGAGACGCTGCGCTGGGACGCGCCCGTCAGCTACTTCCCGTTCCGGTATCCGGTGCGGGACCTGACCGTCGGCGGGACCGTCGTCCCCCGGGGCACGCCCGTCCTCGCCGGCTACTCCGCCGCGGGGCGGGACCCGGCCGTACACGGGCCGGACGCCGACCGCTTCGACGTCACCCGGCCCGCCCGGCCGGACGCGGTGCGGCACCTCTCGCTCGGGCACGGCGCCCACTACTGCCTGGGCGCCCCGCTGGCCCGGCTGGAGGCGACCGTCGCGCTGGAGCGGCTGTTCACCCGCTTCCCCGCTCTCGACCTCGCCGTGCCCGAACCCGAACTCGTGCCGCACGCCGGCTTCGTGGGCAACAGCGTGCGCACCCTTCCGGTGCGTCTGACACCCTGAGCCGGATCGCCGGGGCGGGTCCGCCTCTGCCCCTGGGGGGCGTGCGGCCCGGGCCCCTGGGGGGTGTGCGGCCCCAGCCTGCGGACCGGCCTGCGCCCCGGCTCCCGGACGGGCGTGCGGCCCCGGCCCGCGGACGTGCCTGCGGTCCGGCCCCGGACCGGCCTGGGCCCCGGGCCCCTGGCCGGGCGTGCGCCCCCGGTCCCCGGACCGGCCCGCGGATTGGCCCGCGATGGGCCCCCGGGCCGGCCCGTCCCCCCGGCGTCCGTCAGACCGACCGCGCCGCCGCCTCCGCGGCGATCTGCTCGAACCGCGCGCCCATGGCCGCCGCCAGCGCCTGCGCGGCCGACAGCGGGCGGACCATCACCGTCAGCCGGTCGATCAGCCCGTCCTCGCCGACATGGAGGAAGTCGCAGCCCTCCAGCGAGCGGTCGCCCACCCGCGCGGCGAAGACCAGGGCGTGGTCGCGGCCGTCCGCGCCGCTCAGCTCGCGCTCGTAGCGGAAGTCCTCGAAGACCTCGGCCACGGCGCGCAGGATCGCCGCGGTGATCGGCCTGCCCGAGTACGGCTTGAACACGGCCGGGCTGGTGAAGACGACGTCCTCGGCCAGCAGCGCCTCGACGGCGTCGAGGTCGTGCGCCTCGACCGCCTCGCGGAACGCGCGCATCGGATCACCCCATCGTCCATAGTCAATTAATTGAATAGGTGCGGAAGAGAATAATCACCGGTTGCTACGGTGTCCACATGTCTCTCAAGTACGCCGTGCTGGCGGCCCTCCTCGAAGGGGAGGCGTCGGGCTACGAACTGTCCAAGGTGTTCGACGTCTCGCTGGCGAACTTCTGGCCGGCCACGCCGCAGCAGCTGTACCGGGAGCTGGAGCGCCTGTCCCAGGACGGACTGGTCGAGGCGCGGGTGGTGCGGCAGGAGCGCCGCCCCAACAAGCGGATGTTCACGCTCACCGAGGCCGGCCGGCGCGACCTCGGCGCCTTCGCGGCCGAGCCGCCCCGGCGCCCCACCGCCGTCCGCGACGAACTTCTGATCAAGATCCAGGCCATGGACGGCGCGGATCCCGCGGCGGCGGCCGGCATGCTCGAGGAGCGCACGTCCTGGGCGCGCGGCAAGCTCGGCCGCTACGAACGGGTGCGCGAGCGTCTCCTCGCCGGCCGCGACGAGGAGGAGTACCTGCGGGACGCGGAGCGCGTCGGCCCGTACCTCACGCTCATGGCGGGCATCGCCTTCGAGCGGGAGAACCTGCGCTGGTGCGAGCGCGCGCTGGCGATCCTCCGGCACCGCGCCGCCGTGAAGGGGGCGTGATGTTCGCTCCCGGAGGCCCGAGCCTGCGCGAACTCGCCGTCCAGGCGCTGTCGTCGGTCGAGCACGGCTACGACCTGCTCGCGCCGAAGTTCGACCGCACGCCCTTCCGTACGCCGGAGCCGGTGCTCGACTCCGTCGCCTCGATGCTGGAACGGCTCGGGCCGTTCGAGAACGGACTCGACCTGTGCTGCGGCACCGGCGCCGGCACCCGGGTGGTGGAGCGGGTGTGCCGGCACGGGGTCACCGGGGTCGACTTCAGTGCCGGAATGCTCGCCGTGGCCCGCGCCCGCGAGACCGCTCGGGGCGCGGGGCCGCGGACCGCCTGGGTGCGCGGGGACGCCCGTGCCCTGCCGTTCCGATGCGCCTTCGACCTGGTGGTGACGTTCGGAGCGCTCGGGCACTTCCTGCCGCGCGAGCTGCCGGGCCTCTTCGGCCAGGTCCACGCCGTGCTGCGCCCCGGCGGCCTGTTCGCCTTCCCCGTGCTCGCTCCGCCGCGGCCCACCTCGGCCGCCTTCTGGATGCTGCTCGGCTTCGACGCGGTGATGCGGGTGCGCAACGCCCTGTGGCGGCCGCCCTTCGTCATGTACTACCGCTCCTTCCGGCTCGGGGACGTGCGGCGGGAGCTGGAGCGCGCCGGATTCCGGGTGGAGCTCCACGCGCTGCCGGAGTTCGGGCGGCGCGGCGACGGAAGCCCGCGGGTCCGCATGGTCGCCGCCCGCAGGCTGCCGTAGGCCGCCCTGTCGTCGCACCCCCGCCGTACGCGGCCGGTTCCCCACGGGGCGCACCCGGGCCGGTCAGACCGCCGCCGGCAGGGTGAACTCGTAGACCAGGGCGTCCTGGCGGGTGTCCACGACCAGGTCGGTGATCTCCAGCGGACGCGCGTACTGGTCGTGGACACGGCGGGTCACACGCATCGACGGCCCGTCCGGGAAGCGGGTGATGGCGTCCCGGTGGTGCAGGGTCAGGCCCGCCCTGCGCATCCAGTCGTAGGCGCGCCGCAGTTGCGCGGCGCCCGAGCCGTCCGCGCGGTCCCGGTAGCGGGCGAGCTCCTCGACCTCGCGCAGCGCCACGGCGGAGAACGACGTCACGGCCGTGCGCAGGGAGGTGCCGTCGGCGGCGGCGGACCGGTAGCGGTGCACCAGGGTGGGCCGGTGCGGGGCGAGTCCGAGGGCCTCGGCGTGCTCCGGCGGCGGCACCTCCCAGGTCACCGTGGTCCGGTCGAAGGCGGCCGGATCGGCGGTGCGGGCGCCGACCGGGAAGGTCAGCGAGGAGGGCGCCTCCACCGGCAGACCCGGCAGCGTGGCGTGGCTGCCGCGCCGGTCGGTGGCGACCAGACCGTCGCGGCGCAGCACCTCCAGCGCCTGCCGTACGGTCTCCCGGCTGACCCCGAAGTGCGCGGCCAGGTGCCGCTCGCCCGGCAGTCGTTCGCCGGGCGCGACGGTGCCGTCGCGCAGTGCGCCGAGGAGCCGGCCGGCGACCCTCCAGTACAGCGGCTCTCCGTCGGTCGTTCCTTCCGTCGGGGGATGGTCGTGCGGGGTGGTGCGGGCCATGCCGCGCCTCCTGTGGGTGACGTACCGTAGCCGTGCGGGCTCATTGCGCCACCAGGTCTAGCATTGGTCTAAACCATCAAGGAAGAGCGGTCCGGCCTTTCGGCCGAAACCGGCCCGCGCCCCTCACGCCCGGCGCCGGGTCCACTCCGGTCCCAGCCGGGCCCACTCCCGCTCCCACTCGGCCAGCCGGCGCCGCAGGGCGACCCGCCGGACGGCCGAGTGGACGAGGAGGACGAGGGTGGCGGCGCCGCCCGTGGCGGCGGCGCCCACGGTCAGGGTGTGCTGCCAGACCGTGGCGCGGTCCGGCGGAGGGGGCACGGCCCGGCCGCGGGAGTCGAACCACACGTCCACCCGGTCGCCGTGCCGCGCGGCGGCCGGAACACGCGCCACCGCGGTGCGCGCCTCCCGGCCGGGCTCGCCCCAGCGCACCTTCGCCCGCGCGGTGTGCTCGCCGCCGCTCCGCGCCGGGGTCGGCGAGCCGGGCGGCCTGCCCACGACCTCGGCCCGGACGCGGTGCCGGTCGGCCCGCTCGACCGCCGCGACGGCACGCGCCGCGTCGTGGGCCCACCAGGCCGCGGCGACCCCGGCCAGCGGCGCGCCGAGGAACAGCAGAACGGCGACGGCCAGCGTCGTCCACGCCTCCACGGCGTCCGAGCGGCGCCGCAGCGGACTGTGCCGCCGGCGCCGGCCACGCAGCCGGGTCCGCGCTCCGGCCCTCCCGCCGCCGACGGGGCCGGAAGCCCCGGCGTGACCGTGGCCAAGGCCGTCCGGGCCGCGCGTGTGCCCGCGGCCGTCCGGCTCCTCCCTGCGCATCGTTCCCGCACCCCTTCCCGCGGTCGCCCGCCACCCGCTGACGCACGTGGAGCGGCGGGCGCGCCGCGGCGACCGCTCCGCGCGCCCCGAGGCGGCGCGCCGAGCGTACGTCTCTCCACGCGAGCAGCCCCATGCCCGAGAACCGGCGCACAGCACGGGGCAGGGGGCGTTTTCCGTACCCCGGCCAAGTCCCCAGCGGTACCGCCCCCAAACGCCCGGGCCCCCCGTGGTGCTGCGGGCCGCCCGCCTCATCCGCCCGCGCGGACCGGGCACTTGCGGGAGCGGCACCCCGGTCTCCGGGCTCCGGCCTCCGGGCCCCGCACCCGACCCGTCGTCAGCCGAACCGTTCGATCCGGATGCGGTCCACGGTCTGTCCCGCCGCGACCAGCAGCCGGGAGGCGTGTTCGGCGAAGGAGTTCGACCCGCACACGTACGCCTCCCAGCCGTCCGGCGGCCGTTCGGACAGCAGGGGCGCGACCTGAGCGGCCGTCAGCCGCCCCACCGGCGTGCCCGCGGGAGCGCTCCGGGTGAACACCGGTGTGGTCTCCGCCCCCAACTCCCGTGCGTAGATGAGCTCCTGGGGGCTGCGCGCGGACACCAGCAGCCTGAGCGGAACGGACAGCCGCCGCGCCCGGTGGTGCCGCACCATCGACATCAGCGGTACGACCCCGGAGCCCGCGCCGATCAGCAGCGCGGGCCGGTCGCCGGGCCAGGCGAAGAAACCGCTCAGCGGGCCGCGCAGCTCGACCCGGTCACCGGGCCGGGCGACGGTGTGGAACCAGCCGGACACCTCTCCGCCGTCGACGTGGTCCAGGGTCAGCTCGATGTGCCCGGAGTCGTCGGGCGCCGACGCGATCGAGTAGTGGCGCTGGGCCACGTAACCGTCCTCGGCGGTCAGCCGGAGCATCAGGTGCTGGCCGGGCAGGTGCCCCGCCCAGCCCGGCACCGCGAAGCGGAAGGTGGACGCCCGCGGGGTCTCCCGCCGGATCTCGGTGATGGTGGCGGTCTGCCAGTCCGCGGCGACCTGCTCGCCGACGGCGATGCGGCCCGGCACCGCGAAACGCGTGGGGGGTGTGAACGTCTCAGTCACCGGAGTACCGCTGCTCCTCCCAGGGGTTGCCCCGGGCGTGGTAGCCGTTCTGCTCCCAGAAGCCCGGCTCGTCGTGGTCGAGGAGCCGCAGGCCCGCGATCCACTTGGCGCTCTTCCAGAAGTACAGGTGCGGCACGAGCAGCCGCGCCGGGCCTCCGTGCTCGGGGGCCAGCGGCCTGCCGTCGTACGTGAACGCGATCCACGCGCGCCCGCCGGTCAGGTCCGCCAGCGGGAGGCTCGTGGTGTATCCGGTGTGGGACCAGGCGACCGCGTGGGTGGCCGAGGCGTCGGGCCGCACCGCGTCCAGGAACACGTCCAGCGACACGCCGCCGAACCGCACCCCGAACCTCGACCAGCCCGTCACGCAGTGGATGTCGCCCTCGTACGCCGAGTCCGGCAACCGCCGGGCCTGCTCCCCGGTCCAGGTGCGGGGCGCGGCCACCAGGCCGTCGACGCGGAATGTCCAGTCCTCGGGTGCGATGTCGGGTGTGACCTCCGCGGACAGCACGGGCCAGTCGTCGCCCGCGTCGTACTGCCCGGGTGGCAGGCCCGGGTCGGCCACGCGGGGGCGCCCGGTGAAGCCTCGGGTGACGTTCATGGGGTTGGTGCCTCCAGGCCGCCGCGTGCGCCGGCCCGCCGGTCGGACGTGATGATTGCTTACGCGTTCAACCGTACGCGCCCGGCACGCCCGCCCCGGCCGCGGGACCGCCCCGGCTCCGGCGCACCCCGCGACCGCCCCCCGCCCGGCGCCCCCGTGACCGTGGAGGAGAATGGACGCCGTATGAGCATCGCCGACACCGCCCCGGGCCATGTCCTCGACCATCCCGCCCTCACCTCCCTGACCGGACCGCACGCACACTTCGCCGAGCGACGTGGCCGCGTGCTGCGCTACCCGGTCGACGTCACGCCCTGGCTGGCGCTGCCCCCGGAGCCCGAGGCCGACGACTGGGCGGACGTCGCGGCCCTGGCCGGCCCCGGCGGCGAGGTCCCGCTGCTCGGGTTCGTGGGGCGGGTCCCGGACGACTGGGAGATCACCTTCCACACCGAGGGCGTGCAGCTCGTCGACGACGGCCTGGCCGCCGCGCCCGACCCGGAGGCGGTCCGCCTCGGCCCGGCCGACGTGCCCGAGATGCTCGACCTGGTCGCCCGCACCCGGCCCGGGCCGTTCCTGCCCCGCACCATCGAGCTGGGCACCTACCTGGGCATACGCCGAGACGGTGCGCTCGTCGCCATGGCGGGGGAGCGGCTGCGCCCGCCGGGCTGGACCGAGATCAGCGGGGTGTGCACCGACCCGTCCGTCCGCGGTCAGGGCCTCGCGTCCCGGCTGATCCTCGCCGTCGCCGACGGCATCCGCGCCCGTGGCGAGACAGCGTTCCTGCACACCGGCGCCCAGAACACGCGGGCGATCCGGCTGTACGAGTCGCTGGGCTTCCGGCTGCGGCGCCGTACCGCCTTCCTCGCGGCCCGCGCGCCCGAACGGCTGGCGGACGGCCGGGTCGCCGTACCGGTGGGGTAGCGTGCGCCCGGCCCCGCGTCCGGTCAGCCGTCCTCCGGGCGGTGCCCGGGCCAGGCGTTGTAGCGCGTGAGGTAGCCCGCGAACCGCTCCAGGTCCTCCGCCGGCCAGTGCGCGAGCCGCTCGCGGAAGGCCGCCCGGCGGCTCTCGGTGACCTGGGCGAGGATCCGCCGGCCTGCCTCCGTCAGACGGAGCACCTGGACCCGGTGGTCGTCCGTGTCGAGGCGCCGCTCGACCAGCCCGGCGCGCTCCAGGGCGGACACCTGACGGCTGACCGTGGACTTGTCCAGCGCGTAGTGCGCGGCCAGGTCGGTGGTGCGGCAGCCGCCGCTCTCCTCCAGGTGCCCGAGCAGCGTGTACGACACCAGCGACAGCTCGGGGTGCAGACGTCCCGCGGAGGCGCGGGCCCGGCGGGCGAAGATCGTCATTTCGCGCTGGATGGTCTCCACGGCCGTCGCCGCGGCCGTTTCCCCGGTCGCCTCCTCGTCCGGCTCCGCGTCGGCCCCTTCGGCTGCTGTCACGGCCTTCCTCCCTTCCCGCTGCGCGTCGTCGTCTCGTCCCGCGGGCGAGTCCCTGGTCGCACCGTACAACCGAAGTGCCGGGCGGGCCCGCGCGGAGGAGGCCGAAGAGGCCGTGGGCGGCCCGGTGTTGGGGTAGGGTTGCCGTCCGGCCGTGGACGCTCCCGGCCGAGGCGAGCCGAGGAGGTGGGACCCATCACCACGTGTCAGATCGGGTGCTCTCACCTCGGAACGGCGCGGATCACCGCAAGCAGGTGACCGCGAGGGCGCCCTGCGGCTCCCGAAAGGTTCTCGGCCTCCATGCCTCCACTGTCGTCCCCGACCCCGTCTTCTTCGCCCTCTTCTTCACCCTCTTCGTCATCTCCGTCCCCGTTCTCGCGGGCCCTGCGGGACGCGGTCGTCACCGCCCTGCGCGGCGCCGGTTGTGTGTTCGCCGAGGACGAGGCGGAGCTGATCCTCGCCGGCGCCCGGACGCCGGACGAGGTCACCGACCTCGTCGAGCGGCGTGCTGCCGGGCTGCCCCTCGAACAGGTCCTGGGCTGGGCCGAGTTCCACGGCTTGCGCATCGTCGTGGAGCCCGGCGTCTTCGTGCCCAGGCGCCGTACCGAGTTCCTGGTCGACCAGGCCGTCGCCCAGGCGCCGGACGCCTCCGTCGTGGTGGACCTGTGCTGCGGCTCGGGCGCGGTGGGCGTGGCGCTGGCCGCCGCGCTCGGCCGCGTGGAGCTGCACGCGGCCGACATCGACCCGGCCGCGGTGCGCTGCGCGGCCCGCAACGTGGGTCCCGCCGGGGGCCGGGTGCACACCGGCGACCTGTTCGAGGCACTTCCCGGCGCGCTGCGCGGCCGCGTCGGTGTCCTCGCGGCCAATGTCCCCTACGTGCCCACCGCGCAGGTCGCCCTGCTGCCGCCCGAGGCCCGCGACCACGAACCGCGGGCCGCCCTCGACGGCGGCGCCGACGGCCTCGACGTGCTGCGCCGGGTCACCGCCGGGGCGGGCGACTGGCTCGCTCCGGGCGGCTGCCTGCTGGTCGAGACGAGCGAACGCCAGGCGCCCGGCGCGCTGGAGGCCTTCCGGCGGGCCGGGCTGACGCCCCGTCTGGCCGTCTCGGAGGAGCTGTGCGCGAACGTGGTGGTGGGCACGGCCGGTCCGATGCGCTGAGTCCGCCCGCCCCCACGGGCCCGTCGCCGTGAGCGGTGCCCGCGCGCTCCATGGCAGGGCCCGCGCGCCCCACGGTGGTACCCGCGCGCTCCAGGTCGGCCCACGCGCTCCCCGGCGGTGTCCGCGCGTCTACGGCAGCTCCCGCGCGCGGGCGATCAGCAGGGCCACGTCGTCGTGGTTGTCCGGCTCGTGCATCCGGCGCAGCAGGAGGTCGCAGACGTCCTCCAGGGGACGTGCCGGGTCGTCGAGCAGGGTCAGCAGCACCTCCAAGCGCTCGTCCAGCGGATGCCGGCGGGTCTCGACCAGCCCGTCGGTGTACAGCACGAGCTGGTCGCCGGGGTCCAGATCGACGGTGGTGGTGGAGAACTCGACGCCGCCCACGCCCAGCGGCGCCCCGGTGGGCAGGTCGAGCAGCTCCGCGGGGCCGCCCACCCGGACCCGGACCGGTGGCAGGTGCCCCGCGTTGGCGATCCGGCACTGCCGCCGGCGGGGGTCGTGGACGACGTACTGGCAGGTGGCGATGGCCTGGTCGAGCTGGTCGGTGATCCGGTCGAGGTGTTCGAGCAGCCTTGCCGGATCGAGGTCGAGCGAGGCGAGGGTGTTCGTCGCGGTGCGCAGCCGGCCCATCGTGGCGGCCGCGTTGATCCCGCTGCCCATGACGTCGCCCACGACGAGCGCCGTCTTGTCGTCCTCCAGCGGGATCACGTCGAACCAGTCGCCGCCCACCTCGATGGTCGCGCCCGCGGGCTGGTAGCGGGAGGCGACCTCGAGCCCGCCGGTGACGGACGGCAGGCTGGGCAGCAGGCTGCGCTGGAGGGTGAGGGCGGTGTCGCGGGCGCTCTGGTACCAGCGGGCGTTGTCGATCTGCACCGCCGCGCGCGCCGCCAGCTCGCGGGCCAGCAGTACGTCGTCCTCGCTGAAGGGCAGCGGGTTGCGCGTGCGCTTGAGGTCCAGGGCGCCCAGCACCTCCCCGCGCGCAATCAGCGGCACGGCCAGGTACGAGTGCACTCCCGCGCGGGCCAGCAGCACGGCCGCCTCCGCCGACCGGGCGATCCTCGACAGGTCCTCGTCCTTCACCTGGGCCACGAGCACCGGGCCCGCGGTCCGCACGCACTCGGTGACGAGGCGGTCGGGGCCGTAGCGGGCGATCCGGCCCGGGGGGTCGGCCGCCTCCAGGGCGTCCGTGGCGTGCTCGGCGCGCACGGCCAGGGCACGGATCACCGCCGGCTCGGCGGGCCCCAGACTGCGGCGGCGGCCCCCCACGATCTCCTCCAGCAGGTCCACGGCGGCCACGTCGGCCAGCTCCGGCACGGCGACGTCCGCCAGCTCGCGGGCGGTGCGCTCCAGGTCGAGGGTGGTGCCGATCCGGGCGGAGGCGTCGGCGATGAGGGCCAGGCGCCGCCGCGCGGCCTCCGCCTCGATGCCCGCCCGGTACTGCTCGGTGATGTCCACGACGGAGGCGGCCACCCCCAGCACCCGGCCCAGCGCGTCCTCCAGCCGGTACAGCGAGAGCGACCAGGCGTGGTCCTCGTCCGGATCGGCCGGGGTGCGGCCCGCGGCCGACACGTCGATGAGGGGCCGCCCGGTCTCCAGGACCCGCTGCGCCGCGTCCTCCAGCGCGTCGGTGTCCCACTGCGGGAGCACCTCGCGGGCGGTCCGGCCGAGGTGCTCCCCGGCCGTCATGCCGTTGATCCGCTCCAGGGCAGGGTTGACCGAGACGTACCGCAGCCGGGTGTCCAGGACGGCCAGGCCGATCGGCGACTGCGAGACGATCCGCGCCGACAGCGCCAAGTCCCGCTCCAGCCGCTGCACGGTCGACTGGTCGGCGGCGAGGCCGAGCGCGTAGACGGCCCCCCGGTCGTCCAGCAGCCGCATGTTGCGGAACTCGACCAGCCGAGTGGTGCCGTCCTTGCGCCGGATGGGGAAGGCGCCGGCCCAGCCCTCGCCCGTCTCCAGCACGTCGGCGAAGAGCTTGACGACCATGTCGAGGTGCTGCTCGTGGACCATGATCCGGGCCGCGTACTGGCCCAGCGCCTCCTGGGCCGTGTAGCCGAACAGCTCCTCGGCCTGCGGGCTCCACAGCACGATGCGGCCCTTCGCGTCGAGGACGACCGAGGCCACGCCCAGCACGTCGAGCAGCCCGCTCGCCCGGACGGGCCCCCGCACCGGCTCCTCGCCCTCGGCCAAGGGAGCCCCGGCTGCAGTCATTCCACGCACCGCCTTCGCCTGTCCGCGCGGCCCGCCGTCCCCGGTGCCGACACACCCTGTTTTACCGCGCCCGCCGGTATCGCACCGACGGTCCGGCGCCTTCCTCCACCATCTCTCAACGAAGCCGGGGCCGTCCCCCCGAGTCGGCCGGACGGCAGCCCAGGGGGGCGGGGGCGCACGGATGGTCGGCGCCGCGCGCGGCCCCTGACATTCGGGTGCCCGCCAGGGCCCCGAGGATGTGCGCCGGCGCGTGTGGTGCTCTCCTGGAAGGTGCTGCTGCGCTGAGGCGGGCGCGGTTCCGCGGGGCGCCCGCCGGATCGCGGCGCGGCCAGGAGAGGAGCGATCACCATGGACAGCGAGCTGTCGCACCCGGAGCCCGTCTCGGTGGAGCTGAGCGGCTGCACCAAGGAGGACGCCCGGATCGTCTTCGACGCCCTGTGCGCGTGCTTCTCGTCCGACCGGTGCGCGGACGACGTGCCCCGCGACTACGACGAGGTGCGTCCGACCGTGTGGCTCGGCACCTTCGACGTGGCCGACGCCCACCGGGCCGGGCGCGGCCCCGGCCGGCTCGGGGCGTCCGTCACGGCCGACGTCCAGGGCGGCTACTGGGCGATCGACCGGTTCCGTACGACCCTGGACTCCCTCTTCACCGTCCAGGACCTGTGCACCGCCTCCGGGGACCAGGAGCGCGAGCTGCACGTACGCCTGGAGAGCCGTTGAGCCGTACCTGCGCCTGGACGGCCGCCGAGCCGGACGGGCCGCGCCCAGCGCCCCCCTCCCGCCGCCGCGGCCGTCAGGACCTGAGCCCGAGTACGGGCGGGCTGCTGCTGCCGGTGGAGTGGACGACGATCCAGGTGCCGCCGGCCCGGAGCAGCTGCGCGCCGCCCGCCAACGCGGCGTAGTCGCCGATGGGGCCGCGCACCGTCGTGCCGTCGGTCTCTCCCCGGCGGCCTCCGTCGCGCTCGTCGAGCGTGTACAGCCGGGCGTCCGCCCCGAGCACGGCGAGCTCGCCACGGTCCGCCGCGGCCGGCGCGGCGATCGGGGTGCCCAGGTCCGTGTGCCACAGCGGCCGACCGTCGGTCAGGGAGTAGGCGGAGATCCGCTCGGGGTCGGCCGACGACGAGCACGTGACCACCACAGGCCGGTTTCAGCCCCTCCTCCGGCAGGGCTTTGTGCAACTAGTTGCACAATAGGGCGTCCGTCCTCTACAACTACAGGCACGACACCGCGCACGGAGGGGCCGATGAGCCGTTACCCGCACCTGCTGAGCCCGCTCGACCTGGGCTTCACCACCCTGCCCAACCGCGTCCTCATGGGCTCGATGCACGTGGGCCTGGAGGAGGCCGAGCGCGGCTTCGAGCGGATGGCGGAGTTCTACGCCGCCCGGGCCCGCGGGGGAGTGGGCCTGATCGTCACCGGCGGCATCGCGCCCAACGAGGAGGGGCGGCCCTACGAGGGCGGAGCCAAGCTCACCACCGAGGCGGAGGCCGAGCAGCACGCCGGTGTGACCGCCGCGGTCCACCGCGAGGGCGGCCGGATCGCGCTGCAGATCCTGCACTTCGGCCGGTACGCCTACCACCGCGACCTGGTCGCCCCGAGCCCGCTCCAGGCGCCGATCAGCCCCTTCGTGCCGCGCGAACTCGGTGACGCCGACGTCGAGCGGACCATCGACGACTACGCGCGCACCGCCCTCCTCGCCCGGCAGGCCGGCTACGACGGCGTGGAGATCATGGGCTCCGAGGGCTACCTCATCAACGAGTTCGTCGCCGCGCAGACCAACCACCGCACCGACCGCTGGGGCGGCTCCTACGAGAACCGGATGCGCTTCCCGGTGGAGATCGTGCGCCGGGTGCGTGAGGCGGTCGGCGAGGACTTCATCATCGTCTACCGGCTGTCCATGCTGGACCTGGTGCCCGGCGGCTCCTCCCTGGAGGAGGTGGTCACGCTCGCCCGCGCCGTCGAGGCCGCCGGGGCGACCATCATCAACACCGGCATCGGCTGGCACGAGGCCCGCATCCCCACCATCGCCACCTCCGTGCCGCGCGGCGCCTACACCTGGGTCACGAAGAAGCTCATGGGCGCGGTCTCGGTCCCGCTCGTCACCACCAACCGCATCAACACCCCTGAACTGGCCGAGCAGTTGCTCGCCGACGGGTACGCCGACATGGTGTCGATGGCCCGCCCGATGCTCGCCGACCCCGACTTCGTCGCCAAGGCAGCCGCCGGCCGGCCCGAGGCCATCAACACCTGCATCGGCTGCAACCAGGCCTGCCTCGACCACACCTTCAGCGGCCGGATCACCTCCTGCCTGGTCAATCCGCGCGCCTGCCACGAGACCGAGCTGGTGCTGGCGCCCACCCGGCTGCGCAAGCGGGTCGCCGTCGTCGGCGCCGGACCCGCCGGACTCGCCTGCGCGGTGTCGGCGGCCGAACGCGGCCACGCGGTCACCCTGTTCGACGCGGCGAGCGAGATCGGCGGCCAGCTCAACGTCGCCCGCAAGGTCCCCGGCAAGCAGGAGTTCGACGAGACGCTGCGCTACTTCCGCCACCAGCTCGACGCGCACGGCGTCGACGTGCGCCTCGGCACCCGGGTGGAGGCCGGCGACCTCGACGGCTTCGAGGAGGTCGTCGTCGCGACCGGCGTCACCCCGCGCGTCCCCGACATCCCCGGCGCCGACCATCCGCGCGTCCTCGGCTACCTGGACGTGCTGCGCGACGGCGCCCCCGTGGGCGACCGGGTGGCGATCCTCGGCGCGGGCGGCATCGGCTTCGACGTCGCCGAGTACCTCACCGACGGCGGCGACAAGGCGAGCGAGGACCCGGCGACGTACTTCCGCGCCTGGGGCGTCGACATGGACTACCGCGCGCCCGGCGGACTCGCCGCCCCGGTACGTCCCGCCCCGCCGCGCCGGGTGCACCTGCTCCAGCGCAAGACCACCAAGGTCGGCGCGGGCCTGGGCAAGACCACCGGCTGGATCCACCGCACCGAGCTCAAGCACCGGGGCGTCACCATGGTCCCGGGCGTGCGCTACGACCGGATCGACGACGCCGGGCTGCACATCAGCGTGGACGGCGTCAGCAGCGTCCTCGACGTCGACACGATCGTGCTGTGCACCGGGCAGGAGCCGCGCCGGGACCTGTACGAGGCGCTGATCGCGGCCGGGCGCAGCGCCCACCTCGTCGGCGGCGCCGACGTCGCCGCGGAGCTCGACGCCAAGCGCGCCATCAAGCAGGGCACGGAGGTCGCGGCGGCCCTGTAGCCGTCGCCCGGACCGGACGGGCCGCGGGGGCTGCCTCCAGCGGCCCGTCCCTAGGATGACCCCATGTCACTCCCGCACGCGATCCTCACCGCCCTGCTCGAGAAGCCCTCGTCGGGGCTCGAGCTGACGCGCCGCTTCGACAAGTCGATCGGCTACTTCTGGTCGGCGACGCATCAGCAGATCTATCGCGAGCTGGGACGGCTGGAGACCGAGGGACTCATCCGCGCGCTGCCGGCCGAACAACCCGCCCGCGGACAGAAGAAGAGCTACGAGGTGCTGCCCGCGGGCCGCGCCGAACTCGCCCGCTGGACCGCGGCGCACCAGGAACCCAAGCCGCACCGCGACGCGCTGCTGCTGCGGCTGCGCGCCGCGGCCGTGGTCGGCACGACCGGCCTCGAAGCCGACCTCCGACGCCATCTGGAGCTGCACGAGGAGCAGTTGGCCACCTACCGGGAGATCGAACGGCGCGACTTCCCACCCGGGAAGGACGGCCCCCAGGAGCGGTTGCAGCATCTGGTGCTGCGGGCCGGGATCGACCTGGAGACGTTCTGGACGGGGTGGCTCAGGAGTGCCTTGGAGGAGTTCGCCGAACTGCCCGGTCACGACCCGGCGTGACCCCGGCTGTTCCGAGCCGGTCCTCCGTCAGGAGCCGGTTCTCGGCTCGGACCCCGGTCTCGGTTCGGACCCCGGTCTCCGTTCGGAGCCGCTCGTCCGCTCCGAGCCGGTCCTCCAGCCAGATCTGGTCCTCCACTCGGAGTCGGTACGGCGCTCAGAGCCGGTACGGCTTCGGGCGGCGGCGCAGCACCCCTCCCATGGCGGCCAGCGCCGCTGCCGCCAGCGCACCCCCCACCACGTAGGTGACCGTGCCGTGGCCCCCGGTGCCTCCGCCGAGACCGTCCGCCACACCGCGCGGGGGCGCGGAGGCGGCCGAGGGCGTGCGCGCCGGAGCCTTGCGGACTACGACGGACTGGCTGCCCGCGGTGATGTAGTGCGCGCACACGACGAACACCGTGTAGGTGCCCGGGGGCACGCCCCGCCAGGCGGCGGACTGGCTGAGGCTGGTGCCCCTCAGCGGCATCTGGCGCCCCGGGCCGAGGTCCGCCCGGTCACCGCCGAACAGCGAGGCGGTGCCCCAGTCGCCGTCGACGGCGCCGCACGCGCTGGTGGTGACCGAGACGGTGGAACCGCTGGTGGCGACGGAGATCCCCGGCCCCGCGCCGGCCGGCCCGGCGGCCACGCCGAGCGCGAGCGCGGCGGCCGCCGCGACGGGGACGGAGCGGAGCAACGGCTGAGAAATACGCATCGGACTGTCCTCCGGCGGCACGGTCGGCGGTCCGTCCCGTGTACCGCCGGAGATAGGGAAAGGCCCGTGCTGCCCCAGGGGCAGCCAATGTCCCCGGGCCGTCTTCCGCAGCCGGGGCGCACCCGGTCGGGTAACGCGCCGGCGCGGCGGGGTGCGGACGAGCCGGCCCGGGCGGGTCGCCCGGATCGCTCACCAGGCCGGCGCTGCCCGGAGCAGCCGCTCCCGGACCAGGGCGACGTGCGGATGGTCCGGGCCCCCCGGACGCTGGGTGAGGTAGGCGGTGTTGATCGGCGGGTCCTCCGGGGAGAGCAGGGGCACGAGCGCGCCGGAGGCCAGTTCGGCGCGGCACAGGTAGCGGGGGAGCACGGTGATCCCGGCCCCGGCGGCCACCGCGGACAGCACGCCCCGCAGGTCCGGCACGGTGACGGCCGCCTGGCCGGTCAGGCGGGTGCCGAAGACGTGCCGCCAGTAGCGCCGGGCGATCGGCAGGTCCTCGGCGTAGGTGACCAGGGGCGCCTCGGCCAGTGCGGCGGGTCCCTCGGCGGCGACCCGGCCGGTGCCGATGCGCTCCACCCAGGCGGGTGCCGCCACGAGCACGAACTCCTCGTCCATCAGCGGGACCCAGGTCAGTGTGCGGCCGCGCGGCCGGGAGGTGGCGATCACCAGGTCGTGGCGGCCGGCCCGCAGTTCGGCCAGCAGATCGTCGGTGAGCCCGGTGCCGACCCGCAGCCGTACGCCCCGCTCGACCAGCGGGGCCAGGGCGGGCAGCACATGGGTGCACAGGATCTCGGCCGGACCCGCCAGATGGACCGGCTCCGGCGGTTGGTCGGCGCCGAGACCGCCGGGATCCGCGACGGCGGCGAGCGCGTCCAGCGGTGCCGCCACCCGGCCGGCCAGCTGGTCGGCCACCGGGGTGGGCGCCACGCCGCGCGACTGGCGCTCGAACAGTTCCCGCCCGAGCTGCTCCTCCAGGGTGCGGATCTGTGCCGTCACCGTCGGCTGCGCGAGCCCCAGCAGCCGTGCCGCCGCCGTGAACGAACCGGCGCGGTGCACGGCGAGGAAGGTGCGCAGCAGGGACAGGTCCAGGGGCGCCGGCGGACCCGCCCGGCCATCGGAATTCCTATGGGCCATGGTCTCGATACTACGGTCGGTCTATGGCTGCCCCGCCCGCGGGGCGGTGGTCACCGTGCGCTCGGCCGCGGGCCGGTGTTCACCGTGCGCTCGGCCGAGAAGCCGCCCCAGGTCCCGTCCGGGAGCCTGGCCCTGATCCGCACCCGGTGGCCGACCCCGGCCTCCCGCCCCACGTAGAAGCTGTACCGCGCGCTCCCGCGCGGCGCGGTGCCGCCCCAGACGAGGGAGGTGGCCGGCCGCCGGTCGAGCTGGATCTGGTACTCCGTCACCACCCCGTCCGTGCGCGGCGGAACCCAGGAGAGGTCGAGGTAGTAGGCCCCGCCGGCCCGGTGGGTGCCGGCGCGGAAGGCGCTGGGTGCGAGGTCCCGGCCGTCGTCGGAGCCCGGCGCGGTGGTGACGCGGACCGGGGCGCCGGCCGGGGAGAGGTTCCCGGCCGCGTCGCGGGCCCGGACGGTGAAGGAGTACCGCGTCCCGGCCCGCAGCCCCGTGACCACCGTCTCCGTCCCGTCCCCGCGCACACTGTGGACCTTCGTGCCGCCCTGGAGGACATCGTACGAGACCACGCCCCGGTCGTCCGCCGAGCGGGCCCAGGACAGCCGGACGGCGTGGCTCCCCGCCGCCCGGCCGCGCACGGCGCGGGGCGTGGTCGGCGCCGAGCCGTCCGCCGGGGCGGCGCCGGGCGTGGTCGCCCGGACCACGCGGCTGCGGGGCCCGAGCCGGCCGTCCGCGTCGCGGGCCCGCACCGTGAAGACGTACGTGGTCGCCGGGCTGAGCCGGGGGACGTCCACCATGTGCGCGGACGCCGGTACGTCCCTCACCCTGGCCGTGCCCCGGTACACCTCGTACCCGGCGATGCCGGACGGCGCGGACGCCGCGTTCCACATCACGTGCACGCTGGTCGCGCTCCCCGCCACCGCGGTGACACCCGTGGGCGCCCCGGGCAGCGGGCCGCCGTCGTCGGAGCCACCCCACCCGCAGCCGCCGAGCACCAGCAGCACGGCGCAGGCCGCGGCGGCGCGCCCGGGAACGCGGCGGGGGAGGAGGGTCCGGGCGGGCACGCGTCGCACGAGAACGACCTCCCCGGAAACGGCGGCGCGAGCGGTGAGGATGCCGCCCCGCAATGGTCCGGACCAATATGCACCGCCGGCGGGGTCCCATCAAGGGGGCGGCCGCCGGTGAGTGTCCGGGAGGGTTACGTATGCTGGTGCCATCTCGGCTGAACCAGCCCCGAGGGCAGGGGAGTTCACGCTGCGGCGCGGACCGCTGTCGTCGCTGATGCCGCGCCGGCAGGGGCGGCCGGGGGCCGGAACCGACACGGATTCCGGCCCCCGGCCACCCGGCAGGCGTGACGCGTGAACGGAGGGCGCGGCCTTCGGACTTCGGGCCTCTTCGGGCCTCTCCGCGCCTCAGACCTTCCGGTAGCCGTACGCCTCCGTGGCCGCCGCCTGCACCTCGTCCAGGTCGGCCCCCGTCGCCGCCGTGACGACCGCGGCCACCGCGCCCTCCACGAACGGGGCGTCCACCAGGCGTGTGTTGCCGGGCAGTTCGTCGCCCTCCGCGAGCAGCGCCTTCACGGTGAGCACGGCGCTGCCGAGGTCGGTGAGGACCGCCACCCCCGCCCCCCGGTCCACGGACGCGGCCGCGGCGGTGACCAGCTCGGCGCTGGTGCCCAGCCGGCCGCCCTTCCGGCCGCCCGCCGGGGCCACGGGCACCGCCGCACCCCCGCTCGCCAGTCCCTGCGCCAGCCGCGCCACCGACTCGGCGACCTCGGCGCTGTGCGACACCAGCACGATCCCGACCAGCTTCTCCTCACTCACCGTCGGCCTCCGCGGCGTCGACCAGCGCGGCGACGAGCAGCGCCGACGAGGTGGCGCCGGGGTCCTGGTGCCCGATGCTGCGCTCCCCGAGGTAGCTCGCCCGGCCCTTGCGGGCCAGCATCGGCGTCGTGGCCACGGCGCCCTCCTCGGCGGCGGTCCGCGCCGCGGCGAAGCCATCGCCGAGCGCGTCCACGGCCGGCAGCAGCGCGTCGACCATGGTCTTGTCGCCGGGCTTCGCCCCGCCCAGGGTCATCACCCCGTCGACGCCCGCCCGCAGGGCCTCGGCGAGCTGCTCCTCGCCGACCTCGGGGGCGTCCCCGAGCGCCTTGCCGGCCCGGCGCAGCAGCGTCCCGTACAGCGGGCCGGAGGCGCCGCCGACGGTGGAGATCAACTGCCGTCCGGCGAGGGTCAGGACGGCACCGGGCGTCTCCGTCGCCTCCTTCTCCAGCGCGGCCCGTACGGCCGTGAACCCGCGCTGCAGATTGGTCCCGTGGTCGGCGTCCCCGATGGGCGAGTCGAGGGCGGTGAGCCGTTCCGCCTCGCGGTTGACGGACGCGGCGGTCGCCGTCATCCAACGGCGGAAGAAGTCGGCGTCGAGCACTGCATCTCCTTGCGTGGTAGGTACGTTGACGCGCCTGACGTGCGCGGGCGGCCGCCGCCGTGTCACACGCCCCAGCGCAGGCCCGCGGTGTTCACCGGCGCGTCCCACAGCCGCAGCAGCTCCTCGTCGATCTGGCACAGGGTGACCGAGGCGCCCGCCATGTCGAGCGAGGTGACGTAGTTGCCGACCAGGGTCCGCGCGACGGGCACCCCGCGCTCGGCGAGCACCCGGTGCACCTCGGCGTTGAAGCCGTACAGCTCCAGCAGCGGCGTCGCGCCCATGCCGTTGACCAGCAGCAGGACCGGGTTGCGCGGGGTCATGTCCTCCAGGATCGCGTGCACCGCGAAGTCGGCGATCTCGCGCGAGGTCATCATCGCCCGCCGCTCCCGGCCCGGCTCGCCGTGGATGCCGATGCCCAGCTCCAGTTCGCCCGGCGGCAGGTCGAAGGTCGGGCTGCCCTTGGCCGGGGTGGTGCACGCGCTGAGCGCGACGCCGAAGGTGCGGGAGTTCTCGTTGACCTGCCGGCCGATCGCCTCGACCCGCTCCAGGGGCTGTCCCTCGTCGGCCGCGGCGCCCGCGATCTTCTCCACGAACAGTGTCCCGCCGGTGCCGCGCCGGCCGGCCGTGTAGAGGCTGTCGGTGACCGCCACGTCGTCGTTGACGAGGACCTTGGCGATCTGGATGCCCTCGTCCTCGGCGAGCTCGGCCGCCATGTCGAAGTTCAGCACGTCGCCGGTGTAGTTCTTCACGACGAACAGCACGCCCGCCCCGCTGTCCACGGCCGCGGCGGCCCGCAGCATCTGGTCGGGGACCGGCGAGGTGAAGACCTCTCCGGGGCAGGCCGCCGACAGCATCCCCGGCCCGACGAAACCGCCGTGCAGCGGTTCGTGCCCGGAGCCGCCGCCCGAGACCAGGGCGACCTTCCCGGCCACGGGCGCGTCCCGCCGTACGACCACCCGGTTCTCCACGTCGACGGTCAGCTCGGGATGGGCGGCCGCCATACCGCGCAACGCGTCCGCGACCACGGTCTCCGCGACGTTGATGAGCATCTTCATGGCTGCCTCCTGGTGAGCCCGGTGGGCTGTCTCGGTCCGGCTTCCGTGCGTCGTGGGCGAGGTCCGGTGGTCGGGGCGCCCGTCCCTCGCCGTCGGACGGGCGTCGTGCGCGGGCGTGGCCGTCCGCACTCCGCAGTATCGGCCCTGTGGCGGAGATGGTCACCTGTACTGCCTGTCCCGGCGGTTCGGCCGCCGTGCGCGGGGATTCGCGGGCGCGGATCAGCCGCCGGTGCCGTCGTGCCGCCCGGAAGGCCCGTCCTTCCCGGGCTCCTTGTCCTCCCCGGTCCCCTCGTCCTCCCCGGGCTCCTTGACCTCGCCGGTCTCCTCGTCCTCCTCGGGCTCCGGCTCCTCGGGCTCCCCGGGTGTCGCGACGTCCGTGTTCTCCTCGGTCCCGTGGGGCCCGTGGGGCCCGTGGGACCGGCGGGTCACGTGGGTCCTGCCGCTCGCGCCGATGCCGTCGATCTCGTCGATCCGGTCGGCCCCCCCGATCTCCCCGGCCTCCTCGTGCGCCAGCAGGTGCCCCGCACGGTCGCAGAACAGATGGCCCACCAGCGCGCCCCCGTGGACCACGAATCCGGCCCCGACGAGCCAGGACTCCACGATCAGGACCGTGCCCACGGCTCCGTAGCTGACCGCGTTGGTCACGATGAGCGGGGTGAACACCAGGTACGAGAACGCCCGCAGGCCCACCAGGCCCGCCATGGTCGCGACGGCGCCGGGCAGCAGCAGCCGCCAGCGCACCTGGCGGCCGAGGAGGAAGTGCGGGCCCCACCAGAAGAACAGCACGCCGATCGCCAGGCTGAGCAGCATCCGGTACGTCCCCGCCAGCACCGTGCGGGTCTGCACCTGCACGTACAGGTACGTCATGAGCGCGAGCAGCCAGACGGCCTGCCGCCAGATCCGGTGCCACGGGCCGGCCGGCAGCCGCCACACCCGCTCGTAGCCGTTCTGCACGCTGGAGGCGAACGACAGGCCGAACAGGGCCAGCAGCACACCGCCCCAGACGCTGAGGGTGCCGACCACCTTGTGCGACGGGCTGAACGCCTCCGACAGCACCCGCTCGGACCGGCCGGACAGGTCCATGCCGTCCACCAGCCACAGCGCGAACCCGCCGTGATGCAGAGGATCGGCCGCCGCGACGACGATCAGCAGCGGGGCCAGGGTCACCAGCGCGAGCGTGGCGAAGCCCAGCGCCCGGTGCATCAGCTCCAGTTCCTTGCCGCGCCGGTAGAGCTCGGCGACCCACCAACGGGCGGCCGACGGGCGGTCGCCGGGCCGCTCGCCGCTCAACGCCGCCGCCGGCGGTGACCGTCTCCGTGACTGGCGGTGCCCGGCGTCGGGCCGGGCGGGCGGGGCAGGCGTGACATGGCGACGGCGCCTCCTCTCCGGACCCCGGCCGAACCGGCGCGCGGCCGCGCACCCCCATCATCGCGACGGGACCGTCGCGCCGCACCCGGGAGCCGGGACCATCGGAGGGACGCGTGCCCCGGGCGGGGGAGCGGGGGGCGGGGGCTAGCCCCGGCCGGTCTCCGCGCCGCCCGGGCGGCCGGGCGTGTCGCCGCCGTCCCCGTCCCAGGAAGGACGCTCCGGCGTCGTGCTGGTCCGCGACCCGATGTTGCCGTGCGCGGGGATCTGGTGCGGGGTCAGCCGGTCACCGCCCCTGGGCACCTCGTCGGGCTCGCGATGCTCCATGACCTCGCCGACCGGACCGCCGTCCGGCAGGCGCGGCTGCTCCTCCGGTCGTGGAGGGGCGGGCTCGCGGCGGCGGACACGGAAGCCCAGCACGAAGGCACCGATCAGCAGGGCCACCACGACGAGCCCCACGATGAACGGCCCGACACCGGCCAGGAAGCCCTGGGCGGCGATCTCCAGCGATGCGGTATCCATGATCCGTGGGTACCCCCGGCCCGCGCGGTGAACCCGGTCACCATGCCCACGCAGGCCAGGACGGAGACCGTACCCCCTGGGGTACCGGGTTTGACGGGGTCGGCACCGGCAACCCGCGCGATGTGAGTACTACACCAGCGACGACATCGCAACAGGAACTGATTCGTTTTCTCGAAGACCGCTTCGCCTGTGCGCAGGCGTGTTCGGAATGCGCCCGCGCGTGCGCCCTGCGTGCCAGCGCTGTCGATCCCGGCGGGACCGACCAGCAGGAGCTGGTCCGGCGCAAGGGCATCATGTGCGCGGAGGTGTGCGACGCGACCTGCCGGGTGCTGTCCGAGCAGAACGGCCTCGACGAGGCCGACATCCGGGCCCAGCTCGAGTGGTGCCGCACCGTCTGCCTGGAGAGCGCACACGTCTTCGACGGTTTCCCCGGCGCCGAGCAGACCGCCGAGGCCTGCCGGGCGTGCGCCCGCGCATGCTCCGAGTTCATGGCCACGCTGAGCTGACGGCCCACCGAGCCGACCGAGGAGGTGCGCGGACGGGACCACCGCACGGCATTCCCCATTTTTTGAAACGCGTTCTACGATATGCGCCGCCGGGGTTGCTCCGGGGCCCGTGGAGGCGCCGCGTCCAGCGGGAGACCGTTTCCTGTATCGACCCGGGGATGCCCCGGGTCCGGCGTTAGCCTGCCGGGGTGGAGACGACACGTCCGGCCGACCCCGGACTCTTCGGGCCCTCCTCGGTGACCTGGCAGATGCACGGCGACCCGATGATGTGGGTGGCCGGCATCCGCGCGCTGTACCTCCAGGCACTCCACCCGGCCGCCGTCGGCGGCGTCCTGCAGAACTCCGACTTCCGCCGGGACGCCTGGGGCCGGCTGCTGCGCACCGCCCGTTTCGTCGGCACGACCACGTACGGGACGACCGAGGCCGCCGAGCGCGCCGGCTCCCGGGTGCGCAAGATCCACAGCATGCTGTCGGCGACCGACCCGCGGACGGGACGGACGTACCGGATCGACGCGCCCGAACTGCTGCTGTGGGTGCACTGCGCGGAGATCGACTCCTATCTGCACGTCCTGCGCCGCTCCGGATTCCCCCTCACCGACGCGCAGGCCGACCGCTACCTCGCCGAGCAGCGGGAGAGCGCCCGCCTCGTGGGGCTGGACCCCGCGGCCGTGCCCGCCGACCGCACCGCGATGGCCGCCTACTTCGCCGCGGTGCGCCCGGAACTGGCCGCCGGAGCCGGCGCGCGCGAGGTGGACGACTTCCTGCTCCGCCCCCCGGCGCACCCCCTGCTCGTCCCGGCGCGTGAGGTGCTGTGGCGGCGCGTGGCCCACCTGGCGTACGCCTCCCTGCCGCCGTACGCCCATGAGCTCTACGGCAGACCGGCCCCGCCGCCCGCCGTCGTGACGCGCCGGCTGCGGGTCACGGGCGCCCTGCTGCGCCGCGTCCCCGCACGGCTGCGCTGGCAGCTCCCGCCCCGGCACATCCTGGGCGCGATGGCCCGGCTCGGACCCGAGTCCCGTCCCGCACCGTACAAAGTCGGACGATAGCCCGCCATACTGGGCGAGGACCCGCCTTCGGGATCAGGTGGAGGCCGGGGCACGGTCGCGGGGCGGTCCGAAGGGGAGGCCCCGGCCGGGGGAGGGCGGGGCGGACGGCGACGGGGGCGACGGCGCGAGATGGCGGACACCGGACTGATCCACGGCCGTTACCGGCTGCTCGACCGGATCGGGCGCGGCGGCATGGGCGAGGTGTGGCGCGCCCGGGACGAGTCGCTGGGCCGTAAGGTCGCCGTGAAGTGCCTCAAGCCGCTCGGCCCGCACCACGACCCGTCGTTCACACGGGTGCTGCGCGAACGGTTCCGGCGCGAGGCCCGGGTGGCCGCCGCGCTCCAGCACCGCGGGGTGACCGTCGTCCACGACTTCGGCGAGTCCGACGGCGTCCTCTACCTGGTGATGGAGCTGCTCGACGGCCTCAACCTCAGCCAGCTCCTGGAGGGCAACGAGCACCGGCCGCTGCCGGTGCCCGACATCGTCGAGATCGCCGAACAGGTCTCCGCCGCCCTCGCCTACACCCACCGGCAGGGCATCGTGCACCGGGACCTGAAGCCGGCGAACATCATGCGCCTCGCCGACGGCACGGTGAAGATCTGCGACTTCGGCATCGCCCGGCTCGGCCACGACATCGGCTTCACCGCGCGGCTGACCGGCACCGGTATCGCCATGGGCACCCCGCACTACATGTCGCCGGAGCAGATCGGCGGAACCGAGGTCGACCAGCGCAGCGACCTGTACTCGCTCGGCTGCGTCCTGTACGAGATCGCCACCGGGGCACCGCCGTTCGACCTCGACGACGCCTGGGCGATCCTCGTCGGCCACCGCGACACCCCGCCGACGCCGCCGCGCCGCCACCGCGGCGAGCTGCCCGCGTACCTGGAGCGGATCATCCTCGACCTGCTCGCCAAGCTGCCCGACCAACGGCCCGGCGACGCCCACGAGTTGTGCCGCCGCATCATCGCGGGCCGGACGGCTCCGGCGTACGTGCCCACGGTGGTCACGGCCCGGCCGCGGCCGGGCACCCCCGAGCCGGGCGCACGCGGAGGCCGCCTGCCGTCATGGACGTACGGCATGACCGACGGCCCCAAGGCCACCGGCGCCGTCCTGCGCGCCACACCCCCGGACCAGGGCGCGGGACTCACCGGCGCATGGACGGTTCCCCCCGGCACGGACGGCACCGGCACCCCGGTTCCGGGCCCCGGCGAGCGGCCCGCGCCGCGGCCGGAGAGCCCGCCCGCACCGCCCCCGGAGACGCTCACCGCCCTCGCCGGACGGCACAACGCGGGCCTCGGCCTCGGGCGCCTCGGCCGCTGGGCGGAGGCGGGGGAGGTGCACCGCGCGGTCGCCGCCGAGCGGGCCGACCTCCTCGGCGCCGACCACCCCGACACCCTCGCCAGCCGCTACGAGGTGGCCTTCACGCTCAGCCGCACGGGCCGGGCCGGCGAGGCGCTGCGCGCGTACAAGCACGTGACCGGGGCCAGGATCCGGGTGCTCGGCGCCGACCACCCGGACACCCTCGCCGCCCGCCAGGAGATGGCCTACGTCCTCGGGCAGCTCGGACGCCACTTCGACGCCCACCAGGTGTACCGGTCGGTGCTCGCCGCGCGGGAGCGCACCATGGGCGCGGACCACCCCGACACCCTGCGCTGCCGCCACAACCTCGCCTTCAACCTCAGCCGCCTCGGCCGCCTGGAGGACTCCTACCGCATGGCCTGCGAGGTGGCCGCCGCGCGCGCCCGCGTGCTCGGCCCCCTGCACCCCGACACCCTGGTCACCCGTTACGAAGTCGCCTACGCCCTCGGCCAGTTGGGCCGCTGGAGCGAGGCCCTGCAGACCTACGGCGAGGTCGCCGAGGCGCGCGCCGGGGTCCTCGGGCCCGACCACCCCGACACCCTGGCCGCCCGCTACGAGGTCGGCATCAGCCTGGGCCGGCTCGGCCGCAGCGGGGAGGCGCTCCGGCTCTACCGCGGCCTCGTCGACGACCGCACCCGGGTGCACGGCCCCACCCACCCCGAGACCCTGCGCGCCCGGCACGGCCTCGGGGTCAACCTCGGCCGGCTCGGCCGCTGGGAGGAGGCCCTCGACGAGTCCCGTGACGTGTGCGCCATCCGCGAGCGGGTCCTCGGCGCCGACCACCCGGACACCCTGGTCAGCCGCCGCGAGGTCGCGGTCGGCCTCGGCTGGCTCGGCCGCTGGGCGGACGCGCTCACCGAGTACCGCCGGGTGGCCGCCGCCCGCGAGCACGTCCTCGGCCCGGACCACCACGACACCCTGGCCAGCCGCAACGACGAGGCGCACTGCCTGGAACAGCTCGGCCGCGGCGCGGAGGCCGTCGAGCTGTACCGCAGGGTGGCGGTACTGCGCCGGCAGCGGGCGGCGGGCGGCCACTGACACCGGCACCTCGCCCGCCCCCCTGGCCGTCGTAGATCATCACGTGTTAACAAGAACCATGACCGCACTCGAAGGACACGGGACGTACGACGCCGTCATCGTCGGCGCAGGCCACAACGGGCTGGTCGCCGCCGCCTACCTGGCGCGGGCCGGACGGTCGGTGCTGGTGCTGGAGCGGCTGGACCACACCGGCGGGGCGGCCGTCTCCACCCGCCCGTTCGCCGGAGTGGACGCCCGGCTGTCCCGCTACTCCTACCTGGTCAGCCTGCTGCCGCGGAAGATCGTCCGGGACCTGGGCCTGGACTTCCGCCTGCGCACCCGCACCATCTCCTCGTACACGCCCGTCGAACGGGGCGGCCGTGCCACGGGACTGCTGGTCGGCGGCGGGGAGCAGCGGACCCGGGAGTCCTTCGCCCGGCTGACCGGCTCCGACCGCGAGTACGCGGCCTGGCAGCGGTTCTACGACATGACCGGCCGCCTCGCCCAGCGGGTCTTCCCCACCCTCACCGAGCCGCTGCCCACCCGTGACGAGCTGTGCCGCCGCGTCGACGACGAGGAGGCCTGGCGGACCCTTTTCGAGGAGCCGATCGGCGTCGCCGTCGAGGACCGCTTCGCCGACGACCTGGTGCGCGGAGTGGTCCTCACCGACGCGCTCATCGGCACCTTCGCCGACGCCCACGACCCCTCCCTCCAGCAGAACCGCTGCTTCCTCTACCACGTGATCGGCGGCGGCACCGGCGACTGGGACGTGCCCGTCGGCGGCATGGGCGCCCTGACCGACGCACTCGCGGACGCCGCGCGCCGCGCGGGCGCCGTCATCGCCACCGGCCACGAGGCGGTACGGGTGGCGACCGACGGCCGGGCCGCCGAGGTGACCTACCGGCACCGGGACACGCAGGGCACGGTCGGCGCCCGGCACGTCCTGGTGAACGCCTCGCCCGAGGCACTGGCCGCGCTCACCGCGGACGCCCCGCCGGAGCCCGCCGAGGGGGCCCAGCTGAAGGTGAACATGCTGCTCACCCGGCTGCCGCGGCTGCGGGACACCTCCGTCGACTCGCGCGAGGCGTTCGCCGGCACCTTCCACATCGCCGAGGGCTACCGGCAGCTGGCCGCCGCGCACGCCCGGGCCGCCGCCGGCGAGCTGCCCGCGGCGCCGCCGTCCGAGATCTACTGCCACTCCCTCACCGACCCCACCATCCTCGGCCCCGACCTGGTCGAACGGGGCTACCAGACGCTCACCCTCTTCGGCCTGCACGCGCCCGCCCGGCTCTTCGCCCGGGACAACGACGGCGTGCGGGAGGACCTGCTGAAGGCGACGCTGGCGCAGCTCGACGCCCACCTGGCCGAGCCGCTCGCCGACTGCCTCGCCACCGACGCGGACGGGCGGCCCTGCATCGAGGCCAAGACCCCGCTGGACCTCGAACGGGACCTGGGACTGCCCGGCGGCAACATCTTCCACCGCGCCCTGAGCTGGCCGTACGCCGCCGAGGGGACCGGCCGCTGGGGCGTGGAGACCCCGCACGCCAACGTGCTGCTGTGCGGCGCGGGCGCGGTCCGCGGCGGCGGCGTCAGCGGGGTGCCGGGGCACAACGCGGCCATGGCGGTCCTGGAGGCGGGCCAGGGCGGCTGACGGCCCGTCGGCGAGGCGTCCCGTCCGGCGCCCAGGGCCCCGGACGCGCGCTCAGGGGCCCCGGATCTTCCGGCGCCCCTCGGCTTCGGAGGCCCTAGAGGCCCGTGACGGTGTCCGGTGCCGCCGCGGCGGGCAGTGCGTGCAGCGTGCCGCTGGACGAGGCGGCATGGACGCTCCGCCCGCCGGGGGCGCAGGCCGCCGCCAGGATCTGGCCACCGAGGTCGAAGCTCTGCAGTGACGCCCCGTCCGCCGCGGCGAGCAGGTGCAGCCGCCCGCTCCACCCGCCCGCGTAGACGGCGGCGCCGTCGGTGCACAGCGCGAAGAACTCCTCGTGCTCCCCGTACGGCGCACTCCAGACGGTCTCGCCGGTCGCCGCGCCCAGACAGTGGACGGTGCCCGCGGCGTCCCCGACGATCACCGTGCCGACCCCGCGGACCGGCGCGGCCACCACCGGCGCGCCGAGCCGCGCCTCCCACACGACCGAGCCGTCCGCCGCGGCCAGGCACCGCACCCCGCCGTCGCCGTCCGCGGCCACCAGCCCCTCGTCCAGCGGCAACGGCGGCGCCAGGACCGGCGCGGGCAACCGCGCCGGAGCCGCCCAGCAGACGCGACCGTCCTCGTCGTCGACGGCGAGGATCTCCCGGCCCTGCGCGGCCGACAGATACACGTGCCGGGCACCGGCCGCGACCGGCACCGCCGGGTCGCCCGAGCCGCCGGTGAGCGGATCGGTCCGCCACCACACCCGCCGGGTGACCGCGTCGAAATGGTGCAGCTGGCCGATGGCGTCGCCGAGGAACACGCTCTGCCCGCGCAGCAGCACCCGGGCCTGGGTCAGACTCCCCGCCGGCACGGACCACCACAGCCGGTGCTCCCGGGTGTTCCACGACTCCAGCCGGCCACCGGAGTCGCACACCAGCAGCACCCCGCCGTCCGCGCACAGCTGCACCGGAGCGGTGAAGTCCGTGCGGCGGGCCGTCTCCCGGCCGGTGGCGGCGTCCAGCCAGCGCACCGCGCCGGTGCCGTCGGCGGTGACCACGCCGCCCTCGTCGGTGGCCACCACGCTGTGCGGCCACTCCCCGACGTCGACGCTCCAGCTGCGCCGCCCGGGCCGGAACGGCACGGTGAGATCGGCGGCGTTGCCCGCCGACGCGAGGAGGTCACGCAGCCGGGCACGGTGGTCGGCCAGCAGGCGGCCGGTGTCGTCGGGCAGCCGCAGAGCGCCCGGCCGGCCGAAGCCCTCGGCGACCTCGTCCAGCCGCGGGCGGTCGGCCGGATCCTCCGCCAGGCAGGCGCGGAGCAGCCGGCCCGTGGTGTCGTCCGGCAGCCGGGACAGGTCCGGCGGGCCACCGCCGACCCGGCGCATCAGCATCGCCCGCGCGTCGCTCTCCCCGGTGTACGGGGGACGGCCGGTGAGGGCGTACAGGACGATGCCCGCGATGCCGAAGACGTCGGTCGCCGCCCCGGTCCTGGCCAGTCCCCTGATCTGTTCGGGCGCGCAGAAGTGCGGGTGGCCGATGACCGTGTCGAGGGTCAGCGTGACCCGCTGACCGCGGATGCGGGTCAGCCCGAAGTCGATGATCCACGGCCCGTCCTGGGTCAGCAGGATGTTGCCCGGGTGCAGGTCCCGGTGCAGCAGGCCCTTGCGGTGCGCGGTGTTGAGGGTGTCCACGAGTTCGGCGGCGATCGTGTGCACCGTGTCGCGCGGCAGCGCCCCGCCGTGCGACTCCACCACGCGGTACAGCGACAGGCCGGGGATGAAACGGGTGGCCAGCGTGGGCTGCCGCCCGGCGCCGAAGTCCAGGGCGAGCAACTCGGGGATGCGTGCCCCCTTGCAGCGGTCCAGCGCCTTGCTCTCCTGGTGGAAGCGCTGCATGTGCTGCGCGTCCTCGGTGAACTCCCGCTTGAGGAGCTTCACGGCGGCCAGGGTGTCCGGGCCGTGCCGGTCACCCGGCCGCCGGCCGAGGTAGACGGTGCCGAAGCCGCCCGTGCCCAGCCGGCTCAGCAGCCGGAAGCCCGCGGCCTCGGGCGGGTCGGTGGCCGGGTCCAGCGGCATCACCATGTCGACGTCCTCTCTGCGCTGCGGCTCGGGGGTGTGGGGCGTGACCGCGTCACCGCAGGACGGCGGACCGGCTCTCCGTCTCGTGGGAGAAGCCGATGCCGCACAGCACCGTCGACTTGCCCAGGTCGCAGGTGCCGGTGTCGCGCAGCCGCTCCCCTCCCGGGCGCGAGGCCTCCCGCTCGCACCGCAGGGCGAGCACCAGACGCCCTCCCTCCTGCCGTCCGCGTACCGTGATCCGGGCCCGCACGTCGCCGGCGTCCGTCTCCTCGGTGACCTCCCGGCCGCGCAGGAGGACGGTCTGCCGGCTGCCGGACCGCAGATCGGTGACGACCAGCGCCCCGCTGAGCTCCGGGTTGCGCCGCTTGTAGACGCGCCAGGCGGCCGCGGAGCCGAGCAGCAGGACCAGCAGGACGAGCGGGTAGAGCCAGCCGGGGGTACGCCCGGGCACCGAACCCCGCAGGTCCAGCTCGGTGACGACCGGCTCGCCGGTGGAGAACTTCGGGTCCCCGAGGGAGCCGCGGACCGTCGTGGTCCACGGCGAGGAGACCTCTGCGCGCAGGCCCACCCCCGCCTGGAAGTCCCGGGTGACGGGGACCAGGCTGAACCGGGGGTCCTGATGCCAGGTCAGCGTCATCCGCACGGTGCGCCTCTGGCCCGGCGCCAGGGTGACCGGCCCGGCCGGGGCCAGCCGGGGACCGCCGGGGCCGCCGTCCGCGCTCAGCCGGACGCGCAACGGCACGTGCCGCGCCCTGGAGACCACAGTGACCTCCAGCGTCCGGGTGCGGGCCCCGGTGTTCTTCCCGGTCCGCACGGTCACCCGGCCGCCGCCGGCGTCGCGCACTCCCTCGCCCGCCACCGAGACCCCGACGGTGCCGCCCCGGTCGGCGCGCAGCAGGCTCACCGCCTTCTGGGTGCGCACCTGGTCCTTGGCGCCGCTGAGCTGGGAGCCGAGGGCCGCCGGGTCGACCGGCAGGATGCGCGGGGCGCCGAAGGCGCTGCCGAGGACCTCGGAGACTCCGGTGCCCTCGGCGAGCGGGAGGCCGTAGCCCATGAGCTTGTGGTCGGTCCCCAGTGCGTCGTAGCGGTCCTTGAGACGCTGCCAGGCCGGGCTGCCCAGGCGGGCGTAGGGGCTGCCGGGCGCGTGGACGGCACCGTCGGTCAGCATCAGCACCGCCCCGACCGGGGCCTTGCTGCGGTCGAGCTGGTCGGCCGCGGCGTCCAGGGCGGCACCGTGATCGCTCGCCGACTCCTTGGCGGAGTCCGGGAGTTCCCTGTCGAGGAGGTGGTCGGTCCGGTCCGCCGGGGACATCGGGTGGACCACGCTGGTCGCCCGCCCGAAGGTGACGACCGCCACCTGGTCGGCGGGCGTGAGCGACTTCAGGAAGTCGGCGAGGCGCCGCTTGACCGTGGTGTACAGCGGTACGCCGTCGGGGCCGCGGTCCTGCATCGAGCTGGAGACGTCGACCAGGACGACGTAGGCCGCCGGTACGTCGTCGACCTTCAGCGAACGGTAGATCTCGTCGCGCGGCACCGGGGTGTCCGCGGCCACGGCCGGAGCGGCGCCGGAGACGGCGAGCACGGCGGCGAGGGTGAACAGCGCGGCGCGGCGCGCCGTCGCCCGGATGGTGAACATGAGGTGGGTCCCCCTGGGGTGTGCGGGAGCGGGCTGCCGGCCGCGGCGTGCCGCCGGGCCGGAGCGGGTCGTGGGGTGGTCGGGGGCTGCCGCGGCCTTCGGTGGCCGGGGTCAGCCGCCGCCGTGGGCAGCCATGGGTGGTCCGCCGTCGTCGGCGGCTGCGGGTGGTCGGGGTCAGCCGCGGCCGTGGGCCGCCGTGGCGTCGAGCCGGCGCAGGCGGCGGATCTCCTGCTCGCACTTCGACTGGTCGTCCTCCAGCTTCCGGATCTGCTGGGCGCGGTCGGTCTTCAGCTGTGTCAGCCGCCGGATGGCGTGGTCGCGGTAGTGCTGCCAGACCCGGCGGTCCGTCCCGCCGCGGGCGAACGCGCCCTCCAGGTCATCGCGTTCCTCGTCGGCGCGGCTCGCTCCCCCGAAGGCCACCCACTCCCGGTGGTAGGCGTCCAGGACGGTGAGCACGCGCTCGCCGACGTGACCCTGCGCGGCCCAGGCCTGCAGGGCCGCGCAGAGCTGGTCGTTCTCCGCGCCGGCGCGACGGGCCTTGCAGGCCCGGGCGGCCAGCGTCTCGCAGTCCTCCCGGGTCTCCCCGGCCCGTGCCGCCGCGCGATGCACCTCGCGCACGGCCAGGTCGGAACGCAGCTGTGGCAGACGGGCGGTGAGCCGCTCGAGCCACCGCCGGTCCTCCGGGCCCTCCTTCCAGTGCGGGGCCCCGGTGGCCAGCCGGTGCACGGCGTCGAGGACGAGCCGCGCGCAGGGGCCCTGCCAGTCCAGGATCCGCAGGGTCAGGTCGTGGCCGGTCGGGCCGGGACCCTCGCCGGTGTGCGGGTCGACCGCGAGGGCGTGCTCCAGCAGGAGCCCGACCACCGCCGGGGCGTGCTGGCGCAGGGAGCGCAGCTCCAGCTCCGCCCGCAGGGTCGCGGTGTAGGTGCCGACACGGCCGATCGGGCCGCCGGAGCCCGGCAGTTCGGCCGCCGACGCCAGGGTGCCGAAACCCGAGGGCGGCAGCCCGGCCAGGGCGCACAGCACGTCCCAGCGGGCGGCGGTCTCCGGCCGCATCCCGGCGGGCGGCCGCTCCAGCGCGTGCCGCAGCGGCGCCCGCGACGGCTCCTCGGCCGCGGAGGACGCCGTACGGGCCGCACAGCCGGTCAGCCCGTGGAAGAAGTCCGTGTGCAGCAGGCCGTCGGTGCGCCCGCAGCGGGCGGCGGCCTCCAGCAGCCGCGCCGCGGCCTCCGGGTGGCCCGCCGCCCATTTCCTGGTGGCCCCGGGCGGGCAGGTGCCGGTGCTCAGCAGGTCGTGCAGCAGCCGTAGTTCGGGGTTGTGCTCGACCTCGGGCGCCGCTCCGTCGCCCAGCCATCGCAGCCAGGCGAGGACGGTGCCGGCCGGGTCCGGCCCGTCGCACAGGGCCCGGACGAGACGGCCGGCGAGGCCCGGCACGTCGTACAGCAGGCACTGCGTGAACTCCATGGTCCCCTCGGCGAACGGCGCCACGGCCGGCAGGAGCCGCTCGGCCACCGGATCCGGCTCGGTGTCCGCGCAAGTGTTGTGGACCTGGCCGATGGCGAAGGCGAGGATCTCGTCCAGGGGCTTGAGGTCCTCCTTGGTGAGGGAGGTGGCGGCCCGCGCGCTCTCGAAGTTCCGCAGGGCGACGTCCTGCTTGCCCCCGAGCAGATCGGCGATGAGCCGCTCGCGGAACGCCTGGGAGACGCCGGGCTCCGCCATGTGCGCCGCCAGCGGGCCCATGTCGGTTGACTGGCCCTCCAGCTTGCGCCCAGCGAGGACCTGGAGGGACCCGGGGTCGATCCGGCGCCGGCTCAGCGCCAGATCGATCCGTTCGTTGTCCACCTCGCGGCCCTCGCTGACCTCGTGGGCCACGGCGACCGCGGGGTCCAGGGCGTGCAGCACCCGCAGCGCGTCCGCGTGCGCCGTCGGGCCCGTGATGTCCAGGGGCCCGCGGGCGGCGGCCAGATGGCGCAGCACGGCCTCGCCGCCGTGCACCGTCCAGTTCTTGATGATCAGGTCGTGGTAGGTGCGCGCCTGCGGGGAGAGCGTGCCGAGGTCCGGCAGCCCGCCGCCCCAGGCCAGGCAGGTCAGCCCGGGGGAGTCGTCGGCGACCCCCCAGTACAGGCGCATGGGCACCTCGGAGCCGGAGGAGGTCCAGGTGGCCGCGGACAGACTGCCGCGCATCCCGTACGGCAGCAGGGCGGCCACGCAGTCCAGGGCCAGCAGCAGTTCGAGCGGCTCGTAGCGCCGGTCGCCGGTCACCACCACGGTGCCGTCCAGCAGGTGGGCCGCCGCGGCCGCCAGCCATCCGGTGATCTCCGACACCCGGGGGGTGACCCGGGGGCCGATGTCGGTGAGCAGCCCGCCGTCCCCGGGGACGGGCAGTTCGGCGGGCCCCGTGCCGCCCTCGGACAGCCGCGGAGCGGCTTCGAGGGCGGCACGGGCCAGGCCGCACCAGCCGAGGCCCGCCTCGCCGACGTCCGCCACGGGGACGGCGAAGTGGCTGATCCGGTAGATCGGGCGGTTGGTGCGGTCCACGGCGGCCGTGCCGTCGAGGAGGAAGACGCCGACCGTGCGCGTCCCGTCCGGCCCGGTGGTGCACCCGATGGTGATCCACGGCAGCTGGTCGCCCGGCGCCGGTGTGCCCGGTGACCAGTGGTGGACGGCGGTGTTGAAGTCGGCGCTGCGGCCGGGCGGGTGGGCGGCGAGAACCCGGTAGCCGCTGTTGGTGTGGGGCTCCTTGCCCCACAGGGCCCAGTCGGCGATCAGCCCCGGTGCCATGGTGGTGTCCTCTCTCGTGCGGGTGTCGGTGGGCGGATCAGGACTGCGCCGGGCCGAAGCCCCGCAGGAAGAGGAACGGTTCGAGGATGTTGACGGGCTGGGGCGGAGCGACGAAGCGGACGTCGTCCTCGACGGGGTTCACCAGCGACGGATTCTCGAAGTCGAAACCCCGTTCGGGATCGACCCAGAACCCGACCGCGGAACAGACGAAATAACCCACGCGTTCGGGCGCGAAGAACAGCTCGATCTGCTGCTGGATCTCCCGCAGACTGCCGTGCGGGAAGGCCTGGCACAACCCGTCGAAAAGGCGTTTGGCGTCCGCCACCTCGGGCTGTCCGGTGCGCGGATTGACCCGGACGTTTCCCTGTTCGCACGCGAAGCGGAAGACCCGGTCGTCGTCGAACTTCGCCAGACAGACGGCGATGCTGTGCGGCAGCAGATTGCCCACGCGCTCGCCGCGCATGTTGATCTCGGTGGCCACTCCGGCGAGGACGTCGGTGAAGAAGTCCGCGTTCTGCCGGGCGTCGTCGTTGACCGGACCGTCCTCGCTGTTGACGTGCCACTCGCGGACGGGGTCGACGACGTAGACCATCGCCCGCGACGCGCCGAGGTCCTTGATGAGCTTGCCGCCGAGGGCGGCCCCGGTCTGCGAGTGCAGGTCGAACGCCTCTCCCGGCAGGTCGCGGACGGTGACCTTGAACTCGGTCAGGTCGCGTTCGCGGTCGGCGCCGCGCCGCCACCGCCTGCGGCCGGCTGCCTTGGAGAACCGGGTGCCGGTCAGGTCACCGGCCAGGGTGAAGCGGACCGGGCGCTGCTCGGTGAGGGTGGCGTTGGGGAACGTGCGGTCGCGGTAGAGGATGCGCGCCAGGTCGCCGAGGAACTTCTGCGAGGCGTGGTCCTCCGGCCACATGCTCCACTTCCCGTACAGCGGGTCCTGGACCGCGCGGGACAGGGCGGCCAGCAGCGTGGACTTCCCGCTGCCCATGCCACCCCAGAGCGTGACCGTCGACTCGGGTGCGGAGGGCCGGCCCTCCGGCTCCTGGGTGTCGGCTCGGTCTCCGGCCGCCTTCCGTCCGGCTTTCGCGGGCTTGGCGGTCCGGTCGGTCCTGTCGGCCCGGTCCGTCCGGTCCTCCCGATCCGCTCGCTCGGCCCGGTCGGTCCGGCCGGAACGCGGGGAGACGCCGGGCTCGTCGAGCTTCTCCAGGAAGACGCTGGGCACCGCGTCGTCCTGCGGCGCGGCCGGAGCGGGAAGGGCGACGGGCCGGCGCGGCTTCTCCTCGGCGGGGGCCGCGGGCGCCGTCCGGGGCAGTGGGGGCGCGGACCCGTTGGCGGCCGGCGGGGCGGTGGCCTGCGGCGGTGGCAGGGCGGCCAGACCGCCGACGAGGGTGGACGGATCCCAGACCGCGAACGGTCCGTCGGCTCCCCGGTCCTCCCTCTTCTTCCGGTCCGGCCCGTCGTTCTTCCCGTCGTGGTTCTCGCGCTCGGACCGCGCGTCGTCGTCGACCATGGTGGGGCTCCCGCTGGAGGGGCGGCGGAAGTCGTCCGCCGCGCGGTGGTGGTACGGGTCCGCGCGTGCCGCGCGCACCTCGGGGTTCTCGGTTCGTTCGTCAGCCGGCCGCGGCGTGCTGCCACTCCCCGGCCGCGCCGTCGGCCACGACCAGCCGGATGGGCGCGCCGTCCGCGGGCAGGCACAGCGCCGGCGCGGCGACGGCCGAGGCGATCAGGCGGGGATCGTGGCCCGCGCCGAAGCGGCCCTCGGCGCCGAACGCGTCCCACGCGCCCTCCGCCCAGTGCGCCAGATGGGGCTCGCCCTGCAGGTCGTCCATCCAGGCCGGTTCGTCCACGACCGCCACGCACACGACGCCCTCGTAGTGGCGGGCCGCGTGCAGTTCGTCCCGCCATTCCAGACGGTCGGGGCAGATGCGTACGGCCGCGCCGCGCCGCAGTACGCGGGGCGGGCGGGTGCGCGGATGCGGGGGGCGGGAGCCGACCACCAGGAGCACCCGGTGGCTGCCCGGCCGCCACAGGTGGCGCCAGGCGGACAGCTCCCGGGGGACGTGTTCGAGGCCGGTGGCGAAGTCGTGCCGCAGGGGGTGGGGGCGCCAGGTGCCGAGGGTGCGTCCGGCGTCCGGGGCCGCGGACATCGCCGTCCGGTGCACGACCGGGTCGTGGTCGCCGGGCCGGTCGAGCGGGGCGTGGTCCCGGTAGCCGATCAGGCCGACCCGCAGTACGTCCTCGCCGCCCACCGCGTCCTCGACGGCGGTGACCACGGCCGCCGCCTCCTGCAGGCGCTCCTCCACCGCGGTGCCCCCGTCGCCCTGCGGCCCGGCGACCTCCACCGCGACCACCAGGTCGACGGGCCGCGGCCGGGAGAGCTGCCGGGGGGTGCCGGAGGCCAGCGCGCTCCACGGCGACGCGTCCGGCTCGTGGTGGCCGTCGTAGCGCAGTTCGACGCGGTTGCGCCCGTGCAGGGCGTAGCGCAGGACCGTGCGGGAGCCGGGCGGCAGTTCGAGCCGGTCGAGCCGCAGGGAACGCCAGCGGGAGGCCGGCTCGTCGAGTCCGGCGGCGACGACGGCGGCGACGCTCTCGCCGGTGGTCGCCCCGTGCGGCGGGGCCGTGACCGGCACGCGGACGACGGCCGCCGCGGCGTCGCGGTCGTCCGCGCGGCTGCCGGCCGGGAACAGCGGTCGGCGCACCAGTCGGACCGTGCCCGAGCCGCCGTCGACCTGGGCGGCCGCCAGCCAGACCGTGCGGCGCAGCGGCACCTCGGCGGTCAGGTCGTCCGGGGACGGCGGCCAGTGCGCGGACAGCCGCAGGCACAGCAGCGCGCCCGCGTCCCGCCGCGCCTCCTCGGCGGCCTGCTCGACGGGTCCCCAGCCGGAGGCCCGCACCACCACCGCCAGCGGTCTGCCGTCGCGGGGGTTGACGCGCAGGAAGGCGTCCAGGGCCGCGCGCAGCGGTGCCGCGGCGGCGGGCGCCACGGGGTCCGTCTCCGCGCCGCCCGCGAGCAGGAACAGCCGGCGCGGCCGGTCGTGGGGGAGTCCCGACGCGGTGGGCGCCAGTTCCGTCCAAGAGGACTCGGCGAGCCGGTGTACGTCGGGACCCGTGCCGGTCGCGTCGTAGGACAGCCGGCTCAGCCGCAGCCGCTCGCAGCCGATCTCCAGCACGTCCAGGGCCGGGAACGTCCCGGCGGCGAGGCGGGTGAGCAGCCAGCCCAGGCCGGCGCGCGAGAGGCGGGCGCGCTCCTGGGCGAGCACGTCGTTCCAGCCGCTCTGCCGGGCGTTGCCCGCGTGCGACGAGCCGGCGTCGGCCACCAGCTCCCGCACCCCGCGCAGGTCGGGCGGCGGGGGCAGGGCGTCGTCGCCCGTGCCGTCGTCCTCCACGGCTCCCGCGACGCGCGCGGCGGGGCCCCCGGCCAGCAGATCCGCGACGCGGAGCGCGGCACGAAGGTCGGCCGCACGGGTGTTCACCCCGATGTTCGACTGCACTGTTCCCCCACCCCCGATGCGGTCACCGGGCCCTGTAACGGATGCCGGGCGACCGCAGCTGAGCATGAATCGGGCATGGAGAAGCCTCGGTGAAAGGCGGCCATGTCCGATCCCAGATCCCGGAATCCCCACTCCGGTTGAGGCTTCACATTATCGCCCCGCTGAGCGGATGGAACCCTAATCGTGAGCCTTTGTTGCCGCTGCTGCCCGGCGGATCGCTTTTCGAAAGAAAGAGAGTGGAATGGTGTCGATATTGGTACGGGAGTGACCGGTGAAAAAGCGTGCGCCAGTGGAAATTGCAAGAAGCTGACCGGGTATGACCATTCATGAGGGACGCGCCGGACGTGGTCCCGGGCCGCCTAGTCCCCGGAGACCGCCCAGCCCGTCGCCTCGACGAGGGCGGCATCCCTCGGGCGGGAGTCGTCGAAGAGGACGCCGCCGCCCGCTTCGACGCGCAGGGCGTCGACATAGGCGCCGCGGCCCACGTAAAGGCGGTCGGTCGTGCAGCGCCAGCGCAAGGCGAGGCGGCGGTCGGCGGGGAGGGCGGCCGTCAGGCGGTGCCAGGCGCGGCCGGACCAGCCGGTGGCGGTGCCCGCGGGATGCTCCTCGGGCTCCTCGCCGGGGCGCACGGTCGTGAAGGGGACCGGCTGCCAGGTGCTGCCGCCGTCCGTCGTGGACTCCAGGGCGAGGACGTCCGAGACGGGCTCGGTGTCCCACCACAGGGCGCAGCGCAGCCGCGCGTCGCCGGCGGAGGTGTCGAGCGGGGGCAGCGCGAGCGTCGCGTTCGTGGCGTTCGCCATCCCGGAGAACCAGGCGGTACGGCCCCGCGCCGGACGGACCGGGACGGCGCGCGCCAGGTTGTTGCCGGCGGCGACCCGGGGAGCGGACCCCGAGCGCCAACCGCGCACCGGATGAACCGAGTTGCCGAGCACGATGAGGAAGGAGTCGGTCGTCGGGTCGAGCACCAGCGAGGTGCCGGTGAAGCCGGTGTGCCCGGCGGTGCGCGGCGTGGCCATCGCGCCCATGTACCAGTGCTGGTAGAGCTCGAAGCCGAGGCCGTGCTCGTCGCCGGGGAAGGCGGTGTTGAAGTCGGTGAACATCAGCTCCACCGACTCCGGCCGCAGGATCCGCGCCCGTCCGTAGGAACCGCCGTTGAGCAGCGTGCGGCCCAGAATCGCGAGGTCCCACGCGCAGGAGAACACCCCCGCGTGTCCGGCGACACCGCCCAGGGAGAACGCGTTCTCGTCGTGCACCTCGCCCCACACGAGCCCGCGGTCCAGCCCCGACCACGGCGTACGGGCGTCCTCCGTGGCCGCGATCCCCGGTCTCCAGGACGCGGGCGGGTTGTACCGCGTGCTGTCGAGCCCGAGCGGCCCGGTGACCTCCTCGTGCAGCAGTGTGTCCAGTGCCCGGTGGGTGATCCTCTCCAGCACCAGTTGCAGGGAGATCAGGTTCAGGTCCGAGTAGAGGTACGCGGTGCCGGGCGGGTTGAGCGGCGCCTCGTCGAGGACGAGCCGCACCCTCTCCTCGTACGTCGGCGCCTTGTACAGCGGCAGCCAGGCGCGGAATCCCGAGGTGTGGGTAAGGAGTTGACGGACAGTCACGTCCTGCTTGCCCGCGTGGCCGAAGTCCGGCAGGTACGAGGCGACCCTGCCCTCCAGCTCCAGCGCCCCCCGCTCGATCTGCTGCACCGCCAGGATCGAGGTGAACAGCTTGGAGACGGAGGCCAGGTCGAACACGGTGTCCCGGGTCATGGGGAGCTGCCGGTCGGCGGGGAACTCGACCCCGGTGTCGGTCGTCTCGTCGTACGCCGAGTAGCGCACCGCCATGCCGATCGGCTCGTGCAGCGCCACCGTGCCACCGCGCCCCGCGAGCAGCACGGCACCCGCGTACCACGGGTGCTTGGGGGAGGGGCCGAGGAACGCCTCGGCGTCGGTGACCAGTTGACGCAGGGAGGCGGCGAGCAGCCCCGCGCGCTCGGGCGAGCCGTGCCGCAGCGTGGGACGTCCGTCCGCCGCGGCCGTCGCCGCGGTGCCGGGCGCCGCGCCGGCCGGACCCGCCGGCAGTGGCGCCAGGGCGAGCGCGCCGCCCAACGCCATGGACAGGCGCCCCACTTGGCGGCGGGTGAGTCCGCCCCTGTCGCCGCTCCCCGCCGTGCCGTCGGTCATCCGGAGGCCTCCCGTCGCACCGCCTGAAAGTATCTTTCGTGACGTGCCCTGCGGGATGAAACTTTCGTGTCAGACGTGGTCCGTGTCAACGGGGCGTGCGCGCGCTTCCCGGCCACCGAGCCACCCGCCCGGCCGGCCGCCGACGCCCCCGGACCGTCGACTCGTCCCGGAACTCCCCCGCGATCCCGACGGCAAGCAGTACGAACACCGCCTGCGCGCCCCGTACCGGAAGGACGGCGCACCCGTACCGGAAGGACGGCACACCCGTACCGGAAGGACCGCACCCGCCCGGTGCGACCGGAGCCGCTCTCGCCCGGTGCGTCCGGGGCCGTGCCCCTTGACCTCGTCGCGTGGGCCGCCGATGATCGCGTGGCATGACGCCCGGACACGGCAGCACCGTCGACGGGGTGCTGCGGCGCAGCGCCCGGCGCACACCGGCTCGCGTGGCCCTCGAGTACGGCGAGCGCGCCTGGACGTACGAGGAACTCGACGACGCCGTCTCGCGCGCCGCGCGCGTCCTGCGGGACCGGGGACTCGCACCCGGCGACCGGGTCGGCGCCTTCGGGCACAACTCGGACGCCTACCTCATCGCCTTCCTCGCCTGCGCCCGCGCGGGCCTGGTGCACGTGCCGGTCAACCAGAACCTCACCGGCGACGACCTCGCCTACATCGTCGGCCAGTCCGGCGCCGCGCTCGTCCTGGCCGACCCGGATCTCGCCGGCCGGCTGCCCGGCGACGTGCCGACGCTGCCGCTGCGCGACGCCGGCGACGCGCTGCTGGACCGGCTGCGCACCACACCGCCGTACGACGGCCCCGAACCGCGCGGCGAGGACGTGGTGCAGCTGCTGTACACCTCGGGCACCACCGCGCTGCCCAAGGGCGCGATGATGACGCACCGGGCGCTGGTCCACGAGTACCTGAGCGCCATCACCGCCCTCGACCTGAGCGCGGGGGACCGGCCCGTGCACGCATTGCCGCTGTACCACTCGGCGCAGATGCACGTGTTCCTGCTGCCGTACCTCGCCGTCGGCGCGACGAACGTCGTCCTCGACGCCCCCGACGGCGACCGCCTGTTCGACCTGATCGAGGCGGGGCGCGCGGACAGCCTGTTCGCCCCGCCCACGGTGTGGATCGGCCTGGCGAACCGCCCCGACTTCCCCGCCCGCGACCTCGGCGGCCTGCGCAAGGCCTACTACGGGGCGTCGATCATGCCGGTCCCGGTCCTGGAGCGGCTCCGCGCCCGCCTGCCCGGCCTGGCCTTCTACAACTGCTTCGGGCAGAGCGAGATCGGCCCCCTGGCCATGGTGCTGGGGCCCGACGAGCACCAGGGCCGGATGGACTCCTGCGGCCGGCCGGTGCTGTTCGTGGACGCCCGGGTGGTCGGCGAGGACGGCAAGGACGTGCCCGACGGCACACCCGGCGAGATCGTGTACCGCTCCCCGCAGTTGTGCGAGGGCTACTGGGACAAGCCCGAGGAGACCGCCGAGGCGTTCCGCGACGGCTGGTTCCACTCCGGGGACCTCGCGGTGCGCGACCCGCACGGGTACTACACGGTGGTGGACCGGGTGAAGGACGTCATCAACTCCGGTGGCGTGCTGGTGGCCTCCCGCCAGGTCGAGGACGCGCTCTACACGCACGACCAGGTCGCCGAGGCGGCCGTGGTCGGCCTCCCCGACGACCGGTGGATCGAGGCCGTCACCGCGTTCGTGGTCCCGCGCGGCGAGGTCACCGAGGCCGGGCTCGTCGCCCACGTCCGCGACCGGCTGCCCCACTTCAAGGCGCCCAAGCGGGTGGTGTTCGTCGACGAACTCCCGCGCAACGCCAGCGGGAAGATCCTCAAGCGGGAGCTGAGGGACCGCTTCGGCGGGCGGTAGGACCGCCGACGGGCCGGATCAGGACCGCAGATCCACGATCCGCCTGATCTTGCCCACCGAACGCTCCAGGGACTCCGGTTCGACGACCTCCACCGCGACCGACACCCCGACGCCGTCCTTCACCGCGGCCGCGATCGTCCGTGCCGCGGCCTCGCGCACCTCGGGTCCGGCGTCGGGACGGGCCTCGGCGCGCACCGTCAGGGCGTCCAGGCGGCCCTCCCGGGTCAGCCGCAGCTGGAAGTGGGGCGCGACGCCCGGCGTGCGCAGCACGATCTCCTCGATCTGGGTGGGGAAGAGGTTCACCCCGCGCAGGATCACCATGTCGTCGCTGCGGCCGGTGATCTTCTCCATCCGCCGGAAGACCCGGGCGGTGCCCGGCAGCAGCCGCGTGAGGTCCCGCGTGCGGTAGCGGATCACCGGCATGGCCTCCTTGGTGAGCGAGGTGAACACCAGCTCCCCCTCCTCGCCCTCCGGAAGCACCTCGCCGGTGATCGGGTCGACCACCTCCGGGAAGAAGTGGTCCTCCCAGATGTGCAGCCCGTCCTTGGTCTCCACGCACTCCTGCGCGACACCCGGCCCTATCACCTCCGACAGCCCGTAGATGTCGACCGCGTCTATCGCGAACCGCTCCTCGATCTCCCGCCGCATCTCCTCCGTCCAGGGTTCGGCGCCGAAGACGCCGACGCGCAGGGAGGTGCCGCGCGGGTCGACGCCCTGCCGCTCGAACTCGTCGAGGAGCGTGAGCATGTACGACGGCGTCACCATGATGATCCCGGGCCGCAGGTCCTGGATCAGCTGGACCTGGCGGGCGGTCATCCCCCCGGAGGCCGGGACGACCGTGCAGCCCAGCCGCTCCGCGCCGTAGTGGGCGCCGAGGCCGCCGGTGAACAGGCCGTATCCGTACGCCACGTGCACGATGTCCCCGGGCCGGCCGCCCGCCGCGCGGATCGAACGGGCCACCATGTCCGCCCACAGGGACAGGTCGTTGTCGGTGTAGCCGACGACCGTGGGGCGCCCGGTGGTGCCGCTGGAGGCGTGGATGCGGCGCACGCGCTCACGGGGCACGGCGAACATGCCGTACGGGTAGTTGTCGCGCAGGTCCGCCTTGGTGGTGAACGGGAAACGGGCCAGGTCGGCGAGCGAGCGGCAGTCGTCCGGGCGCACCCCGGCCTTGTCGAAGGACTCCCGGTAGAACGGCACGTTCTCGTACGCGTGCCGCAGCGAGGCCCGCAGCCGCTCCAGCTGAAGCGCCCGCAGTCCCTCCGCGTCGAGCCGTTCCCCCGCGTCCAGCAGCTCCTTCGCGGCATCCGCCATCGGAAGTCTCCCTCACCGAATGTGACAATCCAGGCGACCGATCATTCGGTCAGGTGCTGAGGATCAGTAATCCAGCCGCCCCGGCCCCAGGCAAGACCCGAAGCCCCACTTTCTCGCCACGGAACCGGCGGCCGGCCGTTCTGCCCTCGGCAGAGCGGCCGTGGTGCGCGCGGTGCCCGCGGCTAGCGTGCCCGGCATGGACATGGAGCCGCGCACCGTCGTCGCCAACGGCATCACGATCGCCTACCGCGTCTGGGGGCCCGAGGACGCCCCGCCCGTCCTGCTGCTGCACTGCCGCGGCGCCGACGGCGCGGACTGGGCGCCGGTCGCCGAACGGCTGGCCGCCGGGCCGGAACCGCGCCGGGTGTACGCCCCGGACCTGCGCGGCCACGGCCGCAGCGACTGGCCGGGCAGCGTGCCGGGCGCGGGCCCCGAGGTGTACGCGTACGCCACCCTGCGCGACGACGTCCGGGCCTTCCTCGCCGTGCTCGGCATCGAGCGCACCGACGTCGTGGGCCACTCGCTCGGCGGCGCCGTCGCCTACCTGCTCGCGCAGCACACGCCCGGTGCCGTACGGCGTCTCGTCCTGGAGGACGTGCCCGCGCCGGTGCCGCTGGATCCGCCCCGGCCGCCCGCCGAACGCCCCGACGGCGACCTGCCGTTCGACTGGGCGATGGTGCGGGCCACCGACGAGCAGCGCAACGCCCCCGACCCCGCCTGGTGGGACGGCATGGCCCGGATCATCGCGCCGGTGCTGCTCGTCGCGGGCGGCCCGGACAGCCTGATCCCGCAGGACCAGATCGCCACCCTGGCCGGCCTGCTCCCCGACGCCCGGACGGTGACCGTCGACGCGGGCCACCTGGTGCACGCGACGCGGCCGGGGGAGTTCCTGGCGGCGGTCGGGCCCTTTCTGGCCGGCTGAGCACCGGCCCGGCCGCTCAGCCCTCCGCCGCCGCCGCCACCTCCCGCGCCCCGTGGTGGTCCGCCTTCCCGCTCGGCGAGCGCCGGATCGCCCCGACTCCTGAAAGGCAGCCCTCACGTGGCCTGTCGGCGGTCGGACACGATCGCTAGGCTGGCCGCGGACGACGAGTCGGGAGGAGCACGGACGTGGCCGAGACCATCACCCAGCAGCACCCCCTCGCGGGATGGGACAAGCCGGAGCTGGACCTCAGCAACGCCGAATGGCAGTCCAGCAGCCGTGGGCGGGGGGATGTCCAGATCGCCTTTGTCGAGGGATTCATCGCGATGCGCAACAGCGGCCGGCCGGAGAGTCCCTCCCTGATCTTCACCCCCGCGGAGTGGGGGGCGTTCGTGTCGGGAGCCCGGGAGGGCGAGTTCGACCTCACCTGACGGGGGCCGGCCGGGAGGAACGGCAGCGGGCCCGCCGGACCGGCTCGCCCGGGGGTGGATTCTCCTCCGGATGGTGGCCCACCGCACGTCGCGCCGCGGGCGGAGCCACGTACCATGGCCGCATGTCGTTCCTCCGTCGCCGCAGCGCCACGCCCGCCGGGCCCGACTTCGACGTCCTGGCCATGGACCCGGGCGACTGGCCCGGCAATCTCGGAGCCGGGCTGCTGCCCGCGCCCGACGGCACCTGCCAGGGCGTGTTCCTGCGCTACGACCTGTTCGGCGGCCGCGGGACCGCGATGATCATCGGCAACCTTCCCGAGGGCTCCCCGGCGCGTGAGGTTCCCGACGGCGAGGTTCCCTTCGAGGTGGCCCAGCTGCTGCTCGCCCTGGAGAACGACGAGGAGGTCACCGTCTCCGGCGTCGAGGACATGCCGGTGCTGCAGGGCGACAACCTCATGATCGTGCGCCGGCTGAAGCTCTCCGAAAGCCGGATCTCCTGCGTGCAGTTCGACCGCAGCGACGGCGTCCTGGTGACCATCGCCGCCTGGGACCGCCCGATCACCGACGACCTGTACGCCCTGCTCAAGCCGCTGCCCGCGGAGCTGTTCCAGCAGGGCTGACACCCGGCTCGCGGCACCCGGTACGACGAGGGCCGGCCCCGTGGGGCCGGCCCTCGCCCGGTTCACGCGCCTCCTACGACCCCGACCGCGCCACCCGCACGTCCGCGGCCCGCACGAACGCCACCCGGTGACCGAACTGGATCTCGTAGTACAGGTCCTTGCCGACGACGACCCGGTGCGAGTCCGTGGTGAAGGTGACCGAGTAGTAGTACTCGCCGGGCACCTCGTCGCCGACCACGTACTTCTGGCCCGCGAGCAGCTTGTACGGAAGCGGCGACACCGACTGCGCGGGCACCCCCGCCGGGTAGGCCGCCGCCTCCGGGTAGGCCCGCCCGTACACCGGCACGCTGTCCGCCCCGGCCCTGGGCGTCACCACGACACCGGCCGCGTCGACCGCCGTCGGCTGCTTCCCCGGGTTCTGGAACCAGGCCTTCTGGCCCAGGTACCAGATCGCCGTCCAGTCGCCCTGACGGTCGGCGACCGCGAACTGCTGACCCGTCTCGGCCCGCGAGCCCGTGTCGTTGACGTCGGTCGTCGAGGCGCTGCCGTCCGGCCTCAGCCCGATGTCCTTGATCAGCGGGGAGGCCGTGTCGGGCTGCGAGTACAGCCGCACCTCGCTGGAGCCGTGGTCCGGGCACGGGGTGCCGGAACCGGAGCAGCCCGTGTACTGCGGCTGGTTGGCGGCGTAGTCCGGCCGGATCGTCACCAGCCCGCCGTTCTTGCCCGCGGTGGGCTCGAAGGGGTGGTCCAGCAGCTCGAAGTAGTGCCGCCAGTCCCAGAAGGGGCCCGGGTCGGTGTGCATGCCGGGGATGGTCGAGGTGGTCGGGCCCGGCACCGTGTCGTGGCCGAGGATGTGCTGCCGGTCCAGCGGGATGCGGTACGTCTCGGCGAGGTACTTCACCAGCCGCGCCGAGGACCGGTACATCGCCTCCGTGTACCAGGCGTCCGGGGAGGCGAGGAAGCCCTCGTGCTCCAGGCCGATCGACTCGGCGTTGACGTACCAGTTGCCCGCGTGCCACGCCACGTCCTTGGCCTTCACATGCTGGGCGATGTGCCCGTCCGTGGAGCGCAGCGTGTAGTTCCACGACACATAGGTGGGGTCCTGGACCAGGTTGAGGACGCCGTCCCAGCGCCCCTCCGTGTCGTGCACCACGATGTACCGGATGCTCTGCGACGCGGGCCGGTCGCCCAGGTCGTGGTTGCCGTAGTCGTCGTTGCCGAACTGCTCGTACGGGGCCGGTACCCATTCGCAGGACACCGAGGACGGGCATTCCGTGCCGGCCGCGGAGACGTGCCGCAGGCCGGTCAGCCCCAACTGGGCGGCGTCCGGGGCCAGCCCCGGCCGGGCGGCCAGGACCATCAGCTGTCCGGCGTCCGTGGTGCGCCGTTCCCCGGACCGGATGACGGCGTACACGTCGTTCGCGTACGCCGCCGCCGTGGCGGTGTCGTCCGCGCCGGAGAACCTGGCCACCGCCCCGTACCACTCGGCGGGGTCCTCGCTCAGCGGCTCGCCGAGCTCCTTCTGGGTGGCGGCCAGCAGTGCCGCGCCGCCCGCCACGTTCGCGGCCTCGTCGCCGCGCAGCCGCTCGGCGGGGATCCCGGTCAGCCGCGCGGCCCTGGCCAGGGTCTTCAGGCGGTCGGGCAGCGCGGATTCGTCGGGCACCTTCGGAACGGGGCGCAGGGCGGTGCGGGCAGCGTCGCCGCGCGCGTCCTCGGAGCCCTCGCTGTGGTGCGGGGCCCGGCCGAGCGCGGTGCGCGCGTCCGTCAGGTGCATCGGGCCGTAGCCGCCGGTGACGCTCGCGGCGCCGCCGTGCGCGTCCCAGCGGGACTGGAGGTAGGAGACGCCCAGCAGGACGCTGAGCGGTACGTGGTACTCGGCGGCCGCGGTGTCGAACGCCCGTTGCAGCCTGCCGCCGTCGGACGCGCCGGGGCCGGTGGCGCCGGCGGAGGGCGCGGCGCCCAGCAGCGGCAGCAGCAGGGCCGCGGAGGCGACCGCGCCCGCGGTTCTGCGCGCGCGTCCGCGGGCCGGCACGGGTCTGGGGTCGGTGGCGGATCCTGGCAATGCAGCCTCCTGGGGCACGGGGGGTGGCGGGGCGTGCGGGGCCGGCGTGGGTCAGTGGTACCGGCTGTCCGACGATCCGTCAATCATGCCCACAGCAAGGCGATTTCCCATGTCAACCGGGGTCCCGGCGAGTTTCGCGGCGACGCCCCGCGGGCCTGCGGGGCGTCAGTGGAGTACACCAATGGCCCCCACCGGGACCCCGCCGAAAGCGGGACACGACAAAGGTCCGCGGTGCGCCGCCCGTGGCGGGCGCCCCGCGGACCGTCGTCCCCTTCAGCGAGTGCCGACCGCCGCGCGCACGGCCCGCCGGGCCAGCTGGCAGTCGTCGTGCAGCCGCCGCAGCAGCAGCCGCTGCTCCTCGCCGGACGGCACGGCACCCGCGAGGGCCGAGCCCGGCGCCGCCGGGGCCGCGTCGTGCATCGAGCGCTGCACGGCCGTCTCGTACGTGCGGATCTCACGGGTCAGCACGAGCATCAGGTTCACCAGGAAGGCGTCCCGCGCGGCGGGCCCCGCCGACTGCGCGAGCTGGCTGATCTGCCGCCGCGCCACCGGCGCGTCGCCGAGGACCGACCACAGCGTCGCCAGGTCGTAGCCCGGCAGGTACCAGCCCGCGTGCTCCCAGTCCACCAGCACTGGACCGGCCGGTGAGAGCAGGATGTTCGCGAGCAGTGCGTCGCCGTGGCAGAACTGGCCCATGCCCTGCCGGCCCGCCGCGTGCGCGATTCCGTGCAGCAGCTTCTGCAGGTCGCCCATGTCGCGGTCGGTGAGCAGCCCCAGCTCGTGGTACCGGGAGATGCGTGCCGCGTAGTCCAGCGGGGCGTCGAACGTGCCCGCCGGCGGACGCCACGCGTTCAGCCGGCAGATCGCGCCGAGCGCCGCCCTGATGTCCGCCCGCGGCGGGGTCTCCGCCGGGTGCCGCTGGAGCGCCGCCACCCGGCCGGGCATCCGCTCGATCACCAGCGTGCAGTTGTCCGGGTCCGCCGCGATCAACCGGGGCACCCGCACCGGCGGGCGCTGCCGGACGAACGAGCGGTATGCCGCTATCTCGTGGCGGTAGCGCTCGGCCCAGGCGGGGGAGTGGTCGAGTAAGCACTTGGCGACGGCCGTGCTGCGCCCGGTCGTGCCGACCAGGAGCACGGACCGCCCGCTGCGGCGCAGCACCTGCACCGGAGAGAACTCCGGGCAGATGCGGTGCACCGAGGCGATCGCGGTGCGCAGCTGGGCGCCCTGGGGGCCGGACAAGTCGAGTCTCCCGCTGAGCGGTGGCGTGCCGAGCCCCGCGGGGCGCCGCGGCCGTCCCGCACCGAGTACGGGGGCCGGCCCCGGCCGGGCGGGGTCGAGGTAGGGGCCGCCGACGCCCGGGCGGGCGCGCAGCGGCCGGGGCGGGGCGGACACGGAGGACGATGCTGCGTACATGGGAGAGACAGATCCCTTCGTGTGCCTGCTGCTTCGGTGCGCGTCCCGGCCCGGACGCCCGGGTGCACCCTGGGGAATGTCCCTCGGCGACCGGGTCGGGGTGGCGCGTTCCTACCTGACACCTGACGCCCCGTGGCACACCATCTGGCGCACCCTGGCGAACCGTGGCGAATAGTCGCCCGGCAACTCTCGGCGGGTCTACTGTCAACTCAGCCGAGTACCTGGGGGCTTGACGTGAGCGGACAACCCAACACCCGCCTGGCGGACCTGTTCGGCCTGGCCGGCTGGTCCAAGGGAGAACTCGCGAGGCTGGTCAACCGGCAGGCGGCGGCCATGGGCCACCCCCAGCTGGCGACCGACACCTCCCGGGTGCGGCGTTGGATCGACATGGGAGAGATCCCGCGCGATCCGGTGCCGCGGGTGCTGGCGGCTCTGTTCACCGAGCGTCTCGGCCGTGTCGTGACCATCGAGGACCTTGGTCTGGTACGGCACGGGCGTGCGGGGAAACGGCAGGGCGACGGGAATGCGGAACATCCCGACGGAGTGCCGTGGGCGCCCGAGCGGACCGCCGCGGTCCTCACCGAATTCACGGGAATGGACCTCATGCTCAACCGACGCGGCTTGGTGGGCGCGGGCGCCGCGCTCGCCGCGGGATCCGCACTCAGCAGCGCCATGCACGACTGGCTGCACACCGATCCGGCACTCACGGCAGACGCCCCGAAACTCAACCATCCCCTGCACGCCGACCCCGCTGGGTTCGACCGCTACGAGGCCGCCCCCATCGGGTCGCAGGAGATCGAGGAACTGGAACGCTCGGTCGAGGTGTTCCGGGCCTGGGACGCGGCCCGCGGGGGCGGGCTGCAACGCAAGGCCGTGGTGGGCCAGCTCAACGAGGTGGGCGGGATGCTCGCCTACCGTCACCCACCGCATCTCCAGCGGCGCCTGTGGGGCGTCGCCGCCAACCTCGCCGTCCTCGCGGGCTGGATGTCCCACGACGTCGGCCTGGAGCCCACGGCCCAGAAGTACTTCGTCATCGCCGCCCATGCCGCGCGCGAGGGCGGCGACCGGCCGCGGGCCGGCGAGGCGCTCTCCCGCGCCGCGCGCCAGATGGTGCACCTGGGCCGCCCCGACGACGCGCTGGACCTGATGAAGCTCGCCCAGTCCGGCTCGGGCGACGAGGTGCTGCCGCGCACCCGGGCGATGCTCTACACCATCGAGGCCTGGGCACAGGCGTCGATGGGCAAGGGCCAGGCCATGCGCCGCACCCTCGGCCAGGCGGAGGACCTCTTCGTCTCCGACAAGAGCGACGTGCCGCCGCCGAGCTGGATGCAGACCTTCAAGGAGGAGGACCTGCTGGGGATGCAGGCCCTCGCCTACCGCACGCTGGCCGAGCACGAGCCCGCCGCGGCAGCGCACGCCCAGTACTACGCGGACAAGGCACTGGCCCTGCGCAACGACGGCCGGCAGCGGTCGAAGATCTTCGACTTCCTGTCCATGGCCTCCGCCTGCTTCATCGCCGACGACCCGGAACAGGCGGACCGGTACGCGCGGCTGGCCCTGGTGTCGATGGGGTCCAACTCCTCCCACCGCACCTGGGACCGGCTGCGCGAGATGTACCGGCTCACCGCCCAGTACTCCGGCTACCCGAAGATCTACGAGCTGCGGGAGGAGATCCGGCAGGCCCTGCCCAGGGTGAAGGGCAAGGGCAGCGGCGCTCAGGTGTAGCGCCCGAGTACGGGAGGGCGGCGCACGGGTACGGACGTGCGGCGCACGTGAGCGGGAGCACCTGCCCGTTCGTGCCTCAGGCGATCCGGGCGACGAGCACGCAGGCGTCGTCCTCGCGCTCGTTCTCGCCGAACTCCTCCACGACGGTCCGTACACAGTCCTGCGCGGTGCGCGCCCCGCCGAGTCTCGGGGCGAGCCCGAGCAGTCGCCGCACGGTGGCCGGTCCGGCACGCCGCGGCCCCAGGCCGTCGGTGTGCAGCAGGAGCAGGTCGCCCGCCTTCAGGGTCTCCTCGGCCTGCCCGTACACGGCCGACGAGGTGGCGCCGAGCAGCACGCCGTCCGGTGCGTCCAGCACGCGCCCCGTCCCGTCGCGGAACAGCAGCGGGGCGGGGTGGCCCGCCTGGGCCCACACCAGGGTCCGGGTGGCGGGCCGGTAGCGGCAGCAGACGGCGCTGCCCAGGGCGGGCTGCGCGGTGGCGTCCAGCAACTGGTTGAGCAGGGCCATGAGCCGGCCGGGTCCGGTGCCTGCCATGGCCATGCCCCGCAGGGCGCCGAGGAGCATCGCCATCTCCGAGGTCACGGTCGGCCCGTGCCCGGTCAGGTCGCCCACGCTGAGCAGGGTGTCGCCGTCGGACAGCTCCAGCGCGTCGTACCAGTCGCCGCCGATCAGTGTGCTGGTCGAGGCCGGCAGGTAGTGGGCCGCCAGATCCAGGCCGGGGTGTCCCCGGTGCGGCGGCCGCGCGGAGCCGCGCCACGGCGGCAGCACGGCCTCCTGGAACTCGACCGCGAGCCGGTGCTCGGTCTGCGCGCGGTGCCGGTGGTGCTGGAGCGAGTCGCGGGTCTCGCGTTCCGTCCGCTGGCTGCGGCGCAGTTCGCTGACGTCGCGCAGTACGGCCCACATCGCGTCGGTGCCGCCGTCGGCGCCGAGCACCGGCTCGCCCATCATGTGCACGGTGCGCAGCGTGCCGTCGGGCCGCACGACTCGGAACTCCCCGTCGATGGGCTTGGCGTCCACGAGGCAGTCCGTGACCATGGCGGTGAGCCGGGGCCGGTCCGCGTCGAGCACCAGGGAGGGCAGTTCGTCGAGGGTGAGGGGCGGGGCCGCGGGGTCCCGGCCGAGGAGCTGGTAGAGCTCGCCGGACCAGGTGGCCTCGTCCGTCAGCAGGTTCCACTCGGCGCTGCCGACCCGGCCGAGCGGTTCACCGTGCGGCCGTCCGCCCGGCGCGGCCGGGGCCAGGGCCTCCGCCCCGGCGTACACGGCCACCGGGGGCGGCCCGTCCCGCAGTTGCGCCAAGTGCTCGTCGAGGTCGTTGAGCTGGTGCAGGGCCAGATCGCACAGTGCCCGCTCCCACCGGCCCCGCGGGTCCGAACCGTCGTCCTGCGCGTCCCGCCGTACGGCGTCCACGTCCCCCTTGAGGCGGCGCGCCTGCGATATGAGGGCGTCGACCGAGCCGCGTCCGGGCGGCTGCGCGGGTGGGTGGTCCGCGGAGAGGTGGGACGGCATGACGCACTCCGAAGGGACGGTACGGCCAAGGCGGCGGGAGGGACCGTTACGACTGTTGCACAGCCCGCGACGCCCCGTAAGGGATTTGGCAACACCCGATACGGTGGTGCTTCTGGCATATGCCACAGTCTCCCCGACCTCATCGGGAGTCACCTCTGCCCTACGCGTCCCGCCGGTCAAGTCGTAGGCGGCCTACGTGATTTGAGGGGCCGCGTGGGGTTTCCGGTGCGCGTTCATGCGGGTGTTCGACGGCAGTGTGTTCCCTTCTGGTCCGCAGTGCGGCATCCGGTCCGGAAGGGTGACGCAGGTCACAGTAATTGGGTCGGGCGGAGGCGTAATGCAAACGGCTCCTGCGGACTCCTAACAGCACACGGCACAGCCGGCCGACCTCCGACCCGCAGGGGAGACCGACCATGGACGTCACGCTCGAACAGCACGCCCGCGCCCGCCTGATCACCGCGGACGAGGAGGCGCTCCCCGTGCCCGTCACACTGCGCTACGCCTGCGCGGACCCGCTGGCCGTGCACCTGGACTTCCCGCCGGAGGTCTGCCTCGACGGCGGCCCGGTCTCCTGGACCTTCTCCCGGGCCCTGCTGGAGGAGGGGCTCGGGCAGCCCGCCGGAGCCGGGGACGTGCACCTGTGGCCCTGCGGAGACGGCCGTACGGTACTGGAGCTGCACTCGGTGTCCGGCCTGGCCCTGCTCCAGTTCGACACGGCGGCGCTGCGCCGCTTCCTGCTGCGCAGCTACGCCGTGGTCGCGGTCGGCGAGGAGGACGTGGCCGCCGAGGTCGACCGCGGGCTGAACGCCCTGTTCGGTGCGGTGTGAGCGGTTCGGAACGGAGCGCGGCCCCCGAGCGGGCTCCGGCCCACGACTCGGCGGGCCCCGGTGCGCCGGCCGCGCCGGGCCGGGCGCGCCGGCGGCGGTCAGTGGCCGGGCACGGCGTACAGGCCGGGGCGCGGGGCGAGTTCGACCGTCGCGCGCCGGCCGTCGTCCAGCGCCCGGACCCCCGCCTCGGCGACGACGGACGCGGCGTAGCCGTCCCACGCGCTCGGGCCGGTGACCCGCCCCCGCCGGGTGGCGTCGACCCAGGCCCGCACCTCACGGTCGTAGGCGTCGGCGAACCGTACGAGGTAGTCCCGCGGCACGTCCTCGCGGGCGCCGCCCCGGGAGGTGACGACCATGGCGTGGCCCTCGCCGATCCGGGCGCTGCCCGCCTCGCAGACCGCCTCGCAGCGCACCTGGTAGCCGAAGCCACAGTTGACGAAGACCTCCACGTCCACCAGGGCGCCGCGCTCGGTCTCGAACAGCACGAACTGCGGGTCCGCCAGGCCCTCGGGCGCACCCGCCGACGGCGCGGGACGCAGCACGGTCACGGCGGTCAGCTCCTGGCCGAGCAGCCAGCGGGCCGCGTCGATCTCGTGCGACACGGAGCTGTTGATCAGCATGGCGCTGGTGAAGTGGTCCGGCGACGACACGTTGCGGTGCGTGCAGTGCAGCATCAGCGGCCGGCCCAGCCCTCCGCCGTCCAGCAGGGACTTCAGGCGGCCGTACTCGGCGTCGTAGCGGCGCATGAACCCGATCTGCGCCAGCCGCCGCCCGAGCCGCGCCTCCGCCTCCACGACGCGCAGCGCCCCCGCCGAGTCCGGCACCATCGGCTTCTCGCACAGCACCGGCAGCCCGCGCGCGAAGGCCGCGAGCAGCGCCTCCTCGTGCGCGGGGCCCGGCGACGCGATCAGTACGGCGTCGACGCCGGGCGCGTCCAGGGCGGCCGCCGCGTCCGTGTGCACCGAGGCACCCTCGATGCCGCCCAGGGCCTCCTCGGCCCGGGCGGTGTCGGGGTCGGCGACGGCGGCCACCCTGGCCCCGCTCACTACCCGGTCCAGCCGTCGTATGTGATCGGCCCCCATGTGCCCGGCACCCAGCACGGCCACGCCCAGCAGGTCACCCACGTGCGCACTCCCCTGTCCGCCGACTGTCCCGCCGTAGCGTAGGACCTCGGCGCGGGCGGCCGCCCGGGCGCCCTCAGTAGCGCAGCACTCCGGCGATCCCCTGCGCGTCGCCCAGGGTGCCGTCCGGCACGAAGCGGACCTCGGCCCCGGTCTCCAGGCACCGCTCGACGATCTCGTCCACGATGTCCTCGCGGGCCTTCAGGTCGCCGCTGTCGGCGGGCACGAGGTGGTCGCCCACGACGTCGCGCACCCGCACCCGGAAGTCCTCCTCGACGGCCAGCAGCCGCACCCGGCCCTCCCGGGCGTTCTGCCAGACCTCGTCGACGCCCGCCGCGAACTCCTTGCGCCCGCGGGCGCTCTCCAGTTCCCGGGCCACGGCCGCGGCACTGTCACGCGCCTCCGCCTCCTGGACCGGCCGGATCGCCCGCCACACGGCCTCGTGGCTGCCGTGCGCCAGCCCGCCGTGCGGCACGTGCACCGCGTCCCCGGCGACGCTGCCGACCTCGTCGAGGACGGTCAGCGCCTCCTGCTCGCCGGTGACGTACACCGGGCGCGGATGCTCGCGCAGGAGGGCCCCCAGCGCGCCGTCCGCCTCGCGCAGGAACTGGCGGGTGCGCTGGTCGCGGAAGACGCTCGGCGCGTCGCCGATCTGCTCCTGGCGCTCGGCGTCGAAGTTCTCGGCGAGATCCCTGGTCAGCGGGAAGCCGCCGATGCGCTCCTCCGTGACCCGGCCGGAACCGCCGCTCCACAGCGTCACGCGGTCGGCCGAGACCGAGAGCACCCAGAACGGGCGCTCGGCGGTCTGCGCGGAGACCAGGTTGCGGGTCAGGAAGGTGTCCGAGAGCACCACGCGCTCCGGCACGGTGCGGGCCAGCGACCACACCTGGTGCTCGCCCGGGGCGGCGAAGATCGCCAGCCCGTCCTCGGCGAAGGCGAGGTCCACCTCGGCGAGGGCCTGGTCGAGCTGCCGGACGACGTCGGTGCGCCGCTCCCGGCTGATCGCCGGGTCGGCCTCCAGCTGCTTCTTGGCCTCGGCCACGACATTGCGCAGCCGGACCGGATCCTGGGTGTTGTCCGGCTCGCGGCGGTGGGTCGGCGTGAGCACCGACACCGCGGGATAGGGGCGCGGACGCCGCAGCTCGGCGAGGGTGGCGGGACTCAGATCGTGCTCCATAGACAGCACCATAGGACCGATTCACGGATCAGGCATTCGGGGCAATTCGATTCGCCGTGCGGGGTGGTGCGGTGTTATGGGCGGTGTCGTGCGAGGCCGGTGCGGGGGTGGTCCAGTGCCCGTGGCGGGCGGGTCCCGTACCGACGGGAGTGCGTCAACTCCACACGCGCACCGGGAGGTTGGGGAAGTCTTTACCCATGGCCGAAATCCCCGCGGGCCGCCCCGGTGCGCGGCCCCGCGCCGACTGTCCCGGAGGCAAAACGCGGCCGAAACCACCGGGGTCGCCCCTCCCGGCCGGGTCACCTCCGCGTTGACCGCTCCCGCGCCGGTGATCCACGCTCGTGGTCCAGATGCTCGATACAACCGGTTCGCCGGGCCCCGGCACCCGCCGTGTCCACGCAGGTGAGCGGCCCCCACCGGCGAGCGGGACGGCGGGAGGTCGGACATGTGCGGCATCACCGGCTGGGTCTCCTACGACCGCGACCTGCGCACCGCGGCCGCGGCCCTGCACGCGATGACGGAGACGATGGCCTGCCGCGGCCCCGACGACCGCGGCGTCTGGACCGACGGGCCCGCCGCGCTCGGCCACCGCAGGCTCGCCGTGATCGACCTGCCCGGCGGCCGCCAGCCGATGACCGCGGGCACCCCCGACGGCACGGTCGCCCTCGTCTACTCGGGCGAGAGCTACAACTTCACCGAACTGCGCCGCGAACTCACCGCGCACGGCCACCGCTTCGGCACCGACTCCGACACCGAGGTCGTCCTGCGCGGCTACCTCGCATGGGGCGACGCCGTCGCCGAACGCCTCAACGGCATGTACGCCTTCGCCGTCTGGGACGGCCGCCACGACCGGCTCGTCATGGTCCGCGACCGCATGGGCATCAAGCCCTTCTACTACCACCCCACCCCCGACGGCGTCCTCTTCGGCTCCGAGCCCAAGGCGATCCTCGCCAACCCGCTGGCCCGCCCCCGGGTGCGCCTCGACGGCCTGCGCGAGCTGTTCACCTTCGTCAAGACGCCGGGCCACGCCGTGTGGGACGGGATGCGCGAGGTCGAACCCGGCACCGTCGTCACCGTGGACCGCACGGGTGTGCGCACCCGCGCCTACTGGCGGCTGGAGACCCGGCCGCACCCCGACGACCGGGCCACGACGATCGCCACTGTCCGCTCCCTCCTGGACGACATCGTGCGCCGCCAGCTGGTCGCGGACGTACCGCGCTGCACCCTGCTCTCCGGCGGGCTGGACTCCTCCGCCATGACGGCGCTCGCCGCCCGGCAACTCGCCGAGGAGGGCGAGCGGGTGCGCAGTTTCGCCGTCGACTTCGCGGGCCGGGCCGACCACTTCGTCGCCGACGACCTGCGCGGCACCCCCGACGGGCCGTTCGTGCACGACGTGGCGCGCGCGTCGGACACCGACCACCAGGACATCGTGCTCGACGCGCACACCCTCGCCGACCCGGCTGTCCGGGAGAAGGTGATCCGGGCCCGCGACGTGCCCATGGGCTTCGGCGACATGGACGCCTCGCTCTACCTGCTGTTCCGCAGCGTCCGCGACCACTCCACCGTCGCCCTGTCCGGCGAGTCCGCCGACGAAATCTTCGGCGGCTATCTGCAGTTCTTCGACGAGAACGCCCGCCGCTCCGGCACCTTCCCCTGGCTGGTGCGGTACGCCCGGGACTTCGGCGAGGACACCGAGGTCCTGCGTCCCGACCTCACCCGGGCCCTGGACCTCGGCGGATACGTCGCCGACGGCTACCGCACCGCCGTGTCCGGCATCGACCGCCTGGACGGCGAGAGCGACTTCGAGTACCGGATGCGCCGGATCTGCCACCTCCACCTCACCCGCTTCGTACGCGCCCTGCTCGACCGCAAGGACCGTATGAGCATGGCGGTCGGCCTGGAGGTCAGGGTGCCCTTCTGCGACCACCGGCTCGTCGAGTACGTCTACAACGCCCCCTGGTCCCTGAAGTCGTTCGACGGCCGGGAGAAGAGCCTGCTCAGGGAGGCGACGGCGGACCTGCTGCCGAAGTCCGTGTACGACAGGGTCAAGAGCCCCTATCCGTCCACCCAGGACCCCAAGTACGCGGTCGCCCTCCAGGACCACGTCAAGGACCTGCTCGCCCGGCCGGGCCATCCGGTCTTCGACCTCGTCGACCGGGAGCGGGTGCGCCGGGCCGCGCACCACGACGCCCCGGTGAGCACCCAGGCGGCGCGGCGCGGCCTGGAGAAGACCCTCGACCTGGCCCTCTGGCTGGACCTCTACCGCCCGGAGATCGTCGTCGGCTGAGCTCCGCCCTGCCTCAGCCGCCCTCTGCCTCAGCCGCCCCCGGCCTCAGCCGCCCGCTTCCCTCGCCGGGTCCGCCGGGCAGGAGCTGCCGCTGGGCGGCAGGGAGCCGTACAGCAGGAAGTCGTTCACCTTGCGGTGCACGCACTTGGAGGACGCGTATCCGGTGTGCCCGTCGCCCTTGTTGTCGAGGACCACGGCCGACGGGCCGAGCCGCTTCGCGGTCTCCACGGTCCAGCGGTACGGCGTGGCCGGGTCGCCCCGCGTGCCGACCAGGAGCATCTTCGCGGTGTCGACGTCCTTCACCTTCTCGCGGATGTAGTCGGTGCCCCTGGGACGGCCGAAGCACATGAGCAGTTCCGTGAGCCGGTACGTGCCGAAGACCGGCGAGGCCTCCTGGTACTCGGCACGCAGCCTGCCGAGATCCGCGGTGATCTGCCCGGCGCTCGGCCGGTCGGGGTCGTCGGCGCAGTTGATCGCCATCATCGCGGCCCCCAGGTTGTCCGTCGGGACCTCGGCCGGATCGGCCAGTCCGCCGTCGTGCCGCTGTGTCCGCCGTCCCCTCGGCAGGGCGACACCGCCGGAGGAGAACGACTCGATCGCGCGGGTGTCACCGTCCTCGATCAGCGAGGCCACGGCCCGCTCCAGCGACGGCCACATCTGCCTGCTGTAGAGCGCCTGTCCGATCGCGCCGACGAGTTCCTGGCCGGACAGCCGGCCGCCGGAACCCGTCAGCACGGGGTTCGCGTCGAGCGAGCGGACGAGCCGCAGGACCTGGCCGCCCGCCTGCCGCCGGTCCTGCCCGAAGGGACAGGCGACGTCCTGCACGCACCAGCCGAGGAAGTCGTCCAGCGCCGTCTGCTGCCCCTCGGCGGCCACCCTGCCCTGCTCGGCGAGTGGCTCGGTCAGGGTGTCCACCCCGTCCAGCGCCAGGCGACCCACCTTGCCGGGGAACTCGGCCGCGTACACCGCGCCGAGCCTGCTGCCGTAGGAGAAACCCAGGTAGTTCAGCTTCCCGTCGCCGAGCGCCTGCCGTATGACGTCCAGGTCCCGGGCGGCGTCGACGGTGCCTATGTGGGGCAGGACCGGGCCGGAGTGCTGCGCGCACGCGGCCGCGACCTTCCGCCACCGCTCCAGGGTCGCCCTGGGATCGCGCAGGTCCAGGGCGCCCTCAGCGTCGGACGTGGCCGGATCGGCGCCCGCTCCGCAGCTGACCGGGGAGGACCGGCCCACGCCCCGCGGGTCGAAGGAGACCACGTCGTAGCCGTTGGTCAGGTCCATGAACTCCTTGCCGTCCGTCGCGAGGGCCGTGACGCCCGAACCGCCGGGCCCGCCGAAGTTCAGCACCACCGAGCCCCGCGAGGGCCCGGTCGCGCGATAGCGGGCTAGGGCCAGCTCGAGGGTGCCGCCCTGCGGCCGGGCGTAGTCGAGCGGGACGGTGACCTTGCCGCACTGCAGGTCCTCCGGCAGACCCGCCTCGCACGCCCCCCATGTCACGTGCTGCCGGTGGAACCGGGCCGGATCGGGCCGCTCGTCGGCCGCGGCCGACGCCGGAAGTCCCGCCCCGAGCAGGGCCAGTGCCACGAGGCCCACGCCCGCGCCGCGCCGGCCCGTGGCTCGCCTCGACAGCTTGGCCTGCATCGATGCCTCCAGGGACGCTCCGCTGCGGACCGGGATCCACGCTCCCGCTCACCTTAAGCGGCCCCCCTGGGCCGCGCCTCCCGGCGATCGGCGTCGACGGCCGTCGCCGCGGGGCCGGTTCCGGCTGCCGGTCCCGGCGACCGGTCCGGGCGGCGGTCAGGCCGGGCGGTGCTGAGGGCCGGGGTGCGGGGGCGGCTGCGCGGGGCGGTGTGTCCGTCCCGCCCCTCGCCGACGGGGCGGGTCTTCACCGGCCGGGCGGCTTTCGTACGTCGTTCGATCGCCATGCCCCCCAAAAGGGTGAAAGGCGGTCAACCCATAACCGGAATCGTTCACCAGCGTTTTACCCGGTGCGGGTGAGCGCCCGCGACCTTGTCTGGAAGGCAGAACACCTATGAAACGGCTTACCCGAAACGGTGTGATCGCCGTCGCCGCCGCCTCCGGCGCGATGGCCGTGGCGGGTCCGGTGTATGCCGACGCGGCGGCGGACGGCATCGCGGCCGGCTCGCCCGGCCTGATCTCCGGCAACACCATCCAGCTTCCCGTGCACGTCCCGGTGAACGTCTGCGGGAACACGGTGAACGTGGTGGGGCTGTTGAACCCCGCGGCCGGTAACACCTGTGCCAACGCGTCCACCGGCGACGCCGGGGGCGCGCAGGCGCAGAGCACCACGCAGGACTCGCCCGGAGTCGTCTCCGGCAACGGGGTGCAACTGCCCGTGGACCTGCCGGTGAACGTCTCCGGCAACTCGGCGAACGCGGTGGCAGTCGCCAACCCCGTCTTCGGCAACAGCTCGACGAACGGCTCCGGCAACCCGACGCAGCCGGTCACGCCGGTCACGCCGGTCACGCCGGTCACGCCGACCACGCCGGTCACGCCGACCACGCCGGCCACCCCGAACACGCCGACCACCAACACGCCGCCGACGCGCACCAAGCCGGAGCCGGCGCCGCGCCCGGTGCACCAGGCGCCGCAGCCCGCTCCGCGGGCCGAGGGGTCGCTGGCCCACACCGGCGCCGACCAGACGCTCCCCGCCGTCGCCGCCAGCGCGGCGCTCATGCTCGGCGGAGCGGCCCTGTACCGGCGCTTCCGGCCCGGCGCGAGCCGCTGACCGACGTGTGAGCACGGCGGCGAGCCGGCCCCACCGGGTCCGTGACCGGTGGGGCCGGCGCCGTCACGGTTGCCGCGGTCCGACGGGCCGCGGCTCCGGCCGGGGCGGTCCGGCCGACGGCAACCGGCGCGAACTCGCCGTGACGCGGCCGCACATGATCCGCGAGGATGCATGCGTCGCAGCCGCCCCCACGGAATGGAGCTCCGATGGCCTCCCCGGTTCCCGAGGACCTCGTCGTCACCCGGGCCACCCTCCAGGACTGGCCGGTGATCAGCGGATGGGCCGCCGACGAGGGGTGGAACCCGGGCCTCTCGGACGGCCCCGCCTTCTTCGCACAGGATCCGGACGGCTTCTTCCTGGGGCGCGTCGACGGCGACCCCGTCTCGGCGATCTCGGTCGTCCACCACGGCCCCGACTACGCCTTCCTCGGCTGCTACCTGGTCCGCCCCGAACTGCGCGGCCGCGGTCATGGACTGGCCACCTGGAAGACCGCCCTGGCCCACGCCGGGACCCGCACGATCGGCCTCGACGGTGTGGTGGCCCAGCAGGACAACTACCGCCGGTCCGGCTTCGAACTCGCCCACCGGACCGTCCGGTTCAGCGGCCCGGCACCGCGGACCGCGGCGCCGTCGGACGTCCGGCCGGCCGGGCCCGCGGACGTGGAGGCCGTCATCGCGTACGACGCCCTCTGCCACCCGGCCGCCCGCCCGCGGTTCCTCGCCCACTGGCTGACCACCCCCGGGCACCGCGCCCTCGTCCGCAGGACCGGCGCGGGGATCACCGGTTACGGCGTCCTGCGCCCCGCCCGCGACGGCCTGCGGATCGGCCCCCTGTTCGCCGACACCGCCGAGGACGCGCGAGCCCTGTTCGCCGCGCTGACCGCCGGCGTCGAGGGCCACCAGGTGTCCGTGGACGTGCCGGAGACCAACCGGGCGGGTATCGCGCTGGCCGAGGACGCGGGGCTCACGCCGTCCTTCGAGACGGCCCGCATGTACACGGGCCCGGTCCGCCCGCACGCCCGGGAACGGATCTTCGGGGTCACCACCCTCGAACTCGGATAGGGCCCTTCTCCCGGATCGGGCCGGCCGCGGAATTCCGTTGCCGCCGCGGTGCGTCGCTGCTCTAGTGGGCGCATGGATCACGCCGCCGTCCTCGCCCTCTACGACCGGGACCTGCGCCGGGGCGCCCGGCCCGACGGACCCGGCGCGCGCGTCGAGCGGGCCGGTGGCGTGGTGCGCCAGATCGGCACCGAGCGGGACTGGAACGGAGTCCTGTGGTCGGCGCTGGACGCCGCCGGCGCGGACGCGGCGATCGCGGGGGAGATCGCCCGCTTCACCGGGCTCGGCCTCGGCTTCGAGTGGAAGCTCCACGGGCACGACCGGCCCGCGGACCTCGGACAGCGGCTCCTGGCCGCCGGATTCACCGCCGGGCCCGAGGAGACGCTGATGGTCGGCGAGGTCTCCGAACTCGCCCTGGACGCCGAGCCGCCCGAGGGGGTGCGGCTGCTTCCCGTCACCGACGCGGCGGGCGTCGGCCTCCTGGCCGAGGTGCACGAGCCGGTGTTCGGCGCGGACGGCTCCCGACTGCGCCACCGCGTCCTCGCCCGGCTCGCGGCCGCCCCGGACACGATGGCCGCGGTCGTCGCCCTCGCCGGGGACGTTCCGGTGAGCGCGGCCCGTATGGAACTGGTGCCCGGCACACGGTTCGCGGGCCTGTGGGGTGGCGGCACCGTCGAGGGCTGGCGGGGCCGCGGTGTCTATCGCGCCCTCGTCGCGCACAGGGCCCGGATCGCCGTGGACCGCGGCTGCCGCTACCTCCAGGTCGACGCCTCCGGCCAGAGCCGCCCCATCCTCGAACGCCTGGGCTTCGCAGCGCTGACCACGACGACTCCGTACACGTACGAGTGCGCGGACCAGGACATGCGCGAGCACGAGAGCTGACGACTGCGCACAGGGGAGAGCCGGCCGCGAGTCGTGACCCGTGACCGGCCGCGCGCCGTCGACAGCCCGCACCCGGTGCCGTCGACGGCCCCTCGACGGCGACCGGTTCAGCGGCGTCCCGCCATCGCCCGGTCCAGGGCGGCGACGCCCACCGCGGCGAGGCCGATCTGGATGAGCCACTCGATCCAGTCGACGCCGTTGGTGTCGGCGACGCCGAGTCCGGCGGCGATCGCCGCGCCGACCAGCGCGGCCACGATGCCGACGACGATCGTCCACAGGACGCCGATGTGCTGACGGCCGGGAACGACGAGCCGGCCCAGGACACCGATGACGATGCCGATGACGATGACGATGGCGCTGATGATTCCCGTGATCTCCATCTTCACCCCTCAGTGAGGTAATCCGCGCTCTTCCTTTGCCCGCTGGTTCCGGAGGCACTCCGTCCGGGTTGTTGCCGGGACCTTCTGTTCACCGGGTGGTCATGCCATGTACCTTTCAACCAAGTGACGCGTGTAGAACCCTCAACTGCGTTCTACGCGCGCAGACTTCGCGCCCGCACCGCTCCCTTCACCCCACTCGGAGGTACGCCGGATGCTCGGATCCAGAAGATTCCGCCGCAGAGTCACCACCGCCCTGACCGGGCTCGGACTCCTCGTCGGGTCGGCCGCACTGCAGGTCGGCGCCGCCGCCGCACCCGCCCACGCGGCCACCACGCACCGCATCCTGTTCGACAACGCCCACGCGGAGACCGCCGGCAACGCCGACTGGATCATCTCCACCAGCCAGCCGGACCCGCTCGGCCAGAACTCCTCCCCGTCCGCCGAGACCGACTGGACCGGCGCGCTGTCCTCCTGGGGCGTGGCCCTGCAGAAGGCGGGCGGTTACAGCCTCAAGACCCTGCCGTCGGGCTCCAGCCTGTCCTACGGCGGCTCGTCGTCGACCGACCTGGCGAACTTCGACACCCTGGTCCTGCCCGAGCCGAACACGATGTTCACCAGCGCCGAGAAGACGGCGATCATGAACTTCGTGAAGAACGGCGGCGGCCTGTTCATGATCTCCGACCACACCGGCGCCGACCGCAACAACGACGGCTACGACGCGGTCGAGATCCTGAACGACCTGATGACCAACAACAGCGTCGACTCCACCGACCCGTTCGGCTTCTCCATCGACTCGCTGAGCATCAGCTCCGACCACCCCGCCGCGATCAACGACAGCACCGACCCGGTGCTGCACGGCTCCTTCGGCGACGTCACCAAGAGCCTGATCGCCAGCGGCACCACCGCCACCCTCAAGCCGGCGGACAACGCCGGCGTCAAGGGCCTGCTGTACCGCACCGGGTACTCCGGCAACACCGGCGCCTTCTTCGCCACCAGCACCTTCGGCAGCGGCCGGGTGGCCTTCTGGGGCGACAGCTCACCCGTCGACGACGGCACCGGCCAGTCCGGCAACACCCTCTACGACGGCTGGAACGACTCGAGCGCCACCAACGCGCCCCTCGCCCTCAACGCCACCGCCTGGCTGGCCGGCGCGGGCACCAGCGGCGGGGGAGGCGGCACCGGCTCCTGCACCGCCGCCCAGCTGCTCGGCAACCCCGGCTTCGAGTCCGGCGACACCACCTGGAGCGCCACCACCGGGGTCATCACCAACGACACCGGCGAGGCAGCCCGCACCGGCTCCTACAAGGCCTGGCTCGACGGCTACGGCACGGCGAACACCGACACCCTCGCGCAGACGGTGACGATCCCCTCCGGCTGCACCACCGCCACGCTGAGCTTCTACCTCCACGTGGACACGGCCGAGACGACCACCACGACGGCGTACGACACCCTGAAGGCGCAGGTGCTCAACAGCGGCGGCACCGTGCTGTCGACCCTCGCGACCTACTCGAACCTCAACGCGGCGAGCGGCTACACGCAGCGCAGCTTCAACCTTGCCGCCTACGCGGGCCAGACGGTGACGGTCAAGTTCACCGGCACCGAGGGCTCCCAACTCCAGACGTCCTTCGTCATCGACGACACGGCGCTGAACGTGGGCTGACACCCCCCGTGCGGCAGGGCCCGGCACCCGGTGCCGGGCCCTTCGTGTGTCCGGGGCGCGACCGGATGGCCTAACCCGGCACGCGCCCGCCGGGGACCGCGGTCAGAGTGGGCTTCATGACAGAAGCTGGCGAACGACGGCGCGGTACGGCCTCGGCCCCGACGCGCGGGCGTGGGGTGCGCGGCGCCCAGGACGCCGCCCGGTGCGCCGCCGACGGGCTGGTCCAGCTCGTCAGCCACCGCCTGGAAGGCGTGTCCTCGGTGTGCCGCAGCGAGGACGACGGCTGGCTCGTCAACGTCGACGTGCTGGAGCTGGCCCGCATCCCCGACACGACCAGTCTGCTCGCCACCTACGAGGTCGAACTGGACTCGGCGGGCGAGCTGCTGCAGTACCGCCGGATCGCGCGCTACCGGCGCGGTGCCCAGGACTGACGACCGGGCCCTCGGCCCGCCTCCGGAAGGACCGTTGCATGATCACCTATGACGACGAGGTCGTCTGCGCGCCCCGCGCCGGAACCCTGTACGACGTACTCGAGCTCATCCTCGACCGCGGCATGGTGATCGACGTCTTCGTACGCGTCTCCCTGGTGGGCATCGAGATCCTCAAGGTGGACGCCCGGATCGTGATCGCCAGTGTCGACACCTATCTGCGGTTCGCCGAGGCCTGCAACCGCCTCGACCTGGAGCACGACGTCCGCAGCAAGACCGTGCCCGAGCTGTTCGGCGGGGGGTCGGCCAAGAAGGCCGTCGTCAAGGCGGGCGCCAAGCGCGGCGCCCGCTCCCTGACCTCGAAGGTCAGGGAGATGCTCACCCCGGAGGAGCGGGAGGAAGAGGAGGAGACGGAGGAGGAAGAGGAGGAGCCCAGGAGGCGCCGCGGCGAGCGCGAGCCGGAGCGGAAACGGCCGACGCGCCGCCCGCCCGAGGAGGGCCGCGGCAGCTCGGGCCGCCGCCGCGGTGACGACGAGCGGCCCCGTGCCCGCTCCCGCCGCTCCGACGGGGAGGACTGACCGTGACGGACACCGCCACCGCCCTCAGCACCCTCTACGTCTACGGCATCACGCACGCCGGGGTGCGGGCCCCGGCCACGCCCGGCGTGGGCGGCGCCCCGGTACGCCTGGTGACCGAGTCCGGCCTGTGCGCCGCCGTCTCCGACCCGCCCGGGCAGGTCCGCGCACGCCGCCGCGACCTGACGGCCCACCAGGCGGTGCTCGACGAACTCGCCGCGCAGGGCCCCGTCCTGCCGATGCGGTTCGCGGTGGTCAGCCCCGACGCGGACACCCTGCGGGCCCAGCTGCGCGCCGACCAGGACCGTCTGTCGGCGCAGCTCGACACGGTCCGGGGCTGTGTGGAGATGAACGTCAAGGGCTCGGTCGTGTCCGGCTACTTCGCCGAGCTCGTGCGCCGGGACGAGAAACTGCGTGCGCTGGCCCACCGGACCCGGCGCAGGCCGGACTACGAGGCCAACGTGCGGCTGGGCGAGGCCCTCGCCCGCGGCGTCCGGCGCGAGGCGCGGCACGCCGCCCACGAGGTCCTGGCCCAGCTGACTCCGCTGGCCGTGCGCACGGCGCAGGGGCCGCTCGACGACGATCTGGTGCTGAGCGCGTCCTTCCTGCTGCGCGCCGCCGACGAGGAGCGGTTCCGGCAGGCGGTGGCCGCCCAGGCACGCGGCTTCGGGGACCGGCTGGCGCTCAGCGTGACCGGGCCCCTGCCGTGCTACAGCTTCGTCGAGGCGCGTCCCGCCCCGGCCGGGCGGTGACGCGGTGGGCATCGTGAGTGAACTCCTGCTGCTGCCCCTCGCGCCGGTGCGCGGCACGGTGTGGGTCGCCGACCGTCTTCTCGAGGAGGCCGAGCGCCAGATGCGCGACCCGCGGGCGGTGCAGGCCCGGCTGGCCGCGCTCAACCGGGCCCTGGACGACGGCGCCATCGACGAGGAGACCTTCGAGAAGGAGGAGGAACGCCTGCTCGGCCTTCTCGGCAGCCCCGCCCGTCCCCTGGGCGCCCCTCCCGCGGGCCACGTGCCGGTGGCCGCGGGGCGCGCACGGCGGGCCGCGGGCCGCGCACCGGGGAGGCACGGGTGAGCGGCAACCGGGTGGCCCTCGGGGCAGCGGTGGCGGCGGGGTACACCCTGGGCCGTACGAGGAAGGCCAGACTCGCCCTCGCCGTCGGCACCTACCTCGCCGGACGGAGCCTCGGCGTGGCACCGGGCCGGGCGCCGGCGGACCACCCCCCGGGGACGCGGCAGCTCCAGGAACTCGCCGACCAGGTGCGCGGTGAGCTGCTGACCGCCGGACGCGCGGCCGTCAACGCCGTCGTCGACCGCAGGCTGACCCGTGCCGCCGACACGCTCCGGCACCGCACCGACGCGCTCGTCCGCGGGGACGCCCCCCGCCGCCCGTCCGGAGACCGGTCCGAAGAGCGGTCCGCGGAGTGGTACGACGAGGAGTACGGCGAGGAGTACGGCGACGAGTACGGCGACTCGGCCTCCGGCGCGCGGCGGGGGCGGTGAGCGCGGATGACGGGCACCCGGGCGCGGCGCGACGAGCGACCGAGCGGCCCCTCGCCCCTGGACGACCTGACGGACGCCCTCGGCGGCTACCTCTCCGCGCTGGGCAGCAGCCTGGTCGTCAGGGCGGGGGAACGGGTCGGTGACCTCACCGACCGGCTCGCGGACGTCGCGGACGGTGGGCGGTCCGGCGGGCCGGGGGCCCAGCGGAAGCCCCGCGGGGTGAAGGACGCGGTGCTCGGCAGGGTGAGGTCACTCGCCCGTGGCCGTGGCCGCGCTCGCGGTCGCGGCTCGCGCGGTGGCGCGGCGGGGGGCAGCGTCAAGGCGACGCACATCCTGGAGGCCGTCGACGTCGGGGTCCCGCTCCGCACGGCCTACGACCACTGGACGCAGTTCGAGGACTTCAGCCGTTTCACGAAGGGCGTCCGCAGCGTCAGCCGGTCCGACGACGTCAGCTCCGACTGGAACGTCAAGGTCGGCCCGTCGAGCCGCAGTTGGAAGGCCTCCGTCCGCGAGCAGGTGCCCGACGACCGGATCGTATGGACCTCCGAGGGGGCCAAGGGCACCACTCGCGGGGCGGTCACCTTCCACGAACTGGCCCCCAGCCTCACCCGGATCGTCGTCGTGGTCGAGTACTACCCGGCCGGGTTCGTCGAGAAGACCGGCAACCTCTGGCGCGCCCAGGGCCGCCGGCTGCGGCTGGACCTGAAGCACTTCGTGCGTCACGTCACCCTGCACGGCGACGAGGAACTGGAGGGCTGGCGCGGCGAGATCCGCGACGGGGAGGTCGTCCGGTCGCACGAGGAGGCGTGGGAGGACGAGGAGGGCGAGTACGAGGAGGAGGGCGCCTACGGCGAGGAGGACGAGGAAGTGGACGAGGACGCCGAGGAAGAGGAAGAGGACGCCGAGGAAGAGGAAGAGGACGAGTACGCGGAGGACGAGCCCGCTGACGAGTACGACGACGATGCCCACCGCGACCGCGTCCCCCGGCGCCGCTGACCTCCCTGGAGCACCCCGTGACCGACGTCGCCGCCTGGCACACGAACCCGGTGCCGCAGAACTACGCGCCCGCCACCACCAACCTCGCGGACCTCCTCGAACGGGTCCTCGACAAGGGCATCGTGATCGCGGGCGACATCAAGATCGACCTGCTCGACATCGAACTGCTCACCATCCGTCTGCGCCTGTTCATCGCCTCGGTCGACACCGCCAGGAGGGCCGGCATCGACTGGTGGGAGACCGACCCCGCGCTCTCCTCACGGGCCGCGCACGACGCGCTGGCCGAGGAGAACGCACGGCTGCGCGAGCGCCTCGATGCCCTGGAGAGCGCCGAGGACGACGCGGAGGAAGAGGCGGAGGAGGAGAAGGCGTGAAGGACACCCTCACCTACGCGTTCGCCGTGACCCGCACCCCGCCGCCCGGCGACGCGCTGACCGCCGCGGCGGGCCACGGCGGAGGCGGCCCCCTGCGCGTGGTGCGTGCCGGGGCGCTGTGGCTCGTCGTCCAGGACGTGCCGGCGGAGGCCTTCGGCGAGGCGTCGCTCGGCGAGCGGCTCAACCGGCCCGAGGAACTGGAGCGCTGCGCACGCACCCATCACCGGGGCGTCGAGACGGCCGCCCTGTCCGGCCCGGTCGTCCCCCTCCCCATGGCCACCCTGTACCTCGGGGACGGCAACGCGGTGGAGTCCGTGTCCGCCCGCGAGGCGGAGCTGTGCGAACTGCTCGACCGGCTGCGGGGCCGTACGGAGTGGGCGGTGAAGGTACACGCCGTCGAGGCGGCCGGCCCCCCGCCCGGGACCGACGGGACGGGAGAGGACCATGCCCCCGCCGAAGAGGGGGATGCCCCCGGCGGGCGGGCCTATCTCGGCCGGGTCAGCGCCCGGCGGCGGACCCAGCGGGACGCGCGGGAGCGGGCGCTCGCCGCGGCCCACGCGGTCGACCGGGAGCTGCGGCGGTACGCCGTGGCCGCGACACGGCACCGGCCGCAGAGCGAGCACCTGACCGGCCGGAGCGCCCCGCAGCTGCTGAACGCCGCCTATCTGGTCGACGACGCGGAACGGGCCGCGTTCACCCGGGCGGTGGCCGGGTTCGGCGCCGGGCGCGTCGGCACCCTGGTGGAGACGACCGCGTCGGGCCCCTGGATCCCGTACTCCTTCGCCAGGCTGGACCAGGAGTGGAACACCGGGGAACACGAGGCCCGCGCATGACCGTGCCGACAACGCTCGAACCCGGCCGCACGAGTGTGCCCTGGGACGGCCCGGAGCCGTACGCGCCGATCGGGGTGCCCCTGGTCGACCTGCTGGACCGGGTCCTGGCGACCGGCGTGGTGATCAGCGGCGACCTGGTCCTGGCCATCGCCGACGTACCGCTGGTGCGGATCTCGCTGCACGCCCTCCTGGCCTCGGTCAGCGACCGGATCCCGGCGCCCTGGTCGGACAGCGGGCCGCTGTGACCGAGCCGCGCACCCATGCCCTGGACCTCGACCCGGAGACGGTCGCGAACGACCTGGCCGCACTGGTCCTGGCCGTGGTGGAACTGCTGCGGCAGCTGATGGAGCGCCAGGCGGTGCGCCGTTTCGACGAGGGGTCCCTGAGTCCCGACCAGGAGGACCGGCTCGGCACCGCGCTCATGCTGCTGGACCGGCGGATGGACGAGCTGTGCGCGCAGCACGGGCTGCGCCGCAGCGATCTCAACCTGGACCTGGGCCCGCTGGGCCCGCTCCTGGCCGACCCGGACCCCTGATTCGCCCGGCCCGGACCCGTGACGCGCCGCCCCGGACCCGCGACACCTCCGGCGCGCGCGGCGATCGAGCGGGTCGGCAGTGTGGCGGGTCCGCCCGGTCGCCACGAGCCCCGCCCGGCGCCCGGCCGCCGGCACGGCGGAGCCGGTCCGCCTCCGCGGACCGGCCCTCGTGACTCCTTCCCGCCGGCTCCGGGTGCCACGGCCCGGTGGTGTCACGGCCCGGTGGTACCGCGCACCACGGCTCGACGGCCCTACTGCCTGGTGGTGCTCTTCGACGCCGTCATGGCGCACATCACTCCCAGGACGAGGGCCAGGGCGCCGATGACGATGTTGTTCACCACCACGCCGGTGTCCGGGCCCGTGCCGACGACCCAGGGCGCCACGATCATCCAGATCCCCATGGCGCACATGGCCCAGCTCAGTCCGTACATCCGCTCCGGGGCGGTGGTGAACCCGAGGGCCAGCAGCCCGATGGCGATGCCCACGATCAGGTTGTGGGTCGCGAGTGCCGGCTGGCTCGTCGTGTAGTGGAGGATCCACGGGGACGCGGCGCAGTAGAGGCCCAGCAGGAACACCGGGCCGTCCACGAGCGCCACATCGCGGCCACCCAGCATGCGGGCGTAGCGGTCCCGCATCTCCGAGACGTCGGGGTGGGTGGTGATGTCACCTCTGCCGTGCGAGACGTTGGCCATGTCTCGTCTCCTTCTGACTTGCAGGCCTGACCGCGTCTGGTGCGGTGTGCGGTGGGCGCCGCGCACCCTCATTTTGCGCTTATTTCGCCTTTATGTGTAGAGGTGGGAGCGCTCCGCGCCCGCTTTGCTTCACTGCCTCGGACCCAGACCGGAGGAAGATCGCCTCGCCGCCAATCCGCCCCCGCCGCAGCCACGGATTACGCCGGACAGCCGTGACCGCGGCGAGGTGGAGGAGAGACGAATGGCGCAGTCGGGGAGGGCCCCGGACCGATCCGGGGAACGGCCGGGCGAAGGGACGGACGCACGGCGGCGCACCGCCGTCGTCGGCAGCGGAGTGGCGGGGCTGACCGCCGCGTACCTGCTGGCGCGCACCCACCACGTCACCCTGTACGAGGCCGACGACCGGCTCGGCGGACACGCCCACACGCACGACCTGACCTCGCGTGACGGCCGGGTGCACCGCGTCGACTCCGGGTTCATCGTGCACAACCGCCGCACCTATCCGCACCTGTTGCGGCTCTTCGCCGAACTCGGCGTCGCCACGCAGGAGTCGGAGATGAGCATGTCGGTGCGGTGCGAGGGCTGCGGCCTGGAGTACGCGGGCGCACGCGGCCCGGCCGGACTGCTGTCCCGGCCCCGCCACGCGCTGCGCCCGGCCTATCTGCGGATGCTCACCGAGGTCCCGGCCTTCCACCGGGCGGCCCGCGCCGTGCTCGCCCGGGGCGCCGAGTACACGTACACGCTGGGGGAGTTCCTCGACCGCGAGGGCTTCTCGCCGTACTTCCGCGCGCACTTCATGACCCCGCTGGTGTCGGCGGTCTGGTCCTGCGACTCCGTCACGGCCGCCCGCTATCCGGCGGCCTACCTGTTCCGCTTCCTGGAGCACCACGGGATGCTCTCGATCGGCGGCTCGCCGGTCTGGCGCACCGTGACCGGCGGCTCGCGCGCGTACGTGGGCCGCGTCGCCGAACGCCTGGACGCCGTGCACACCGCCACGCCCGTCCGCGCCCTGCGCCGCCACCCCGGCGGCGCCGAGATCACCACCGACGACGGCACCACGGCCTCCTACGACGGCGTGGTGATCGCCGTCCACCCGGACCAGGCGCTGCGGCTGCTGGCCGACGCCACCCCGCTGGAGAAGGAGATCCTCGGCGCGTTCCGCTACTCGCGCAACACCACCCTGCTGCACACCGACACCGCGCTGCTCCCGCGCGCCCGCGGAGCGCGCGCGTCCTGGAACCACCTGATGCCCGCGTGCGGCGCGGACGCGGGCCGGGTGCGGGTCAGCTACGACATGAACCGGCTGCAACGGCTCGACGCCCCCGAGACGTTCGTCGTCACCCTCGGCGGCGAGGACCGGGTCCGCGCCGACCGGGTGCTCGCCCGCATGGTGTACGAACACCCCGTCTACACCCCCGAGTCGGTCGCCGCGCAGCAGCGGCTGCCCGAGCTGACCACGGCCGTCACCGCCTTCGCCGGCGCCTACCACGGCTGGGGCTTCCACGAGGACGGCTGCCGCTCCGGCGTCCGGGCCGCCGAGGCCCTGGGGGTGCGCTGGTGACGGCCCCGCCCGCCCTCTACCCGTGCACCATCACCCACGTGCGCACCGCACCCACCCGGTACGCGTTGCGGCACCGCACCTACCTGTGGCTCATCGACCCCGACCACCCGCCGCGACCGCCCCGCGGACTGCGGTGGCTGGCCCGCTTCGACCCGCGCGACCACTTCGACGGCGACCGGCCCACCCTGCGGGCCGGACTGGACGCCTTCCTCGCCGCGCACGGGGTCGACCTCGCCGGGGGACCGGTCGCGATGCTCACCCACGCGCGCGTGCTCGGCCACGTCTTCAACCCGCTCACCCTGTACTGGTGCCACGGCCCGGACGGCCGCCCGCGCTGCGTGGTCGCCGAGGTCCACAACACCTACGGCGAACGGCACGCCTACCTGCTCCGCCCCGACCGGGCCGGCACCACCGACGCCGACAAGGAGTTCTACGTCTCGCCGTTCTTCCCCGTCGACGGCCGCTACCGCATGCGGCTGCCGCTGCCGCAGGACCGGCTCGGCCTCACCGTGCACCTGGAACGGGAGGGCGCGCGGCCCTTCACCGCGACCGTGCGCGGCACCCGGCGCGAGGCGACCACCCGGGCCCTGCTGCGGCTGGCGCTGCGGCACCCGTGGTCCACCGCCGCCGTGTCGGCCGGCATCCGCCTGCACGGCATCCGCCTGTACCTGCGGGGACTCCCCGTACAGCCCCGTCCCCGCCCCCGCACCCCGGAGAACGTGACATGACGACCGTCGAACCCCGCTGCACCCCCCTCGAGAGGGAAGCCGCCGCGCCCCCGGCCCACTGGCCCGACGTGGCCGCGCCGCCGGCCGCCTCCCCGCTGCGCACCGCCGTCACCGCCGCCGTCGTGCGCCGGGCGCTGGAGCGGCTGCCCCTCCGGGCCCGGTTCGCCGGAGGGCACTCGGCCGGCAAGGGCGGCCCGCTGCTGGAGGTGCGCGACCCGAAGCGCTTCCACGGCCGCATCGGGGCCTCCGGCCTGATTGGGTTCGGCGAGTCGTACATGGCCGGCGAGTGGGACGCGCCCGACCTGGTCGCCGCGCTCACCGTGCTCGCCGCGCACGCGGCCGAGCTGATCCCGCCCTCGCTCCAGCGGCTGCGCGGCCTGTGGGCCCCGCGGCAGCCCGGCGCACGGCGCAACACCCCCGACGGGGCACGCGCCAACATCAGCCACCACTACGACCTGTCCAACGACCTGTTCGCCCTCTTCCTCGACGACACCCTCACCTACTCCTCGGCGGTCTTCCGCGGCTTCCCCGCCCGCTGGGAGCTGCTCGCCGCCGCTCAGCACCGCAAGATCGACCGCCTGCTGGACCTCGCCGGGGCCGGCGAGGGCACCCGGCTGCTGGAGATCGGCACCGGCTGGGGCGAACTGGCGATCCGGGCCGCCGCGCGCGGCGCGCACGTCACCTCGCTGACCCTCTCCCGGGAACAGCGGGAACTCGCCCTGGAGCGGGCGCGGGAGGCCGGCGTGGCCGACCGGGTCCGCGTCGACCTGTGCGACTACCGCGAGGCCCGCGGGACGTACGACGCCGTCGTCAGCGTCGAGATGATCGAGGCCGTCGGCGCGGAGTTCTGGCCCGTCTACTTCCGCACCCTCGACGAACGCCTGGCCCCCGGCGGCCGCGCCGCCCTCCAGGCCATCACCATGCCGCACGACCGGATGCTGGCCTCCCGCGCCACCCACACCTGGATCCAGAAGTACGTCTTCCCCGGCGGCCTGCTGCCCTCCGCCGAAGCCGTCGAGCAGCACGTCCGCGACCACACCCGGCTGACCGTCGCCCGGCGCGACGGCTTCGGCGCGCACTACGCCGAGACCCTGCGCCTGTGGCGGGAGCGGTTCACCGAACGGGCCGACGAGGTCGCCGCGCTCGGCTTCGACGAGACCTTCCGGCGCCTGTGGACCTTCTACCTGGCCTACTCCGAGGCGGGGTTCCGCTCCGGCTACCTCGACGTACAGCAGTACCTGCTCACGAAGGAGAACACCGCCCGATGACCACCGCCCGCACCTCCCGGCCCGAAGCCGCCCGCGCTCCCCGCCCCGGAGCCGACGGTTCCGCCCGGCCCGGAGCCGCCCGGCGGCTCGCCCGGCTCGCCGAGGACGCGCTCGGCGGCCCGCTGCCGGTGCGCCTGCGGGCCTGGGACGGCAGCGAGGCCGGCCCGCCCGACGGCCCCGTCGTCGTCGTACGCTCCCGGCGCGCGCTGCGCCGCCTGCTGTGGGAACCCGGCGAACTGGGCCTGGCCCAGGCCTACGTCACCGGCGAACTCGACGTGGAGGGCGACCTGGCGGCGGGACTGCGCGCCATGTGGGCCGCCGCACGGGAACGCGGACTGCACGCCCCCCGGCTCACCCTCGCCGAGCGGGCACGCGCGGCCGGCGCGGCCGTCCGGCTCGGCGCCGTCGGCCCGCGCCCGGCGGCGCCCGCGTCCCAGGCGCGGCTGCGCGGCGGCCTGCACAGCAAGGCGCGCGACCGGGCGGCCATCAGCCACCACTACGACCTGTCCAACGACTTCTACCGGCTGCTCCTCGACGAGACCATGGCCTACTCCTGCGGCTACTGGGCGAGCGACGAACCCGGCTCCACCCCCGCCGACGCACAGCGCGCCAAGCTGGAGCTGATCTGCCGCAAGCTCGGCCTCACGCCCGGCGCCCGGCTGCTCGACATCGGCTGCGGCTGGGGCTCACTGACCCTCTACGCGGCCGAGCGGCACAAGGCGCGGGTCACCGCCGTCACCCTGGCCGCGGAACAGGCGGCCCATGTGCGCGAGCAGGTCCGCGCGCGGGGACTGGAGGACCGGGTCGAGGTGCTGTGCCAGGACTACCGGGACATCACGGGCGGCGGCCACGACGCCGTCGCCACGGTGGAGATGGGCGAGCACGTCGGGGACGCCGAGTACCCGGCCTTCGCCGCCGCGCTCCACCGGCTGGTCCGCCCGGAGGGCCGGGTGCTGGTGCAGCAGATGTCGCGGGGCCGGACCGCGCCGGGCGGCGGTGCCTTCATCGAGGCCTACATCGCGCCCGACATGCACATGCGGCCGGTGGGCGGAACCGTGGGCCTGCTGGAGGAGGCGGGGCTGGAGGTGCGCTCCGTCGAGTCGCTGCGCGAGCACTACGTCCGCACCGCCTCCGCCTGGCACCGCACGCTGGAGGAGCGCTGGACCGACGTCGTGGGGCTCGTCGGCGAGGAGACGGCACGGGTGTGGCGGCTCTACCTGGTCGGCGGTGCCCTCGCATTCGAGGAGCGGCGCATGGGCGTCGACCAGATCCTCGCGGTCCGCCCCGGCCCCGGCGGACGCAGCGGGATGCCCGTGACGCCCGAGGCCTGGTACGCGGGGCTCGGTCGGCGGTGACCGGCTTCCCCTGGGGCGCCTTCGCGCTCAATCTCGCCTGGGCCGCGGTGGCGGCCCTCGCCGTCATGCTCGTCACCTTCGCCGTCGCCGTGCGCAAGGGCGTGCACCGCGTGGTCGACATCGCCTGGGGCCTCGGCTTCACCGCCGTCGCCCTGGTCACCTACGCGGCCTCCGCCGGTCAGGGGGACCCCGGGCGCCGCGTCCTGGTCACCGGGCTGACGGCCGTGTGGGGGCTGCGGCTCGCCGCGCACATCGCCCGGCGAGGCCGCGGGCACGGCGAGGACCCCCGCTACGAGGCGCTGCTGGCCAAGGCCCCCGGCAGCAGGAACCTGTACGCGCTGCGCATGGTCTACCTCCTCCAGGGCGCCCTGGTGTGGCTGGTGTCCCTGCCGGTCCAGGCCGCCCAGTACGTGCCGGGCGCGATGACCGGCCTCGCCGCGGCCGGCACCGCGCTGTGGGCGGCGGGACTGTTCTTCGAGGCGGTGGGGGACGCCCAGCTGGCCCGGTTCAAGGCGGATCCCGCCAACCGGGGCCGGATCATGGACCGCGGTCTGTGGCGCCTGACCCGGCACCCCAACTACTTCGGGGACTTCTGCGTCTGGTGGGGCCTGTTCCTGATCGCCTGCGACGAGGGCGCCTCGGCGGCGGTGTCGCTCGTGTCCCCCCTGGTGATGAGCTTCCTGCTGATCAGGGGGAGCGGTAAGGAACTGCTGGAGCGGCACATGGCCGAACGCCCCGGATACGCCGAGTACGCGGCCCGGACCAGCGGCTTCATCCCGTGGCCGCCGCGCGGCCGGGACTGAACGCGAAGGGGGCCCGTCCGACGGGACGGGCCCCCTTCGCGCGTGGGGCCGGGGTGCGGATCAGACCGGCAGGTTCATCAGCGCGAGCGGCGCCGACGTGGGCTTGTCCGATCCGCCCCGCGGCTCCACCGTGATGCCCATGGCCGAGGCGCCGTCGACGGCGCCCTGCATCACCACCGTCTGGCTGGCCCGGTGCGGGTCCATCAGACCGGCGGACCGCATGGTGCCGCCGTCGTCGAACCACAGCTGGTAGACCTTTCCCCGCGGCGGCGCGGCCATGCCCGAGGCCACGAACACGGCCCGGTCCCGGCTCTTGGAGACGACCACGCTGCCCCGGGCGCCGTCCGCGAGTGTGGCGCTGCGGGTACGGGCGTCGGGAGCCGCGAGCACGGCGGCCAGCTCGTCCGCCCGCTGCGCGGACGCCCTGGCCTCGGCCCGGGCGTCCTCGGCGCGGTCGTGCTGCCACACCGCGGTGCCGCCGAGCGCGGCCGCCGCGGCCACGCACGCGGCCAGTGCCCACCGGGACAGCCGCCGGGACCCCAGCACGGCGCGGGCCGACCGGGCGGCGGGGGAGGTGGGGGGCACCTCCTGCCGGACGGTGGAGACGCGGTGCAGCACCCGCTCCCTGAGCGCCGGCCGGACCGGGACGGACACGGCGAGCCCGAGCCGGGCCGTGGTGGCGGCGAACTCGGCGACCTCCTGCGCGCAGGCCTCACAGTCCGCGAGGTGCCGCTCGAAGGCCAGGCGCTCGTCCTCGGGCAGGGCGTGCAGGGCGTAGGCGCCCGTCAGTGTGTGCAGGTCGGCGGTGGTCACGCGCTCACTCCCAGGCAGTCACGGAGTCGGATGAGGCCGTCGCGCAGCCGGGTCTTGGCCGTGCCGAGCGGCAGCGCGAGCGCCTCGGCGACCTCGCGGTAGGTCAGCCCCTGGTAGTAGGCGAGGTTGACGGCCTGCCGCTGGATCTCCGTCAGCGTGCGCAGACAGCGCCGCACCTGCTCCCGCTCCAGGTGCGCCTCCACCTGCTCGGTCACCTGGTCGTACTCGGGTGTCCGGTCCAGCAGGGCCGCCTTGTGCTCGCGGGCGGCCGCCGCCTCCGCCGAGCGGACCCGGTCCACCGCGCGCCGGTGCGCGAGCGTGAGGATCCAGTTGATCGCGGAGCCGCGGTCGGCGCGGTACCGGGCCGCCGTGCGCCACACCTCCACCAGCACCTCCTGGGTCACCTCCTCCGACTGCGCCCGGTCGCGCAGCACGCTGCGCACCACTCCGAGAACGGGGCTCGCCACGACGTCGTAGACGGCTGCGAAGGCCTCCTGATCACCCAGGGCCACGCTGCTCATCAGTTCCTGCAGATCCGGCTCGGACGCCGGGTTCCTGCCGATGTACACGGCTTCTTTCACGAGGTGGGTCCTTAGGGAGTGCGACATGGCCGGGCGTAATCCGGTGCCGCGGGTGCGGCGGATTGGTCCGGGACGGAAGGAAGCGCGGGAGATTCACCGTGCGGGGAGATCGGCCGTGCGGGGGAGCCGCGCCGGCCGGGAGGTGGCTTCCGCGCGGTCGGGGCTGCGGGGGAGTGAGCGACCGAGGGGGCAGGGCGCGATCGCCGGGTGGCTCTGTCCCTGGGGGTGGGGACGGACGGGGAGCGGGGGCGCGGCTCCCCGTCCGTCCGGCGGAACGGTCGGCCGGCGCCGCACTCTCCCCTTCCGGCGCGGGAGCCGGTACGGATACGCGAGCGTGCCCGGCGCCCGCGCGGCCGGAGCCGGCGGCGCACGAACCTGACGGCGGTCACGGCCGCCGCGAGGAGCGCCAGGAGCCGGGCGGCGCTCCGGAGCGCGGGCGTCCGGCGGAGCCGGAGGGCACCGCGGCCGGGGGAGCCGGGGGTGCCGGGGGAGTCGGGAGTGATGGGAGTGCCGGGAGGGGCAGGGGGGCCGCTGTAAGGGGGCGCGTCGCGGGGCCGGGCCGGCACGGGGGTTTCGCCGGCCGGCACGGGGGGCTCACAGACGGGCCGGGGACGTGCGACGCCGGGCCTACCGTGAAGCTCCGCGGCGATCGCGTGCCACACCCGGGCGGGCGGCCGGACCACCACCTCGTCCGCCGGGGAGACGGTGCGGCCCGCGGCGACGACCCGCCTCAGTTCGTCGAGCGCCTCGCCGCACCGGCGGCATTCCGCGACATGCGCGAGGGCCGTGACCAGTTCGGCCTCCCGCCGGCCGGGCCGGTCCCGCCGCTCGTCGAGGGCGAGGGCGGCCAGGTCGTCGGGCGGGACATGACCGCCATGGTTCCGGTCGCCCATGCCCACCTCCGCAGTCGCGCCGTCCCCCTGATTTCCGGTCCGGCGACCGCGACGGATGCGGTGCGGGGCCGTCCGGAGCTCTGGAAGCTCGCACCGCTTGTGCGTCGAATGCCGCGACGAGTCTCGCTCAGGCGCTCGCGAGCACGCTCGCGCCCGGGTCCGCCTCCGGCGTCCGCTGCTCGAGCCGGCGGCGCAACTGGTGCAGGCCACGGCGGGCGTGGCTCTTGACCGTGCCGAGCGGCCAGCCGGTGCGCTCGGCGATCTGGGTCTGGGTCAGGTCCTCGAAGAAGGCCAGGCACAGCACCCGCCGCTGGGCCGGCGGAAGCCGGTCCAGTTCATGCCGCACGAGGACCCGGTCGAGGGCGGCCTCGGGCCTGCCCGCGGCGGGGTCGGCCGGGCCGAGGGCCGAACCGGCGGCCGCGAGCAGTTCGCCGCGCCTGGTCCGCGCGGCCAGCGCGTCGGCGATCTTGCGCCGGGTGATGCCGACGATCCACCCGGCCAGCGGCCCGCGCTCGGGCCGGTAGCCGCTCCGGCCGCGCCACACGCCGAGGAAGACCTGCTGGGTGACGTCCTCGGCCTCCCTCGGGTCCCCCAGCGAACGCCGGGCCAGCGTGTGCACCAGGGCCGACCAGCGGTGGTAGGCGGCGGCGAGGCAGGCCTCGTCGCCGGCCACCAGACCGTGCGCCAGTTCCTCGTCGGCGAGCGACTCCTCGACGGGCGCCCACAGCGGCGCGTCGGCCGCGTCGGCCGCCGAGGACGGGGGAACCGGGGAATCCGGGGAAACCGTGGCGGTCGTAGAGGCCGGGGTGGTCGCAGAAGCCGGGGAAGGAGACGTCGGGGTGTCGAACCGGACGGCGATCGGATGCGGGGTCATGGCGACGCCTCCTGAGGTCGGGCGGAACGCGTGCCGGCCGACCGCGGTCGTGGCGGGCGCCCGTCACCGCGGAGGCCCTGGACCGTTCCCGGGGCTCGCTCCGTGCCGCCATCGTGCGAGCGGCGACCCCGGTGACTCAACTTGCATCGATTCTGCGTCGTATAGTCGTTGCATGGACGAGACGGACGAGTGGCGGGAGCCGGAGGAGCGGGTGGATCCGGCGTCCCGGGCCGGCGAAGCGGGGCTGACCACCGGCGCGCTGGCGCGCAGGCTCGGGGTCTCACCGACCACGCTGCGCTCCTGGGACCGCCGGTACGGCATCGGACCCGCCGTGCGCGCCGACGGCAGGCACCGGCGCTGGACGCCCCAGGACGTGGAGATGCTGGAGACGATGTGCCGGCTGACCTCGGCCGGGGTGCCGCCCGCCGAGGCGGCGCGCGCCGCGCAGGAGACGGCGGCGGCCGCGGCGCCGGACGCCCCGGCCGCGGCCGGCGTCGTCGCGCCGCCGCGGCAACCCGTCGTGGCACCGCGCTCCCGGGCGGCCGGCACGCTCCCCCTCGGTGATGTGCGCCAGGAGTGCCGGGGGCTGGCCCGGGCCGCCGTACGGCTCGACGCCCCCGCCGTCGAGGAGCAGCTGACCGCGGCGGTCGAGGAGCACGGGGTGGCCGTCGCCTGGCAGGAGGTGATGGTGCCCACCCTGCACGCCGTGGGACGCAAGTGGGCCTCGTCGGGCGACCGTTACGTCGAGGTCGAGCACCTGCTGTCCTGGCACGTGTCCACCGTGCTGCGCCGGTGCACCCGGCGGCCCGCCGCGCCCGCGGGCGACGCCCCGGACACCGGCCCCGTGATTCTGGCCTGCGTGCCCGGCGAGCAGCACACGCTGCCCCTGGAGGCGCTCAACGCCGCGCTCTGCGAACGCGGGCTGCCGACCCGCATGTTCGGCGCGGCCGTGCCCGCCGAAGCCCTGGCGGCGGCCGTGCAGCGCCTGGGCCCGGCGGCCGTGGTCCTGTGGGCCCAGGCCCGCTCCACGGCGAGCCTGCCGCTGGCCCGGTACGTCGCCGCGGCGCAGTGGGGGGTGAAGGGCGCGCGCCGGCAGCCCCTGGTCCTCCTCGGCGGACCCGGCTGGGCCGGGCGCCGCGCACCGGGACTGCCCCGGCCGAACAGCCTGCGCGAGGCACTCGACGCCCTGTCCGCCGCCCACACCGCCGCGGCCCCTGACGAGCCGCGCTGAGACGGTCCGCCGAACCGGTCGCCGCCCCACCGCCCCGCCGATCACCGGAAAGGCCGGCACACCGTCACCCGGGACCACCGTCCCACCCGTCCGCCTCCCGTGCCGGCGCCGCAGTCAAGCCACGTTGCCGCACCTGCCATCCCACGGGTCGGCGCGCCTGTCACCTGGGTGCGTTGCCGCGGCCGTCGTTCCCTCGGGTCGGCGCGCCTGTCACTCGGGCGCGTCGCCGCAGCCGCCATCCCCCGTACCGGCGCGCCCGTCGGCCGCGCGCCACCCGCCCGCCGTACCGGCGCGCCCGACACCTGGACGCGCGTCGCCCCACCCGTCGTCCCCCGTGGTGACGCGCCCGTCATCCGGAAGTGTCGCCCCACTCCGGTATCCACTCCGTCGGCGCATCCGGCTGACCGGCGGGGCGGGAACCCATCCGAAGGGCGCCCCGCAGCACGCGCCCCCGCCGGCCCGCGCGTCCGCCGGGCGGCCCCAGACACGAAGGGTGGACCCCGTGCCCGCGACCGCATCCCCCGTGGACGTCCTGGTGATCGGAGCGGGGGTCGCCGGACTCGCCTGTGCCCGCGACCTGCTCGCCGGGGGCCTCGACGTACGGGTCCTGGAGGCGTCCGACGGGGTCGGCGGCCGGATGCGCTCGGACCGCGTCGACGGCTTCGTGGTCGACCGGGGCTTCCAGGTGTTCAACACCTCCTACCCGCAGGTCCGAAGGCGCCTGACGCTGCGCGACCTGCGGCTGCGGCCGTTCACCCCGGGCGTGCTGATCCACACCGACCGGGGCAGGCTGCGCTTCACCGACCCGACCCGCCGTCCCGGGACGCTTCCCGGCCTCCTGCCCGGCCGTCTCGCCGGCCCGCGCGACCTGCTGGCCCTCGGCGTGCTGTCCGGCCGCGACCTGCTGGGCCCGGTGGAGTGGGTGAAGCGCTCCGAGGACCGCACCACCAGGACCGCGCTGGCGGCGGCCGGCTTCTCCGACGCGTTCGTCGAACGGTTCTTCCGCCCGTTCCTGTCGGGCGTGTTCCTGGAGGACGAGCTGGAGACCTCCAGCCGGTTCTTCCACCTCGTCTGGCGCAGCATGCTGCGCGGCACCCTGTGCCTGCCCGCCGAGGGGATCGGGGCGGTGCCGCGAGCGCTCGCCGGGGCGCTGCCCGCCGATCTGGTGCAGCTGGAGACGGCGGTCGAACGCCTGACCGACGACGGTGCCGAGACGGCCGCCGGAGCGCGGGTCCCCGCCCGCGCCGTGGTGGTGGCCACCGGCCCCGGCCCCGCCGACGCGCTGCTGCCCGGGCTCGACCTGCCGCCCTACCGGGTCGTGACGACGTACTACCACGTGGCGCCGCGGTCGCCGCTGGGCGAGCCGACCCTGCTCGTCGACGAGCGGCGCCGCGTGCTCAACACCTGTGTGCTCAGCGACGTCGTGCCCGAGTACGCTCCGGCCGGCTCCGCGCTCGTCGCGACCTCCGTGCTCGGCCCGGACGCCGAGGGCCGCGAACGGACGGTCCGCGCGGCCCTGTCCGACCTGTACGGCACCGGCGCCGGGGAGTGGGAGCTGCTGACGGTCCGCACGATCACCGACGCGCTGCCCGCCATGCCGCCGCCGCAGCCGCTGCTCCGCACCTCCCGTACGGGCCCGGGGCGCTACGTCTGCGGCGACCACCGGGCCACCGGATCGGTGCAGGGAGCGCTGGCCTCCGGGGCCCGGGCCGCGCGCGAGGTGCTGCGCGACCTCGGCCGCTGAGCCGTTCCGCAGCGGCGACGGTACGCGGCGGCGGCTCACACCGCGCCGGGTGCCGAACGGCGGGTCGGGGCCGAGGCCGGAGTCCGAAGTCAGGGCCCGGGGCCGGAGTCCGAGGCAGGAGTCCGAGGCCGAAGTCCGAGGTCAGGGTCCGAGTTCGGGACCGGATCACGGAGGTCCGTCCCCGCGCTCCTTCTCCGCTCGCAGCAGTTCGCCGAGGTCGGCCAGCCGGTCCAGGCCCCTCACCGCCCGCGTCATCCGGGGATTGCCCGCCAGCCGCTCCCGGTGCCGGTGCAGAAAGGCCCAGTACCCGGCGGTGAACGGGCAGGCGCGCTCGCCGAGGCGTTCGGTCGGCCGGTACGCGCACCCGCCGCACAGGTCACTCATCCGGTGCACGTACGCGCCGCCCGAGGTGTACGGCTTGGTGGTCATCCGCCCGCCGTCGGCGTACTGGGACATGCCGACGACGTTCGGGACCATCACCCAGTCGTAGCCGTCGACGAAGCAGCGGTGGAACCAGTCGGTCACCGCCCGCGGATCCCAGCCCCGCTGCAGGGCGTGGCTGCCCAGCAGCATCAGCCGGGGGATGTGGTGCGTCCAGCCGGTGTCGCGCACCTGCGCCAGGACGGTGGCCAGGCACCGCGCGGTCACCGCGTCGGCGTCCAGCTCCAGGAACCACTCCGGCAGCGGCGCCCGGTGCCCGAGGGCGTTGCGCCGGCGGTAGTCCTCGCCGAAGTACCAGTACAGCTGCCACATGTACTCGCGCCATCCGGCGATCTGCCGTACGAACCCCTCCACGCTGTGCACCGGGGCACGCCCCGCCCGCCAGGCGTCCTCGGCCCGTTCCACGCACTCGGCGGGGTCGAGCAGGCCCAGGTTCAGCGAGGAGGACAGCAGGCTGTGGCTCATCACCGGGTCGGCGGCCAGCATCGCGTCCTCGTGCGGCCCGAACCCGGCCAGCCGGTGCTCGACGAACCGGCGCAGCGCGCTCAGCGCCTCGCGGCGGGAGGCGGGGAAGCGGCGCGGGCCGTCGCGGCCGACGAACCGGATGCCGTCCTCGCGCTCCCACCGGTCCAGGTCGTGCCGCACCTCCTCGTCGATGCCGTCCTCCCGGGGACGGTAGGGCGCCGGAGCGCCGAGCGTGCGGGCACCCTTCGGCGGCGGCTCGCGGTTGTCGTGGTCGTGGTTCCAGCGACCGCCGGCCGGGGTGCCGCCGTCCATCAGCAGGTCGTGCCCGCGCCGCACCCAGCGGTAGAAGTCCTCCTGGAGCAGCCGCCGGCCGCTCTGGCCGTCGGCCCAGCCGCGGAAGTCGTCGTGCGGGACGAGGAAGCCCCGGGCGGGCAGCACCGTGACGCCGTCCAGCGACCGCACGAACCGCAGGGCGGCGTGCGACGTGGGGTGACGCACCGTCAGCGGGCCGTCGCCGACGGCCTCGCGGAGGCCCTCGCGGTACGTCTCGGCCCGCACGTAGCGGACCCGGTCGCCGAGTTCGGCGGCGCGGTGGCGCATCGCGGACAGCACCAGGTGCGCCTTGGCCCGGTGGAACCGCCGGCGGCGGAAGGCCGAACGGGCCTCGATCATCACCACCGGCGCGTCGCGGTCGGGGCCGTCTCCGCCCGGGGCGAGGAAGTGCGGGCCGAGCTGGTCGCCGAACAGCCAGTGGGGGACGGTCACGTGCGGGCCTCCTCAGTCCTCAGTCGCGGGCGCGGGCGCGCTTGAAGCGGGCCAGACCCTCGGACAGGTCCACGACGGGCTCCGGGTAGTCGAGCGTGCCCCGGTCCGGGCCGCGCAGCTTCCACGGCTCGTGCACCAAGGGCCCGTCCAGCCCGGCGAGTTCGGGCACCCAGCGCCGTACGTACGTCCCGTCGGGGTCGTACCGCTTGGCCTGGGTGACGGGGTTGAGCACCCGGTTGGGCCGGGTGTCGGTGCCGGTGCCCGCCATCCACTGCCAGTTGAGCTGGTTGTTGGCGACATCGCCGTCGACCAGGAGGCGCAGGAAGTGCCGGGCGCCGACCCGCCAGTCGACGTACAGGGTCTTGGCGAGGAAGCTCGCGGTCAGCAGGCGGCCCCGGTTGTGCATCCAGCCCTCGTGCCGCAGTTGGCGCATGGCCGCGTCGACGATCGGATAGCCGGTGCGGCCCTCCTTCCACGCCTCGACGTCCTCCCGCGCGGCCCGTTCGGACCGCCAGCGGTCGTGCTTGGTGCGGTAGTCGGCGGATGCCGCGGCCGGCCGCGCCGCCAGGACCTGCCGGTGGAAGTCGCGCCAGGCGAGTTGCCGTACGAACGCCTCCGCGCCCGGGCCGCCCGCCCGCCGTGCCCGGTGGACGAGTTCGACGGGGGAGAGCGTGCCGAAGTGCAGATGGGGCGAGAGCCGGGAGGTCGCGTCGCCGGCCAGGTCGTCGTGCCGGTCCTCGTAGGCGGCGATGCCCGACCGCAGCCAGGCGGCGAACCGCTTCCTGCCCTCCGTCTCGCCGCCCGGCGCCAGCCCCTCGGACAGCCCCGTGAGGTCCGTGCGGGAGGGCAGTTCCTCGGAGCCGACGCCGTCCGGCACGGGGACGGTGCGCGGCGCGCCGAGGGCGGCGCGCAGGCTCTGCTGCGACCACTGCCGGAAGTACGGCGTGAAGACGGCGAAGTGGTCCGAGGAGGACGGGGTGAGCGCGCCGGGCGTGACGGCGGTGGTCACCGTGTCGTGCACGTGCAGCCGGCGGCCGTCCGCCTCCAGCGCGCGCCGCAGCCGCTCCTCCCGGCGGTGGGCGTGGCCGCTGACGTCCGCGGCCATGTGCACCTCGTCGGCGTCCGCCTCCGCGGCCACCTTGCACACCTCCTCGACGAGGTCGCCGGAGCGCAGCACCAGCCGGCCGCCGCGGCGCTCCAGGTCCGCGGAGAGGTCGCGCAGGCAGTCGGCGAGGAACGCCAGCCGGTTCGGTACGGCGAAACCGGCCGCGTCGACGGCGCGGTCCCGCACGAACAGGGGGACTACCTGCCGGGAGCCGTCGAGGGCGGCGCGCAGGGGTGGATGGTCGTGCACGCGCAGGTCGGCGGTGAACAGGACGACCGAGACGTTCATGGTGCGGGCTCCGGGGCGGTACGGACGGTGCGTCGAGCCGCACCGAAGGGTCGGTGATCTGCTTCGGGCCCGGGACCCGCCGCGGATGCGCGGGTCAGCGGGCGACCGCGTCGTCCCCCCTACGGATGAGTGGCGCGGTCCTGGCCGCCGCCTGCGCGATGTTGCGGGCCATGCCGCCGAACACGACGGCGTGGAAGGGGGAGATGCTCCACCAGTAGGCGTGGCCCAGCAGCCCGTGCGGGTGGAACAGGGCGCGCTGGCAGTAGCGGGTGCGCCCGTCGGCGTCCGTGGTGGCGCGCATCTCCAGCCAGGCCAGGCCGGGCAGCCGCATCTCGGCCCGCAGCCGCAGCAGCCGGCCCGGCTCGATCTCCTCGACCCGCCAGAAGTCCAGCGAGTCGCCGACCCGCAGATGCTGGGCGTCCCGGCGCCCCCGGCGCAGTCCGACCCCGCCGACCAGCCGGTCCAGCCAGCCGCGCAGCGCCCAGGCGAGGGGGAAGGAGTACCACCCGTTGTCCCCGCCGATGCCCTCGACGACCCGCCACAGGGCCTCGGGCGGGGCGTCCACGGTCAGTTCGCGCCGGTCCGTGTAGAGGCTGCCGCCCGCCCAGTCGGGGTCGGTGGGCAGGGGGTCGCTGGGCGCGCCCGGCACCGAGGCGGACGACCACCGGGTGGTCACCTGGGCGTCCCGGACGCGCTGCAGGGCGAGCCGCACCGCGTCGTCGAAGCCGATCGGGTGTCCCGGCGGATCGGGCACGTAGCGGGTGATGTCGTGCTCGTGGCAGACGACCTCGTGGCGCAGCGACTCGGTCAGCGGCCGCGCGATGGACGCGGGCACGGGTGTGACCAGGCCGATCCAGTGACTGGACAGGCGGGGCGTGAGGACCGGGACGGGCACGATGACCCGGCGCGGCAGGCCCGCGACGGCCGCGTAACGGAGCATCATGTCCCGGTAGGTCAGGACGTCCGGGCCCCCGATGTCGAAGGCCCGGTTGACGTCGGCCGGCATCCGCGCGCTGCCCACCAGGATCCGCAGGACGTCCCGTACGGCGATGGGTTGGATCCGGGTCCGCACCCAGCTCGGGGTGATCATCACGGGCAGGCGTTCGGTGAGGTAGCGCAGCATCTCGAAGGAGGCGGAGCCGGAGCCGATGATGACGGCGGCCCGCAGCACCGTGGTGGGCACCCCCGAGTCGAGCAGGATGCGGCCGACCTCCGCGCGCGAGCGCAGATGCGGGGAGAGTTCCTCCTCCGGCACGCCGGTGGGGGTGAGGCCGCCGAGGTAGACGATCCGCCGGACGCCCGCGGCCTTGGCCTGCTCGCCGAAGACACGCGCGGCCCGGCGGTCGGTGTCCTCGAAGTCCCGGCCCGAGCCCAGGGCGTGCACCAGGTAGTAGGCGACGTCGACGTCCCGCATCGCCTCGGCGACCGAGTCGGCGTCCGTGACGTCGCCGCGGAGCACCTCCGCGTCCGCCGCCCAGGGATGGTCGCGGAGCTTGCCGGGGGAGCGGGCCAGGCAGCGCACCCGGTGACCGGCCTCCAGCAGCTCGGGGACGAGCCGGCCGCCGATGTACCCGGTGGCGCCCGTCACCAGGCAGCGCAGCCGTTCTCCGGTGCCCGCACCGTCGCGCGGCCCCTCTCCCGTGTCCTCACCGTTCATCGGTTCCGGTCCTCCGCGTGTCGGCGCCTTTCCAGAACACTTCCACCGAAACGGTCCGCACGGATGCCCGGACCGGCGTTTCTATAGGCTGATCGCGTGGCCAGGGCAGACGAAACCGAGCGGAGCGCGGGCGGACCGGAGACCGGGGCGGGGGCGCCGGAGGACACCGGCCTGCTCTCCTTCGCGGTCCGGCTGCGGCGGATGAACGGCGAGATCAACCGCCTCGTGCAGGGTTTCGCGGGCGAACACGGGCTGCACCCCACCGATGTGCAGGCGCTCGCGGCGATCCTGGACGCCGACGAGCCGATGACGCCGGGCCGCCTGCGCGGCCACCTGGGGCTGACCTCGGGTGCCGTGACGGCGTGCGTGGACCGGCTCGAACGCGCCGGGCACATCCGCCGGGTCCGGGAGAGCCCCGACCGCAGGGTGGTCCACCTGCACTACGCGGCCGACGCCCGCGCGACGGCCCGGGACTACTTCCGGCCGCTCGCCGAGGCGACCGAGGCGGCCCGGTCCCGTTTCACCGAGGAGGAGCTGTCCACCGTGGTCCGATTCCTCACCGCGATCAACGACGAGCTCGCGCTCCTGCCGTCACCGGAGCGCTGAACCGCCGCCGGGTGCATCCGGCGGCCGGGCGGGGCGGGAAGAACAGGTGTCCCTGCGTCCTCTACGATCAGAACCTCGATATATCTCAATTATTGAGATTCTTTTCTGTTGAGCTACCTGGTACATACGTGTACGGAACCCGCCACCGGAGTCTGGAGAACGATGTCCACCACCGCCCGCCGGGCCCGCCTGCTCGTGCCCTTCGTCCTGCTAGCGCTCTGGTTGGGCATCGGGGGAGCCTTCGGGCCCTTCGCGGGCCGGCTCGGCGAGGTCGCTACCAACGACCGGGCCGCCTTCCTGCCGCGCAGCGCCGAGTCCACCGAGGTCAGCGACGAGCAGCGGGCCTTCCGGCAGAGCGAGACCCTCCCGGCCGTCGTCCTGTGGACCGCCGACGGGGACGCCCCGCTGCGCGACCGCCAGGCCGCAGCCACCCGGGCACTCGCCTCCCTCTCCGGCGCACCGGGCGTCGCCGGACGGGTCTCGCCCGCCCTCCCCTCGGAGGACGGCAGGGCCCTGGAGGGCGTCGTACCGCTCAGTCCCGGCCTCGGGGACCGGCTGCCGGACACCCTCGACCGGGTCCGTGCCGCCGCCGAGCGCGTTCCGGGCACCACGGTCCGGCTCGCCGGGCCCGCCGCGACCCAGGCGGACCTCGCCGACGCCTTCGCCGGCATCGACGGCCTGCTGCTCGGCGTCGCGCTGGCAGCCGTCCTGATGATCCTGCTGCTGGTGTACCGCAGCGTGCTCCTGCCGCTGGTGGTCATCGTCGGGGCCGTGTTCGCGCTGGGACTGGCCTGCGCGATCGTCTACGTGCTCGCCGACCACGACGTGGTCCGCGTCGACGGCCAGGTGCAGGGCATCCTGTCCATCCTGGTGATCGGCGCGGCCACCGACTACGCGCTGCTGCTCACGGCCCGCTACCGGGAGGAACTCGCCCACCGCGCCGACCGGTTCGCCGCCGTCCGGGCCGCGCTCGGGCAGTCCTGGGGCCCGATCGTCGCCAGCGCGGCCACCGTCGCCCTGGGCCTGCTCGCGCTGCTGCTGAGCGATCTGACGAACAACCGCGCCCTCGGACCGGTCGGGGCCGTCGGCATCGGCTGCGCGGTCCTCAGCGCGCTCACCTTCCTGCCCGCCGTGCTCGTCCTGCTCGGCCGGGCGGCCTACTGGCCCGCCAAGCCCCGTCCCGCCGACGGCCGCTCCGACACCGAGGGCCGGTCCGGCGCCGAGGGCCGGTCCGGCGCCGGCGGCGGCCCCGCCGCGGACGGCATCTGGCAGCGCGTCGCCCGGCTCGTCGACCGGTCCCCGCGCAAGGTGTGGGCGGTGGCCCTCGCCGGACTGCTGGCCTGCGCCGCCTTCGCCCCCACCCTCACCTCCAAGGGCGTGCCGCTCGAGGAGATCTTCGTCAACGACGCGCCGTCCGTCGCCGCGCAGCGGACCCTCGGCGAGCACTTCCCCGGCGGCTCGGGCAACCCGGCCGTGGTCGTCGCCGACGCGGGCCGCCTGGAGCAGGTCCTCGCCGCCTCCCGCACGACCGAGGGCGTGGCCTCCGCGTCCGCCGTGACCCGGACCGGACGCCCCGGTGCCACCCCCCTCGTCGTCGACGGCCGGGCGCAGATCGACGTCACGCTGCGCGCGGCCGCGGACAGCGACGCCGCCAAGGAGACCGTCGCCCGGCTGCGAACGTCGGTGCACGCCGTCCCGGACGCGAAGGCGCGGGTCGGCGGCTACACGGCCCAGCAGTACGACACGCTGCGCACGGCGGAGCGGGACCGCACCCTCATCGTGCCGGTCGTGCTCGCCATCATCTTCGCCATCCTGACGCTGCTGCTGCGGTCCCTGCTGATGCCCGCCCTGCTGGTGGCCACGGTCGCCCTGAACTTCGCCGCCACCCTGGGCGTCTCGGCCCTCGTCTTCCGCTACGCCTTCGGCTTCACCGGCACCGATCCGTCCGTGCCGCTCTACGGCTTCGTGTTCCTGGTCGCACTCGGCGTCGACTACAACATCTTCCTCATGTCCCGGGTGCGGGAGGAGTCGCTGCGGCACGGCGTGCGCCAGGGGGTGCTGCGCGGGCTGGTCACCACCGGCGGGGTGATCACTGCCGCCGGAGTGGTGCTGGCCGCCACCTTCGCCGCCCTGGGGGTGATCCCGCTCGCCTTCCTGGCGCAGATCGCCTTCATCGTCGCGTTCGGCGTGCTGCTCGACACCCTGGTCGTGCGGTCGCTGCTGGTGCCCGCCCTGGTGCGGGACCTGGGCGCCGTGGCCTGGTGGCCGGGGCGGCTCGGCCGCCAGCGGGAGGACACCTCGGCGGGCCGGGCGGAGAACGAACCGAGGGTGTCCGCATCCGCGGCGGCCGACCGTACTGAATGAACAGCGGATCGACCTACCGGTAGCACGCTTGCCGAGGAGACAGCCGTGGTCACACAGTCCACCGCGACGACGCCGGCCGACCCCCGAGCCGAGACCCGGCTGCTCCTGGTGCGGCTCGCCTCGCTGGAGGAGGGCACCGCCGAACACTCCCGGGTCCGCAACGAGGTCGTCGAACTCAACATGGGCCTCGTCCGGCACGCGGCCCGCCGCTTCCGGACCCGGCAGGAGCTGTACGACGACGTCGTGCAGGTGGGCACCATCGGCCTGATCAAGGCGGTGAACCGTTTCGAACCGGCGCGGGGCACCGAGTTCGAGGCCTTCGCCGTGCCCACCGTGGCCGGGGAGATCAAGCGCTTCTTCCGCGACGCCACCTGGGCCGTGCACGTGCCGCGCCGGCTCCAGGAGCGCCGCTTCGCGCTCCGGGACGCGGCCGCCGACCTGGAGCAGGAGCACGGCCGCCCGCCGACCGTCGGCGAGCTCGCCCGCAGCACCGGGTGGCCGGAGGAGGCCGTGGCGGAGGGGCTGCGCGCGGCCGACGGGTACGGCGCGCTGTCCCTCGACGCCCCGCGGGACGAGGCCGACGAGGGCGGCTGCCTCGCCGACCTGCTCGGCGGCGAGGATCCCTCCCTGGCCATGGCCGAGGACTTGATCGCGCTGAAGCCGCTGATGGCCGCCCTGACCGCGCGGGAGCGCCGGATCCTGGCGCTGCGGTTCACGTACGACATGACCCAGAGCCAGATCGGCGCGGAGCTGGGTCTGTCCCAGATGCACGTGTCGCGGCTGCTGTCCCGGACCCTCGCACGGCTGCGCAGCCGGCTCGCCGTCGGTGGCGCCTGAGCGGCGCCTGAGCGGTGCCCCGGCGGCTTCCCGGCGGCCCCGCCCGGGCCGGACGAGGCGCGGCTTCCCCGGACGCGCACATGTTCGCGCGGACCGGGGGCAGGCGGACTGTACACGTTGGACCGTGTTCTTTCCCGTCAATGGTCGATTCTGGAGGTGTCAGCCGGTATGGGCGCGAAGGTGTTGGAGAGGTTCCCCGCCGGATCTCCGCGCGGCTCCTGGCCGGCCGAGGAGTACGCGGCGCGCCGCCGGGCCGAGGGTCAGCCCGCGACTGTCGTGATGGACCTCGAACAGGACGCCTTCCTGGTCGTCGTGCCCGTCCACGACCAGGGCTGAGCGACCGGCCGCCCCTCGCCCGCCCGGCCGCGGCCACGGGTCTGAAGCCGGCCGGATGGTCCGCGGCCGCGGCCCGGGGTCTCATTCGGCCAGATGGTCCAGGTGGGCCCGGCGCACCTCCGCCGTCTGCCCCTGCACCAGCAGGAACATGCCCTCGCGCGCGAGCCGTTGGGCCCGGTTGCCGAGGTCCAGGGAGCGGCCGCCGCCTGCCACGATCGCGGCGGTCGTCGCGGTGCGCATCAGGTCGTAGGACCGGGTCTTGAGGGCGAGCCGCTCCTCGACGCGCGCGTGCGCCACCGGGTGGTCCCACAGGGCGTACGCCCGCTCCCGAACGTCGTCGAGACGGCCACGCAGCGCACGCGCCGTGTCCGCGGCCTCCGGGACCTCGTCCAGCAGGGCGAGCGCCGCGTACGCCACGCCGAAGACGGCCGGCGAGGCGTTGGTGTTGCGGGGCCGGTCGAGCACCTCGAACCGCTCGTGCGGGGTACGCTGCACGACCGCTTCCTCCGGCAGCCACAGGCCGTCCAGGCGCAGCGACACCGTGCGGGCGGCGGTGAGGGCCGCGAGCCGCATCGGGGGCGACGGACGCACCCCCGGCTGCTCGCGCGCCTCGGCGAACGCGAACACCACCTCGGACTCGTCGGTCACGCCGGCCAGCAGCATCACGTCGTTCAGCCCCCAGCCCGTGTACCAGGGCACGGTGCCGTCGAAGCGCCAGCCGCCGCGCTCGGGCACGGCCCGCACGGGCACCCGGGGAAAGGCGCGCACATGCGCGAAGGCGATCCCCGCCAGCAGCTCGCCGGAGGCCAGGGGACGCAGCAGCCGTTCCCGCACCGGGCGGTCGGACGCCGCGAGGAGCTTCACCGGGGTGTGGTGCTGGGTCTGCACGAACCAGGTCGAGCAGCACGCCCCGGCCAGGATCTCCGCCGTCTCCCGGGCCACCGCGGCGGGCGCCGCCGCGCCTCCGTACTCCTCCGGCGCGCCCAGCCCGAGCAGGCCCGACCGTCTGACCGCCTCGATGTGGGTCGCGGGCACGCCCTCCTGGTCGACGCGCTCGGCGTTCGGGGCGAGCAGGTCGTCCGCGAGCCGGCGGGCACGGGCGACGAGGGGGTGGGCCGCAGTGGTCATGGACAGGATTCTCCCGATGTGGCCGGGCGAGGTGCCGATCCGGGGCCGTGCCGTTCGTGTAGGAGGTGGGTCGACGGCACGACGCCAAGGAGGACGTCATGAAGTACTACCTGCTCAGTGTGATCCAGCCGAGCGAGGGCGAACCGCCCTCGGCCGAGGCGCTGGCCCGGATCATGGGCGAGGTCGAGGCCTTCCACCAGCAGCTGCGCGAGGCGGGCGCCTGGGTGTTCGCCGGGGGACTGGACGGCCCGGAGACCGCGGTCGTGCTGCGCCCCGAGGGCGCCGCCGTGCGGGTCACCGAGGGCCCGTACGCCGACGGCAAGGAGTATCTGGGCGGCCTGTGCCTGATCAAGGCGCCCGACCTGGACGCGGCCCTGGACTGGGGCCGCAGGGCGAGCCGCGCCACCACGCTCCCCATCGAGGTGCGCCCGTTCCAGCACACCGCCGAGGACTGACAGCCCCCCACGCCGAGGCTCCCGGCCGGCGCTCAGCCCAGCCGCTCGTGCAGGAAGGCGAGGGTGCTCCGCCAGGCGGCGGCGGCCGAGCCGGGGTCGTGGCTCGGCCGCCGGTCGTTGAAGAAGGCGTGGCCGGCCGGGTAGAGGCGGAAGTCCGGGGTGACGCCCGACTGCCGGTGGATCGCCTCCCGCAGCTCGTCGATCCGCTCCCGCGGGATGGTCCGGTCGCGCTCGCCGAAGTGGCCGAGGAGCTGGGCCCGCAACCCGGAGAAGTCGGGCAGCTCGCCCTGGACGACGCCGTAGAACGGCACCGCCGCACTCACCCGGGGCTCCACCGCGGCCAGGTACAGCACGAAGCCGCCGCCCATGCAGAAGCCCACCGCGCCGGCCGTGTCCGAGGTGACCTCGGGCCGCGACAGCAGGTGGTCCACCGCGCCGGAGAGCAGTTCCACCCCGCGGGACACCGGCAGGGCCTTCATCATCCGCTGGGCCTCCTCGCCGTCGTGCGCGACGCTCCCGCCGTACAGGTCGGGGGCCAGGGCGACGAACCCCTCGGCGGCCAGCCGGTCGGCCACGTCGGCGATGTGGTCGGTCAGGCCCCACCACTCCTGGATGACGAGGACACCCGGCCCGCGGCCGGCCGGCGGCAGTGCCAGATAACCGTGGGCGGTGGCTCCCGCGCTGGGGAACGTGACGTTCTGCCGTGCGGGCGTCTCGGCGGGCTGCGGCGGCGTCTCGGGCATGGTGCTCCGTTCCGGTGGTGCCGATGGTCCTGAGGCCCGGTGGTGCCGATGGTGCCGAAGGGCCTCCCCGGCACGGGTACCCGGTCCCCGCCGGCCATCCCGCCCGTCCCCGCCGGTCGCCTGCGACAGCCCTCCCACAACGGGCGTGCGGGCCCGCCACGGGTGGGACGCCCCGATGACCGCTTCGGACGACTACTATCGTGTAGACGGTCCGCCGGGGCCGCGGACGATGACGGGTGAGGGACCTTCGGATGACCGACGCCAAGGACGAACGCCGGCCGGCGGGCGAGCTCGAAGCCAGTGTCATGGCCGTTCTCTGGGCCGCCGACGCACCCCGGACCGCCGGTCAGGTCCAGCTCGCCCTCGGCGCCGGACTGGCCCGCACCACGGTGACCACCATCCTCACCCGGCTGCACGACAAGGGCGTCGTCGAGCGCCGCCGCCAGGGCCGTGGCTACGCCTACTACCCCGTCCAGGACGCGCCCGGGCTGACCGCCCGCCGGATGCACACCGAACTCGCCCGCGACACCGACCGCGAGCGGGTCCTCGCCCGCTTCGTCGCACAGCTCAGCCCCGACGACGAGCGCATCCTGCGCGACCTGCTCGAACCCGGTGAGCGATGACGGCGCTGCTCCTGCTGCCGCTCCTGCTGCCGTTCGCCGTACCGGCGGCGGCCCGGCGCGCCCTCGACCGCCTCGCCCCCGGCGCCGCGCTGTGGGTGATCACGGTCTGCTCGGTCGTGCTGGCGGGCTGCTCCCTCGCGGCGCTCGGCGCCTTCGTCCTCATCGGCCTGCTCAAGCTGCCCGCCCTGGCCGCGCTGGGTGAGCTGATCCACCCGCTGGCCACCGCGCCGTACCTGGTGGTCGTACCGGCCGCGGCCGTCTCCGTCGGAGCGCTCGCCGTGTGCGCGATCACCCTGGGACGTGCGGCACTGCGGGAGTTCCGGGCCTTCCGCAGCGCCCGGACGGAGGCCGGCCGCGGGCCCGCCGCGGGCGACCTCTGCGTGGTCGACTCCCCGCACCCGGACGCGTACGCCCTGCCCGGCCGCCCGCACCGCATCGTCGTCACCACCGCGATGCTGCGCAGCCTCGACGCGGCCGAGCGGGAGGTGCTGTTCGCCCACGAGCGCGCCCACAACCGGGGCGGCCACCACTACTTCCTGGCCGCCGCCGAACTCGCCGCCCACTGCCACCCCGCCCTGCGCCCGGTCCGCGACACCATCCGCCTCGCGGCCGAACGCGTCGCCGACGAGGCCGCGGCCGCCGCGGTCGGCGACCGGCGGCTGACCGCCCGCGCCGTCGCCCGCGCCGCGCTCGCCGGCCGGGAGGCCCCCTCCGCGCGCCCCGAGGTCGCCCCGGCCGCCACCTCCGGCCCGATCCCGCACCGCGTCAAGGCCCTGCTGGCCGCTCCGCAGGTGCCGCGCCGTGCCGCGCTGCGGATCGCCGCCCTGCTGATGGCGTGCACCACGCTCTCCTTCACCGCCTCGGCCACCGGCCTGATCGACTTCCACCACCGGGTCGAGATCGCGCAGGGCGACGCGTCCCACTGAGCCGCCGCCGGCGCGCCGAAATCCCACCCCCGGTAGGGCCGGGACTGGCGTATGTGCGGGTTTTACGTATAACCTCACCCGTCAATCGCCCTCCCCGAAAGGCCCCGATGAGACGCGTCGCCCTGGTCACCCTCGTCGTCGACGACTACGACGAGGCGATCCGCTTCTACACCGAAGCCCTCGGCTTCCGGCTCGTCGAGGACGTCCCGCGCCCGGACGGCTCCCGCTGGGTCGTCGTCGAGGCGGGGGCGCCGGGCCCGGACGGCGCGGGCCCCGCCACCGGTCTGCTGCTCGCCCGCGCCGAGGGCGGGACCCAGCGCGCCCGGGTCGGCGACCAGACCGGCGGACGCGTCGGGTTCTTCCTGCACACCGACGACTTCGCGGGCGACCACGCCCGGATGCGCGCCGCGGGCGTGACGTTCCTGGAGGAGCCCCGGCACGAGCCGTACGGCACGGTCGCCGTCTTCCAGGACCTGTACGGCAACCGCTGGGATCTGCTCCAGCCCGCCGGCTGAGCCTCCTTCCGCCGCACGCTCCTCCGCCGCACGTCCGCACGCTCCCACCGCCACTTCGAACCGCCCGCCCAAGGAAAGACCCATCATGACCGCTACGCGCGTAGACACCGAAGTGATCCGCCGCCTCCCCAAGGCCGTGCTGCACGACCACCTCGACGGCGGCCTGCGCCCCGCCACCGTCGTCGAGCTCGCGGCCGCGGTCGGCCACGCCCTGCCCACCACCGACCCCGACGAGCTCGCCGCCTGGTACTACGAGGCCGCGAACTCCGGCGACCTGGTCCGCTACATAGCCACCTTCGAGCACACCCTCGCAGTGATGCAGAACCGTGAGGGCCTGCTGCGCACCGCCGAGGAGTACGTACTGGACCTGGCCGCGGACGGCGTCGTCTACGCCGAGGTGCGCTACGCCCCCGAGCTGATGCTCCAGGGCGGGCTGACCCTCGCGGAGGTCGTCGAGACCGTGCAGGAGGGACTCGCGGCCGGTATGGCCAAGGCCGCGGCCGCCGGTACGCCGGTCCGGGTCGGCACGCTGCTGTGCGGGATGCGGATGTTCGACCGCGTCCGGGAGGCCGCCGACCTCGCGGTCGCCTACCGGGACGCGGGCGTCGTCGGCTTCGACATCGCCGGTGCCGAGGACGGCTTCCCGCCCGCCGACCACCTGGCCGCCTTCGAGCACCTGCGCCGCGAGAGCGTGCCGTTCACCATCCACGCCGGCGAGGCGCACGGCCTGCCCAGCATCCACCAGGCGCTCCAGGTCTGCGGCGCCCAGCGCGTCGGCCACGGCGTGCGCATCACCGAGGACATCGTCGACGGCAAGCTGGGCCGGCTGGCGGGCTGGGTGCGCGACCGCCGCGTCGCCCTGGAGATGTGCCCGACCTCCAACCTGCAGACCGGCGCCGCCACCTCGATCGCCGGGCATCCCATCACCGCGCTGAAGGACCTCGGCTTCCGGGTCACCCTCAACACCGACAACCGCCTGGTGTCCGGCACGACGATGACCCGTGAGATGTCCCTGCTGGTCGAGCAGGCGGGCTGGACGGTGGAGGACCTGCGCACGGTCACCGTGAACGCGGTCAAGAGCGCGTTCATCCCGTTCGACGAGCGCGCGGCCCTCCTGCGTGACGTGGTCCTGCCGGGCTACGCGTCCGCGCTCTGAAGCAGGCCCCTGACGTAGGCGGCCTGTCCGGCGTGCTGCAGATCGTCGGACAGGACGCTCATCAGCCGGACGCCCAGCGTCACGGGCGGATCCCAGCGCTCGTCGACGACGCGTCCGAGGTCCTTCGCGGTCAGCTCGCGCAGGGCCCGCAGGGTCTGCTCGTGCACGGCGTCGTAGTACCCGGTCAGCAGGTCCGCGGAGTCGACCCGCACCTTCGCGACCTTCGCGGGGCTGTGGCCGTAGCCCGTGTCGCGCCGGTTCAGATCGAGGCCGAAGCGTTTCTCCCAGCCCTGGGCCAGCCACACCTGGTCCAGGCCGAAGGCGTCGGCGACATGGTCGTCCTGCACCCGGGTGAGGTGCCAGAGGAGCCAGGAGACGGAGTTGGCGTCGGCGGCGGGCCGGGCGTTGAGCAGCTGTGCCGGCAGGCCGTCGACGGCGGCATGGACTTCTTCCCGGACACGGCCGTAGCCGTCGATGAGGACGTCCTTCGCATGCATACGTCCACCATCGCGCATCGCGGTCCGTCATGCGTCCGGAACCCCGGCATGCGGGAAGCGACCGGGCGGCGCCACCCGCCGGGCTCCCGCGATCCGCGCCCGCCCGGGGCGCCCGACCGATCCCGATCGTCCGGCAGTCCCGATCGCCCGGCCGGCCCCGTCCTCGGGCCGTCCGGTCAGCCCGTGCCGGACGCGTCCGGCGAGGGGACCGGGCCGCCGGTCTCGAGCAGGGCCATCAGCGCCCGGGCCGCCGGACTGGTGGCCTGCGACGGGGGCAGCAGCGCGACCGTCTCGTACTCGGTCTCGCCGGTGCCCTTGAGCGACAGCGCGGTGAGCGTGGGGCGCTTGTGCCGGAAGTGGCTGGGGACGACGGCGACGCCGAGGTTCTCGTCGACCAGGTCGAGGAGGCTGTGCACGTCGTTCACCTCCAGGGCCACGGTCCGCCGGACGCCCGCCGCGGAGAAGGCCGCGTCGGTGGTGCGGCGCGGCCCCCAGTCGGGGTGGAAGTCGACGAAGACCTCGCCGCCGAGGTCCTGGGGGGTGAGGACCGCTCCGGGCGCGGTGAGGCGGTGGTCGGGGTGGCACAGCACCGTCATCGGCTCACTGGTCAGCGCCACCGAGCGCAGCTGGTCGGTGTCCGCCTGCGTCCGGTAGGCGAACGCGAGATCCAGCCGTCCGGCCGCGACCTCCTCCGCGAGAGCGCCGGACCCCGCCTGCCGCAGCCGGATCTCCACGTCCGGGTGCCGCCGCCGGAACGCGGCGAGCAGCGAGGCCACGTGCACGCCCGCGATGCACTGCTCGGTGCCGAGCGCGAGCGTGCCCCGCAGCACACCCTGCACCGCGGCCACCGCCTCGTGCGCCGACCGCACCTGCGCCAGGATCCGCTCCGCCTCGCCGAGCAGGGCGCGCCCGGCCTCCGTGAGGGTGACCCGGCGGGTGGTGCGCACGAACAGCGGGGCGCGCAGTTCCCGCTCCAGCGCCCGGATCGACGCCGACAGGCCCGACTGGGACACCATCAGCCGCTCCGCGGCCCGGGTGAAGTGCTGGTCCTCGGCGACGGCGACGAAGTGCTGGAGGTGACGCAGTTCCATGACTGAGAAGCGTATCCGCTGAATTCCATCGGATTCTTCTGTTGGACCACTGCCCGCAGGTCGCGCGAGAGTGGGACGCCGGTTCCCCGGAACCGGTCGCCCGCAGTGCCAACCCCTCTGGAGTCGCGTTGTACACCGCCCACCCCGACCGTTACGCGGACATGCCCTACCGGCGCACCGGACGCAGTGGCCTGAAGCTCCCCGCGCTGTCGCTCGGCCTGTGGCACAACTTCGGCCCCGACCGCCCGGTGGAGACCCAGCGGGCGATCCTGCGGCGCGCCTTCGACCTCGGGGTCACCCACTTCGACCTGGCCAACAACTACGGCCCGCCGCCTGGCGCCGCCGAGTCCGCGCTGGGCGAGGCGCTGCGGGCCGACCTCGCGCCGTACCGCGACGAGCTGGTGATCTCCACCAAGGCCGGCTACCTGATGTGGCCGGGCCCGTACGGCGAGTGGGGCTCCCGCAAGTACCTGCTGTCCTCGCTCGACCAGAGCCTGGGGCGGATGGGCCTGGAGTACGTCGACATCTTCTACTCCCACCGCTTCGACCCGGACACTCCGCTGGAGGAGACGATGGGCGCCCTGCACTCCGCGGTCCAGCAGGGCAAGGCGCTCTACGTCGGCGTCTCCAACTACTCCCCGGAGCAGACCCGCGAGGCCGCCCGCATCCTCGGCGAGCTGGGCACCCCGCTCCTGATCCACCAGCCGCGCTACTCCATGCTCGACCGCCGCCCCGAGGACGAGGGCCTCCTCGACACCCTCGACGAGCTCCAGGTCGGCTCCATCGCCTACTCCCCGCTGGAGCAGGGCCTGCTCACCGGCCGCTACCTCGACGGCATACCCGAGGACTCGCGGGCGGCGAGCGACAGCCCCTTCCTCCACTCCGACGCGGTCACCGAGGAGCTGGTGGGCAGGCTGCGCGCGCTGGACGAGATGGCGGGGGCCCGCGGCCAGTCGCTGGCCCAGATGGCGCTGGCCTGGGTGCTGCGCGGCGGCCGGGTGACCTCCGCGCTGGTCGGCGCGAGCAGCCCGCGGCAGCTGGAGGACAGCGTCGCGGCGATCGGCAACCTGGACTTCGACGCGGAGGAGCTGACGCGGATCGACGCGCTCGTCAAGCCGTGACCCGGTCGGAGGTGGGGGCGGGTGCCGCACCGGCACCCGCCCCCACCTCCGACCTGCGCGGTCCCCGGTGCCGCCGGGTGGCTTGCCCCCGCCGCCACCGCCGTTTCAGGCCCCGGCGGGCACCCGGTCCAGGAACCCGAGCACGGCCCGGATCCGCCCCTCGCCGTCCAGGGTGATCACGTCGGACCCGGCGACCGGCGCCGTGCCGTCCGCGTCGCTCACCAGCTCCCAGGAGAAGCGCGCCGTGTCGTGGTGGCCGTCGACGGAGCCCGCGAGGCGGAAGGAGAAGCCGGGGAACTGCTCGTGGGCCGCCGCGATCACGGCGGCGATCCCGTCGTGCCCGCCGACGTCGGCGAGGGGGTCGGTGTAGGTGCCGTCCGGGGTCCAGGCGGCGGCCACCGCCTTGGCCAGCGCCTGCGGCCCGGTGGCGTTCCAGGCCTCGAAGTAGCGGGCGACGGCGATTTCGTGGCGGTCGGGGTGGGCGGACATGGCGAATCAGCCTCCGTCGAGGTCGTCTCTGCTGGTCGGAACCGGGTCCGCCGTGACCGGCGGCCCGATGCGACCACCATGCCGGGTCGTGCCGCGGCGGTCGATTACCGCGCGGGTAATGCCCCGGGGTGCGTGGAGGCGCGCTGTTCCGGCCAGGAATCGCGCGGAATATGCCAGGGAACTGGCCGGAAAGTCATGGTGACAGTGTTTCTGTAGTCAACATACTCGAAGGTCAGGGACGTTTCACCGCACAGGAGCCGCAGAGAGAGCGAGGCAGAGCCGGCAGGCGAACGACGCGACGGGGGAGGAGCAGTGCACGACGAATTCCTGTGCCATGTCACCGGGTACGGCGTATGCGGGGGCCGGCGCATCGGCGTACCGCTCGGCACCTACCGGGCGCCGACCCTGGCGCTGGCGCTGTGGTGGCTGCGCGACCGCGCCTCCTGGATGGCCGAACGGCTCGACCCCGGTCCCCACAGCACCCACGTCCCCGCGAGCGCGCTCGTGCCTGTCCCGCAGTCGGTCCCCGACGTCCCCGGCATACTGCGCGGCTGGTGCGCCGACCTGGTCCAACAGGAACTGGTCGCCGACGAGTTGGCCGCCGGACGGCTGGTGCGGATCGCCGCCAGCGACGACACCACCGAGTACGAGCTGCTCGCCGAGTCGGTGGACGCCCTGCGGATGCAGCGGACCGTCCCCGCGCTCTACCTCCCGGTGGCCTGACGTACCTCCGACGGTGGCCCGACGCCCGCGTCGAACGGCGCATATATGGGCACATCGTTAGAATTCTGGCATGGCTGAGCGGCCGGTCGCGCCGACTGCGCCCGAGCTCGTCCTCGAGACGGAGACGGGCTCGACAGTCATGACCCCGGGCCGCGCCTACCACGTCGGACGCGACCCGCTCAGCGACGTCGTCCTCGACGACGCCCGGGTCTCCTGGCACCACGCGGTGCTGCGCCCGAAGGACGGCCACTGGACGCTCCACGACGACCACAGCACCAACGGCACCTACGCCGACGGGCGCAGAATCCACGACTGGGACGTCGGCCCCGGCAGCGTGATCCGCTTCGGCAACCCCGCCGACGGACCGCGCGCCGTCCTCGTCGGCCGTTCCCCGGCGCCGCCCGGGCCCCCGGCCGCACGCACCGCGGTCTTCCGGCAGCCCACCACGGTGCGGCCGCTGCCCGCGCGCACCGTCCGCATCGGCCGCGCCGAGGACAACGACCTCGTCCTCGACGACCTGGTCGTCTCCCGCCGGCACGCCGAACTGCGGGCCCACGCGGACGGCACGTACGAGATCGTCGACGTCGGCAGCCACAACGGCACGTTCCTCAACGGGCAGCTCGTCGAGCGGGCGCCGATCGGGCCCGACGACGTCGTCGGCATCGGCCACTCGGCGTTCCGCCTCGTCGGCGACCAGCTGCAGGAGTACGTCGACACCGGCGAGGTCTCGCTCGACGTGCAGGACCTCACGGTCACCGTCGACCAGGGCCGCAAGGTCCTGCTCGACCACGTGTCCTTCCCGGTGGGGGAGAAGTGCCTGCTCGCCGTCGTGGGGCCCAGTGGCTCGGGCAAGACCACCCTGCTGAACGCCCTGACCGGACAGCGGCCCGCCGGCCACGGCACGGTCCTCTACGACGGCCGGGACCTGTACCGCGACTACGCCGAGCTGCGCCAGCGCATCGGCCTGGTCCCCCAGGACGACATCCTGCACGTCCAGCTGACCGTCCACGACGCCCTCGCCTACGCCGCCGAACTGCGCTTCCCACAGGACACGGCCCCGGAGGAGCGGCGCGCCCGGGTCGAGGAGGTCATCCGCGAGCTGGGCCTGGAACAGCGGGCCGGACAGCCCGTGCACAGCCTCTCCGGCGGACAGCGCAAACGGGTCAGTGTCGCCCTGGAACTGCTCACCAAGCCGTCCCTGCTCTTCCTCGACGAGCCGACGTCCGGGCTCGACCCCGGGATGGACCGCTCCGTGATGCAGACGCTGCGCGGGCTGGCCGACGACGGCCGCACCGTCATCGTGGTCACCCACAGCGTGCTCAGCCTCGACGTCTGCGACCGGCTGCTGGTGCTCGCCCCCGGCGGCCGGATCGGCTACTACGGGCCGCCCGAGGAGACCCTCGACTTCTTCGGCTTCGCCCACTGGCCGGAGGCGTTCGAGGCCTTCGAACGGGACCGGGAGCGGGACTGGGCCGAGCAGTACCGCGCCTCGCGGTTCCACCGGCAGTACGTCGTCGACGCGACCTCCCAGCCGCCGCAGCCGGACTCCGTGCCCGCCGTCGCGGCACCGCCGCCCCGCCCCCGCAGCCGGGGCGCGCAGCTCGGCACGCTGATCCGCCGCTACACCTCCGTGCTCGCCGCGGACCGGACCTTCCTCATCGTCATGATCGCGCTGCCGTTCGTGATGGGGGCCATGGCCCGCGTCCTGGCGGGCGGCGAGCTGGTGGCCGACAAGGCCACCTCCGCCCTGCTCGTCCTGTGCGTCGGCGCGGTGCTGACGGGTGCCGCCAACGCCGTGCGCGAACTCGTCAAGGAGCGGGTGATCTACCAGCGGGAGCGGGCCGTGGGCCTGTCCAGATCGGCGTACCTCATGTCGAAGGTGGTGGTCCTGGGCACGGTGACCGTGCTCCAGGCGGTCGTCCTGACCCTGGTGGCCCTGCTCGGCGTGGACCTCAATGCCCCCAGCGGACAGGGGGTGTTCCTGCCGCCGCTGGCCGAGATCACCCTCGCCGTCGCCCTGCTCGCGTTCACGGCGATGATGTTCGGCCTCGTGGTGTCCGCCATGGTCCGCAGGGAGGAGGTGACGATGCCGCTGCTGGTGCTGCTGGCCATCGTCCAGGTCGTCCTGTGCGGCGCCCTGGTCACCCTGCACGGCGTCCCCGTGCTGGAGCAGCTGTCCTGGCTGGTGCCCTCCCGCTGGGCGTTCGCCGCGATGGCCGACACGATCGGCCTGGCCCGCATCCTGCCGGGCCCCCAGACCGCCGACCCGCTGTTCCGGCACACGCCCGGGATGTGGCTGGTCAACATGGGGATGCTGGTGGTGCTGTCGGTGCTCTGCGGATACCTGGTGTCCCGGCTGCTGCGCCTGCGCGAGCCCGCGGTGATGCGGAAGTGAGGACGGTGCGATGACGACCCCGGGCTTCCGCCCCACCCACGTCGTCCCCCAGGACGGAATGCCGGCCTGGGAGGCACCCGACCCCGACCGCCCCACGGTGCCCCTCGACCCCCTGCTGCCCGTGGAACTCGCGGAGCGCCGCGGCGACTGGGGACGCGTGGTGTGCGCCAACGGCTGGTCCGCCTGGGTCGACGGCCGTCGCCTGGTCGCCGTGCCGCACGACCCGCCCGGCCCCGGCGGACCGTTCGGCGTGGGCGACCCGCGTCCGCTGCTCGCCCACGCCGAACACGCCCTGGCGAGCTACCGGGTCGCCGTGGAGGACCTGGCCGGCGGAGGGATCGACCGCGAGACCTTCGGTCACCGCACCCGGGGGCTGCGGATCGGCATCGTCGTCGACGGCGAGTCGATGTGGCTCTACGACGCCGAGCAGGGGCGCTGGGTGTACGCGGACGGCTCCCGCACGGCCACCTACGCGGCCGACCGGGCGCCGCGGGCCCCCGCCGGCGCCGGCCCCGGCGCCACCCGCGAGGTCCCCGCGGACGGTGAGTCCTGATGCCGCACGACACCGGCCTGTTCTCGGGACGCCCCTCGGAACTGCTCGGGAAAGAGCTCGCCGGGTACCGCATCGAGCAGGAGATCGGGCGCGGCGGCATGGCCGTCGTCCTCCGGGCCCGCGACCTGCACCTGGACCGCACCGTCGCGCTCAAGCTGCTCGCCCCCGAACTCGCCCGCAACGACACCTTCCGGCAGCGCTTCATGCACGAGTCCCGGGCGGCCGCCGCCATCGACCACCCGAACATCGTGCCCGTCTACGAGGCGGGCGAGACGGACGGCGTCCTCTACATCGCCATGCGCTACGTCCCCGGCAGCGACCTGCGCCACCTGCTCGACGCGCAGGGCCCGCTGCCGCTCGCTGCGGCCACGCGGATCGCCGCGCAGATCGCCTCCGCGCTGGACGCCGCCCACGAGCACGGCCTGGTCCACCGGGACGTGAAGCCCGGGAACATCCTGATGGCCCACGGCACCGACAGCGACCACCCCGAGCACGCCTACCTGGCCGACTTCGGACTGACCAAGAAGTCCCTGTCCCTGAGCGGCTTCACCACCGTCGGCCAGTTCGTCGGCACGCTCGACTACGTGGCCCCCGAGCAGATCGCCGGGCGCCCGGTGGACGCGCGCTGCGACGTCTACAGCTTCGCCTGCGTGGTCTACGAGATGCTGGCCGGCCATCCGCCCTTCCGGCGGGACGACGACATGGCCCTGCTGTGGGCCCACCAGTACGACGAGCCGCCGCCGCTGACCGGGGAGCGCCCCGACCTCGCCGCGCCCGTCGACGACGTCTTCGCCAGGGCGCTCGCGAAGAGCCCCGACGACCGCTACGACTCCTGCCGCGCCTTCGTCGCCGCCCTGCGCACCGCCGCCGCGGGCGGCACGACGGCGGGGCACCCGGCGACCGAGGTGGATCTGCCGGTGGCCGACGGGGCGGGCACCCCCGAGCCGCCGCACTGGGCCCGCCCGGTGTTCGGCGCCGGTGGCTAGTGCTGTGGCCGGAAAGGTTTGCCGGAAAGCTCGCGGCGTCCGGTGCTGGGGGCACCTCCCACGCCGTTCAGGCTGTGGGGGAGCATCGCAAGGCGGAGCGTCGCCCGCGTACTGGATGTACTCGGGTGATGCGACAACGCGGCTGGGGGTTTCCCCCTGCTCGCAGAGCTTGGGGGAGCCGTGCCGGGCGTCGCGAGCCGGTGAACCTTTCCGGCCACAGCACCTAGCGGCCCTCGACGCCGCCCGACTCGACTCCGCCCCCCTCGGCACGCCCGTCCTCACCGTCGTCGACCTCGCCCGTCCGGCGCACCCGCCGGGCGAGCAGTGCGCCGAGGAAGCCGGTGGCCAGGCCCCACAGCACCGCGAGGCCCAGCGCGCCCCACAGTTGCGGCCTCAGGAGCAGCTCCCCGGACAGCCCGCCGCCCAGGTCGCCGATGCCGAACAGGGAGAGCCCGTAGTGCGCGGAGATCCGGCCGACGAGGCAGATCATCAGCACCGTCAGGGCCAGGGCGAGGGCCATGTGCAGGGCGTGCCGCCACACACGCACCCGGGCCGGTGAGCGGCAGGCCATCAGGAACGCGGCGGCCGGCAGCAGCACCGCGTCGGCGACCACCAGCCACCACACCCTGCCGTCGTGCTCGGCCAGCGTGCGCAGGTTGAGCGCGGAGACGTCCGGGGTGCGCAGCACCTCGTCCAGCAGATGCGGCATGGGCAGCCCGAACGGGCCGTCCACCCTGCCGTTCCAGGTGGCGCCCATCCCGATGGTCAGGGCCGGCCAGGCCAGGTTCGGCATGCCGAGCAGGATCACCGCGAGCGACTGCTCCGGATGCCCCCGGGTCACCGCCGTGACGAGCGCGACGACGACGCCCACGGCGACGTAGGTGAGCAGCAGCACGACCATGGCGTACGCCGCGGGGCGCACCGACGTCTGGAACCGCAGCAGCCGCGGAGGCAATGGCGCCCCGCGCGCCACCAGCAGGGCCAGTACCAGCACCCCCGCCAGCCACACCAGCCCGAGGACGGCGGTCGACGGCACCTGCGCGGCGAACCCGACCCGCGGCGAGGCGTTCAGGAAGTCGCCGATGTCGCCGAGCAGCCCCTCGCCCAGGTTCACGGCGAAGTCCTGGCGGGCGGCCAGCGCCAGGACGACGAGCAGCACCAGCCAGACCGCGGCGATCCGGGCGGTCCACCCGGCCAGCTCCCGCACCCCGGCCACCGCCCGGTGCCGCAGCGGCCGCAGAAAGCCCGCGGCGACGACCAGCGCGCCCACCAGGGTGACCGACAGCGGCATCACGGTGATCCCGGCATGGGTCCGTGCGAGGTCGCCCGCCGTGCCGGTGAGCGCCACGCTGCCGCCGACCGCCGTCACCACGGTCGCGGCGACCACCCGCGGAAAGGCCAGGTCGGGGAGGTTCGCGGCACCGGCCGCCCACAGGCCCAGCGCCGCGACCACGATCATCGCGAGCAGCCCCGTCAGCGCCGTGACGGCGGCCTGCGCCCAGCCGTGGCGGGCGACCGGCTGCGCGGAGGGACTGGGCGAACTCACGGTGCCACGCTAAGCAGCCCGGCGGCGGCGCGCCCGCCGTGAGGTCCGTCCGTGTCCGCTTGCGGACGGCGCCACACCGGGGCACACAATGGTGACGTTGCGGGAAGAGCGGCCTTGATCAGGTCATACGCCGCGAAGTGTCGACCTCGGGAGACCTCGTGACCGCGGAACCGCCTGCCTCCGGCCGTCCCTCCGGCCCGCCCTCCGGCCCCCTGTCGGGTCGGCCCTCCGAGCCGCCCTCCGGACCGCCGTCCCACCCCACGGGTGGCGGCGGGGGAGCCGGTGCGCCGGAGCCCCACCGGCCCTGGTGGTCGTCGGTGCCCCGGATGGCGCTGCTCGTCACCGCCGTGGTGGCGGTCGTGGTGCTCGCCGTCGTCCTCACCACCTCCGGCGACGGTTCGAGCGCCCGGGGCGAGGTGTTCCTGCAGTCCGCGGGCCAGAAGGGACCCGACCCCTTCACCGGGTCCACGGCCAAGGAGGACTCCGCGCCGCCGCCCTCGCCCGTACCGACCGGGCCGTCGCAGCCCGCCAACGTGGTGCGGAGCGTCCAGGGCGGCGCGGCCGGCCTCTACGGCGGCACCCGCAATGTCTCCAGCTGCGACGTGGAACGGCAGATCAGGGCCCTGACGGCGGACCCGGCCAAGAACAGGGCGTTCGCCTCCGTCGCCGGCGTCCGGCCGGGTGACGTCCCCGGCTGGCTGCGTTCGCTCACCCCGCTCCAGCTGCGCATGGACACCCGCGTCACCAACCACGGCTACCGCGACGGGGCAGCCACCGAGTACCAGGCGGTCCTGCAGGCGGGCACGGCCGTCCTCGTGGACGACCACGGCGCGCCCCGGGTCCGCTGTGCCTGCGGCAACCCGCTGACGCCGCCGGTCGCCCAGAAGACCGCACCCCGCTACGTCGGCGGGAAATGGCCCTCGTACCGGCCGCAGAACGTCATCGTCGTGACGCCCTCGCCGAAGATCGTCGAGAAGTTCGTCGTCTTCGACCTGCGCCACCACGACTGGTTCACCCGGAACCCCGGCGACACCGGCCGCCACGACCGCCCGTCGCCACCGCCGGCGAACCCCTGGCCGCTCCCCACCGCGACCGTGCTCCCGCCGCCTTCCGGCTCCCGGTCGCCGTGCCCGCCCGGCGCCTCCGGACAGTCACCGGGCTGCCCGACTACCTCCACCGCCCCGTCCTCGCCCGAGTCGCCGCACACGGAGTCCTCCTCGCCCGCCACACCGTCGTCGGAGACCTCGCCGCCGCGGGAGTCCTCCTCGACCCCACCCCAGTCGCCCGGGAAGCCGTCCCCGCCCACCTCGCCGGGGTCCCCGCCGGAGCAGTCCGCCCCGTCGTCCCCGCCACCGGCCTCCGGCCCGTCCTCCCCGCCGCCGGCCTCCGGCCCGCCGTCCGTCCCGTCGTCCGGCTCGCAGCCGTAGTCCGAAAGAGCCCGTCGCCCGGCTCGCGGCCCTGCTCCGAAGGGGGCCCGTCGACGTCCGCCCCGGCCGGGCGGCCGGCCCCGCTGCCCCGCATCGCCCCTGGTCGGAGCCGGTACGCTGTCCCGGCAGGAGGTCGCACCGATCGGCCGGGACTCAAACGCGCGGCTCGGGGTACGAGGACATGTGCGACAGTGTCCGGCCAGGCCGGCTTTCCGAGAGAGACTTGCATGATCGAGTACCTGGACGGGGCAGTGATACCGACTGGTTTCGACGTTCCCGTGGAACCGCTCCGGCGGGCGGCGCACTACACCGGGGAACCGGGGTGCATAGCCGAGGCGCGGTCCTTCGCCCTGCTCTTCCTCGAGCAGCTCGGGAGCGAGTGGTGCGCCGAGATCGAGCCGCGCTCCTCCGAGGCCCTGCTCCTGGTGGTGAGCGAGCTGGTCACCAACGCGGACCGGCACAGCAACGGGCCGTACATCCTGGAGCTCGAAGGCACCGCCACCGCGGTCACGGTCTCCGTGTACGACAGCAGCGCCGTCCTGCCCCGTCGCTTTCCCCGCGACCCGAACCGCGTGGGCCGGCACGGTCTGGAGATCGTGCACGCCCTGGCGGACGTCACGGTCGAGCGGGTGCCGGTGGGCAAGCGGGTGTGCGCCCGGGTGGGCCTCGGCCGGCGCTGACCGTTCGGCCGCGCGCAGCCCCGACAGCACAGCCCCGACACAGCGGTGCCGCCCCACTTCCACGAAGGGGGCGGCACAGTCGCGCCGGGGCGCTCTCGCCGGTCAGGCGCAGCCGAGCTCGCCCAGCATGCCCTGGCGCAGCTGGGTGATGATCCGCTTGATCAGCCGGGACACGTGCATCTGGGAGCAGCCGAGCCGTTCGCCGATCTCCGCCTGGGTGGCCTCCTCCACGAACCGCAGGTGGATGATCTCCCGGTCCCGCTCGCCGAGCTTCGCCAGGAGCGGCGCGAGGGAGTGGAAGTCCTCGACCAGCCGGAGCCCGTCCTCCTCGACGCCGATGAAGTCGGCGAGCACCGATTCGCCGTCCTCGGGGCCGTCCCCGGTCAGGGCGGCGTCCAGCGACGCGGAGTTGTAGCCGTTGGAGGCGATCTGGGCCTCGACCACCTCGTTCTCGGAGAGGTTCATCAAGGTGGCGAGCTCACCGACGGTGGGGTCCCGGTCCAGGCGGCTGGAGAGCTCCTCGCGGGCCCGGGCCAGCTCCACGCGCAGCTCCTGCAGGCGCCGCGGCACGTGCACGGCCCAGGTGGTGTCCCGGAAGAAGCGCTTGATCTCGCCCACGATGTAGGGCAGCGCGAACGAGGTGAACTCCACCTCGCGCGACAGCTCGAACCGGTCGATCGCCTTGATCAGGCCGATCATCCCGGTCTGGACGACGTCCTCCATGTCGTCGCCGCGGTTGCGGAACCGGCCGGCCGCGAACCGCACCAGCGACATGTTCATCTCAATGAGGGTGTTGCGCGCGTACTGGTACTCGCGCGTGCCCTCTTCGAGCTCCGTCAGCCGCCTGAAGAAGTGGCGGGACAGCTCGCGGGCGTCCCGCGGAGCGATCGTGCGGGGGTCGGCGACACCCGGCAGTCCGTCGCCCGTCCTGGTCGTCCCGGCCTCCTCGGCCGCTGCCTCGGACCGGATCACGGCGGTGTCCATTACCTCTCCCACGAAAGTCTCGCTGCGAGCTTGCTTTCCTCGGCCTGTACGCGTCGAACCGGCGTCCCGGCGCCGGCCAGGTACGCGATCCCTCGGTACCCCGCTATCCGAAAAGTATGCGCCTCCGGAGCGCGATCGGCGAATCCCGCTCCGCAGCGCCCTGCGGCACCGGTGCTTCACCCAGAGCGGAACGCCGATCCCCGGCGCACGCCTTCCCCCGGCGTCCGCGGCTCCTAGTCTGGGACGGTGACCACCCAAGCGCCGAACCACGCCCGCGTCGTCCCGCTGCGTCCGCCCGCCGCCCCCGCCGGGGCCGAGCGGCCGCCCGCCCCCGCGAGGGAGCCTCTGTGGCGCGACCTCGTCGGCGACGTGCTGCGCCGGGAACGCCTGGCGCAGCAGCGCACCCTCAAGGACGTCGCCGAGACGGCCCGGATCTCCATGCCCTACCTGTCGGAGATCGAGCGCGGCCGCAAGGAGGCCTCCTCGGAGGTCCTCGCGGCCGCGGCGCGGGCCCTCGGGCTCGGTCTCGGCGACCTGCTGTCGCTCGCGCAGGGCGAACTGGTCCGGCTCACCAGCCGCACCGCGGCCCCCGCCCGCGGCCGCCCGGTCTCCCGCTCCGGAGGACTGTGCCTGGCCGCCTGACCGGAGCCCGCTCCGTACGGGCCGGCGCCTCAGACCATGACCAGGCGCCGGCTCAGCACCTCGTCGGCCAGCCCGTAGGCCACCGCCTCCGGGGCGGTGAACACCTTGTCGCGGTCCATGTCGGCGCGCAGGGCCGCCACGTCGTGGCGCGTGTGCCGGGCCAGCACCTCCTCGACCTGGGAGCGGATCCGGACCATCTCCTTGGCCTGGAGCGCCAGGTCGGAGACCGTGCCCTGCCGGCCGCCGCTGGCGGGCTGCCCGAGCAGCACCCGCGCGTGCTCCAGCACGAAGCGCCGCCCGGGATCGCCGCCGGCCAGCAGCACCGCCGCCGTGGAGGCGGCCTGCCCCACGCAGAACGTGGAGATCGGCGACTGGATGAAGGTCATCGTGTCGTAGATCGCCATCAGCGAGGTGAACGATCCGCCGGGGGAGTTCAGGTAGAGGGAGATCTCGGCCTGCGGCGCCGCCGACTCCAGATGGAGCAGCTGCGCGATCACGACGTTGGCGACCCCGTCGTCGATCTCGGTGCCGAGAAAGACGATCCGCTCGTTGAGCAGCCGGCTGAACACGTCGTAGGACCGCTCGCCCTGCGCGGTCCGCTCGATGACGTAGGGAACCGTGTACGACCCCATGTCACAGCCCCGTCCGTCGGCGCGGGGTGGCCGGGCGGATGTCGGCGAGCGACTCCACGACCCGGTCCACCAGCCCGTACTCCCTGGCCTGCTCGGCCGTGAACCAGCGGTCCCGGTCGCCGTCCCGCGCGATCGTCTCCGCGCTCTGCCCGGTGTGCTCGGCGGTGATCCGCTCGATGGTCCGCTTGGTGTGCTCCAGGTTCTCCGCCTGGATCTCGATGTCGGCGGTGGTGCCGCCGATCCCGGCCGACGGCTGGTGCATCATGACCCGCGCGTGGGGCAGCGCGAACCGCTTGCCCGGCGTACCCACCGTGAGCAGGAACTGGCCCATGCTGGCGGCGAAGCCCATCGCGAGGGTGCAGACGTCGTTCGGGACCAGCCGCATGGTGTCGTAGACGGCGAGCCCCGCGGTGACGGAGCCGCCCGGGCTGTTGATGTACAGGGCGATGTCGGCGTGCGGGTCCTCCGCGGACAGCAGGAGCAGCTGCGCGCACACGCGGTTCGCCGACACCTCGTCCACCTGGGTGCCGAGGAGGACGATGCGCTGGGCGAGCAGGTGCGCGGCGAGATGGTCGTCGAAGCGGCTGAGTGGGGTGGCGCCGTCCTCGGCGCGGGGCGAGAGCGTGCTGAGTGGAGTCATCGGGTCTCCTCGTGGTGCTGCGGATGCCGTCGACTCCACTGTTGGCCGAAGGAGTTGCCCGCATGCGGCGGCTCTGCCCGTGGCAGATCCGCCACGGGCGGAGCGCGGGCGCGGCCGCCCCCGTCCGCACCCTCCCGGGCGGCATCCCCGGCAGCACCACGCGGAAGGCGTCGGCCGGATCACCGTGTTCCGGCGCCCGGCCGATGAGTTCCGGGGCGAGGATCGGTCGGTACAGGTGACCGCTTTCCACGCTCCGGGAGGATTCGATGGCGACCGAAGGGTTCACCACCTGTCTCTGGTTCGACGGCCAGGCCGAGGAGGCCGCGCACTACTACGTCTCGATCTTCAAGGACTCCGGCATCGGCCGGATCGGCCGCTACACCGAGGCCGGCCCGGGCCCCGCCGGCACCGTCATCGCCGTCGACTTCACGGCCAACGGCCAGAAGTTCGTCGCGCTGAACGGCGGCCCGCAGTTCACGTTCAACGAGGCGATCTCCTTCCAGATCCACTGCGAGGACCAGGAGGAGGTCGACCACTACTGGAACAAGCTGACCGAGAACGGCGGCGAGCCCGGCCCGTGCGGCTGGCTCAAGGACCGGTTCGGCGTGTCCTGGCAGGTCGTCCCGGACGGGCTCATCGACATGATCGGCGACCCCGACCAGGAGAGGGCGGCCCGCACCACCCGGGCGATGCTCGCGATGGGCAAGCTCGACATCGTCGCGCTGAGGAAGGCGTACGCGGGCGAGTAGCGGCGTCGGCCGGCCCACCCCGGGGGATGGGCCGGCCGACGTCATCGGCCGTACGGCGCCGCGCCCGGGGCCTGTGCCGCACCCGGATCGTACGGGGCGGAGGGTGCGTACGGGACGGAGGGAGCCGAGCCGGTGGCACGGTGCTGGTCGTACTGCGCCCCGGCCACCGCGAGACCCACCACGATCAGCCCGGCCAGCACCTGCACGCAGGTGGTGACGAGGGCCCGGAGCCGGTACAGCAGCGGTGCGGTGAGCAGGACGACACCGCCGGCGATGCCCACGTACAGCCAGTCGGGACGGAGGACGACGGCGGAGTTGTCCGCGCCCGGGTCGAACGGCTTCCATCCGTGGAAGTCGATGCCGAGCAGGAAGGCGGCGAGCGCCGCGACGCCGTCCACGACCAGCAGGCCGACGGCCAGCGCGACGTCGCCGACCGGATGCAGCCAGGTGCGCGCGGGCCGGTGCGGGGGTGGGACGTTCGGCCCGTGGAAGCGGGGGTGGTCCGTGGGCCACTGGGGTGCGGGGTCGGTCATGGAACGAGCTTCTCCCGAGAACAGGCCCGGGTCCTGAGCGAACGTCCTCAGAACCCGGGCACCCGTGTGGACTCAGCCGTGGATCAGCGGCGAACCGGTGAGCTCCTTGGTGATCGGTCCCCGGCCGTCGCCCTCGACGTCGTAGACGATCGTCGAGTCCGTGGACCACCACACCTCACCGTCGTAGACGGTGGGCGGCGCGGCGCAGGTGTTGGCGTCCTCCAGCAGGTTCCACGAGTAGTTGTCGTTGACCAGCTTGGTCCAGTCGCACGTGCGGGACGTCACGACATGGTCCTCGCCGGCCCTGGTCAGGCGCTCCTCGATCCGGGTGGTGATCTTGAAGCTGGTGAACCGCCTGGAGTTGTCGACGACCTGGTCGTCGACGATCTGCCAGTGCATCACGGACTTCCCGGTCATGCTCCCGGAGTTGCCGGCGGTGTTCTGGACGTAGTACGTGGTCTGCGGCTTCTTGCCGGGGAAGATCACGTCGAACTGGGAGTCCGCGGTGGCGGCCGAGGCCGGCGCGGCCGCCAGGGCGACGAGGGCGACGGCGGCGGCGCCACCGGTGGCCACGGCGTGCGGGAGCTTCCTCAAGGTGTTTCTCCGTTTCGGGTGAGAGGGGCCCGGCGGCTGCCGGGCCCCTGGCGTGCGGCAGAGGTCACAGCCCCATGCCGGTGAACGTGCGTTCCAGGGAGTCGGCGTAGAGGCGGGCGCCGCCGATCTTCGGGTGGAACGACTGGGCCGACAGGCCGTACTCCCGCAGGAACGGGTAGTCGGTCTTCGGCTCGTCGGAGTCCACGAGCGTCTTGACGATGCCGTGGACGGACTCCGGGTCGCCGCAGACGGCCTTGCCGGCGAAGTTCTGCTTCGGGTTGGAGAACCAGACCTGGATCCCCTTGGCCCTGGCGTCGTCCGCGGCCTGCTGCATCGCGCCCGCCAGCGTGTCGGCCACGCTGTTGAGCCAGTCCGAGGAGGATGCGGACAGACCGATCTGGCCGACACCGGGGACCGTGATGCTCAGGCACTCGCCCCGGTTCTCGATCAGCGGCGGGTAGCCCATGAGCGCGATCTTCGCGTTCGGGGCCCGGTCGTGGATCTCCGTCAGGACCTTGACGATGTCCGGCCGGACGATCTCGTCGATGATGCCGACCGCGGCCTTCTCCAGCGGCTGCCCGATGAACTTGCGGTCGCGGCCGCCGACGGACTGGTCGACGTCGTCCTCGCCGAACGTCCTGTCCTTGCAGTTGCCGCCGTCGACGGCCACCAGGCACTTCTGGATGACGTCGGCGAAGCGGGCGTCGTTGCCGCCGATGGACAGGGTGACCAGCGTGGTGTTCTTGTCCAGGAAGCCCTTGTCGATCTGCGGCTTCTCACCGCCGTTGGACTGCACTTCACCGGCGTGCACCATGTTGTAGGTGCGCGCGCCCGAGCAGGCGATCAGGTGGTAGTCCATGGCGGAGCCGTAGTCGTCGGCCAGGGCGCCGATGGACTTCGCCCGGCCCGGGATCGTCGCCTGGCGCGACCACGCCTGGGTGGAGCGGTGGCAGGCGTCGCGGGTCCGGCGGTTCTGCTCGTCGAGGTAGTTGGTCTCCGGGTAGTAGTCCCGGTTGCCCTCGGAGGCGCCCTCGCCGGAGGAGTAGGAGTCGCCCATGGCGACGACGAAGTCCTTCGGCTTGCCCGGCAGCGGCTGGAAGCCCACCGAGTCCCAGGCGATGTCCTCGTCACCGGTGCCGTCGTCGGTGTCGGTGTCGAGCGTCACCGTCGGCGTGCCGGTGAAGTCGAAGACGCCCAGGTCCACCCACTTGTTCTGGCGGATCCGCTGCGGCTGCACCCGGACCGGCGGGGTGGGGAACTCGGTGCCGCCGATCTTGTAGGCCGCCTGCCGGGTGTGGGCGCCGTGGTCCGGCATGTGCACGAAGACGCGCATCCAGCCGCGCTGGGAGCCGTTCAGCGTCCACTTGCCGGAGATCTGCAGCCGCTTGCCGTCCGCGGTCGCGAGCCAGCGGGTGTGACCCAGCCAGAAGTGGTTGTCGTTGCCCGCGCCGATCTGGTGCAGGTCGATCTTGGACGGGTACTTCCCGCCCTCGCCGGCGAAGGTGAACTGGAAGGACCCCTTCGAACTCACGGTGCAGGTACGTCCCGAGGTTCCCGCCGGAACGGTGCCGTCGGGCAGGTCGTCCACCACCAGGGACCCGGACGGGAGGCCGGTGTGGCAGCGCGGCGGGTAGGAGTTCTCGTCGGGCTGCTCGGGATAGGTGTCGTCGAACCGGTGGATGGGGTTGCCGCACCGGGCCTCGGTGGTGCAGTTCTTCCAGCTGACCGGCTGGTTCCACCAGCACTTCAGATACAGCGGGTTGTCGCTGTGCGGGTCGCCTGGCAGTGCGCACGGGCCCTTGCCGTCGTCGTTGGAGGCGCCCTCACCGATCTTCGACGGCACGCAGTCGTTCTGCGGGCCGCAGAAGGTGAAGATCGGCGGCTTGGCCGAGGTGCGGGCGTCGGGGCTGCTCCACCAGGCCGGCCGGTAACCCGCCTGCATGTCGCCCGGCTTGAACATGGCGGAGATCGGGCGTGCGGCCCAGCCGATCACCTTCTCCTCGTACGGCCAGTCCTGCGGGTGCGCGGCGTGGCTGTAGTCGTCCTTGCCCTCGGAGTTCTCCAGGAACGGGGTGCGGTTCTCCTTCCACAGCGGATTGGCCGGGTTGTTCGTCCAGCCCACGCCCCACCTGCCGCTCACCGGCTTCGACTTGGGGTAGTACCCGGCGTTGTACGCCCACAGGGCGTAGAACCAGTTCTCGATGTACTTGGGACTGCCGTCGTTGACGGTCAGGCCGTCCTTGCGGGTGTCGTTCCACTTCCCGATGAGGATGTTGACGCCGGCCGCGATGTTCGCGGCGTAGTCCAGGGCGACGGCCTCCTGCTGCACCGTCGTCTTGGGCTTCTCGCCGTCCTTCTCCTTGCCGGGCATCCGCATGCCGTCGGTGACCTGGGTGACGCCGTAACCGCAGTCCGCCTGGGCGAAGTTGACCGCCCAGGGGTCCTGCTGCTGGCCGCTGGCGGCGTACTTGACGCCGTAGAAGTTGCCGATCAGCGAGTTCGCCGTCACACCCGGCACCGCGATCTTGGCGGCCTGCCACATGTTCGACTCCTGCGCGGTGATACCGAGCATCACCTGCGCGGGTACGTGCCAGTCGGCTCCGGAGCCGCCCGCCAGCGGTGTCAGCGGGAACAGTTTCTGCGGCGCGTAGGCGGCCATCCCGGTGTTCTTCCAGTTCGCCGGCCGCGTGGCTCCCTTGTCGAGCTTCCCGACGACGGTCTGGTCGACGGCCCACTCGATCTGCCGCGGGGTGGGCTGGAACGCCTGCTTCCTGGGGTCGTTGCGCGGGACCGCGCAGGAGCGGTCGGCCTCGACCGTGTCGTTCGCCGCCGCCCCGGACCGGCCCCCGCCCCGGGCGCCCCGGGCGAGCAGGACCGGACTCGTCTGCGTCCCCTGGACGATCTCCTTCTGCCCGCCGATGTGGTCCCACTCCGGCGGGGCGTCCAGGACGACCGTCCTGCGGGTGTCCAGCGTCCTCAGTGTCGTACGGACCGTGCGGGCGTCCAGGGCCTCCTCCGGGCGGATCCGGGAGGCCCTGCCGTCCGCCCAGCGGGAGGTGACGACGGCCTGGCCCCGGCTGGAGACCCGGGCGTCCTTGTCGATCCCGCCGGGATTGCGCAGCACACCGGCGGCCGCGGGGGAGGTGGAGGCCGCCCGGCCGGTCACGTAGACCTGGCCCGACGGGGTGGCGGTGAGGTCGAACTCGCTGAGCCGCCCCCGGGCCAGCCCGGCCGGCCTGCTCCTGCCGTCGGCCTTCCTGATCTGAGCGGCACTGACGCGGGAGACCGTGGCCGAGTTCCCGCCGCGCACGGCGCCGTTCCCCTTCGGCGTCCGGGGGGACGCGTCGATGAACGTGACACCGCCGCCGGCGTCGGCCTTGAGCTGGAACGGCCACGAGTTCGTCGTCGCGACCGCGCGGACCTTGCCGCCCTTGACGGTCACGATGTGGTTCCCGGCGGCGGCGACGATGCCCTGGCCGGTGGGCACCGCCGAGGTGACCTGCCCGGTGACCGTCTGCCGGCTCCCGGCCTCGCCCGTCCGGGCGTCGACCGTGACCAGGCGGGTCTGGTTCCGCGCCGACCGGTCGTCGGTCAGCGCGGTGAACACGGCCCGCTCGCCCGTGCCGCAGCCGGGGGAGAAGTAGCCCAGTGTGGCCTGGAACGGCAGCTTGGTGACATGTCCGTCGGTCAGGTCGACGACGGCGGTGAACGCCCCGCGCGTCATCAGCTCGGACCGGTTGGTGAAGGTGCGCGGCGCGTAGGCGACGGCCGCGTACCTGCCGGACCCGGTCAGGCAGGCGTTGCCGATCCACGCGTCGGTGTCGAAGCCGGGTTCCGACAGCGTCGCGGCGGTCTTCCAGGCGTATCCGTCCTTCTCGTCCGCGATCAGGACGTGGAAGCCCGTTCCGTCGCCGGAGGTCGTGAAGGCACGGTCGGTCGACTTCCCGTAGGTGCTGCCGAGGACGGCGGAACGCCGGTCCGCGGGCACGGCGTAGGGCTGGTCGCCGGGCTTGACGCCCGGGTCGCGGGCGGTGGCCGCCGACCATCCGGAGGCTGCCGAGCGCGGAGCGGCCGCAGCGTATGCCTGGGTCGTGGCGACACCGGCGGACAGAGCCATGGTCAGGGCTGCCGTCACCGGTATCCGCGCACGCCGAAGCACGGCGTTGCGTATCAAGTGGTGTCTCTTTTCTGAGAGTCGGGCGTTCCCGGTGTCGGGGAACGCGGCCGCACGCCACCACCGGCGTGGAGAGGTGAGGCCGGCGGCGGGAGCGGAGCATGAGGGAACTCACCGCCAGGGAAGCGGTGTCGGCACGCGGAACCGTTGCGAGGGGAGGAGAGGGCCGAGCCGCCCCTGCCGGTATCCGCGCACGCGGCGGACCCGGTCCGCGGTGCGGCGGGTCCCCGTGCGCGGTGCGGCGGGGCCCGGTCCGCGAGACCGGTGGAAGGTCAGAGTCGTGGCTGGGGCACGGCCGTCGCCGTCGTCGCTCGCGGTGCGAACGTGAAGCAGCCCGCAAAGACGACGGCAAGGCCCCTGCGGGCGGAATGGTCACCGGCGGCGGCGCGGCGCGGCACGGTCACGCGGGGCGTGACGGGTGCGGCGGGTGCCGGGGCGGCGGGAAAGACGTTGTCGGGCATAGCGCAGCGATCCCCCGTGAAAAGCGCGCGTTGAGAACCGATGTTCGGTTGTGGTGGTCACCAGGAACTTATCAGCCCTTCACGGACCGTGCCATGTGTCACCCTTCACACCGTCAACACACGTGACACAGTGCACACTTGATCGGTCGGGGCCGGGTTGCGCGACGGGGTAGCGTTGCCCCGACCATTCATCCGCCGCTGTGCAACTGCACATGCCTGCGCGGAATTTCGTATCACCGCAAGGGGGAACCAACCATGTCCCGTGCGCTCATACGCACCCTCGCCGTCGGCGCCGCACTGACCGCCACCGCCTTCGCGAGCCCGGCGGCCGTCGCCGCCACACCCACCGCCGACGGGGCCCGCGTGCCCGGCACCACCGTGCAGTTCGCTCCCGGCGCGTCCGCCGGGACGAAGGCCCTGGCCGCCCGCAGGACGGCCGCCGTCCGGGCGACCGCCACCCTGTGCGGCTCCGGCTACAAGCTCGACAACGCCGAGCGCCTTCCCGACTCCCGCCGGTACGGCACCCTGTTCACCTACACCAAGAGCAACAGCCAGGGGTTCTCCGGTGCCTGCGCCGTCTTCGAGAACAACATGCCGGGCGGCATGAAGATGAAGCTCAAGCTGTGCCCCAACCGGACCGACGCCAGCCTGTGCAAGGTCGACCAGGGCCTCTTCACCCAGTACGCGGGCCCGCTCAAGATCGAGGGCAACCATTCCTACGTGTTCTGCTCCAAGGTGACGGCCATCATGTGGGAGAGCCTCTCCGGGCCGGCCATCATCGACGCGGTGCGCTCCGCCACCCCCTGCGACTGACACGCCGCGGCCCGCGCGGACCACGCCTCCTCGCGGAGGAAACCGGCGGTGCCCCTCCCCGACCGGGGGTGGGGCACCGCCGGCGTCGGCTCGCCGCGCCGCGCACCCGCACCTACGCTGGAGGGGCAAGATCCAGGCGACGGACGCGACCGTGGACCGGTGAGCGGCGGGCGATCGGCCCGACCTCCCGGTCCGGCCGAGCACCTCGGCCCGTCCGCCCGCCCGCACCTCGCCGGCGCCCCGGGCGGGCCGCCGCAGGCCCGCTCCGCAGGAGGGGACGCCGATGGCCGTCGTCGTCACGCAGATCGCGTTCATCGTCCTGGCCGCGGCGACGGTGGCCTCGGTGGTCCTGGCCGTGTGGACCTACCGCCGCAGCGCGCAGGCGCAACTGAGCGCCGCGCGGGCCCAGCTCCAGCTCGCGGCGCTGGGCATCCTCCAGCACCACCTCGACCTGGCCGTGGCCCATCCCGAGCTGGCCTCGCCCGGCGACGAGCGGACGGTCGACGCCCGGTACGCATGGTTCGCGGCGCACGCCCTGAACACGGCGCAGACGCTGCGTGCCCTGGTGGGGGAGCAGCCGGACTGGCAACGGGCGATCGACGCCCTCGTCCGCAGGCACCGGCCCTATCTGCGGTCCGGCGCCTTCGTGTGCGACGACTTCAGCCCCGGCTTCGTCGACTATCTGCGCCACCGGGTCCCGGACCTCAGGTGCGCCGAGCCGGGTGACGGGGCCGGGTGACGGGATCCGGCGACGGAACCCCCGGCGCCGTGTGCCGTGTGCCGTGTGCCGTCTGCCGTGTGCTGACCGCCGTCCGTACCGACCACCGTCCGCCGGCCGCCGCCCCGGCTCAGGAGAAGTCGTTCACCAGGACCGCGGCCCCGTCGAAGCGCCCCGCCTTGAGGTCCTTCAGTGCCTGCGGAGCCCGGGAGAGCGGATAGGGGTGCGTGGTGGCGCGTACGCCGTGCCGGGCGGCCAGCGTGAGGAAGTCGCGCCCGTCGCCGCGCGTGTTCGAGGTGACGCTGCGCAGCTCCTTCTCGTAGAACAGCTCGCTCTCGTAGTGCAGCGGCGGAGTGTCGCTCAGATGGATCCCGGCCACCGCCAGCACCCCGCCGCGGTCCAGGGCCCGGAGCGCGACGGGGACCAGGTCGCCCACGGGGGCGAACAGGATGGCGCTGTCCAGGGGCTCCGGCGGCCGCGCGTACGCGTCCCCGGCCGAGGCGGCGCCGAGTTCGAGGGCGAGGCGCCGCGCGGCGGCGCCCCGGGTCAGCACGTGCACGGTGGCCCCCTCGGCGAGCGCCACCTGGGCGCACAGATGGGCGCTGCCCCCGAACCCGTACAGGCCGAGCCGGCCGCCCGGCGGCAGGGACGCCCGGCGCAGCGCGCGGTAGCCGATGATGCCCGCGCACAGCAGCGGCGCGAGCGCCACGTCGTCCACCTCGCCGGGGAGCCGGTAGGCGAACGCGGCCGGGACGGTCGTGTACTCGGCGTAGCCGCCGTCGGCGTCCCAGCCGGTGTACCGCGAGGACGGGCACAGGTTCTCCGCGCCGCGTACGCAGTAGGCGCAGGTGCCGTCGGTGCGGCGCAGCCAGGCCACGCCCACCCGGTCGCCGGGCCGGAAGCCGGACACCGCCGCGCCCGTTCCCGCGACCACGCCGACGACCTCGTGCCCCGGGATGACGCCGGGCCGGCGCACCGGCAGGTCGCCCTCGGTGACGTGCAGGTCGGTGCGGCACACCCCGCACGCGCGCACGTGGACGAGCAGTTCGTCGTCGCCGGGCACCGGCACCGGCCGCTCGACCAGCCGGAGGGGGTCCTCCTCCACCGGCCGCGGTCCGGTCGTCGTCCACGCCCGCATCGTGCCGTCCGTCATACCGCGCCCCGTCCCGCCGCCCTGGCCGTCGCCCTGTTCGCCCCTGGTGGTCCGTGGCGGCCCGCGTCCGCGGCGGTCCGCCCGGGGCCGGCCCGCGCCGCCTGTGGCCGACCGTCTCCGACCGTGCCGGACCGTCCACGACCGGTCCGTGTCCGAGTGCCCCCGTCTTGGCCTCCAGTGTGGAACAGGGGCGTGCGTTCGGCGCGCGGGCCGACCGGGCGGTGGCTAGCGTGAAGGTGCGGACAAGCCACCGGAACGGGAGAGGGGGCATCGGCCATGGCGGTACGACCCGAGGGGACCCCCTGCTGGGCCGACGCGATGTTCGGCGACGTGGAGGGGGCCAAGCGCTTCTACGGCGAGGTCCTCGGCTGGACCTTCGGCGAGGCGTCGTCCCAGTACGGCGACTACACCCAGGCCTACGCGGACGGCAGGGCGGTGGCCGCCGTCGTACCGCCGATGCCCGGCCAGGAGGGCCACTCCCAGTGGTGCCTGTACTTCGCGTCCCCGGACGCGGCCGCCACCGCCGCCCGCATCCGCGGCAACGGCGGCGAGGTGCTGCTGGAGCCGATGCGGGTCGGCGACCTCGGGACCATGTGCCTGGCCCGGGAGCCCAGCGGCGCGGTGTTCGGGGTGTGGCAGGCGGGCCGCCACGAGGGCTTCGAGGCGACCGCCGTACCCGGTGCCTACTGCTGGGCCGAGGTCTTCACCCGCGAGCCGGAGAAGGCGGACGCCTTCCTTACCGCCGTCTTCGGTTACACGGCCAAGCGGATCCAGGACGAGGCGGTCGACTTCCGCATGTTCAACGTCGGCGGCGAGACGGTGCTCGGCCGGATGCGGATGACGGAGGACTTCCCGCCCGAGGTGCCGCCGTACATCAACGTCTACTTCACCGTCGCCGACTGCGACGACGCCGTGGCCAGGGCCACCAAGCTCGGCGGGGTGCTGCGGTTCGGTCCGATGGACAGTCCGTTCGGCCGGTTCGCGGCGCTCGGCGACCCGCAGGGCGCGAACTTCTCGGTGATCGACATCACCACTAGGCGGGGGGAGATGCCGCAGGTCACGGACGTCTCCTGAAGCGCGGCGGGCGGACCCGGCCGACCGTGGCATGATCGGGGCCATGGGTGAACGTGTGGTGGCCGCGTGCGACGGGGCTTCGAAGGGAAATCCGGGCCCGGCCGGCTGGGCGTGGGTGGTCTCGGACGACGCCGAGAGCCCGGCCCGCTGGGAGGCCGGACCGCTCGGCACCGCCACCAACAACGTCGCCGAACTCACCGCGCTGGAACGGCTGCTGGCGGCGACGGACCCGGACGTACCGCTCGAGGTCCGGATGGACTCGCAGTACGCGATGAAGGCCGTCACCACCTGGCTGCCCGGCTGGAAGCGCAACGGGTGGAAGACGGCCGCCGGCAAGCCGGTCGCCAACCAGGAGCTGGTCGTACGGATCGACGAACTTCTCGAGGGCCGCTCGGTCGACTTCCGCTACGTCCCCGCCCACCAGGTCGACGGCGACCCGCTCAACGACTTCGCCGACCGCGCCGCCAGCCAGGCGGCGACCGTGCAGCAGCCCGCGGGCAGCGGCCTCGGCTCGCCGGAGCCGCCGGCCGCACCCGCCGTCCCGGCCTCCGCGGGGACGCGCCGCCGCTCCGGCGGGGCCAGGACGGCGCGGCCCGGCGGCGGCTCGTCCGCCCGCACGATCAAGGCGAAGTTCCCCGGCCGCTGCGTGTGCGGCCGCTCCTACGCGGCCGGCGAGCCCATCGCCAAGAACGACCAGGGCTGGGGCCACCCGGAGTGCCGCACGGCGGCCGCCGGGTAGCGGACGCTCCGGGCGGGCGGCGGGTCAGATCACCGCGCCGCGCCACCCGCCGCTCTCCGTGCCGCGCTTCTCGATGAACGTCTTGAAGCGCTCCAGGTCGCCCTTGGCCTGCCGCTTGACCAGCCCCATCTTGTCGCCGAGGGTCTCGGCGACGCCTTCGGGCTGGAACTGCATCTGCAGCATGACCTTGGTGTGACCGTCGTCGAGCCGGTGGAAGGTGACCACACCCGCCTGCCGCGTCTCGCCGCCGACGGTCGTCCAGGCGACCCGCTCGTCCGGGATCTGCTCGGTGATCTCCGCGTCGAACTCCCGGTGCACCCCGTTCACGCTGGTCACCCAGTGCGTCAGTGTGTCGGTGCGCTGTTCGATCCGGTCCACCCCGCTCATGAACTCGGGGAAGCTCTCGAACTGCGTCCACTGGTTGTACGCGGTGTGCACGGGCACGCCGACCTCGATGGATTCCTCGACCTGCGACACGGGTCCGTTCCTCCTTCGTGTGCTTCGGTTGGGCCGGGATCGAGTACCGCCCGGCAGGCGAGACAAACCGGCCGGATCAGTCGGTGTCGAACGTGTAGTGCGCGGTGTGGTCGAGGAGGTCCGCCGGGGTCACGTCGTTCCACGGCCGCATCGGCTCGTGCAGGTCCACCACGTCCGGGGTGCCGGCGGCCGGCAGGTAGCCGGAGTCCGGGTGCCGGCGCCGCCACTCGGCCCACAGCTTGTCGACGTAGGCGTGGTGCAGCCAGAACACCGGGTCGTTGGGGGAGACCCCGGTGGCCATCTGGCCGCCGACCCAGACGTGCACCCTGTTGTGCAGGTTGACACCGCGCCAGCCCTCCAGATGGTTGCGGAAGCCGTCCGAGGCGCTGTTCCAGGGCGCCGTGTCGTACGTCGCCATCGCGAGCACCGACTCGACCTCCGCCCGGGTGGGCAGCTCACGGACGCCGGTGCCGAGCGAACGGCGCAGATACTGACGGCTGTCGACGCGCACGCCGATGGACCAGTTCCCGGCGGACGCGGCGAACGGCCCGTCCATCACCCGCCCGTCCAGGCTCCGCCCGGTGCCGCCGAGGAAGTCGGGCGCCCACAGCGAGGCACGGGCCGTCCGGTCGGTGCTCCAGTCCCAGTACGGCAGCGCGACCGAGGCGTCCACCGACTGCAGGGCCTGCTCGAACTCCAGCAGGAATCTGCGGTGCCAGGGGAGGAAGGACGGCGAACGGTGGCCCGTCCGCTCGCCGTTGTCGGTGTCGCCCATGATGAAGGCGTTGTGCGTGGTGACGAAGGTGTCGTAGCGGCCGCTGCGCTTCAGTTCCAGGACGGCGGCGACGAAGCGCCGCTTCTCGTCGGCGGTCAGGGTGGCCTGGTTCTTCCGTACGGTCATGTGCGCGGTACTCCGGATGCGGTGCGGGGGCGGTCAGTTGGCGGGGAACGGGACTAGGCGCGCGCCGCGCAGTTCGTCGACCGCGGCCCGGGCGGCGGCCCGCGGGGTCGGGACCGGGTCGTAGTGGGAGACCACGCTGATCCAGCTGCCGTCCGCGTTCCGCATCACGTGCAGCTCCGCCCCGTCGACGAACACGGCGTAGCCCGTGCTGTGGTGGTGGCCCTCCCCGTGGCCGCCCCCGCTCGCCGGCCGGCCCTGTATGCGGCGGCCCTGGTAGACCTCGTCGAACGGCTCGAATGAGCTGTCGTGGTGACCGTCGTGCGCGTCGTGCGCCCCGAACGCGTCGTACGTGCCGTGGCCGGAGTGCCCGGCGAGGCGCGGCCGGCCGGGGCGGCCGGCGGCGGACGCGGGGAACGCGGTGACCGCCCCGGCGCCGGCGGCCGCGGCGAGACCGGCCGTGACGGTGAGCGCGCGGCGACGACTGAGTTCGGGCATACGGGACCTCCTGGGTGTGTTCGGGTGGGGTCCCCGCATGACTACCGGTCCGCCCGAGAGCGGCGGAAATCGCCGGGAAGCGGTTGGCTCCGATCCGGACAATCGCCAACAAGAAGTGCGGAATTGAACAAAGATGATCTTGCTGTCGGAGGTGCCCGAGGAGCCCCGCGGGAGGAACTTCTCCTCCTCCCGCGGGAGTTCCGTGCGTTCTTTCGCCGGGCGCCGCGCCCGCAGTGGCGCCGCTCACGCGCGGAAACTGACGTGATTCGCGGGGTGCGGGCGCGCCATGAGGAGCCTGCTGCCCCGCGAGGCCATGCGACCACTCTCGGTCACTTTCCAGGGGTGTGCGTGTGAAGGGCGCCTGCGTCGGCGGCGGGGCGCGCGCGGGCAGCGGCACTCGGTCGGGTAGGTGAATGGCAATTCACCCGGTAAGGTGAATTGCCATTCACCACCTTTTCCCGCCGTCCGCTGGAGTGCCGATGGAGCAGCCCGCCCCGATACCCGCCCCGGCCGGAGGGCCCGTCGGCGGCACGCGTCCGCGGGACCGGCTGACCGTCCCGGTGCTGGCGTTCGGCGGCATCCTCATGGCGGTCATGCAGACGGTGGTCGTACCGCTGCTGCCGGACCTGCCGCGGCTGACCGGCGCCTCGCCGGGCGCGGTCTCCTGGACGGTCACCGCCACCCTGCTGTCGGGCGCCGTCCTCACCCCGGTGCTCGGCCGCGCCGGCGACATGTACGGCAAGCGGCGGGTGCTGACCGCGGCCCTCGCCCTGATGACCGCGGGCTCGGTGCTGTGCGCGCTGTCCTCCGACATCCGGGTGCTCATCGCGGCCCGCGCCCTGCAGGGCGCCGCGGCCGCCGTCGTCCCGCTGTCCATCAGCATCCTGCGCGACGAACTGCCGCCCGAGCGGCGGGGCTCCGCGGTCGCGCTGATGAGCTCCACCGTCGGCATCGGCGCGGCCCTCGGCCTGCCGCTCGCGGCGCTGGTCGTGCAGTACGCCGACTGGCACACCATGTTCTGGCTCACCAGTGCCCTCGGCGCCCTGGGCGTCTCGGCGGTGTGGTGGGCGGTGCGGGAGTCGCCCGTGCGGGAGCCGGGCCGGTTCGACGTGCTCGGCGCGCTGGGGCTGGCCGCCGGTCTGGTGTGCCTGCTGCTCGGGGTGTCCCAGGGCGGTCAGTGGGGCTGGGGTACCCCCCGGGTCGTCGGCCTGTTCCTCGGCGCCGCCGCCGTCCTGGTCCTGTGGTGCCGGCAGCAGCTGCGCGCCGCACGGCCGCTGGTCGACCTGCGGCTGGCGTCGCGTCCGCGCGTCGGACTCTCCCACGTGGCCGCCCTGCTGACCGGTTTCGCCTTCTACGCCAACTCGCTGGTGACCGCGCAACTGGTGCAGGCGCCGAAGGCCACCGGGTACGGGCTCGGGCTGTCGATCGTCGCCACCGGCCTGTGCCTGCTGCCCGGCGGTATCACCATGCTGCTGTTCTCGCCCCTCTCGGCCCGTATCTCGGCCACCCGCGGGCCGCGGATCACCCTCGCTCTGGGGGCCGCGGTCATCGCCGGCGGCTACGCGGTGCGCATCGCCGACAGCCGCGACCTGTGGATGATCATTCTGGGCGCCACGGTGGTGGCGACCGGGACCACGCTCGCCTACTCGGCGCTGCCCACACTGATCCTGCGCGCCGTCCCCGCCGGGCAGACCGCCTCCGCCAACGGCGTCAACGTGCTCATGCGCACCATCGGCCAGGCCACCTCCAGCGCCGCCGTCGCCGCCGTGCTCGTGCACCACAGCAGCCCGGTGGGCGGTGTCCAGGTGGCCACGCTGCACGGCTATCTGCTGGCGTTCGCGATGGCGGGCGCGGTCGCCCTGGCCGCCTGCGCCGCCGCCCTGTCCATCCCCGGCGACCGCGCCCCCGGCGGAATCCGCCGGTCCCGCGGGCGCACCCCGGGCGCCCGCGACGAGGCCCTGGAGGGAGCGTGAGCGCCATGACCGTCCCACCGGGCACCCCGGCATCCCCACCCGCCCCCGCCCGCCGTGACGCCGAGGCGACCAAGGCGGCCATCCTCAAGGCGGCCCGCCACTTCCTGGCCCGCCAGGCGCACGGCCACATCACGCTCAAGGCCGTCGCCGAACGCGCCGGGGTCAGCCCGCCCCTGGTCCTGAAGTACTTCGGCTCCAAGGACGCCCTCTTCGCCCGGGTCATGTCCTTCGAGGACGACTCCGCCGCGCTGCTGGACGCACCGCTCGACGTCCTCGGCCGGCACATGGTCCGCCACGTCCTGGAGAGCCAGCGCGAGCGGGGCGCCGACCCCGTCCTGCGGATCGTCTTCGCGCCCCTGCACGGCGCGCACGGCGACGTCCTGCGCGCCAACTTCCGCACCCAGGTGACCGAACGCCTCGCCGAGCGCCTCACCGGCCCCGACGCGGGCCTGAGCGCCGAACTCGCCGTCGCCGCACTGCTCGGACTGGGCGTGATGTACGGCATCGCGCGCGGCCCGGGGCTGCGCCACAGCGCGATCGACGACCTGGTCGAGAGGTACGCGCCCACGGTGCAGATCCACCTCACCCCCGGACACCCCGGGGGGTGACAGACTGACCGGCATGGAAGAACGTGGATTCGGCAGGTCGGGCCAGCACGCGTCGGTGATCGGCCTGGGCACCTGGCAACTGGGCGCCGACTGGGGCGACGTGGCGGACAAGGAGGCCGTGCTGGAGGCGGCGGCCGAGGCGGGCGTGACCTTCTTCGACACCGCCGACGTCTACGGAGACGGGCGCAGCGAGTCGGCCATCGCCTCCTTCCTCAGCTCCCGGCCGGATCTGCACGTCCTGGTCGCGACCAAGATGGGCCGCCGCGTCGACCAGATCCCGGAGAACTACGTCCTGGACAACTTCCGCGCCTGGAACGACCGCTCCCGGCGCAACCTCGGCGTCGACCGCATCGACCTGGTGCAGCTGCACTGCCCGCCGACCCCCGTGTACTCCACGGACGCCGTGTTCGACGCCCTGGACACCCTCGTGGACGAGGAGCGCGTCGCCGCGTACGGCGTGAGCGTGGAGACCTGCGCCGAGGCGCTCACGGCGATCGCCCGGCCGAACGTGGCGAGCGTGCAGATCATCCTGAACCCGTTCCGCATGAAGCCGCTGCGCGAGGTGCTCCCGGCCGCGCGGGAGGCGGGCGTCGGCGTCATCGCCCGGGTCCCGCTCGCCTCGGGCCTGCTGTCGGGCAGGTACACCAAGGACACCGTCTTCGCCGACGACGACCACCGCACCTTCAACCGGCGCGGGGAGGCCTTCGACCAGGGCGAGACCTTCTCCGGTGTCGACTTCGCCACCGGCGTGGAGGCCGCGGCCGAGTTCGCCTCACTCGCCCCCGAGGGGTACACCCCGGCCCAGCTCGCGCTGCGCTGGATCGTGCAGCAGGCGGGCGTCACGACCGTGATCCCGGGCGCCCGCTCGCCGGAGCAGGCGCGCGCCAACGCGGCCGCCGCCAAGCTGCCCCCGCTGTCCGAGGCGACCCTCGCGGCGATCGAGGACCTCTACGACCGGCGCGTCAAGGACCAGGTCGAGGCCCGCTGGTAGACCGGCGGGCCCTCCTGGCGGACGGCGTTCCCGTCACGGCTCCAGGCGCAGCTGCCGTTCCTGCTCCTGGTCGCCGGCGGCGGCGCCCTCGTCATGGGCCGTGAAGGCGTGGGCGAGCAGGTCGCTCGCCTTCCGTACGGCCCCCGGGGTGCCCTGGAGGGTCACGGTGACGGGCGCCGACAGGTGGCCGCCGCCCCCCGTGCCGCCGGGCTCCCGCCCGGCCGTGCCCCCGGCGGCCTGCCCTGCGGTGACGCCGGAGAAGGTCGCCGTGCGCACGGTCGCGTTCTCGTCGGTGGGGCGCTCGTCCGGCGCCCCGAAGTCCCTCTCCAGCGCCTCGACGACCGCCCGGTCGTCGGCGACCTGGCCGCCGCTGAACGTCACCGTCAGCTGTGTGCCGGACATCTGCCGGAACCTCCTCGCCTCGACTTCCGGTCCGTCTCGCCCGGGTAACCGTCGGCCGATCACCCAAACCGGCGGTCGACCAGGCAGGATTCCCGCCCGCCGGGGAATCTGGGGTGAGGACGACACACGGTCACGGGAAAGGGGAGACGACGTGACGGACACCGGGGACGGCGCGGAGAAGCGGCGCGGGCGCGACGAGACGGAGGAGGAGAGGGCGGACCGGAAGTGGGGTGAACTCATCCAGGAGGTCCGGGTCGCCCAGACCGGGGTGCAGATCCTGTTCGGCTTCCTGCTCACCGTGGTGTTCCAGCCGAAGTACGAGACGCTGAGCCACGCCAACCAGGTCGTCTACATCGTCACCGTGGTTCTCGGCGCGTGCGCGACCGGAGCGCTCATCGGCCCGGTCTCCCTGCACCGCCTGGTCGCGGGGCGCCGGGTCAAGCCGGAGGCCGTGCGCTGGGCCTCCCGGCTCACCTTCGTCGGCCTCGTGCTGCTGCTCGCGACGATGACCAGCTCCCTGTTCCTGATCCTGCGGGTCGCGACCCACGACGGCTGGGTGCCCTGGCTGGTCGCGGGCGTGGTGGCCTGGTACGTGCTGTGCTGGTACGCCCTGCCCCTGTGGACCCGCCATCAGCACACCTCACGGTGAGCCGCCGGGGGCGGCGAGCCGCCGGCCGTCCCCTCGGCCGGGGACGGGCCCCGGGGCGGAACCGCCGCCCCGGGCGCTCAGCCCCCGGCGATGACCTCGGCCAGGAAGTCGTCCACGAGGACCTGCTCCTCGCCCGGCGCCACGATCTCGCGCGTCTCCCGCAGGAAGGCGGCCACGCCCGGCGCCCACACGAACACCGTGGCGTGGTGCCGGCCCCCGTCGGGGTGGGGGCTGCCGTAGAACTCCATGCACAGCTCCTGCCACGGGCCGTTCGACACCGGGCGGAAGCGCACGTCCCCGGCGCCCACCGGGCGCGACAGCCCCTCGCCGAGCATCTCCCGGTCCAGCTTCCACCTGGCGAGCACCCGGCCGTCGTGGCTGAAGACGACCGTCACCGCGAACGGGTCGTCGGCCTCGTAGCTGAAGTGGGCCAGCACGGGGAAGCGGTCCGCGGCACCGGCCTGCAACTGCACGACGAGGGTTTTGTGTACGAGGTTGTTCACGTGGAGGGCCTTCCGGGGACTTCGGGACGTAGAGCCGTCTAGTACCCCTTTCCCGCGCGAGATGCTCCGGCGTCCGGGTGATTCTCTTCTTCCCGGCTCAGCCGAGGGCGTCGCGCAGCGCGGGAAGCAGCGTCTTGGCCGACCAGTCCAGGTACGCCTCCTGGGACTCGCCGCCGATCTGGACGAGCGCGATCTCGGTGAACCCGGCCTCGGCGTAGGGGCGTACGGCCTCGACGAAGGCGTCCGGATCGTCGCCGCACGGGATCGACCCGGCGACGTCGTCCGGTGTGACGAACCGGGTGGCCGCCTCGAACGCGTCCGGATGGGGGAGTTCCGAGTTGACCTTCCAGCCGCTGCCGAACCAGCGGAACTGGTCGTGGGCACGCCGCACGGCCGCGTCGCGGTCGGGGTCGTAGCAGACCGGCAGCTGGCCCACGCGCGGCTTGCCCGCCCCGCCGTGCCGGTCGAAGGACTCCAGCAGGCCGGCCTCGGGCTGGGTGGCGACGACCAGGTCCGCGAGCCGGCCGGCCAGGCGGCAGGACTGCTCGCCGGAGACGGCGATGCCGAGCGGCGGCGGCTCGTCCGGCAGGTCCCACAACCGTGCCGAGTCCACGTCGAAGTGGGTGCCGTGACGGGTGACATGACCGCCCTGGAACAGGTCGCGGATGATGCCCACGGCCTCCTCCAGCATCTCGTGGCGTACGTCGACGCACGGCCAGCCGCCGCCCACCACGTGCTCGTTGAGGTTCTCGCCCGAGCCGAGGCCGAGCCGGAACCGGCCCTGCGACAGCAGCTGCATCGTCGCCGCCTTCTGCGCCACGACCGCCGGGTGGTAGCGGAAGGTCGGGCAGGTCACGTAGGTCATCAGCGGGATGCGCGAGGTCGCCTGGGCGGCGGCGCCGAGGACGCTCCACGCGTAGGGCGAGTGTCCCTGCGAGCGCAGCCACGGGAAGTAGTGGTCCGAGGTCACCGAGAAGTCGAACCCGGCCTCCTCCGCCCGCACCACATGGTCGACCAGCTCACGGGGCCCGGCCTGCTCGGTCATCATCGTGTATCCGATTTGCACCATGTCCGGCGAGTCCCCGGCTCCCCGGACGGAAAACGGCGGATCAGTCCGGGGAGGGCCGGAAGGTCCGCAGGAACACGGCGAGCGCCTGCCGGGCGGAGGTCGTCGCGAAGTCCTCGGCGGGGGTCGTCCAGCGCAGCGAGAAGCCCCGGTGGCCGCCGAGGAGGAAGCCGCGCCCGAAGGTGCGCACCCGGTCCGCGCCCGTTCCGGACAGCCACTCCATGTCGGCGGCCCGGTAGCCCTGGTACGTGGTGGCGCGGATCGAGCCGATCCGGCGGTACCCGGAGGTCCGCTCCAGGCCGGGCTCGACGTCGTCGCGCCACACGGCGACCGGGTCCGGTCCGACCCGCTCGCTGTACGTCACCGCCAGCGTGCGCCCGTCCCCCCTACCCGCCCCGTCCCCGGCCGCGCCGAAGACGACGCGGTAGGCGAGGTCGGAGGCGCGGGTGGTGCGCAGCCGCTTCCAGCCCGTGGGCAGGGCGACGGAGAAGCCCTCGGGGGCGTCGTAGACGCGGAAGCCCGACGGCGGGCCCGGCGCCGTCGCCGGGGGCGGCACCGTCGTCGGAGCGGAGGCCGCCGGCGGGGCGGCCGGTCGAGCGGTGCCGGGCAGGGCGGGGCGCGGGGCGGAGCGGTCGGTGGCACCGGCACCGGCACCGGCACCGGATCCGGTGGTGCCGGTGCCGGGGAGCTGATGGGTCGCGGCCAGGACCGCGACGGCCACGGTCACCACCGCGAGCGTGGTGCCCACTGCCATGGTCCGCCGGCTCCAGACGCGGCCCGCGTCCCGGGCCGCGGCGCAGGCGCCGCGCAGCCGGGGCCGGACCCCGCCCGGCGCGAGCGTCGCGGGATCCTCGTGGAGCACGCGGGTGAGCGCCGCGCGGGCCACGGGGCGGGTCAGCCGCTCCCTCGAGTCCTTCCGCAGCAGCCCCTGCACGACCTGGGTGAGCGGGCCGGCCCGCACCGGGGCACGCAGCGGCAGCCGGTCCACGCTCCTCAGCGTCACCTCGGGCCGGCCCCGGTCCCGGTACGGCGGGCGCCCCTCGACCATCGTGTAGAGCAGCGCGCCGAGCGCCCACAGATCGGCGGCCGGCCCGATCCGCTCGTCGCGGGCCTGCTCCGGCGAGGCGTACGAGGGTGCGGTGACCCGGGGCGCGAGCGTGGCGCCCGCGAGGCCGAACCCGGTCACCACGACCCCGCCCCGCTCCCGCACGAACACCTGGCCGGGGCCGAGTTCGCCGTGCGTGATGCCCTCGGCGTGCGCGGCCTCCAGCACGTCGAGCAGTTCCAGCCCGATCCGGGACGTCCTTACGTAGTTGAACGCGCCGTCCGCCGCGAGCAGTTCGCCCAGGGGCGTGCCGTCGATCCACTCGGTGACCGTCCACAGGGTGCCGGCCTCCGTGACGGCGTCGACGACCGTGGCGACCCGGCCCGGCCGCAGCAGCCCCATGGTCTCGGCGGTGCGTGTGACACGGGCGGTGACCCGGCGGGCGCTCTCCTCCCCGGTGCCGGCGGGGAGGCCGGTCTGGGTCAGCAGGCGGGGGCGCTCCGCCTCGACGTCCTCGCCGTACCAGCAGACCTGGTTCGTCTCGCGGTGGACGACCTCCAGGAGCCGGTACCGTCCGGCCACCAGATCGTGTCCGGAGACGTGCGCCTCGACCATGGTCATCCCTCGCTGAAACCCCGTGGCTCTCACCTTTCCCAGTGGTACGACGGCCGCGGCGGGGTGCGTTCAAAGGATCGGCGAAGAGTCGGCAGTTCCTGCCTTTCGCTCAAGAGTTCCGGCCGTGTGTGCGACGAAATCCGTACGTCGCCGGACGCGGGAGGCCGGACCCGGCCGTCGCGGGACAAGTGCGCTGCTCGGACGGCCGACGGACCCGACCGGAAGAGGCCGGAGAAGTTCCGTTTCCGCCCGAGCGGGACGCCCGCGGGATTTCCGCGCGAGAATCCGGCGGTCGAATAAGGCCCGGCCCACCTGTGGTAACCACCGGTAAACTCGATCGTCGGCCGAATTCGACCCCCGCGGCACCGGTACGGCGCATTCGCGACGGCGGCTCAGCGCAGTCCGAAGCGCTCGGCCCAGGACAGGATGTCCGCCGTGGTCGCGTTGCCCCCGCACACCACCAGCCCGAGCCGGGCGTCCGGCCCGACCCGGTCCCGCACCAGCCGGGCGGCGGGCAGCAGACAGCCCGCCGCCGGCTCGGTCCACACCTTGGCGTGCTCGGCGAGGGCGAGGCAGCCCCGCACGGCCTCCCGGTCCGGAACCACGAGCACCTCCGTGACGAGGGCGTGGACATGGTCGTACGTCAGGTGCGACACCGCAGGGGCGCTGAGCGTCGTCACGACCGAGGAGAGCGCCACCGGCCGCGGACCCCCGGCCCGCAGCGCCTCGGACATCGCCTCGGCGCCCTCGGTCTCCACCCCCCAGATCCGTACCCCGGGGCGGAGCGCGCGCAGCGCCGCCGCGACACCCGAGATCAGCCCGCCGCCCCCGACGCTGACGAGGACGTCGGTGAGGTCGCCCGCGTCCTGCGCCAGCTCCAGGCCCACGGTGCCCTGTCCGGCGACCACGACCGGATCGTCGAACGGATGGACCAGGGTGAGGCCCTCGTCCCGCAGTCGCGGCACCAGCGCGAACGCGCCGTCCATGTCGTCGGTCAGCCGCACCTCCGCCCCGGCCGCCTCCGCGGTCTCGATGGACCGGGCCGGCGCCGACCGCGGCATGACGACCGTGGCCTTCACCTGGAGCGCGGCCGCCATGACCGCCAGCGCGATGCCGTGGTTGCCGCCGCTGACCGCCGCCACACCCGCGTCCCGCTCCGCGTCGCCGAGCGACAGCAGCTTCGCCGTCGCGCCGCGCGCCTTGAACGAACCGGTGCGCTGGAGCAGTTCCAGTTTCACCGTCACCGGGACACCGAGCAGCGTGGACAGGCCGGGGCTCGGCACGGTCGGGGTGCGGACCACGTGTGCGGCGATCCGCTCGGCCGCGCTTTCGATCTCCGAGATGCCGATCAAGGCAGTTCACCTTTCCGGCGCGGGGGGCGATGATCCGCGCCGCCCCGACCCTGACCCGGGGACGCGGCGCGGGTCAACACGTTCAGAGGGCGCGGCCGAGCAGGAAGGCGGGCAGCGCGTCCAGCTCGGCGGCGGCCGCGGCCCGCAGGGGCACGGCGGCCAGCGCCGTCCGGGCCGCGGCGACCTGCCGCCGGGCCTCCTCCAGCGCCGCGTCCCGGCCGCCGGTCGCCTCGGCCAGCGCGGCCGCTCGGGCGGGATCCCCGTCCGACTCCAGCAGTTCGGCCAGCCGCCGGGCGGCCGGATGAGGGGCGTCGAGCGCGGCCAGCACCGGGTACGTCTTCTTGCGCTCGCGCAGATCGGCGTGGACCGGCTTGCCCGTGACGGCGGGATCGCCCCACAGGCCCAGCATGTCGTCGACCACCTGGAAGGCGGTCCCGAGGTGCCGGCCGGCCCGGTCCAGCGCGTCCACCGTCGCCCGCGGCGCCCCGCCGAGCAGGGCGCCCAGCGCGGCCGCGCAGCCCAGCAGCGCGCCCGTCTTGTGCTCCGCCATCGTCCGGTACGCCTCCGGGAGCACTCGGTCCGGGCCCGTCCAGGGACGGGCGGCGAACTGCAGGTCGTCGGCCTGCCCGCGCAGCAGATCGGCCAGTGCCGCCGACAGCAGGCGCAGGGCCGCCGGACCCTCCGGGGCCGCGGCGAGCGTCTCGACGGCCAGCGCGAACAGGGCGTCGCCCGCGAGGACGGCCGGGCCGGTGCCGTAGGCCTTCCACACGGCCGGTCGGCGGCGCCGTGTGGCGTCGCCGTCCATGATGTCGTCGTGCAGCAGTGAGAAGGTGTGCACCAGTTCGACCGCGACCGCCGCGGGCACCCCGGTGCGGCCCGGAGCCCCGGCCGCCTCGGCCCCCAGCACCGCCAGTGCCTGCCGCACGCCCTTGCCGCCGGGCGCGGCCGCCGCGGGGGCCCCGCCGACCTCGTACCAGCCGAGCGCGTAGCCGGCCATCTCACCCACCCACGGATGCAGCCCGCCGACAGCCGCCTCCATCGCGGGCCGCACCAACGCCCTGCACCGGTCCAGGACTTCGGGCAAGTCCACCTTTACGGGCGCGACGGGGGAGCCGGCGGTCATCGCACGACCTCGGGGGAGACGGAGGAGGCGGGGCCCTCGCTGGAGGGAGGGGATCCGACCGCGGGAGCGGTGCCGGCGGGGGAGGCGGCGCCGGTGGGGGGAGCGGAGCAGGCGGGCGGAGCGGTGTCGGCGGGGGAGGTGGTGGCGGACGGCAAGACGGCTCCGGCAGGCATGGCGGCGGCCGCCGCGTCCGCGTCCACGAACTCCTCCTGGGCCCGGGTCACCATCTCCCGCGCGTGCCGGAGCCCGATGCGGTCCATCGTGCGGGCCAGGTCGGCTAGTTCGGCCGCGGTCTCGGCGCGGTCGCGGCCCAGCCGGGCGAGGGACTTGGCGAGGCCGAGGCGGGACAGCGCCTGGCCGCGCGGCTCGCCGATGGCGCGGAACTCCGCGAGCGCCTGCCGGTAGACGTCCCGCGCCTCGGCGTACCGACCGGCGCGGTAGAGCACGTTGCCCCGCATCTTGTGGTTGTAGGCCAGCGCGCCGGCCAGGTTCATCGCCCGGCACGACTCCTCCGCCTCCGACAGCAGCGCGAGCGCCCCCGTCACGTCCCCGTCGCGCACGGACCGCAGGTCGGCGAGACCGCGCAGCGCCCAGGCGTGCCCCCGGCGGTCCTCGGCGCGCGCGGCTATGCCGGCGGCCTCCTCGAACAGGGCGTACGCGGTGTCGTACGAGCCGGTGTTGCGGTGCATCTGCGCGATGCCCTCCAGCGCCCACACCGTGTGCCGGGCCTCGCCGCGCCTGCGGGCCTCGGCGAGCAACCGCTCGTGCAGCCGGCCCACGGCCTCGTAGTCGCCCTGGATGCGGCCGGTCTCGGCGAGGCCGGCCAGCGAGTAGCCGCGGACCACCACGTCCCCGCCGCGTTCGCCGAGTTCGGCCGCGTGCCCGAGCAGCCGCCACGCCAGCGCGAACGCGCCGCGCTGCCGGGCCAGGGTGCCGCCGCTCCACAGTGCCCAGGCCATCGCGCCCGTGTCACCGGCCTCCCGGGCGGCCCGGTAACTCGCCTTCCAGGCGCGGTCCGCCTCGCCCACCTGGCCGAGCCGGCGGTGCGCCTCGGCGACCGCGAGGCCGGAACGGGCCGCCTCGATCCGCTGCCCGGCCCGTTCGGCGGCCGCCAACCGCTCTCTCCCGGCGGCCAGGACGTCGGTGAGCGAGGAGTTCACGGACAGGGAGGTGAGGGCGCCCTGGTACTCCGGGGCGAATGCCTTGCCGTACATGCGTACCTTTCTATACACGGTGTGTATACATGTTGTGTATAGTGCGTCGGAAACCAGCCCCGGTCGCGACCGAGCGCGGGGCCGGGGCTGGTCTGTCGCAGGTCAAGACGCCGGTGCGCGCGACGGGGTTGCCTGTGGGGCGCAGATCACCTCACGGGGCCCGGCTCGCTCAGTGCTGCTGCGCCTTCTGCGGCGTCACCTCACTGGGCCGTACGACGACATGGCCCTCGCCGTGCAGCATCAGCTGCACGGCCTCGCCGGACCCCCCGCGCAGCATCGAGCCGAGGGACTGCGACCGGTGCAGTGACGTACGGAGGTGGGCGGTCCAGCCCACCACCGCGTCCGTGTCCACGTACACCGGCTGCTCCGGCGTCACCGGTATGACCAGCGGATTGCCCTCGCACACCAGCCCCAGCGCGCCCTGCCCGGTGAAGACGCTGTTGAACAGCCCGCCGCCGGCGATGCCCGAGCCCTTCACCGTCCTGATCTGGTACGACAACGAGGCGTCGAAGCACAGGACGTTGCGCCCGTTGACGGTGAACTCGTCGCCCCCGCCCAGCTCGACGACGAAGCAGTTCTGCGCCTCGTGCGCGAACCAGGCCTCGCCCCGCCCGCGCACGGCCATCAACGGCAGCCCCTCTCCGGTGACGGCCCGCTTGATCATGCCGCCCACACCCTGGCCCTTGCGCTCGAACCGCAGGTCGCCGCGGTGGGCCACCATCGAGCCCTGCCGGGCCAGCATCTCGCCGTCCACCGTGTACTTGACGCACTTGGCGTTCTCGACGGTCATCCCGGGCGCGGACGCGGGCCGCACCATGTGCTCACTGGAAAAGAGGTCACCCTTCATCCGGGCATCGTGGCCCGGAGCGATGCGTTCCGACCAGGGCCTGTCCCCGGCAAGATCCGAAAGAGGGGCCCTGGATCACCGGGCGAGGTCGTTCGTCACGGCGGGGTCGGGCGGGGTGGCCGTCCGGCGCGACGTGGCCGGCTTGCCGCAGAACGCCGACTCCAGGGTGCGCAGCATGGTCTGGTGCACCGTGCCGTTGTTGGAGGTGTTGGTGAGGGCGGTCAGGCTGCGGCGGCCGTCCTTGGTGGTGAACGCGTAGGTGTAGAAGCCCTGGACGGCGCCGGTGTGCCCGTAGACGGACACCCCGCAGGACAGGTCGCGCCGGCGCAGCCCGAGCCCGTACGCCTGACCGGTGCCGGCGGGCAGCCACTTCTCCATCTGGGCGAGTTGCGCGGCGGGCAGCAGCCGGCCGCCGAGCAGCGCCGACAGGAAGGTGTTCAGGTCGCGGGCGCTGGAGATGACCGCGCCCGCGCTCTGCGCCCAGGACATCGTCTGCTCGGTGGCGTCCACCAGCGGGGCGCCGGAGGCGTCCGGGGTGAGGTAGCCGTGGGTGTGCCGGCCGGGGATCTTCATGTCGGGGTGCACGTAGAAGGTGTCGGCGAGCTTCAGCGGCTTGACGACGCGGTTGGCGTACTCGGTGCCCACCGCGTGCCCCGTCAGCTTCTCGATGAGCAGCCCGGCGACCACGAAGTTGGTGTTGGAGTAGGCGTAGGCGGAGCCCGGCGCATGGGTGAGCGGGTGCTGGAGGGAGCGGGCCACCAGCTGACGGTAGGTGAAGACCTTGGTGCGGACCGCCTCGAAGCCGGAGACCGACTCGGCGAACATGTCGTACGTGTAGTCGTACAGGCCGCTGCGGTGGCTCAGCACCTGCCGGACCGTGATCCGGTCGTCGGGGAGCAGGCCCGGCAGGTAGCGGTTGACGGAGGTGTCGAGCTTCACCTTGCCCTCGGCGGCCAGTTGCAGCAGGACGACGGCGGAGAAGGTCTTGGTCACGCTGCCGATGCGGAAGCGGTCGGCCGTGCCGATGGGTGCCCGGGTCGTGCGGTCGGAGACCCCTTCCGTGGCCTGGTACACCGTGGCGTGGTCGTCCCACGCCGTGCGGTGGTCGTCGATCCGCGCCATCGCGCCGGGCGCGCCCTGCGTGAGGGCCGTCCGCAGCACGGCGGTCAGGCCCGCCGTGTCCGGGGCCGGCAACGCGGCGGCGGACGGCGCTCCCCCCGGGCGGCCGTCCACCGCGTGGGCCGGACCCGCCAGCAGGGTCAGCACCAGCGGCCCGAGCACCGCACTCCTGCGCACCGTTCGTGAGGCCATGCGTTCCCTCTCCCGTCGCCGTCCGCGCGTCGCCCGTGCGAGATCGATCACATTCGGGCGAGGCAACCCTCTCGCACCCCGTCACATCTCCCCAGACGACACACAGTTGGTCGCTCGCTGATCACTGAGTGGGACGGATTGGCAAAGGATTGCCATGAAGCGCACGGAATACTTCATTCGCGCTTTACATGGACATGACTGATCCATCAGGGTTTCGCCCCGGGGCCCGACCAGCCCCCGTGGCGCCGATGCGCCATGTCCCAGGGCGCCCGGTGATCCCGGCCGCTCTCCCGAACGAAGGACCCTCAAGAGTGCGCAGACCCCACATACGCAGCGTGGCGGTCGCCGTCGCGGTGACGACGGCCGTCACGGGCCTGGCAGGCACGGCGCTCGCCACTCCCGCCACGGGGACGGACCACGCCGTGTCGTCCGCCGGCACCTCGGCCGCATCCGTGGTGGAGGCCGCCCGCGCCGCCGCCTTCGCCCACGCCTCGGCGACCGGCGTCACCCGGGGGGACGGGCTGCGGGCCCAGGACGTGATGCTCGACCCCGAAGGGGCGCGCCACGTCCGGTTCGTCCGGACCCACCAGGACATGCCCGTGCTCGGCGGCGACCTCGTCGTCCACCTCGACGCGAAGCTGGCGTACACCGGAGTCACCCGGGCGGCCGGCCACACCGTCGAACCCGCCACCACCGAGGCCCGGCTGACGCCGCGGCAGGCGGCGGCCAAGGCCGCCTCCGTCGCCCGGGGTGACGCGGGCGACGCCGAACTCGTGGTGGACGCCCGCGACGGCGCGTCCGCCCTGGCCTACCAGGTGCGGGTGACCGGCAGCGCCACCACCGGGGGCAACGGCTCCCGGACGGTCGTCGTCGACGCCGTCACCGGCTCGGTGCGCAGCAACACCCCCGACAGCGACGAGTTCCTGTCGCCGAAGCTGCTCGACACCCTGCGCGAGCGGGGCGAGACGCTGAACCCGGCCACCGGCGACGCCCCGCTGTCCGCCTTCGGCGCCGTCCCCGCCACCGCGGCCTCCCGCTACCCGGCGCCCGCCACGGGCACCGGCTCCTCCCTCTTCGTGGGCAAGGTCTCGCTGACCACCACCCGGACCGCCCGCACCAGCTTCCTGCTGCGGGACCCGAGCCGCTACGGCACGGAGACGCGGGACGCCAAGAACCGGCAGCTGGAGAACTTCTCGCGGGGCACCAAGTTCACCAGCACCACCAACAAGTGGGGCAACGGCTCCACCTCCAGCCGCACCAGCGCGGCCGTCGACGCGCAGTACGGCGTCACCAAGACGCTGGACTTCTACAAGAAGACCTTCGGCCGCAAGGGCATCGAGAACAACGGCAAGGGCGCCAAGGCCATGGTCCACTTCGGCAACCGGATCGCGAACGCGTTCTGGGACCCGACCTGCGACTGCATGCTGTACGGCGACGGCGACGGCCGGATGTTCAAGAAGCCGCTCGTCGTCCTCGACGTCACCGGCCACGAGCTCACCCACGGCGTGGTGGACGCCACCGCCCGGCTGGAGCCCACCCGCGTCGACGCCGACGGCAACCAGTACGGCGAGCCCGGTTCGCTGAACGAGTCCCTGGCCGACATCTTCGGCTCCGACGTCGAGTTCTTCACCAACAACCCGAAGAACCCGCCGAACTACCTCCTCGGCGAGAAGCTCGGCCTGGCCCAGAAGTTCCTGCGCCGCCTGGACCACCCCTCCCTCGACAAGCTCGAGGGCACGATCGACTACTGGTCGCCCGCGGTGTACGACACCGAGGTGCACGCCGGATCCGGCGTCTCCTCGCACGCGTTCTACCTGCTCGCCGAGGGCAGCGGCCGCAGGACGATCGGCGGCTTCACCTACGACTCGCCCACCTACCACGGGCTGACGGTGAAGGGCATCGGCCGGACCAAGTCCACGGCGATCTTCTACCGTGCGCTGACCCGCTACATGGTCTCGACGACCGACTTCCACGACGCGCGCGTCGCGACGCTGAAGGCGGCCAAGGACCTCTACGGCGCGAGCAGCACGGAGTACAAGACGGTGGACCGGGCCTGGGCCGCGGTCAACGTCACCGCTGCCAACACCCCGGCGGACCGTCACTGACGGCTCCCCGCGGACGGTGACCCGGATGCCCCGCCCCGAGCGGGGCATCCGCGCTTCCGCCTCCCGCACGGCCGGACGGACGGCGCGGCGCCGCCGGGCCCGGACCGCCGGGCCCCGCCGTCACCCGGAGACCGTCGGCTCCGGTGCGATCAGCCCGTCCCGCCAGGCGATGGCGACCGCCTCGGTACGGCTCGCCGCGCCCAGCTTGGCGAGGATGTTGGAGACATGGACGCTCGCCGTCTTGCCGGTGATGAACAGCTCCTCGCCTATCTGCCGGTTGCTGCGGCCGCGCGCCAGCAGCCCCAGCACGTCCCGCTCCCGGGCGGTGAGGACGCCCGCGCGGTCCCCGGCCGGCGCCGCGCCGGTGAGCCGGGCGCGGCGGAGCAGCGCGTCCACCCGCGTCAGCAGCGGCCGCGCGCCGAGCCGCTCGGCGGTCTCACGCGCGGCCCGCGCCCACACCGCGGCCTCCTCGCGCCGCTCGGCCGCCACCAGGGCCTCGGCGTACCGCAGTTCGCAGCGCGCCCGTTCGTGGACGTCACCGTCACGGAAGGCGGTGACCGCCTTCTCCCAGGCCGCCGCGTCCGGCCCCCGGACGGCGCGCAGCCACTCCGCCTCGGCACGGGCGAGCCAGGCCTCGCCCTCCGGGCCCTGCGGAGCGCCGTCCTTGCCCCGGGCCACCTCCCGAGCCAGCTCGACGAGTTCGGTCGCCGTGTCCCGCCACGGCCCGGTGCCGCCGACGGGCCGCGGTTCCCCTGCCCTGTCGGCGACCGCGGACAGCGCGAGCGCGGCGAGCCGGACCGTGACGTCCGGGCGCCTGCCCGACTCGTCCGCCAGGGCCGCCACCGTGCGCCGCAGCCGTGCCACCGCCCCCTCCGCGTCGCCCCGCAGGGCGGCGGCGTCGGTGAGCACGATGCCCGCGACCAGCGTCGCCATCCAGTCGAACGGCCCCCGGAGCAGGGCTTCGGCCCGCTCCTCCACCCCCTGCTCGCCGCGTGCGAGGCCGACGTACAGGGCCGGCCCGGCGGCGTACCCGCCCGCCGTGTCCGGCACCTCGGAGTCGGCCGCCACCGCGGCGAGGCACTCGTCCCAGCGGCCCAGCGTGTACAGCACCAGCAGACGCAGGTAACGCATCTCCAGCGGGTACGGCGAGGACAGCAGCCCGGCACGGCGGGCCCGGTCCAGTCCCTCCGTGGCCCACGGCAGGCTCTCCTGGAGGTCACCGGACTCGAAGCAGCCGACGGCGAGGTTGAACAGCGCCCGCATCTCCACCGGCGCGTTCCCGGCGCGCCGGGCCAGGTCCCGGGCCTCGGCCAGCCGGGCGCGCCCCTCGGCGGTGCGGCGCCCGCCCCCCTCCAGAACGGCGAGGGAGACCAGGAGGTCGGCGCGGGCGTCGTGCATCCCGAGCTCCTCGGCGACGGCGAGGGCCCGGCGGGCGACCCGTAGCGCGGTGTCCGTCTCCCCGACGTGACGGGCCGCCACCACATGCGTGGCCGCCGCCCACACCCAGGTCCGGGACGGAGGCTCGGCCGGGATCAGCGCGAGCGCCTCGCTGCTGTGGGCGAACGCCGCCGACAGGCTGTCCACGCCCAGGAGGTTGCCGGCCAGGGTGTAGCGGACGCGGGCGGCGAGTTCGGAGTCCGCCTCCTGGTCGAGGCCCGCGAGCGCGGCCCGGGTGAGGGAGACCGCGCGGTGGCCCCGGCCGGCGCGCGCGGCCGCCGCCGAGGCCCGCAGGGTCAGCGTCACGCGGTCGAGCCCCTCGCCGGCCGGCCGCGCGGACGGTTCCACCGACGACCACAGGTCCAGAGCCGTCTCCAGGTGCCGCAGCTCCTCGGCGGGCGCACCCACCCGCTGGGCGTGGCCGGCCGCCTCCAGGGACGCGGCGAGCGCCTCGGCCAGGTCGTGGCTCTCGCGGGAGTGGTGGGCGCGCTCGGCCGCGGTCTCGGCCGGCCGGCCGGAGGCCGCGAGCAGCCGGGCGAACGCGCCGTGCAGCCGGGCCCGTTCGCCCGGCAGCAGATCGGCGTACACCGCCTCCCTGGCCAGCGCGTGCCGGAACGCGTAGGTGCCGCCCTCGCCGGGCACCAGCAACTGCCGCCCCACCGCCTCGCGCAGCGCCGGCTCCAGTTCCTCCTCGGGCAGCCCGACCGCGTCGCGCAGCAGCTCGTGCTCGACACGGCGTCCGGCCACGGCGGCCGTGCGCAGCACCTGCTGCGCGGTGTCGGTGAGCTGCTCGAAGCGGATGAGGAGCACGTCGGCGAGGCCGGCGGGCACGCCGTGCGCGTCCGCGTCCGTGGCCGCGACCAGTTCCTCGGCGTAGAAGGCGTTGCCCTCGGCGCGCTCCACGATGCGGTGGACGGTGGCCTCCGGAAGCGGCCGGTCCTGCAGCGCCCGGACCAGCCGGGTGACCTCGGCGTCGGCCAGCGGCCGCAGCTCCAGGCGCTCCACGGCGGGCAGCCGCACCAGTTCGGCGAGCAGCGGGCGCAGCGGATGGCGGCGGTGCAGGTCGTCCGCGCGGTACGACGCGAGCACCGCGAGGCGGTGGGCGGGCGCGCCGCCCGCGGGCCGCTGCAGGATGCCGCGGCTGAGCAGGAACCGCAGCAGGTCGCGGGAGGACTGGTCGGCCCAGTGCAGGTCCTCCAGGACGAGGAGCAGCGGGGCGGTCCGCGCCAGATCGGCGAGCAGCCCGGCCATGTCCTCGAACAGCCGCAGCCGCCCGCCGGGGTCCCGCTCGGTCTCCGTGCCGCCCCCCAGCAGCCGGTCCACCACGGGGTGTGCGGCCAGCACGGAGGCGAACCGGCCGTCGGCGGCGAGCGCGCCCAGGACCTCGGTGAACGGCAGGTACGGCAGGCCCACGTCACCCAGGTCCACGCAGTGGCCCGTGACCACGGTCGTCCCGGTGCGCGCGGCCCGCCCGGCGGCCTCGTCCAGCACCCGCGTCTTGCCCACCCCGGCGTCCCCGGCGACGAGCACGGCCCGCGCCTCGCCGGCGCGGGCACGCTCCAGCACCTCGGCGAGGCGGGTCAGTTCGGCGTCCCGGCCGATGAGCGGCGCGGTGAGGGGGCGGTGCGGCACGCCCCCATCCTGACACGCGGCTCCGGCCTCCCGCCTCCGCCGTCGCGCGGGCCCGGGCCCGGCGGTGGGTCCGGCTCGGGCCGTGCCGTCGGCGGTGGTTCAGCGCAGGGTGTCCGCCCAGTTCGCCGGGACCCGTCCGGCCGGGCCGGGGGCGGGCTGGTCCGCCGGGTGGCCGGACGGCGGGGCGAGGTCGGGGCCGGACTCGTACAGCTCGTTCGTGTCGTAGTTCCAGAACCAGCTCTCGCCCGGCTCGAAGCTGCGGATCACCGGGTGCCCGGTGGCCCGGTAGTGGGCGGTGGCGTGCCGGGACGGCGAGTCGTCGCAGCAGCCGATGTGGCCGCACACGGCGCAGCGCCGCAGATGGAACCACCAGCCGCCGGCCGCGTCGCACTCGACGCAGCCGGTGCCGCTCGGCGGGACGTCGGGGTCGATCGCGAAGTCGCCGGTCATGCGGCCTCCTCGGGGGTGGGCGGGGTGTCATCGGGGGCGGCGGTGAGCGGCAGCAGGACCTGGAAGCGGGTGTCGCCCGGCACCGACTCCACACGGAGGCTGCCGTGGTGCTTGGTGACGACGATCCGCCAGGAGATGTCCAGGCCGAGGCCGGTGCCCTGACCCACCGGTTTGGTGGTGAAGAAGGGGTCGAAGATGCGGTCGCGGATCTCCGGCGGCACCCCGGGCCCGCTGTCCTCGAACTCGACCAGCAGCCGGTCGTCGTGCCGCGCCGTCCGCACGGTCAGCGTGCCCTCCCCGCCCACGCCGGCGACCGCCGAGACCGCGTTGTCGATCAGGTTCGTCCACACCTGGTTGAGCTCGGCCGGGTAGCAGGGGATCTTCGGCAGCGTACGGTCGTACTCCCTGACCACCTCGATGCGCGGACCGATCTTGCCCGACAGCATCAGCAGCGTGGAGTCGAGGAGTTCGTGCACGTCGGCGACCTGGTAGGGGGCGCGGTCCAGCTGGGAGTACTGCCTGGCGGCGTCGACGAGCCGGGAGACGCGGGTGGTGGAGTCCTGGATCTCGTCCATCAGGAGTTCGGTCTCCACGGTGTAGTTGAGCCAGCCCACCGCGCCCGGCAGGATCTCCTCGCCCACGGCCGCCGCGACCTGCTCCAGCCAGTCGACGTCCAGTCCGGCCTGCACGAACGTGGGCGCCAGCTGCCAGCCGTTGTCCATGCCGTGGTCCTCGAGCCACTCGGTGAGGGCGTCCTCCCGGTCGGCGGCCTCCAGCGGACTGAGCGCCGGGGCCTTGGCGACCCGCTCGGCCGTGCGCTCCTGGATGTCGATGAGGCGCGCCAACGCGTCGCGGGAGAAGGGGCCTTCGGCGATCACGGCGAGCTTGTGCCGCATCTTCGCCACGCGCTCCCGCAGCGTCGCGGTGGCCCGGACGGCCGCCGCCGCGGGATTGTTGAGCTCATGGGTGAGCCCGGCGGACAGCGAGCCGAGGGCCAGCAGCCGCTCCCGCTGCCCGATCGCCGCCTGGGTGCTCTTGGCGCCGAAGAACAGCCCCTCCAGCAGGTGCACCGCCATGGGGAACCACTCCCGCACGACGCTCGCGAAGGTGTCCGCGGGCAGCACGAAGAACCGGGTGGGCTCGGTGACCCGCAGCGAGTTGTTGTACACCTGCCGGACCCGGTCGCCGAGGTACGCCTGCATGGCGCCCGCGTACACACCCCGCTGCGAGGTGCGGCCGACCTCCACGTCGTCGCCGCCGACCCGGCGGGAGAGCACCACCGTGCCCTCGAGCATCACGTAGAAGCAGGTCGCCGGGTCCCCCTCGGCGTACACCCGGCCGGGTTCGAAGCTCTCCACCCGCCCCTCGCCGCACAGCCGGCCCAACTGCTCGGCGGACAGCTTCTCGAACAGGAACAGCGAGCCGATCTCCCGTGGGCTGCACGGCATCGGCCGCCCGCTCACGACTGCTCCAGATAGCGGTGGACGAGCATCACGGCCATGGCTCCCTCTCCGACGGCGGACGCGACGCGCTTGGCGGACTCGGCGCGCGCGTCGCCCGCCACGAACACGCCGGGGACGCTCGTCTCCAGGTGGTACGGCGGCCGGTCCAGCTCCCACCCGGCGGGCGGGCGGCCGTCCGCCGTGAGGTCGGGCCCGGCCAGGATGAACCCGCGCTCGTCGCGCAGCACCGTGCCGTCCAGCCAGTCGGTCAGCGGGGCGGCGCCGATGAACACGAACATCCACTGCGCGTCGACCCGTTCGCGCTCACCGCTCGCCACGTCGCGCAGCGTGAGCTGCTCCAGCCGGTTCGTGCCGTGCGCGGCCTCGACGACGGTGCCGCAGCGCACCGCGATGTTGGGCGCCTCCTCGATCTGCTGGATCAGGTAGTACGACATCGACGCCGACAGGGAGGCGCCGCGCACCAGCAGCGTGACCGACTTGGCCCCCCGGGACAGGTACATCGCGGCCTGCCCGGCGGAGTTGGCGCCGCCGACGACGTAGACGTCGTGGCCCTGGCAGGAGGGCGCCTCCGTGAGTGCCGAGCCGTAGAACACGCCGCAGCCGGTGAGTTCGTCAGCGCCGGGCGCCGGGAGCTGCCGGTAGGAGACGCCGGTCGCCAGGATGACGCTGTGCGCGGCGACCGCCGAGCCGTCGGAGAACCGCACGGTGCGTGCGGAGCCGTTGATCTCCAGGCCCGTCACCTCGCGCGCGGTGAGGATCTCGGCGCCGAACTTCGCCGCCTGCCGCCGGGCCCGGTCGGTCAGTTGCGCGCCGGAGACGCCGTCCGGGAAGCCGAGGTAGTTCTCGATCCGGGAGCTCTGGCCGGCCTGGCCGCCGGTCGCCGACCGTTCCACCAGGACCGTCCGCAGTCCCTCGGAGGCGCCGTACACCGCCGCGCCCAGGCCGGCCGGGCCGCCGCCGATCACGACGAGGTCGTAGAAGTCGGCCGCGGGAGTGGTCGCCAGTCCCACGTGGGCCGCGAGTTCGGGTGCCTCGGGCTCGACCAGCGGCGTGCCGTCCGGTGTGATCACCAGCGGCAGCCGCTGTCCGTCCTGCCGTGCCGCGGCGAGCAGTCGCCTGCCCTCGGGCTCGTCGGAGGAGTACCAGCGGTAGGGCACCTGGTTGCGCGCGAGGAACTCCCGGGTCTCCGAGGACCGCGCCGACCAGCGGTGTCCGACCACCTTGGTGCGGGGCACCGGGCGGTGGTCGCTGGCGCGCCAGGCGTCCAGCAGGTCGTCCAGGACCGGGTAGAGCTTCTCCTCGGGCGGGTCCCAGGGCTTGAGGAGGTAGTGGTCGAGGTCCACGACGTTGATCGCGTCGATGGCCGCGTCGGTGTCGGCGTAGGCGGTCAGCAGCACCCGCCGGGCGCCCGGGTACACGTCCAGCGCCTGTTCGAGGAACTCGATGCCGTTCATCTGCGGCATCCGGTAGTCGGCGAGGATCACGGCGACCAGGTCGCCGCGCAGCTTCAGCTCGCGCAGCGCGTCCAGCGCGGACGCGCCGGACTCCGCGCGCACGATCCGGTACGACTCGCCGTAGCGTCGCCGGAGGTCACGGGCGACGGCGCGGGAGACTCCCGGATCGTCGTCCACGGTCATGATGACGGTCCGCGCTGCCTCCGCGGCCTGGGCCATGCGTCTCCCACCCCGAGCGGTCGGTCGGGGGCCCGGCGCACCCCGTCGCGGACGGGGCCACCGCGCCGACTTCCGCCCATCGTATGTTCGATCGCCCCGGCGAGCGGCACATCGGGAGTGGGAAGGAGCGGGGGGCGGCCGGGTCCGGGAAAGTCCGGTCGGGCGGAGTGGGGCAAGATCGTGGCGGGCGGAGTGGGGAAGACTGGACCCCGCAGGACTCGACCGCGACTCAGGGAGGCACACCGGATGACGCGTCCGATCACGGCAGGGGTGGACGGATCGGAGGAGAGCCTCGCCGCGCTGGCGTGGGCCGGCCGGGAGGCCGAGCGCCGCGGGCTGCCGCTGCGGGTGGTGGGCGCCTGGCGGTTCGAGCCGCACGAGGCGTTCGAGGCGGGCGACCGGGACACGCAGCTGGCGCGGGTGCGGGAGGCGGTCGACGAGGCCGCCCGGACCGTCACCGACCGCCGGCCGGGACTGTCCGTGACCACCGCCGTCCTCCAGGACGGAGCCGTGGACGCGCTGGTCGGCGCCGCCGCCGAGGCCGAGATGCTGGTGCTCGGCTCCCGCGGGCACGGCGCCTTCGTCGGCTTCCTGGTCGGCTCCGTGGGACAGCGGGTGATCGCCGCGGCGGAGCGGCCCGTGGTCCTGGTGCGCGCAGGCGACGCCCCCTCCGCGGAGGCCGCCGGCCGGGAGATCGTGGTGGGCCAGCACGGCGAGCCGGAGGACAGCGCCCCCGCGCTGCGGTTCGCCTTCGAGACGGCGGCCGCCCGGGGCGCGACCGTCCGCGTCGTCCGGGCCTGGACCCTGCCGCCGGTGTTCGCCTACAGCCCCGGCTCCCTCGAGCTCCTCGACGAGGCCGGGGGACTGGAGCCGTACGAGAAGAAGGGGCTGGCCGCGGCGGTGCGGCCGTGGCGGGAGCGCTTCCCCGACGTCCCCGTGGTCGAGTACGTCGAGATGGGCAGCGCGGGGCAGGTGCTGCTGTCGGCGGCGGAGCGGGCGCAACTGATGGTCGTGGGCCGGCGTTCCCACCGCACCGCGATGGGCGCGCCGATCGGCTCGGTGGCGCACGCGATGCTGCACCACGCCGCGTGCCCGGTGGCGGTCGTCCCGCACCCGTGACTCAGCGCGGTGTCGTCGGCTCCAGCGTCGCGCGCGCCTTCGGCAGGACGGTGGTGACGTAGTCCTCGACCGCGGTGTCGAGGCCTATGTCGTGCTGCGCCCGCTCGGACAGGTACCAGCGGTGCTCCAGCAGCTGGTGGTACAGCTCGGCCGGGTCCACGCCGCCGCGCAGCTCCGGCGGCACGGCCCGCACGGTGGGACGGAACACCTCGCGCACCCAGCGGTGCGCGAGGACCTCCGGGCGCGCGGCCGTCCCGTCGCCCGGCGCGTGGTCGTCCTGGGTGGCCATCCAGCTCTCCAGGTCGCTCAGCAGCCGCCGGGCCTGGTTCTCCTCGGTGTCCAGGCCGGTCAGCCGCAGCAGTTGCCGCTGGTGGTGACCGGCGTCGACGACCTTGGGCACGAAGGTGACCGTGTCGCCGTTGGAGGACGACTGGATCTGCATCTCGGCGACGTCGAAGCCGAGGTCGTTGAGCCGCCGTATCCGGCGCTCGATGTAGTGGTACTTGCCCGCCGGGTAGACGGAGGTGCGGGTGAGCTCCTCCCACAGGCGCCCGTAGCGGGCGCAGATCTCGGTGCCGAACTCCACCGGGTCCACGGAGGGGTGCAGCGCCCCGGACGCCTCCAGGTCGAGCAGCTCGCCGCTGATGTTCACGCGGGCCAGGTCGAGGTCGTACCCGCGCTGCCCGTCGCTGAGCCGGGGGTGGAGCTCACCGGTCTCCGCGTCCACCAGATAGGCGGCGTACGCGCCGGCGTCGCGGCGGAAGAGGGTGTTGGAGAGCGAGCAGTCGCCCCAGGCGAACCCGACCAGGTGCAGCCGCACCAGCAGCACCGCCAGCGCGTCCATCAGGCGGTGCATGGTCGCCGGGCGCAGCGTGGTCTCGAACATCGAGCGGTACGGCATCGAGCCGCCCAGGTGCCGGGTGATCAGCACCGGCTCCAGCGGGCCGCCCGCGCCGTCGGCGCGGCCGGTGACCACGGCCAGCGCGTCCACGGCGGGGATGCCGAGCCGGTCCAGGTCGCGCAGCAGCCCGTACTCGCGCAGCGCGGGACGTTCGGCGAGCTCCTTGACGGCGATCACCTCGTCGCCGGCGCGGGCATAGCGCACCACGTGCCGGGAGATGCCGCGGGGGAGCGGTACGAGGTACTCCTGCGGCCACTCCTCCAGCGGCACGTCCCACGGCAGTTCGAGCAGGAGGGCCGGATGCTCCGGGTTGGTGGCGTTGATCTGCAGGGCCATGGCACGACCCTAACCGCCCGGCGCGACCCTAACCGCCCGGCAGGGCCCGCTCCCGGGTCCGCAGGACGGCCTGCCGGACCGGGCCGCGGTGCACGGGCCCGTGGCCGGGCAGCAGCACGTCGCCGTCGAGGCCTTCGAGTATGTCCAGCGAGGACAGCGCGCGGGCGCGTTCGTGGTGGAACATGTCGGGCAGCAGCTGCGGTCCGGCGATCCGCGAGGTGGGATGGCCGCTCACCAGGGCGTCGCCGGAGACCACCACCCCGGCGTCCGGCAGGTGGAAGGCCACGTGGCCGCGTGTGTGGCCGGGCGTGTGCACGGGGACGGGCCGCCCCGGCAGGTCGAGCGGGCCCACCGCCGGGAACGCCTGGGGTGCGGCCACCGGGATGTGGGCCGTGCCGCCGACGCGCAGGGAGTGCACCGCCCACGGCAGCACCCCGGGGCGCCAGCCGTTGCGCAGCACCCGGCCGACGGAGACCTGGTGCAGGAACTCCCGCCGCGCGTGCGGCACTTCGGCCTCGTGCAGGTGCACCGGCGTGCCGTGGGTGTCCCGCAGGTACTCGGCCGAGCCCAGATGGTCGTTGTGGGCGTGGGTGATCAGCACGGCCTGTACCGCGTCGGGTGAACTGCCCACCGCCGTCAGCGAGTCGAGCAGCTGCCGCCGGTCCCCGGGATACCCGGTGTCGATCAGTGTGGCCGCGTCCCCGTCGGTGAGGATCACCCAGTTGGTGTTGCTGCCGTGCACCAAGTAGGTGCCGTCCGCGACATGCCGCACATCCGCCCGCATCGATCTCCCCGCATCCCGTGGTGGCCGCCCGACGGGGACATCCCACCAGATCGTGCCGGCGCCGGGGAGACGGGGGAGGCGGAACTGCGTCCTCAGCGCACGCCCGCCGGACGGAACTGGACACTGATCCGTCCTCCCGCGGCCCGGGTGGTCTTGGGCACGCAGTGCTCCCAGGTGCGCTGGCAGGAGCCGCCCATCACGATCAGGTCGCCGTGCCCCAGCGGGCGCCGGACGGTCCCGCCGCCGCCTTCCGCCGGGCGCAGCAGCAGGTCCCGGGGGGCGCCCACCGAGAGGATCGCCACCATCGTGTCCTCCCGCGCGCCCCGCCCGATCCGGTCGCCGTGCCAGGCGACGCTGTCCCGGCCGTCGCGGTAGTAGCACAGCCCGGCCGTGGTGAAGGGCTCGCCCAGCTCGTCGGCGTAGTGCGCGGACAGTGCCGCGCGGGCCTCGGCGAGCACCGGGTGCGGCAGCGGGTCGCCGGCGCCGTGGAAGGCGAGCAGCCGCGGTACGTCGACGACCTGGTCGTACATGGTCCGGCGCTCCGCGCGCCACGGCACCTCGGCGGCGAGCTGCTCGAAGAGGTCGTCGGCCCCGGCGAGCCATCCGGGCAGCACGTCGATCCAGGCGCCCGTGCCGAGCGGGGTGCGGCGCAGCCCGGTCAGCGGGCCGAGGCGGAGCTCGTCGGCCTGGGCGAAGAGGGAGGCCTGGAGGTGGTGCGCGGTCATGGCTCCAGCATACTCCTTAATCGAAAATTTGTTCCCTTCGCATGGTCGGCACTGCCGGGCAGTGTCGGCCCCTTTCGATACACAGATGTATCGGATACATTCCCGTATCGAACACGGACGGGACACGGAAGCGGTGCGGAAGGGGGGCGGGAGACGTGCTGGAAGGAACGGCCGGGCGCGTCACCAGGCGCCGCGTGCGCACGCGGGCCAAGCTGCTCGACGCCGCCTTCGCGGTCTTCGCCGCCAAGGGCTTCGGCCGGGTGTCGATCGAGGAGGTCTGCGAGGCTGCCGGCTACAGCAGGGGCGCCTTCTACTCCAATTTCGCCACCCTGGACGAGCTGTTCTTCGCCCTGTACCGGGAGCGCGCCGACCTGATCGCCGACCAGGTGGCCGGGGCGCTCGCGCTCGACGGTCCGGACCTCGACGTGCCCGCCGCCGTCGACCGGGTCACCGAGGTGCTGCTGCTCGATCTCGACTGGCTCCTGGTCAAGACCGACTTCCTGGTGCACGCGGCCCGCCACCCGGCCGTGGCCCAGACCCTGCTGGAGCACCGGGCGCGGCTGCGCCGGGCCGTCGCGGAGCGCCTGACCCGGGCCCGGGGCCACACCGCACTGCCCGCCGTGCTCGGCGACGCCGACGGCGCCGCCCACGCGGTCGTCGCCGCGTACGACGGAGTCACCACCCAGCTGCTGCTGGACAAGGACGTCGAGCGCGCCCGCGTCTGGCTGGGGCAGCTGCTCACCGCCCTGCTCACCGACGGCAGCGGCACCCCCGGATGAGGAACTGAGGAAGGAACGGTCGCCATGGACGCGGACGTCATCGTCGTCGGAGCAGGCCTCGCGGGCCTGGTCGCGGCGCACGAGCTGACCAGCCGGGGCCGCAGGGTCGCCCTCGTCGACCAGGAGAACGCCGCCAACCTCGGCGGTCAGGCGTACTGGTCCCTCGGCGGGCTGTTCCTCGTCGACTCCCCGGAACAGCGCCGCCTCGGTGTCAAGGACTCCTTCGACCTGGCCTGGAACGACTGGCGGGGCAGCGCGCGGTTCGACCGGCTGGAGGACGAGGACTCCTGGGCGGTGCGCTGGGCCCGCGCCTACGTCGAGTTCGCGGCGGGGGAGAAGCGGTCCTGGCTGGAAGGGCACGGCATCACGCTGCTGCCCACCGTCGGCTGGGCCGAGCGCGGCGATCTGCGGGCCGACGGGCACGGCAATTCCGTACCGCGCTTCCACATCGCCTGGGGGACCGGCACCGGCGTCGTGGAGCCGTTCGCCGACCACGCCCGGCAGGCCGCCCGGGACGGGCTGCTGACCTTCCACCACCGGCACCGGGTCGACGAGCTGGTCGTCGAGGAGGGCGCCGCGCGCGGCGTGCGCGGAACCGTCCTCGCCGCGGACGACTCGCCCCGCGGGGTGGCCTCCAACCGGGACGCCGCGGGCGAGTTCGAGCTCACCGCCCAGGCCGTCATCGTCACCACCGGGGGCATAGGCGCCAACCACGACATCGTCCGCCGCCACTGGCCCGAGCGGCTCGGCACCCCGCCCTCGGAGATGGTCACCGGCGTCCCCGCCTACGTCGACGGCCGGATGCTCGACATCAGCGCCGCCGCCGGGGTCCGCCTGGTCAACCGCGACCGCATGTGGCACTACACCGAGGGCCTGCAGAACTGGAACCCGATCTGGCCCGGCCACGGCATCCGCATCCTGCCCGGCCCCTCCTCGGTCTGGCTCGACGCCCTCGGCCGCCGGCTGCCCGACCCGTGCCTGCCCGGATACGACACGCTGAGCACCCTGCGGCATCTGCGCACCACCGAGGACATCGCGGCCCACGACCACTCCTGGTTCGTCCTCACCCGGAAGATCGTCGAGAAGGAGTTCGCGCTCTCCGGCTCCGAGCAGAACCCCGACATCACCGCCAAGGACCGCCGGGCGGTGCTGCGCGACCGGCTGCTCGGCAAGGGCGCGCCCGGACCCGTGCGGGACTTCCTGCGGCACGGCGCGGACTTCGTGGTCGCCGACACCCTGGAGCGGCTCGTCGAGAAGATGAACGGCCTCACCGGCAAGCCGCTGCTCGACGCGGCCGAGGTGCGGCGCCAGGTGGAGGCCCGCGACCTGCAGTTGGCGAACCCCTACAGCAAGGACGCCCAGATCCAGGGCATCCGCAACGCCCGCCGCTACATCGGCGACCGGCTCGGCAGGGTGGCCGCCCCGCACCGCGTCCTCGACCCGGCGGCCGGGCCGCTGATCGCCGTCCGGCTGCACGTCCTGACCCGCAAGACCCTCGGCGGCATCCAGACCGACCTCGACTCCCGCGCCCTGGGCACCGACGGCCACCCGGTCGACGGCCTGTACGCGGCCGGTGAGGTGGCCGGCTTCGGCGGCGGCGGCGTCCACGGCTACAACGCCCTGGAGGGTACCTTCCTCGGCGGCTGCCTCTTCTCGGGCCGCGCGGCGGGGCGGGCCGCGGCACGGCAGACCGCCTGAGCGCACGGGACGGCTCCGCCCGGGGCGGGCCCGCACAGGTGGAGCTCCGGGGCGGCGTCCCGCACGCGCTCCCGGGCGGGTTCAGCCGCCGAGCAGCGCGGCCAGGACCGACGCGTGGCTCTCCTCGGGTGTCTTCGACGCGGTCAGCAGCGTCACCGTCCCCTTACGCGTCAACGCCCGTACATGGTCGAGGAGTTCGGCGGCCTCGGGCCGGTCGAGCTCGGCCTCGTACCGGCGCCGGAACTCCTCGTGCGAGGCGTCGCCCTCGTGGTACCAGCGGCGCAGCTCGGTGGACGGCGTCAGGCCCTTGGGCCACTCGTCGACGTGCGCGTCCGCCTTGGAGACGCCGCGCGGCCAGAGCCGGTCGACCAGGACGCGCACGCCGTCGTCGGGCTCGGGCGGTTCGTAGATGCGGCGCACACGGACGCTCACGGTCGGGTCCTCCTCGTCACGCTGACGGATCGTGGGGCGGAGCATACGTCGGCGGCCCCGGCAAGAGGCTCCATCCGGCGGACCACGCTTGTGACTTGACCTGAACGAGGGCGCGGCCGCGGCGGACGGCCCCTACGCTGAGGGCGTTTGATCACCGGCCACCCCCCCCAAGGAGACCCTGTGACGCCACCCCGGAAGCGGACCGCCGGACGGATCGCCGTCCTCCGGCGCGAAGCCGTGGTCACGACCGTTCCCGTCGCCGTCGCGGCGCTGCTGGCCGCCGCCGGCCCCGCCGCGGCCGGCACCGCCGGCTCCGCGGGCGCCGGCGACCCCTACTTCCCGCTCGAGGGCAACGGCGGCTACCACGTCGCCCATTACGACCTGGCCCTGCGGTACGACCCGCACGCCCGGCACCTCGACGGCCGGGCCGAGCTCACCGCCCGCGCCACCCAGCGGCTGACCCGGTTCGACCTCGACCTCAAGGGCCTGAAGGTCACCGGCGTCACCGTCGACCACGTCAAGGCGGCCTACCGCCGCGACGGCCAGGAACTCGTCATCACCCCGCGCACCGCCCTGCGCAAGGGCCGCACCTTCCGCGTCACCGTCGACTACGGCGGCACGCCCGAGCCGGTGACCGACCCCGACGGCTCCCGGGACGGCTGGATCCCCACCGACGACGGGGCCTTCGTCGCCGGTGAGCCGCAGGGCGCCATGACCTGGTTCCCGGCCAACGGCCACCCCAAGGACAAGTCGTCGTACGACTTCTCCCTCACCGTGCCCGAAGGACACACCGCGGTCGCCAACGGCGTCTACCGCGGCCGGCACACCGCCCACGGCCGCACCACCTTCCGCTGGCGGCAGAGCGAGCCGATGGCCGCGTACCTGGCCACCGCCACCGTCGGCACGTTCGACGTCGAGCGGTACACCACCCGCGACGGCATCGAGGTCTACAACGCCGTCGACCCGCGCGAGGCGGCCGCCGCCGCGCCCGTCCTGAAGAAGCTGCCGTCCGTCCTCGCCTGGGAGAGCCGGCTGTTCGGGCCGTACCCCTTCCGCGCGGCCGGCTCCATCGTGGACCACGCGCCGGGTGTCGGATACGCCCTGGAGACGCAGAGCCGGCCGGTCTACGACCGCGCGCCCGCCCTGAGCACCCTGGTCCACGAGAACGCCCACCAGTGGTTCGGCGACTCCGTCTCCCTCACCCGCTGGAAGGACATCTGGCTCAACGAGGGCTTCGCGACCTACGCCGAGTGGCTCTACAGCGAGCAGCACGGCGGTGCCGACGCGCAGAAGACCTTCGACGAGCTGTACGCCCGCCCGGCGAGCGACGGGCTGTGGGCCTACCCGCCCGGCGACCCGGGCGGCCCCGCGCACCTCTTCGGCACCCCCGTCTACGCCCGCGGCGCCATGGCCCTGCACGAACTGCGCCGGGCAGTCGGCGACCCCGCGTTCTTCCGCATCCTGCGCGCCTGGGCCGCCGGGCATCGTCACGGGCACGGCACCACCGCCCAGTTCACCGCGCTGGCCGAGCGGGTGTCCGGCAAGAACGTGGCCGGACTGCTCCACACCTGGCTGTACGAGCCGGGCAAGCCCCGCAGCGCCTGAGCGCCTGAGCGCCCGAGCCGCCGGCCCAACGGCGCCCTAGCCGCCGGTCGCCGGCCCCGCGCATCCGCCGCACGTGCGGCGGCCCGTCTCCCGCCCCCGGTGTCGCCGGGGCGGGAGACGGGCCGAAGGGCCGAAGGGCCGAAGGGCCGGAGGGCCGGAGGGCCGCTACGCGGTACGGCGCCGGGCGGCGGTGCGCCGCTTGAGGGCGCGGCGCTCGTTCTCGGTCGTGCCGCCCCACACGCCCATGGTCTGCCCGGTGTCCATCGCCCACTGCAGACACTGCTCCTGCACGGGGCAGCGCCGGCAGACCGACTTGGCCTGCTCCGCCTGCATCAGCGCCGGTCCGGTGGTGCCGATCGGGAAGAAGAGGTCGGGGTCCTCCTGGCGGCACGCGGCGTGGTCTCGCCAGTTGTCCATAGAAACGTCACCTGCGATCGAAAGTCGTCCGTGCCAAGGGTGTACTCGTCCTCGGGTGTCCGGACGACGCGTGGTGAAACAGCGCAGGTCCGTGACGACGAGACCTTCGCACAATCCCCACACGCTCACTGCTCGCGCAGACCCCACGGAGAGCCGTACTCCGTCAGCAGGTTGAGGAAGGGGAGCGCGGGGAACGCCTCGGGACCCAGCACGCCGGTCCCCGACCAGGCGCCGCCCGCCAGGAGTTCGAGGGCCACGACGGGGTTCACCGCCGTCTGCCACACCACCGCCTGGCAGCCGTACTCCGTCATCGACCACTGGTTGTCGACCACGTGGTACAGGTACACCTCGCGCGGCGCGCCGTCCCGGGTGCCGCGCACCCAGGTGCCCGCGCAGGTCTTGCCGTGCATCCGGTCGCCCAGCGTGGCCGGGTCGGGCAGGCAGGCGGCGACCACGTCCCGGGGCGACACGGCGACGGGCCCGCCGGGGCCCGGCACGGTGACCGGCTCGGTGCGGTCCAGGCCCAGCCGGTGCAGGGTCTTCAGGGTGTCCACGAAGTCCCGGCCGAGGCCGTACTTGAAGGTGACCCGTCGCGCGTCGACCCAGCGCGGCACGAGCAGCACCTCCTCGTGCTCCACGTTCACGCACTCCACCTCCCCGATGCCCTCGGGGAAGTCGAACACCTCCGGCTCGCTGAACGGCTCCGTGGTGAACCAGCCGCGCCCGGCCTCGTAGACCACCGGCGGGTTCAGGCACTCCTCGATGGTGGTCCAGATGCTGAAGGACGGGGCGAAGTCGTATCCGTCGACGGTGAGGTTCGCGCCGTCCCGGACACCGATCTCCTCGATCTCGTCGAAGAGCTCGTCGGCCGCGTACCGCGCGAACACGTCCGACAGGCCCGGTTCCACCCCCATGCCCACCAGCGCCAGCGCGCCCGCCTTCTCCCAGTCGGCCGCCGCGGCGAACTGCTCGTCGCCGAGTCTGACCCCGCACTCCTCGTACGGCCGCTCCGGGTGCGGCCGGGACAGGGACATCGCCATGTCGAGATAGCCGGCGCCGGCCGCGCGGGCGGCCCGGAACAGCGGCATGACGAAACGCGGGTCGGTCGCGTTCAGCAGCACGTCGCACCGGTGCCGGGCCAGCAGGCCGGCCACCGCCGCCTCGTCGCCCGCGTCGACGCGCTCCGCGGCGAACCGGCCGTCGTCCCCGAGGGCCGCCACGGCTGCCTCGGCCCGCGCCGGGTCGTAGTCGGCGACGACCATCGTCTCGAAGAAGGCACGCCGGGCCGCGATCCGGGTGATCGCGGTGCCCACGCCACCGGCTCCGACGAGCAGTACACGCATGACGGGAACTTCCTTTCGGTCTCGGGCCGGGGACCACCGTTCGGTCCCCGGCCGGGAAGGTCGAGGCGCGCCCTCGGCGGCCGATACAACGCGGCCCGGTCGCGTAAGGTCAATGGCGTTGGCATAAGCGCGGAGCCGAGGAGCCCCGGAACCGAGGAGGCGGACGATGCCGAAGACCGTGGTGCCCGAGGAGAAGCGGCGGCGGCGCCGGCCCACCCGCGGCGGCACCGTGCTGTCCGAGGGGCTGATCGTCGGGACCGCGCTGCGGCTGCTGCGCGAGCACGGCAGCGCCGGACTCACCGCCCGTCGGCTCGGCCTGGCCCTCGACTGCGACCCGAGCACCCTCTACCGGTACTTCCGCGGCATGGACGACCTGACCCTCGCCATCGGTGACGCCCTCGTCGGACAGGCCCTGCGGGACTGGGCGCCGACGGGGGAGTGGCGGGCGGACCTGCGCACCGTCGGGCTGCGCATCCACGCGGTGTACGTCGCCCACCCGCAGGCCGCCCTGGTCACGACCAACCGGGTCACCGGCCGGGCCAACGAACTCGCCGCCGACGAGGCCGTCCTGGAGGTGCTGCGCGGTGCCGGCTTCCCGCTGCCGGACACCGTGCGCATCTACCACGCCTTCATCGACCAGACCCTGGCCTTCGCCGCCCTGGACGCCGCCTCCCTGGCGCTGCCGAGCGCCGCGCTGCGCGCCGACGACGCGATGTGGCGCTCCACCTACGCCCGGCTGCCCGCCGCCACCCACCCGCGCATCGCCGAGGCCGCCCCCCTCCTCGCCACCCGCATGGTCACCAGCGCCTATCCGACGGCCCTGGAGATGCTCCTGGACAGCGCGGCCGCCCGCCTGGAGGCGCTGCGCGCCACCCCGTCCTGAGCGTGGCCTCCAGCGCCGTGCCCGGGGCCCGGCCGGTGCTGCGATAGTGGGGGCGGACAACAAGATGTAACGAGCAATCAGGAAGCCCGGTGGACACGAGCGAGAGCCCCGACAGCAGCACGGCCGCCCCGGCCGCGGCCGCCCCGGACCCGGACGGCCCCGCCCCGCGCGACCGGCGCCGCTGGGCCATGGACACGCGCCCGCTGCGCCGCCCCGCCTACCGCAGACTGTGGTCCTCGACCGTCGTCACCGCCGTGGGCAGCCAGCTCACCGCGGTGGCCGTGCCCAAGCAGATCTACGACATCACCGGCTCCTCGGCGTGGGTGGGGTACGCGAGCCTCGCCGGGCTGCTGCCGATGGTCGTGTTCGCGCTGTGGGGCGGTGCGGTCGCCGACACCGTGGACCGCCGCAGGCTGCTGCTGGTCACCAACAGCGGCATCGCCGTCACATCCCTGCTGTTCTGGGTGCAGGCCGTGACCCGACTCGACTCGGTGGGTGCGCTGATGGCGCTGCTCGCCGTGCAGCAGGCCTTCTTCGGCCTCAACTCCCCGGCCCGCAACGCCTCGATCGCCCGGCTGGTCCCGGCGCACGAACTGCCCGCCGCCGGCGCCCTCGGCTCGACCGTCGCGCAGACCGGGCTCGTGGCCGGGCCGCTGCTCGCCGGCGCGCTCATACCCGTTGTCGGGCTGCCCGAGCTCTATCTCGCCGACGCCGTCGCCCTGTGCGTCGCGGTCTGGGCGGTGCTGCGCCTGCCGCCGCTGCCACCGGCGGCGGGCGGCGGGGCCCGCCGTGCCGGGCTGCGGGAGATCGCCGCCGGGTTCCGCTACATCGCGCGGCACAAGGTCCTGCTGTTGTCCTTCCTCGCGGATGTCATCGCCATGGTCTTCGGCATGCCCCGGGCCCTGTTCCCGCAGCTCGCCGCCGAGACCTACGCCCCCTACGGCGAGGGCCTGGCGCTCGGTCTGCTGTTCGCGGCCGTCCCCGTCGGCGCCGTGGCCGGCGGGCTGTTCTCGGGCACCTTCTCCCGGGCGCGCCGGCACGGCTGGATGGTCATCGGGTCGGTCACCGCGTGGGGAGCGGCCGTCGCCGGGTCCGGTCTGAGCCGAGATCTGTGGATCGCCGTGGCCTTCCTCGCCGCCGCCGGAGTCGCCGACATGGTCTCCATGGTCTTCCGCGGCGCGATCCTGCTGTCCGCCGCCACCGACGAGATGCGCGGCCGGATGCAGGGCGTCTTCACCGTCGTCGTCGCGGGCGGCCCGCGCCTGGCGGACGTGCTGCACGGCACCGCCGGCTCGGCCTTCGGCCCCCGCGCGGCCGTGACGGGCGGCGGGCTGCTGGTCGTCGCCCTCATGCTGGGCCTGGCCGCCGCCGTGCCCGCCCTGCGCCGCTACCGCGTCTGACGCGCCCGGCCCGACGGCCGGGGCCGGGGACTACAGCGCGCCGCGCCGGGGGATCGAGTACTGCTCCAGCAGCTTTCCCCGGGTCATCTCCAGCCGGTGGGCGAGGATTTCGCAGACGGTCCGCACCAGCGACAGCCCGAGCAGCGGATCCTCCACGCACAGCGCGAGAACGGGCGGCGCCTCGAACTCGTAGGCGCGCACCTTGCTGAAGGCCTCGGCGCCGAAGTCCCACTGGTACGGCGGGAACAGCCAGGACCAGCCGAGCAGATCGCCTGCGCCGAGGCTCGCGACCGTCACCCGGCGCAGCGGCGTCACCCGCTGGTCCAGGTGGACCGCGCCGGAGCGGATCACCCAGAACCGGTCGGCCGTGCCGCCCGCCTCGAAGATCCTGGCGTCCTCGGGGAAGGAGACCTCCTTCGCCAGCTCCATCAAGCGCTCGCGTTGCGCATGGGGGAGGGCGGTCAGCAGCTTTATCGCTTTGGTCATGACGCTGGGCTCCTCGCCGGCGATGGATTCCGCGCATTTCCCTACGCCCATTTCAGCCGCTGCCGCCGCCCCGGGCACCTCGGCGGGGGCGAGGCCGGTCCGGGGCGGCGCGGGCCACCCGGCCGGGGGCGGACGGGGGCTGGTCGCTCGGGGGGGGGGGGGGCGGGGGCCCGCGCCAGGGCATGAAAAAGCCCTGGCTGGACGGGGGAGACCAGCCAGGGCCGTTCGCGGCGGCGTACGGAGGACGGTGGGTCGACCCCGTCGCCGCGTATGTATGAACCGTAAACCATCCTGCTCGGTTTCATGTAACCGGCAGCGGGTCAGGTGACCGGTTTCACTTTCAACCTCTCGTTCGGGGTGGCGGTGCCCTCAGCCCTCCGCGTCGTGCCGGCCCGGGGTGAGGATCTCGTCCAGCACCCGCAGGACGGTCTCGTAGGCCAGGACGCGGACCGCCGCCTCCTGCGCCGCCTCCGGGTCGGTCGGCCCGAGATCGACCCGGCGGGCGCGCCATCTCCGCTCCTCGTCCCGCGCACAGCCCCTGGCGCGCTGGATCCGCCGCAACAGCTCGTCTGAGTCCACGACTTCCGTCATGTCCTGGCACCTACCCCGCGCGGGCCGTCCCGACGACTCCCGGACGCACGCGCCCGGCAGACGTGCCACCGCCACGGCAGGGCGTCCCGTGAACCGGCGGGAGCTCCCGCGGACCGGCCGGACCCAGGTTTGGCCGGGCGTGGAGAGGTGAGCCGGAAAGGGAGAGCCGCGGTGTCCGCGCCGCACGTGGGGTCCGTCGAGGCCGCACGCGCTGGGCGCACACCGCTTCCTTCCGGCCAGGTCCGGCTTCTACCTTTCATCAGCCAGGGAGCGAGGACATGTGCGAGGAGCACAGGACCCCACCCACCGACGAGTCCCCGGGCGCGAGGCGACCGCCCGTACCGCCCGGCCCCGGGCCGTGCGAACCGGCCGAAGCGCGGCGGGAGGTGGAACGCGCCGTCGCCGCCTGCTGCCGAACCGGCCACGCCCCGTGTGACGCGCACGCGCTCGCGGACGCCCAGCTCGTCGCGTCGGAGCTCACCACCAACGCGATCCTGCACGGCGGCGGCGTGACCGACTTCCACGTCGATGTCGACGAGTGCGGCGTGCGCGTCTGCGTGAGCGACCACAGTGACCGCCTTCCCGTGGCCCGGCCACCCGTGGACCCGCTGGGGCGGCACCGGCTGAACGGCCGCGGCTGGCCGATCGTGTGCCGGCTGGCGCGCGAGGTCCAGGTGTCGGACCTGCCCTCCGGCGGCAAGTGCATCACCGCCGTCGTTCCTCTGTACTGACCCGTTTGCAGGTGTACCGACCCGGCACGCCGACTGGCCGATGCATTTGTTTGCAGGAAGCGGAGTTTGTTCCCCCACCCCCAGGGCAGTCGCAATCTCGTGCTTCGGACCGGAGGCGCGCCGGCGGAAGCGGTAGGGCTGCTCCGGGACGTCTTCCGGAGCACCGGACAGCCCACTTCTTCCGCGGTAATTCCCTGGAACCACCGTTCAGGAGCGATTCCGCATGCTCATCGAAATGTCAACAGGCCGTTCCGGTACACCCGAGGACCAGGCCGCTCCCACCCGGCGGCCGCACGACGACGCCCCCGACACCATGGCCCTCTTCCATCGCCTGGCCGCGCTGGAGGACGGCCCCGAGCGGGACGCCGTGCGCGACGAACTCGTGACCCTCTGGCTCCCCATGGCCCATCGCATCGCGGGCCGCTTCCGCGACCGCGGGGAGTCGATCGAGGATCTGCGGCAGGTGGCGGCGCTGGGACTGGTCAAGGCGATCGACCGCTTCGACCCGGACCGCGGGGCCTTCGAGAGCTACGCCGTCCCGACCGTCACGGGCGAGGTCAAGCGGCACTTCCGCGACCGGATGTGGGCGCTCAGGGTGCCTCGCCGGGTGCAGGAGCTGCGCAACAAGGTGCGCGTCGCGCGCCGTGAACTGACCCAGAACCCGGGCAGCCCCGAGCCCTCCATCGCCGACATAGCCCGCCACAGCGGGCTGACGGAGGAGGAGGTCGGCGCGGGAATGGAGGCCCTGGAGAGCTTCAGCACCCTGTCGCTGGACGCCGAACTGTCGTCCGCCGCCGAGGGCGACGGCTACAGCCTCGCCGACACCCTCGGCGCCGCGGACTCCTCGTACGACGTCGTCGTCGACCGCGAGTCGGCGAAGGAGGGCCTGCGCAGGCTGCCCGAACGCGAACGCGCCATTCTCTACATGCGCTTCTTCGAGGACATGACCCAGAGCCGCATCGCCGACCGGCTCGGCATCTCCCAGATGCACGTCTCCCGGCTCATCAGCCGCAGCTGCGCCCGCGTCCGGGCGGAGGTGCTGGCGGAGCGGGTGACCCGCCGGGGCGACGCAACCCGCCCGGCGTCCGCCTGACCTTCCGCCGCGATCACGGGACCCCCGTCCCCCTGGCTCCGGCCGGCCCTACGGCGGAACCAGCGCCTCCGCGACACGTCGCGCGCGGCACGGCCTCAGCGCCGGAGGCCGTGCCCGCGGGGCCGCGTATGTTCGCTTCCCGCCGGGGCATCCGGAGGGCGGGAGGTACGGATGGAAACGAGTGTCACGGCCCGTGCCGGGCGCATGAAGGCGCGGCAGGCGGCGAACGGCTCGGTGACGGAGGGGGCCGCCCGGGCGGGACTGACCGCCCGGGGAGTGATCTACCTGCTGGTCGGCGTGCTGGCCCTGCGCGTCGCCTTCGGAGACGGGAAGCACCAGGCGGACCGCAGCGGCGCCCTCGCCACGATCGCGGACGAGCCCTTCGGCTCGGTCCTGCTGTGGGCGCTGGGCATCGGCCTGGTCGGCATGGCCGTGTGGCGGCTGTCGGAGGCGGCGTTCGGCTCCGCGGGTGCCGACGGCCGCAAGGCGGGCAAGCGGCTGCTGGCCGTTGTCCGGTGCGTCTTCTACGTGACCGTCGCCTGGTCGGTACTGGCCTTCGCGGCGGGCTCCGGAAAAGGCGGCCGGTCCAGCGACAAGCAGTCCCGTGACCTGACGGCCAGGGTCCTGGACGTGCCGGCCGGCCAGTGGCTCGTCGGCGCGGCCGCGGCCGGAGTCGTGATCGCGGGCGTGGTCATCGCGGTGCAGGCCGTGCGGCGCTCCTACCGCGACAAGATGAAGCTCGGGCAGATGTCGCCGAGGGTCCGGCGGCTGGTGGACGTCACCGGGGTGGGCGGCGGCGCCGCGCGCGGCCTGGTGTTCACGGCCGCGGGCGGCTTCGCGATCCGCGCCGCCGTCGACGCCCGGCCCGAGCGGGCCAAGGGGCTCGACGACACGCTGCGCGCCTTCGCCGGCACACCGGCCGGCCCGTGGCTGCTGGCGCTGGTGGCCGCCGGGCTCGTGCTGTTCGGCCTGTTCTCCTTCGCGCTGGCGCGCTGGCGCCGGGTCTGAACCGCTGCGGCCGGGCCCGCGCGTCCCTTCACCCGTGCCACCGGAGCCACCCGCTTCACGCCGTCTTCCCCGCGCGGGGTCTGATCCGTCCCTGGCGGGGAACACGGAGCGGATGAACGAAGACGAGCTTCCGCCCGACGGCCGGGCCGTGGAGGTGTACCTCGACCTTCTCCGCGTCCGGATGCCCGAGGAGGACTACGAGCTGCTGCTCGACGTGGTCGACCCGGTGCTGCGCGCCCTCGACGAACGGGGGCCCGCGACGGTCGACTTCCCGCTGGAGGGAGCGCAGGCACAGGGGCTGCCCCAGGAGATACGGGACGAGGCCGCCCTGGTCATCGCCACCGCGGTGACCGGGAGGCTCGACAACGAGCTGGTCGTCCTCGACATCGACGAGACCGGCCCGGTCCGCGTGGTCACCGACGCGGTGACCGCGTCCGACCCGGACCGCCTCACCGAGATCGCCGACTACATCCGGGACCGGCACCGGGAGACCGAGGAACTGCGCGGCATCGCCGAAGTGAGCGACATGCCCACCGACTTCTGACCCCGCTCCCGGGTCCTCGACCCGCGGCCCACGCACCGGCGCCGCGGGCTCCCGCACCTGTGCTCCGGCCCGTGGTCGGGCCGGTCCGGGGACCGGCCCGACCACGGGCCGTCACTGCTTGCGCGCCGCCACCGGCACGCCCAGCGGGCGGGCCAGCCCCACCACCGCCTCGTCGAGACGCTGCAGATGCCGCAGCACGCGGCCCGTGATCCGGTCGTAGCGCCGGGCGCCGGACCCGTCCGTCTCCAGCAGGGAGGCGATGCTCGGCCCGGCCTCCACCTCGTCGGTGGCGTGCTCGTCGGACACGTGCGCGCCGATCGCCGCGATGTTGCGCGTGATACGGCCGCACGCCGGCCGCAGCCGGGGATCCGCCGCGATGGACGGGTTCGAGGGCAGCAGCTCGGCCGTCGCGGCCAGGGACCGCGCGTGGTAGGCGCAGGTCTCCAGGAGCGCGACCACGTACTGCGCCGTGCTGCGCCGCGCCCGCAGCGGCGTGATCGGATGGGTCAGCGGCTGCGTCGCCGCCCGAAGGTCGCCGAGCGCCCGGTCCAGGTCGCGTGCCTGGTCCAGCAGATCGGCCGACGGGCCGCCGCTGAGCTGGTCCACCGCGGCGTCCGCCACGTCGGTGAGCCGTTCCAGCACCGTGCCGAGCAGTTCGTTCGTACGGAGGTCCGTGCGCACCGGCAGCACCAGCGCCGCCGCGACGACCCCGCAGGCCGCGCCGAGCGCCGTCTCCTCCACCCGCAGCACCAGCACCGACAGGCTGTAGGTGTGCAGCAGGGTGTACAGCAGGCCCAGCGCCGCGGTGACGAAGAACGACACCAGCGTGTACGACAGCGGCGCCGTGTAGAACATCGCGAAGACGAACACCAGCACCAGCGCCAGCGCCGTCCAGGTGTGGGGCCCGACCAGACCCGCCAGCACGATACCGGCGACGACACCGAGCACGGTGCCCACCAGCCGGCGGTAGCCCTTCACCAGGATCTCGCCCGTGGACGAGGTGTTGATGAAGACGATCCAGCAGGTCAGCACCGCCCAGTACCAGCGCTGGCTGGAGAGGAACTCGCCGCCGACGATGGCCAGGGCCGAGCCCACGGAGACCTGCACGGCCGCGCGGGTGGTGGGCCGCCGCAGCCCGGTGGGCCGCTCCTCCTCCGCCTCGCTCTCCTCCGCGCCCTCGATGGCCGCGTTCTCGGCGTCCAGCTCCTCCCGCGAGCGCGCCGTCGCGGGGGTGTCGTCGGACTCGTCCTGCGGTCCGTCCAGCGCGATCCTGAGTCCCAGCACGGCCCGCGCCGCCTCGCCGACGGCCCGGAAGACGTCCTGCACGGCGGGCGGCGCCGACGGGAGGTTCTCCTCCTCCCGGTAACCGAGGAGCCGGTTGCGCACGTGGGCCATCGCGGTGCCGCCGCCCTCCCCGACGGGCCGCAGCACGAGCATCCGCAGGGCGGACAGATCACGGCGCAGCGTGTCGGTCTGCTCGTCCCGCACCGGCCACGGGCCGCCCGCGGGGGCGGGCGCGCCGGGCAGGTGCAGCGTGAGGGTGTCCGCGCGCTCGGCGCCGCGGGCGCCGAGGAGCAGCAGGCCCAGCCGCTCGGCGGCGATCTCGGCGTCCGCGATCCGGCGCTGCACGGTCCGGGCGACGGCCTCGTCGGAGGTCCCCTCCTCCAGCCGGCCCTGGATCATCATGGCCGTCTCGTGCAGGCGGGCGGTGCGGTCCCGGACCTCCGCGAGGACCTTGTCCACCTCGTCGGGCCCGGCGTCGAGCAACGCGGTCTGCGCGGCCACCAGCTGGGCCAGACGGACGCGGAAGGCCTGGCGCAGCCGCTGCAGGATGCCCGTAGGCGTCTCGTACACCACCGCGAAACGGACGAACGCGCTGCACGCGAACGCGAGGGCGAGGACCCCGTACAGCCCCGGCAGCGTCGCCGGTGTCGCGCCGACGAACAGGGACAGGAAGTAGGTCTGGAAACCGATCAGGCCGAGCGCGGTGCCCCGGTCACCGAACCTGCGGCTGTAGACGGCACCGAAGATCAGCGCGACGAAGAAGAGGTCCCCGGCCACGACCCGGGTGTTGAGCAGGGCGCCCAGCGACACGGACACCAGCGCCACCAGCAGACCGAGGGCGAGGGTGACGGCCTGCCCGGCGCGCTGCTTCTCCCGGATGGCGAAGGTGGCCACCATCGACGCGATCGCCCCGGCCACCAGGTGCGTCACCGGCGCGCGCAGCACGCCGAGCACGGCCAGGGTCAGGGCCATGGCGCCCGCCGTCCGTGATCCGGCCGCCAGCCTCAGCAGCCCGGGATCGGACGCCGTGATCCGATCCCTCAGACGCGTCCAGACCGACCCCTCCGCTGCCCTCACGCCGCCGTACTCTCTCCCGCTCCACGTGATCATCCGCTCGTCCAGCATGACATGCCGCGGCCCGACCGCCCGCGGCGGTCCGGCCGCGGCGCGCGGCGGAGCGGGCCCGCTTCCTCAGACGTCCAGCGACTGCGCCCGCCGCACGTGCTCGCTCACCTGCTCCGGCGTCAGGTACGCGTCCGTGTACTCGAAGTCCTTCAGCTGGGCGGGCTTGCGGGCCTGGAAGCCGGTCCGCACGAAGTCGTCCCCGGCGACCGCGTTGAGCATCCAGTTCGTCAGGACGCGGGTCCTGGCGACATTGGTGCGCAGCGCCCCGAGGTGGTAGCCGCGGGCCACCGCCTGGGCCGGCACCCCGCGAAGCTCCACACCCAGCGGCTTGGACACGGCGTCCTTCCCGCCGAGGTCGACGACGAGTCCCAGGTCCTTGTGCTCGTACGGCTGCAACGGCCGGCCGTGCAGGGCCGCGATGACGTTGTCGGCGACCTTCTTGCCCTGCCGCAGGGCGTGCTGCGCGGTCGGCGGGCAGACCGCGTCGTCGCCCTTGGCCAGGTCGGGCACGGCGGCGGAGTCGCCGAGGGCGAACACCCCGTCGTTGCCGGGCAGGCACATCTCGGCGGTGACCGCGAGCCGGCCCTTGACCGTCTCCGCGCCGAGCGTGGCCATGAGCGGGCTCGCCACCACGCCCGCCGTCCAGATCAGGGTGCGCGTGGGCACCACCCGGCCGTCGGTGAAGGTGACCTCCTCCGGCGCGGCCTTGGCGATGGAGACCCCGAGGGAGATCTCGATGCCGCGCCGCTTGAGCACCTCCTGGGCACTGCGGCCCAGCTTGTCGCCCAGTTCCGGCATCAGCTTCGGCGCGATGTCGATGAGGTGCCACTTGATCAGGTTCGGGTCCAGCCGCGGATAGCGCTTCACGGCGGCGTGCGTCAGACGCTGCAGGCACGCGGCGGTCTCGGTGCCGGCGTACCCGCCGCCGACGACCACGAACTGCAGTCGCGAGGCGCGCTCGGCCGGGTCCTCGCTGGCGTCGGCCAGGTCGAGCTGGGAGATGACGTGGTCGCGGATGTAGGCGGCCTCGGCGAGCGTCTTCATGCCGAAGGCGTACTCCGTCAGGCCCGGGATGTCGAACGTCCGGGTGACGCTGCCGGGCGCCAGCACGATGTAGTCGTACGGCTCGTCGACGATCTGGTCGGTGATGGTGCGGATGACGCACACCTTGGCCTTCACATCCACACCGATGGCCCCGCCCGGGATGATGCGGGTGCGGTACCTCTTGCTGCGGCGCAGGGACACGGCGATCGACTGGGGCGTCAGCACGCCGGAGGCGACCTGGGGCAGCAGCGGCAGATAGAGCTGGTAGGCGAACGGCGTCACCAGCGTGACGTCGGCCTCGTCGGGGCCGAGTTTGCGTTCCAGGCGGCGGACGCACTCCACTCCGGCGAAGCCGGCGCCCACCACCAGGATCCTGGGTCGTGTCACGGTGTTCTTCCCTTCTGCGGCTCCGGGCGGTCTGTCTCTCGTTCGTGCGCCTGCCCCTGGGCCGCCGCTTCGCACCTCTTCGATCCCGCCGCGCCGCCGGCCGCCCGCCCGCCGCCGGACACGGTTCTTCCAGGCGGGTTCCCAAGATCGGGCCACGTATCGCGGCACATGTCGGTCGTGTAGTCCGTGACCTTTCGGGTAGCCCGACGTACATGACAAGTGGCGTGGCCGAGGGGAACTGACGTGGCCTGCGAACAGGGGCCCGAGCAGTGGGACCGACTCGCCCGGGGGGTGGTGGACGCCGTCGAGTGCGTCGTCGCGCTCTGGTTCTCCGCGGCCGAGGAGATCACCCCGGGGCTGCCCGCCCGTCAGCTGGTCGCGCTGAAGACCGTACGCCACCGGCCCGAGCTCAATCTGACCGCGCTGGCCGAGCACCTCGGCATCGGTCTGCCCACCGCCAGCAGGCTGTGCGACCGGCTGGAGGCCGCGGGCCTGCTGGAGCGCACCCTCCAGCCGCACAACCGGCGCGAGGTGCAACTGGTGGTGACCGCCCACGGGCAGCGGCTGCTCGCGGAGGTCACCGAGGGACGCGTACGCCGTCTCGCCGACGTGTTCCGGACCATGACACCGGAGCAGAGCGCGGCGCTGCACCAGGGGCTGATCGCCTTCCACCAGGCGCACACCGCCCCGCACGACCGGCCACTGCCGCCCGGCTGACCCCGGCCGGCCCCGCCCGGTCCCGAGGACCGCGGGCCCCGCTCAACGGGCCCGGCCGTCCGCCCCCGCCACCGGGCGCCCCTCCAGTTCGGCGCCGCTGTCGATGTGGCACAGCAGCAGGCAGACGTCGTCGTCGCGCTCGGAGTCGCTCAGCAGCGGGGGCAGCAGCCGGTCCGCCGAGCCGTCGAGGTCGGCGTCCAGGTCCGCCGAGTCGCACGCCGCGAGCGCCGCGGCGAGCCGCTCGATGCCGGGGTCTATGCCCTGCGCGCGCCGCTCCACCAGGCCGTCGGTGTACAGCGCCAGCGTCGCACCGGGGGAGAGGTGGACGGTGTGGTCCCGGATCTCCTGCCGCAGCGGGATGCCCAGCATCGCGCCGGGCTTGGCGTCGAGGATCCGCACCTGACCGTCGGGCATCCGCAGCACCGGCGGCGGATGACCCGCGGCGGCCCAGGTGAGCCTCGGATCACCGGGGCGGAACCGCGCGATGACCGCGGTGGCGAACAGGTCGGGCTGCAGATGGTGCAGGAACGTGTGCAGCTGGGTCAGCAGCTGGCCCGGGCTGCCGCCGTCGACGGCGTAGGCCCGCAGCGCGGTGCGCAGCTGGCTCATCATCACGGCCGCGTGCAGCCCGTGCCCGGTCACGTCGCCGATGACGGTGATCAGGCTCCCGTCGGGCTGCCGGAACGCGTCGTACCAGTCCCCGCCGATGTTGAGACCGTGGGTGGCCGGCAGATAGCGGGCGGCCAGGCCCAGCCCGGGGGTGGTGGGCAGGTCGGTGAGCAGGGCCCGCTGGAGGGTCTCGGCGATGTCGCGGTTGTGCTCGAAGCGCCGCGCGTTGTCTATGGCGATGCTGGCACGCCGGGTGAGCTCGATCAGCATCACGGCGTCGTCGGGATCCCAGTGCTCTCCGGGGGGCGACAGCGTCAGCACGCCCAGCGGGGCCCGCCGGGTGGGCAGCGGAACGCACAGCAGGGGCCGCTCCGGATCCAGTGCGGACGGCGGCTGGTCGTCGACTCCGGGCAGGCCGCCGGGGCGGTCGGCGGCGTACTGCGGCCGCCCGGTGCGGGCCGCGATCACGGCGGCGGCGGGGTGGGGCGCGGAGCGGTGCCGTTGGTCCTCCTGCTCGAACAGCCAGACGTCGACGCTGCTGGCGTACTCGGGGACCAGCAGGTCGGGCAGACGGCGCACGATCTCGTCGTGGTTGAGCGAGGCGGTCAGGACGGCGCTGGCGTCCGCCAGGAAGGTCAGCCGGCGGCGCGCGGCCTCGGCCTCGGTGCGCGCCTTGCGCTCGGCGGCGAAGGCCTCCCGCTGGGCCCGTCCGGCGGCGTCGAGTTCGCCGTGCAGCGCCAGGACGCCCTGGTTGGTCTGGTGCAGCTCCTCCCGGTGGAAGGAGACCAGTTCCTCCTGCTCGGCGAGCTTCTCCAGGGTCAGCGCGGTGTCCTCGTCGGCCCCGAGCAGCGCCTCGGCCAGCGTGGCCGGGTCGTCCGGCACCTCGCCGTCCGGGGCGTCCGCGGCCTCGGAGCAGGTGACCGTCGTGTGCCACGGGGGGTCCCCGGCGGGACCGGTGCCGGGGGAGGGGGTCACGGTGGCGTGCAGCAGCGCGTCCCCGTCGGCGGGCGCGGGGGCCTCCAGGTCCAGCCGCCAGGTGCCGCCCTTGGTGAGGCACTGCCGCAGGTGGGCGCTGAGGGCGGTGGCCAGGCGGGTCCGTTCGAGCGTGGGCACGCCGTACGCGGCGGCCAGCCGCGCGGTGGCGATGCGGGCCCGGGCCGCGTCGGTGACGTCGGTGATCTGCCAAGTGCGCTTCATGGGCGGTCCGGCGGGGTCGGAGTCAGGACGGCCACGGTGGTGTCGTCCCGTACCGGGTGGGCGGGGCTGCTGGTGTCGCGGAGGGTCACGGCGGCCGTCACGGCGGGATCGGCCGCCGGCAGGACGGGTCCGGACGGGGGCGTCCACCGGCTGGGCAGACCGTCGCTGTGCAGGATCAGCAGCCGGTCCGCCGTCCAGGGCGCCTCGTGCTCGGTCAGGGTCGTAGGCCGGTGCAGACCGACGATGCCGGGCCGCGACAGCAGGGCGCGCCAGCCGTCGCCCTCGCGCAGCCGTGCGCCGATGTTGCCGATGCCTGCGAAGCGCAGGAGCCCGGTCCGCAGGTCGAGCTGGGCCAGGGCGACGGCCGCGCCCCGGGTGGCGCGCAGCGCCTCGTCGAGCCGCCCGAGCAGTTCGGCGGGCCCGAGGTGCGCCGCGCGGTGCAGCGTCCGCACCGCCTCGGACGACGCGCGGGCCGCCTCCGGGCCGTGGCCGAGACCGTCGGCCAGCATCAGGGTCAGCCGGTCCCCGGACCGCACCCAGGTCCAGGCGTCACCGGAGTACGCGGCCCCGGCGAAGGGGACGTTGACCCCGCCGGCCCGCACCGGGGCCGGCCGTTCCGGGCCGGCCGAGTGGCCCGCGGGCGCCGGATCGGGACCGTCCCGCCGCGGGGCCGCGGGGCCGATCCGGGCGAGTGCCACGGTGCCCCGGCCGGCCGCGCTGTGCAGGGCGAAGTCGTCGGCGACGCGCCTGCAGGTGCCGAGGCCGGCGCCGAGCGAGTGGGCGGTGGAGAAGCCGTCCCGCTGGGCCGCACAGACGTCGGCCATGCCCGGGCCGTGGTCGATCGCGGTGATCTGCACGAGCGACGGATGCCCCGAGCCCGCCCGCGCAACCGGGGGCGCGACGACGTCGACGAGGACCTGGCCCCCGCCGGCGTGCTTGAGCAGGTTCGTGGCCAGCTCCGTCGCCACCAGCGCCGCGGCCGCCGTACGCCTATCGTCGAGCCCGGCGAGCGCCGCGGCGCCCTCGGCCGCGACCCGGGCGTCGCGCACCCGGGTCGAGTCGTGCACCGGAACGTCCCACAGCCGCGGCATCAGGCCTCCTCACGCGGATGCGGGGGACGGGCCACCCAGGAGGTCACGGTGACCGTCGTACCGGCGCCGGGGGCGCTGTCGACGGTGAACTCGTGCACCAGGCGGCGCGCACCGCCCAGCCCCATGCCCAGACCGCCGCCGGAGGTGTAGCCGTCGGTCAGCGCCCGGTTCAGGTCCGCGATGCCCGGCCCCTCGTCGCGGAAGGCCAGCCTGAGTCCGTGCGCCCGGCCGGTGACGACGTGGTCCGCCTCCATCTCCCCGCCCCCGCCGTGCACCAGCGTGTTGCGGGCCAGTTCGCTGGCCGCGGTGACCAGCTTGGTCTGGTCGACCAGCCCGAAGCCGAGCCGTCCGGCCGCCTGGCGCACGTGCTGGCGCACCCACACCAGGTCCCGGTCCGAGCGGATCGGCAGGCAGGCCCGGATGTCCGCGGCGGTCTCCATCAGGCCCTCCCCGGGGAGGTGCCGCCGGGGCCGGCGGCGGGATCCTGCCCGGCGAGCAGCCGCAGGGCGTCCTCGGTGTCGAGCGCGGTGCGCAGTCCGGGAAGGGTCAGGCCCAGCTCGACCAGGGTGATCGCGACCGCGGGACGCATGCCCGACACCACGGTCCGCGCGGCCAGCAGCCCGGCCTTGCCCGCGATCTCGGCCAGGACGCGCCCCAGGTAGGAGTCGACGACCTCCACGCCGGAGATGTCGATGACCACACCGGTGGCGCGGGTGCGGACGACGGTCTCGCCGATGTCCCGCTGGAGCTGTTCCGCCGCGCTGTCGTACAGATCTCCCTGCAGGGTGATCAGGAGCACGTCACCGAGCCGGAGCACCGGGACGTGCCCCGTGGCGGACCGGGCGAAGTCGTCGATCACCGCTGACCCACACCGTCCGGTGCCGTCGGGGTGGCGATGTCCGTGCCCAGCCGGCGCAGGGCGTGGGCCAGGGCGTCGGCGAGGGTCGCGCGGGTGACGACCGTGCCCAGGTCCAGGCCGAGGTGGACGATGGTCTGCGCGATGGCGGGCCGGATTCCGGAGACCACGCACTCCGCGCCCATCAGCCGGGCGGCCGCGACCGTCTTCATCAGATGCTGGGCCACCAGCGAGTCCACGGTCGGCACCCCGGTGATGTCGAGGATCGCGAAGCGGGCCCGCTGCTCGACGACCGCCTCCAGCAGGCTCTCCATCACCACCTGGCTGCGTGCGCTGTCGAGCGTCCCGATCAGCGGGACCGCCACGACGCCGTCCCACAGGCTGACGACGGGGGTGGCCGCCTCCAGCAGCTGGAGGCGCTGCCGGTCGATGAGGGCCTGGCCGTCGCTCAGCGCCGCGTGCTGCACCACCAGCCGCAGCGTGCCCATGAGCACGGTCAGGGCGTTCGCGCACTCGCGCACCCACTCGGCGGGGCCGTCCGCGAGGTCGGCGACGAGCAGCTCCACCACGGGCGGCCGCAGCGCGTCCACGTCGTTCGACACCTGCGAGGGGGTCAGGCCGGTCCGGGACCGCGCGGCACCCATCCGGGCCAGCTGCTCCCGCACCACGGTGAAGCCGTCGTCCGCCGGGTCCGCCACGTGCCCGGAGGCGGCGACCCTGGCCAGGGCGTCGGCCACGTCCCGGCCCGCTTCCACCGCCTCGTCCCGGGACACCGTGAACACGGCACGGAAGAGGGCCTCCTCGGCCCAGCGCTGGGCGATCTGCTCCCGGCGGCGGTGCAGGAACTCCCCGACCTCGCGCGCCGGTGATCCGTGCTGCTCCGCCGCTTCGTGCTCCGGCACCTAGCTCCACTCCTCATCCACGTGGCACCGCACGGACCCGCTGGTGCAGCGGGGCGGCGGTGCGACCTTTGCCGGGCGACAACTGTAACCACGGGCCCACCTCGTACGACACCTCGTCCCGTCCACGCGATCCGGTCGGGGCAAGGCATCCACCCCTCTGCTCGTACGCGTGTGTGAAGTCGGAGTCGCTGTTCGGGCCGGTGGCTCGGGTTGCCGGCCTACGGCGCGGGCTGCTTGCCGAACCAGTCGACGCAGACGACCAGCGCGTCGTCGTCCGGCTCGGGTCTGCCGCGGTGCCCGGTCAGCTGCCGCAGCACCGCCCCGGGTACCTCGGGCGCGGGCAGCAGCCCGGCCGACGTGATGGCCCGGTTCAGCGCCCGCTCGCCGTACTCCTCGCCGCCGGGCGCGGCGACGCCGTAGACCCCGTCGCTCACGAAGACCAGCCGGTCGCCCGGCCGGAGCGTGAACTGCTGGGGGATGTAGTCGGTCTCCTCGAACATGCCGAGCGGCAGTTGCTGCTCGAACGGCACGGGCGTGACGGAGCGGTCGCGCACCCGCAGCATCCGCGGCGAGCCCGCGTCGACCACCTGCAGCCGGCCGGTGGACAGCTCCAGGTCCAGCAGCAGCACCGACAGGTAGGCCGCCCCGCGGTAGTGCGCGTAGATCGCCTGGTCGGCGAGGGCCGCCTGGTCCGCGATGGGAATGCCCGCCCGGCGCGCGTTGCGCAGCGCGTTGAGCCCGAGGTTGGTCAGCAGCGACGCCTCGATGCCCTCGCCCATGCCGTTGGTGACGTAGAGGATCAGCCGGTCGGCGGAGACGCTCCAGTCGAAGTTGTCGCCGAAGACCGCATAGGCCGGCTCCAGCTGGGCACCCAGCGCGTACTGGGCGCCGGAGCAGGAGCGGGCCGGCAGCAGCTGCCACTGCATCTCGGCCGCCAGGGTGAGCCGGTCCCGGCGGCGGGCCCGCGTGAACACGTCCGTGTCGCGTTCGGCGACGACCACCTCGTGGCCCAGTGCCCGGGCCAGCTCGTCGAGCTCGGCCAGCAGCTCACCGCTCGCCGCCGCCGAGGGGACGGTGACGGACAGCACGCCGAGCCGGTCGCCGCGCACCGTGACGGGAAGGTGCACCCGGGTCAGGCCGTCGCGGTCCTCGAGGAACGGCTCCTGCGCGCCGAACGCGCGGCCGGCCGGGCTGCCGTGCACCGGCAGCGGGTCCGGAATGTGCGGGGAGTCCGACACGGGCTGCAGCACGGTCAGCCCGTAGTCGGCCATCAGCAACTCGACGTCCCGCGCGGCGTACTGGCTGCACAGCACTTCGCGGAGGGCGTCCACCACCTGGTGCGGAGCCGCGGAGCGCAGGGCGCGCTCGGCGGCCACGAGTCTGTTCACGATGTCGGTTACGCCATTCTCTGTGTCGCGGTACGCGGCCGTGTGCCGCACACCGGGCTGCGGCGCCGCGTCCGTGCCGTGGTGGCCGCGGCCCGTTGTTTCCATGATGATCCGTGTGCGGACCGCTGTCCCGGCTCCGGTGAGCTGACAGGTTCCGGGAAGCCTGCGAGAGTGTGACCGTGACGTCCTCCTACCCGCGCCCGCATCCCTCAGAGGCGGCGCGTGTGACCTCGGAGACGGCCGAGCTGCTGGAGGTGCTGTGGGGACGCGCCTCCACAGCACCGGTGTCCGCCTCGCAGTTGCGCGTGCTGTTCATCCTGGAGCACAACGAAGGCATCAACCTGCGCACCCTCGCCGACGCGCTGGGCTCCACGCCGCCGTCGACGAGCCGGCTGTGCGACCGCCTGGAGGCGGTGGGCTTCGTACGGCGGCAGACCGCCGCCAGCAGCCGCCGCGAGGTGCAGTTGGAACTCAGCCGCCGCGGCCGGGCCTTCCTGGGCGACCTGCGCGCCCGCCGGGAGGCGGAGCTGCAGTCGGTCCTCGAGGGCATGCCCGTCGCGCAGCGGGCCGCGCTGCTGACCGGGCTCGAGGCGTTCTGCGACGCCGCGGCGGCGCAGATCCACGGCAGCGGCGCCGCGGACGACGCCCGCACGGCCTGACGGCCTCCTCGCCGGCACATCTGTGGTCCCTCCCGCGTGACTGAACCCGCTCACTTTGTTGCCTCACGGGTACAGTTGTCAAACGACAACTGTTGCCCGTACGGGCGCACCTCCTCCCGCGAACCGCCCAGGGGCCTTTCCGGCGCGTCAGGCCTGCTGGTCCCCCGGCTCCTCGGGCTGCCCCGGCTCCTTGTCCACCAGGGCGAGCGCCTCGTCCACGTCCTCCGACACCGGCACGGTGATGCTGACCCCGGTGAGGTCGAGAATCCGCCGCACGGCGGGCGTGGGCCCGATGATGTGCACGCTGCCCGGCTTGTCGCGGACCTCCTGGTACACGCGCAGGATGATGTTCATCCCGGAGGAGTCCATGAAGGGGACGCCGGACAGGTCGAGCAGGAAGTGCCGACGGCCGTGGTGGAGCTGGTTGGCCAGATGGGCCTGCAACTCGGTCGCGGTGTCTACGTCCAGGTACCCCTCGACCGTGAGCAGGGCGACGTCCTTACGGGGGACGGTGACCTCGACGGACAGAGGATTCTGGGCAATGGGCACGGGTACCTCCAACGGGTGCAGACGGCCAGGGGCTGGTTACCCCTGCCGGCGCCTTCGATGCACCCCGAATCCGCCCGGGTGCGTGATCAAGCTCTCATCGGCGCCGACGAGCGATGGTCCGTCCGGGCCACAGGGGGAGGGGACGTGCCGCGGACGCCGGGTCCCAAGCCGTACCCCCTCACCTGCGGCTCCCGTACTTCTCACCGCCCCGCGCGTGTACCCCGTAATGCCCCGGCCATGCGTACGCCCCCGCCGGGTCGTTCGACTCGGCGGCCCATGCGTGGCACGGTGGAGTCAGCCCCCGGGCCGTACGCGGCCCGACACCCCCGTCAGAGAGGGGGGCCATACAGATGGGCACTCTTGTCTCATTGAACCGCGGCGCCACCGCCGCGACGCTCACCGTGGACACCGACATCGACGACCAGACCCGGCCCGCCGTGGAGGCGGCCGTCGCGGGTCTGCCCGGTACCGTCCGCGACCTCACCCTCGACCTCGTCGACGTCCGCTTCGTGGACAGCGCCGTGCTGCACCTGATCCTGACCGCCCGCGACTCCTTCGGCCCCGACGGCGGCCGGCTCCATGTGGCGGGCCTCGGCGTCCAGCCGCGCAGGCTGATGGTCCTCGCCACCGATCTGTGGCCGGAGGCCCGCTGGGAGGACTACCTGCCCGCGGCCGGGTAGGCCGCCGGATCAGGTGACCCGGATGCCCACCAGGCAGGTGTCGTCGTCGGTGTCCGACTTGCTGTAGGTCAGCAGGCGGTCCAGCTGCTGGTCCAGGGTCCTCGGCGCGGTGCGGGCCGTGGACAGCAGATGGGCCAGCGACTCCACCACCGACCAGTCCCGGCGCTCGATCAGGCCGTCCGTGTACAGCAGCAGGGTGTCCTCCGGCGCGAGCCGCATCTCGGCCTCCTCGAACACCGCGTCCGACAGCGCACCCAGCAACATGCCCTTGACCATGGGCAGCGGCGCCGCCTCCGTGTCCCGCACCAGCACCGGCGGCAGATGGCCCGCCCGGGCCCAGCGCAGGCTGCGCCGCTCCGGGTCGTAGAGGGCGCACACCGCCGTGGCGGTGACGGCACCGGTCAGATGGCGCGTCACGAGGTTGAGCCACGACAGCAGCTGGCCCGGCCCGGCGCCGGTCACGGCCAGGCCGCGCAGCGCGTTGCGCAGGACGACCATGCTGGTGGCGGCCTCTATGCCGTGCCCGGAGACGTCGCCCACGCACAGCAGCACCTTCCGCGACGGCAGCACCACGGCGTCGTACCAGTCGCCGCCCACCAGCTGCTCGGTCTCCGCGGGCCGGTAGCGCACGGCCACCTGGAGGTCGGACAGTTCCAGCGGCGCCTGCGTCGGCGGCATGATGGCGTGCTGCAACTGCAGCGCCAGCCGGTTGCGCTCGCTGGACTGCTGCTCGGTCTGGGCCAGCTGGTCCCGGGTCGCGGCGAGCGCCACCTCCGTCCAGTGCTGCGCCGAGATGTCCTGGTAGGCGCCGCGGACCACGAACAGCCGGCCGTCGGTGTCGAGGACCGGTTCGGCGACCACCCGGATGTGGCGGGTCACCCCGTCGGGCCGCTGCAGCCGGAACGCCACGGAGGCCGGCCGCAGGTGGTGCAGCAGGGTGCGCAGGAACCGGCGGATCGCCTCGGTGTCGTCCGGGTGCGCATGCGCCGGCAGCTCCTCCAGCGGCACCGGGGTGCTCGACGGGGGCCGCCCGTACAGCTCGAAGAGCTGGCCGTTCCAGGTGATCTCGCCGGTGAGCACGTTCTCCTCGAAACCGCCGATACGGCCGAGGCGCTGTGCGTGCTGGAGCAGGCTCGCCAGCCGTGCCGTCTCGTCCTCGATACGCCAGATCAGCAGCACGCTGTTTCCGTGCCGGCTGATGCTGATGTCCGCGACCGCCGACAGCGGCACCTGGTCCACGAGCGCGGTCAGCTGCATGCGCTGGGCGCGGAACGACTCGCCCGTGGCGTACACCCGCTCCACGCGCTGGAACAGCTCGCTCTTCCCGGCGGCCATGGGATAGGCCTCCAGCAGCAGCGCACCGTTGATCACCGCGCGCGGCCGGCCCCCGGGGTCGAGGAAACGGTCGTTGACGTGCTGGATGCGGAAGTCGACGAGCTGCCCGGAGGCGTCGATGTGCGGCACCAGCACCAGGGCGGGGTCGTGCAGGCCGTCGGCCAGGTCGATCAGCTCGGCGGCGTCCGGCAGGATCCGCGGCTCCGTGGTGAGGTCCTGGTGCTGCGTGTACGTCTCCAGCGTGTGCGCGCACAGCTCGGCCAACGCCTCCAGCTGGCGGACCACCTGGGGCGGCTGCGGCTCCAGCGGCCCCGGCCAGGCGATCTCCAGCACACCGTGGATGCGGCCGCCGGTGCCGGCGGGTACGGCCACCCGGCCGCCGTCCGGATGCACGTGCCGTCCGATGGTGGGCAGGCCGGTCTCGGCGAGCGAGGTGAACCACTGGCCCTCGCGCGCGGTGAGGCCGCGCCGCGCCACGGTGTCCACCTCCGGGGGCACATAGCGCCACCGGGTGCCTTCGGAGGGGGAGAAGCCGGCGCTGCCCGCCAGGGTGAGCGAGCCGTCGGGCCCCGCGGCCCAGACCGCCACGGCCACCGCGCCGAGCGGGCGCAGGGCGTGCTCCAGCAATGAGTCGGCGACGGCCTGGGTGTCGTCCGCGGCCAGCGCCCCGCTCTCGGCCGCCCGCAGCCGTACGGCGGCCGACCCGTTCTCCTCTGCCGTCGCGGCGGCGATGAAGGCGTCGGTCACCTCGGCCACCCGGTCGTGGGCGGCCTGGTTGATGACCTCGACGGCGAACTCCAGCGGAGTCACCTTGGCCTGGTCGGTCAGCTCCTCGAGCTGCCGGGCGGCCTGCGCCGGCCCGCAGCCCAGACGTTCGACCAGGATGCCCTTGGCGAGTTCGATCAGGGCCCGGCCCTCGGCCTCCGCCTGGGCGTCCCGCACCTCGCGGCGCAGCCGCTCCACCGTGGCGGCCAGCCTGCCGACGGGGGAGCCGGAAGAGACGCCGCCCGGCAGGTCGCGGAGCGCGGGGTCGGCCGCGTCCGTCTGCTGCCCTGGGTCGGCGGTGTCCGTCTGCTCCGGCTGCGCGGGGTCGGCGACGTCCGTCAGCTCCGGCTGCGGGGGAATCGCCGACGCCTCCTCCGGGCACGGCTCGGCGCCGGCCGGCTCACGTGGCTGTTCGGACGTGGTCACGATGCGAATGCTCCTCCGCTGCGGGATCCCGGGGCGCGGTCCGGACGGCCTCGGACCACGCCCGTCCCGCCCGCGGGCGGGACGGACGACGGCGCGCTCATGCGGACAACCAGCGTCGGACGCAGGCGATCAGGTCGTGGGTGTCGACGGGCTTGGTGACGTAGTCACTGGCACCCGACGCCAGGGACTTCTCCCGGTCCCCGGGCATCGCCTTCGCGGTGACGGCGATGATCGGAAGCTCCGCGTACTGCGGCATCTTGCGGATCTCCGCCGTGGCCGTGTACCCGTCCATCTCCGGCATCATCACGTCCATCAGCACCAAGGCGATGTCCGGGTTGCCGACCAGCGTCTCGATGCCCTTCAGCCCGTTCTCCGCGTGGAGCACCCGGAAGCCGTACAGCTCCAGGATGCCACTGAGGGCGAAGAGGTTGCGGGCGTCGTCGTCGACCACGAGGACGGTACGCCCGACGAAGGCGTCGTCGACGGGCGGCGCGAGGTCCTGCGGGTCCTCGGGCCGCACCAGGGACAGCACGTCACCGGGCTCCTCGGCCGACAGGTGCAGCGCGATCCGCTCCCGCAGCTCGTCCAGGCTGGAGAGGAACTCCAGCGACCCGTCGTCCTCGTGCGACCGCAGTGCCTGGGCACGGGCCACGTCGGGGCGCTGACCGCTGTGGATGAGCACCGGCACGCCGGCCAGCGCCGAGTCGCCCTGCAGCGCCTGAAGGAAGCGGGACGCCTCCCCGTCGGGCATGTCCAGGTCGAGGACGACGCAGTGGCACGACTCGTCGGCCAGGGCACCGGCCGCCTCGTGGGCGCCGACCGCGGTGATCACGTCCATCGTGGGCAGCGCGGCCCCGTCGTCCGGGGTGTGCCGGGCCACGTCGGCGACCACGCTCTCGGCGACCAGGGTCAGCAGTCCGCGCGGCCGCTCCTCCACGACCAGCAGGCGGCGCCGGCGCTGTCCGGGGGAACCCGGCCGCTCCGGTGCGACGAGCTGGGGGGCCGCCGCGGCGGGGACGAGCGCGGCCGGCTCGCTCTCCGGGGCCCGGCCGAGGGTGAGCAGCTGCTCGAAGTCGGGACGCGCCACGGGCAGGAAGAGGGTGAAGATGCTGCCCCGGCCGGGCGCGCTGTCCACGGTGACGGCGCCGCCGAGCAGATGCGCGATCTCCCGCGTGATGGACAGACCGAGGCCGGTGCCGCCGTACTTGCGGCTCGTGGTGCCGTCCGCCTGCTGGAAGGCGCCGAAGATGGACTCCAGGTGCTGCTCCGGAATCCCGATGCCGGTGTCCTTCACCCGGAACGCCACCACGGCCCCGCCGCGGACCACGCCGGCGGGCACCGCTTCGTCCGCCGCGGGCTCGATGGACAGCTCCACGCTGCCCTGCTCGGTGAACTTCACCGCGTTCGACAGCAGGTTGCGCAGGATCTGCCGCAGCCGGGAGTCGTCGGTCAGCAGGTCGGCCGGCGCGCCGGCCGCGGTGGTCACCCCGAAGTCCAGGCCCTTCTGGGTCGTCATCGGCCGGAAGGTGGCCTCGACGTACTCGATGAGCTGCCGCAGCGACACCCGCTCCGGCGCGACGTCCATCTTGCCCGCCTCGACCTTCGACAGGTCGAGGATGTCGTTGATCAGCTGCAGCAGGTCCGAACCGGCGGAGTGGATGATGCCCGCGTACTCGACCTGCTTGGGGGTGAGGTTGCGCGAGGGGTTCTGCGCGAGCAACTGGGCCAGGATGAGCAGGCTGTTGAGCGGGGTGCGCAGCTCGTGGCTCATGTTCGCCAGGAACTCCGACTTGTACTTGGAGGCCAGCGACAGCTGCTGCGCGCGGGCCTCGAGCTCCTGCCGGGCCTGCTCGATCTGCAGGTTCTTCGCCTCGATGTCGCGGTTCTGCGCCACCAGCAGCGAGGCCTTCTCCTCCAGCTCGGCGTTGGAGCGCTGCAGCTCCTCCTGCTGCTCCTGCAGCTCCGCCGAGCGGGACTGGAGCTCGGCGGTCAGGCGCTGCGACTCGTCCAGCAGCTCGTCGGTGCGGGCGTTCGCCACGATGGTGTTGACGTTGACGCCGATGGCCTCCCGCAGCTGCTCCAGGAAGTCCCGGTGGATCGACGTGAAGGGGGTGACCGAGGCCAGCTCGATCACGCCGAGGACCTGGTCCTCGAAGAGGATCGGCAGCAGGACCAGCGCGGCCGGAACGGCCTGGCCGAGCCCCGAGGAGATGGTGACGTAGCCCTGCGGGAGCTCGTCCACCAGGATCGTACGGCGGCTGCGCGCGGCCTGGCCGACCAGCGAGCGGCCGAAGGAGAAGCGGGTGGGCCGCTCGTCGTCGTCGGGCCGGCCGTAGGCGCCGACCAGCCGCAGCTCGGGCCCGCGCGCCCCGTCCTCGGCGAGGTAGAACGCGCTGTACTGGGCCGACACCAGGGGCGTCAGCTCCTCCATGATCAGCTCGGCCACGACGGGCAGGTCGCGGTGTCCCTGCATCAGGCTGGAGATCCGCGCGAGGTTGGTCTTCAGCCAGTCCTGCTGCTGGTTGGCCCGGGTGGTCTCGCGCAGGGACCCCACCATGGAGTTGATGTTGTCCTTGAGCTCGGCGACCTCGCCGGAGGCCTCGACGGTGATCGAGCGGGTCAGGTCGCCCTCCGCCACCGCGCTGGCGACCTCGGCGATGGCCCGCACCTGGCGGGTCAGGTTGCCGGCCAGCTCGTTGACGTTCTCCGTCAGGCGCTTCCAGGTGCCCGAGACGCCCTCCACCTCGGCCTGGCCGCCGAGGCGTCCCTCGGTGCCGACCTCGCGGGCGACGCGGGTGACCTCGTCGGCGAACGCGGAGAGCTGGTCCACCATCGTATTGATGGTCGTCTTCAGCTCCAGGATCTCGCCGCGGGCGTCGACGTCGATCTTCTTCGACAGGTCGCCCTTGGCCACCGCGGTCGTCACCAGCGCGATGTTGCGGACCTGGCCGGTGAGGTTGTTCGCCATCGAGTTGACGTTGTCGGTGAGGTCCTTCCACGTGCCGGCCACGTTGGGCACGTGGGCCTGGCCGCCGAGGCGTCCCTCGGTGCCGACCTCGCGGGCGACGCGGGTGACCTCGTCGGCGAACGCGGACAGCGTGTCGACCATCGTGTTGATGACGTCGGCCAGGGCCGCGACCTCGCCGGCCGCCTCGACCGTGATCTTCCGGGACAGGTCGCCGCGCGCCACGGCGGTGGCGACCTGGGCGATGGAGCGGACCTGACCGGTCAGGTTCGACGCCATCACGTTGACGTTGTCGGTGAGGTCCTTCCAGGTGCCCGAGACACCACGGACGTGGGCCTGGCCGCCGAGGCGTCCCTCGGTGCCGACCTCGCGGGCGACGCGGGTGACCTCGTCGGCGAAGGCGGAGAGCTGGTCGACCATCGTGTTGATGGTGTTCTTCAGTTCGAGGATCTCGCCGCGGGCGTCGACGGTGATCTTCTGGGACAGGTCGCCCTGAGCCACCGCCGTGGCGACCTGGGCGACGTTGCGGACCTGGGCGGTGAGGTTGCCGCCCATGAAGTTCACCGAGTCGGTCAGGTCGCGCCAGGTGCCCTTGACGCCCTTGACGTCCGCCTGGCCGCCGAGTCGTCCTTCGGTGCCGACCTCGCGGGCGACGCGGGTGACCTCGTCGGCGAAGGCGGAGAGCTGGTCGACCATCGTGTTGATGGTGTTCTTCAGTTCGAGGAT
>NZ_JBIWFW010000006.1:0-11734 GCF_044763235.1 Streptomyces sp. NPDC096152 | reverse complement strand
CTCGCCGCGGGCGTCGACGGTGATCTTCTGGGACAGGTCGCCCTTGGCCACCGCCGTCGTCACCTGGGCGACGTTGCGGACCTGGTTGGTCAGGTTGCCCGCCATGAAGTTCACGGAGTCGGTCAGGTCCCGCCACACGCCGGCCACGCCGGGCACCTTGGCCTGGCCGCCGAGTCGTCCCTCGGTGCCGACCTCGCGGGCGACGCGGGTGACCTCGTCGGCGAACGCGGAGAGCTGGTCGACCATCGTGTTGACGGTCTCCTTCAGCTGGAGGATCTCGCCGCGCGCGGGCACGTCGATCTTCTGCGAGAGGTCGCCCTTGGCCACCGCCGTCGCCACCTGCGCGATGTCGCGGACCTGGGTGGTGAGGTTGCCCGCCATCGCGTTCACGGAGTCGGTCAGGTCGGCCCAGGTCCCGGACACGCCGGGCACCTCCGCCTGCCCGCCGAGCGTGCCCTCGGTGCCGACCTCCCGGGCCACGCGGGTGACCTCGGAGGTGAACACGGACAGCTGGTCGACCATGCCGTTGAACACCGTGGCGATGTCGCCCATCAGTCCGTCGGTGTCCTCGGGCAGGCGCGTACCGAAGTCGCCGTCCCGCACCGCCGTCAGGCCCGCCAGGAGCTGCCTCAGCTCCTGATCGCCGGGCAGGGCGTCGACCACCTCGGTCCTGTCGCTGGTCATGCGCATCCTCGTCCCGCTCCCCTGGAGTCCTCCTCGTGAGAGGACTCGGACCCTCACCGGCCCGGAGGGCTCGGCTTTCCAGCTCGCATTTCCGCAGTTCACGGAATCTGCACGTTTGTAAAAATACGCCGAAGGCTAACTCACCCCGAGTGCTCCGAACAAAACCTTCCGGCGCACCGCGAGCCCGGTTCGAACCGTCTGCGCCCGTTGTACACGAGCGTGGATATCCAGAGTACGGGAACGCCCTTGCGAACCGGTCGTGACCTGCGGCGCCGGGCCGCCGGCGGGGGCCGGGGCGCGCGGCCGCGACACGCTCCCCTTCGGCGCCGAACGCGCCCGGTCGGCGCCGGACCGCGCTCTGCCCGCACCTTTCCCGGCTCCGGGGGCAGTCCGGCCACGGACTGCAAATATGTCCACATTTCCGCGCCCGTCCCCCGCCTTTCCGCGGGCGCGGGACCGGCCTCGGCCGTGGTGCGCGGGGCCGACGAGGCAGGCCCCGCCCCCATCTGACCCGGCGTCGGGTGGCGTGCCCGCCCGCCGGCCACGACCGGCGCCCCGAACTGCGCTCCGCCCAGGGGAGGGAGACCGGCGAACACGCCGAGATGCCGCCCTGCCAGGGCCGAATGCGACTGCGACGGCAGGGTAGTTGCTGCAAGAAGGGCCGTGAGGCGGGACCGCCCGCCCGCGGACTCGTGACTTTTTCGTCCGGGGAGCTGAGGAGCAGCGTGACCATCGACAGAATCTGGTCGTACCCGCCGCAGGTCGGTCGTGTCGGGGGACAGGACCTGACCGGTTTCACCGTCGTCGCCGCCGACGGCACGATCGGACATGTGGACCGGGAGGCCGATCCGTTCGGGATGCGGCACCTGGTCGTCGACACCGGTGTCTGGGTGTTCGGCAGGAGCGTGCTCGTGCCGGTCGGCGTCGTCACCGGCATCGACACGGACGACCGGAAGGTGGAGGTGGCCTGCTCCCGAGGGGAGATCAAGGCGGCGCCGCGCTTCCGGATCGACAGCGAGACGATGGACCCGGACTACCTGACCCGGGTGGGCGAGTACTACCACTCGCTCCCGCCGCGTACGGCGGCCCCCGCCTGACGGCGGACGGGACGTGTGGGACCTACGGCCCGTGACCAGGGGTGAGCGGGGCGCGAAGGGCGTCGGGACCGGACCCGGGAAACCGCTCCTATGCTGGAGCGACGCGCGCGACGCGTGCCGCGGAGCGGAGAGCAGAACAGAAAGAGTGTGCCGATGAGCGACGAGCGGGAGCCCGCCGTGGCGTCGTCCGTCCACGGGAACGCCTTCGTCGTGACCGTGAGTGGCGACATCGACGGCGACAGCGCCCCTCCGCTGGTCGAGGAACTGGCCGCCGGTCTGCTCGCCGGCACCCCGCGGACCGTCGTGGACCTGTCGGAGACGACGTTCGCGGACTCGGCCATCCTGCACGCCCTCCTCGAGGCCCGGCAGGCGCACCGGGCGCACGGACTGCTCCTGGTGCTGGCGGGGCCGTTCGGTGAGAGCGTGGAAAGGCTTTTTGACGTGACAGGAACCGCGGGGTACTTCGTCCTCGCCGAGAACGTCTTCACGGCGGTGGAGGTGCCCCGGGCAGTGACGGACCGGTGACAGAGGGCGAGCGCCCCGGGGCGGAGCCCTGCGCCGAGCGGGCGGATCCCGGGGACACGGCACCCACGGACCGAACCGGCACGGCGGGCGCCGCGCCGGCCGCTTCCGCATCCGCGGCCGAGGGCCCGGGCGCCGCGGTCCGGGTGACGAGTGCCGCGGCGGCACGCGCGTACGCGCGGTCGGTCGTGCGCGAGGAATGGAACTCCTCCTCCCGCCGGGCGCGGGAGGAGGACGTCATCGACCTGCTGCTCGTCGTCTCGGAGATGGTCACCAACGCGATCCGGCACGGTGAGGGGATCGCGGGTTTCGAGGCCGTCTCCACGGCCGACGGCATCCGGCTGGCCGTGCTCGACAACAGCGACGTCGTCCCCGAGGTCGCCTACGGCTCCGGCGCGCTGCCGCTCGGCCACCAGGGCAGTGGGTACGGCTGGCCGCTGATCATCCGCCTCGCGCGCGAGATCGTCATCGACCGCAGGCCCGGAGGCGGCAAGACGATCAAGGTGCTGGTCCCGCTGCGCGACGCCGCCGGCGGCCTGCCGCCGAAGGACGGCCGGGCCGGCTAGCCGGGGCCCCGCGCGGGCGTGCCCGGCGTCCGGAGGCGTGCCGGGCGTGATCGGCGAAGAGAACCGACGGCCGGAACCCATCGGCGGAGTGGACCGACGGTCGTAGGGCACCGGCGGAGTGGACCGACGACCGGCCACGTGACGGCGGAGTGGACCCACGGTCGGAACCCGTCGGCGGCGAGAACCGCCGGCCGGGACGCACCGGAGGAGAGAACCCGCGGGCGGAAGCCGTCGGCGGAGTGGACCCGCGGTCGTAAGGCACCGGCCGAGTGGACCCACGGTCGTAGGGCACGGAGTGGGCCGACGGCCGGCAGCGTAACGGCGGAGAGAACCCCCGGCCGGCAACGCACCGGCGGCCAGGGTCCCCCTGGGAGAAGTCACCAGGGGAGAAAGACGTGCACGTCCTTGCCGCGGTCGTGCGTCACGACGCTGACCTGGTCGCACAGCGTGTGGACCAGGTGCCAGCCGATTCCGCCGCCACCACGGCTGGGGTGGAAGGGCCGGGGCGCCGGCGGTGTGGTGCTGGTGTCGCTCAGCGTCACGTGCACCCCGTCGAAGGTGCGGCGCATCCGCAGTTCGAAGGGGCCCGGCGCGTACTGCACGGCGTTCGCCGCGAGCTCCGTGACGACCAGCAGGATGTCGTCCCAGTGCTCGGGGGCCGTCGGCGGAGCCGAGCGCGCGAGCTCGTCGATGAACTCCTCCGCGGCGAGACGCGCACCCGTCACATGGTGCAGCTCACCCGCGAAGCGAGCGGTGCGGCTCGGAATCCCCTCGGTTGCCAGTGTGTCGTCCCAACGCGGCTCGGTTCCCATCTCGCCTTCCAGGCCCGCCGTGGTGGCCGGGCTGTCGACCTTTCTTTCCCTTGCGTCCCCTGTCTTGTTCCCATGGGTGCGGACCCTACGCGTGGGTCAGCAGTGGGACCGGTCGCAGGGGAGTCAAGCGGCGATCAAGGCCCGTAGCCCGTCTCAGGCGGCCGCCCGGCGCGCGCACAGCCGGACGTCGTGCACGGACCCGCGGGACTCCCAGCCGCGCAGACAGCACGCCTCGTACAGCTCCTGCCACGTGCGCGTCGCACCGGACGTCCGCCGGGCCGCCGGGCGGGGTGCGCGAGCGCAGTCCGGTTCGTGGGCGGCACCCGCGGGGGCGCGCCAGAAGGAGCAGCACGGCCGGGCGGGGGCGACCGGCGGCGCGTCGCCCAGCGCGGCCCGCCGGGCACGCCGGTGCGAGTCGAGCAGCAGCCGGTGGGAGCGACCCGCCCGGGCCGCCGCCACCAGGAGCACCGGCACGCCGAGCGTCAGCACGGCGGCGGCCGCCCGCATCCCGTTGACGACATTCCACAGGCCCACCGCTCCGACGGCAACGGCCAGCAGGACACACAGAAGTTGGCGGCGGAGGTGACGGGACATCAACGACGGCTCCTCGCGGGGATCGGCACAGGTTCTCCTGTGCGCCTACGACGATCCGGCGGATGTAAACCCGTCGAGGTGCCCCGCGCCGTGCGTGACCGCCTTCTCTCCCGGGAGACCTCCCCGGCCCCGGTCAGCGGAAGACGTTGTCGGAGTCGTCCCAGTCGGCGGTCGCGTCATGGGGCGCGGGCCGGCGCGGACCGCGGCTGCGCGCCTGGTACATGGCGTCGATCTCGAACGCGTAGTGGCGCACTATGGCGTCCCTGCGCAGCTTCATCGACGGTGTCAGCAGCCCGCTCGCCACGTCGAAGGGCTCCGGGAGCACCCGGAAGACGCGGATGGACTCCGAAGGGGAGACGGCGCTGTTGGCGGCGGCGACCGCCCGCCCGATCTCCTCGCGCAGGGCGTTCTCCTCGCGCGCCTCGCGGCCCGCCGTGTCGCCCTGGAGTGCCAGCGCGGCCCGCCAGTGCGCCAGGAAGTCAGGGTCCAGCGTGATCAGCGCGCCCACGCAGGGGCGGTTGTCGCCCACCACCACCGCCTGATGGATCAGCGGATGCATCCGCAGACGCTGCTCCAGCAGGGCAGGCGCCACGCTCTTGCCGCTGCTGGTGATGATGATGTCCTTCTTGCGCCCGGTGAGCGTGAGATAGCCCTCAGCGTCCAGGTGCCCGATGTCCCCGGTCGCCAGCCAGCCGCCGCGCAGCGCGGACCGGGTGGTGGCCTCGTCGTTGACGTAGCCCTGGAAAACCGAGGGCCCCCGCACCAGGATCTCCCCGTCGTCGGCCACCTGGATCTCGGTGCCCGGCAGGGGCCTGCCCACGGTCCCGGACTTCTCCCGGCCGAGCGGCTGCATGGTGATCCCGCCCGCGGTCTCGGTGAGCCCGTACCCGTCGTGCACGTAGATGCCGATGCCCTCGTAGAACAGGGAGAGTTCGCGGCTGAGCGGGGAGCCGCCGGAGGTGGCGCGGACCACCCGGCCGCCGAGTGCCGCGCGCAGCTTGCGGTACACCGTCCGCTCGTACAGGGCGTGTTGCAGCCGCAGGTCGAATCCGGGCCCCGGGCCCCGGCCCAGCCGCTGCCGCTCCAGGGCCCCGGCGAAGTCGCGCGCGGTGCCGGCCGCCCGCTCGAACAGGGCGCCGCGGCCCGCCTGCTGGGCCGTGCGCAGGAAGGTCTTGTAGAGCTTCTCGAAGACGGACGGCACGGCGTAGAAGTACGTCGGCCGGAAGGTGCGCAGCGCCGACGCCAGCGAGGCGTCGGTGACATCGGGTTCGTGGCCCATCAGGATGCCGCCGCGGATGCACAGGCCCTGGATCATCAGGCCGTACACGTGGGAGAACGGCAGGAAGGCGAGGACCGCGGCCTGCTCGCCCGGGGGCGCGGCCGTGTGCCCCCAGCCCTCCAGCAGCGTGTCGCAGGGGCTGGCCAGCGCGCGGTGGCTCAGGGCGCATCCCATCGCGTGGCCCATCGTGCCGGAGGTGTAGGCGATCACGGCCGTGGCGTCCGGCAGGACGATCCGGCGCAGCGAGTCGACCGTGGTCGGCGGTATCACCGCGCCCCGCGCCACGAGGCGCGCCAGCGCCCCGTCGTCCAGCTGCCACACGTGCCGCAACTCGGGCAGCGTGGCGCAGACCGAGCCGACGGTCATGACGCCCTGCTCGTCCTCGACGACCACCGCCACGCACCCCGAGTCCCGCAGGATCCACTCGACCTGGTCGCGTGAGGAGGTCGGGTAGATCGGGACGACCTCGGCGCCCACGGTCCACAGGGCGTAGGCGATCACCGTCCACTCGTAGCGGGTGCGCGCCATGACCGCGACGCGGTGGCCCGGGGAGATCCCGGAGGCGACCATCCCCCTGGCCAGATCGGCGACCTCGTCCCGCAGTTCCACGGCGGTGACCTCCTCCCACGTCGCGGAGGCGGGGTCGGGCCGGCGGGCGAGCACGGGGTGGGTCGGACGGAGCTCGGCCGTCTCGAAGACGCTGTCGGCGAGTCCGCCGGTCATGGAGGAGACGGCTGAGGGAGCGAGGGCGAAGTCGCGCATGCACTGCTCCTGGGGTGTACGGAGGGTGACTTCGCCGACGAGTACCGTGTCGACGCTGGTCGAATGTAGCCCAGGTGAGCGTGCCGGGTGCCCCGAACGGGGAAGTAGCCCCGTTTCCGTGATCTACAGCGTCAGCGGGACCCGCCGGGGGGCGCGGAGGGCCCGCCCGCCGGGGGAGTCCTCACCTCTGGGTGAGGCGCACGCACTCGGTGACGACGTCCCTGAGGCTCCCGGTCCGCTCCATCAGTTCCCGCTGCACCCGGGCGCCGTTGCCCCGCCGCAGCAGCCCCGCCACGGCCTCCCGCACGCGCTCGTGATCGCCGGTGTCGGCGAGTGCCTCGCCGACGTGGTCGAGGAGGTCCCGCACCACCGACTCGGCCGGCCGCCGGCGCATGGTCGCCGGGTGCAGCAGCTCGCCCTCCAGACCGCCCCGACCCGCCTGCCACGCGGCCAGCCGCAGCAGGCTCACCCCGTGGTCGACCGGCTCCCGCCCCGCCCGCCACTCGCGCGCGGCCGTCTCCACCAGGGCGCGGGCCAGCGTGGCGATCAGCTGGGCGGTGTCCGCGTGCAGGCACACGTCGGAGACCCGGATCTCGACCGTCGGGTACCGCTCGGACAGACGCGCGTCGAAGTACACCATCCCCGCGTCGAGGATCACCCCGGTGGACACCATGTCCGCCACCCGCCGGTGATACCGCTCGGGCGAGCCGAACAGCTCGGTCGGCCCGGCCGACGGCCAGCGGCCCCACACCCGGCTGCGGTAGCTGGCGTAGCACGAGTCCGTGCCCTGCCAGAACGGCGAGTTGGCGCTGATCGCCAGCAGCGCGGGCAGCCAGGGCCGGATCCGGTCCAGGACCGCCACGCCCTCCGCGTCGGACTCCACGGCCACGTGCACATGGCAGCCGCAGACGAGCTGCTCCCGCGTCGCGATGCCGTACTGCTCGGCCATCCACTGGTAGCGGTCGTTCATCACGATGGACGGGCTGACCGGCAGCGGGGAGGAGGCCAGCGCGGCCACCGCGCAGCCGATCTCCCCGGCGTGCCGGGCCGCCTCCTTGCGGCAGCGGACGATCTCCTCGCCGAGCCGGGCCATGTCCGTCTGCGGATGCGTGGCGAACTCCAGCATCTGGCCGTACAGCTCCTTCTCGAACATCTCCTGGCCCGCGCCGTCCGCCTCGGCGCGCGCCAGCACCGCCGCGGACAGCGCCTTCGGCTCGCCGGTCTCCGGGTCGACCAGGAGGAGCTCCTCCTCCACTCCGACGGTGCGCACCCTCGCCGCCCTTCCTCCGTCCACGGCGACCCCGGCCGGTCGCCGGGTCGTACGACCCCGACTGCCCCCAGGACGGCCCGGGGACACCTGGGGCGCGGTGCCCGGGACCGCCGGAGGACGGCCGGGACACCACGGGGCCGGTCTCAGGGGGCGTACGGCGACAGCCAGACCGTGGCGAGGGGCGGCAGGGTCAGGCTGACGCTGCCGTCCTCCGGTTTGACCGGGTCGGGGTTGGTGACGTCGCCGCCGCCGTACCGGGCCGCGTCGGTGTTGAGCACCTCGCACCAGGCGGCGACGTCCACGGGGACGGGGAGGCGGTAGCCGGCGCGGACCACCGGGGAGAAGTTCGACACCGCCAGCAGCGGGGTGCCCTCGGCGTCGAACCGCAGGAACGCGTAGACGTTGTCGTCGGCGGCGTCCACGGCGACCCACCGGAAGCCCTCGGGCCGGGTGTCGCGCTGCCACAGGGCGGGGGTGGCCCGGTACCGCGTGTTGAGGTCGCGCACCAGGTTCTGCACCCCGCGGTGGTCGCCCGCGGCGCAGTACCCCTCGTCGAGCAGCCACCACTCCGGCCCGTGCTCCTCGGAGAACTCGCCGCCCTGCGCGAACTCCTGCCCCATGAAGAGCAGCTGCTTGCCGGGGTGGGCCCACATGTAGGCCAGGTACGCCCGGTGGTCGGCCCGGCGCTGCCACCAGTCGCCGGGCATCTTCGACACCAGGGCCCGCTTGCCGTGCACGACCTCGTCGTGGGAGATCGGCAGGACGTAGTTCTCGCTGTAGGCGTACACCATCGCGAAGGTCATCTCGTGGTGGTGGTACTTGCGGTGGACCGGCTCGTGGCTCATGTACTCCAGCGAGTCGTGCATCCAGCCCATGTTCCACTTCAGCCCGAAGCCCAGACCGCCCCAGTCGGTCGGCGCGGTCACCCCGCCCCAGGCCGTCGACTCCTCGGCGATGGTCACCACGCCCGGCGCCCGGCGGTACACGGTCGCGTTCATCTCCTGCAGGAACGCCACCGCGGCCAGGTCCTCCCGGCCGCCGAACTCGTTCGGCGTCCACTGCCCCGGCTCGCGCGAGTAGTCCAGGTAGAGCATGGAGGCGACCGCGTCCACCCGCAGGCCGTCGATGTGGAACTCCTCGCACCAGTACACCGCGTTCGCGACCAGGAAGTTGCGCACCTCGGTGCGGCCCAGGTCGAACTCGTACGTCCCCCAGTCCGGGTGCTCCGCGCGCTGCGCGTTCCCGGGTTCGTACAGCGGGTCCCCGTCGAAGCGGGCCAGCGCCCAGTCGTCCTTCGGGAAGTGGGCCGGCACCCAGTCCATGATCACACCGAGGCCGGCCCGGTGGCAGGCGTCGACGAAGTACCGGAAGTCGTCCGGCGAGCCCAGCCGCGCGGTGGGCGCGTAGTAGGAGGTCACCTGGTAGCCCCAGGAAGGGCCGAAGGGATGCTCGGCGACCGGCATCAGCTCCACATGCGTGAAGCCCATGTCCTTGGCGTACGCCGGCAGCTGCTCGGCCAGTTCGCGGTAGCTCAGCCCCGGCCGCCAGGACGGCAGGTGGACCTCGTACACAGAGAACGGCGCCTCGTGCACGGGGGTGTCCCCCCGGTGCGCCATCCACTCCTGGTCGCCCCACTCGTGGTGGGAGGCCGTCACCACGGACGCCGTCGCGGGCGGCTCCTCCGTGCGGCGCGCCATCGGGTCCGCCTTGAGGAACCGGTGGCCGTACTGCGAGGTGATCTCGAACTTGTAGCGCGTGCCCTCGCCGATGCCCGGCAGGAACAGCTCCCACACGCCCGAGGCGCCCAGGGAGCGCATCGGGAACGCCGTTCCGTCCCAGAAGGTGAAGTCACCGGCCACCCGGACGCCCCGGGCGTTCGGTGCCCACACCGTGAACCGGGTGCCGGCCACCCCCTGGTGGGTCATGGGCTCCGCGCCGAGCGCCTTCCACAGCTGCTCGTGCCGGCCCTCCCGGATCAGGTGCAGGTCCAGCTCGCCGAGGGCGGGCAGGAAGCGGTAGGGGTCGTGGACCTCGCGCTCGTCGGCGCCGTCCACCTCGTACGCCACCGCCAGGGTGTACGCGGGGACCGTGTCCAGCGGCAGGACCGCGGAGAACAGGCCGTCGCCCTCGTGGACGAGGGGGGTGCGTGCCCCGCCGGTCACCACGCTCACGGAGCGGGCGAACGGGCGCAGCGCCCGGACGGCGACGCCACCCGGGACCGGGTGCGCGCCGAGCAGGGCGTGCGGGTCGTGGTGGGCGCCGGACAGGAGGCGCTCACGGTCGGTGGGGTCCAGGGGCGCGGCCGCCGCGCCCGCGTCCGCGGACGCGGGCGGGCCGGACGGCTCGGGAAGTGACGTGTCGCGCAGTGCCACCGGTTCAGCCTCCTCTCACGGCGAGACGTTCGATCGCCGCCATCGGTACGTCGAGCCAGTCGGGGCGGTGCCGGGCCTCGTACAGCACTTCGTACACGGCACGGTCCGTCTCGTAGGCCCGCAGCAGGGCGTGTTTCTTACGGGGGTCCCAGCCGGCCCGGGACGCGTAGCCGGCGCAGTACGCCTCCCGGCAGCGGCGCGCCCACTCCGGGCGCCAGGGGCGGCGCTGCCGGGCGGCGTAGTCGAAGGAGCGCAGCATCCCCGCGACGTCCCGCACCGGGGACTCGGGGATGCGCCGCTCGGCGAGCGGACGGGACGGCTCGCCCTCGAAGTCGATGACGAACCACTCGCGTCCGGCCCGCAGTACCTGACCGAGATGCAGGTCGCCGTGGACGCGCTGGGGAGGCGGCCCGGCGTCGCAGCCGGCGAGCGCGGCGAAGGCGGTGCGCAGCCGGGAGGTGTACGGCCGGAGCGCGGGAACGCTGTGCGCGGCGGCCTCCAGACGCTCGGTCATCGCCGCCGCGGTCCGGGCGGTCTCCCGGTGCTCACCGGTGGGGAAGGCGGTCGCCAGCGCCAGGTGCACCTCCGCCGTCGCCTGCCCCAACTGGTGCGCCTGCGCGGTGAAGTCGTCCCCGGTGGTCAGCGCGCGCAGCGCGAGAGTCCAGCCGTCGGCGGCGTCGCGCAGGAACGGCTGGAGCACGCCGAGCGTGGCCTCCTCCGGCGGCGTGGTGCGCAGCCAGGCCACGGGGGCGGGCACGCGGGTGCAGCCCTGCCGGGCGAGCGCCCACGGCACCTCCAGGTCCGGGTTGACGCCGGGCTGGATGCGGCGGAAGACCTTCAGGATGAACTCGTCGCCGTACACGATCGAGGAGTTGGACTGCTCGGCGTCCAGCAGCCGCGGCACCAGATCGCCGGGGATGTGCACCGACCGGTCGGCCTCGAAGCGCAGCGGGCCCGCCGTGCCGGGGCGGCGCAGCCGCTCCAGCAGCAGCCGCGCCGAACGGGGGTCGTACAGCGCGTCGTAGATCGCCAGGCCCGCCAGCGGTCCCTCCACGGCCCGGCCGATGAACGCCCGGCGCAGCCGCGGGGCCAGTTGCTCGCGCACCCCGAGCAGGAGCTGGTAGCAGTCGGCGGGCGGCGGTGTGCCCGCGGGGGCGGGGACGCCCGCGGCCCCGTGGCCCGGGGGGACGCCCCCGTGATCGGCGTGGACCAGCAGGTGCAGACAGCCCGGGAACAGCTCCGTCATGGACAGCAGGCGCAGGTCGGTGACGGGCCGGTCCTTCCCGGCGAACCAGCGCTGGCGCGGGAGCCATTCGCGCAGCAGCCCGCCGAGCGAGGCCATCGGTCCGGCGAGGCCCGTGGTACCCGGCTGGAGGATTGCGGTCTTCGGCACGGTCGCGCCTCCTTTCGTCGGCCACACGCTCAAGCTCGCCGGCCGATCCGGGATGCGGCTCTGGTGAGGCGGAACCAGTAGAAGCCGTGTCCCGCGAGGGTCAGCAGGTAGGGGAGTTCACCGATGGCGGGGAAGCGCACCCCGCCGATCAGCTCGACCGGGTGCCGTCCGTCGTAGACGCTCAGGTCGAGTTCGGTGGGCTGGGCGAACCGGGAGAAGTTGTGCACGCACAGGACGAGGTCGTCCTTGTACTCGCGGAGGAAGGCGATGACCGCGGGGTTGGAGGAGTGGAGTTCGGTGTAGGAGCCGAGGCCGAAGGCGGGGTTCTGTTTGCGGATCTCGATCATGCGGCGGGTCCAGTGCAGCAGCGAGGAGGGCGAGGA
>NZ_JBIWFW010000005.1:0-631700 GCF_044763235.1 Streptomyces sp. NPDC096152 | reverse complement strand
TTTGTACTCACCCTCTCGGGCTTTCCTCCGGGCGCTTCCCTTCGGTCTTGCGTTTCCGACTCTATCAGATCTTTCCGACCCGATTTCCTCGGTGCTTTCCAGGTTCCCGCTTCCGCGTTTCCCTTTCCGGCGGTTCCGACTCTATCAGATCTTTTCTCGACCTGACCCCCAGTCAGCGGGGCTTGTCTTCCCGGCCGTTCGGCCGTTCCGACGTCTCAAACCTTAGCGGATCCGCTCGGCGATTCCCAATCGGGCCCTGAGCGGATCCGGTCAAGATCGACGAGTCCCATTCGAATTGAATTCGGGCACGCCGAAAACAATCCCGCTGGGAGATCGTGCTGGTGGTTTGTGTGCCGCATATGCGGCGGGAGGTGCTGCCGGAGAACCGTTACGGCTCGGTGGCAACCCGAAGAACGTTACGGATCCGGCAGGGGGCTGTCAAGTCCCGGCTGTCAAGATCTTTCAGTCCAGATCGCTGAGCCGGCCGCCGGCGTCCGGCTGGGCGTGCTCCACCCTGCGAAGAAGCCTGGTCAGGGCCTCGCCGAGGATGGTGCGCTCCTCCGGGGCGAGGTCCTGGAGGAGGTCCTCCTCGAAGACCGAGGCCAGACGCATGGCCTCCAGCCACTTCTCCCGGCCCTCGGGTGTCAGCTCCACGATCACGCGCACCCGGTTGGTCTCGTCGCGCTCCCGGGTGACCAGACCCTCGCCGACCATGCGGTCGATGCGGTGGGTCATGGCGGCCGGCGTGAGGCCCAGGCGCTTGGCCAGGTCGCTCGGCCCCATGCGGTAGGGGGCGCCGGAGAGCACGAGGGCCTTGAGGACCTCCCACTCGGCGTTGCTGATGCCGAGCGCGGAGGTCTGACGGCCGTAGGCGACGTTCATCCGGCGGTTCAGCCGGGACAGCGCGGAGACGATCTTCTCGACCTGGGGGTCGAGGTCCTGGAACTCGCGCTGGTAGGCGGCGATCTGCTCTTCGAGTGTCGGTTCGCCGAGGCTGCCGGAGGTGTCGCCCATGGCCGCAGTATGGCACGAGCCCGCTTGGCGTTGAAGTCCTTCCAGGTGTACTGTTTAGCTTCGAACTTTAGCTTCGAAGTCTTCAGTAGTAACTACTGAAGACCTCCAACTACTCAAGCGACTACTCGAGAGAGGTGAACGTGACCAGGGCGATGGGCGCAGCGATGCGCCGGATCCACGTGGGCAACGCACTCAGCGCGTTCGGGCTCGGCTTCACCGTCCCCTACCTGTACGTCTATGTGGCGCAGGTGCGGGAGCTGGGAGCCACGACGGCAGGGCTGGTCCTCGCCGTCTTCGCCGTGGCCGCGCTGCTGGTGCTGCCGTTCGCCGGACGGGCGATCGTGCGGCGCGGCCCGCTGCCGGTCCTGCTCGCCGCCCTGGTCACCGCCGCGCTCGGCGCACTGAGCCTGGGGCTGGCGGGCAGTGCGGCGACCGTGCTGCTGTCGGCGGTGGCGCTGGGGGCCGGGCAGGCCGTGATGCAGCCGGCGCTGGCGACGATGATCGTGGACTGCTCGTCGGCGGAGACGCGGTCGCGGGCCTTCGCGACGCAGTTCTTCCTGCAGAACCTCGGGCTCGGGGTGGGCGGTCTCATCGGCGGGCATCTCGTGGACACCTCCCGCGCCTCCTCGTTCACTCTGCTGTTCTCGCTCGAGGCGGCGGTGTTCCTGCTGCTGGCCGTCGTGATGACGACGGTGCGGATGCCGCATGCGCCGCGTATCGAGGAGGCGCCGACCGCGTCGGCGAAGGGCGGCCGGCGGCAGTTGCTCGGCAACCGCGCCATGGTGCAGCTGTGCGTGCTGGGCTTCGTGCTGTTCTTCGCCTGCTACGGCCAGTTCGAGTCGGGGCTGAGCGCGTACGGAGTGGAGGCCGCCGGGATCTCGACGTCCGCGCTGGGCACGGCGCTGGCGGCGAACACGCTGATGATCGTGGTCGCCCAGTTCGCGGTGCTGCGGTTCGTCGAGCGGCGCCGCCGGTCGCGGGTGATCGCGGTCGTGGGTCTGGTGTGGGCGGTGGCCTGGGCCGCGGCGGCGTACGCGGGGCTGGGGCACGGCAGCCGGACCATGGCGACCGCCGCCTTCGTGTCGACGTACGCGCTGTTCGGGCTGGGTGAGGCCATGCTGTCGCCGACGGTGGCGCCGCTGGTCGCGGATCTGGCGCCGACCGGGATGGCGGGGCAGTACAACTCCGCTTTCGCGCTGGTGAAGCAGCTCGCGCTGGCGATCGGGCCGGCGGTGGGCGGCCCGATGGGGGCCTCGCTGCACGCGCCGTACGTGGTGACGTTCCTGCTGTTCTCGCTCGGGATCTCGGTGCTCGCGCTGCGGCTCGGGCGGCGGCTCACCGCCGTACAGGATCACCCGTGGGGGGCGCGGAGCCGGGTGGTCGCCCGGGGTGGGGCGGCCGCCGAGCCGGTGGCCGCGGAGGCGTGACCCTTCGGGGACCGGGGCGGCCGTCACCTTCGGGTGGCGGCCGCCCTGTTGTGTGCCGTGGACCGGGCCGTGTCAGCGGACCGCCGTGGTGAGGGTCGCGGTGAAGGGCAGGGTGGCCGTGCCGTCCGGGGCGGCGTGGCCGGCGAGCCGGTCGGCGAGGGCACGGCCCGCCTCGGCCAGGACCTCCTCGCCCCGGGTGTCGAGGATCTCCTGGCCCCAGGGGGTGACGGAGAGCTGGCCGCGGCCGTACTCGGCCAGCGGGGGCAGGGTGATGCCGAAGGTGGTCTCGCGGGCGGTGGCGTCGTGGAAGCCGGCGGACCGCAGGGCGGCGGTGAAGCGGTCGGCGGTGCAGGCGAGGGCCGCGGCGTAGCTCTCGGCGACGTCCGGGCCGCCGTACTGCTCGATGACCGCGTACTGCGCGTCGAAGTAGGGGGAGAGGCCGCGGTCCGCCCAGACGGTGGCCGCGAAACGGCCGCCCGGACGGGTGACGCGGGCGGTCTCCGCCAGGGCCGCGTCGAGGTCGGGGAAGAACTGGGCGCCCTGCTGGCAGATCACCGCGTCGAAGGTGGCGTCCGCGTAGGGGAGCCGGTCGGCGGGGGCGGCGGTGAACTCGATGTCGGGGTACATACGCGGATGACGGGCCTCGGCGACCTTGAGCATGCCCTCGTTGACGTCGGCGCCGAAGACCCGGCCGGACGGGCCGACCCGGGCGGCGGCCGCGCGGGCGGCGAAGCCGGTGCCGCAGGCGAGGTCGAGGACCACGGCGCCGGGGTAGAGGTCGACGGCGTCCAGGAGTGCGGTGACGAAGGGCGCCATGATCGGCGCGACGTACTGCTCGTAGCGCTCGGGGGCGCTGCCCTTGAGTTGAAATCCGGGTGCGTCTGCCATGGTGAGCTACTAGCACCGTTGGACGGCCGCGCCTAGACGCCGCGCTGCCCGCCCACCCGTGCGACCTTTTCGCGTGCGCCTCCCGCCGCCCCTCCGCCGCCGCCGCGTCCGGGGCGGTGGCCGGGGCGGAAGCCGGGGGTCATCCGGCCGTGCGCGGCAGCGCGAACTCGCACCACACCGCCTTCCCGCCGCCCGGCGTCCTGCGCGAGCCCCAGTTCGAGGCGATGGTGGCGACGATCGCGATGCCCCTGCCCGACTCGTCCCCCGGTTCCGCGCGGCGCCGCCTCGGCAGGTGGTCGTCGCCGTCGGTGACCTCGACGATCAGACGCCGGTCGGTGCGCCGCAGGCGCAGCCGCATCGGCGGGGTGCCGTGCTGGAGGGAGTTGGCGACGAGTTCGCTCGCCGCGAGGACGCCGAGGTCGTGCAGTTCCACGGGAAAGCGCCAGCTGGTCAGGACGCCGGAGGCGAAGGCACGCGCGCGGGGGGCCGCCTCCACTCCGCCCAGCAGTTCCAGCGCGGCGTTGCGGAACAGTTCGCTCTCCGGGCCCGTGCGGGCGGGGTGCTGGAGGACGAGGACCGCCACGTCGTCGTAGTGGTCCGCCTGGACGCCCGCCGAGCGGACCAGGCGGTCGCAGACCACCTGCGGGGTGCCGGTGGCGCCGGCGAGGGCGCGCTCCAGCGCCGCGATGCCCTCGTCGAGGTCCTCGTCGCGGCGCTCCACCAGACCGTCGGTGTAGAGGACCGCCGTGGAGCCGGGTCCGAGCGGGACCGAGCCGGAGGCGTGCACCCAGCCGCCGGTGCCGAGGGGCGGACCGGTGGGTTCGTCGGCGCGCAGGACCGTGCCGTTCTCGTCGCGGACCAGGATGGGCAGGTGCCCGGCGGAGGCGTACACCAGCCGGCCCTCGTTCGGGTCGTGGACGGCGTACACGCAGGTCGCGATCTGGTTGGCGTCGATCTCCGCGGCGAGGCCGTCGAGGAGCTGGAGCACCTCGTGCGGGGGCAGGTCGAGGCGGGCGTAGGCGCGGACCGCGGTACGGAGCTGGCCCATGACCGCGGCGGCCCGGACGCCTCTGCCCATCACGTCGCCGATGACCAGCGCGGTGCGGCCGCCGCCGAGCGTGATCACGTCGTACCAGTCGCCGCCGACCGCGGCCTCGGTGCCGCCGGGCTGGTAGGTGGCGGCGATCCGCAGGTCGTCCGGCTGCTCCAGGACCTGCGGGAGGAGCGAGCGCTGGAGGGTGACCGCGGTCTCGCGCTGGCGGCGCTCGCTGGCGCGCAGGCGTTCGGCGGCCTCGGCGTGGTCGGTGACGTCGGTGGCGAAGACCAGCACGCCGAGGCCGCCGCGTCCGTCGGCGCCTGCGGCGGTACGGCCGTCCGCCCCAGCGCGGACCTCCGGGCCCGGGCCGCCGCGTGCGTCGGCATTCGCGCCGGTACCGCCCTCCGGGCTCGCGTGGGCGGGAGCGGCGTCCGCGCCGGGGGCGCCGCCGTCCTCCGTGACCGGGGCGGCGGGGGTGCGGATCTCGGCCGGGGAGCCGCCTCGGCCCTCCGGACCCGGGACGGGGCCGGTCTCGGCGACCGGGGTGCACGTGAAGGTGTACGAGCGGCCGTCGGGTGCGCGGCGGGACTTCAGGGTGCGGGGTCTGCCGCTGCGCAGCACCTGGTCGAGCAGCGGGAGCAGGCCGAGTTCGCGCAGCTCGGGGAGGGCGTCGCGGGCGGGTTCGCCGAGCGGCCGTCCGCCGAAGGCCGCCGCGTAGGCGTCGTTGACGTACGCGATGCGGTGGTCGGGGCCGTGGACGAGGGCGACGAGGGCGGGCACGCGGTCGAGGACCTCGCGCGCGGGGAGTTCGTCGACGGCGGGCGCGCACACCCCGCCCGCCCGCCGTGCGGCGCGTGCGGAGGGTACGGAGTTGTCCCCCCGCCGGTCCGGGGAGGCCGCGAGATCGGTCCGCGCTGCGGCGCGGCGCTGCGTTCCGGGGAGCCGGGCGCTCCAGCGCGTGAAGTTCACGAATCCTTGCCTCGTGTCGTCGTCTCAGGTCGGCTCCGGCCGGGCCGGGGTGTCGGGGCCGTGCGGCGGTGGCCGCAGTTCTCGCCGTCCCGGGTGCGGCACAGGGGAAAGCGTCGGGGTGTTCGAGGACGGGCGGCCGACCGCGCGCGGTCGTGGGACCGCGCGCGGTCATGGCTCAGTCTGGCAGTGTGGCCGACCGCACCGACATCCGTCAGACGCCGGGGCGTCCGCAGGAGTTCCTCGGTCCGGTCAGGACGACCCCTTCGGGTTGATGTGGGGGTCGAGAGGATGCTTTCCCCCGGCCGCCAGTTCGAACTCCGCGCGGGGATGTTCCAGTGAACCGAGGGAGACGATCTCCCTCTTGAAGAGGCCCGCCAGCGTCCACTCGGCCAGCACACGGGCCTTGCGGTTGAAGGTGGGCACCCTGCTGAGGTGGTAGGCGCGGTGCATGAACCACGCAGGGTACCCCTTCAGCTTGCGCCCGTAGACCTGCGCGACGCCCTTGTGCAGCCCCAGCGAGGCGACCGAACCGGCGTACGAGTGCGCGTACCTCTCCAGGGGCTCGCCGCGCAGTGTGTGCGCGATGTTGTCGGCGAGGAGCTTGGCCTGACGCACCGCGTGCTGGGCGTTGGGGGCGGTCGTCCTGCCGGGGTCCTCCGCGGTGACGTCGGGGACGGCGGCGGCGTCGCCCGCGGCCCAGGCGTGTTCGACCCCGTCGACGCGCAACTCCGCGGTGCACTTCAGCCGGCCGCGCCCGTTGCGCGGGAGGTCGGTGGCGGCGAGCAGCGGGTGCGGTTTGACGCCGGCGGTCCACACGACCGTACGGGTGGGGAAGCGCTGCCCGTCACTGAGCACGGCGACGCGGTCGGCGCACGACTCGAGGCGGGTCTCCAGGAGGACCTGGATGTTGCGGCGGCGCAGTTCGGAGACCGTGTAGCGGCCCATCTCCTCGCCGACCTCGGGCAGGATGCGGTCCGAGGCCTCGACGAGGATCCACTTCATGTCCCCGGGCTTGACGTTGTGGTAGTAGCGCGCCGCGTAGCGGGCCATGTCCTCCAGTTCGCCGAGCGCCTCCACTCCGGCGTAGCCGCCGCCGACGAAGACGAAGGTGAGGGCGGCGTCGCGGACCGCGGGGTCGCGGGTGGAGGAGGCGATGTCCATCTGCTCGAGGACGTGGTTGCGCAGGCCGATGGCCTCCTCGACGGTCTTGAAGCCGATGCCGTAGTCGACGAGGCCGGGGATGGGCAGGGTGCGCGAGACGGAGCCGGGGGCGAGGACGAGTTCGTCGTACGTCAGCTTCTCGGCGGCCGCGCCCTCCTCGGTGGCGAGGGTGGTCAGCGTCGCGGTGCGGTGTGCGTGGTCGATGGACGTCACCTCGCCGACGACGAGGTGGCACTGGCCGAGCACGCGGCGCAGCGGTACGACGACATGGCGCGGGGAGATCGCGCCGGCGGCCGCTTCGGGCAGGAACGGCTGATAGGTCATGTAGGGGTCGGGCGTCACGACCGTGATGTCGACCTCGCCCCGCCTGAGCTCGTGTTTCATCCGCTGCTGCAGGCGCAGGGCCGTGTACATCCCGACGTAGCCGCCGCCGACAACGAGAATGCGCGCACGTTCCTTCACCACCCCATGACGCACCCGGCGCTCTCGTTTGTCCACAGCCCCGGCGAATTGTGTGACCGGGAGGCCGGGCCGGCCAGGGTTGGCCGAATCATCGGAGTGCGGGGAAGGCGCGCAGGTCAGCGGGTGTGAGCCGGGGTACGGAAGGGGGCGCAATCCGGACGTATGCGGCTCGTACTCCGATCGAGGGGCGCTCTGTGCGGAACCTCCCCCTTCTGAATTGACCCCCTCTCAACTATGTTCGTGTGTCGACGGGGTGTAGGGCATGTGACCGGACGAGTCCGCTGGGTCCCACCGGGGCTCTCTTGGGCGGGCCCGCTCGGGCGCCGTGCCCGTTCCGTGCATCCCGGATTTCAGTGGCGGGGAGAGTCTCCGGGGGGAGACGTCATTACCGGGGGATCACTTATGCACATTCAGGACTCTCACTGGTCTACCGCGTCGGCCGTCGCGCCCGTCGGCGGGGCGATGAGCGCGGCCATGAGCGCGGCGGGCGGCGGACGCGGGGGCGGGTCGCGGACGACGCCGCTGCGCGTCGACGCACAGCGCAATCTGGAGCACGTGCTGCGGGCGGCGCGCGAGGTCTTCGGCGAGCTGGGGTACGGCGCGCCCATGGAGGACGTGGCGCGGCGCGCGCGGGTCGGCGTCGGCACGGTGTACCGGCGCTTCCCGAGCAAGGACGTGCTGGTGCGGCGGATAGCCGAGGAGGAGACCTCCCGGCTGACCGAGCAGGCGCGGGCCGCGCTCGGACAGGAGGACGAACCGTGGTCGGCGCTCGCGCGCTTCCTGCGCACGTCGGTGGCCTCCGGCGCGGGCCGGCTGCTGCCGCCGCAGGTGCTGCGGGTGGGGGTCGCGGACGACGCCGCGGGACCGGCGGCCGAGGCACGGGTGCCGCAGCAGCGGACGCAGCCGGCCTCCGGGGAACTGCGCCTCGTGCCGGACGAGACCGCGGCGCTCCCCTCGGGCGACGACGCGGGGGCGGCGGCGCTGCTCGAGGTCGTGGGCCGGCTGGTGGATCGGGCTCGCGCTGCGGGTGAGCTGCGGCCGGACGTGTCGGTGTCGGACGTCCTGCTGGTCATCGCGACGGCGGCCCCCTCACTGCCGGACGCCGCCCAGCAGGCGGCCGCCTCGGCGCGGCTCCTGGACATCCTGCTGGAGGGACTGCGATCGCGACCGGCGTGAGCCGGGCAGGGCGCCGGCGATACGGGACGGGTGACGCCGCGGCGGGGTGAAGTGCCGCCCCGCCGCCCTGTCGCCTGCCGTGCGACCGGCAGGTGGCGTTCCCCGTTTGGGTGAAGTTCGGTACGGCGCTCCGCCGGTTCCCCACGGACGAGTGGTCGATCCGTACGAGCCCGTCCTGGCCGGAACCCTTGTGGCACGCTGCCCCGGTGATCGGCAGGGCTGGACTGGCGGCGGGGGCTTACCGCGATGGGCGCTGAGGGACGCGACGAGTCACGCGGTGACGGCGCGGCGGCGGACGCGGAGCGGCTCCGCCCGTCGCAGTCGCCGCCCCAGTCGCCGCCCCAGGTGCCGCCCCAGGGCGGCCCGGCCGGCGCCCCGCGCGGCGCCTTCCCGGCCCGGGATGGCGTGCCGCCCCGGGCTGACGTCCCGGCACCGACCGGTGTTCCGGCTCAGGCCGGTGTTCCGGCTCAACGCGAGCGGTGGGACGACGATGTGCCGCCTCCTGCGGTGGAACTCCCGCCGTCGGACGTCGACCTGATCGGGCGGATGCGTGCGGGTGACGACACGGCGTACGAGGAGCTGTACCGGAGCCATGCGGACGCCGTGCGCCGCTACGCCCGTACCTGCTGCCGGGACGCCCACACCGCCGACGACCTCACCGCCGAGGTGTTCGCCCGGATGCTCCAGGCGGTGCGCGGCGGTTCCGGCCCCGAGCACGCCGTACGCGCCTATCTGCTGACCACCGTCCGGCGCGTCGCCACGCACTGGACGAGGACCGCGCGGCGCGAGCAACTGGTCGACGACTTCGCGGTGTTCGCCGCGCAGGCCGCACACGGCTCCGGCGGATCCGACGGCACCGCGTCCCCCGGCTCCGCGGCCACCGCGCCCCGGACCCCGGACCCCGATCACGTCCCGGAGGCCAGCGCCCCCCGCTGCGGGGCGATCCCCGCCGGCACCGCCCGAGCCCGTGCGGGCGTCCCCGTCCAGCACGTCCCCCGCCGCGCCAGCAGCCGCCGCAGCCACATCTCCAGCGACACCAGGTCCGCCAGCCCGTCCAACGGCATCGGCTCCCCCGCCGCCGCTTCCCGCAACGCCTTGCGCACCACCCGTGCCTCCACCAGCCCCGCCTCCGCCAGCAGCGGCGTGGCGAACAGCTCGACCAGGGAGTCCGTGGCCACCCGCAGCCCCGCCCGCGCCGCCACCGCCGCCGAGGCGTGCGAGGGCGCGCCCCAGCCGGGCGGCAGCTCTCCCACACCGGCGCCCTCCAGGACCGTACGGAGGATCGACGCCCGCGCCCCCGGCTGCACCCGGAGCGCCTCCGGCAGGGTCCGGCACGCGCGGACGACCTGGTTGTCGAGGAACGGCGTGTGCAGCCGCTGGGAGCGGATCTCCGCGGCCTGCTCCAGGATCCGCAGGTCCGCCGCGTGGCGGGCCAGCGCCGCTCGCGCCCGGTAGTCGCCCGGCCGCTGCCCCGGCCCCACTCCGGACCGGCTGGTCGCACCCTGAAGACGAACCGATACTTCAGCCAGCGCCTCCCCGGTCAGCCAGCGCGCGGCGGGCCCCGGTCTGCCCCAGGTGAGCGCGGCCAGCGACGCCCCTACCGCGCCCCCGGGCTCGTCGAAGCGGCGGTGCAGCAGCCGGTCGGCGAGCACCTCCAGACCCGTCCGGTACGGCGTCCGCGCCAGCCGCCGGGCCGCGCCGTACACGCGCGCGGGGACCAGCACCGATCCGTCGGCCTTGGCGAGCGCGGCGACCGGGCGGACCAGATGCCGCCGCTGGCGGTCCATCAGCAGGTCGGCCAGCCGCGCCGGATGCGCGTCCAGGACCTGGCGGGCGCCGTACCCGGTGAAGTGGTCGGCGCTGCCCGAGGCCAGCCGGGCCCGGTGGCGTGCCGCCGTCACCAGTGACGGCCCGGGCTCGTCCGTGAGCGGCCCCTCCAGGTCGGCGTACGGGAGCACGTCCTCGCCGCCGGTGACCACCACGTGGTGCAGCCGCGGGTTGGCCGCGAGCGCCCCGGCCCGCTCCAGTTCGGCCTCGCGCCCGCCGACGGTGAGGTCGTTGAAGGTGACGGCGAGCAGCCGCTCACCGGCGCCGGTGCCGTGGCCCAGGAGCGTGCCCGGCATCCCCGGCAGCCCGGCCGCCAGCAGCGCGAGCGTCCCGGAGGCCGAGCCCCCGGACAGGTCGGCCCCGATCCCCGGCACCGGCATCCCGCGGGCGGCGCGCCGCTCGGCGGGGCCCATGCCGGGCACCGGGCCGGGGTCTACGTCGGGGACGTGGCGGGGTGCGGACAGCCGGGCGCGCACGGCCTCGACCAGCGCGTCCCGCACGGCGCCGACCGCGCTGTCCGGGTCGGCCGGGGGAGCCGCCACGGCGAGCGAGGCGACCGGTTCGTACCCGGCGACCTCACGGGCCCCGGCGCGCAGGATCAGCGCGTGTCCCGGCGGGATGCGCCGCACACCGGCGTACGGCGTGGAGTCGTGCACCGCGGCCGGCACGTCGGGGGCGGCGAGCAGCGCGGCGAGGTGCCCGAAGTCGAGGTTGGCCTCGGTGAGGTCGGCCAGCGGCAGCGCGGCGGTCGCGTAGGCGGTGCCGCCGGCCCAGGGGGTGTGGAACACCGGGCGGGCGCCGGCGAGGTCGCCGCAGACGGTGACGCGCCGGCCCACCTGGACGACGGCCGTGTAGCTGCCCGGCCAGGCGGTCAGATGCCGCAGGGCGCCGCCGCGCGCGGCGAGCAGGCCGACCCGCAGTTGCTCGTCGGATGCTCCGCAGGTGCCGAGCACCGCGATCCTCGTCTGGGCGTCGGCCCGTACCAGGCGTACCTCGTCCGGGCGCCAGTCGCCGACCGCCCAGAGCGGATCGGGGTCGCCCCACAGGAGTTGGGAGCCCACCGGATGCACGGTCTCGCCGTCGAATCCGGTGGCGCCCGCGGCGCCGATCGCGGCGGCCCCCGCGGCGGTGCTGCTCCATCCCACCAACCACCGCATCGACGCCTCCACAGGCTGTGGACAACCAGTGCACCGCACCAACAGGGACACCATGCTGCCACGAAGGACGCGCGCCGGAGGGGAGGCGGAGCCGCCTTCGCCGTACGGCACGCGCCCCCGCGCGCCTGCCCGACGCCTGCTCGGCGGTTGCCCAACACCTCTACGGGGCAGGGTTACTGCGACGCGAATGCGCCCCCTGATGCGCTCCCCGCGACGCCCTTCGCGCCGTCAATTTCCATGGTGAGGGCCGTATTGGGCGTCGAGAAGCGGGGATTATTTTCAGCCAAATCGGCGCGGGAGGAGCGGACTTGCACACGCTCCGTACATGCTCCACGCACCGAACGGACAACAGACGGTCCGGGAGGCGGAGTTCGCCTCCCGGACCGTTCCGCCGCCCGCGGGGATGGAGGCGGCGGCGTCCCCCAGCCCACTGGATCCAGTACAGCGGGCCGACCCACGACCACCATGGAACCGCTCCCTCCATGGCCGGAGAAGAGCGCACGGGCGGGCGCACGGCCACACACCGGGAGCACGCCGCAACTGAGCGTGCAGGGACCGCACTTCGGTACGGGCCACAATCCCGCCAACCGGAACAATGCCCCTTAACGCTTGGGATGCGGCGAACTACGCTGGGTTTACGAATGCCGCGTGGTTATGCCAGCGCGGCAGCCGTCTGTGTCGAGGGGTGGCGCATGTCCAGGGAGCAACGCGGGCCGAACGAAAAGCTCGGCGCCGTTCTCGCCCTCGCGGGAATCAGCAACGCGGGACTCGCGCGACGCGTCAACGACCTCGGTGCCCAACGCGGTCTGACGCTTCGCTACGACAAGACCTCGGTGGCGCGCTGGGTGTCGAAGGGAATGGTGCCGCAGGGCGCGGCGCCGCACCTCATCGCGGCCGCCATCGGGCAGAAGCTCGGCCGTCCGGTGCCGCTCCACGAGATCGGTCTGGCGGACGCGGACCCCGCGCCGGAAGTGGGCCTGTCCTTCCCCAGAGACGTCGGTCAGGCGGTGCGGTCGGCGACGGAGCTGTACCGTCTCGACCTCGCCGGCCGCCGGGCCGGTACCGGCGGCATCTGGCAGTCGCTGGCCGGCTCGTTCGCGGTGAGCGCATACGCAACGCCCGCATCACGGTGGCTGATAACCCCGGCCGACAGCTCGGTGGCGCGCGAGGCCAGTCCGGCGGAGGGCTCGGGCGCACCGCTCAAAGTCGGCCACAGCGACGTGCAGAAGCTGCGGGAGGCCGCCGAGGACGCCAGGCGCTGGGACTCCAAGTACGGAGGCGGCGACTGGCGTTCGTCGATGGTGCCGGAGTGCCTGCGGGTCGAGGCGGCGCCGCTGCTGCTCGGCTCCTACTCCGACGAGGTCGGCCGGGCGCTGTTCGGCGCCTCCGCCGAACTGACCCGGCTGGCGGGCTGGATGGCCTTCGACACCGGCCAGCAGGAGGCCGCCCAGCGCTACTACATCCAGGCGCTGCGCCTGGCCCGCGCCGCCGCCGACGTCCCCCTCGGCGGGTACGTGCTGGCGTCCATGTCCCTCCAGGCCACCTACCGGGGCTTCGGCGACGAGGGCGTCGACCTCGCGCAGGCGGCCCTGGAGCGCAACCGCGGCCTGGCCACCGCCCGCACCATGAGCTTCTTCCGCCTCGTCGAGGCCCGCGCCCACGCGCGCGCGGGCGACGCCCAGGCGGCCGGCGCGGCCCTGAAGGCCGCCGAGGGCTGGCTGGAGCGGTCCCGCGAGGGCGACCACGACCCGTCCTGGCTCGGCTTCTACGGCTACGACCGGTTCGCCGCCGACGCCGCCGAGTGCTATCGCGACCTGAAGGCACCCCGCCAGGTCCGCCGCTTCACCGAACAGGCCCTGTCGAAGCCGACGGAGGAGTTCGTGCGCTCGCACGGGCTGCGGCTGGTGGTGTCCGCGGTCGCCGAGCTGGAGTCGGGCAACCTGGACGCGGCCTGCGAGCAGGGCGTACGGGCGGTGGAGGTGGCCGGGCGCATCTCGTCCGCGCGCACCACGGAGTACGTCAAGGACCTGCTGCACCGCCTGGAGCCCTACGGCGACGAACCGCGCGTGGTCGAGCTGCGGGAGCGCGCCCGGCCGCTGCTGGTGGCTCCGGCCTGAGCCGGCCCGGGCGCGGCGAGCCGAAGGACCCCGGGTTTGAGGGCATTGTCAGTGGCGCAGTGCACTATCGAAGCCGGGAGGTGGAGCAGGTGCGGCCGGACATCGCTCACGACTGTGACGTGCTGGTGATCGGGGGCGGGATCGTCGGCCTGTCGACGGCGTACGCGATCACGCGCGCGGCGCCGGGCACCCGGGTGACCGTCCTGGAGAAGGAGCCGGGCCCGGCCCGCCACCAGACGGGGCGCAACAGCGGGGTCATCCACTCCGGTATCTACTACCGGCCGGGCTCGCTGAAGGCGCGGTACGCGGTGCGGGGCGCCGCCGAGATGGTCAAGTTCTGCGCGGAGTACGGCATCGCGCACGCCGTCACCGGCAAGCTGATCGTCGCGACCGGGCGGGAGGAGCTGCCCCGCCTGCACGCCCTCGTCCAGCGCGGCCGGGAGAACGGCATTCCGGTGCGGGAGCTGGGCGCCGCCCAGATCGCGGAGTACGAGCCGGAGGTGCGCGGCCTGGCCGCGATCCACGTCGGGACGACGGGGATCTGCGACTTCACGGGCGTCGCCCGGCAGCTGGCGCGGGCGTCCGGCGCGGAGATCCGGTACGGGGCGCGGGTCGTCCAGGTGGACCGGCGGCCGGAGCGGGGCGTGGCCGTGCGCACGGCGCGGGGCGACGTCGTGCGCGGGCGGGTGCTGGTCAACTGCGCCGGGCTGTACTGCGACGAGGTGGCCCGGCTGACCGGGGACGAGCCGGACGTGCGGATCGTCCCCTTCCGGGGGGAGTACTACGAGCTGGCGCGGCCGGAGCTGGTGCGGGGGCTGGTGTATCCGGTGCCGGACCCGGCGTTCCCGTTCCTCGGCGTGCATCTGACCAGGGGCATCGCGGGCGATGTGCACATCGGGCCGAACGCGGTGCCGGCGCTGGCGCGGGAGGGATACGGATGGGGGACCGTACGGCCCCGGGAGCTGGCGGGGACGCTGACCTGGCCGGGGTCCTGGCGGATCGCCCGGCGGCACTGGCGCTACGGCGCCGGGGAGCTGCGGCGGTCGGTGTCGCGGAAGGCGTTCGCGGAGGCGGTGCGCAGACTGCTCCCGGCGGTCGGCGAGGAGGACCTGGTGCCGACCGCGGCGGGAGTGCGGGCGCAGGCGGTGCTCCGGGACGGGACGCTGGTGGACGATTTCCTGATCCGGGAGGGTGCGCGGGCCGTGCACGTGCTCAACGCTCCGAGCCCCGCGGCCACGGCGTCGCTGCCGATCGGACGGGAGGTGGCTCGCCGGGCCCTGTCCGTGCTGGCGTCGGCGTAAGCAGCCGCGGGGCTCGGGCGCCCAGGGCCGGGGGCCGGGCCGCCGGTGGCGTGCGCCCCGTAAAATCGAGGCACTGTGTCGAACTCCCTGAACACCCCCGAAGCCCACCGGCCCGCCTCCGACGGGCGGCCGCAGCACGCCCCCGGTGTGTCCGTCCGGCACACCCGGGCCAAGGGAGAGCCGCGCTTTCCCGACGGCCCGAAGGCCGATCCGGCCGGTTCGCACTTCGAGCGGCGGATCCGCAGCTTCCAGCCGCGGCGGAGCCGGGTCACCGCTGGGCAGGCGGACGCGCTCCAGCGGCTGTGGCCCTCCTGGGGGCTGGACATCGACGGGCAGCGGGTGATCGACCTCGCCGAGCTGTTCGGCAACACGAACCCGGTCGTGCTGGAGATCGGGTTCGGCATGGGAGAGGCGACCGCGCGGATGGCTGCCGCGGACCCGGACACCAACATCCTCGCCGTCGACGTGCACACGCCGGGTCAGGGCAACCTGCTCAACCTGGCCGACCAGAACGGACTGTCCAACGTCCGGGTGGGCAACGGCGACGCGATCATCCTGCTGCGGGAGATGCTCCGCCCCGACGCGCTCGACGGGCTGCGCGTGTACTTCCCCGACCCCTGGCCCAAGAAGCGGCACCACAAGCGGCGGCTGATCCAGCCGGAGTTCCTGACCCTGGCCGCCACCCGGCTCGGGCCCGGGGCGATCGTGCACTGCGCGACCGACTGGGAGCCGTACGCGGAGCAGATGCTCGAAGTGCTGACCGCGCACCCGGCCTTCGAGAACACGCAGGCCGACGGCGGTTTCGCGCCGCGACCCGGCTTCCGTCCGCTGACCCGTTTCGAGGGCCAGGGACTGGACAAGGGTCATGTGGTGAACGATCTTCTCTTCCGCCGCGTACCGCACTGAGACCAGCCTCCGCAGCACCTGCCGGAGCAGCCTTCCGCCGAGCGTCCCGACCGCGCCTGACGCGATGTGCCAGGCCCCGTCGCGGGCGGCGTCCTCCCTCGTTAGGGTCAATGCCGTGGCCACCTGTCCCCCGTACCCGCCCCACCCCAGCGGACCCGTTCCCGGAGCGGCCGGCGGCCGGCCGCGTCATGCGCACTGGTGGCAGAAGCGATGGGTCCGGTACGGCGCGCCCGCCATGCTGCTCGCGCTGTCCGGGCTCGTCATCCTCGCGCTCGTGCGCCAGCAGACCGGCACCGAGGGGTTCCTGGTCGGGCTGGGCCTCGCCGTCCTGCCCGTGCCGCTGCTCATAGCCGCCTTCCGCTGGCTGGACCGGGTGGAGCCCGGCCCCTGGCGGAACCTGCTGTTCGCCTTCGCCTGGGGCGCGTGCGCGGCGGCGCTGGTGGCCATCGTCGCGAACAGCTTCGCGACCCAGTGGATAGAGACGGCGACCGCCGACCCGACCCGGGCGGACACCCTCGGCGCGACGGTGATAGCGCCGATCGTGGAGGAGTCCGCGAAGGGCTCCGCCGTGCTGCTGCTCTTCCTCTTCCGCAGACGGGACTTCACCGGGATCGTCGACGGCGTCGTCCTGGCCGGGTTCACCGCAACCGGCTTCGCGTTCACCGAGAACATCCTCTACCTCGGCACCGCCTTCGGCACCGACCAGCTCACCGGCGGCCGGGGCATCGCCTCCGTCACCGCGGCGACCTTCTTCGTGCGGATCATCATGTCGCCGTTCGCGCACCCGCTGTTCACCGTGTGCACCGGCATCGGCTTCGGCGCCGCCGCCGCGCTCGCCGCGGACCGCCGGCGCGTGCGGCGCGTCCTGCTGCCGCTGAGCGGACTGCTGCTCGCGATGAGCATGCACGCGCTGTGGAACGGCTCCTCCACGTTCGGCACGTACGGCTTCCTCGCCGTCTACGCGGCCTTCATGGTGCCCGCGTTCGGGCTGCTGACCTGGATGGTCATCTGGACCCGGCAGCGGGAGCTGCGCACCGTGCGCGAGGAACTGCCCGCATACGCCGCCGCCGGGTGGCTGACCCCCGCCGAGCCGTTCGCGCTCGGCTCCATGCGGGCGCGCAGGCTGGCCCGGGAGCACGCCCGGCACCACCTCGGCAAGCCGGCCGGCCGGGCGGTCGCCCAGTACGAGGCGTACGCGACCTCGCTGGCGTTCCTGCGGCACCGGGGGCGCCGGGGCCGGGCCGGCGCCGACTTCGTCGTCCGGGAGCGGGAACTGCTCGGCGAGCTGTGGGCGCGCCGTGAGGTGGCCCAGCCGGCCCTGGACCACGCGGCGCGCAGAACCGCCCCGCCGGTCCCGGTCGTCGCCCCGCCCTGGCCGGTGTACGGCGTCTACGGCCGGCCCGCGACCCATGTCCCCCACGGTCCGGCGACCCCCTACCCCGCTTACAACCCGTACCGGACCTGACCGGCCCTTGGGCGAGCCGGGCCGGGTCCGGCCCGCTCGGCCGGGTCCGGCGGGGTCGGGTCCGGCGGGGTCGGGTCCGGCGGGGTCGGGTCCGGCGGGGTCGGGTCCGGCGGGGGGTACCCCACCCGCCCGGCCCCGCGAGGCCGCGGAGTCGGCGCCGCGACGGCGGCACGACCTCGGCCGGCAACAGTCGAGCCGGGCCAGGCCGACGCCGGCAGGCGGTAGTCGTCAGGCCGAAGCCGGGCCGTAGACGTCAGGCCGTGGTCGTCGAGCCGTGGCCGTCCGGCCGCTGCCGAAATCGGCGGACCGGGGCCGTCAGGCCGCTGCCGAGGTCGGCGTCCGGGGCCGTCAGGCCGACGCCTCCGTCAGCCTGGCGAGGTCCTCCTCGGTCAGGGCCAGGTCCGCCACCTTCAGCAGGGCCGGGAGCTGCTCCGGGGTCCGGGCGGAGGCGATGGGCGCGATCACCGTGGGCTGGGCGGCGAGCCAGGCGAGGGCGACCGTGGCGACGGAGGCGTCGTGGGCCCGGGCGACCTGGTCGAGGGCGGCGAGGACACTGCGGCCGCGCTCGGTCAGCAGGTGCTTGGCCGCGCCCTCCGCCCGCGCGCTGTCCACCTGGGCGCCGGGCCGGTACTTGCCGGTGAGGAAGCCCGAGGCCAGCGCGAAGTAGGGGACGGCGGCGAGACCGGCCCGCTCGGCGAGGTCCCGCAGCTCACCCTCGTAGGTGTCGCGCGAGACCAGGTTGTAGTGCGGCTGGAGCGCCACGTACCGGGCCAGACCCTCCCGGTCGGAGAAGTCGAGGGAGGCCCGCAGGCGCTCGGCGGAGATGTTGGAGGCGGCGATGTGGCGCACCTTGCCCGCCTTCACCAGCTCGTCGAGCGCGCCGACGATCTCCTCGACCGGCACGTCCGGCTTGTCGAAGTGGGTGTAGTACAGGTCGATGTGGTCGGTGCCCAGGCGCCGCAGCGAGGCGTCGGCCGCGGCCTTGATGTTGGCGGCGGTCAGGCCCTGGTAGTCGGGGTGCTGGCTGACCTTGGTGGCGATGACGACGTCGGCGCGGTTGCCGCGTGCCTTCAGCCACCTGCCCAGGATCGTCTCGGACTCGCCGCCCCGGTTGCCCGCGGCCCATGCCGAGTAGGAGTCGGCGGTGTCGACGAAGTTGCCGCCGGCGGCCGTGTACGCGTCGAGGACGGCGAAGGACGCCTCCTCGTCTGCGGTCCAGCCGAAGACGTTGCCGCCGAGGGCGAGCGGGAAGACCTCGAGGTCGGACGAGCTCAGCTTGCGAAGAGAAGTCATGGAAGACATCAACAACCGCGCCGGAGCCGCCCATTCCGATCAGGGCGGCTCCGTGGGGAAAAGCTTGCGCGAACCCGGTGGGTCAGGGGGTGAGGCCCTTGTCGCGCAGCCACGTCATCGGGTCGATGCCGGTGGCCTGGCCGTCGGGGTGGACCTCCAGGTGCAGGTGCGGCCCGGTGACGTTGCCGGTGGCGCCCACTCGGCCGATGACGTCGCCCGTGCTCACCTTCTGGCCGACGTTGACGCTGATCGAGGACTGGTGGCAGAACCACAGTTCGGTGCCGTCGTCGAGGGTGAGGACGGTGCGGTAGCCGTAGGCGCCGGCCCAGCCCGCCTCGGTGATGGTGCCGCTGTGGATCGCCTTGATCAGGGTTCCGGTGGGAGCGGCGAAGTCGAGGCCGGTGTGGTAGCCGGAGGACCACATGGAACCGGGCTGACCGAAGGTGCCGGTGATCGTGTACGAGGGGGTCGGCAGCGTGTACTGCTTGGCCAGCTCGGCCAGGCGCTCGGCCTCGGCCTTCCGCTTGGCCTCCTCCTCCGCCTTCTTCTTCGCGGCGGCGGCCTTCGCCTCGGCCTCCTGCTGCGCCTTGGCGACGGCCTCCTGGGCCTGCTTGGCGGCTGCGGCCTCGGCGGCCTTCTGGGCCTTGGTCTCGACCTGGGCCTGCTGCTGCTCGGCCTGCGCCATGATGCGGTTGCGCAGCGCCTCGCCCGCGTCGGAGGCGCTCTCGGTGGTCTCGGCGGTGCTCGTGCCGAGAGTGCTGAGCGCCGTCGCGGAGCCCTCGGGGGCCGCGGGCTCGTCGTCGAAGAGGGAGCCCACGGAGGGCAGGTCGGGCATGGAGATGGACACCGGCGGCTTGCCGGTGTGGGCGCTGGCGATGCCACCCGCGCCGACGGCGGCTATGACGCCGACACCGAGAACGGTGGAGCTGCGGGCGAGCCCGCCGCCGCGCTGCTTGGCGACGCGGTGCCGACCCCGGACCGGCTGGACGGACTCCTCGGTGGGATTCCACTCCTCCCAGGGGCCCTCGTCGGTGCGGTAACTGCCGTAGCCGAAGGTTTCGGTGCGCTGACCCGGCACGAACGGGGCTTCGGGGGCGGGGCGGTTGGACGCCACTCGGGCGTGCTCCTTTCCTTCCGTCTCGCCTACCGGGTTAGCTGACGGGTTCGGAGCGGGAAGGTCTCCTACGCGCGTAAACCAGACGTGCGAGCACGGTGGTTGACGCCCGATTCACCCCAAGTTGGTGGTTCCCCGGTTCCCTTGCGGGATTCGGCGCGCGCGCACGGAGCCGTCGCTTGTGACGGCTGGGACGACCGCGCTGCGTTATCGAACGTTAATAGACGCGAGCCTCTGATTCCAAGCCGTTCGACTTGATCATTAAACCTTTTTGGCCAGACGTTCGGGCCATGCGCGACGAAAATCGGGCGAGTTGACCCACCCTCCGCGGCAGCGGATTTCTGACGGTGTGTCACTTGCCGTGCGCTCCGGCGCGGATCACTCACCCGCCGTGACAATGATCAAGGGCGACACCCGCCGGCCCGGGAGTACGGGCCGAGGGCGCCCTCCATGGACCTGAGGGCCGACCGGAGGACACGGTGGGACGGGAAACACTCAGGGCCGGAATCCTTGATCGGATTCCGGCCCTGAGTCTTCAGTAGCGGGGACAGGATTTGAACCTGCGACCTCTGGGTTATGAGCCCAGCGAGCTACCGAGCTGCTCCACCCCGCGTCGTGAGACCAACTGTACCCCATCCGCGAGGCCGAATGCACACGCATGGAGTCCGGCCTCCGCCCCGCGCCCCTCCCGGGCCGGCGGCGCGGTACCGCTCAGCCGGTCAGATGCCGGTTCGGAGCCTTGGCCCGTTCCTCCAGCTCAGGGACGAGTACGGTCCGCGCGCCCCCGGCCGCGAGCGTCCCGGACCCGTCGGCGCCCTCGACGAACGTGTCCGGTTCACGCCAGGCCGTGACCACTCGCCGTACACCCGCGTCGAGGATCAGCCGGGCGCACGGGCGGGGCCGGGAGGCACGCCGCGCGCACGGCTCCAGGCTGCTGTAGACGGTGGCGCCGGCCAGCCGCGGGTCCGCCGGGTCCACCTTGGCCAGCGCCGCCTCCTCCGCGTGCACGACGGGGTCGTCGCCCTCCCGCGAATGGCCCCGGGCGAGTTCGGTGCCGTCGGCGGCCACCACCACCGCGCCCACGCTGAACGCGGTCCGCGAGGGCGGGCAGAGCGCCGCCAGGTCGCACGCCAGCCGGAGCCAGTGCCGGTCCGCGGGCGAGGCGAGGGTCCCGGTGCCGGGAGCCGTCGGCTCGTAGCGCATGAGGACCACGTCCTCGATGGCCCGAGTCTCCACGAGCCGCAGCCGTCCGCCCTGGTAGACGCCCGGCCCGAACAGCCGCGGCGCCCGCGGGTCGCCCACGAGGAGCGGGGCGAGCACGAGCTGGAGCTCGTCCGCGAGGCTCTGCTGAAGCAGCTGGGTGTGCACGGTCCCGCCGCCCTCGACCATCAGCCGCCGCACCCCACGCACGTCGTGCAGATGCTCCAGCAGCCGCCGCCAGTCGAGTTCGGCGCCCAGCGGGACGACATCGGCGGCGAGGCCGGCCCCGCGCAGCCGTTCGGCGCCCCGGTCGGTCGTGTAGACGGCCTTCTCGCCGCCCGTGTGCCAGAACCGCGCGGCCGGGTCCAGCTCGCCGGCCGCGCTGACCGTCACCTTCAGCGGGTACTCCGGCTTCCCGGCGGCGACCCGGGCGGCCCGCCGCTCGGGCGAGTTGACCAGCAGCCGCGGATTGTCGGCGCGGATGGTGCCGGCGCCGACGAGGATCGCGTCCACCGAGGCCCTCACCTCGTCCACCCGGTCGAAGTCGGCGGGGCTGGAGAGCAGCAGCCGCTCGGGGCCGGTGTCGTCCAGGTAGCCGTCGAGGGAGACGGCGGCGGACAGCAGGACGTACGGACGGGGCATCGGCGCGCGCTCTCTCTGCGGGAACGGAACTGCGTGAGCCGCCGGGGAAGTTGCCGCGGAAACGCCTGAAGCCCCGCCACGGAGTCCTCCGGGGCGGGGCCTCTCTCGTAGGCCCTGTGGGACTCGAACCCACAACCAATGGATTAAAAGTCCACTGCTCTGCCAATTGAGCTAAGGGCCCAGGCGATGTTGCCTACCCGAGCATAGCCGGAGCAGGCCGCCTGTCCGATCGGGTATCGGGGGTGCCGGGCCGGAAGTGTGCCGTAAGGGTGTCCAGGTGGCCGGTCGGGAGAGTGCCGTGCGGGTGCCGAACGGCCGTCGGGAGCGTGCCTGCGGGCGGCGGGGCCCGGTCGGGGGCGTGCCGTACGGGCGGCGGGCGGGGCGTTCGGGTCAGGGGTCGGCCGGTTCGCGTTCGGGTCAGGGGTCGGCCGGTTCGGGGGCGCCGGTGCGGGCGGCCTCGCGGGCGAGGGTGCGTGCGTGGGTGGGGTTGAGGAACCAGTGGCGCGCGGAGGCGAGCCACCAGGTCGCGGCGAAACCGAGGACCACCAGGACGGCGACCGGGGCGTAGTTGAACGTCTCCCAGGTGACCGGGGAGACCTGCGGCAGCATGAACAGGACGGTGATCACGCCGACCCAGGCCACCGACACCACCCCGATCGCCTGCGACCAGCGGCCCAGGTGCCAGGGCCCGCGCTCGAAGGCCTCGCCCTTGCGCACCCGCAGCAGGGTCGGCACGACGTAGGCGATGTAGAGGCCGATCACCGCGATCGAGGTGACCGCCGCGTAGGCCGTGACGTTGATCAGGTACGGCAGGCCCAGGGCCAGCGCCCCGAGCGCCGCCAGCCAGACCGCCGCGACCGGGGTGCGGGTGCGCGGGCTGACCGTGTGCCACACGTGGGAGAAGGGCAGCGCCCCGTCGCGGGAGAAGGCGTAGATCATGCGGCTGTTGGCCGTCACGGACGCCATGCCGCAGAACAGCTGCGCCCCGATCACCACGAGCAGCAGCAGCTTGCCCGCGGTCGCGCCGAGGGCGTCCAGCAGGATCTGCGCGGGCGGCGCGCCGGTCGGTGACGCGAGCTCCTTGTCGTAGGACTGGATGGCGAAGGTGAAGCCGAGCAGCAGGACGAAACCGGCCACCCAGGAGGTCCAGATGGAGCGGACGATGCCCTTCGGGCCGGCCGTGGACGCGTCGTGCGTCTCCTCGGTCATGTGGGCGGAGGCGTCGTAGCCGGTGAAGGTGTACTGGGCCATCAGCAGGCCCAGCAGGACGACGTAGACGCCGCTGCCCCAGCCCGTGTTGTTGACGAACTCGGTGAAGACGAAGGACGCCGACTGGTGCCGGTCCGGCACGAGGGCCAGCGCGCCGACGATCACCGCGACGCCCAGCACGTGCCACCACACGCTGACGCTGTTGAGGAGGCCGACGATCCGTACGCCGAAGGTGTTGAGCAGGCCGTGCAGCAGCAGGATCGCAGCGAAGAGCAGGACCGTGCGGCCGGGTGTGACGTGGAAGCCGAACTGGAGGTTGAGGTAGGCACCGAGGAAGGACGCGGCGCCGAAGTCGATGCCCGCCGTCACCGCAACCTGCCCCAGCACGTTGAACCAGCCCGTGAACCAGGCCCAGGCGGCGGCCGTCCTCGGCGGCGCCAGCCGGTGGGCCCAGAAGTACAGGCCCGCGGAGGTCGGGTACGCCGAGCAGATCTCCGCCATCGACAACCCGACGAACAGCGTCATGAGGCCGACCGCCACCCAGCCCCAGGTGATCACGGCGGGGCCGCCGGTGTTCATCCCGAAGAGGTAGAGCGTCAGACAGCCGGACAGGACCGAGATGATCGTGAAGGAGACCGCGTAGTTGGCGAACGCCGACATCCGGCGGGCGAGAACCTGCGTGTAGCCGAGCTGGGCCAGCCGCTCTTCGTCCGACGGCCCGCTCGCCCTGGTGTCATCTGTCATGCACCCAGCGATTCCCTGACCGATGGCGTGACATGCGACACACGAAAGGTGCTGTGGCCAAAAGTTATGGCGAAGGGCCCGTACGACATCGGTCGTACGGGCCCTTGGTGACTCAGGCGTAGCCCCACTCAGGCGGTGAGCCTGTCAGCCGGTAGGCCTGTCAGCCGTTGCGCTTCCAGCGCGGCTTGTCCTCGCGGCGGCCGAAGGACCCGGTGCCGCGGTGGTCGTCACGACGGCCGTACGGGCGGTCGTGGCCGGAGGAGCGGAAGCCGGGGCGGTCGCCCTGGCGGTCGCGGTTGAACGGGCGGTCGCTGCCGCGGTGCCCGCCGCGCTCGTCGCGGCGCGCGGGGCGGTCGTCCCGGCGGAAGCCGCCACGGTCGTCACGGCGCTCGAAGGAACGGCCGCCGCGGTCGCCGCCGCGGTCCCGGTCGAAGGAACGCTCGCCGCGGTCGTCACGGCGGAAGCCGCCACGGTCACCCCGGTCGTCCCGGCGGTCGTCGCGACGGAAACCGCCACGGTCGTCACGGCGCTCGAAGCCACGGTCGCGGTCACGGTCCCGGTCGAAGGAGCGGCCACCGCGGTCGTCACGGCGGAAGCCGCCACGGTCACCCCGGTCGTCCCGGCGGTCGTCGCGACGGAAACCGCCACGGTCGTCACGGCGCTCGAAGGAACGGCCGCCGCGGTCGCCGCCGCGGTCCCGGTCGAAGGAACGCTCGCCGCGGTCACGGTCGTAGGAACGACCGCCCCGCTCGTCCCGCCGCTCACGGCGCTCGTACGACGACGCGCCCGCCGGGCGCTCCTCGCGCTCGGTCCGCTCGGCGCGGTCGACGTCCTGGGCGGCCGGCTGCTCCGGCACCACCACCTCGGCCGTCTGCTCGGCCGCCGCCTGGGCCTCGGCCACCGCGGTCTCGGGGTCCTCGCCCCGCTCGCGGGCGACCCGGGCGACCAGCCGGTCGGCCTCCTCGCGCAGCTCGGTGGCGCGCCGCTGCGCACGCTCCAGCTGCTTGGTGAGGTGGGTGACCTCGCGCTCGGCCTGCTGGGCGGCGTTGCCCGCCGACTCGGCCTGCACCTCGGTCATCGACCGGGCGCCGGTGATCTCGGCGACCTCCGGGTCGAAGGCCGCGCCGCCCTGGATGATGTGGCGCGAGGCGTCGACGCCCGCGTCCTCCATCAGCCGGAAGATCTGGCGCCGCTGGTGCGGCAGGGAGAGGGAGACCACGGTGCCGGTGCGGCCCGCGCGGGCGGTGCGGCCGGCCCGGTGCAGGTAGTCCTTGTGGTCACCGGCCGGGTCGACGTTGAGCACCAGGTCGATGCCGTCGACGTGGATGCCGCGGGCCGCGACGTCGGTGGCGACCAGGACGTTGACGTAGCCGTCCTTGAAGTCGGCCAGCGTCCGGGTGCGGGCGCCCTGCGTCATGCCGCCGTGCAGCGCGTCGGCCTTCGCGCCGGCGTCGCGCAGCTGCTCGGCGACACGGTCGGCGCCGAGCTGGGTGCGCACGAAGATGATGGTGCGGCCCTTGCGGGAGGCGATGGCCGCGGTGACCGGCGCCTTGTCCTTGGGCTTCACGATCAGGATGTGGTGCGACATGGTCGTCACCGCGCCCTGCGCCGCGTCGACCTCGTGCAGGACAGGCTCGCTCAGGTAGCGGTCGACGAGCGTCTTGATCTCGTTCTCCATGGTCGCGGAGAACAGCATCCGCTGGCCGCCCGCCGGGACCTGGTCGAGCAGCTCGGTGACCTCGGGCAGGAAGCCCAGGTCGGACATCTGGTCGGCCTCGTCGAGGACGGCGATCCGCACGTCCTCCAGCGAGCAGGCGCCGCGGTTGATGATGTCGCGCAGACGGCCCGGGGTGGCGACGAGGACGTCGACGCCCTTCTCCAGCGCGTAGATCTGGTTGCCCATGGAGGTGCCGCCGCAGACGACCTTCATCTTCAGGCCGAGGACGTCGCCGTAGGGCTGGAGCGCGTCGGCGACCTGCATCGCCAGCTCGCGCGTCGGGGTGAGGATCACGGCCCGGGGCCGCTTCCTCTCGGTGCGGCCACCGGCCAGCGTGGCCAGGGTGGGCAGACCGAAGGAGAGGGTCTTGCCGGAGCCGGTGCGGCCACGGCCGAGGATGTCCTTGCCGGCCAGGGCGTCCGGGATGGTCGCGGCCTGGATCGGGAAGGGGGTGGTCACGCCGTTCTGCGCGAGCTTGCGGACGACGCCCTCGGGCAGGCCGAGGTCGGCGAAGGTGGCCTGCTCGGCCTCCTGCTGCGCCTCGGTGTGCTCGGCGTTGTCGGCGTCCTCGGTGTTCTCGGGCACGACGACGTGATCAGTACTGACAATGGACATGCGAATGCGAAACCTTCCGGAGTCTCGTCGGCACGCGCCCGTCAACTCCGTGATTCGCATTACGACCGCCTCGATGCGGTCCGCCACGGCAAGGGAGAGTACGCGCCACACGGCGCGCTCTGCGTGGGCGCCGGGCAAATGGGATCAAACGATCTACCACCATACGCACTCCCCATCCCGGAAGGCAAACCGGCCCCGTACCCGCAGGTCAGCCCCGCACGTACACCGGTGCCCCGACCTTCGAGGCCGGCTCCAACCGGGCCAGTTGCGCCCCGGTGTTGTCGTGCGCCGAGGACGAGGGCTCGGCGGACGTCGGAGCCGGTGTCCCCTGGGACGAGGTCGGCGGGGGCGGCGACGGTTCCGGCGCGGTGGACGTCCCCGTGGGGGCGGGCTGCCCCTGCGTCGGCGCGGGCTGCCCCGCGGGCGGCGGCTGTCCGGGCTGCCCCGGTGCCCCCGGTTTCCCGGGCGCCGGGGACGCGCTCCCCGCGGCGGACGGCGAGGCCGAGGCGGACGGCGTCCGGTCGGCCTTCTTCTTGCCCCCGTGCCCGCGCTTGCCCTCACCCGACCCGGCGTGGCCCGCGCCTCCGCCGGAGCCGCCCGTGCCCCCGTCCGGCGCCTCACCGGCCCGCCGGCCGGCGGAGTGCGACGGCCTGGCTCCGCCGTCGGTGTCGTCGCCCACGCTCACACAGCCGGCGGTGACGGCGACGGCGGCCACCGCGACGGCGAGACGGACGGGTACGTACAAGCGGCGCACGGGAAGCCACCTCCGGGGCAGACGCAGGAGTCAACCTGTCCAACTCCCGCCACCCGCAAGAGGACACGCGGCCGACCCCACCAAGCCTCCGCCACGCCCGGGAACCCCCGTCAGCCGTACCCGAGAGCGTGCAGCCGCGCGTCGTCGATCCCGAAGTGGTGGGCGATCTCATGGACCACGGTCACCTCGGTCTCCGCCACGACGTCCTCCCGGGTCTCGCACACGCGCAGCGTCGGCCCGCGGTAGACCGTGATCCGGTCCGGCAGCACGCCGGCGTACCACTCGCCGCGGTCCGTCAGCGGAGTCCCCTCGTACAGCCCGAGCAGCTCGGGGTCCTCGGCGGGTGGTTCGTCCTCGACGAACACCGCCACGTTGTCCATCAGCCGCGTCAGCTCCGGCGGAATCCGGTCGAGGGCCTCGGCGACCAGTTCCTCGAACTCCTCGCGCGTCATCTCCAGCACAGGGCCATTGTCCGGTACGACCGCCCCGGACGACCGGCGTGAACCTTTCGCGCATATCCCGTCGCGCAGTTGGGCATACGCGACCAATGGCCCGCGCCCCCCTCGCAGACCTGAACCGCACGCACCGCCACCACGGCATACGAAGGAGAGCAGCCCGCGTCCTCACCCGGCGCCGCGACCGCTCGCGCCGCCCGGGTCCCGCCGTCGAACTGGCCCCTGAGCCCAACCGCCGGCTCCGCGCCCTGGGCCTGGTCGCCGTGGTGCTCCTCGGTGCCTGGCTGGGCCTGCTGGTCGTCGGCAACGTACGGGTGCCGGTGGGGCCCATGAACACGACGATGGCCCTGCGCCCGTCCCTGAGCGGCGGCACGAAGATCAACATCTCCCCGCTGGGCGCGCTGGAGCTCGACAGCCATGTCGCCCCCGTCCGCCTGGACGTCAACGTCGACCAGCTCGACCCCGCCCGCTCCCAGGCCCTGGTCGACCACCCCGAACGCCTCTCCGGCCTGCAGGACGAGGTCGTCCACGACGTCGAGGACGGCACCCTCGACCTGGCCGTACGGTCCTGTGTGGCCGTGGTCTCCGGCGCGACGGCGCTCGGCCTGGTGGTCTACCGCCGCCCCCGCCGCGCCCTGGCGGCCGGCGGCCTGGCGCTGGCGCTGCTCGGGGCGTGCGGGGCGACGGCGTACGCGACCTGGAACCCGAAGTCGGTCCTGGAGCCGAAGTTCTCGGGGCTGCTGTCCTCGGCGCCCTCGGTCGTCGGCAACGCCCGCAGCATCGTCACCGAGTTCGACGTCTACCAGAAGGAGTTGGCGCGCCTGGTGACGAACGTGACGAAGCTCTACGACGTCACCTCCACGCTCCCCGCCTACGCTCCGGATCCGACGACCATCCGGGTGCTGCACGTCTCGGACATCCACCTCAACCCGGCGAGCTGGAAGATCATCGCCTCGCTGGTGGAGCAGTACAAGGTGAACGTGATCGTCGACTCCGGCGACACGATGGACCACGGCACCTCGGCGGAGAACGGCTTCCTGGACCCGATCGAGGACCTGGGAGCCCCCTACGTCTGGGTCCGCGGCAACCACGACTCCACGACCACCCAGCGGTACCTGGAGCGGCTGCGCAATGTGCACGTCCTGGACGGCGGCCGCGCCGAGACGGTCGCCGGGCTGCGGTTCGCGGGCATCGGCGACCCCCAGTTCACCCCCGACCGCTCCGCCGTGCCCGGCGGCGACGCGGCCGAGCGGATGGCGGGCGTCCGGCTTGCGTCGGCCCTGCGTGACCAGCGGGCCGGGGGCACCCCGGTCGACATCGCCGTCGCCCACGAGCCGGCGGCGGCCCGGGAGACGGACGGCACGGTCCCGATGGTCCTGGCCGGGCATCTGCACCACGAGGACACGGAGATCATGAAGTACGGCACCCGCCTGCGCCTGGAGGGCTCGACGGGCGGCAGCGGTCTGCGCGCGGTGGAGGGGAAGTACCCCGACCCGATCCAGGCGTCGGTCCTCTACTTCGACCGGGACAGCCGCCGCCTCCAGGCCTGGGACGAGATCCGGCTGGGCGGCCTGGGCCAGACCACGGCCGAGGTCAGCCGCCACCTGCCGAAGGAGAACCGGCCGGGTGCCGCACCCGGCCCGACGGGCACCGCACCGGCCCCGTCAGCACCCTCCTCCTCCGGCCCGTAAACCGTTTTGGCGATCCTCCCCGCCATCCCATATGCTTCTCACGTCCCCGACGCGCTGAGAAGCGCCCAGGCGGGCCGATAGCCCTCATCGTCTAGCGGCCTAGGACGCCGCCCTTTCAAGGCGGTAGCACGGGTTCGAATCCCGTTGGGGGCACGCAGTACGGTGTGCGACACTTACGTTCGTTGGTTCGCGCGCAACAGCTTGGTCCTGTGGAGCAGTTTGGAGTGCTCGCCACCCTGTCAAGGTGGAGGCCGCGGGTTCAAATCCCGTCAGGACCGCTGAGGTTTCACGTGAAACCTCGTGGCTGGGTAGCTCAGTTGGTACGAGCGTCCGCCTGAAAAGCGGAAGGTCGCCGGTTCGACCCCGGCCCCAGCCACAACCGCCCTAGCAGGGCAGAAACCCCCGTCGAGATCATCGGCGGGGGTTTCGCGTTGGTGCAGTGACGGCGGTACGACGGCAGCGACCTCACTCGAAGAGCTTGCTGAGCTGCGTCAACGCCTTCCGCTCCTCCCCGGCGGAGCGGCGAGAGCAGAAGTGCGATCACTGTGCGTACTCACTCGAAAGGGTTACGTGAAGGGGCAGGTGCGCACGAGTGCGGGTGGCATGAGGAGGGGCGCTCACACCCGGACGCGCCCCGAAGGAGGCATCATGGTCCGCCACTCGATGCGTGCGCTTCTGGTCGGCTTGTGCACCCTGACCGCTGCGTCCCAGGCGGTTACGGCCGTGGCCCTTGCCGTGCCGGCCGATCAGCACCGGAGCACGCACACCCCCACCCGCGCCCTTCGCGCACAGACGCTCTCCGACCTGGCCACCGCCATGAAGGGTGAGGCGTTCGCCTACGCCTCGTACAGCCTCTACGGCGCCGAGGCCGACCGCCGGCTCCTACCGGAGGTCGGCGGGCTCTTCCGCACCACCGCTCGGACGGAGCTGAACGAGCACCTGCGCCAGGCGGCCGTCCTGGCCGGTACGGTCGGCACGAACGCGGCCAACCTGCGCCAGGCCGTCAACGGCGAGGCGTACGAGCACCAGGTCATGTACCGCGGCTTCGCCCGCCAGGCCCGCGCGGACGGAGACCTCGCGGCCGCCAAGCTGTTCACCGAGATCGCCGCGGACGAGGGCCGCCACCGCGACGCCTACCGCACAGCGCTGAAGGTGGTGACCACCGGCCGCGGCACCATCCCGGCACCGCCGACCGCCACCACGGTCTCCGTCCCCGCGGGCCTTCCGAAGGTCAAGGCCGCCCGCACCCGGACCAACCTCGACACCGCCACGCACGGCGAGGCGCTCGCCCACGCCAAGTACATGCTCTACGCCGCCCGTGCGCGGCAGACCGGCAACCCCGCACTGGCCCGGCTGTTCGAGGGCACCGCCGGGGTCGAGCTGCACGAGCACTTCGCCGGCGAAGCGGTACTGGCGGGCCTGGTCGGCACGACGAGGAAGAACCTGGGCAAGGCCGTGGCCGGGGAACGCAACGAAGCGAGAACCCTGTACCCCGGGTTCGCCAACCGAGCCACGGCCGTGGGCGGCACCGCCGTAGCCCGCTACTTCCGTGACACGGCCGCCGACGAGGCCAAGCACGCGGCCGCCTTCCAGCAGGCGCTCAACAAGTTGCGGTGACTCCCCGGCCGAGCCGCGAGACCGGCCGGACACAAAGCAGGAACGTCCGGCCGGTCGAGCCTCACACGTGCCGCGCGGGCTGCCGGCGACGCAGCCGCTGCCGCTGCCGCGTCACTCCTTGCCGCCGGATTCGCTTTTCGAGAACCGGCCCTGCCAGACAGCCTTCGCGCCCGAGTCCCCGATCCGGTACACCTCGATGCCTGCGCCGACGGCCACGACCAGGGCAAGCACCAGCGCTGCGACGCGCACCGGAGCGGAGGAAGCCTGTCGAACCACAGCGGACGTCCCGCCCTGCGTGGAGCTCTCGGCCGTACCGCCGCGCTCGCCCTCCCAGCGAGAGCCGACGCGGCCGAGCAGAAAGACGGCGACCGTCAACACGAACAGGGCGATCACCCACGGAGTGAGGTCGGAGCCCATCTCGGCGTGCTCCTCCACCAGCGCGGTCTCCTTCACCCGCTCCTCCAGCCACTCGCCGGATTCGGTGGTCAGCAGCACCAGAGCGAGGGTGAGCGCTCCCAGCGCCGGCAGTACCCAGCTGAGTCGGAGCGCCGCCGACGGCCACAGCACACAGACGAGGAGTGCCAGCGCCGTCAGCGGGACCAGCACCACAGCGCTGTGAACGAAGAGGGGGTGGCTGGGAAGGTCGTTGAACAGCCCAACACTCACGGAAACTCCTCCGGCGCACAGGTGGCGGCACACGAGGGGCACTCGCCCCGATATCTGTCAGTTTGAGCATTATCTGGGCTAGGTGCTCCGGATGTATGAGATGCGCGCGCATGGAGTACCGAGTGGGGCGCATCAGGCCAATGATGGCAGAGTTGCGGCCGCCATCCGGGTGATTAGAGTGAAAAGTGAGGAAAGTGCGACATCACCTAGAGGGGGCGAGTATGCCCATGACTCATAGGAAGCGTGCAGGCGTCCTGGGTTCGGCCTTCATCGCCGCGGCGGTCGTCCTCGCCCCGGTCGGCTTCGAGCAGGCCGCCGCTGCCGCACCGAGCGCGACGCATGTCGGTGCCACCGTCAAGGCTCCCCATTCGAACAAGGACTACCAGCGGGGCTTCAGGGACGGCTTCAAGGCCGGGTGGCGCCAGGCACAGCGGTACTGCAAGCGGCACGACCACTGGAACAACCACTGGAACAACCACTGGAACGACCACCGGCAGGCACCTGGCCTCCACCACGGCAACAAGTACTCGAACTGGGACTACCAGCGAGGCTTCAGGGACGGCTTCAAGGCCGGGTTCCGCCAGGGACAGCGGCACTGCTGAACCCCCTCGCCGACTCCTCGCATCGCGGTCGACGCCCGAAGGCCCCGTCCCGCAGGACGGGGCCTTCGCCGTGCTTGGCAGCGTTCCCGGACGGCGCTACGTTCTGCCTGGTCGGCGTCGCGCCGAGAGAGCCGGGGGGCACCATGAGCAGAGACGAAGCACGAGCCATTCGGGACGTCGAGTTGGAGAAGGACCGGGCTAGGTACGGGCTGCTGGCCGTGGTCGTCAGCAATCTCGCGATCGCCGGTATCGCCGTCTTCGGGGTGTGGCGCCTCGACGGGGACCGTGCGGTGATCGTCGGCGTGCTGACCGCCGCCTTCACCGCGGTGAGCAGCATGACCACCGCCTACCTCGGCATCAAGGCCATCTCCAACACCGCGCGCTCCATCGCCCTGGGCGACCGCCCGGCGGCACGCCACGAGCAGCCTCCGACGGCTCCGTAGGAGCTGTCCGGCCGCCCCGCCGATCACATCGCGGACGCGGGTCCGGCCCGGACGGGCCTGGCGGCAGGTGCGCCCGTGACCGCCCTGGTCACGGGCGCGCGTCAAATCATTCGCGCGCGATTTCCCCGGGATGAGATCCTGGGGGGCGTATGTCTACGCATCCCGCCCCCGCCCTCGGCACTCTCGCCCCCCGCCTGACCGAGCTTTCGCTGCGCGACGCGCACCGGCTCGGCCGCAGGCTCGAAGGTGCGCGCAAGATCCGCAAGCCGGACGCCCACGCCGCCGTCCTCGCCGAGATCGACGCCGAGATCACCACGGCCGAGGCGCGGATGGACAAGCGGCGGGCCCGCGTGCCCACCGTCACCTACCCCGAGCAGCTCCCGGTCAGCCGGCGCAAGGACGTCATCGCCGACGCCATCCGCGACCACCAGGTCGTGATCGTGGCGGGCGAGACCGGCTCCGGCAAGACGACCCAGATCCCCAAGATCTGCCTCGAACTCGGCCGGGGCGTCCGCGGCATGATCGGGCACACCCAGCCGCGCCGCATCGCCGCCCGCACCGTCGCCGAGCGCGTGGCCGAGGAACTGGCCACTCCCCTCGGCGAGGCCGTCGGCTGGAAGGTCCGCTTCACCGACCAGGTGGACCCGGACGGCACCTTCGTGAAGCTGATGACGGACGGCATCCTGCTCGCGGAGATCCAGACCGACCGCGAGCTGCGCGCCTACGACACGATCATCATCGACGAGGCCCACGAGCGGTCCCTCAACATCGACTTCCTGCTCGGCTACCTCGCCCAGCTGCTGCCCCGGCGTCCCGACCTCAAGGTCGTCATCACCTCGGCCACCATCGATCCCGAGCGCTTCTCCCGCCACTTCGGCGACGCCCCGATCATCGAGGTCAGCGGGCGGACGTACCCCGTCGAGGTCCGCTACCGGCCGCTGCTCGAGGAGGACTCCGACGACGCCGACCGCGATCAGATCACCGCGATCACCGACGCCGTCGAGGAGCTGATGGCCGAGGGCCAGGGCGACATCCTGGTCTTCCTCTCCGGTGAGCGCGAGATCCGGGACACAGCGGACGCGCTGCTGAAGAAGAAGTACAGGTCCACCGAGGTCCTGCCGCTGTACGCGCGGCTCTCGCACGCCGAGCAGCACCGCGTCTTCCAGCCGCACACCGGACGCAGGATCGTGCTGGCCACCAACGTCGCCGAGACGTCCCTCACGGTCCCCGGCATCAAGTACGTCGTCGACCCCGGCTTCGCCCGCATCTCCCGCTACAGCCACCGCACCAAGGTCCAGCGGCTGCCCATCGAGCCGATCTCGCAGGCCAGCGCCAACCAGCGCAAGGGCCGCTGCGGCCGCACGTCCGACGGCATCTGCATCCGCCTGTACAGCGAGGACGACTTCGTCGCGCGGACGGAGTTCACCGACGCCGAGATCCTGCGCACCAACCTCGCCTCCGTCATCCTGCAGATGACCGCGGCCGGCCTCGGCGACATCGAGAAGTTCCCCTTCATCGACCCGCCGGACCACCGCAACATCCGCGACGGCGTCCAGCTGCTCCAGGAACTGGGCGCCCTCGACCCGGCCCAGAAGGACCCGCGCAAGCGGCTCACGCAGACCGGCCGCAAGCTCGCCCAACTGCCCGTCGACCCGCGCCTGGCCCGCATGGTCCTGGAGGCGGACCGGAACGGCTGTGTGCGCGAGGTCATGGTCATCGCCGCCGCGCTGTCCATCCAGGACCCGCGCGAACGCCCCGCCGACAAGCAGGCCCAGGCGGACCAGCAGCACGCCCGCTTCCGGGACGAGACCAGCGACTTCCTCGCCTTCCTCAACCTCTGGCGGTACGTCCGCGAGCAGCAGAAGGAGCGCGGCTCCTCCTCCTTCCGCCGGATGTGCAAGCAGGAGTTCCTCAACTTCCTGCGCATCCGCGAATGGCAGGACATCTACACGCAGCTGCGCACGGTCGCCAAGCAGATGGGCATCCACCTCAACGACGAGGACGCCCCCGACGACCGCGTCCACGTCTCCCTCCTCGCCGGTCTGCTCTCGCATATCGGCATGAAGGACGTGAAGGAGTCCAAGGACTCCGGCCCGGGCGGCCGCAAGGACGGCGGCCGCAACGAGTACGTGGGCGCCCGCAACGCCAAGTTCGCGATCTTCCCCGGCTCGGCCCTGTTCAAGAAGCCCCCACGCTTCGTGATGTCCGCCGAACTCGTCGAGACCTCCCGCCTGTGGGCCCGGGTCAACGCGAGGATCGAGCCCGAGTGGGTCGAGCCGCTCGCCGGCCACCTGCTGAAGCGGACCTACAGCGAGCCGCACTGGGAGAAGGACCAGGCCGCGGTGATGGCGTACGAGAAGGTCACGCTGTACGGCGTCCCGATCGTCGCCCAGCGCAAGATCAACTACGGGCGGATCGACCCGGAGGTCAGCCGGGAGCTGTTCATCCGCAACGCCCTGGTCGAGGGCGACTGGCGCACGCACCACAAGTTCTTCGCCGACAACCGCAGGCTGCTGACCGAGGTCGAGGAGCTGGAGCACCGCGCCCGGCGCCGGAACATCCTGGTCGACGACGAGACCCTCTTCGACTTCTACGACCAGCGGGTCCCCGAACACGTCGTCTCCGGCGCGCACTTCGACTCCTGGTGGAAGCACAAGCGGCACGAGCAGCCCGACTTCCTGGACTTCGAGCGGGAGATGCTCATCCGCGAGTCGGCCGAGGCGGTCACCAAGGCCGACTACCCGGACTCCTGGCGCCAGGGCGGCCTGAAGTTCCGGGTCACGTACCAGTTCGAGCCGGGCGCGGACGCCGACGGCGTCACCGTCCACATCCCGCTCCAGGTGCTCAACCAGGTCACCGGCGAGGGCTTCGACTGGCAGATCCCGGGTCTGCGCGAGGAGGTGGTCACCGAGCTGATCCGCTCCCTGCCCAAGCCGATCCGCCGCAACTACGTGCCCGCGCCGAACTACGCGAAGGCGTTCCTGGAGAAGGCGGAGCCGCTCCAGGAGCCGCTCGTCACGACCATGGCCCGCGAGCTGAAGCGCATGGTCGGCGTCCCCTTCGAGGCCGACGACTTCGACTGGGCGAAGGTCCCCGAGCATCTGAAGATCACCTTCAGGATCGTCGACGAGCGGCGGCGCAAGCTGGCCGAGGACAAGGATCTGGAGTCCCTCAAGCTCCGCCTGAAGCCGAAGGCGCGCCAGGCCCTCTCCCAGGCCGCCGCCGCGACGGCCGTCCGGCAGGGCGGCGAGTCGCTGGAGCGCAAGGGCCTGACCGACTGGAGCATCGGCGCGCTCACCCGCGTCTTCGAGACCCGCCGGGCCGGCCAGCCGGTGAAGGCGTACCCCGCCCTCGTCGACGACGGCGACACGGTCTCCGTACGCCTCTTCGACACCGAGGCGGAACAGGCCGAGGCCATGTGGAAGGGCACCCGGCGGCTGATCCTGCGCAACATCCCGGTGAACCCCGCGAAGTTCGCGTCCGAAAAGCTCACCAACCAGCAGAAGCTCGCCCTCTCGGCGAACCCGCACGGCTCCATCCAGGCCCTGTTCGACGACTGCGCGACGGCCGCCGCCGACAGGCTGATCGCGGACTTCGGGGGACCGGTGTGGGACGAGGAGTCGTACCGGAAGCTGTACGACAAGGTGCGGGCCGAGATCGTCGACGCGACCGTGCGGACGGTCGGGCAGGTGCAGCAGGTGCTGGCCGCCTGGCAGGCCTGTGAGCGCCGCCTGAAGGCCGTACGGAGCCCCGCGCTGCTGCCGAACCTGGCGGACGTACGGGCACAGCTCGACCGGCTCGTCGGGCCGGGCTTCGTGACGGGGACGGGCCTGCGCCGGCTGCCGGACCTGATGCGCTATCTGATCGCCGCGGACCGCCGGCTCCAGCAGATGCCGACGAACGTCCAGCGGGACACCACACGCATGGAGAAGGTCCAGGAGATGCAGGACGAGTACGCCTGGCTGCTGGAGCAGATGCCGCAGGGCCGTCCGGTGCCCTCGTCGGTGCGGGACATCCGGTGGATGATCGAGGAGCTGCGGGTCAGCTACTTCGCCCACGCCCTGGGCACGGCGTACCCCGTCTCCGACAAGCGCATCGTGAAGGCGATCGACGCCGCCGCTCCGTGATCGCGAGCACACGGAGGGTGAGTTCGACCAGGCAGGCCGCGGTCCTGTACAGTCCTTCTCGCAGCGCAACGCAAGGAAGCGCAGCGAAACCTGGTCCTGTGGAGCAGTTTGGAGTGCTCGCCACCCTGTCAAGGTGGAGGCCGCGGGTTCAAATCCCGTCAGGACCGCAGTAAGGAAGGCCCGCGCCCCTCGGGGGGACGCGGGCCTTCCTTATGTCCGCACACCCTCCCGGCGCCCTCCCGGCGCCCTCCGACTCTTCCCTGGCTCCCCCTGGCTCCCCCTGGCTCGCCCCCACGCCGTCTTGACGGCGTCACATTCCGCCGGTACCCAGAAGGCAGGACCCGTTCCCGTACGGCCCGCCGGAGGTGGCGTATGGCGGCATCGGCCAGGCACAAGACACGGGCGCTGCTCCGTGCGCACCTCGCAGCCGCCTCGTCGTACCGCCATCTCACCCGCCACTGCCCGGTCTGCCGCCTGTTGCTGCGCCAGGCGTGGGACGGCGCCCCGCCGGCCGCGGAAGTCCCGGCCGAGGCGGTCGAGGACGAGGCCCCTTCCACCGCGTGAGCGCGTCCGGTCCCGAACTCCCGCCGCGCGATGGGGCGATGGGAGCGGCGGCCCTCTTTAGCGCACGCAGGGCGGGAGCAACAAGCCGCCCGGGGTGTGACGGGAGTCACCGCATGAGTTTCTGAAACCGCGGTACTTACCCCTCTCCTACAACGGGTCGATTTAATATGTGCAATTGCACTAGCCGCTGAGCCGCTCCGCGGGTGATCCCACACCGCTCCCCAGACTCCGACAAGCCCGCTCACAGAGCGGTCGCGGACCGCCGGACAGCGCACAAAAAAGATCGCGCTGGACCCGGCGGAGTCCAGCGCGATCGACGACGCACCCTTGTTCACATGCCTGTGGAGCTCTGATCGGCTTGGGCGGGGGGCCTGTTGGGGCAGGACCCGCGTCGCTTTGAGCTGTGGGTTCCGGGCGGTTCGGCGGGATGGGGGCCAGCCGGACAACCCGGGTTATTCGGTTGTTCAGGCCTCGCTGCGCTGCTGCGGGATGCCCGCGAGCAGAGCGCGGACCTCGGCTTCGCGGTAGCGGCGGTGCCCGCCGAGCGTGCGGATCGACGTGAGCTTGCCGGCCTTCGCCCACCGCGTGACCGTCTTGGGGTCGACGCGGAACATGGTGGCGACCTCAGCCGGGGTCAGCAGCGGCTCGGCATCAGGGGTGCGAGCGGTCATGAGCGGCCTCCTCGGGAGAACCGAACCTTCTCGGTTCTTTCCTCTAAATTCTGCACCTTGACCCGCGTTGCCCGAAATGGCGGACGCGAGTCGAGTCGGTTATAGGACGAACGGCTTGTCCTCGGCACTACAACTACACCATCTGTCCAGCCGCGTCGGCCAAACCGATGGAATTGCCCTCCCAGGTGTTCATCACCGACGGAAGCCGATGGACCATGCCATAGCGGACAGTCACGCCGCTGTGACGATCAGTCACAGGACGATCAGGAGTCACCAGACCCCCCAAAGCGTGCAATGCTGAGATTCCGCCCATAGTGGAGCACATCAGGACGGACGGAGTCCTCCCCGGACTCCTTGTCCTATTTTGGCATGAGGAGAGGCAAGCGGCGCAAGGGCCGGGTAAGTGCCGTCCGTCACCCTTGGGGACAAAAGCCCGGATCGGGGTCTACATCCCGTCAGTTCCCCGAAATGCCCATGACCGTACGCTGTTCGAAACGGTTTAGTCCGTGATCCACGTCACATCTACTGTGATGTCAGTTCGCGGAGCGCCGGTCGCGCACCGACCGCCACCGCTCCACCAGCCGCACGTACGCCTCCCCCGCGGCGGCCCCGTCGCCCCGGCGCAGCGCCCCGATGCCCTCGGCCACGTCCGCCGCCGAGTGATCACCCTCCAGCTCGCCGGCCGGCAGCACGTGCACCAGCCCGCCGTAGTCGAGCTCGACCAGCGAGCGCGGATGGAATTCCTCCAGCCATCGCCCGACGTCCACCAGGCCGTCGATCAGCGGTCCCTCGTCGACGGTCTCCTTGAGCGTCCGAAGCGCCCGCGCCACCCGGCGCCGGGCCTGCACCATCGGCGTCCGGTAGCGCAGCGCCGGCGTCTCGTCCCCGGAGTCGCCGGTGCCCTTGACGTACTCCCGCTCCTCGTCGGAGACCAGTACGAACCAGTTCAGCGGCACCTGCCAGGTCGCCGTGCGGATCCAGGGCCGGGCGTCGGGGTTGCCGGCCAGCCAGCGCTCGTAGTCCTGGGCGGCCTGGCGCCGGACGACCGGGGGCAGCACCGCGTCCTGGACCACCGCCGGGAGCTCCTCGGCGAGCTCGCCCAGCGCCTGCCAGCCGCGCAGCCGGGTGCGCCAGGGGCAGACGCAGACCACGCCGTCGACGTCGAGCACGAACGCGTCCGGGCTCTCGTGCACCGGCACCGGGACCGGCGGGGTGGGCAGCAGGTCCGCCAGCGAGCGGCGCAGTTCGTCCTGGTAGGAGGGGCGGTCCGGGCGGCGCGCGTAGCGGGCCCAGTGGCCGCGCTCCGGCTCCGGAAAGGCGGCCAGCGGCTCGTAGACGCGCAGGTAGGTCGCGTAGGGGACGACCACCGAGGACACCTTGGGCACGCCTGCTCCCTCCCCATCGGACCAGACCCGAAACCCGTCGCGGCCCGGCACCGGACCACACGGAAAACCACTGCAAATCGTCCCACGTCCGGACGGGAACGTACTCCGAGGGAGGGTGATCCGGACCACTGCGCCCATGGCGAGCGGGGTCAGGCTCTACGCTCATGCCACGGCCCCCGCCACCCTTACGGAGGCCCTCCCCACTCGCCGCTATGTACCCGGGAGTCACCACCGTGACCGACGTAACCGGCGCGCCTGCTGATGTACTGCACACCCTGTTCCGCTCGGAGCAGGGGGGTCATGAGCAAGTCGTGCTCTGCCAGGACCGTGCCAGCGGTCTGAAGGCCGTCATCGCCATCCACTCCACCGCCCTGGGCCCCGCGCTCGGCGGTACGCGCTTCTACCCCTACGCGTCCGAGGCGGAGGCCGTCGCCGACGCGCTGAACCTCGCCCGCGGCATGTCGTACAAGAACGCCATGGCCGGGCTCGACCACGGCGGCGGCAAGGCCGTGATCATCGGGGACCCGGAGCGGGACAAGACCGAGGAGCTGCTGCTCGCCTACGGGCGCATGGTGGCCTCGCTCGGCGGGCGCTACGTCACCGCCTGCGACGTCGGCACCTATGTCGCCGACATGGACGTGGTGGCGCGCGAGTGCCGCTGGACCACCGGGCGCTCCCCGGAGAACGGCGGCGCGGGCGACTCCTCCGTGCTCACCGCCTTCGGCGTCTACCAGGGCATGCGGGCGTCCGCGCAGCACCTGTGGGGCGACCCCTCGCTGCGCGGCCGCACGGTCGGCATCGCCGGCGTCGGCAAGGTCGGGCACCACCTCGTGCGGCACATGCTGGACGAGGGCGCCGAGGTCGTGGTCACGGACGTGCGCGAGGATGCCGTCGCGCGCATCGTGGCCGAGCACCCGTCCGTCCGCGTGGTCCCGGACACCGACGCGCTGATCCGGACCGAGGGGCTCGACATCTACGCCCCCTGCGCGCTGGGCGGCGCCCTGAACGACGACACCGTGCCGGTGCTGACCGCGAGGGTGGTGTGCGGCGCGGCCAACAACCAGCTCGCCCACCCGGGCGTCGAGAAGGACCTCGCCGACCGCGGGATCCTCTACGCGCCGGACTACGTGGTGAACGCCGGCGGTGTCATCCAGGTCGCCGACGAGCTGCACGGCTTCGACTTCGAGCGGTGCCGGGCGAAGGCCGCGCGGATCTTCGACACCACGCTGGCCATATTCGCTCGTGCGAAGGAGGACGGGATTCCGCCGGCTGCCGCGGCCGACCGGATCGCCGAGCAGCGGATGGCGGAGGCACGGGCCTCGGGCGCCCGCTGACACCCGGGACACGCGCCCTGAAGTCCCGGTCGTCCTACGTTTGAGCGGTACCTGCCGGTGGGCAGTTGGAGAGAACTCTCACTTCCCCCGGCGGGTCGCCCGCCGATAAGTGGTTAAAATCGCCACTGACCAGCGAGGACGGGGCGCCTCGAAGGTTCTGCGCACACGCGCGTCCTGCGGGCGACGTACCGTATGGCCGCGGGCTCAGGTACCGTGGAAGCCCTACGGACCGGTCTCTCCACGGAGAGCCCGTTCCGGATCATGAACGCGTGTCAAGACTCTGGGGCCGTCGAGCCCCGTCGTTGAGGGGGTCGAGCCATGGGGCGCGGCCGGGCCAAGGCCAAGCAGACGAAGGTCGCCCGCCAGCTGAAGTACAACAGCGGTGGGACGGATCTCTCACGCCTGGCCGAGGAGCTGGGCGCATCGACATCGAACGCATCGCCGAACGGCGAACCGTTCGAGGACGATGAGCAGGACGACGAGCTGTACAGCCGGTACGCCGACCTGTACGACGACGACGATGAGGACGAGGACGAGCAGTCCCCGCACCAGCGTCGCCGCGGCGCTTGACTTTGCACTGACCACTGCCCGGTCCGTGGGATTCCACGGACCGGGTTCTGTGCTGTCCGCGGTCGGTCAGCCGGCGTAGTCCCCGACCAGGTCCGCCCCGGTGGTGTGCCGGCCCCGGTCCGTGATCTCACCGGCCACCCAGGCGTCGACCCCGCGGTCGGCCAGTGTGGCGAGCGCCACGTCCACCGACTCCTGGGGCACGATCGCGATCATGCCGACGCCCATGTTCAGGGTCTTCTCCAGCTCCAGCCGCTCGACGTCGCCGGTCCTGCCGACGAGGTCGAAGACGGGGGCCGGGGTCCAGGTGGAGCGGTCGACCACGGCGTGCAGGCCGTCCGGGATCACCCGGGCCAGGTTGGCGGCGAGTCCTCCGCCGGTGATGTGGCTGAAGGCGTGCACGTCGGTGGTGCGGGTCAGCGCCAGGCAGTCCAGCGAGTAGATCTTGGTGGGCTCCAGGAGCTCCTCGCCGAGCGTGCGGCCGAACTCCTCGATCCGCGCGTCGAGCGACAGCCCGGCGCGGTCCAGCAGGACGTGCCGGACCAGGGAGTACCCGTTGGAGTGAAGACCGGAGGCCGCCATGGCGATCACCGCGTCACCCGTACGGATGCGATCGGCGCCGAGCAGCCGGTCGGCCTCCACGACGCCCGTACCGGCCCCGGCGACGTCGAAGTCGTCCGCACCGAGCAGACCCGGGTGCTCGGCCGTCTCACCGCCCACGAGGGCGCAGCCGGCCAGCACACAGCCCTCCGCGATGCCCTTGACGATGGCGGCGACCCGCTCGGGGTGGACCTTGCCGACGCAGATGTAGTCGGTCATGAACAGCGGCTCGGCACCGCACACCACGATGTCGTCCATGACCATGGCGACCAGGTCGTGGCCGATGGTGTCGTAGACGCCCATCTGCCGCGCGATGTCGACCTTGGTGCCGACGCCGTCCGTGGCGGAGGCGAGCAGCGGACGCTCGTAGCGCTTGAGGGCGGAGGCGTCGAAGAGGCCGGCGAAGCCGCCGAGGCCGCCGAGGACCTCGGGGCGCTGCGTCTTCTTCACCCACTCCTTCATCAGCTCGACGGCGCGGTCGCCCGCCTCGATGTCGACGCCCGCGGCTGCGTAGCTGGCACCGGTTGTCTCAGACATGACGATGAGAACTTTCGTGTCGTACGGCAGGTGTTACGGGCGACGGATCGCGTCGGCGGCGGCCGTGGCGGCGGGCCCGGCGGCCAGCTCGGTCTCCAGCAGCTGCTTGCCCAGCAGTTCGGGGTCCGGGAGCTCCATCGGGTACTCGCCGTCGAAGCAGGCGCGGCACAGGTTCGGCTTGGCGATGGTGGTCGCCTCGATCATGCCGTCGATGGAGATGTACGCCAGCGAGTCGGCGCCCAGCGAGGTGCCGATCTCGTCGATGGTCATGCCGTTGGCGATGAGCTCGGCGCGGGTGGCGAAGTCGATGCCGAAGAAGCAGGGCCACTTCACCGGCGGCGAGGAGATCCGGATGTGGACCTCGGCGGCGCCCGCCTCGCGGAGCATCCGGACCAGGGCGCGCTGGGTGTTGCCGCGGACGATCGAGTCGTCCACGACCACCAGGCGCTTGCCCTTGATGACCTCCCGCAGCGGGTTCAGCTTCAGGCGGATGCCGAGCTGGCGGATGGTCTGCGAGGGCTGGATGAAGGTGCGCCCGACGTAGGCGTTCTTCACCAGGCCGGAGCCGAAGGGGATGCCGCTGGCCTCCGCGTAGCCGATGGCGGCCGGGGTGCCGGACTCCGGGGTCGCTATCACCAGGTCGGCCTCGGCGGGGGCCTCCTTGGCGAGGCGGCGGCCCATCTCGACACGGGAGAGGTAGACGTTGCGGCCGGCGATGTCGGTGTCCGGGCGGGCCAGGTACACGTACTCGAAGACGCAGCCCTTGGGCTTCGCTTCCGCGAACCGGGAGGTGCGCAGACCGTTCTCGTCGATGGCCACGAACTCGCCCGGCTCGATCTCGCGGACGTAGCTGGCGCCGCAGATGTCGAGGGCGGCGGACTCGGAGGCGACGACCCAGCCGCGCTCCAGACGGCCGAGGACCAGCGGGCGGATGCCCTGCGGGTCACGGGCGGCGTAGAGGGTGTGCTCGTCCATGAAGACGAGGCTGAAGGCGCCCTTGACCTGCGGGAGGACGGTGTGCGCGGCCTCCTCGATGGTCAGCGGCTTGCCGTCCTCGTCCACCTGGGCCGCGAGCAGCGCCGTCAGCAGATCGGTGTCGTTGGTGGCGGCCACGCGGGTGGAACGCCCGTTGGTGTCCTTCGGCAGGCCGGCGACCATCTCGGCGAGCTGGGCGGTGTTGACCAGGTTGCCGTTGTGGCCGAGCGCGATCGAACCGTGCGCGGTGGCGCGGAACGTCGGCTGGGCGTTCTCCCACACGGAGGCGCCGGTGGTCGAGTAGCGGGCGTGACCGACCGCGATGTGACCCTGGAGCGAACCGAGCGAGGTCTCGTCGAAGACCTGGGACACGAGGCCCATGTCCTTGAAGACGAGGATCTGGGAGCCGTTGCTGACCGCGATTCCCGCGGATTCCTGGCCCCGATGCTGGAGGGCGTAGAGCCCGAAGTACGTGAGCTTTGCGACCTCTTCGCCCGGAGCCCAGACACCGAAGACGCCACACGCGTCCTGGGGGCCTTTCTCGCCGGGGAGCAGATCGTGATTGAGTCGACCGTCACCACGTGGCACGGCACCGAGTGTAGGCGAGGTCGACCACTGGTCCGAATTGGGGATGCGCGGCCGTTGTGGATCACCGGTCCGCCACGGCCGTGACACGCTCACCGTTTTCGCTGGTCAGCGTGAGGGTGCGGTGATCGATGCGCCAGCTCACGGTGGAGTCGAAGAGCCGCAGCAGCCGCTTCTCGACGTCCATGAGTGAGGCGTCGCACATCATTCGGGTGGTGGACGCGCTCCCCAGGGCGATACGTCCGTCGCGGACCGTGGCTCCGGCGGTGACGCGGTTGCAGCCGAGGCTGCCGGTGACCTTGCCGGAGGCGCGGCCGAAGACGAGGTGCGCCCGGGCGTTCCGGGGCGGGGAGACCACCGCGTGGCCGGTGCCGAGTGCCGTGACGTTCCAGCGGGTGCCGCGGAGGGGGGCGTCCTGCTCCCCGGTGGGGCGCATCCGGTCGCCGTCCCCGGTGGTGAGGTCGAGCCGGTCACCGGTGACGTCGTCGGCGCTCCGGTGCACGCCGGTCACGGCCTTCGCGTCCGGGGCCGCGGAGTCGTTGCCGGGCCCGGCGGCGCCCGTCCCGCTGCCGCAGGCCACCGCGAGGGGCAGCACGGTCAGGACGGCGAGGGTCAGTCGCTGAGTGTCCATGCGGATGGGACGGGAGGGACGGGCGGCCGGTTCCGCCGGGTCCGTCCCTCCCGGCGCGCGGCCGGTTCCGCCCGAGCCGTCCCTCCCGGCGCGCGGCCGGTTCCGTCCGAGCCGCTCAGCGCATCAGCGGCAGCAGGCCCCCGAGGTCGGACCGCTCCCCGCTCGCGCTGACCTCGGCCGCCTCCACCGCGTCCCGCCACGCCGTGCGCCCGGTGGCCAGCCGGACCCAGGTCAGCGGGTCGGTCTCGACGACGTTGGGCGGGGTGCCGCGGGTGTGCCGGGGGCCCTCGACGCACTGGACGACGGCGTACGGCGGGATGCGCACCTCGGTCGACCCGCCGGGTGCCCGGGCGGCGAGCGTGTCGGCCAGCAGCCGGGTGCAGGCGGCGAGGGCCTGGCGGTCGTGGGGCACGGCGAGGCCCGGCACGGCGGCGTTCAGGTCGTCGGTGTGGACGACGAGCTCGACGGCGCGGGTGACCAGGTAGTCCGTGAGCGGCAGGGCGCCCGCGGGGGTGGCGAGCAGCCGGGTGCCGGGATGCTCGTCGAGCCGGGCCCGCAATCGCTCCCCGACCGCGCCGAGGTAGGCGTAGAGGTCGGGGTTCTCCTCGGCGAGCCGGTGGGCGTACTCGGCGAGGGCCGCGGAGTCCGCGGCGGTGGTGGGGGGCCAGTCCGGCAGTGTCACGTCCTGCCGGGCGGGCTCCGGACGGTCGAGGGCCCGGTCGACCGCCGAGAGCGCGGTCCCGATGTGCGCCACCAGCTCCCGTACGGTCCAGTCGCCGAGCCGGGTGGGAAGGGCGAGCTGCTCGCCCGTCAGACCGCCGACCGCCTCCCGCACCCGCGCGAACTGGGCCCACACCGCGTCCCGCGTCCTGACGGGGTCGTACGTCCTGGTGCGCTTCTTGGCCGGGGGCATGGCGGTGAGCCTAGTCGGCGCGGAGGGGGCGGGAGGTCCGTGCTCGGCGCGGGGCCGGGCGCCGGTCACGGCGTTGACCGGGCGGCACGGCGGGCAGGGCCCCGCCCGGCGCACCGGGTGGGGTCCGTGCCCGCCGTACGGCCGCCTACTTGAGCAGCGCCGGGATCGTGTTCTCGTGGGCCTCGCGCAGCGCGGCCAGGGGGAGCGCGAACTCGCCCTGGACCTCGATCGCGTCACCGTCCACGACACCGACACGGGTGGCGGGCAGACCGCGCGCGCCGCACATGTCGTTGAAGCGGACCTCCTCCGAGCGCGGCACGGCGACGACGGCGCGCCCCGCCGACTCGGAGAAGAGGAAGGTGAAGGCGTCGAGCCCGTCGGGTACGACCAGGCGCGCGCCCTTGCCGCCGAGCAGCGCCGACTCGACCACGGCCTGGACCAGCCCGCCGTCGGACAGGTCGTGCGCGGAGTCGATCATGCCGTCGCGGGAGGCGGAGATCAGGATCTCGGCGAGCAGCCGCTCCCGCTCCAGGTCGACCTTCGGCGGCAGACCGCCGAGGTGGTCGTGGATCACCTGCGACCAGGCCGAGCCGCCGAACTCCTCGCGGGTGTCGCCGAGGAGGTAGAGCAGCTGCCCATCCTCCTGGAAGGCGACCGGGGTGCGCCGGGCCACGTCGTCGATGACGCCGAGGACGGCGACCACGGGGGTCGGGTGGATGGCGGCCTCGCCCGTCTGGTTGTAGAGCGAGACGTTGCCGCCGGTCACCGGGGTGCCCAGCTGCAGACAGCCGTCCGCCAGACCGCGCACGGCCTCCGCGAACTGCCACATCACCGCCGGGTCCTCGGGCGAGCCGAAGTTCAGGCAGTCGGAGACGGCGAGCGGCTTGGCGCCGGTCGTCGCCACGTTCCGGTAGGCCTCGGCGAGGGCCAGCTGCGCGCCCGTGTACGGGTCGAGCTTGGCGTACCGGCCGTTGCCGTCGGTGGCGAGGGCGACTCCGAGGCCGGTCTCCTCGTCGATGCGGATCATGCCGGAGTCCTCGGGCTGGGCGAGGACGGTGTTGCCCTGCACGAAGTGGTCGTACTGCGAGGTGATCCACTTCTTGGAGGCCTGGTTGGGGGAGGCCACCAGCTTCAGGACCTGGTCCTTGAGCTCCTCGCCCGAGGCCGGCCGGGGCAGCTTGTTCGCGTCGTCGGCCTGGAGCGCGTCCTGCCAGGACGGGCGGGCGTAGGGGCGCTCGTAGACCGGGCCCTCGTGCGCGACCGTGCGCGGGTCGACGTCGACGATCCTGCCGCCGTGCCAGTAGATCTCCAGGCGGTCGCCGTCGGTCACCTCACCGATGACGGTGGCGATGACGTCCCACTTCTCGCAGATCTCCAGGAAGCGGTCGACCTTGCCCGGCTCGACGACCGCGCACATGCGTTCCTGCGACTCGCTCATGAGGATCTCCTCCGGCGAGAGCGTGGAGTCGCGCAGCGGTACGTCGTCCAGGGTGACGCGCATGCCGCCCGAGCCGTTGGAGGCCAGCTCCGAGGTGGCGCAGGACAGACCGGCCGCGCCGAGGTCCTGGATGCCGACGACCAGCTTCTCCTTGAACGCCTCCAGGGTGCACTCGATGAGGAGCTTCTCCTGGAAGGGGTCGCCGACCTGGACGGCCGGGCGCTTGGAGGGCTTGGCGTCGTCGAAGGTCTCGCTCGCCAGGATCGACGCGCCGCCGATGCCGTCGCCGCCGGTCCGGGCCCCGTACAGGATGACCTTGTTACCGGCGCCGGACGCCTTCGCGAGGTGGATGTCCTCGTGCCGCATCACGCCGATGGCGCCGGCGTTGACCAGCGGATTGCCCTGGTAGCAGGCGTCGAAGACGACCTCGCCGCCGATGTTCGGCAGGCCGAGGCAATTGCCGTAGCCGCCGATGCCGGCGACGACGCCCGGCAGGACGCGCTTGGTGTCGGGGTGGTCGGCGGCGCCGAAGCGCAGCGGGTCCACGACCGCGACCGGGCGGGCGCCCATCGCGATGATGTCGCGGACGATGCCGCCGACTCCGGTGGCCGCGCCCTGGTAGGGCTCGACGTAGGAGGGGTGGTTGTGCGACTCCACCTTGAAGGTGACCGCGTAGCCCTGGCCGACGTCGACGACGCCGGCGTTCTCGCCGATGCCGACGAGGAGGGCGTCGTTCTCCGGGGCCTTCTCACCGAACTGGCGCAGGTGGACCTTGGAGGACTTGTACGAGCAGTGCTCGGACCACATCACCGAGTACATGGCGAGCTCGGCGCCGGTCGGGCGGCGGCCCAGGATCTCCACGACCCGCTCGTACTCGTCCTTCTTCAGGCCGAGTTCGGCCCAGGGCAGCTCGACGTCGGGGGTCGCGGCCGCGTGCTCGACCGTGTCCAGAGGCGTCCGGCTCATGCGTTGACCAGCTTCTTGAGGATCGAGGTGAAGAAGGGCAGACCGTCGGTGCGGCCCGAACCGATCAGGGGCTCGACGGCGTGCTCGGGGTGCGGCATGAGGCCCACGACGTTGCCGACCTCGTTGGTGATGCCCGCGATGTCGTTGAGCGAGCCGTTCGGATTGAAGTCCAGGTAGCGGAAGACCACGCGGCCCTCGGCCTCCAGCTTGTCCAGCGTGTACCGGTCGGCGACGTAGCGGCCGTCCATGTTCTTCAGCGGGATGTGGATCTCCTGGCCCGCCTCGTAGTCCACGGTCCAGGCCGTCTCCGCGTTCTCCACCCGCAGCTTCTGGTCGCGGCAGATGAAGTGCAGGTGGTCGTTGCCGAGCATGCCGCCCGGGAGGAGGTGGGCCTCGGTGAGGACCTGGAAGCCGTTGCAGATGCCGAGGACCGGCATTCCGGCCCTCGCCTGCTCGATGACCGTCTCCATCACCGGCGAGAAGCGGGAGATGGCGCCGGCCCGCAGATAGTCGCCGTAGGAGAATCCGCCGGGCAGGACCACGGCGTCGACCTGCTTGAGGTCCTTGTCCTTGTGCCAGAGGGCGACCGGTTCGGCTCCCGCGAGACGGATAGCGCGCTGGGTGTCCCGGTCGTCGAGGCTGCCCGGGAAAGTGACGACGCCGATACGAGCGGTCACTTCGCCGCCTCCGCGACTTCCTCCACCTTGACGGTGAAGTCCTCGATCACGGTGTTGGCGAGGAAGGATTCGGCAAGATCGTGAATGCGGGCGAGCGCGGCCTCGTCGACCGGCCCGTCAACTTCCAGTTCGAATCGCTTTCCCTGGCGGACGTCGGAGATGCCTTCGAAACCCAGGCGCGGCAGTGCGCGCTGCACCGCCTGGCCCTGGGGGTCGAGGATCTCCGGCTTGAGCATGACGTCGACTACGACGCGTGCCACTGGCACTCCCGGTGTGTGGTGCTGAGCAGGTCCCTTCAGACTACCCGTACCAAATTTCTACGCGGGTAGATTCGTAGGAATCTACGTGACGGCCATCACGATCCGGCATCGGAACGCGGACTTCGTGAAAAGTTCTGGGAAAGTTCGACCTTCGGTACGGGACGCCGTATTGCCCCGGGACACGCGGACAGATTTAGTCGGGCTTCACTTTGCAATGCCCGGCACTGTACAAATGAATTGGCAACAGCCGATACTTTTCCCGATAACAGGCGGACAGCCGACATCTCCGAACGTCTTCGCACGTCATCGCGGAGCGCGTGGCAGCAGAGGTGTCGCACGAAGGGACCGATATTCGTGGCGCAGCGTGTCGTGGTCACTCTCTTTGACGACATCGACGGCTCGGAAGCGGCGGAAACGATCGCCTTCGGACTCGACGGCAAGTTCTACGAGATCGACCTGAACCAAACCAATGCCAAGAAACTGCGTAAGGCGCTCGAGCCGTACGTGGAGGCCGGCCGCAAGCGGTCGAAGTCGGGCAAGGCCTACCGGCAGACCGAGGTCGCACCGGACCCCGCGGCCGTCCGGGCCTGGGCCCAGGCCAACAAGATGGAGGTGCCGGCGCGCGGCCGGATCCCCAAGCGGGTCTACGAGGCGTTCTCCGCGGCCCGGTGACGGAGCCGCCCTCGCGCCCGCCCTCCCGGGGCGCCGGGTGCCCGCCCGGGTGCGTGCTCAGGGCCCGTCAGCGGGCCCTGGCGGCAACCGACTTGCGCCACCCCCCTGCTGATCAGCTAATGTCTGGAGCACGCCGAGGGGCGAGGCCGAAAGGCCGGAACCCACGGAGTACATGCGGGTGTAGTTCAGTAGTAGAACATCCCCCTTCCAGGGGGAAGACGCAGTGTGCGATTCCTGTCACCCGCTCTGCACCGCCGGTCCCGACCACTGATGTGGATCAGGTAGGCTGGTGCCCGCGCCGATCGGTGGGAGCCGGTCGGAGGCAATGCGGACGTAGCTCAGTTGGTAGAGCGCAACCTTGCCAAGGTTGAGGTCGCGAGTTCGAGCCTCGTCGTCCGCTCGGTAAGAAGACCCCGGTCCATCGGATCGGGGTCTTTTTCATTGTCGGGCCGGGTGCATTTCCCTGGCTCCGAACGAGTGCCCGCGAGGGCGACGAGTGCGATGTGAAGGTCGCCACATCCCCGCGCGCGGGACGACCGGCTGAGGCACCCGCCGGCGCCCCTCATCGTCCGTCAGCTCGCCGGGGGCCATCCGCGCGGTCCCCCGGGAAAGTCGCCGCCTCATTCGGGAGTTGACCGGCCGGGCTCCCGCCATCGGGACCCGCCGCGCTCACCGCGCTGCCACCGCGGACCGCGCGGGACGGCCGGCCGCCGGCCCCGACAGGACCGAGGACCGCGAAGCGGCACACGGCGATACGGCTCGCAGGTGCGTGAGGTTGGGTATAGTTGGCCTCGCGCCACGGCGCACTGCGGACGTAGCTCAGTTGGTAGAGCGCAACCTTGCCAAGGTTGAGGTCGCGAGTTCGAGCCTCGTCGTCCGCTCCACAGCGAAGGCCCCGGTCATCCGACCGGGGCCTTCGGCGTTCCCGGGCCCCGGCGTTCCCGGGCCCCGGGGTGCCCGGGCCCGCCCACGGGCCCGGTCCGCCGCGCCGGCTAGGACCAGCTCATCCCGGTCAGCCGCTCGTACGCCTCCACGTACTTCGCCCGCGTCGCCTCGACGACGTGCCGCGGGAGCGGCGGCGGGGGCTGCTCGCTCGCGCGGTCCCAGCCGGACTCGGGCGAGGTGAGCCAGTCGCGGACGAACTGCTTGTCGTACGACGGCTGCGCGCGGCCCGGCTGCCACTGGTCGGCCGGCCAGAAGCGGGAGGAGTCCGGGGTGAGCACCTCGTCGGCGAGGACGAGGGTGTCCCCGTCGAAGCCGAACTCGAACTTGGTGTCCGCGAGGATGATCCCGCGGTCGCGGGCGATGTCCCGGGCACGGCCGTAGACGGCGAGCGTCGTCTGGCGCAGCTGGGCGGCGGTCTCCGCGCCGACCCGGCGGGCCACCTCCTCGTAGGAGACGTTCTCGTCGTGCTCGCCGACCTCGGCCTTGGTGGCCGGGGTGAAGATCGGCGCGGGAAGCTCGGAGCCGTCCTCCAGGCCCTCGGGCAGGGCGAGGCCGCAGACCGTGCGGGACTCGGCGTACTCGGCCAGGCCCGAGCCGGTGAGGTAGCCGCGGGCCACGCACTCCACGGGGACCATCCGCAGCGACCTGCAGACCAGGGTGCGGCCCGCCCAGTCGGCCGGGGCGCCCTCGGGCAGCTCCGAGCTCAGGACGTGGTGCGGGACCAGGTCGGTGAGCCGTTCGAACCACCACAGGGAGAGCTGCGTGAGGATACGGCCCTTGTCGGGGATCTCGGTGGGCAGCACCCAGTCGTAGGCGGACATGCGGTCGCTGGCGACCATCACGAGGTCGCCCGCCTCGTTCCGGTACAGCTCGCGCACCTTGCCGGTGTGCAGATGCACCAGGCCCGGAACCTGGAGCGGCTCGGGCTTTTCGACGAATCCGGACACGGTTCCTCCCCGTGGTTCTGTCCAAGTGGCTCGATTCTCCCGTATGGGGAGGATCGGACTCGGGCTGGGGTGGGTCGGACGGAGGCGGACGGGGCCTGGCGGCCGCGCTCACCCCCGTTTGCAGATGCGGTCCAGCAGGTTGGCGGTGGCTCGCTGGATCCGCGCGTCGACGTGGCCGGGGCGGTCCAGCGACGGGGACCAGGCGAACGTCCCGGAGGCGAACACCAGGGCGCCGGAGGGGGCCCGGTAGAGGGACGTCTCCTGGTGACGCAGGACGCCCTCGCCGTCGGTGTACGGGGAGTGGGCGAGCAGGATGCGGTCCTGGTGCGCGGGGAGCGGGGTGCGGGGGAAGTAGCGGTCGGCCTCGCCCGCGACCAGGCCCTCGATGCCGTCGCCCTCGTGCGCTCCGGTCGACTCCCACAGCCAGTGGTCCGCGTTCCGCACGATCAGCGGGCGCGGCTCGGGGACACGGCCTGCGTACTGGATGCCGACGAGTTGCTGCTCGGGCCGGTCGATCTCCCGCCACAGCACGGGCCGGCCGGGGCCTTTGCGCTTGCGGCAGGTGAGCAGGCGGTCCGGCACCCCGGACGGGGAGGGGCCCAGCTCCACCTGCCAGTACATGGTGTTGGCGGAGAGGAACACCAGGGACGTGCCGTGGTCGCGGGCGCGCTCGACGGTACGGCGCATGGCGACCGACCAGTACTCGTCGTGCCCGGGGAAGACCAGGCCGCGGTAGCGGGCGGGGTCGATCCGGCCGGAGTGCAGGTCGCGGGCGTCGGCGTAGGCGAGGTCGTAGCCGTAGCGCTCGGCCCAGCGGATGAAGTCGTAGGCGTGGCCGACGTGCAGCGGCAGACCCGCGCCCGCGTACGGGCGGTCGAAGGAGACCGTGGTCGCGGCGTCGGCCTCGCCGAGCAGCCGGCCGTCCCCGTCCCACGCGTGGTAGAGGCTGGCGCCGGTGCGGCCGTCCTCCGGGTAGAGGTTGTAGGCCTGCCAGGTGATGTCGGGCAGGAGCAGGAGCAGGTCCGCCGGGCGCTCGTCCCGGACGGTGAACGGCACGTGCGAGCGGTATCCGTCGGCCGTGGTCAGGACGGCGACGTACGCGCCGATGCTCCAGTACGACGGGACCTGCAGACGCCAGGACAGCCACCAGTGGTGGCAGGAGACCGTGCGGTCGGCGGCCAGCGGCGGGGGCTGGACGATGCCGGACAGACGCGGGCTGGTGGTGATCTTGGCCGCGCCGTCGCCGCCGTAGTGGCCGATGCGGTAGACGTCCACGCCGAACTGCTGAGGCGGGTCGACCGTGACGTGGAAGTCGATCGCCTCTCCGGGCGCGACGGCGCCGGTGGAGGTGAAACCTTTGATCTGGCGATGCACGTCGTCGGCCGAGCGGGGGTCGCCGGAGGCCCGGGGGGCCGGGACGCGCGGGGCGCCGGCCGCGGCCTGCGGGGCCGGGTCCACGTACCAGGGGACGACGTGGCCGGTGTCGTCGAAGTAGGTCTCGCTGCCGCGCAGCCAGGGGACCGGTCCCTGGCCGAAGGGGTCCGTCACGGCGTGCGCGAGTGCTCCCGACTCCCAGCGGCGGATGTGCTCCGACCCCATGGCGTCCCCTCCCTCGTGCCCCCGTGGTCAGTCGTCGTGTACCGGTAAGTACCTGCCGGTGCCTGCCGGTGTCCGTCCGTGCCCTGCGGTGCTGTCGGCTCTTGCGTGCGGTTCCGTCGGCGTCCGGCGACGCGCCCGCCCTCGTCCGTCGTCATGCTCGCCGTCGTCCGTCGTCCGTCGTCCGTCGTCCGTGGCCGTCGGTGTTCGTCGCCGGACGGCACCGGACGTCGTCTGTCGGTTCGTGTCGGCGTCTGCCACTGTCTGTCTGGCGGCGGACGCCGCGTGTCGTATGTCGCGCGCGTTTGCCAGGCGCGTGTTCGGTTCCAGCACATCACATAACGCACGCATGTTGTCACTATTCGTTGCGTATTGGCCGAAAGTGGAAGCGGGGGGTCCGGTAGGCGGGGTGTCGGCTCCCGCGTCGTCCCAGCTCAGCCGAGCCGGACGGGCTTCTCCGGGCGTATGCCGAGATCGCTCAGCCAGGTCCGCAACGGGCCCGGATCGCCGTCCTCGACCAGGGCCAGGACCTTGGAGCCCAGGTCGGCGGCCCGCTCACCGCCCAGCATCAGGGCGGGACCGTCCAGCCAGTCGAGGCCCGGAGTCGCGCCGGCGGTGTCCATCGCGGCGCAGCACACCATGGCGGTGACGTGGTCGGCGAGCAGGTCGCGGCCGGTGCGCGGGGGCTGGAGCGGGAACAGCGGCAGGGCTCCGTCGTCCCAGGGCATGAGGTCGGGGGCCTGGCCCTGGCCTGCGGCTCCCGACGAGGCCGCCGCACGGGCCGGAGCGTCCGCCTCCTCGCGGGCCAGCTCGGCGCTGAGCCCCGCCGCGAGCGCCGCGCTCCGCTCGCTGCCGAACTCGGCCGTGTCCTCCTCGTCGGTCCCGCGCGGTCCCGCCGTGGGCGCGGAGCCCGACGTGCCGCCCGGTGGGACGGCGGGGGTGGCGACGGGCGGGGCGACGGGCGGGGCGACGGGCCCCGGAGCGTCGGCGCCGGGTCGGCGCGCCTCCGCGTCGGACGGGGCGGCGGGGCCGAGCCCGTGAGCCCCGGCCGCGAGGCCGCGGGCGTCGCGGCCGGGGCCGTGAGTGTGGGTCTCGTTCGCGAACCCGTGGTTCCGGGGGCCGGGCCCGTGAACGTCCGGGCCGAGTCCGCCGGCGTCGGGGCCGAGCCCGTGGTCGTAGGGGCCGTGCGGGGCGGCCGCCAGGTGGTCCAGGACGCGGGCCAGGGTCGGGCCGTGCGGATTCGCGGCCGGGGGCACCGGGGAACGGCGTACGCCCAGGCTGTCCAGCACCCGGTGCAGCCGGGCGGCGTCGGCGCGCCACTTGCGGTCGACGACCTCCTCCGGATACGCCTCCCAGTCGACCGGTGACCAGCCCGGCCCGCGTTCGGCCGGGCCGCCGTGGAAGAGGCGGGCGGCCAGCAGCGAGGCCGCCTCGTCCACCGCGCCGGGCTCTTCGAGCAGGTCGCAGGCGGGGCGCTCGCCGAGCCGGGAGGCGAATCCCTCGGCCAGGCGGTCCCGGCGGGACAGCTCGGTGAGGGCCGCGACCACGCCCGCGTCCAGCCGCGCGGGCCAGCGGCCCATGCGCCAGGCGGGCAGCGCGACCCGCGTCAGCAGCCGGTCCCAGCCCGCGTACGCCAGGCCCACCTGCTCCTGCGCGACGATCCGCAGCCCGTAGTCCACGGTCTGGGCGCGCTCGGCGGCGGCGGAGGCCACCCCGCGCTCCATCTCGGTGGCGTGCTCCCGGCAGCTGCGCAGCAGCAGCCGGGCGACCCGGCCGAGCGCCGCGCACATCCCGCGGAACAGCCGACAGCGGCCGGGCGTGGCGGCGACGGCCACCGCGGCGTCCAGACCGCGGACGAAGCGCCGGGCGGCGGCTATGTCCGGGTGCGCCGAGGGTCCCGTACCGGCGACGACCGGGGCGAGGACGGCCCGCAGCTCGCCGACCCGCATCCACCACAGGAACGGGGAGCCGATCACCAGGACCGGGGCGGCGGTACGGCGCGGCCGGGCCAGGGACAGGCCGCGTATGCCGCCCGGCTCGTCGCGGACCTCGCGCGGGGGAGGGCCGTGGGCCGGGTGGGTGCGGTCCTCCAGCCAGCTGTCGCAGTCCGGCGTGAGCGCTATGGCGGAGGGGGCGGGGACGTCGAGGCGGTCGGCGAGGTCGCGCACCAGCCGGTACAGGTCCGGGGCGGCCTCCTCGGGGATCGGGACCGTCGGAGTCGTGGCCGGGCGGGCCCGGGCGACCACCAGGCCGACGCCGACGGCGGCGAGCAGGACGACGGCCGCCACCGCGCCCACGATCCAGCGGGTCAGGTCCCAGCCCCGGCCCACGAAATGTCCGGTGGAGCCGCCCGCGAGCAGCACCACGGCGGCCGCGGCGGGCAGCAGGGCGACGGCCAGCGCCCGGCTGCGGATCCGCAGCACGGCCAGGGCACGCGAGCGTGCGGCCTGCGCGCCGATCTCCACACCCGTACCGGTCACGACCGGACGTCACCCCCTCCCGACTGTCCTGGTGTTGCTCACTCCCCCACTGTGGCACCCGCCACCGACATCGCAATGCCGGTGGGCCAAGTGCCCGAACGCTTGCGCCGCACCCTAGTTGGGGCTGCGGCCCACGTCAGCCGGATAGAACATCGGTCACTCGATGGAATGGCTTTGGTCAGAGCTGGGCGACCGAAAGCAACGGTCAGGCCCCGGATTTCGTCCGGGGCCTGAGGCGCGTGCGGTGTGCGGTGTGCGGTGTGCGGTGTGCGGTGTGCGGTGTGCGGTGTGCGGTGCGGGCGCGGGTCCGGTGCCGGGTGGGGCGCGGAGTGCGGTGGCGCTACGCGCCCGCCGCCGCCTTCGCCGCGATGTCCGTACGGTGCTGGGAACCGTCGAGGCCGATGCGGGCCACGGCGGTGTACGCGCGGTCGCGGGCCTCGGTCAGGTCCGCGCCGGTCGCGGTGACGGACAGCACGCGGCCGCCCGCGCTCACAACGGTGTCGCCGTCGCGCCGGGTGCCGGCGTGCAGGACGTACGCGTGCGGGGCGTCCTGGGCGGCCACCTCGTCCAGGCCGGTGATCGGGTCGCCGGTGCGCGGGGTGCCGGGGTAGTTGTGCGAGGCCACGACCACGGTGACGGCCGCGTCGTCGCTCCAGCGCAGCGGTTCCAGGTGCGCGAGGGTGCCGGTGGCCGCGGCCATCAGGACACCGGCGAGCGGCGTCCGCAGACGGGCCAGGACGACCTGGGTCTCGGGGTCGCCGAAACGGGCGTTGAACTCGATCACACGGATCCCGCGGCCGGTGATCGCCAGCCCGGCGTAGAGCAGGCCGGAGAACGGCGTGCCCCGGCGGCGCATCTCGTCGACGGTGGGCTGCAGCACGCTGTGCAGCACGTCGTCCACGAGCTTGGGGTCGGCCCAGGGCAGCGGGGAGTACGCGCCCATGCCGCCGGTGTTCGGGCCCTCGTCGCCGTTCAGGGCGCGCTTGAAGTCCTGCGCGGGCTGCAGCGGCACCACCGTCTCGCCGTCGGTGACGGCGAACAGGGACACCTCCGGGCCGTCGAGGTACTCCTCGACGACCACGCTGCCCCGCTGTCCGGCGGGCGCGGAGGCCGTACCCATGCAGGCCGCCGCGTGCGCCTCGGCGGCGTCGAGGTGACCGGTGACGACGACGCCCTTGCCCGCGGCGAGCCCGTCGTCCTTGACGACGTACGGGGCGCCGAAGGCGTCGAGGGCCGCGGCGGCCTCCTCCGGCGTGGTGCAGACGTACGAACGGGCCGTGGGGACGCCCGCCGCGGCCATCACGTCCTTGGCGAAGGCCTTGGAGCCCTCGAGCTGTGCGGCCTCCTTGGACGGGCCGAAGACCGGGATGTCCGCCGCGCGCACGGCGTCGGCGACCCCGGCGACCAGCGGGGCCTCCGGGCCGACGACCACGAGGTCGGCGCCCAGCTCCGTGGCCAGCGCGGCGACGGCGGCGCCGTCCAGGGCGTCGACCTTGTGCAGCTCGGCGACCTCGGCGATGCCGGCGTTGCCGGGGGCGCAGTGCAGCGCCGTGACGTCGGGGTCGAGGGACAGGGAACGGCACAGGGCGTGCTCGCGGGCGCCGCTACCGATGACAAGGACCTTCACGGGGTCAGCCTAACGGGAGGGGGCGGGCACCGGTTGTGCGGGCCACCGAGGAGCCGGCGACCGGGCGTTCGTATGTTCCTACGAAAAGGCCCGGCGGTCATCGCCCGCAGCCGCTGCCCGGCGCCCCTGCCCGGCGCCGCTGTTCGTGCCGCTGCTTGCTGTGGGCCGCCGCGCGTGCCGCTGCCGAGTGCCGCCGCTTCGTCGCCGCGTCACTCCGTCGAGTACTCCTCGACCACGGTCGCGCCCAACTCGCGCACGATCAGCTCGTGCCCGGAGAGGGCGGACTCGTCGAGGTCGGGGTCGTCGTCCTCGGGGATGTCGTCCTCGGGGGCGACCGGGGTGGGCTCGGGGGCGGAGGGCCGGGGGGCGGCCGGGGCCGACGGTGACGCGGGCGACCGCTCCGCCAGTCCCGTGGACGCGCCCGCCGAGGCGGACGGACGACCGGGCGCCGCGCCAGGCGCGGGACCCTGCGCCGGGGCCTGGGGAGCCGCCGTGCGCGGCGCCGCCGCCACACCGCCACCGCCGCCGTAGCCGCCACCGGAACCGCCGAAGCCCGGTCCGGAGCCCCCGAAGCCGGAGCCGCCGCCACCACCGAAGCCGCCGGGCGCGGGGGGTGCGGAGCCGCCGCCCGTCGGGTCGACGATCGCCTCGATCTTCCAATGGACGTTGAACTGCTCGGCCAGGGCTTGCCGGAGAACGTCCTCGCTGCCGCTGCCGGCGAAATTGTCCCGGGCTCCGGCGTTGACGAAGCCGATCTGGAGGGTGGTGCCGTCGAAGCCGGTGACCTGGGCGTTCTGACTGAGCAGGATCCAGGTGAAACGGCGGCGGTTCTTCACCGCCTCGAGGATGTTCGGCCAGAGCGAGCGGGGGTCGATCCCGCCGCCCGGCGGGGGCGAGACGGGCGCGGCGGCGGGCGGCGCCTGGTGCTGGGGCGCCGATTGCGCGGGGGCGGGGCGGGCCGGTGCCTGCTGCCCCTGGGCCGGCGCGCCCGGACCGGCCGGGGGCCGTCCGCCGCCGCCCGGTGCCGTCGCCGTGGGCCAGCCGCCGGGACGCCGGCCGCCGCCCGCGGGGGCCGCGGTGGGCCAGGAGCCGGGCGCGGCGGGACCCTGGGGCGGAGCCGCCGGGGACGCGGGGGCAGGGGCGGGCGGAGCCGCCGCCGCGGCAGGCGCGGGCGGCTCCTCGTGACGGTCACCGGCGGCGGGCCCGGAGGGCGCCGGACCGCCGGAGCCCGCGCCGGGACCGCCCACGGGGCCGGTTCGGCCCGATGCGGCCCCTCCATGGCCTTGCACGGCCCCCGCAGGGCCTGCAATGGCGCCTGGACCACCCGGAGCACCCGGAGCGTGAGAAGCCGCCGGAGCGCCCGGCGCCGCCGCGGGAGCCTCCGGCGCACCCGGCCCCCGTACGGCCGCGCGCGCCGCCGCCGGGCCGCCGCCCGGCGGCACGGGAGCGACCTGGGGGCCCCCGACGCCGCCGTGCGCCTCCGGTCCCGGCACGTAACCCATGGCGGGCGCGCCCATGCCCGCACCCGGGTTCGTGGCGACGCTCACACCCCGCTCCAGCCGGTCGATCCGTGCCATCACCGACCGCTCGTCGCCGTACGCGGCCGGCAGCAGCACGCGCGCGCAGATCAGTTCGAGCTGGAGCCGCGGCGAGGTGGCGCCGCGCATCTCGGTCAGCCCCTCGTTGACGAGGTCGGCGGCACGGCTCAGCTCGGCCGCGCCGAAGACCCCGGCCTGGGCCTGCATCCGCTCGATGACGTCGGCCGGCGCGTCGATGAGCCCCTTCTCCGCCGCGTCCGGGACGGCGGCGAGGATCACGAGGTCCCGCAGCCGCTCCAGCAGGTCGGCGACGAACCGCCGCGGATCGTTGCCGCCCTCGATCACCCGGTCCACGACCTCGAAGGCCGCGGCGCCGTCCCCGGTGGCGAACGACTCGACGACGGAGTCGAGCAGCGAGCCCTCCGTGTAGCCGAGCAGGGCGGTGGCCGTGGCGTACGTCACACCTTCGTCGCCCGCGCCGGCGAGCAACTGGTCCATGACGGACATGGAGTCACGCACGGAACCCGCGCCCGCGCGCACGACGAGCGGCAGGACGCCTTCCTCGACGGGGATCCGCTCCTTGCCGCACACCTCGCCGAGGTAGTCCCGCAGGGTCCCCGGGGGCACGAGCCGGAACGGGTAGTGGTGGGTCCGCGAGCGGATGGTGCCGATGACCTTCTCGGGCTCGGTGGTGGCGAAGATGAACTTCAGATGCTCCGGCGGCTCCTCGACGACCTTCAGCAGGGCGTTGAAGCCCTGTGGGGAGACCATGTGGGCCTCGTCGATGATGTAGATCTTGTACCGGCTGCTCGCGGGCCCGAAGAACGCCTTCTCGCGCAGCTCACGGGCGTCGTCCACACCACCGTGCGAAGCGGCGTCGATCTCGATGACGTCGATGGAGCCCGGCCCGTTCCTGGCCAGGTCCTGGCAGGACTGGCACTCACCGCACGGCGTCGGGGTCGGCCCCTGCTCGCAGTTCAGACAGCGGGCCAGGATGCGGGCGCTGGTCGTCTTGCCGCAGCCGCGCGGACCGCTGAACAGGTACGCGTGATTGACCCGGTTGTTCCGCAGCGCCTGCTGCAGCGGGTCGGTGACATGCTCCTGCCCGATGACCTCGGCAAAGGACTCCGGGCGGTAGCGGCGGTAGAGCGCGAGAGACGACACGCTTACGAGGTTATAGGCGCCCACCGACAATGGTCCCGGCCCGCGGAACGCAAGCGCCCCCCACGCACCCGCCAGAGCCGACCTACCCTTGCTGCCTTCCGGCCCTGGGGGAGTTCAGTCAGATAGCGCCGCGTGAGGGGCTGCGCACAGACTACCCGATGCGGAGGGGGCGGAACGAGTTCGCGAGCACTCCTCTCGGTCATGTAATGTTTCCGGCGGAGGATTCGCCTAGAGGCCTAGGGCGCACGCTTGGAAAGCGTGTTGGGGGCAACCCCTCACGAGTTCGAATCTCGTATCCTCCGCCAGTGCCTCACCGGGCACGATGTCGAAGGGCCCCACCGTTCGCGGTGGGGCCCTTCGACGTTGTCCGCAGACCTCGTTGTCCTGGTTCTTGTCCACAGAGGGTGTCTCGGGGCGTCCCCAGATGGCTTCGGCGATCTTCCGGGCCACGTCCTTGAGCATGGCGTCCGGCACACGCGACGCCGCTTGTTGTCCTGTTCTTCGTCCGGCGCACCCCGGCCGCCGCACATCGTCATGGCTGCACACGAGCGGCTCTGTGGAGAGGTCACCAGCCGACTGCCGACGGCCGACTGCCGACGTTGTCGCCCGTCGGGCCGCCGAGTGAACCGTAAGGGCACATGACAGCGAGGGGCCCAGACATCCTGTCCGGGCCCCTCAGGTCGTCTACGCACCTCCACCCGCCCGCTACACGCGCGCGGCGGTCGATTCCGGTGCGGCGGGCTCGTGCACACGCTGAACGTCCGCCTGGGTCACCGCCAGGTAGGCGACCACCAGGACGATCAAGGCAAGCAAAACCAGAGCCACCGGCCCGTCGCCGAGGCCGAGGCCTCCGACGGAGCGAGGCTTGCCCAGGCCGTCGGCGATCGACGCGCCGAGCGGGCGGGTGATCACGTAAGCGGCCCAGAAGCAGAACACCGGATTCCAGCGCAGCCAGCGGTATCCCACCGCCGGGATGAGGATCAGCACCGCGAAAACGGACGCGGAGGTGAAGTAGCCCAGGTGCAGGGTGAAGGCGGTGAAGTCGCCCAGCGCGGTGCCCATGGCGAAGGTGGCCACGACGGTCGCCCAGTAGAACGCCTCACGACGGGGGGAGTCGACGGTGTGAATCGACAGGGTGCCCTCGGTGCGCCGCCACAGCCAGAACACGGCCAGCAGCAGCACCCCGTACAGCGCACTGGAGAGGGTGTAGGACACGCCGAGGGCCACGTGCATCACGTCGGCTGCCATCGTCCCGAAGATGCCCACCATGGCGACGGCGAACCAGTACGTCCACGCCCGGTAGCGAGCCTGGCGGAACTGGATCACAAGCGCGACGAGAAAGGCGGCGAACCCGAGCACCACCGCCAGTTGCGGCACCATGGCCTGGACGAGGTAGTCCGAGGCGCCCTCCCCCAGCGCCGTCGACAATCCCTTCGCCATCCAGAAGGCGGCGACGATTCCGGGGACGCGAACCGTGCCTCGGATGACGCCTGCGGCAGTGCTGCCCGAACGGGCATAGCGAGCTATCGAAGTCACCCGGGCACGCTACACGCATTGACACCCTCCTTGTCTACACGCTTGTAGACGGTCACACCTTGCCAGAGCCGAATCACCTGACCGTCGGCAGCGGGAGCCACTCCGACTTCCAGGGCGCTGACGAGAACTCTCACCGGAGTGCCTATGGTCAGCGTGTGGCTTTCATCGTGGTGTGCGAGGACGACGCGGCGGTCCGCGACGTCCTCAAGCGTGCACTCGAGCACGACGGCCACAGGGTCGCAGTCGCTTCTGCGGCGGACAGTCTGCTGCGGAACCTTGATCCGGTCCCTCACCTGGTCGTCCTGGATCTAGGGCTCCCGGACGCCGACGGTCGCGATGTCTGCTTGGCGCTGCGGGCACGTGGCGTTGATGCCCCGGTGCTGATGCTCACCGCTCTGGACGGCATGCACCACAAGGTGGGCGGTTTCGAGGCGGGAGCCGACGACTACATGACGAAACCGTTCGACATCCCGGAATTGCTGGTGCGGGTCCGCGCCCTGCTACGCAGAACCACCGCGACGACCCCACCCGGCGGCGTCGTTCTCGACCCGGCGAAACATGTCGTGAGCTACGGTTCGGCAAGCGAGAGCCTGACGCCGACCGAGTTTCGGTTGCTGGGCAGGCTTATCGCCTCACAGGGCGACGCTGTACGCCGCCACGCCCTCGTCGCTGCCGGCTGGCCGCATGGCGCACAGGTCAGCGACAACACCCTCGACTCCTTCGTTCGCCGGCTACGGACCAAACTCGGCGCGCTGGGCGTGGCCGATCGCCTGGCGACGGTCCGTGGGGTGGGCTATCGATGGGAGTGACGGGCTTCCGCGGGAGAGTCGTCGCGCTCGCGGTTCTGATCGCAACAGCGGTGGCCGCGGTGCTGGTGGTGGTCTCACACGTCTTGCTGAGCCGGGTGACCGACGCTGACGCGAACGCTCTGGCGCATACGCGTGCAGAGGCGGTGGCGGCGAACGTGACCGTACGCGGTGGCCACGTCGTGCTGATCGAGAGCGGCAACGAAGCGCTGGACACCGTCTCGTGGGTGTATGCCGATGGGCACCTCATTGACGGGATCGTCCCGGGCAGCCTTCGTGGCCGCGTCGAGGCGCTTGCCGACTCCGGGCAGTCCCGGACCACCACGATCGGCAGATACCTGCTGTATGCCCAGCCGATCCGGCTCGAAGACCACCGCGTTGTGGCGGTCGTGAGGGTGGATCTGACGCCGTACGAGACATCGGAGAAGCGCAGCCTGGCGATGTCGCTCGTCTTGGGTGGCATCACGATCCTGCTCGCAGGCGTCGTCGCGTACCTCGTGGTGGGTCGTGCGTTGCGGGTGGTTCACGACATGGCCGCTCTTGCCGACGACTGGGGCGATCACGAACCCGGGCGTCGATTCGACCTCGGCGTTCCTCGCGACGAATTCGGGGAGCTCGGGCGAACTCTCGATCGCCTGCTTGACCGCATAGACAACGCGCTCGCGGACGAGCGTCGGCTCACCGATGAGATCGCCCACGAGTTGCGGACGCCCTTGACGGCGCTGCGGGGCGAGGCACAGTTGGCGCAACTCTCCGGTCACCATGTGTCACCGGAGTATGTTCTGACCGAGGTCGACCGCCTGAACACGGCGATCACCACGATTCTGAGTGCCGCCCGGACACGGATCGACGGCGGTACCCGCTGCGATCTCAGGGCGGCGGCGCGACAGGCGATCGCCGGTCGCTCCATCGAACTCGCCATCCCGACCGACGTCGATGTCGCCGTGGCAAGCGAACTCGTCGTGGCTGTGTTGTCACCCCTGCTGGAGAACGGCCTGCGGCATGCGAGCTCGCGGGTCTGGATCACGGCGCGCATCCAGCCCAAGGGCGTCGTGATCGATGTCCTCGACGATGGCCCGGGGTTCGATCCGGGGGAGGTTGATCGGGTCTTCGAAGCCGGCGTGACCAGCGGCAACGGGCACGGGTTGGGGCTGGCCGTGGTAAGGCGTCTCGCCGCGTCCGCGGGAGTGGCAGTCCGTGCGATCGCGGATGGTCACGGTCGCGTCGAGGTGACCTTCCCCACGCCAGAAGCGATCGCGTAGTCAGGTTGTGTGCAGGTCGGCCGAGCGAACCTCCCTGCATGACAACGACAAGCGAAGCCCGCACGCGCCGCAGCGGGCGGCTGATGCTGAACAAGGTTCCCGAGGTCACCATCTGGTTCTGGGTGATCAAGATCCTGTGCACGACCGTCGGTGAGAGTTTCGCCGACTGGATCAACATGAAGCTGGGCGTCGGCCTGGTGAACACGGCCTGGATCTTCACCGCGGTGTTCGTGGTGGTTCTGGGCGTCCAGCTGCGGCTCAAGCGGTACGTCCCCTTCCCGTACTGGCTGACCGTGGTCGTTGTCAGTGTCACGGGCACGCTGTACACCGACATCCTGACCGACCAGCTCAACGTGCCGCTGTGGATCAGCTCCGCCGTGTTCTCGGTCCTGCTCGCCGTGGTCTTCGGCGTGTGGTGGCTGCGCGAGCGCACCCTCTCGATCCACTCGGTCACGACGCTGCCGCGTGAGTCGTTCTACTGGCTCGCCGTTCTCGTCACCTTCGCGCTCGGCACCGCGACCGGCGACTGGACCCTCGAGCTCACCGGCTGGAGCCCGGGAGTCTCGGTCCTGCTGCCGCTCGGCCTCATCGCGGCGATCACGCTGCTGTGGAAGTTCGGCGCGAACCCCGTGCTGTCCTTCTGGCTCGCCTACATCCTGACCCGCCCGCTGGGCGCCAACATCGGCGACTGGCTCGCCTCCCCGAAGGTCGCTCAGCCGGGCGAGCCGACCGGCCTTGCGCTGGGCACCTTCACCACCAGCCTGATCTTCCTCGGCCTGATCCTGGCGACTGTCATCTACCTGACGGTGACGCGCTCCGACGTGACCGAGACCTACGACGCCACGCACGCCCCGCAGATCTCCGCCAACCCGCCCAGGGAGCACATCGCGCTGGCAGGCTTCGGCCTCCTCGCCGTCGCCACCGGGAGCCTGCTGATCTGGGCGCACAGCCAGCCGCACGCCGGCCCGGCGCCGGAGGAGGACGCCACCTCCACCGTCCACCTCGCCCCCGGCCAGGCCGTGAAGCACTTCCCGTCCACGAAGGTCGACGCACTGAGGACGCTCGCATTGACCTCACTCAGGGACGCTCGGTCGGGGAACGCGACCCGGGCCCACGCAGCTGCCCAGTCGCTGCGAGACCTCTGGGATGCCGACCAGGCCTCGTTGCAGCCGCTGGACAACACCGGCTGGACGTTCATCGACGCCCAGATGGACCAGGTCCTGAAGACCTTCGGCATCGACCACTCGAACCCGCCGATGTCGCCGGCCCACCAGGAGGCTGAACTCAACACCCTCCTCACAGATATGCGCTGACGGACCTGATCGGCGGCGACGTATGCGGCGGGGGCCGGACACAGTCTCCGTACCGCTCGTTGTCCGGGTCTTTGTCCAGCGCGCTGGCGGACGCACCCCTCACGAGTTCGAATCTCGTATCCTCCGCCAGCCCAGAGGGCCGGACCGCGAAAGTGGCCCGGCCCTCTGGCGTGCCGCCGTTCACACCACTCCGTAGTCGCGCCCCGCGTCGTCACGGCATCCGCCGCGGTACGGCCCTTCCGTCCACCGGAACGCGGACCGTGACGCGCGACATCATCATCAGCAGGCACACCATGGCCGCCGCGCAACCGGCGGCCACGGCGTACGCGCACCGGAGGCCCGCCGCGACGTGCGCTCCGCAGACGGCCGCGCAGTCCGCGGCCACCGCGACGCCCTGGTTCCCGGCGGCGTTGAACAGAGCCCCGAACAGGGCCGCCCCCAGGCATTGGCCCACTTCCCGGCAGAACATCAGATTCGCCGTCGCGGCGCCCCGGCCGGCCCAGGTGACAGCCGCCTGGACACCGACGAGCAGGGCCGGCTGGAGCAGGCCGAAGCCGACGCCGAGCAGTGCCGACGCGGCGACGAACGGCACGGCACGGGCGCCGGCCGCGGCGAGGAACACCGTCGTCACCAGGGCGGCGGTCACCGTCGCCGCGCCGGTCAGAGCCGCCTCGCGAAACCCGACGCGGAGGTACAGGCGGCTGCTGAAGACCGCCGCGGTCGGCCAGCCGAAGGTCATCCCGGCCAGCACGGCCGCGCCTGCCGCCGGACCGAGTCCCAGGGTCGCCTGCGCGTAGACCGGCAGCAGCAGCATCGGCGCCGTCATGATCACGCCCATGAGTCCCAGCACCAGGCCGGGAACCGCCAGTTCGCGCCGCTGCCACACCCACCGCGCCATGAGGGAGTGGGCGGCGCGCCGCTCGATGCGCGCCGTGGCCAGGGCCAGCAGCGCAAAGACGATGAGCAGCGCTCCGCTCTCGGCGGAGACCCAGGGCCAGGCCGTGCCGCCCTCGACCAGCAGCGTCATGAACGCCGCGCAGGTCAGCAGGAGGCCCAGGGCGCCACGCCAGTCCAGGGGACCGCTCGTGCCGCCGCGCAGGTCCTCCCCGGGGAACCGGCGGACCAGCAGCCACACCGCGGCCAGACCGAGAGGGAGGTTGAGCACGAAGATCCCCCGCCAGTGGCCGTACTGGGCGAGCGCACCGCCCGCGGCCGGCCCGGCCAGGGCGGCGACACTCCAGACCGAGGCGAGCATCGCCTGGATGCGGCCACGCTCGTGCGGCTGGTAGAGATCGCCGGCGACCGTCTGCACGGTCGCCTGGAGCGCGCCGGCGCCCAGGCCCTGGACGAAGCGGAAGGTGACGAGGCTGGTCATGCTCCAGCCGGCCGCGCACAACGCGGAACCCGCCAGGAACAGAAGGGTCCCTCCGACGAGCACGGGCCTGCGTCCGTGGGTGTCGGCCAGCCTCCCGGACAGGGGCAGGGAGACGGTCGCGGCGAGGACGTACGCGGCGAGCAGCCAGCTGAAGGCCGGTCCGTCGCCCAGGTCGGTCACGATCTGCGGCGCGGCCGTGGCGGTCACCGCGCTGTCCATGGCGGCGAGGAACATCACCGACAGCAGCGCGGCCAGCAGTCCCCGCCGACCGGCGGGCGCCGGGGTCACCGGGCCAGCTCGACGACGCGCTCCGCCGCGCCGACCCCCTCGGCGCCCGCGGCGACGAGCTCGTAGAAGGTGCCGAACAGGTGGTGGCTGAGCCGCTGGTCCTCGAAGAAGGAGATCCGGTCGGCGACCTGGGCGGGGGCGGCCTCACCGCTCGCCAGGAGCACCATCGCGCGCAGGACGTCCTGCGGGGTCACCGAGCTCCCGGCGTGCGCGTCGTGGAACACCTGCTCGACGTAGGGTTCGTCGGTCACGACCGGGTTGCGGCGCCGCTGCACCCGGATCCGGTAGTCCTCGCCGACGACATCGTTCTTGAAGACGCCGATGTGCTGGATGCTGCCCTGGCTGATGTCCAGGGTGAACTGGGACATCCGGCCCTTCTCCCGGAACGGCTGACGGTCGGTCCGGTCGAACTCCCGGAGTCCGACGGAGCGATGGGAGTAGGTGTTCGAATGGCACGCGTAGGTCACGAGCCCGGCCTTCTGGCCTTCCTGCCCCAGGAGTTCGAGGTGGAAGACGAAGTCGGTCTCCGCCGCCAGCACCTGGGGCGGCAGCTCGGGGCTCCGCACCCATTCGTCGCCGCCGACCAGGTCGGCGAGCGCGGTGGCCTGACGGGTGCGCAGGAACTCGCCGACCCTGCGCACATACGGGTTGGTCACCCGTAGAGCGGTTGCCTCTCCCGGTGCCAGCTCCAGGTACCAGGAGAGCAGATCGATGTAGTGGTAGCTGGAGAAGGAGAGCGCTCCGACACCGCTGCGGTACCCGTGCGCATCGCCGAGCAGGTACTCCTCCGGGTACCGGAACAGGCCGCCGTTCTTGATCAGCTGCATCGAGGTGATGCCCTGCCCGTGGACGCGCTGCGTCTCGGTGAGGTCCGAGGCGATCGACCGGTAGACGTCGTTGGCCCTGCGGCGCAGCGGCATGGCGACGTGGCACGGCCCCGCGGCGCGGGCGCGGGTGAGCGCGCGGCCGATTTCCGCGTAGCCGCCGATGATCCGCTCTGCGGCCGCCGCATCGTACGCGGACCCCTCGGCGACGAGCAGGGGCTTGTCGCACAGCACGCTGATCCCCCGGGAGACCGCCCAGAGGATGTACGCACGGTGGTGGACCGGGTTGCAGGCGATGATCGCCAAGGAGAACCGGTGAGTGGCGTGGGCGCGGTCCAGCACGGCTTCCAGTTCCGTGCCGCTGAGCCCGTCGGGATTGACCCACTCCGGTGAGTCCCTCCCCAGCAGTTCGCGCAGCGGCGCCATGTCCTCGTCCTGGGCGCGCTTCTCCGGGTTTCTGGGATCGCAGATGACAGCGGTGCGGACCGGCCATCCGGACTTCTGCATGTCGAGCAGCGCCGGAACGTGGTTCTCCCTGCCGGCCCAGTGCCCCGAACCGCCGACCAGCAAGACCGTAATGGTGCGAGCCATGTCGTTCATCCCCCTCAGGATTTGTTGCGTCGCGTGTTGTGTCGCGCGTCACGCTCCCGAAATACCGGCGCGACTCGTATTTCTTCTGGTTCTGCGGAGGACGGCACAGCACGGCACCGGACGATTGACCGCGGGCCCGTCCTCGTGGTCCCGGGTCGACCGGGAGGTCGGCGCGGACCTAGTTGACGGCCACACGACCAGCTATCGTTGTCCCCCGCATCGGGAAGGTGACGGGTGGAATGACGGAAGCTCTTGGGCTCGAGGTGCACACACAGGCCTCGCTCGCCGGTCTGGGGTTGGGTGAGCGAACCGAAGCGGTATATCGGGCGATGATTCGCAGACCGCGGTGGAGCGTCGACGAACTGGTCGAGGCGACCGGCCTGAGCACCTCGGCCGTACAGGCCGGACTCGACGAGCTGGCCGACTTCTCGCTGATCAGGCCCTCCGGGGAGGAGCCGGGCGCCGTCGTCGTGGTGAAGCCGGGCGTGGCGCTCGCGGAGCTGATAGCCGCCCAGCAGAGAGAAATACACAAACGCCAGCACAAGCTGGCCGAATGCCGCGTGGCACTGTCCGACATCGTGGCGGAGTTCGAAGAGGCGCAAGAGGGACCCGGCGGCGGCAGGATCGAGTACCTGCGGGGTACGGATTCTGTGCGCGGATATCTCGACGAAATTTCGGAGAGAATCGAGACGGAAGTACTCGCTTTCATTCCGAAGGCTTCCCTCACCCCGGAGAGCATGGCCGCGAGCCAGGCTCTGGACGCGCGGGTGGTCGAACGCGGCGCAACTATTCGAACAATCTATCTGGACAGTGTCCGCAACCACAGCGCCACTCGTCGCTACGCGGCCTGGCTGAACGAATGCGGCGGACAGGTGCGCACACATCCCGTGCTGCCCATGCGTCTGATCCTCGTGGATCGCAAACTCGCCGTTCTCCCGATCGATCCGGAGGAATCGACCAAAGGCGCACTGGTCGTGCGCGAGCAGGGCATCGTCGCCGCCCTGCTGGCGCTCTTCTCGCACATCTGGGATTCCGCACGCCCGCTCGGCACCGCGGAGCTTCCGGACGATCAGGGACTCAGCCCGCAGGAGCGTGAGCTGCTGCGTCTTCTCGCACAGGGCATGACGGACGAGGCCGCGAGCAAGCAGTTGGCCCTCTCCGTCCGCAGTGTCCGCCGGCTGATGTCGGACATCATGGACCGGCTCAACGCCCGGAGCCGGTTCGAAGCCGGACTCAGGGTCGCCGAACGCGGTTGGCTCTGAGGGCGTCGCCCTCCTTCGTGCCGTCACGCCAGGGTCCGCCCCAGCACGGCCGTGGCCTCGGTGCGGGCCAGTGCCAGGGCCCGGCCGAGCTCGTCCGTCCGCCGTCCGGCGGCGCTCGACCAGGCTCCCCGGCCCGCCGGGCTCCCCCCGATCGCGGCCGCGGCCTCCCGGAGGACGTCCCGGGCGTCCACCCGCTGCGCTCGCAGCCGCCTGCCCACCGCGCAGACCAGCAGTGCCCGGCCGTCGTGCGGAGTGCACAGGACGACCAGGCCCATGCCCGAGGAGAGGTGCTCGGCCACGGCCGCCGCGAGGTGCCGCAGCCTGCGTCCGGTCGCGCCGTCGATCCGGGCCGCGACCAGGAGGCCGCCGGGAACGAGGTGGGCCCTCTCGGCCAGGGCCCGGGCGGCTGAGGCCACCTCGGCCCGGTGGAGCCGCTCCACTTCGGCCTGGGCGGCGGCCAGCGATGCCAGCCGGGCGCGCAGCACGGCCGGCGCGTCCTCGGGCCGCGTCCCCAGCAGGCCGGACAGTTCGCGCAGCAGTCGCCGGTCGTTCCGGGCGGGGCCCGCGGTGGGCGGGCTCGCGTCCGGTGCGCGGAGGGGCGCCACCGCCGGCGACGGGATGCGCTGGTCAGCCACGGACCGGCTCCTGGCGGTCGTCCTCCGCGCCCTGGGCACTGCGGTCGTCCGCCGCGTCCTGGGCACTGCGGTCGTCCGCCGCGCCCTGGTCGGCGGGTTCCTCACCCCCGGTGGCGGCGGTGGCGTTGGCGGCCGCGCGCTCGAGGGGGACCGTCGAGGCCAGGACGACCAGCGCCGCCATCGCGCACAGCACGGACAGGCCGGTGACGAGGACGGTTCCCGCGTCGGCCACCAGGGCGCCGGCCGCCAGCGGTCCGGTCACGAAGCCCACCGAGGTGGCCGTGCCGTAGGCGGCGTTGAAGCGTCCCCGCAGTGCGGGGGTGGCCAGGGAGTTCACCAGGGCGGGCGTTCCTGCCGCGAACAGCGTCTCGCCGCAGGCGAAGAGCACCATGCCGCCGACCAGCACAGCCAGTTGGACGTCCGCGTCCGCGGCCGTCGCGGCGAGCACGACGAGCCAGCTCGCCGACCAGGCGGCGGCGGCCAGTGCGACCGTGCGCGTGTGCTTCCACCGCTTGATCAGTTCGTGCAGGACCAGTTGGGAACAGATGACCGCCCCGGTGTTGACGGCGAACAGTACGGCGATCCCGCCCGGCCCCACTTCGGTGTTGGTCAGCAGGAAGGCCGGGAACCCCGCCTCCAGTTGCCCGTAGGAGGAGAAGTACAGCGCCAGCGCGAGACCGAGGACCAGGAGGAAGGGGCCGCCGGCGAGGACCTGGCGGTAGCTCTGCGGCCGGGTGTGGTCCCGCGCCGTGCCGGCCCCGTTCCGGGTGTCGGGGCCGAGGCCGCGCAGGGCGAACATGGCCAGGGCGATCCCGAGGTAGCTGAGGGCGTTGGCGCCGTACAGCAGCCGGAACGACATCGGGTGCCCGGTGCTCGCGAGCGCGCCGCCGAGGAGACCGCCGATCCCCAGCGCGGCGTTGGTCAGGGTGAAGTTGAAGCCGAACACCACCGTGTGGGACCTGCTGGGCACCGATGCGGCGAGCAGGCTGTTCCACGCCGCGTTGCTGCCCAGGCCGAGGCCCCAGATCGCGGCGGACAGCAGGAAGTGCCAGGTCTCGCCGGCCAGGGCGTACCCGGTCACGCCCACCGCGCTGAGCACCATGTGCGCCGCCGCCGTACGGCGGGCGCCGATACGGTCGGCGAGGCGCCCGGCGTTGAGACCGCCGACGATGGCGGCGGTCGCCGTCACCGACACGGCGTGCATGGCCGTGTCGAGGCCGAGGCCGTTGACCTGGTGGACGTAGACGGCGAGGAACGGCAGAACCAGGCCCGAGCCGACGTTGTTGAGAGCACCGAGCAGCAGCAGGGTCCGGGCGGTGCGCGGCAGTGCGCGCAGGTCCTTCAGCAGGGACACGGCTCTTCCTTCTCCGTCGGGTCGGCGCCGGTGGGCGTGGTCCGGCCGGTCACGGCGCCCCGAACAGGAAGCTCAGGGCGTTGCCGGCCAGGAGGGAGCGCGGATCGGTGCCGCTGAGGTCGAGCGCACCGAGGATCCGGCGGAAGGCGGGGACGGTCTCCGCACCGAGGCCGCGCCCGTCGTTCCAGTGCTGGAGGTGCCACGGGGTGTCGAGGGAGACCATCAGCCTCGCCCCGCATGCGGTGATGAGCCGGGCGAGCCGCACGTCGGAGTTGACCGGTCCGGGGTCCCCGACCGTCCGCTCGCACACCACCTCCCACGGCCCGAGGTCGGCGTACACGCCGGGGGTGTCCAGGATCCGGGGCAGCGCGGGGTTGTTGAAGCCGAGGTGGGCCAGGCTGATCCGGGCACCTGCCGCGACCGCGGCGGGGACGGCGACCGTGGCGATCTCGGCGAGGTCGGCGAGCCCGCCGTCGGGCGAGCAGTGCATCACGGTCGGCACGCCCAGGTCCGCCGCGAGGTCGAGATAACCGCGTTCCACGTAGGCGGAGACGGGTCGCTCGGCCGACGGGGAGTGCCACTTCAGCGCGAACACCTCCCCGAGGCGATCGGCGTAGTCGGACGCGAAGTCCGCCGCGTCGCGGAAGGGGTCGGCCATCAGGGCGGGCATGGGCAGTCCGGCCGAGGGCGGATGGTCGGCCCGGAAACGGGCGCAGGCGTCGAGCAGTTCCCGGTTGCGATGACGGATGATCCGGCCGCACGTCGACGGGTCGACCGGGGTGCCCTCGGGCTTGAACCGGCGGTAGTAGGGCATGGGCAGGATCAACGCGCCCACCGCGTCGGGCGGTTCGGACAGCAGTCCCCTGCCGAGCACCCCGAGCAGGCCCATCAGGTCGGGCACGGACTGGCGGTAGGTGTACTGGGCTTCCTCGTGGCGGTAGATGAGTTCGACGCCGGCGTGCTCGTGCACGCTGACCAGCGCGGGGCCGGCGGCCAGGTACGCGTGGGTCCTCGCGCGCAGCGAGCGGTGCGGCACGGGCACCCTGGCAACGGTGATCTCGTCGGTCGACCGGTGCATCTCTCGTCTCCTGCGGGGGGCTTGCGGGACCACCGTGCGCGGGTCGGTGGGCGGGGCGCCGCTCGACGGGCGTCCCGTGGTTCGGACCCGGGTGCCCGGCTCCCCGGACCCGTGGCCGTGGGTCCGGGGAGCCGGTGCGCGGGTCGTGCCGGTCAGGGCGTGACGCTGACACCGTTCAGGCGCGGGGCGAGCTGGAGTTCACGGATGTCCTTCTGGTTCAGCACCCACATCAGCCAGCGCTCGATGCCCAGGCCGAAGCCCGAGGTGTGCTGCGGGAAGGCGTCCTTCATGCGCACGTACCAGCTGTACGCCTCCTCGGGGACCTGGTGGTGGGCCAGGGCCTTGCGCGCCTGCTCGCCGTCGACGTGGCGCTCGCCGCAGCCGACGGTCTCGCCGATGCCGAAGAGCAGGTCGCCGTTGAGGGCCGTGCGGCCGTCCTCGTCGCCGTAGGCCTGGTAGAAGGGCACCGACAGGTGGTCGTAGTGCGTGATCCAGAGGATCGGGCTGACCTCCTCCATCAGCCGGCGCTCTCCGTGCCGGGTGAGGGTGCGCCAGCCGTCGTGGTGCTCGACCGCGTCCGGGTCGTCGCCCAGGTGGGCGACGGCCTCGTCGAAGGTCATCCGGGGGAAGGACTCCAGCCCGGCCATGCGCTCCAGGTGCTCGGTGGTGCCCGCGATGGCCCGCACGTCGTCGGCGTGGTGGTCCAGGACCGCCTGGGCCAGTCGGCGCATGTACGCGTTGACGGCGTCGATGCACGCGTCGAGGCCGCCCGGAAGCTCGGCCTCGCTGTGGAAGAACTGGTTGAGGTGCGACTCGTCGCAGTCCTCGCCGCGGAAGCTCGGCATCAGGTACCAGCTGCCCTGCGGGCTGAGGCGGCAGCCGTACTCCAGCATGAACTGCATGGAGTCGGCGAGGAACGTGCGCTGGCCGAACAGGTCGATCTCGACCGGGAGCGAGTCGCTTCCCAGACCCATCGGGCTGGAGATGCTGTTGGTGGTGATCGGCAGGTGGACGGACTTGACGCCCCGCTCCCGCCAGAAGAGGGCGGTCTCGAGGGTCACGAGGTCCTGCAGGTCGACCAGGGTGCGGAACAGCGGCTGGTCGATGATCTCCAGGAAGCGGTCCGCGGAGGGACGCCATCCGCCGTGCGTGTACGTGGGCGTGGCCAAGGTGATTCTCCCTAGGGATGCGTAATGGAAGGTGTGCGGTTCGTGTGAAGGCGACGAGGGCCGGCCGGCCGGTCCGGGACGTCCGGAGGCCGCGTGGCCTCGGTCGGTGAGGCGGGGCGTTGTCGGCGGCGTGTCGCCGCCGGGCGCCGCGGGCGGGCAGGCCGGGGTCAGACGGTGTGCATCCACCGTCGGGTGTCGGGCCGCTCCCCGTACTGCACGGCGGCCAGCTCCTCGCGGAGCCGGGTGGTCAGGCCGCCCGGACGGCCGTCGCCCAGGACGTGCCGGCCCCCGGCGGTCGTCACGCTGCCGATGGGCACCACGGAGGCCGCGGTTCCGCAGGCGAAGGCCTCGTCGAAACCACCGTTGCCGTTCGTCAACTCGGCTATGTCGATGGGCCGTTGCTCGGTCCGTACGCCCAGGTCGGCGGCGAGCTCGATGAGGGTGTCCCGGGTGTTGCCCGCCAGAATCGTCCCCGACAGCGGCGGGGTCACCAGGAGCGGCCCGCCCGTCGGCTCGCGGGTGACGCCGAAGAAGTTCATGGCGCCGAGTTCCTCGACGAAGCGGTGCTCCCGGGCGTCGAGCCACAGGACCTCGTGGCAGCCACGCTCCACGGCCTGGGCCTTGGCGGCCAGCCCGCCGGCGTAGTTGCCCGCGCATTTGGCGGCGCCGGTGCCCCCGGGAGCCGCGCGGATCTGGTCCGTCGGGCACCAGACGTCGATGGCCTCGAAGCCGTCCGCGAAGAAGTGGTCGACCGGTGAGGCGATCACGGCGAACAGGTACTCCCGCGCCGGCCGCACACCGAGGCTCGGCTCCACCGCGATCATGAAGGGCCTGAGGTAGAGGCTCTGCCCGGGACCCCTCGGCACGTCGGCGGCGTCGTGGCGCACCAGCCGCGCGCACGCGTCGACGAACGTCTCGACGGGCAGGGTGGGCATGGCGAGCCGTACCGCGCTGCGGTTGAAGCGCTCGGCGTTCGCGCGCGGCCGGAACAGCGCGAGCGAACCGTCCGCGCGGGGGAACGCCTTCAGTCCCTCGAAGACGGCCTGCCCGTAGTGGAGGGCCATGGCCGCGGGAGACAGTTCCAGCGGCCGGTGCGGGCCCACCTCGAGCGCCGACCAGCCCTCGCCGGCGGTCCACCGGGACAGCACCATGCCGCCGGTGAAGCGGGAACCGAAACCCAGTGCGGCAGGCGCCTCGGCAGGTTTGACGACCACGCTCACGACGCGGGCGCCGTCGCGTACGAGGGAAGCAGCGCGGCCTCCAGCTCGGCGGCCCGCTCCCGGAACTGGGCCTCGCTCTCGGCGCTGATGACCAGCATCAGGCACCAGACCGAGGGGTGCAGTTCCTCGATGTCGAAGCCCACCGAACGGGACCGGATGATGTCCAGCACGTAGGGGAACGCCGCGATCTGCTCGTCCGTGGGCTCCTGGGTGATGACACCGGCGGCCGCGGGGGCCAGGTTGATCCAGCCGACGTACGGATAGTCGGGTGCGTGCAGTTCCAGCGGCTCCCGGTCGCTGTTCAGGACGGCGTCGATCCAGAGTTCGCGCAGGTCCGCGCCGTAGGGCTTGAAGCTCTCGGGGATGGCGCCACCGGCGAAGCGGGTCGCCATCTCGGAGAACCACAGACGGCCGTCGGAACGCCGGAAGATCTCGAGGTGGGTGATGTCGTCCGTGATCTCGAACGCGGCGTTGATACGGGCGTGCAGCTCCTCGACCTCGGCGTAGAGCTCGGGCTCGCGGTCGCGGGGCAGCAGGATCGATCCGTTGTCCCGGCCCGGCGTCTTCACCTGCATGCGCGGCCGCAGGTAGCGGCTGACCCCCAGGATCTGCGCGACGCCGTTCTCCCAGACGGCGTCGACGTGGTACTCGTCGCCGTCGATCGGCTCCTCGGCGATCAGGAAGCGGGTGAGGCCGGCTTCCTCGGTGCCGCTCCCGGCGGCGCGCAGCACGTCGGCGAGCTCCTCGGCGCTGTGCACGGCGGAGGTGCCCACCGAGCCCAGGCCGGCGGCGGGCTTCACGACGACCGGGAAGCCGAGCCGCTCCTCGACGCGGCGTACGGAGCCCTCGATGTCGGTGGTGGAGAGCGACTCGTAGCGGGCGCAGGCGATGCCGGCGCGTGCCGCGCGCTCCTTCATGGCCCGCTTGTCGCGCATGAGCACGGACTTCTCGATCGAGGGCTGAGCGAGCCCGAGCAGGCCGGCCATGTAGGCGGCGCTGAACTGGCTGAACTCCGAGAGGCTGAGGACCCGGTCGATCTTCACGCCGGTGGAGCGGAGCTCGACAGCGAGCTGCGCGACCTCGTCGAGCGCGTCGTAGGTGCGGATCACGTAGTGGCGTTCCACCCGGGCGAGCAGTTCGGGGTCGATCGTCCGGTGGGTCGCCTCCCAGGCGTCGAAGACCAGCGTCACCCGGGCACCGCCGTCCAGCAGTGCCTCCAGGGTGACCCCGTTCCACGAGTACACCAGGAGATTCTTGTCGCTCATACCCCGCTGCCCTACCTCTCCAGCCTTCGGCTTGTTTTCCAGATTTCCCTGCCCTCGCGCGGCGAGTTGCGGCAAGGGAAAGAGTCAGTCCCAGTTGAGGCTCAACGGGGAAACGCCGTCCGACGCCGCATTGAAAGTGCCCGCTTCATGAGCGTTCGCGGCCGTGGCACCCAGCACCAGAACTGCGGCGATCACCGCGAGTGCGGAAAGGGCACGCGTCAGGAACTTCATCATGGATCCCCCTTGGATGGTTCTACATCCATTAATTCGAGCCGAACGACCGGCGGGTTTCGCCTGGGTCGGAAATCTACGTTCGGACCGCCGGAGCATCAAGAGAACCATCTGGCAGGTTGCTGTCTGGCACACTCCGGACCGATCGACCTGCGACGACGCGCGCCATGTGACCTGGATCACCATCATTGCCGGTTGTCACTGCACGGCGTGAATACTTAAAGTCGTTATCGATTTTCGCGCAACACGACTTCGCGAGGAACCGCGCCGCGACGGACCTTTTGGATCGCAGGTTCGAACGGTCACCGAAACATCGCCCGCCCGGGAATCACATTTCCCGGTACGGAGGCAATATTCCGTCGAGCCGAACGGAGATCAACACCGCCGGCTCGCGGTCGAGGGACGTCCCTCGAACCGGTGCCGTATTGATGAGGAGCCACATGTCTTTCTTGAGCACCACCTCCTGGAAATGCGCCAGGACCAAGGGAAGGTCCCGCTCATGACATCCGCCAGAACAGGGCGATCCCCGGCGCCCGCACCGGTCCTGCCGCCCGCCCTCGCGCCCGGTGACGTGGTCGCCGTCGTCTCCCCCGCCGCCGACGCGGCCGGCCGCTATCCGCAGCGCCTGGAGCGCGGACTGCAGGCGCTGAGGGACGTCGGTCTGCGTCCCCGGCTCACCAAGAACGCCCTCACCACCGGCCCGTGGACCGCGGGAACGGCCGCACAGCGGACCGCGGACCTGCACGAGGCGTTCGCCGACGACGAGGTCCGCGGGGTGCTGTGCGCCATCGGCGGCAGTCTCAGCGCGCAGCTGCTCCCGGAACTCGACTACGACCTCGTCGCCGCCCACCCCAAGGTCTTCTGCGGCTACTCGGACATCACCTCGCTCCACACGGCGATCCGCGCCGAGACCGGTCTGGTGACCTTCTACGGACCCTCGGTCATGGCGGAGTGGGCCGAATACCCCGCCCCCCTGCGGGAGACGGCGGACCACTTCCTCAGGGTGACCGGCGCCGCCGAGCCGGCCGGGCCGGTGCCGAGGCCGGAGCGGATCGTCCGGGAGGGCGCGGACTGGAGCGGTCCCGGCCGGGCCCGGCGCGCCGAGCCCGTGCCGCCGGCCGAGGTCCTGCGCCCCGGCAGGGTCACGGGGACCCTTGCCGGGGGCTGCCTGCCGGTCCTGCGCCGCCTGGTCGGCACCCCGTGGCAGCCCGATTTCACGGACCGCATCGTGCTGCTGGAGACACCGCAGCTGCCCTACTCGATGGTGAACGCCACCGAGGATCTCCTGTCGATGAACCTCGCCGGGTTGTTCGACGGGGCACGCGCGGTCCTGTTCGGCTGGCCCTTCCGCGAGGACCAGATCGGGGAACTGGGACGTGCGATCGCCGGGACGCTGCACGGGCACGACTTCCCCGTCGTCATCGGCTTCCCCTGCGGGCACACCAGCCCGATGGTGACCCTGCCCCTGGGCGTGCGGGCCGTGCTGGACGGCGCGACGCTCTCCCTCGACGCCGCGGCGGTCGCGCCCCGTCCCTCGGGCGGTGCCGGATGGTGAGGCTCCCGTCGCCCACGGAGACGGCCCGCACCGCACGCCCGGACGCGAGCGCACCGCGAACGATCCCACCGGGCCCCGTCATCCCGCGGGCCGCGGAAGGCCTCTCGGCGATCGAGGCGGTCCCCGGTGCCGCCGCCACCGTGGTGGAGGCCTTCCGCCGCGCGTGCCTCGCGGCCGGCTACACGGAGCGGCACCGGCGGCCGGTGGTGTCCCACCACGATCCGTCCGTGCGCTACACAAACTCCACGATCAGCGTGCTGAAACCGCTGCTCTCCGGCGGCGTCCACGAGCGCGCCTTCCTGGTGCAGCCCGCCCTGCGCCTGCGCAACCTCGACCATGTCCGCCGGACCGGCGAGATGTCCCCCTTCGGCTGCTCCTTCATGTCCTTCGGCGCGCTCGGGCCCGCCGGGGACGCGCCACGGCTCACCGCGCTCGCCCGGGACCTCCTGGTCGACAGGCTCGGCTTCGCCGCGCACGACGTGCAGTTGCGCGTGCTGGCGGACGACCGGGACCTGGTGGAGGGCGGCATCGCGGCCGGCCTCGCCGTCGCGGCCGGCGCGCGTTCCCCCGAGCAGTTCCGGCACGTCTTCGGCATGCCGGGCGTCACCGGCCGCAACGCCAATCTCTCTCTGCGAGGGGCGCGGGGGTGGACCGACGTCGCCAACGTCATAGTGATCGAGGAGGCCGGCCGTCCCCTCGGTGTGGAACTCGCCTTCGGCGTGAACATGGTCCTCGTACAGGCCATGAGCCTGGCCCACCCCGTCCTGGCCGGCCCGGCCACGGCGGCCGTACTGCACGGCGTCACCGACCTGGCGGCCCTGGACGCGCTGTCCTCGGCGACGGTGCTGGCCATGGAGGGCCTGCGGCCGGTCGCCCGAGGACGCGGCCAGAACTACCGGGCCCTGCTGCGCCTGCTCGGCGAGCGGTTGGCCGGCCCGGCCGGGACGTGGAGTTCGGCGGCCGTGGCGGTCGCGGCGGCCGAGGAGCGACTGCGCCGGCACGCCAGTCCGCCGGCCGACGACGTCGTCGAACTGTCCTCGGAGGAGGCCGCCCGAACGCTGGTGACAGACTGGGAGCGGGTCCGCTGAGGTCCCGGTTTCTGGTCGTCCGGGGCCGTAAGCCGGACCAAGAAGCCGCGATCCAGGGGGCGTTCGGGCGCGGGACGGCACAAACCCCCTGAGTATTTTGGTCCAGGCGGCGGCGCCTGGACAGCGCCCGCGCGCGTGACCACCTTGCCGAACAACTCGGGAAACAGGCGATTCGATCACCATGAAGAACGGCCAGACAGCGCTGACCATGCAGGATGCCATCCTCACCCTGCAGAAATACTGGAGCGACAACGGGTGCATGATCACGCAGCCGTTGAACACGGAGGTGGGAGCCGGTACGGCCAACCCGTCCACGGCGCTGCGGGTGATCGGCCCCGAGCCCTGGAGCGTCGCCTACGTGGAGCCGAGCGTGCGGCCGGACGACTCGCGCTACGGCGAGAACCCGAACCGCCTCCAGACCCACACGCAGTTCCAGGTGATCCTCAAGCCCGACCCGGGCAACCCGCAGGAGCTGTACCTGGGCAGCCTCCGGGCGCTCGGCATCGACCTCGGCGCGCACGACGTGCGGTTCGTGGAGGACAACTGGGCCTCCCCGGCACTCGGCGCCTGGGGGCTGGGCTGGGAGGTCTGGCTGGACGGCATGGAGATCACCCAGTTCACCTACTTCCAGCAGGTCGGCGGGGTCACTCTGTCCCCGGTGTCGGTGGAGATCACCTACGGCCTCGAACGCATCCTGATGAACCTTCAGGGCGTGTCCCACTTCAAGGACATCGCCTACGCGCCGGGCATCACCTACGGCGAGGTGTTCGGCCAGAACGAGTACGAGATGAGCCGCCACTACCTCGACGACGCCGACGTCGAGACCAACCACCGGCTCTTCGAGTCGTACGCGTCCGAGGCACGGCGCATGCTCGACCTGGAGCTGCCCATCCCGGCCTACACGTACGTGCTCAAGTGCAGCCACACCTTCAACGTGCTCGACGCGCGCGGCGCACTCAGCACCACCGAGCGTGCCAAGGCGTTCTCCCTGATGCGCGGCCTCACGCACGAGTCGGCCAAGCTGTGGGGGCAGCGCCGCGCCGCCCTGGAGTACCCGCTCGGAACGGCCGCCGCGCCGGCCCCCGCCGTGCGGGCCGCACTGCCCACGGTGCTCAGCACCGAGACGCTGCTCTTCGAGATCGGTGTGGAGGAGCTGCCGTACTCCGATGTCCGCGCCGCCACCGACGCGGTGCGAGAGGCGATCACGAGCAAGCTGGCCGCCACCCGGCTGGGCCACGGCGCGATCACCGCGATGGCCACCCCGCGCCGCATGGTCATCACGGTCGAGAAGGTGGAGCCGCGGGAGCCGGACACCGTCAGGACCGTGCGCGGCCCCAAGGCCGCCGCCGCCTACCGGGACGGCGCCCCCACGCCCGCCCTGCTGGGCTTCGCCCGCAGCCAGGGAGCCGACCCGTCGGACGTGCAGGTCCTCGACGTCAACGGCGTCGACTACATCGCGCTCACCCGCGAGGCGCCGGGCCGCACGGCGGTCGAGGTGCTCAGCGAGCTCCTGGCCGAGGTCGTGAGTGAGCTGCGCTCCAGCCGCAACATGCGGTGGAACGACCCGTCCCTGTCGTTCTCCCGGCCGGTCCGCTGGCTGCTCGCCCTGCTCGGCAGCACGCCCCTGCCGATCGCCGTCTCCGCGCTCGCCTCGGGCACCACCACACGCGTCCACCGCACGGCCCCCGACCCGGTCGTCCAGGTGACGTCCGCCGTCGGCTACGCCCACTTCCTCCAGATGCACGGCATCATGCTGGACCGGCAGGGCCGGCGCGACGCGGTGGTGCGCGGTGCCCACGAGGCGGCGGCGGAGGTCGGCGGATTCATCGACGTGGCCGGCGAGGCGGGACTGATCGACGAGATCACCGACATCGTGGAGTACCCGCACCCGGTGCGGGGGTCCTTCGACGAGGGCTATCTCGACCTGCCCTCGAGCGTTCTGACCACCGTGATGCGCAAGCACCAGCGCTATCTGCCGGTGCTGGACGGCGACGGGCGCCTCATGCCGTACTTCATCACGTTCGCCAACGGCACCTGCGACGACGACGTGGTGCGGTCGGGCAACGAGGCGGTGCTGCGGGCCCGTTACGAGGACGCCGCCTTCTTCTGGCGCACCGACCTGAAGGTGTCCCCGCAGGACTTCCGCGGCCGACTCGACAAGCTGACCTTCGAGGACCGGCTCGGCACGGTCGCCGACCGCGCCGACCGCATCGCCGCGCTCGCCCGCGACCTGGCCGAACGTGCGGTGCTCCCGCAGGACTCCGCCGCCACGGTGCGTCGCGCCGGTGAGCTCGCCAAGTTCGATCTGGCGTCGCAGATGGTGGTCGAGTTCTCCAGCCTGGCCGGGGTGATGGCCGAGGAGTACGCACGCCGCGCCGGTGAGCCCGCGGAGGTCGCGCGGGCCCTGGCCGAGATGGAGTTGCCGCGCTCCTCCGGCGGCGCGCTGCCCGCCGGCGAAGCGGGCGCCGTGCTGTCGCTCGCCGACCGGTTCGACCTGGTGACCGGCATGTTCGTGATCGGCGCCGTGCCGACCGGAAGCTCCGATCCGTACGGGGTGCGCCGGGCCGCCATCGGTCTCCTCAACGTCCTGCGGAGCGTGCCCGCGCTGGCCGGGCTCCGCGTGGCCGACGGGCTGCGTGCGGCGGCCGAACGCTACGCCGCCCAGGGCGTCGACGTGCCCGCCGAGCGGCTCGCGGAGGCGGCCGAACTGATCACCCGCCGCTACGAGCAGCAGCTCACCGAGGCGGGGCACGAGCACCGGCTCGTCCAGGCCGTCCTGGTGTGGGCCGACCGCCCCGCGCACGGCGACCGGACCCTGGCCGCCCTGGAGCGCCACGTCGGCACCGAGGCGTTCGAGGGGCTCACCGCCGCGCTCCAGCGAGTGCTGCGCATCCTCCCCGGGGACGGTGCGGAGGGCGGCCCCGAGGCGGTGGACCGCTCCCGGCTGACCGCTCCCGCCGAGCTGCGCCTCGCCGAGAGCGCCGAGGCCGTCCGCCAGGCCCTGCGCGATCGCGAGGACGACCTCACCGCGCTGGTCGAGGTCTCCGCCCCGCTGGTCGCCGCCATCAACGCCTTCTTCGACGAGGTCCTGGTGATGGACCCCGACCTCGCGGTCCGTGCGGCCCGACTGGCCCTGCTGGAGGACGTGGCACGCCTGGCCCGCACGACGCTGGACTGGAGCGCGCTGTAGGCGGTACCCCGCAGTGGTGAACGCCCGCCGCGCCCCCCGTCGCCGATCCGGCCCGGGGGGCGCGGTGCTTTGCCCGGAGCCCGGCCCGTCTCCCGCCGGCCGGCGCCTCCCCGGCCGGGGCTCCTGGCGCTGGGCGTGAGCAGCGGCAGCGAGGGCCCGGCCGCCGAGGGGCCGGGGCCTCGGCCGGTTTCCGGGTCAGGCCTCGGCCGGATTTCCGAGCCAGGCCTCGGCCGGATTTCCGGGTCAGGCGCCGACGTAGGCCGCCAGGTGCTCGCCGGTGAGGGTGGAGCGGGCGGCGACCAGGTCGGCGGGGGTGCCCTCGAAGACGACGCGGCCGCCGTCGTGGCCGGCGCCGGGGCCGAGGTCGATGATCCAGTCGGCGTGCGCCATGACCGCCTGGTGGTGCTCGACCACGACGACCGACTTGCCGGAGTCGACGATGCGGTCGAGCAGGCCGAGGAGCTGCTCCACATCGGCGAGGTGGAGGCCTGCGGTCGGCTCGTCGAGGACGTAGACGCCGCCCTTCTCGGCCATGTGCGTGGCCAGCTTGAGCCGCTGGCGCTCGCCGCCGGACAGCGTGGTGAGCGGCTGGCCGAGGGTGAGGTAGCCGAGTCCGACGTCGGAGAGCCGCCCGAGGACGCGGTGCGCGGCCGGCGTGTGCGCCTCGCCCGCGCCGAAGAACTCCTCGGCCTCGGTCACCGACATCGCCAGCACCTCGCTGATGTCGCGGCCGCCGAGGTGGTGGTCGAGCACCGACGCCTCGAACCGCTTCCCCTCGCAGTCCTCGCAGGTGGTGGCGACGCCGGCCATCATCGCCAGGTCGGTGTAGATGACGCCGGCACCGTTGCAGGTGGGGCAGGCACCCTCGGAGTTGGCGCTGAACAGGGACGGCTTCACCCCGTTGGCCTTCGCGAAGGCCTTGCGGATCGGGTCGAGCAGTCCGGTGTACGTCGCCGGGTTGCTCCGCCTGGAGCCGCGGATCGCGCCCTGGTCGACCGACACCACGCCCTCGCCGGCCGGGATCGACCCGTGCACCAGCGAGCTCTTGCCCGAGCCGGCGACCCCGGTGACGACGGTCAGCACCCCGAGCGGGATGTCGACGTCGACGTCGCGCAGGTTGTGCGCCGTCGCGCCGCGGATCTCCAGCGTGCCGGTGGGCTTGCGCACCGTCTCCTTGAGGCCGGCCCGGTCGTCGAGATGACGGCCGGTGACGGTGTCGGCGGCCCGCAGCCCCTCGACGGTGCCCTCGAAGCAGACGGTGCCGCCCGCCGTGCCGGCGCCGGGGCCGAGGTCGACGACGTGGTCGGCGATCGCGATGACCTCCGGCTTGTGCTCCACGACGAGCACCGTGTTGCCCTTGTCCCGCAGCCGCAGCAGCAGGGAGTTCATCCGCTGGATGTCATGGGGGTGCAGGCCCGTGGTGGGCTCGTCGAAGACGTAGGTGACGTCGGTGAGCGAGGAGCCGAGGTGGCGGATCATCTTCACGCGCTGTGCCTCGCCGCCCGACAGCGTGCCCGACGGCCGGTCGAGCGAGAGGTAGCCGAGCCCGATCTCCACGAACGAGTCGAGAGCGTGCCGCAACTTGGCGAGCAGGGGCGCCACGGACGGTTCGTCGAGCCCTCGGACCCACTCGGCCAGGTCGCTGATCTGCATCGCGCAGGCGTCGGCGATGCTGCTCCCCTTGATCTTCGACGACCGGGCGCCCGCGCTGAGCCGGGTGCCGTCGCACTCGGGGCAGGCGGTGAACGTCATCGCCCGCTCCACGAACGCGCGTACGTGCGGCTGGAGCGCGTCGATGTCCTTGGACAGCATCGACTTCTGGATCTTCGGGATCAGCCCTTCGTACGTCAGGTTGATGCCCTCGACCTTGATCTTGGTCGGTTCCTTGTGGAGGAGGTCGTGCAGCTCCTTCTTCGTGTAGTCGCGGATCGGCTTGTCCGGGTCGAAGAAGCCGCAGCCGGTGAAGATGCGGCCGTACCAGCCGTCCATGCTGTAGCCGGGGATGGTGAGCGCGCCCTCGCTGAGCGACTTGGAGTCGTCGTAGAGCCGGGTGAGGTCGATGTCGGAGACCGTGCCCCGGCCCTCGCAGGTGGGGCACATGCCGCCGGTGCGGGAGTAGGTCGCCTTCACCGCCTTCTTCGCACCACGCTCGACCGTGATCGCCCCGCTCGCCCGGACCGAGGCCACGTTGAACGCGTACGCGCTGGGCGGGCCGATGTGCGGGGTGCCGAGCCGGCTGAAGAGGATGCGCAGCATCGCGTTGGCGTCGGTGGCGGTGCCGACCGTGGACCGGGGGTCGCCCCCCATCCGCTGCTGGTCGACGATGATCGCGGTCGTCAGCCCGTCGAGCACGTCGACCTCGGGCCGCGCCAGGTTCGGCATGAAGCCCTGCACGAAGGCGCTGTACGTCTCGTTGATCAGCCGCTGCGACTCCGCTGCGATGGTGTCGAACACCAGCGAGCTCTTGCCCGATCCGGAGACGCCGGTGAACACCGTCAGCCGGCGCTTCGGGATCTCGATGCTGACGTCCCTGAGGTTGTTCTCGCGGGCGCCGTGCACGCGGATCAGATCGTGGCTGTCCGCCACGTGCGACGCGGGCGACCGCGGGTCGGTCCTCGTGGCCATGCTCATCGTGTCTCCGTCCGCTCCGTCCGCCCGGCCTCTGGCACCGCCGGTGATGTCCACGGCAGACACGCTAGGCGGGAAGCGCGGCCCGGCGCTTCCCGATTCCTGACGGAGGCGGTACGGATTTCCCGCGCGCACCTGCGCCGGCGAATCCCGCTCCGTGAACGGGCGAGGGCCCCGGGCGGTTCGCCGCTCGGGGCCCTCGTCGTAAGGGTGCTCGTCGAACGGGCCTCACCGTACGGCCCTTGGTCGTACGGGCCTCACCGTACGGGCCTCTTCCTACGGGCCCCGCCCTGCGGGCCTTCGTCGTCCAGGGGCTCCGTGGGTCACCAGCGGGTGCCCGGCCCCCTGGCCTTCCCGCTGGACGGCTGGGACCGGCCCGCGGCGGGACCGGCCTTGCCGCGGGCGGGACTGGTCCTGCCCGCCACCGGTGTGGTCCTGCCCGAGGCGGGAGCTGTCCTGCCCGGCGCGGGGGACGGAGCCGGGCCCTCCGCGGGGAGTTCGGACCGGGGGGCGCTCCGCTGCCGGTGGCGGGGGGCGACGCGCCGGGGCGGGCGGGTCAGGGTGATCTGGCGGACGAGCTGCTGGAAGCAGGTCAGGGACGCCAGGCCCGGCAGCGCGGCCGCAGCGATGTCGACGAGCGTCCTGGGCGCCTGGACGACGCACAGGAACATCGCGATGGCCGAGAAGAGCAGCACCGCGCACCAGGAGTGGACGGCGCGACGCCGGTGCAGGGCGGCGCGCAGGACGGACAGCGACGCCACCAGCCAGGGGCCGAAGACGAGCAGCGGCCACCAGGACGCGGTACCGGCCTGCATACGGGACACGGCCACGATGCGGAGGGGGTCGTAGGCAACCATTCCACCGAAGAGACTCACCGCGGAGGCGGTCACCGCGGCCAGCGCGGCGATGAACTGACTGACGGCCCGCAGGCCGGGCGGCCACTTGCGCTTGCGGACCTTGCGATGCCCGCGGGACACCCTTCTCAGCCGAGGCAGTTCCGCGGTGATTTCCTGGAGATTCTCCAATGGCGTGCTGGGCCCGGTCGGAGTGACCGGCACCTCGACCCGGGCGGTGGGAATTCTCGGCCGATTCTGCTCCGACATCGCGTCCTGGAGCATGAAGGCCAATTCCTCGGCCGGGTCCCAGGCCGAGTCCGGCGGCACCAGGGGGGTCGAGAAATACATGTCCGGGGCCGGATCCGGAGTGGGGGGCGGAGCCGGAGCGCGGTGCCGACCGGTGCCGGTCTGCTGATATCCGTCCAGATAATCCGGATAATCGGCCGGGCGTCCGGGGTGGCCGTCGATTCGTTCGTCGTACATCACGCGACCTGGTTATTCCACCACCGAAAAGGGCGACCTGCCCTCAGGGCCCACCCATCGGCGGGCGAGATCGACTTCCAGCGCACTCATCGCGTCCAGGAAATCCCGCAGCAGGGGCTCGGTCACCCTCAGCGCCACCGGGAGGCCGCCTCTGCTCAGCGTGCCGTTGGCGGGCCCCGCCTGGTGCACCGGGGCGGGGATGTAGGTGTAGGGGCCCAGGGCGACCGCACGTCCGGCAGCCGTGCCCTCCCGCTCGCGTCCCACGAACAGACGCAGGTACTGCCCTTCCCTGGTTGCCTTAGTCATATCCCGACTAACGCCGCCCCACTCCACCGGATGCGGGGCATTTGGGTGAACGGATTCCCACGACAAAGCATATATGTGCGATGGGATGTCTCGTCCGTCCAGCCGAAGAGATGGACGGCGGTGCGGGGTGCGGAGCCACACTACTCGGCACCGGTGGACACCTCGTCGGACATCGGATCGACGCCGAGCGGACGGGCGTTGCTCTGGAGCACGTCGACCATGAGCCGACGGCGATTCAATTCCATTGCGTCGACCCGCCACATTCGGCATTGGTAGGGCGGTACGAAAATGGAGCCGGCGGTGCACGCGGAAGCACACACGATCAGCATCCACAGGGTGACATTCGACATGACTTTCTCCGGTGAGTCCTGACGACTGTGTCGCACGACACCGGCATAACGCGCACGCATATGCGAAGTTACGGAAAAGGAACGCGTATTCACGGCCCTTGGGCTAGCCGGGGATCCGGACCTTCCGGGACTCGCTCACCTGGTCCAGTTCCGAGACCCGCACCGTCGCCTTCATCGTCCAGGTGCCGGCGATCGGCAGGGTGAGGCGGTCGGTGCCCCAGTAGCCGCCCTTGTCGGTGAGCCCGGCGTCGATCGGGCCGATGTCCCGGGCGGGCAGGGAGAGGGAGAGCCGTAGTTCGGGCACGGTGGACACTCCGCCGTCGGGGCCGAAGACCACGGCCTCCACCGTGTTCTCGCCCACGCGGCCCGGCAGCAGGGTGATCTGCACCTTGCCCCGGGCGCCCGAGGTGCCGAGGTCGAAGGGGATCCACGTGACGCTTGCGCTCTGCCCCCCAGAGGTGGGCGGGGCCTGCGCCGCCTCGGCCGCCGCACGCCCGGGCACGGTACCGGTCAGCACCGTGCTGAGCACCAACACGGCGGCCCCCACGGCGACTTCGGCCAGGACCGCGCGACGCAGACCGCGACGGTGCACGTCGGGCTCCTGGGCGCCGGGCGCGGGGACGTGGCTCGGAGGGGCGTCGTCGGCCGCGGAGACCTGGGTCGAAGGGGCGTCGTCGGCCGCGGTGGCGTCCGCGTCCGCCGTCAGCAGTCGTGCCGTCCAGTTCCGGGACTGGCTCGCCGCCGTCAGCAGCAGGGTCACGGCCGCGAGCTTCAGCAGCAGGAGCCGCCCGTACGAGGTGTCCGTGAACGCGGTCCAGGAGCCGAGGCCGCGCCAGGACTGGTAGACGCCGGTGACCACCAGCACGGTGACGGCGGCGAAGGCGATACGGGAGAAGCGGGCGACGGTGGCGGTCGGGGCGGGACGGGGGACGTGGGCGGGCTCGGGGCCGGGGGGCTCGGTCTCCGTCGCCGTCGCTGCCTTCGTCGCCGTACCGGCCGCCGTCACCGACGCCGGTGAGGGGGCGTCACCACCCGTCCCGGCCGTCTCGCCCGTCTCGCCCGTCCCCGGGTCCGGGTCCGGGTCCGGATCGGCCGGCCGCGTCCGGCGGAGCGTCGTGAACAGGGCTGCCAGGCCGCCCAGCCAGACCGACATCGCCAGCAGGTGCAGGGCGGAGGACGCCATGGCGACGGGCACCTGGAGGCCCGCCGACGCGTGCTCGGCCGCCGCCCACGTCAGGGCCAGGGCGAGGGCCAGCACAGCGCCCGCCGCGCCCGTCGCCTTGGCCGGGCGCGCCGGGCCCCCGTCCCCGCCGCGCCGGGACAGCCGTACGAGGAAGGCCGCGGCCGGCAGGAGCAGGGCCAGGCGGGCCAGCAGGACCACGCCCGGGCGGCTGGTCAGGGTGCGGGACAGGGCCGAGGGGTCGAGGGCCGCCGCCGGGCCCGCACCCGTCTCGTACGGGGCTCGCAGGACCAGCAGGACCACCGTGGACGCCAGCAGCGCCCACCAACCCACCACGAGCAGCCCGCGCAGCGGACCGGGGTCCGGCGGACGGCAGGCCACGGCGAAGAACGCCGTGCCGATGAGCAGGGCCGCGGCGGCGTAGGCGGCCCAGCGGGCGAGGTCGCAGAGGCTGCCGGTGACGGGGTCCTCCGCCGGGCCGGTGCCGACCGTGGCGGCCGTCGGGGACGGACGCCCCACGGAGAAGGTGAAGGCGCCCGACACCGGGTGGCTGTCCGCCGACACCACCCGCCAGGCGAGGACGAAGGTGCCCTGGGCCGGCTTGCCCGGCAGGGTCACCCGGGCGGTGTCGGAGCGGCCCGGAGCGTGCTGGGCCTCGCCCGTGCGCACCCGGCGGCCGTCGGGGCCGAGGAGGCGGAAGGAGTCGTCGAGCAGGCCGACGGACTCGGTGAAGGTCAGCGTGATCGCGTGCGGGGCCGACCTCAGGACGGAGCCGTCGGCCGGGTCGGTGGTGCGCAGCGCGGCGTGCGCCGCGGCGGGCCCGGCGCCCCCGAGCAGCAGGACGACCACGGCGCCCAGCAGCGCCACCACCGGGAGCCGTCGCCGCCCCTCCCGAACCCGCGCTTCCCGCCCAACCCCTCTCCGGCCGCGCGCCTCCCGGTCGTCCCGCCCCGGCCGTCCGTGGGACGCACCGCCGTCATGGCCTTCGCTCCGCCGTCGGACCACGTCGCCTCTCCGTTGTGGGACTTGCCGGCTTCCGGATACGTACGGACGCGCGCCGCGCATCACTCACCCCCCTCGCGGACCATCCCCGCACCTTCACACATCCGGCGGCGGCCGGGCCCGCGGCCCCCGCACCGCGACGCCTCCGGCCCGCGCGCGCCGGGCGGGAGAAGGCGTCGCCCGGCACGTCCATCGGAGGCGTGCCATGCTGCGTTCCGCCGCCCGGCGGGCGATCATCGGGGCATGGACGTCACTCTTCACCTCGCCCAGGATCCCGAGGCCGACGCGCTCCTCGGGCGCAGTCCGCTCGCCGCGCTGATCGGGATGCTGCTGGACCAGCAGATCCCGATGGAGTGGGCGTTCAAGGGACCGGCGACGATCGCCCGGCGCATGGGCACCGAGGACCTGGACGCGCACGAGATCGTGGCGTTCGAGCCGGAGACCTTCGGCACACTCCTGTCGGACAAGCCCGCCGTGCACCGCTACCCGGGGTCGATGGCCAAGCGGATCCAGCAGCTGTGCCAGTACCTCGTGGAGCACTACGACGGCGACCCCGAGGCGATCTGGCGGGACGCCGGCGACGGGCGCGAGCTGCTGCGGCGGCTGGAGGAGCTGCCCGGGTTCGGCAAGCAGAAGGCGCAGATCTTCCTCGCGCTGCTCGGCAAGCAGCTCGGTGTCCGGCCCGAGGGGTGGCGGGAGGCCGCGGGGCCGTACGGGGAGGCGGAGTCCTTCCGTTCCGTCGCCGACATCACCGGGCCGGAGTCGCTGGAGCGGGTACGGGCGTACAAGCAGGAGGCGAAGGCGGCGGCCAAGTCGGCGAAGGCCACGAAGCCCTCCGCCGGCTGAATCGGTCCGTCGCGGGCCGACACAGACCGAGGCGGGCCGCCCCGAACCGGACCCGGCCGGGCGGACCGGGGCGTGGCCCTACGCCGAGCGGGCGATTCTCGGGCGTGCCGCGTTGAACGGCGTCCGTCCCGCGGGGACATGACCCGACGTGAGCACCGCACCGCACGCCCGCCGCGCCGCGCGCCGGCACGCCTGCCTGCGGGTGCTCGTCCTGCTGCTCTCTCTGCTGGTGCCGGGCGTGCACGCCGGGACGGACGCGGTGGCCGTCGCGCCGGTGGCCGGTGCGCCGGGCGGCGGGGCCGCCGAGCAGGACGTCCTCGATGCGGCGCTGCGGCCCGCCGTGCGCGGCGGCGACCGTGCCGCCGTACCGCTGCGGCCCGCCGCGCCGCCCCCACCTGCCCCGGAGCACTCGGCGACCCTTCCGGCCGCCGCGCCGCCGAACCCTTCCTCCCGCCTGCACGCCCTGTGCCGTGTGGTCCTGCGCTGCTGACGGACCGTTCCGCCCCCGGTCCGTCCATCGAGTACGACGCGAGGAACCACAGCCATGCCCAGCGACCCCTACGCGGTCCTGCGCGCCCTGCTGCGCGCCGAGGCCGTCCGCAACACCGCCGATACGAACAAGACGCACCTGAAGGACCCCGGTCGGACCGAGTCACGCGACCGGCGGCCGGCCACAGCGGAGGAAGGGAAGCGCGGCTGAACCCCGGCTGGGCGCCGGCGCGGGCGCCCGGCCGACCGCCTCCTCCGGGCCGTGCCGATGAGGCGGCCGGGATCTCCCGGCCGGTCAGGATGCCCAGCCAGGCCCAGCGAGGCCCGGTGAGTCCGGCGTTACACGGCGGTGCCCGGCGAGCGGGCGGACGGAGGCACGGTCTCGCCGCCGCCCGTCTCAGGCCCCTGTTCCGGATTCGCCCCGCTTTGCTGCGGCATTTCCCGCGTCGCACTCCGTCGTCATGGCTGCGCCCGGAACGTCTTGGCCGGTAGGCTTTCCGTGTGATCTTCAAGCGCATCGGAAACGGCCGGCCGTACCCCGACCACGGCCGGGAAAGCACCCGGCAGTGGGCCGACGTCGCGCCGCGCCCGGTCCGCCTCGATCAGCTCGTCACCACCAAGCAGCAGCTCGACCTGGAGACCCTGCTCGCCGAGGACTCGACCTTCTACGGGGACCTCTTCGCGCACGTGGTGAAGTGGCAGGGCGACCTGTACCTGGAGGACGGGCTCCACCGCGCGGTGCGGGCGGCGCTCCAGCAGCGCCAGGTGCTGCACGCGCGCGTACTCGAACTGGGCTGAGCACCTCCGGTCCGATCCGGGAGCCGAGCGGGCCGACGCGGGAGCCGGCCGATCCGGGAGCCGCCGAGTCCGGCTCGAGAGCCTCAGAGCCCGCCCGAGAGCCTTCTGGCCGTATCCGTCAGGGGACGGCTTGGACCTTTCGGGTTCTGCTGGGCGGATCCGATGATCATCTAGTAGGAATCACCGCCCCGGCACACTACGCTGCGCCCATGAGCATGCTGACTCCCCCCGGCATGGGCGGGCAGTACCGGATCAAGGGGAACAAGTATCCGCGGATGCGCCGGCCCCGGCGGCGCGGCAGGCTCGCGTTCCTGGCCGTCGCCTCCGCCACCGTGCTCGGCGTGATCGGCTGGGGCACGCTGCAGCTCATCGACGTCTTCACCGGGGGTGGCGGAAAAGCGTCGGCCGCCAACGCCAGGGCGGACTGCGCGACCGCGGCCGAGCCCAAGGCGAGCCCCTCCCCGGCCCGTGCGGAGCGGGCGCTGCCCAAGCCGGGCCAGATCACCGTCAACGTCCTCAACGCCACGCCCCGCAAGGGCCTGGCCAAGCAGACCGCGGACGAGCTGAAGAAGCGCGGCTTCCACATCGGCCAGGTGGGCAACGCCACCAAGGAGTTCGACAAGAAGGTCAAGGGCAGCGGACTGCTGCTCGGCGCGACGTCGGCCATGAACACCTCGCTTCCGGTGCTCGCCACCCAGCTCACCGGCGCCGAGACCCGCGCGGACACCCGCAAGGGCGCCGACGTCGACCTCGTCATCGGCGACGGCTTCAAGGAACTGGCGAAGCAGCCGGACGCCACCAAGGCGCTGGCCGCCCTCAGCGCACCGCGGCCGGCCGCCGACGCGGCGAAGAAGGGCTGCTGAGCGGGGCGCGGCGACAGGACCGTACGGCCGCGGAAAGACCGAGGCCGCCGCACGCCTTCCGGCGAACGGCGGCCCGGGAGCCCGGCGGCCCGGCGGCCCGGCGGGTACGAAGCGCTACTCGGCCGCGCCGTACATCCGGTCGCCCGCGTCCCCGAGGCCCGGGACGATGTAGCCGTGCTCGTTGAGGCGCTCGTCGACCGACGCCGTCACGACCGTCACCGGGGTGCCGGCGAGGTCCCGCTCCATGACCTCGACGCCCTCGGGGGCGGCGAGCAGCACGACCGCGGTCACGTCGTCGGCGCCGCGCTTGATCAGTTCCTGGATCGCGGCGACCAGCGTGCCGCCGGTGGCGAGCATCGGGTCGAGGACGTACACCTGACGGCCGGAGAGGTCCTCCGGCATACGGGTGGCGTACGTGGAGGCCTGCAGCGTCTCCTCGTTGCGGATCATGCCGAGGAAGCCGACCTCCGCGGTGGGCAGCAGCCGCACCATGCCGTCCAGCATGCCGAGACCGGCGCGCAGGATCGGCACCACCAGCGGACGCGGGTGCGAGAGCTTGACTCCGGTGGTCTGCGCGACAGGCGTGTGGATGTCGACCTGTTCGGTGCGCACGTCCCGCGTGGCCTCGTAGGCGAGCAGGGTGACGAGTTCGTCGGCGAGCCGGCGGAAGGTCGCGGAGTCCGTGCGCCGGTCGCGCAGCGCGGTGAGCTTGTGGGCGACCAGAGGGTGGTCGACGACGTGGAGACGCATGTGCCAACAGTAACCGGGCGCCTCGGCCGACCGCCCGCCTCCCTCCACCGCCCCGTCCGGACGGCTGCCGCCCACGTCACGGCACATTCCTCCGGCATCAAACTCCCGGTCCGGGGGAATGCGGGAGGACGAAGTGGGGTGGTGAGCCGATGCCCGAGCGGGAATCCCGTGACGAAGCGGCGCCGCGCGAGGAGCGCCGGACGCCGGACACACCGGAGGCCGAGGCCGAGCGGCGGCGGCGCCGGGCCCGGTTCCTGCGCGAACTCGCCGAGGCCAGGGCGCTGCGCGACCGCGTCCAGCCCCGCCGCGCCAAGGTCGCCCGGCTGCGACACGCGATGCGCATGCGCACGTTCCGCTGGTAGGCACCTCTCCGGCTGCCGCCCGCGCCGACCGCCCGGGCACGCCGGCGGCCGCCCGTATCGACCGTCCGGAGACCCCGGCCGAAGTCCGCTGCGACCGCCAGGGTCTCCGGCTGCCGTCCGTGTCGACCGCCAGGGGCCTCGCGCCGGGCGGCGCGCCGAGAGCCCGGCACCCCGACAGCACGACGCTCGAACTGCCCGACACTCCGATCCGGCACACCGATGGCCCGACACTCCGAGCGCCCGGCACTTCGACGTTGCTCCGACAGGCGGTCCCACGTTCGGCAGGCAGGCGCGGTGGGTGGTTGCGGGGACACGGGCGACACCCGCGTGGGCGTTTCGGGCGGTGGGCGTGCTGCGCGCCGGGCAAAGCCGCGTACGATCCGCAGGTGGCGGCAACGAGTGCGCCGGTGAGTCCTTGACGGACGTACGGTCAAAACTGCCGGACACAGGGAGCCGAAGACGTCCCCTGAACGCCTTGTTTCTGCCACGATTCCGAGTGGGTGGGGCTCGGAGCCCAGCTCTCCCCGCCCAGAACCTCCGCCGGGGGGACCCCCAACCGGCACGCCTATGACCAGTGGGAGAGTCACGGTGTACTTCGCCGCACTGCTCGCGCGCACCGAAGACGGGTGGGAAGCGAGCGACACAGAGCTCGATGATGTGGAGACGCTGTCCGACCTGGCCGATCTGGCCCGGGAAGCCTCGACCGACGACGACACGGTGCTCGTCCTGATCGAGCAGGAGGACGCGTGGTTCGGCGTCGTCCGCGTAGACGGCGAGGACGACCCTCGTATCTACGTCTCCGACGCCGCGGCCGCCGCCCGCAGTTCGTACGGCGAGATCCTGCTCACCGACGAACTGCTCGGCCGGGAGCCCGGCGACGACGGCACCGACCTGGACTCCCTCGACCTCGACGGCACGGAGGACGGCGAGCCCGCCTCCGCCGAGGACGACGAGGAGGAGGAGGGCGGCTCCGCCGACGCCATCACGCACGGCCCCCTCGGTGACGCCGAGATCCTCGACGACCTCGGTGTCGGCGTGAAGGAGCTGCGCGCCCTGGACGCGGACGACGCGCTGAACGCGATCGCCGAGGCCCTCGGTGCCTCGGAGGTGCTGGAGACCGTCCGCTGACCGCGCCGCAGACCCAGGGGCCCCCGGACCCGGTGCGCGACCGCTGGCGGGCCGCGATGCGGCTCGCCCTGGGCGAGGCCGAACAGGCCGCCCGGGGCGGGGACGTCCCCGTCGGCGCCGTCGTGCTGGCCGCCGACGGGACGACCGTGCTCGGCACGGGTCACAACGAGCGGGAGGCCACCGGCGATCCGACCGCGCACGCGGAGGTCCTCGCCCTCCGGCGGGCCGCCGCGGCGGCCGGGGAGTGGCGGCTGTCCGGCTGCACGCTCGTGGTGACGCTGGAGCCGTGCACGATGTGCGCGGGCGCGCTCGTGCAGTCCCGGGTGGACCGGGTGGTGTACGGCGCCCGCGACGAGAAGGCGGGGGCCGCCGGCTCCCTGTGGGACGTCGTACGGGACCGGCGTCTCAACCACCGCCCCGAGGTGATCGAGGGCGTGCTCGCGGACGAGTGCGCCCAGTTGCTCACCGACTTCTTCCGCGCCCGCTGAGCGGTCCCCGGTCCTTAGCGGTCCACGGCCGCCGAGCCGCCCTGGAGAGCGGCGTCCGGGGCGCCGGGAAGCCGCGGGGAAACGGATTTCAAACCACGGCCCCCCGTGCTGTAAGGTCTCCCTCGGTAGCGTGTCCGAGCGGCCGAAGGAGCTCGCCTCGAAAGCGAGTGTGGCGCAAGTCACCGAGGGTTCAAATCCCTCCGCTACCGCCAGTGAAGGGCCCCGTCCGTCGGACGGGGCCCTTCGTGCGTGGATCCGTGGGTGGGGATGATCCGGAAGAACGATCCGACGGTTACACTCACCGCCGGCACCACCAGCCCCGAGAGCACCGACAGGCCCGGGAACACCAGCAGTCCGCAGCAGTCAGAGGGAGAGGCCGCGATGGCGGTGAACGCCAAGAAGATCGCCGTCTACGCGCTCGTGGTCTTCGCGCTGTATCTGATCATCACGGACCCGGCCAAGGCCGCGGACTACGTGCAGATAGGCTTCGAGGGCATATCGGACGCCGCAAAGGCCATCGGCGACTTCATGACCTGGGTCGCGCACGGAGGAAAGTGATGATCCGCCACCTGGTCCTCTTCAAGCTCCACGAGGGCGTCGAGCGCGACGACCCGCGCGTCGTGGAGGGCGTCGAGGCCTTCCGCGCCCTGGAGGGCAGGATCCCGGAGATCCGCTTCTGGGAGTGCGCCTGGAACATCAGCGACCGCCCCATCGCCTACGACTTCGCGATCAACTCGGCGTTCGACGACCTCGCCGCGCTGCGCCGCTATGTGGAGCACCCGGACCACCAGGCGGGCGTAGGACTGTGGCGCGAGTTCGCCACGTGGGTGATCGCCGACTACGAATTCTGAGCCGTACGAACGCACGGCCACACCCCTGGCCCCGCACCGGACCGGTGCGGGGCTTCGCCATGTCCGGGCGCCCCTGAGCCGGTATTTCACCCCTCAACACGTGCATATGCGGTGCTTGAACACGATGGACCTGTCTTGTGATGCTATGACCGCTTTTGACGGATGAGTTGATCGATGAAGAGGTGGCGTTGACCGTGTCGGCCAGTACTGCGCCGCCCCAGGAAGAGGCTCCGTCCCCGGCCGAGGCACCGCCCCCGGAGAAGCGCCGCGGCGCCGACACCCGGGCCCTCACCCAGGTGCTCTTCACTCAGCTGAAGGAGCTCGAACCCGGCACCGCCGAGCACGCCCGCGTGCGCGGGGCGCTCATCGAGGCGAATCTCCCGCTCGTGCGCTACGCGGCCGCCCGCTTCCGCTCCCGCAACGAGCCGATGGAGGACGTCGTCCAGGTCGGCACCATCGGACTCATCAACGCCATCGACCGCTTCGACCCCGACCGGGGCGTGCAGTTCCCGACCTTCGCGATGCCGACGGTCGTCGGCGAGATCAAGCGCTACTTCCGCGACAACGTGCGCACCGTCCACGTCCCGCGCCGGCTGCACGAGCTGTGGGTACAGGTCAACAGCGCCACCGAGGACCTGACGACCGCCTTCGGGCGCACCCCGAGCACCGCCGAGATCGCCGAACGGCTGCGCATCACCGAGGAGGAGGTGCTGTCCTGCATCGAGGCGGGCCGGTCGTACCACGCGACCTCCCTGGAGGCCGCCCAGGAGGGCGACGGGCTGCCCGGGCTGCTCGACCGGCTCGGCTACGAGGACCCGGCGCTCGACGGCGTGGAGCACCGCGACCTGGTCCGCCACCTCCTCGTCCAGCTCCCCGAGCGGGAGCAGCGCATCCTGCTGCTGCGCTACTACAGCAATCTCACCCAGTCGCAGATCAGTGCGGAACTCGGCGTCTCACAGATGCACGTCTCCCGGCTACTCGCGCGTAGCTTCCAGCGGCTGAGATCCGCAAACAGGATCGAGGCGTAACCGGCAGGAGCGTATCCCTCACCTGGGCGGATGCCGACATGCGCCCCGTGAAACGCCGTCAGACCCCTGTTGTCCAGGGCCGATTCGCGCCACGGATGTCGACAAGTCCCTACAGCGCGTTGCCGACATGTGACATTCTGCGGGAAGAGCGTTTGCCGGGGCTTCGGCGCCGGTATTCAGGTGAAGGCTGCGTTCTTCTCGACGAGGGCGCCGCCGCGACCGTCCCGCGACCCATAGGGGGTGGCATGTCCGCAGATCAGGGCAGCTCGAAGGTGCTCACGCTCACGAAGAGCGAGAGCGTGCCCGAGGCGCTCGACGCCCTCGACGTTGTGTCCCTCGAGGCCGCTCCGGCCCCGGCCCCGGCCCTTCCGGCCCCGGAAGCCATCGACACCCGCACCCTGTCCCGCTCCCTGTTCCTGCGGCTCGCCGCACTCGACGAGAGCAGCCCCGAGCGCGCCTACGTCCGGGACACCCTGATCGAGCTCAACCTCCCGCTGGTGCGCTACGCGGCCGCCCGCTTCCGCTCCCGCAACGAGCCGATGGAGGACATCGTCCAGGTCGGCACCATCGGCCTGATCAAGGCGATCGACCGCTTCGACTGCGAACGCGGCGTGGAGTTCCCGACCTTCGCGATGCCGACGGTCGTGGGCGAGATCAAGCGCTTCTTCCGGGACACCTCCTGGTCGGTGCGGGTGCCGCGGCGGCTGCAGGAGCTGCGGCTGGCCCTCACCAAGGCCAGCGACGAGCTCTCCCAGAAGCTCGACCGCTCCCCGACGGTCACCGAACTCGCCACCGCGCTGGGCGTGTCCGAGGAGGACGTGGTCGACGGCCTCGCGGTCGGCAACGCCTACACCGCCTCCTCGCTGGACTCGCCGGCCCCGGAGGACGACGGCGGCGAGGGTTCGCTGGCGGACCGCCTGGGCTACGAGGACACGGCGCTGGAGGGCGTCGAGTACCGCGAGTCGCTCAAGCCCCTGCTCGCCAAGCTCCCGCCGCGCGAGCGGCGCATCATCATGCTCCGCTTCTTCGCCAACATGACCCAGTCGCAGATCGGCGAGGAGGTCGGCATCTCGCAGATGCACGTCTCCCGGCTGCTCACGCGCACGCTGGCACAGCTGCGCGAGGGACTCATCTCGGACTGACCCTCCTCCCGCCCTCCCCTTCCCCGTCTCCTCCCATTTGACGGAGCGTCGGTCATCGTGGCGCGATGCTTCGCCCGATGCGGACGGCTTGGACGGCGTGGGCGACATCGACCCCGGCCGCCGAGGCGCCTTCACGGTTGCTTCGGCGGCCGTCGTCTGTCCGGGCGCGACACGGGCCGCGTGCGGAAGCGGCGCGGACTACGGTGACGCAACTCCGGCGGCACACGGGTGAGTTCGGGTACGACGGCCCTCGGTACGCACATCATCGAGGCGCTCGGCATCGCCCGAGCGACGGCCGGGTCGGCCGGGACGCTTCCGGCGCCGATCGGGGCCGGCGCACGGAAGGACGGACGTGGACGGTGTGCGTCGACGCGACGGGGACCCCCGCTCGAGCGCAGCCGAGAGCTCGGAGGAGGGTGCCACTGGGCGTGCGCATCGAGACGCGGGACGCGCCCGTCCGGTGGAAGCAGTGGCGGGCGGGGCCTACTTGAGCGCGAGCCACGCCACCGCGGCGACGACCGCCACGGCGACCACGATGCCGATGATCAGGCCGACCCGGGGGCCCGAGGAGGTCTGCTGCGGGGTGGCGCTCTGAGGAGCCTCGTCCACGAACGCGCGGAACATCTGGGTGCTGCCGGCGGGGTCGTAGTTGCCCTGGGGGCCCTGCGTGTTAGCCATGGCCCGAGACCCTAGCGAAAACGCGGGGGCCGCCCAAGGGCGGGGGTTGCGTCGGCGCTCCCGGCAGGACGCCCGGCGTCGGCGCGTGCTCTCGGGAATGCCGTCCCCGGACCCGCCACCGCGACCGTGACGGGCGCGTTCTGAACGGTTTCGTCCTCAAGCGCCGGACGGAGTCCCGTGCGCGGGCCCACCTGCGCATTTACGATCGCGATACTTGCCTTTGCCAACTTTTTGCGCCGACCGGCCCCTGCTTGTTTGCCTGCAGCAACCAACTGCTCGTATGGTTGCCCCAAGCAACGAATACGGGAGGTGTGATGGCCGAGCGGTCGCAGTTCGAAGAGCTGGCGCGCCAGCTCAGTGCCGTCGGAGCCGTGAAACGGGACATGGGACGGATACTGCCGCCCGACTGCCCGGCGGGCTCGGCCGCCGTGCTGACGCTGCTCGGACGGCACGGCGACATGCGCATGAGCAAGCTCGCCGAGCTGCTCTCCGTGGACATGTCGGTGACCAGCCGGCATGTCGCGCACGTCGCCGCACGCGGCTGGATCGAGCGGTCGCCCGACCCCGCGGACAAGCGCTCGCGCATCCTGCACCTGACGCCCGAGGGCGCGGCGCAGCTCGACGAGCTGTCACTGCGGACCACCCATCTGCTCGCCGACCGGCTGAGCGACTGGACCGACGACGAGGTCGGCCAGCTCATCCGGCTGATGACGCGCCTGCGCGCCAGCTTCGGCGACTGCCGGTCCGCCCCGGCCCGGCTCCCGCACCCGTAGTCGAAGAGACCACCCGTACACCCGCAAGCACGTAAGAGAAGGAAGCCCATGGCAACGACCACACCAGCCGGTGTGCGGGCTCACGCCAAGCACGGGGGAGGCTCCTCCGGCGACGCTCCGATGACACACCGGCAGATCATGGAGGCGCTCTCCGGGCTGCTGCTCGGCATGTTCGTGGCGATCCTGTCGTCCACGATCGTCTCCAACGCCCTGCCGGAGATCATCGGCGACCTCGGCGGCGGTCAGTCCGCCTACACCTGGGTCGTCACCGCCGCCCTGCTGTCGATGACCGCGGCCACTCCCCTGTGGGGCAAGCTCGCCGACCTGTACAGCAAGAAGGCTCTCGTCCAGATAGCGCTCGTCATCTACGTCGTCGCCTCGGCGGCGGCCGGCCTGTCGCAGAACCCCGGCATGCTGATCGCCTGCCGCGTGGTGCAGGGCATCGGCGTCGGCGGTCTGTCCGCGCTGGCGCAGATCGTCATGGCGGCGATGATCTCCCCGCGCGAGCGCGGCCGGTACTCCGGCTATCTCGGCGCCACCTTCGCCGTCGCCACCGTCGGCGGCCCGCTGCTCGGCGGTGTCATCACCGACACCTCGTGGCTCGGCTGGCGCTGGTGCTTCTACGTCGGTGTGCCGTTCGCGGTCATCGCGCTGATCGTGCTGCAGAAGACCCTGCACCTGCCCGTGGTGAAGCGGGACGTGAAGGTCGACTGGGGCGGCGCGTTCCTGATCTCGGCCGCCGTCTCGCTGCTGCTGATCTGGGTCACCTTCGCCGGTGACAAGTACGACTGGCTGTCGTGGCAGACGTACACGATGGTCGCCGGTTCCGTCGTCCTCGGTCTGCTGTTCGTCCTCGTCGAGGCGAAGGCGAGCGAGCCGATCATCCCGCTGCGGCTGTTCCGCAACCGCACCATCACCCTCGCGTCGCTCGCCTCGCTCTTCGTCGGCGTCGCGATGTTCACCGGCACCGTCTTCTTCAGCCAGTACTTCCAGCTGGCCCGCGACAAGTCGCCGACGATGTCGGGCGTCATGACCATCCCGATGATCGGCGGTCTGTTCGTCTCCTCCACCGTCTCCGGTCAGTTCATCACCCGCACCGGCCGCTGGAAGGCATGGCTGGTCAGCGGTGGCGTGCTGGTGACGGCCGGCCTGGGCCTGCTCGGCACCATCCGGTACGACACCGACTACTGGAAGACCGCCGTCTTCATGGGCCTGCTGGGTCTCGGCATCGGCATGATGATGCAGAACCTGGTGCTGTGCACGCAGAACCAGGTCGCGCCCGGCGACCTCGGCTCGGCCAGCTCCACGGTCACCTTCTTCCGTTCCCTCGGCGGTGCGGTCGGCGTCTCCGCGCTCGGCGCGGTGATGGCCCACCGGATCACCGACTACGTCAAGGACGGCCTGGCGGACCTGAACCCCAAGTACGCCCGTGCCCTGGCCGGTTCGGGCTCCGGCGACAGCATCCCGCACATGGACGCGCTGCCGAAGCCGCTGCGCACGGTCATGGAGAGCGCCTACGGCCACGGCATCGCCGACGTCTTCCTGATCGCCTCCGGGCTGGCCGCGGTCGCCTTCCTGATCACCCTGTTCATCAAGGAGGTCCCGCTGCGGACCAAGGGCGGCCTGGCGCAGGCCGCCGACGGCGAGTCCCTCCCCGTCGACCCCGCCGCCACCCCGGCCGTCGCGGAGGCCCAGGCCCCCGCCCAGGTCCCGGCCGGGCAGAACGCGCCGAGCCCGGCGTCGGCCGCCACAGCGGAGGCCGGCCCGGAGGGCACCCAGCGGCTCGCCGCCGTCGCCACCGCCGCTCCCGCGGAGACCGGTGCCGGGGGCGGGGGCGGGATCCCGGTGCGCGGCTTCGTCCGCGGCGCCGAGAGCGCGCCGGTGCCGCGGGCCGCCGTCACGCTGATCTCGCTGACGGGCCGTCAGCTGGGCCGCTCCGTGGCCCAGGCCGACGGTGCCTACGCGGTGGACGCGCCGGGTACGGGTTCGTACGTGCTGATCGCCTCCGCCGACGGCTACCAGCCGCAGGCCTCCACGATCGTCGTGAACGGCGAGCCGGTGGCGTACGACGTCCTGCTCAGCGGCACCAGCGGGCTGAGCGGTGTGGTGCGGGCCGCGGAGGGCGGGCTGCCGGTCAAGGACGCGATGGTGATCGTCACCGATGTGCGCGGGGACCTGCTGGCCACCGGGACCACCGGTGAGCAGGGCGAGTTCTCCTTCGCCGAGCTGGTGCCGGGCGCGGTGACGGTGGCGGTGAACGCCGCCGGGTACCGGCCGCGGGCCTTGCCCGTCGAGGTCGGCGGCACCGGGGTCACCCGGGTCGAGGTCGACCTCGACGCCGGCGCCGAGGTGCAGGGTGTCGTGCGGGCTCCGCACGGTCCCCTCGCCGACGCCCGCGTGACGCTGGTCGACGCGGCGGGCAACGTGGTCGGCACGGCCACCACCGGCGCGGACGGGGCGTACGCCTTCACCGACCTGAACAGCGGCGAGTACACCGTCATCGCGACGGGCTACCCGCCGGTGGCGACGGCGCTGACGGTCTCCGGCCGCGGCGTCGACGACCACGACATCGAGCTCGCCCACCCCGGCGAGTAGCACGGCCCCGGCCCGCGGCGGGCGCGCTCCGAACGGAGGCGTACCCGCCGCGGGCCGAACTGCTTACGACCATTTTGTATGGGTTTCCAGGGAGAAAACGGGATGGGACTGACCGCGAGGATCCGCACCCGGGACGGATGGGCCGTGTCGCACGCGGTCGTCACGGTGACCGACATGACGGGCACGCAGGTGCTGCGCGCCGAGGCCGACCAGGAGGGCGCCGTCCGGGACGCGACCGCTCTGGCGCCGGGGGCGTACACGGTCATCGTCACAGCGGTCGGGTACGCGCCCGCCGCCGCGAGCGCGCTCGTCACCGCCAGTGGCCGGGCCGAGATCGGCACGGTCACGCTGGCCCGGCAGGGCGGCACCGAGCTGCCGCCGCCCGGACCGTGGACCGTCGACCCGGCGCACTCCTCGGTGGCCGCGGTCGCCCAGCACCTGGGCATCTCCAGCGTGCGCGGCCGGTTCACGGACTTCGCGGCCACCCTCGAGATCGCCCCGGACGACGTCACCAAGTCCCGCGTGGAGGCGGTCATCCGCGCGGCCTCCATCGACACCGGCAACGGGATGCGCGACGGGCACCTGAAGTCCGCCGACTTCCTGGACGTCGAGAAGCACCCGGAGATCACCTACCGTTCGACCGGCGTCACGGCGGCCGGCTCGGACCGCTGGACCGTCCACGGCGAGCTGGGCATGCACGGCGTCGTCCGCCCGGTCGACCTGGACCTGGCCTACCTCGGCACCGGCGCCGACCCCTGGGGCGGCACCCGGGCCGCCTTCCGCGCGACGGCCGAACTGCACCGCGAGGACTTCGCCATGAACTACAACCAGGTCCTCCAGGCGGGCATCGCGGCCATCGGCACGACGCTGAGGGTGGAGCTCGACATCCAGGCCGTGCAGGGCGAGTCGCTGCCGGCCGTCTGAGGCGCGCCTGCCCGCGCGCCTGCCCGGCGGAGACACCGCGCCGCGCCGTGGGACCGGGCCGGGCGGGTGGTAGGCACGGCAGGGTCACCCTCGTCGGCCCCTCCACCCGCCCTCCCGCCCCTAGGCTGCGGGCATGGCACCGAACATCGCGACCAACACCCGTGTCTCCCTCGACGAACTGCTGGACTTCGTACGCCCCCGGCACCACGCCCTGCTGCTGACCCGGCGGGCCGACGGCGGCCCGCAGGCCTCGCCGCTGACCTGCGGGGTGGACGGCTCGGGGCGGATCGTGATCTCCACGTACCCGGAGCGCGCCAAGACGCGCAACGCCCGGCGGGACGCGCGGGTGAGCATCGTCGTGCTCAGCGACGACTGGAACGGGCCCTGGGTGCAGATCGACGGGACCGCCGAGGTGATCGACACGCCGGACTCCGTGGAACCGCTGGTGGAGTACTACCGGAACATCGCCGGGGAGCACCCCGACTGGGACGAGTACCGCCAGGCCATGGTCAAGCAGGGCAAGTCGATCATCCGGGTCACACCGGAGCGCTGGGGGCCGGTGGCCACCGGCGGCTTCCCGGCGCGGCTGGTCGAGGAGGAAGGCTAGAGCCTCGCCGGAGCGCTGGGCCCGGTGGCCACCGGCGGCTTCCCGGCGAGGAGGAAGGCTGGAGCCCCCCTCTCGGATCCTGCCGGGGCGCGGATCCAGCCAGGGTCGCGGATCCTGCCGGCGTCGCGGGGCCGGGCGGACAAGGCGGCCGGGCGGACGGGACGCCGGCGGCTAGCCGGACGAGGGGGGCCGGGGCGCCCGATCCGCCGTCGCCCGGCGGACCATCGTCTCGATGCCCGCCACCAGCAGGTCCAGGGCGAAGGTGAAGTCGCGGTCCAGCATCTCCTGGACCGTGTCGCCGCCCCGGGCCGCCATCAGGCTCGCGGACTCCGCCAGGACCTCGGCGGCGTCCGGGACCCGCGTCGCGGCGCTCATGGCGTAACGGAAGTAGTCGTCGGGGGCCATCCCGGCGTCGGCGCAGCGGGCGACGAAGTGGCCCTCGATCGTCCCGTACCCGTACACGAACCGGAAGACGGCCGAGATCGCCCCGGTCAGCGTGTGCTCGGGCAGCCCGGTACGGCGGATGACGCGCTGGACCGTGCCGGAGAAGGCGAGCGCGTGGGGGCCGATGTTGAGAAAGGTCCCGGCGAGCGGTGACAGCCACGGGTGGCGCACCAGCAGCGACCGGTACTCGACGGCGAGCCCGCGCAGTTGGTCGCGCCAGTCCTCGCCGGCCTCCGCGTCGGGCAGCCGCAGTTCGCCGAAGGCGGCGTCCAGAGCGAGTTCGAGCAGGTCGTCCTTGGTGTCCACGTACCAGTACAGGGACATCGCCGTGACGTCCAACTCGGCGGCGAGGCGGCGCATGGAGAACCCCGTCAGCCCCTCGGCGTCCAGCAGGCGGACCGTGGTCGCGGTGATCCGCTCCCGGTCCAGTCCGGAGGGCTGCCCGCCCCCGCGCCCGCCGCCGCGTGTCTTGCCCTCCAGCCAGACGCTGGTCCGGGGCGCGCCCTTGGCCCTCGGGGCTGCCTTCGCCATGGCGCACCTTCCTCAGCCTCTCACCGCCGCTCCGCGGGGCACCCACCTGGGCCGCCACCCTCTCCGAGTCTGCCCGCTCCGCCCCGCGCGGCAACAACACCGCCACCGGCCGGGCGTGGTGCGCGCCGGTCCCGTACGGCGGAAAGGGCGGGGACCCGAGGCGTACGTGCCCCGGGCCACCGCCCGTCTCCCGCGCGGCTTCCGCGTGTCTCCCGCCGGCCTCCCGCGCGGATCGTCAGCCGTCGTGGATCGTCAGCCGCCGCCGGTCGTGCGCTGGGTGAGGTCGTAGAAGGTGGCCGAACCGGCCGTGACCTTCTCGAAGTTCTTCTCGACCCAGGAGGTGATCCGCGCGGAGGTCCCGTCGCCGTCGCCGCCCATGCCACCGCCCATGGCGCCGCCCGCGATGAAGTAGTGGATCCTTCCCGCGGCCACGTACTTCTGGAACTGCGCGAGCGTCGGAGACGGGTCGGTGCCGTTGAAGCCGCCGATCGCCATCACCGGGTCGCCGGTGGCGAGCTGGTAACTGGCCGCGTTCTGCGAACCGATGGAGGCGGCGGCCCAGGTGTAGCGGGAGGCGTCCTGCTCCAGCAGCTTCCTGGCCGCGGAGCCGACCCGCGCCCCGTTCAGCAGGCCGCCGGCGCCGCCGCCCGTACGGCCCCCCTCGCCCAGCGGCCCGCCCCCGGGGAAGCCGTTGCCGTTCTGGCCCTGGCCCTGGCCCTGGTTCCGGCCCGGCACACCTCCGCCGGGGAAACCTCCGGGGCCGCCGCCCGGGAAGCCGTTGCCGTTCTGGCCCCGACCCTGCCCCTGGCCCTGCGCGGTGCCGTTCCCGTTGCCGTTCTGCTGGTTCCGGCCGGGCATCCCCCCACCGGGGAAACCACCGGGGCCGCCCCCACGCCCACCGAAGCCCATCGTGCTCGCGCCCGCGGGCCCGGCCGTCGGGATGGAACCGGTGTGCGCGGAGTTCACCGTGCTCAGCGTGTACGCGGTCGGACCGGCCAGCGAGGTCACGATGCCCGCGGCCACCGCGGCGAGCGCGAGCCGCCGGCCCAGCCGGGCAGCGAAGATCAGGCCGAGCGCGGCGGTCAGGCCGCCGACCAGGACCAGCCACTTCAGCCAGGGCAGGTAGCCGGGCGTGCGGTTGAGCAGGACATAGCCCCAGGCCGCGGTCGCCGTGACGGCGGCCGCGAGGGTGAGCGACGCCCACGGCCGGGAGCGCTCCTCCCACAGCGTCGTCGCACCCATGCCGACCACGGCGGCGATACAGGGGGCGAGGGCGACCGTGTAGTACTGGTGGAAGATCCCCGCCATGTAGCTGAAGACGACGGCGGTGACCAGCAGCGAGCCGCCCCAGGCCAGGAAGGAACCCCGGGCCAGGTCGGTCCGCCGTGTCCTGAGGGTCAGGACCAGTCCCGCGACCAGCAGGATCAGCGCGGCCGGGAGCAGCCAGGAGATCTGGCTGCCGATCTCGGAGCCGAACATCCGGTCCCAGCCGGTCTCCCCCCAGCGCCCGAGGCCGTTGCCCCGGCCGCCGCCACCACCGCCGCCGACGCTGCCGGTCTCGTCGCCGTTGATGCGGCCGAGGCCGTTGTAGCCGAAGGTCAGCTCCAGGAAGCTGTTGTTCTGCGAACCGCCGATGTACGGCCGCGACGAGGCCGGCCACAGCTCGACGACCGCGACCCACCAGCCGCCGGAGACCACCAGGGCGGCCGTCGCCAGCCCCAGCTGTGCCAGCCGCTTCCTCAGCCCCACCGGCGCGCAGACGCCGTACACGAGGGCCAGCGGGGGCAGGATCAGGAAGGCCTGCAGGGTCTTGGTCAGGAAGGCGAAGCCGACCGCGACACCCGCCCACACCAGCCACCTGGTACGGCCGTCCTCCAGGCCCCGGATCACGAAGAACACGGTGAGCGCCATCAGCAGCGCCAGCAGCGCGTCCGGGTTGTTGAACCGGAACATCAGCGCCGCGACGGGGGTGAGCGCCAGCACCGCGCCCGCGATCAGCCCCGCCGCGGGGCGGAACCGGCGGCGCACCGCCGCGTACACCACGACGACCGCGAGGACGCCCATGAGGACCTCGGGGACGAGGATCGCCCACGAGTCGAGGCCGAAGAGCCGGACGGACAGCGCCATCGGCCAGAGCGCGGCCGGGGGCTTGTCGACGGTGATGGCGTTGCCCGCGTCCAGCGAGCCGAAGAACATCGCCTTCCACGACGTACTGCCCGCCTGGACGGCCGCCGAGTAGAAGGAGTTGGCGTAGCCGGAGGCGCTCAGGTTCCAGAGGTAGAGCAGGGCGGTCGCGAGCAGCAGCGCGAGAAACGCTGGGCGCGCCCAGCGCGGGTCCTCGGGACGGCCGCGCCACAGCCGGCGCCCGAAGGGCTGCCGCGGCTCCCGGGCCGAGGGGGAGGCAGCCGAGCCGGAGCCCGACGACGGAGCGTGCGGTGAGGGGGAGTCCGTCGCGGAGGAGACCGTCGACACGGTGGCCGGGTCGGTCGGCGGGGGATTCGGGGGAGCGGCCGTGGGCGGCCCCCAGGAGGACGGGCCCGTGCCGCCCTGCCCGCTCGGACGGTCGTGGTCAGTGGTCATCGCGGGTCCCTCGGGTCGTGTCGTACGGACGCACCGGCTGCGGTGGCGTGGTCGCGTCGCGCCAGGCGCGGTCCGCGACGTCACCGGCGCGGAGGCGGTGGAGGTCGAGGTCGGTGCCGAAAACGGTGTCGTGATCGGGGACGTGGTCGGGGTGGGCCACCGGGCGCCGGGGGTGCGAGGCGGCCGTCCGGGCGCCCTGATCGCGCTGCTCGGGGAACACCCAGGCGCGGAAGAGCAGGAACCGCAGCACCGTCGCCGCGAGGTTGGCCGCCACCAGGACCGAGAGCTCGGTGGAGTGCGCCGGACTGCTGCTCGCCGCGTTCAGGGCGGCCAACGAGCCGCTGGTCAGCGCGAGACCGATGCCGAAGACGACGAGTCCCTGCGCCTGATGGCGGACGGCGCCGCCGCGGCCGCGCACCCCGAAGGTCAGCCGCCGGTTGGCGGCGGTGTTGGCGACCGCCGAGACGAGCAGGGCGAGCGCGTTGGCGGTCTGCGAGCCGGCGAACTGCCGGAAGACGCTGTAGAGGAGCAGGTAGAACAGGGTGGACAGCCCGCCGACGACGCAGAAGCCGACGAGCTGGCGGGCCAGTCCCCCGGGCACGTCGGTCAGGTCGCGGTCGCGCGGGTCGTCGCCGAAGGGGCGGGTGAGCCGGTCCAGCGGCAGCGAGCCGGTGGCCAGGGCCCTGCCCACCCGCCACACCCCCTTGAGGTCGTCCGTGGCCGTCCGCACGAGGTGCACCGTCGAGTCGGGGTCGTCGACCCAGTCGACGGGCACCTCGTGGATGCGCAGCCCGGCCCGCTCGGCGAGCACCAGCATCTCGGTGTCGAAGAACCAGCCGGTGTCCTCCACCAGCGGCAGCAGCGCCTGCGCCACGTCACGCCGGATGGCCTTGAAGCCGCACTGCGCGTCGGAGAAGCGGGCCTGCAGCGAGCCGCGCAGGATCAGGTTGTACGAGCGGGAGATGAACTCCCGCTTGGCGCCCCGCACCACGCGCGAACTGCGCGCCAGCCGGGAGCCGATCGCCAGGTCGGAGTGGCCGGAGATCAGCGGCGCCACCAGCGGCAGCAGCGCGTTGAGGTCGGTGGACAGGTCGACGTCCATGTACGCGAGGACCGGCGCGTCCGAGGCCGCCCAGACGGTCCGCAGCGCCCGGCCGCGGCCCTTCTGCTCCAGCCGGACGGACCTGACCTCGGCGATCTCCGCCGCCAGCCGCGCCGCCACCCGTGGGGTGGTGTCCGTGGACGCGTTGTCCGCGACCGTGATGCGGAACGCGTAGGGGAAGGTGTGCGTGAGGTGTTCGTGCAGTCCGCGCACACAGGGCAGGAGGTCCTTCTCCTCGTTGTAGACGGGGATCACTACGTCCAGGACAGGCGTACCGGCGTCTGTGGCCGGGAGGTGCTTCCGCGCCGGCAGGGTGCCGGGAGAAGAGTCGGTTCGCATGGGACCGACTCTTCTCAAGTGCCCTGTCCCACCCGTGTGGTGACGCTGTGCCGTGCCTGTGAGTGCGCTCGCCGGACGGCCACCGGGTGCGGGGCGACCGTGAGCGCGGGCAGCCGCACGGTGAACACGGTCCGCCCGGGAAGGCTGTCGACGGTCACGGCCCCGCCGTGCGCGGCCGCCACCGCCCGCACGATGGCCAGGCCCAGACCGGTCGAGCCGGTGGCGCGGGAGCGCGCCGAGTCGCCGCGCGCGAACCGTTCGAAGACGTGCGGCAGCAGCTCGGCCGGGATGCCCGGCCCGTCGTCCTCTACGTCGGCGCACAGCCACGTCCCTTGCCGGCGCACCCGGGCGGTGACGGTGGTGCCCGGCGGTGTGTGGGTGCGCGCGTTCGCCAGCAGGTTGACGAGGACCTGTTGCAGCCGGGCCGCGTCCGCCGAGACCAGGGCCGGCTCGTCGGGCAGGTCGAGCCGCCAGTCGTGGTCCCGGCCGGCCGCGCGGGCGTCACTGACGGTGTCCACGACGAGCGGGACCAGGTCGGTCTGCTCGAACTGGAGCGGCCGGCCCGCGTCCAGGCGGGCGAGCAGCAGCAGGTCCTCGACGAGCAGCGTCATGCGCCCGGCCTCGGACTCGATCCGGCCCAGCGCGTGCCGGGTGTCGGGGCCGACCCGCTCGCGTCCGCGCCGGGTCAGCTCGGCGTACCCGCGGATGGAGGCGAGCGGGGTCCGCAGCTCGTGACTGGCGTCCGCGACGAACTGCCGTACCCGCGTCTCGCTCCGCTGGCGGGCGTGCAGGGCGCCGTGGATGTGGTCGAGCATCCGGTTGAGGGCCGCGCCGACCTGGCCGACCTCGGTGTGCGGGTCGGTCTGGGGCTCGGGCACGCGCTCGCTGAGGTTCACCTCGCCGGTGTGCAGCGGCAGTTCGGAGACACGGGTGGCGGTGGCGGCGATCCGGCGCAGCGGGCGGAGCGCGACCCCGACGATGGCGGCCCCGGCGAGCGAGGCGGCGATCAGCCCGGCGGCGGTGACGCTGATCTCTACCAGGACGAGGGTGGTGAGGGTGGCGGTGACGTCCGCCGTCGGCAGGGCGACGTAGTACGCGTCGCCGCCGTCCGGGCCGGTGAGGTACTCGACGCGGTACTCCTCCAGGCCGGGAAGGTCCACGGAGTGCGCGTCGCCGTCCCTGGGCACCGAGGCCAGGGCCGCCTTCTGCGCCGCGCTGAGGGTGGCGGCGTCCATCTTCTTGAAGGAGCCGTTGTCGTCGTTCTTCTGCCGGGCGACGGCCGCGCTGACGATGGTGCCGTCGTGCACGAGGGCGGCGACGGTCCGGGGCTGTGTCGGACCCAGGATGAGCAGGTCCTTCACCCTGTCGCCCGGCGACACGGCGATGTCGTCCGGACCGCCGGCCGGGTTCCGCAGCAGGGCGGAGCCCGGGGCGGCCGAGCGGTGCAGCATGTGGCCGCCCACCGCGCGCATACCGGTCTCGTGCACCTTGCCGTCCAACTGGTCGTACAGGTGGGACCGGAGCGCCAGGGTCGTCACCGTGCCGATCACGGCGCACACCACGGCGATCAGGGTCACCGCGGAGACGACGAGCCGGGTCCGCAGGGTGCGCGGCCGTCCCGCTCGCCGCTTCCGCGGACGCGGCCGTCGCAGGCCACTCACGTGACGGCGGGCTTGATCAGGTATCCGGCGCCGCGCCGGGTGTGGATCATCGGCTCCCGGCCCGCGTCGATCTTCCGCCGCAGATACGAGATGTACAGCTCGACCACGTTGGCCTGGCCGCCGAAGTCGTACGACCACACCCGGTCCAGGATCTGCGCCTTGCTCAGCACCCGCCGCGGGTTGCGCATCAGGAAGCGCAGCAGCTCGAACTCCGTCGCCGTCAGGTGGATGTGCTCCCCGGCCCGCGCCACCTCGTGGCTGTCCTCGTCGAGGGTGAGGTCGCCGACGACCAGCACGGAGTCGGAGCGGCGGTCGGCCGCGCCCGACCGCCGGATGAGCCCGCGCAGCCGGGCGACGACCTCCTCCAGGCTGAACGGCTTGGTGACGTAGTCGTCCCCGCCGGCGGTGAGCCCGGCGATGCGGTCCTCCACCGCGTCCTTGGCCGTGAGGAAGAGGACGGGCACGTCGGGCAGCTCGCGGCGCAGCCGCCCGAGGACGGCGAGACCGTCCATGTCGGGCAGCATCATGTCGAGGACGACGGCGTCGGGCCGGAAGTCGCGCGCGGCCTGGACGGCGCCCTGCCCGTCGCCCGCGCTGCGGATCTGCCAGCCCTCGTAGCGCAGGGCCATCGACAGCAGTTCGGTGATCGACAGCTCGTCGTCCACCACGAGCACCCGGACGGGGCTCCCGTCCGGCCTCAGCAGTTCGGTGCGCCCCCGGGGCGAGATCGTGGTCATGGTGGACACCCTGTCGGGGGCCTCTGAGAGCACGCTTTCACGTGTCTGTGATTTCCCTGAGAAGCGCACAGGCGCCGCTCGGGGAACTCCTGGGAACCGCCTGCCCGACGGGGCTGCCCCGGCTGCCTGGGCTGGGCCGGGCCGGCCGGGCCGGCCGGGCTGCCTGGGTTACCGTCCCGGTGCCCGGCGGGCTCGGGGCAGCCCGAAGAGCCGCGCCCCGTTGTCGTGGCACACCGCCCGCAGCCAGGCGTCGCCGAGGCCGAGACGCTCCAGGGCGTGCAGCTGATGGACGTACGGATAGGGGATGTTGGGGAAGTCCGAGCCGAGCAGGACCCGGTCGCCGAGGCCGGCCAGCCGGGTCAGGGCGCGCCGGGGGAAGGGGGCTAGCTTCTCGCTGAAGTCGGTGAACGCCATCGTGGTGTCCAGCCGCACCTCGCCGTAGCGCTCGGCGAGGTCGAGGAAGTCCTCGTACTCCGGCATCCCGCAGTGCGCGACCACCAGTCGCAGCCGGGGGTGCCGGGCGAGCACCCGCCCGATCGGCTCCGGCCCGGTGTGCTTGCCGGGGGCGGGCCCCGAACCGCAGTGGACGACGACGGGGACACCGGCGTCGGCGAGCAATCCCCATGCGGTGTCGAGGAGTTCGTCGGCGGGGTCGTACGCCCCCACCTGGACGTGTGCCTTGAACACCCGGGCGCCCGCCTCGACGGCCTCCCGGACGTACCTCTCGACGCCCGGCTCCGGGAAGAGGGTCGAGGTGTGCAGGCAGTCGGGTGTGCGGCGGGCGAAGTCGACCGCCCAGCCGTTCAGCCACCGGGCCATGCCCGGCTTGTGCGGGTAGAGCATCGCGGTGAAGGCGCGGACGCCGAACTCGCGCAGCCGGGCCAGGCGTTGGTGCTCCTCCTCGCGGTAGGCGATGGGCCACTCGACACCACCGGTGAGGGGGCCGAGCCCGTCGAAGTAGTCCCAGACCTTGCGCAGCACCCGCTCGGGCATGAAGTGCGTGTGCACGTCGACGAGTCCCGGCAGCCCGAGCCGCTCCCAGAACGCCCGCACCTCGGCGGCGTGCCCGGCCCGTGCCATGCGTTGATCACTCATGCCGCCCACGATGAGGCCAGGCGCCGCACGACGTCCAGCCTCCCGGGCACGGGAGGCCGTCCTCGGCACACGCCGCGCCCCCGGTGCCGCCTCAGAACAACCCGTCCTGCACGCCGGGCGGCTCCCTGAACTCCCTTACCGGCACGGTGAGTCCTCCGCCGGAAGCCGGCCCGAGCGCCCACCCGGTCATCAGCCGGGTGTCCAGCACCACGGTCCCCGCCTCCGTCGCCAGGTGCAGATCCGGTCCTGCGGCGGCGACCAGCTCACCGCTCACCACGCCCCCGGCGACGAGCTCGCGCACCTCGCCGACGGCGGCGGGCAGTCCCGGCAGGCCGAAGGCGGCGGCGTGATCGACGGGCCGGAACGGCTCCCACTCCAGCGACTCCGGCCAGCCGCCGAGCGCCACGGCCCGGCCGTGCAGGTCCGCCACTTCGGCCGCGCGCTCCGCCGCCGTCGCGGGCAGCGCGGACCGTACGGCACGCTTCTCGGCGTACGGAATGCGGTCCGGGACGCCGAGCGCGGCGCGCAGCAGCTCCTCGGTGCGGCGCGCGGCCATCAACGGCCCGGCGCCGAGCCAGGTGAAGCAGACCGCGCCCTGCTCCAACAGCCGCGCCGGTCCCCGCTCCAGCGCGGTGATCCCGACCTTGACCAGGCCGGGCCCGAACCAGGCCAAATACACGTGGTACGGGCGCGGGTCGTCCGCGATCGTGTCGGCGGCCACGGAGTGCGCCCGGTCCAGCCGCGCGCACTCCTCGCACCGCGCGCCGGTACTCCTCCCCGGTACGGCCGCCCGCGCCGGACACGCGTGCCCCCGCGCCCCCACGCAGGTCCGCACTCCCCCTTCCACGGCCTCGAAGGCCACCCGCTTCCCCCACGACAGCGCACTCGTGCGCCCGCCGTGCCACGCCAGCACGGGACCGCCCGCCGCCCACCGCAGCCCCGCACACTCCCACGCCCGTGCCATCGCTCCCACGGTAGAGGCACCCACTGACAAGCGCTGACGTCAGAGGCCCCGCCGGACCGGCGGGGCCTCTGATCCGTGGGCGCTCGGCAGAGTCGAACCTCGAGGAGAGAGGGTTACAGCGAGCGGCCCGTGCCTACGACTGCCACCGTCAGTGATGGCCCGGCTTGTGGGGCTTGTGGGGCTTGTGGGACTTGCAGTGCTTGTCGCGCTTGATGACGGTGGGGTCCGTGGCCGTGTGCGTGGCACTGTCACCGCCCCCGGTGACCGTCACTGTGTCGATCCCCTTCTTGATCTTGCACTCACATGGCACGTCGGCCGTGAGCGTGATCGGCGGGTAACTGGCCCCAGCGGCCAGGACGTCACTGCGCGTGCAGGTCAGCGTGGCCAGGTCGCAGGTCCATCCGGCGCCCGAGATGCTCGCAGCGGTCAGTCCTCGCGGGAGGACGTCATGAACGGTGACCGTGCTGCCGTCCGTGGGACCGGGGCCGGCGTTGCCGACCGTGATGGTGTAGGTGCCCCGCTGCCCCTCTTTGAAGTCCTTCTTGTGGGTCTTCTCGATCGTCAAGGACGGTCGGCACTCGGGATTGGGGTCGATGGTGGTGGGGTCCACGGCGGTGTGGGTGCCGGTGTCGCCGCCACCGGTGACGGTCGCCGTGTCGGTGCCCTGGGCGGGGGCGTTGCAGGAGACGTCGACCGTCAGCGTGATGGGCGGGTAGCTGGCCCCGGGGGCCAGGGAGCCGCTGCGCGTGCAGGTGAGCGTGCTGAGGGTGCAGTCCCAGCCGGTGCCGCTGATGCCGGTGGCGGTGAGTCCTGCCGGGAGGGTGTCGTGCAAGGTGACCGTGCTGCCGTTGGTGGGGCCGCCGGATGCGTCGTTGCCGACCGTGATGGTGTAGGTGCCCTGCCGGCCCTGGGTGAAGTTGCCCGCGTGGGTCTTCTTGATCGTCAGGACCGGCTTGGGGCACAGACCGGTGGGGTTGCTCGTGTTGGCCCGGTTGTCCGTCCAGGTGTCCGCCGTCCCGGCCGTGCCGTCCCCCTTGGTGAGGTCTTCGCAGTCGAACACCTTGCTGTTCAGCAGCACGTTGCGGGTGACCACGTTGTCGGCGTTGCTGCCGGTGTCCTCGATGAGGACGCCGTCGTGCCCGCTGTTGTTCACGCTGTTGTCCGAGATGGTGGAACGCGTCAGCGAGCTCGGACCCGCCGAGATACCGTCGCCGAGCGTGGTGTTGCGGATGTTGTTGTTGCTGATCTGGATCTGATCGTTCGCCTCTGACGGACCGCCGACGACGTTTTCCGCGCGCACCCCGTGGTAGCTCCCCTGGATGTCATTGCGCAGAACCTGAAGCCGGGAGTCGGCGCCTCCGAGGTAGATCGCGGATCCGGTGTTGTCGACGGCCTGGTTGTCGGTCACCACGCTGCCCGTCGAGTGGAAGATGTTGAGCAGCCCGTTGTCCTGGTGCGAGACGTTGTGGTCGACGGTGGCCCGCAGGGTGTTCTGGTACTTGTCGAGGGTGATCGCGCCGTTCTTGTTCTGGAAGAACGCGTTGTGGTCGATCCGCGCGTTGTCCAAGCCCTGGTCGGAGTAGATGCCGTTGCCGGCCGGGGCCTGGACCCCGAAGCCCGTGTTGTTCAGGCGAATGCAGTTCTGCGTGACCTGGGACGGCGTCGTGCCGCTCGCGTTGAAGTACATCCCCGCCGGATTGCCCTGGATCACGTTGTTCGTGACCAAGTATCCGGAGTGGTTGACGGACGTGTTGACGCCGTAGCCGCCGAGGGCGGAGCCCTGGTTGTTCTGCACCGTGAAGCCCTGGAACCGGATGTTGTCCTCGCGAAGGTTCACGATCCCCTCGCCGGCGAGATTCGTGGCCTCGATGATCGAGTCGACCGCCGGCTTGGGCTCTGCGAACACATCACAGTCCGCCGGGAGCTTGGTCTGGCCCACCAGCGTGAGATTCGGCTTGTTGACGTCGACGATCTCGTTGTAGGTGCCGGCGCAGACCTGAATGGTGTCCCCGGCGGCTGCCGCGTCGACGGCGGACTGGATGGTCGAATAAGTGGCACCCGGACATGCCAGGTCGTCATCGACGATCAGTGTGCTGGCAGCCGCACGACCGGGTGCGGCCGCGACTGCCGGGAACGCCGGGAACACCGTCGCCACTGCCACGACGAACGCCGACAGAAGGGCGCGTCGCTTCATCACGTTCTTCACTTGCCCGCCTTCACGGATGACCGACATTGGCGACCGCGACGACGCAGTCCGTCATCTTTTGCACAGTTTCAGGTGACCTCGTGTCGGTTTCGCCGATCGACCTGCACTGTGTGATCACGGCGGCGGGAGAGGCAAGCAGACGCGCCGGTGGGCGGAGAGACCTTGCCCGGTCCGGCGGAACTCGAGCCGTGAAGCATGTGCGCGGAAGGTGCGCCTGAGGGCGGTCGACCTCCTCCGAACCGATGCCGCCTGACATCGGTGACCCCGCGCCGGTGCCGCCCGACCAGGGCACCCTCTACGGGTCGCGCCGCGCTCTCAGCTCCGGCCGGCCCCACGACGCACCCTCCGCCCGGACACGGCACCGACGGACTGCTGGGCGGGCTTCAGGCCCCTCGGAGAGATCCGCATCGCATAACAGGGAACCCGGCTGCGCCACCCGGCCTTCCACCGCCGGTCGCGGCCCCATGAGGGGGGCCTGGCTCGACGTGGCGGCCTCCGGGTCATCCCGCCGCACGACGGGCGGTAGCGGCTGACGCGGTTGCCGTACTTCGCCGCTGTACGCCCGGGAAACGCCAGAGGCCCCGGATCTCTCCGGGGCCTCTGATCTGTGTGCACTCGGCAGGATTCGAACCTGCAACCTTCTGATCCGTAGTCAGATGCTCTATCCGTTAAGCTACGAGTGCCTGTTCTGTTGTTGTCTTCGCTCCTGGCCCTTTCGGCCCGCTCGCGGCGACAGGAAGAACATTACATGACTGCCGCCGCCATGTGAAATCCGTTCCCCGCACCGCTTGTGACCTGTGAAAACGTGGTTCGGAGGGTGTCTCGCCGAAGGATGGGAGGCGGGGCCGGGCGGAAAGCAGCGAAGCCCCGGTCGGGTGGACCGGGGCTTCGGTGATCCAGCGCGGAGGCGGAGGGATTTGAACCCTCGATGGGCTTTAAGGCCCAAACCGCATTAGCAGTGCGGCGCCATAGACCGGACTAGGCGACGCCTCCAGCACAACCGCTCCCGCGAGCGCGCGAGTGGTGCGTGCAGATGATGACACAGCCGAGCGCGGTGTCACCAATCGCCCCCCACGGTACTAGGCAGGCGGGCCGCAGGGCAAAGCCCTTCCCGGAGCGTCGGGCGCGGCGCAACGTACCGGGGGGTGGCGCGTTAGTCCGGGCATGGTGCAGGTCAGCTCCCCCGATCACCTTTCCCGACGCCCTCGACGCCCCCGGCGGTCCCGGCTCCTCCGGCGCGCCGACGGCCCCGGGGCCCCTCGGCCCCTGCGGCGGCTGCTCCTCGGGGCCTCCGCCTCCCTCGTCGCGCTCACGTCGCTCGCCGCCGCCGGGCCGACCGCCCTCGCGTCGGCCGCCGCGCCCCCGCCCGTCCGCGACGAGGACCGGGCCGGCGACCACCTCACGGTGACCGTGCGGCACGCGGGCGGCGGGTGGGACGGGACGTACGAGCTGTACTGCCATCCCTTCGGCGGCAGCCATCCCGATGCGCGGGGCGCGTGCGGGGCGCTCGACCGGAGCACGCGCTGGGGGCGTGACGTCTTCGCCCCCGTCCCGGACGACGCCGTCTGCACCCTGCGGTACGGCGGGCCGGCCACCGCCCATGTCACCGGGACCTGGGCCGGGCGCCCCGTCGACGCGTCGTTCGACCGCGGCGACGGCTGTCGGATCGACCGCTGGGACCGGCTCGTGCCGCTGCTGCCCCGCGCCGGTTCCCGGCTCGCGGGCACGGCACCCGGCGAGCACGGCACGCCACCCGCCGGGCACGGCACGGGGCCCGCGCGGCGGTGACACCGATCGGACGGCGGGTGCGCGAGGGCGTCCGTAAAGGTCCGGCGAAGGTCGTGCGAAGTGGAAGCGCAGGGTCACCGGTTCGGCCTCACTTTGTCGTGCGACCTCCCTCTCATCCGGCGTCGCGGGCGCAACCTCAGCGCATAGACTCCCTCGCGTGACACGTCGCGGGCCGGTTGGCAAGATGGCCCCCGCGGTCGGCTAGGTGCGGTAACAGGGAGGAAGCGTCTCGTGAGCAGCAGGCCATCCCGAGGCGCTGCTCGCCTCGCAGCCATACTCGACGCGCTGCCCGACGCGCTGCTGCTGGTCAACGCAAACGGGACGGTCGTCAACGCCAACACCATCGCCCTGGAGGCCTTCGAGACCCCGGGGACCGCGCTCGTCGGGCGGGGCCTGCTCGACCTGCTGCCGGAGTTCGACTCCAAGCTGATCCCCGGCTCCATGCGGCGCCCCGACCACATCGACCCGCGCGGGCGCACCAAGCCGACCCGGATGACCGCCCGGCGCACCGACGGGACCGACTTCCCCGTCGAGGTCACGAGCGCGAATCTGGAGAACGGGCAGCAGGCCTACGACGGTCACGGCTACAGCGGCGACGAACTGCTGATGCTGGTCGTGCGCGACCTGTCCGGCACCGTCGACACCGAGGCCGAGCTGGCGCGTTCGCAGCGGCAGACCGAGATGATCCTGCGGGCCGCGTCCGAGGGCGTCGTCGGCACCGACACCGACGGGCGGGTCGTCCTGGTCAACCCGGCCGCCGCCCAGATCCTGGGCTACCGGGCCGGCGAACTCGGCGGCCGCGAGCTGCACGACCTCGTCCTCCACTCGCGCCCCGACGGCTCGCCCTTCCCGTACGAGGAGTCCCCGCTCGCCGACACCCTGCGCTCCGGGCGCAAGCACCGGGTGCGCGGGCAGGTGCTGTGGTCCAAGAGCGGCGACAAGGTCCCGGTCGACCTGACGACCGCCCCCGTCCGCGACGGCGACCAGCTCGTCGGCGCCGTCATGACCTTCGCCGACCGGCGTCCGCTGGACACGCTCACCGAGGAGAAGGCCGCCGCCGACAAGCGGCACGAGGAGGAGCTGGAGCGTCTCGCCGAGGAGCACGCCTCGGAGCTGACCGCCCTGCGCCAGCGGCACGTCGCCGAGGTCGAGGAACTCACCGAAGGCCACGCGGAGGAACTCGCCGCGAACGAGGAGCGGTACGCCGCCCTCGGCGAGCGGGAGAAGGACCGCTTCGAGGCGCTGGCCGCCCGGCACGAGCAGCTGCTCACCCTGCTGGCCCGCTCCCTGCGCGGCCCCCTCGACGAACTGCGCCGCGAACTGGCCGCGCTCGCCGCCGACGACGCCGGGCAGCTGTGGCCCGAGGCCAACCAGGTGCTGCACCACCTCTCGGCCGGCTACTCGCGCATCACCACCCTCATCGACAACGTCCTCGGCTACCAGCGCATCGACGCCGGCAGCGAGGAGATCACCCGTACGAAGGTGATGCTCGACGCGGTCGTCGCCGCCGGCGTCGACGGGGCCGTCGAGCTGGTGGGCCCGGGCCGGGTGCAGTTCGCCGTGCACGCGCCGCCCATCGAGGCCGAGGTCGACCCGCAGCGGCTCGCGACCGCGCTCGCCCACCTCGTCGCCGACGTGGCGGGCGTCGACGCGACCGGCAACGCCCCCGTGTCGGCGGGCGGTTACATGGACAACACCGTCGTGGTGGCGGCAGCGCAGCGCGGCGAGGTCGTACGGATCGAGGTGCGCGGACCGTACGCCGGGGGAGACCCGGTGCACGAGCCGATCGTCCGCGGGATCGTCCGGGCGCACGGCGGTGTGCTGCAGACGCACGAGGTGCCGGGGATGAGCGGCAACGCCTACGTCCTCGAGGTGCCGCTCGGCGCCGGCGCGGGGGCCGTCACGGCCGGCGCCCCCGTTCCCTTCACGGACGCGCAGACGGACATGGTTCCGGACGCGGTTGCGGGTGGAGCGGGTGTCTCGGCGGAGGTCGCCCTTCCCGAGCCCGCTCCGAGCGGTGGGCGGCGGCGGGCCCGGCGGTCCTCCACGGACGCGTTCCTGGAGAGCGGGCACGAGGCCGCCGGCGAGGCGTCCGGCGCCTCGACCCCGCCGGCCTCTCCGACCGCCCCGACCGCTCCGACCGCTCCGACCGCTCCGACCGGACGGCGCCGCAGGCGTGCCGCCGAGCAGTCCGCGCAGACGGCCGACCTGGCGGCCGACCAGGGTGCCGACGCCTCCGGCGGTACCGGACGGCGCCGCGGACGGCCCGCCGAGGGCGCCGGGGGTGCCGAGGGCGGGACGGACGACGTGAGCGAGGGCGCCGTCGTCACGGCGGCCGAACACGCCGCCGGGACCGCGGCGTCCGGCAACGGTCTGGGCGGCACGGTGCCGCCGCAGGGCGTGCCCGCGCCCGGCGGGCGGCGGGCCCGGCGCGACGCCGGTGAACCGCAGGCGCTGCCGCCCGCGCTGCCCGCGGTGGCGGAGCAGCGGACGGACGGGGCGCAGGCACCGCAGCCGACCGGGCGCCGTCGGCGTGCCCTCGCCGCGGCGACCGAGCGTGCCGCCGCGCAGGAGGCGGCTCCCCGTGCGGTCTTCGCCCTGCCGCCTGCCGAGGCGGACCGGCCGTCCGGCGCCCCGCAGGGACAAGGACAGGGACAGGCCCCGGTCCAGGTGCCGCCGCAGGGCATCGCGCCCGGCGCCGGCACCGACGGCGGCCGGCACGACGCCGTGCCCCACGACCAGGCCGACGACCACACCCCGCCGCAGCCGCATCCCACGAGCGCGCCGACGGGACGCCGTCGGCGGGCAATGGCCCAGCCCGCCGACTCCACGGATCAGGGCACGACGCCCGCCCAGGGGATTCCCGCGCAGGGCGCGGCCGCCGCGCAGTCCGCGCCCGGCCAGGCGACGCCAGTGCAGGGCGTCCCGCCGCAGGCACCGGCGGCCGCCGCGGCCCAGCCTCAGGCCCAGGGTGCCGCGGTGCCGGGGCAGGGCGGGGTGGTTCCGCCTCAGGGCGGTCCCGCGCCGCAGGGCGGCCTCGTGGCCCCGGGGCCGCAGGTGCCGGGTCAGCCCGTGCAGCCGGGTGTGCCGGCGCAGGGCGCCCCGGACCAGGTGGGACCGGCCCCGCAGGCCGTCCCGCAAGCGGTTCCGCAAACCGCCGTTCCCGCCGTCCCGCCGGTCGCGCCCGGACAGCCGGTCGTGGCACCGGTGATTCCCGGACAGCCGGTCCTGGCCCAGGCCGGCCCCGGCCTGCCGGTCGTTGCCCAGCCGGTCGCTGCCCAGTCCGGTGTCGTCCAGCCGGGTGTCGTCCCGCAGGCACCGGCGCAGCAGCAGCCGGTGCCCGTGCAGCAGCCCCCCGCGCAGAACGTGGCCGGGCCGGTCGCGCCGCCCGCCCAGGGCGGTGCCGCCCAGCCGCTCCCCCAGCAGGGCGCCGTTCCCGCCCCGGCCCAGGCGGTCCCCGGCGGCGGCCTTCCCCCGGAGGCGGTCCCCGGCCAGGCGGTCCCACCGCGGCCGGTGCCCGCCCCGGGCGTCCCGGCACAGGGCGTTCCTGCGGCGCACCCCGCCGCGCCGCAGGCCGCGCCCGCTCCGGGCGTCCCGGCTCCGGGCGTCCCCGCCGCACAGCCGAATCCGGCCACGGGCATCCCGGCCCCGCAGCCGTGGCCCGGCGCCGACGGCACCTCCGGCACGGGCACCCCCGTCCCGCCGGACGGTGCCGCCGTGCCCGTACCGCCCCACGCGCCCGGCCCGCCCGCGCCCGCCCCGCAGAGCGCGCCCGGCGCCCCCGTGCCGCCCGCTCAGGGCGCTCCGCAGCCGGTCGCGCCCGCCCCGGCTGCCGGTACGCCCGCGCAGGCGCCCCCGCTCCCGCCCGAGCAGGTCCCCGGACAGCCCACCGCTCAGCCGGCCGGGCAGCCGGTCGCCGGGGGTGCCGCCGCGCGGGCGTCGCAGCCGCTGCCCGCCGAGGCCGCCGCGCCGGTCGACCCCAACTCGACGCAGGGGCGGGCGTTCAGTGTGCGGACGCTCGGTCAGGGCGTCCCGTTCAGCCGCCAGGCGGCGCAGGTGCAGGTCCCCCAGACCGGCGCGGCCACGCCTCCGCACGGGACCGGCGGTTCCGGTTCCGGACGTCGGCGCAAGCTGGGCACCCCGCCCGACCCGGCCGCCGCCCGCCCGGAGCAGACGGCCCGCCAGGGGCAGAACGTCCGGCCGGAGCAGACCGCCCGGCCGCATCCGCAGTCCGAACAGCCGCCCGCCCCGCCCTCCGTGGGCGGACAGCCCTCGCAGGCCGGGCAGCCGTCCCCGCCCGCGCAGCCGTCCCTGGCCGGGCAGTCCCGGCTCGCGCCCGCCACCGAGGGCGCCGGACGGTCGTACGCCATAGGAGCACCGGACGAGAACGCGGCCGAGGGGCCCGAGCCGCTGGACGGCCCGGGCGGGGCCGTGGAGATCGCGGACACCCCGCGGCCGCAGCCGATGGACGACGAGCTGCCGCCGGAGCCGCTGGACAACCCGCGCCGGCTGCTGGTGTGGCCCGCCCCGGACGTCAACACGCAGCAGGCGCTGAGCGACCGCGGGTACCGGCCGGTCATCGTGCACTCCCGCGAGGAGGTCGCCGCGCAGATCGCCGCCTTCCCCGCCGCGCTGTTCGTCGACCCGCTGACCGGGCCGATCACGCGCACCGCGCTGCAGTCGCTGCGGCAGGCGGCCGTCGCCGCCGAGGTGCCCGTGCTGGTGACCGCGGGACTCGGACAGGCCACCCGCGAGGCGGCGTACGGCGCCGATCCCGCCGTCCTGCTGAAGGCTCTCGCCCCGCGCGACAGCGAGCAGCACCCGCCGCGCGTGCTGCTGATCGAGGAGCACGCGGAGATCGCGCTGGCGCTGACCTCGACGCTGGAGCGGCGCGGGATGCAGGTGGCGCGGGCCGCGAGCGACACCGACGCGGTGACGCTCGCCGGGCAGTTCCGGCCGAACCTGGTCGTGATGGACCTGATGCAGGTGCACCGGCGCCAGGCCGGGATCGTCGACTGGCTGCGCGCGAACGGGCAGCTCAACCGCACCCCGCTGGTCGTCTACACGGCCGCGGTCGACCAGGCAGACCTGCCGCGGCTGGCCTCCGGCGAGACGGTGCTGTTCCTCGCGGAGCGGTCCACCAGCGCCGAGGTGCAGGACCGGATCGTCGACCTGCTGGCCCGGATCGGGACCAACTGACCGCGGCCGGGACCGCGTGGGTCCCGGCCGTGTGCCCCCACGGGCGGCTGTCAGAGGTTGGTGACGTCCAGGTCCCCGGCGGCGTACCGGCGGCGCAGCACCTTCTTGTCGAACTTGCCGACGCTGGTCTTCGGGACCGCCTCGATCACCGTCCAGCGCTCCGGGAGCTGCCACTTGGCGATCCTGCCCTCTTCGAGGAGGAAGGTGCGCAGGGTCTCGAAGTCGGCGCCGGCGCCCTCCTTGAGGACCACGGTGGCCAGCGGGCGCTCGCCCCACTTGTCGTCGGGGACGGCGACGACGGCGGCCTCGGCGACGGCCGGGTGGGACATCAGGGCGTTCTCCAGCTCGACCGAGGAGATCCACTCGCCGCCGGACTTGATGACGTCCTTGGCCCGGTCGGTGAGGGTGAGGAAGCCGTCGGGGCTGATGGTGCCGACGTCTCCGGTCTTCAGCCAGCCGTCCTCGCTGAACTTGTCGGCGGGGCACAGCGGTTCGGCGTCGGGGCCGTTGTAGTAGGCGCCGGCGATCCAGGGGCCGCGGACCTCCAGCTCGCCCGCGGACTCGCCGTCCCAGGGCAGCCGCTCGCCGCCGGGGCCGGTGAGCCGGGCCTCGACACCGGCCGCGAAACGGCCCTGGGTGAGCCGGTAGGCGAACTCCTCGTCCGTGCCGACGGCGTGGGCCGGGGGACGGGCGACCGTGCCGAGCGGGGAGGTCTCCGTCATGCCCCAGGCGTGGCAGACCCGCATGCCCAGCTGGTCGAAGGCCTCCATGAGGGAGGGCGGGCAGGCGGAGCCGCCGATGGTGACCTGGGTGAGGGAGGAGACGTCCCGGGGCCGGGCGGTCAGTTCGGCGAGCAGGCCCTGCCAGATGGTGGGGACGGCGGCCGCGTGGGTCGGCTTCTCGCCCTCGATCATCTCGGCGAGCGGGGCGGGCTGCAGGAAGCGGTCCGGCATCAGCAGGTTGACGCCGGTCATGAAGGTGGCGTGCGGCAGGCCCCAGGCGTTGACGTGGAACTGGGGGACGACCACGAGCGAGGTGTCCTGGTCGGTGAGGCCCATGGACTCGGTCATGTTGACCTGCATGGAGTGCAGGTACACCGAACGGTGGCTGTAGACCACGCCCTTGGGGTCGCCGGTGGTGCCGGAGGTGTAGCACATGGAGGCGGCCCGGCGTTCGTCCAGCTCGGGCCAGTCGTACGCGGTCGGCTTCCCGGCGATCAGGTCCTCGTACTCGTGGACCCGGACGGAGACGTCCGCGAGCAGCGCGCGGTCGCCGGGACCGGAGACGACGACGTGCTCGACGGTCTTCATGTGCGGCAGCAGCGGGGCGAGCAGCGGCAGCAGCGACCCGTTGACGATGACGACCCGGTCGGCCGCGTGGTCGACGATCCAGGTCAGCTGCTCGGCGGGCAGGCGCAGGTTGAGCGTGTGCAGGACCGCCCCCATGGAGGGGATGGCGAAGTAGGCCTCGACGTGCTCGGCGTTGTTCCACATGAGGGTCGCCACGCGGTCGTCGTCCACGATCCCGAGGTCCTCGCGCAGGGCGTGCGCCAGCTGGGCAGCCCGGGCGCCGATCCCGGCGAAGGAACGGCGGTGCGGTTCCCCCTCGCCGGTCCAGGTGGTCACCTGCGAGGTCCCGTGGACCGTCGACCCGTGGGTCAGGATCCTTGAGATCAGCAGTGGTACGTCCTGCATGGTGCTCAGCACGGCGTCCTCCCGGGGGCGACATTGCCTACGCGGCGGTAAGGGCTGCGCTGATTCTGCGCACATACCACGCGGTATGTCACTAGGGGCGGGCCATCGATCACGTGACCTTTCGCACTGGTGGACCGTGCCGCAGCACACACCGGCCGCCACGGAGGGGCGCGGGACGATGCGCGGGACGGACGATCAGCGCACGAGGCCCAGCTCGGGATCCTCGCGCAGTTTGCCCAGCGCGCGGGAGACCGCCGACTTCACCGTGCCCACGGACACCCCGAGCACCTCGGCCGTCTGGGCCTCGGAGAGGTCCTCGTAGTACCTGAGGACGACCATGGCCCGCTGCCGGGCGGGCAGCTTCGTGATCGCCCGCCACATCGCGTCGTGCAGTGCCTGCTGCTCCGCCGGGTCGGGCGCGCCGGGTACGGGCTCCGGTTCGGGCAGCTCCTCGCACGCGAACTCGTCGACCCTGCGCTTGCGCCACTGGGAGGTGCGCGTGTTCAGCAGCGCCCGGCGCACGTAGCCGTCGAGCGCCCGGTGGTCCTCGATCCGCTCCCACGCCACGTACGTCTTCGTCAGCGCGGTCTGCAGCAGGTCCTCCGCGTCGCTCGCGTTCGCGGTCAGCGACCGGGCGGTACGCAGCAGCACCGGCCGGCGGGCCCTCACGTACGAGGTGAACGACGGATACGCCGGGGTCCGCGTCATCGGGGCGGCGGCGTTCGACGCACTGGTGCAGACGGGTGTGGTCATGGCTCCACGCTAGGAGCGCACCCGCCCCCGCGGATCGGCCCCAGGTCCCGAAGCGGGGTCCCCCTCAGGTTGTAGGGGCGGGGCCGGCCGCACCTCCTGAAGGTGGACGAGCGGGCCGCACGTACTGGGGGTTCACCCCGGGGGCCCGGCGGCCACCTTGACGGCCCGTCAGGCAGCTGGAGCCGCCAGGGCCGTCGCGGCCGCGTGAAAGCGCCCGCGCGGCGGTGCCGAAGCACCGCCGCGCAGGCGTTGTGCAACCCCACAAGCACACCCCGCAGGGGCGCTCAGGACCGGCGAATCCCCAAATGCGCCGGTCCGCCCCGGCTCACCAGAGGCGGGTGAAGTGGATGGCCGTACGGATGCTTGCCATGTGCGCTCCTCCAGTACGAGGTGGGAACCGGCTCCCTGCCGGAAACCGTGAGGCGTGAGGTACGTGCGGTACCTGAACTTCGGCTGTCACCAGGGCGGTCGGCCGACCGGCCCCGGCGTTACTCCACGACGTCGCAGGATCAGGGTTGCCCACCGGATCCCGGATGATTCATCCCGGAAGCCATGATTCGCACGCAAGCGTGAGAACAAGTCGATAAACCCCTTTCGCCACTCTTCATGACTCAGAGCCGCGATCAGGGCCATCATGGATATCCCCCCCCCCGGACACCGCACGCGCTGAAGCGTTTCGGCAGCCAGTGCGTCCGCATCGGCGATCCCCGGCGTGTCGAGACGGTCGACGGGCGCCCTCTTCCCTTTTTCGAACGCACGTACGAACATGGTGGTATGGCCACCATCGACCGGCTAACCACGACGCTGGCCCTCGCACACGCCCTGTCGGCCGCGGAACGCGGACTGGCCGTCATCCCCCTGTCCCGGACGAAGCTGCCGGCCCTGCGCTCCCCGCACCGCGACGACCCGGCCCCGGCCCCCTGCCACGGCGAGTGCGGCCGCTTCGGCCACGGCGTGTACGACGCCTCCACCGACCCCGCGCGCATCCGCGCACTGTTCGCCGCGGCCCCCTGGGCCACCGGCTACGGCATCGCCTGCGGACTGCCGCCGTACCACCTGATCGGCGTCGACCTGGACACCAAGTCCGGCACGGACTCCTCGGCGGCCCTGCGCGAACTCGCCCTGCGCCACCTGTTCACGATCCCCCCGACCGTGGTCGTGCTGACCCCCAGCGGCGGCCGCCATCTGTGGCTGAGGGGTCCCGCGGACGTCGTCGTCCCCAACTCGGCCGGGCGGCTGGCCCCCGGCATCGACATCCGCGGCGCGGGCGGCTACCTCGTCGGTCCCGGCTCCCGCACGGAGCACGGGGTATACGGCACGGCCCCCGGCACCGCCCACCTCGCGCCCACGCCCTGCCCGCGGGCCCTCCTGCGACTGCTGCTGCCACCGCCCCGCCCGGCGCACCACCCGGCGCCCGCGTCGGCGGGCCGGCACGGCCAGGGCCTGGTGCAGTTCGTCCTGGGGGCGCACGAGGGACAGCGCAACACCCGCCTGTTCTGGGCGGCCTGCCGTGCCTATGAGGACGGCATCGGACCGGCCCTCGTCGACCCGCTGGTCGACGCGGCCGTACGCGCGGGCCTGCCCGAGCAGGAGGCCCGCGCGACCGTCGCCTCGGCGGCCCGCATGACGGCCCACCGGCCGTGAGAGCGGCCCGTGCCGGTTACGGCGTGAACACCTCGTCCAGCCGGTGGATCGCGCCGTCGTCGCCGGTCTCGTACCGGAACACCAGGCCGGAGTCCGGGTGCGCCTCGATCCAGTCGATCAGCTCCTGCACGCCGATCCGCCGGTTCTCGCTGCTGTCGGTGACGGGGTTGGTGGCGGTGACGTACGCGGCCTGGTCGAGGGCCCAGCGGCTCTCCTCGCCGGTGACGACGAAGGGCGCGCCGTCCGTGTCCTTGCCGGGGCATCCCCAGGCCCCGTGCTGGATGACGAGGTTCACCTTGCCGGTGGCGCCGTCGAGTTCCTCGACGCGATAGACGGCGAATTCGTCGGGATCGACGTCGTCCGGGTTCGGCGCCTTCCCGGCACAGTCGGCGGCGGGCGCGCCGCTCGCGGCGGGTCCTGGGTCGGCCTTCCCGGCGGGTCCGGCACCGGTCTTCCCGGCGGGTCCGGCACCGGTCTTCCCGGCGGGTGTGGCGCCGGCGGGTGTGGCGGCGGCCGTCGCCGCCGCGCCCGGAGCCGTACCGGGCTTCTTCGCGGTGGCGCCGGACGACGGGGCGGTGGCGGTGGCCACCGCGTCGGGCGAGGCGGTGGCCGTGCCGCCCGCACCCGGCTTCGCCGCGGCTCCGGCGGCGCTCCCCCCGCATCCGGTGAGCACGGCGGACAACGCGACGGCCGCGAGCGCGACACCGGCGGGTCTGAGACGGCTGGCCTTCATCTGGGACGCCCCCCTGTTGTGCATACGGCTGTGCACACAGCCGTTCGTACGGCGGCCCGTCGGCCACCCGGACCGGGACGGTAGCAACGCCCTTCTCCAGCCGCAGCACACCGACCACCGATGTCACAGACCCGGGACGCGACCGTCACCGGGCGGGGAAGGCGTGACACCCGAGGGGGAGCCGGGGGCGGCCCGGCCGCCACGGCGGGGCACCCGAGTCTCGCCGCCCGAGTCGACCGAGACGCCGCGGCAACGAGCACGGGCAGTGCGTGCTCGCCGCCGTGGCCCTCGAGCGGCGGTGGGCGGCGTGACGCCGCTGTCCCGCGCGGGGCGTGGGGCTGTCCCGCGCGGGACGTGCGGCCGAACCCCTGCTCATGACCCGGTGGTGAACCTCGGGGTCGTGTCGTCGTGGTGATCGCCCCGAGCGGCCGGTAGGGGCTCCAGCCGGTGTCGGCGCGGAAGGATCACCTCAATGCGGCGCCGATTCCCCGTCAGCGGTGCGGGCGATCGCCGGGCTTGTGCCCGGCCCTTCGCCGGGGCCGCGACCTCGGGCGGTCGTGCCGTCCAGCAACTCACCGGCCGGCCACACCGCGGTGCCGGCGACGTGTTCGACGTGGAGCGTTCGCGTCTCCGGGTCGAGACCACGGAACGCGGAAGGGGTGCCCCTCGCCGGAGGGGCACCCCTTCTGAGCTGCACTGTCTATGACCTGCGCGGAGGCGGTGGGATTTGAACCCACGGTGACATCGCTGCCACGACGGTTTTCAAGACCGTTCCCTTCGGCCGCTCGGGCACGCCTCCCCGCGCTGCCCGTGATCGGCGGCGCGGGGACAAGACTAACCGGTGGGCGCGGGCGTGTGGGGTCAGCCGTTGTCGCCGACGCGGGAGCCCAGGGTGACCTCGGCGGTGCGCTCCTTGCCGTCGCGCAGGTAGGTGATGGTCACCTTGTCGCCGGGCTTGTGGGTCCAGATCTCGCCGATCAGGGTCGGGCCGGAGTCGATCACGTGGTCGTCGAGCTTGGTGATGACGTCGCCCGGCTTGAGGCCGGCCCGGTCGGCGGGGCCGCCCGACTCGACCGGGGCGGAGCCGCTGACGCCCTGGTCGGTGATCTTCGCACCGTTGGTGCGGTCCTCCAGGGAGACGGACGCGCCGATCTTCGCGTAGACCGGCTTGCCGGTCTTGATCAGCTGCTGGGCGACGTACTTGGCCTGGTTGATCGGGATGGCGAAGCCGAGGCCGATCGAACCGGACTGGCCGGAACCGCCCAGGCCGCCGCCGCTGCCCGTGGACTGGATCGCGGAGTTGATGCCGATCACCGCACCGCGCGAGTCCAGCAGCGGGCCGCCGGAGTTGCCCGGGTTGATGGAGGCGTCCGTCTGCAGGGCGCTCATGTAGGACGCCTTGCTGTCGGAGCTGCCGTCGCTGGAGGCGACGGGGCGGTTCTTGGCGCTGATGATGCCCGTCGTCACCGTGTTCGACAGGCCGAAGGGGGCGCCGATGGCGATGGTCTCGTCGCCGACGGCCACCTTGTCGGAGTCGCCGAGGGTGAGGGGCTTGAGATCGCCCGGCGCGTTCTTGAGCTTGACGACGGCGACGTCGTAGCCCTGCGCGTGGCCGACGACCTCGGCGTCGTACTTCTTGCCGTTGGGGAAGGTCGCGGTCAGCTTGCCGCCGTCGACCGCCTCGGCCACCACGTGGTTGTTGGTGACGATGTGGCCCTGGGTGTCGAAGACGAAGCCGGTGCCGGTGCCGCCCTGGCCGCCGGCGCCCTCGGCCTCGATGGTGACCGTGCTCGGCAGCGCCTTGCCGGCCACGCCCGCGATCGAGTTCGGGTCCCGCTTGACCTGCGAGGCACCGGTGTCTGAGGCGGAGACGGTGGTTGAGCCGCTGTCGTCGTTGTTCTTGGCCAGGGTGTAGCCGAGGCCGCCGCCGAGTCCGCCGGCGACCAGCGCGGCCACCAGGACCGCGGCGACCAGACCGCCGCGCCGGCCACCGGGCTTCGGCGCGGGCTGCTGGTACGTCGAACCCCAGCCGGAGCCCGAACCGCCTCCGTCCGCGTAGGACGGGGCTCCGGCCGGGGCCGGAGGCGGCCAGGAGCCGTCGGCGGGCCCGCCGTGGCCCTGCGGTCCGGGTGCGCCGGCCCCGCCGTGGCCGCCCGCCGACGCGTGCGCGGGCGGCGGGCCGCCGTGCACCGCGTCCTGCCGCGGGGCGCCCGGAACGTGCGGAGGCGCGCTCGGCGGCGGGGGCGTCGCGCCGCTCTGGGGGGCGGCCGTCCCGGGGGAAGCAGCGGGAGATTCCACCGGCACGGGAGGTGCGGACGGGGCCGGGGGTACCGCGGTGCCCTCGTTCTCGGTGCTCACAGCTCTTCTCCTCGATCCACGGCTGCTGGTGCAGGTCTCACTCGGTCACACTCGTTCACGCCTGTCGACGAGCCGGCGCGCTTCAGCATGTGCATGTGCCCTGTGTATGCCCTCAGCTTTTCCCACGGGCCGTCAGAGCACCATAAGCGGTGGCTGTGGGTCCGGGGCCATCCCTTACATAGGTCATCTCACACGAAACAGACACATTGTCGACGCCCGCCCGCCCTCACACGTACCCCCGAGCGGTGGCACCATGACGCCGTGACCCACGCACGGCAGCAGCACCCCATTCAGGTCGTCGCCCACCGCGGAGCCTCCGAGGACGCCCCCGAGCACACGCTGGCCGCTTACAAGAAGGCCATCGAGGACGGCGCGGACGCCCTTGAATGCGACGTACGCCTCACCGCGGACGGCCACCTGGTCTGTGTCCACGACCGCCGCGTCAACCGTACGTCCAACGGACGGGGAGCCGTGTCGGCCCTGGAACTCGCCGACCTGACCGCGCTGGACTTCGGCTCCTGGCCGGCGCGTGCCTCCCGGCGCGGCCGGGACGAGGAGCCGGACTGGGAGGTCCGCCCCGAGGACCCCCAGGAGACCGCGGTGCTCACCCTGGAGCGACTGCTCGAGCTCGTCGCCGACTCCGGGCGCCGGGTGGAGCTGGCCATCGAGACCAAGCACCCCACACGCTGGGCGGGGCAGGTCGAGGAGCGGCTGCTGCTGCTACTGAAACGGTTCGGCCTGGACGCCCCGGCCTCCGCCGAGGAGTCCCAGGTGCGCGTCATGAGCTTCTCGGCGCGCTCGCTGCACCGGGTGCAGGCGGCCTCGGCGACGCTGCCGACGGTCTACCTGATGCAGTTCGTCTCGCCGCGGCTCCGGGACGGGCGGCTTCCGGCGGGGGTCCGGATCGCGGGGCCCTCCATCCGGATCGTGCGCAAGTACCCGGCCTACATCGAGCGGCTGCAGCGGGCCGGGCACCGGGTGCACGTGTGGACCGTGAACGACCCCGAGGACGTCGACCTCTGCCTCGACCTGGGCATCGACGCCATCATCACCAACCGCCCGCGCGCGGTTCTGCATCGGCTCGGCCGCTGATCGGCCCCACCCCTTGACCCGGGGGCCGCACTGCACCATCCTCCGGAATCGGCCACACCGCAGCAATCCAGCCACACCATGACAGGGAGTGCTCCGGCGCGTTCGGAGCGTGTTCGACTGTTGCCAGTGCGTCACCGGACGAGGATTGGCCGGTTTCCGGTACAGGCCAATGGGGCATCCACACCGTGGCGTGGGGCGAAGGAGGTCTCGGGGGTGGCGTTGGTGGTGGCACAGGAGGTGCCCACGTCGTCGAGCATGGCCGTACCCCATGGCCCTGCGGGCGTGGGGGAAGCAAGACACCGGATGCGTGAGCAGTTGCGCGGCGGTGGCGTGGCGGAACCGGTCATCGACGATGCCGTACTGATCCTTTCCGAACTTCTCAGCAACGCCTGCAAGCACGGCAGACCGCTGGGCGGTGCCCTGACCGGCGACGGCGCCATCCGGGCCGCGTGGCGCGTGGACACCGGCGGCCGGCTGGTCGTCGAGGTGACGGACGGCGGCGGACCGACCCGCCCGGCCCGGGCCACCCCCTCGGTAACCGCGCACGGTGGCCGCGGGCTCAACATCATCACCGCCCTCGCCGACGACTGGGGGGTGCGGGACGACGTCCGCGGCGAGGTCACGGTGTGGGTCGTCGTCCAAGACGACGTGCACGATCCCGACGCCGGGCACCGCCGCGACGACTTCGCTACGCGCGTCACCGCCCCGTCGGTGTCGGCGATACCGGAGCTGCGCTTCGCGGACGCCTTCGACGACCTGGACTGAGGCGCCGTCCCGGGACCGGGGGGGCCTCCAGGACCGGGGGGGCCTCCAGGACCGGGGCGGCCTCCGGGGCCGAGACGGGCCCCGGGGGCGAGGCGACATCCGGAAGCGCGGCGGCGTCCCGGGCCGAGGCGACGTCCCGCGCCGAGCGCCGCCGGCCGCCCCCGTTCACCGCCGCGCCCCCGCACCCACCGCCGGACGAGTTGTCCACCGCCGGTGCGTTGTCCACAGGATCCCGTCGCTGATGGCCTGAACGGCTAGGCTCCCGCCGTACGAGACGAGCCGTAACCGGGAGACACCCAGATGGCCAAGAAGCGACCCCAGACGAAGGCCAAGCGCCCGCAGCTCACGGACGGAGAGATCCCGGTCGTCGGCGCCCGCGAGCCCTGCCCCTGCGGCAGCGGGCGCCGTTACAAGGCCTGCCACGGCCGGGCCGCCGCGCACGCGGCCACCGAACTGGTGCGACGGCCGTTCGAGGGTCTCCCAGGCGAGTGCGACTGGGTGGCGCTGCGCGAGCTCGTTCCCGCCGCCACGGTCCGGCTGACGCTCCGGGAGGACCTGCCCGAGGGCGTCCCGTCCGTCACGCTGGCCACGGTCCTGCCGATGGCCTGGCCCGCGCTGCGCCGCGACGACGGCTCGGTCCTGCTCGGCCTGCAGAACGACACGGCGTCCGGCGACATCAGCCGCGACCTCGCCGACACGCTCCAGCGCGCCCTGGAGGCCGAGCCGGGCACGCCGGTGCAGGGGCGCCGCGCCCCGGCCGACGGGCCGCGGCTGCAGGACCTGCTGGACCCGAAGGCCCCCTTCGAGCCGGATGTGCACGAGGGCTTCGAGTTCTGGGTGCCGGACGCGGAGCACGCGACGCCGGAGGTCACCGCCTCCCTGGAGCGGGCCAACGCCGCCGCCATCCCGACGGTGCGCCTGCAGGGCGTGGACGCCGCCTACTGGTGCGAGACGCCGGAGAAGAACCACCTGCGCTGGGTCATGCCGCACCCGGAGGAGCAGCTGCTGGACGCCCTGGCGCGCCTGCACGCGGCGGGCCGTTCGAGCCTGGGCGAGGGCACCCGCCTCGTGGGCTCGTTCCGCGCGCACGGTCTGACGGTGCCGGTGTGGGACCTGCCGAGCGGGGTCGGCGCGGAGGATGTGGAGAAGCCGGCCGCCGAGTTCGCCGAGCGGCTGGCCGCCGCCCTGGACACGGACGCGCCGCTGACCGCGGAGGAGCGCCGGGCGCGAGGCGGCCTGACCAACCGTCAGGTGACGCTCAGCTGACCGTCGGCTTCCGGTTCACGGACGCCGCTCTCCGGCCCACGGACACCGCTTTCCGGTTCAGGAGCCGCGGACCCTGGCCCCCGGCTCCTGAACGGCTGCTTCGGCTGACCGACCGGTCAGCCGAAGCAGCCGCCCGCCGTACGTGACACCAGTCACAACTCGCGCTCCGCAAAAGGGAGTCGGTGTCCGGAATGGCGGCACACGCGATGACTGGAAAGCCGAGATCGAATTTGCGAACCGCCGATCTCTTGTTACCGTTCCACTAGCCCGGTTGCTGGTGCATCCCCCGTCGCCAGCAACCGGGTCTTTCCATGCGCATCGGTGCTCACCGTGCGCATCGGGCGCGTCAACCGCCCGTGTCCGCCGACGAGTTGCTACCGGAACGCAGCAGCATCGGCCCGCGCCCGCCGGGCGCCGCGAACTCGGCGACGGCCGAGTACGCCGCCGGCGTCCCCCGGGTGTGCTCCCGGGGTGTCTCGCACGTCCCCGGCTCGTCGCTCCCGTCCAGCGCGCAGTGCGTCTGCACCGTGCGGTCACCGGGCGCCAGCAGGCTCAGGGCCGCGTCCAGGGCCTTGCCGGTCGCGTTGCGGTAGTAGGCGCGCGCCCAGGTGTCCTCGCCCTGGGTCAGCACACAGGTCTGCGCCTCGACGCCCTCGGGAGACGTGACCTCGGGGCCGCAGCGGGCGGCGGTGGCCAGGCCGAGTCCGAGCAGCAGCGGGGACGCGGCGGGCGCCTTCGAGGGCGCCCCGTCGTCGCCGGAGGGCATGCGGTGGTCGCCTCGCGGCATCTTGTCGTCACCGTGCGACAGCGAACGCGGGGCGGACGGGGCGACGGCGCGGCCCCCGCTGTCCACGGGACCCGCGGACGCCACGGCGAACGGCAGCACGACGGCGCCCGTCACGACGCCCAGAAGGGCGAGCAGACGGAGGTTCATGAACGGAAGATAGCCACCGTGGGCCGCCGGCCCCTCCGGCGCGCCCGGCGCCCCTACAACTCGGGGGCGCTCACACCCGTACGGGTGAGGGCGTCCACCGCGGCGTCCACGACGGCCTCCACGTCGGGCACCCAGGGCGAGGCGGAACCGGGCAGCGGGGCACGCTCCCAGCGGATCGGTCCGGTGCCGGTCTCGGAGGGGGGCAGGGCGAGGTAGCCGCCCTCCCCGTGGAATCGGAGGGAGCCGGGCACGAAGTCCTTGGCGTAGAGCAGTTCGCCCAACTGCTCCATGGAGTACGGCTTCACCAGCAGCGCCCAGCGGGTGGGCGAGGCGACGACCGGGCCGAGGCGCATGCCGACGCGGTCGAGTGCCTCGAGGGCGCGGGCCGCCGGGAGGGCCGGCAGGCTGACGGCGCACGGGGCCGGTCCGCCGGTGGCCAGGACGATCGGCGCGGTGGGCCGGTTGGCCCACCACCAGCGCACCATGCGGGCGTCGGTGGTGGCGGCCAGGAGTCCCGGGTCGAAGGGATGCGCGCCGGGCACCGTGCACTCCGGGTCCGGGCAGCCGCAGCGGCCGCGGCCCTGCGGATCCGGTGCCACGCCCGGGAGTACGGGCCACCGCCACCGTGTCGCGTAGGTCAGGGCCGCGCTGATCTGCTCAGGCCTCCCGTCGCCGCGCCGGGACAGAAGCCTGCGTCGCCTTCCGGGGATCTCGCGCATGAGCGCTCGTCCTTTCCGTTGCACCGCTGGCAACACCGTTGCACCGCTGGCAACACCGTGGGTCACATCACGCCATGTGTCGATCACTTCGCTGTGCGTACCTGGTGGCGCATCACACCCCTGCCGTCAGGCACGGGGAACCCCTGTGGGTCGAGCGTGGGCTGCGTCCGCGGCGGCCCCGTCCCTACTGCGTCTACCTGCGTCCGGCAAAAGTATGGGCGTGGCGTGGGGTGGCGGAGCGTGGCGTTTTGCCGTTGCGCGTTTTGCTCTCCGCCTCCACCGCGGAGGATGGGGCACGGTCGTCGGTGGCTAAGACGCCCGGGTCCGTCGCCAGGTTCCGGGCGGTTCCCAACCACCCCTGGCCTTCACCGAGTACGTACCCATCACGACCGCTGTGACGCTCCGTGGAGCAAACCCAGTCGACCGCAATAGGCCGTTACCCGAGGCAGTTTTAAGCCAACTTCGTCATTTCGCAAGGGGTCCGCCCGAGAACCCCTGGAGTCCCTCTGACACCAGGAATCCCGGCAGGACAATGCTGGACATCCCCTTACGAGTGCGTGTACATGTGGAGACACTGCCGGCGGCGCAGAATGACATGGGGGTTTTGCGATGCTTTTGAGCAATCCGCACCGGTCGGAAAGCCGGACGCCATGAACGCCCCTCACCCTCCGAAAGTGGCTGGAATCGATTCAGCGGTTCCGACCCCCGCACACACTGTCGCCTCCGTGTCCGCCGCTCCGGGTGCCCCCGCGGCCGCCTCCCCGAACAGCCCGGACCCCGTCCCCGCCCCGTACCCGCCGGGGGCCCTGCTCCAGGACCGGCTCGCCGGCTGGGTGTCCGATCTGACGACCCTGCACGAACTCACCGAGCGGCTGGCCCGGACGTACGGGCTCGACGCCGCCCTGGGGGAACTGCTGCGCGCCGGTGCCGCCCTGGTGGGGGCCCGGCGCGGCCTCGTCGTCCTCGAACCGGGCGACGGACTCGGCCCCCGCACCACGGTCGGCCTGGGCCTGGCCCGCGCGGACCTCGGGCACATCGAGACCGTGCCGCGCCGCGCGCTGCCGTACGGGGCGCTCCTCGGCACCGGGGTCGTCCCGCCGGGCGGCGCCGGCGAGATCGTGCACGCCGACCTGTTCGCCGAGGACGGCCTCGACCCCCGCCACCGCGAGGTGGCCACCCGCCTCGGCTACGCCGCCAGCTACGCGCTGTCCCTGTCCGCCGAGGCCGCCGGCCGCCTCGGCGCGGCCGTGTGGTTCTACGACGAACCCGCCGAGCCGTCCGACCGCCGCCGCCATCTCGCCGGGCTGTACGTGCGCTACGCGGCCGAGCACCTGGCCCGGCTGCTGGAGGTGGAGCGCGCCCGCGCGTGCCTGCGGACGATGTCCGAGGAACTGCTGCCCTCCCGGCTGCCCCGGGTCCCCGGCGTCCAGCTCGCGGCCCTGCACCGCACCGGCCCGCGCGGCGGCGGAGACTGGTACGACGCGCTGCCGCTGCCCGAGGGCGCGCTCGGTCTCGCGGTCGGCTCGGTCACCGGGGCGGGCCCCGGCGCGGTCGCCGCGATGGGCCGGCTGCGCGCGTCGCTGCGGGCGTACGCGGTGATGGAGGGCGAGGATCCCGTCGCCGTCCTCTCCGACCTCGAACTGCTGCTGCGGCTGACCGAGCCCGCCCGCTCCGCCACCGCCCTGTTCGCCTACTGCGAGCCCTCCCTGGGCAAGATCACCCTGGCCGGGGCCGGGCACAGCCCGCCGCTGCTGGTCGGCGAGCGGCGCACCGAGTTCGTGGAGACGTCGGTGTCCGCGCCGCTCGGGATGCTCGCCTGCTGGGAGGCGCCGAGCCTGGAGTTCGAGGTGGAGCCGGGCGAAACGGTGCTGCTCTACACCGACGGGCTGCTGCACCGCACGGGCGAGCCGGTGGACCGCGCCTTCGCCCGGCTGCACACGGCCGCCGCGAGCGTTCCGCGGACGCTGCGCGAGGACCCGGCGGCCGTCGCCGACCACGTCCTGCGGACGGTCCTGCCGGAGGGCCTGGACGTCACGAACGGCGCGGAGGACGTGGCCCTGCTGGCGGCGCGCTTCGAGTGACGGCGCCGACGACCGGGGCGGACGCCGCCCGGGCGTGTGCGCGCCGCCGCGCTCCGTGACCGGTCCTTCCCGGCCCGGGACTCCCGCCGCCCGACCGTACGATGGGAGGCGGTCCAGTGCCGTATCGAGGAGGAAGACCGTGGCCGACGAGCTCACTACGGAGACCCCGGAGACAGAGTCGGAGGAGCCGATCAAGCAGCGTAAGAACGGCCTGTACCCGGGCGTGTCCGACGAGCTCGCCGAGAACATGAGGGGCGGCTGGGCCGACACCGAGCTGCGCGGCCTGGAGCCCGTCGAGCAGGCCGGGCACACCGCCCGCCGCCGCGCCGCGCTCTCCGCGCGCTTCCCCGGCGAGCGCCTGGTGGTCCCCGCGGGCAACCTCAGGACCCGGTCGAACGACACCGAGTACCCCTTCCGGTCGTCGGTCGAGTACACGTACCTCACCGGCAACCAGACCGAGGACGGCGTCCTCGTGCTGGAGCCGACCGCGACCGGCCACCGCGCGACGATCTACCTGCTGCCGCGCTCGGACCGTGAGAACGGCGAGTTCTGGCTCTCCGGCCAGGGCGAGCTGTGGGTCGGCCGCCGCCACTCCCTGACCGAGGCCGAGCGGCTGTACGGGATCCCCGCCGCCGACGTGCGCGAGCTGGCGGACAGCCTGCGCGAGGCCACCGGCCCGGTCCGCGTGGTGCGCGGTCACGACGCCGGCGTCGAGGAGGCGCTGACCGACAAGGTCACCGCCGAGCGCGACGAGGAACTGCGCGTCTTCCTCTCCGAGATGCGGCTGGTCAAGGACGACTTCGAGGTCGGCGAGCTGCAGAAGGCCGTCGACTCCACCGTGCGCGGCTTCGAGGACGTGGTGAAGGTCCTCGACAAGGCCGAGGCCACGTCCGAGCGCTACGTCGAGGGCACCTTCTTCCTCCGCGCGCGCGTGGAGGGCAACGACGTCGGCTACGGCACCATCGCCGCCGCCGGCCCGCACGCCTGCACCCTGCACTGGGTGCGCAACGACGGCCCGGTCCGCTCCGGCGACCTGCTCCTGCTGGACGCGGGCGTGGAGACCCACTCGCTCTACACCGCCGACGTCACGCGCACGCTGCCGGTCAACGGCACCTACAGCGAGATCCAGAAGAAGATCTACGACGCCGTGTACGAGGCCCAGGAGGCCGGGATCGAGGCCGTCCGGCCGGGTGCCAAGTACCGCGACTTCCACGACGCCGCGCAGCACGTGCTCGCCGAGCGGCTCGTCGAGTGGGGCCTGGTCGAGGGCCCGGTCGAGCGGGTCCTGGAGCTCGGCCTGCAGCGCCGCTGGACGCTGCACGGCACCGGCCACATGCTCGGCATGGACGTCCACGACTGCGCGGCCGCGCGGACCGAGACGTACGTGGACGGCACGCTGGAGCCGGGCATGGTCCTCACCGTCGAGCCGGGCCTGTACTTCCAGGCGGACGACCTGACCGTGCCGGAGGAGTACCGCGGCATCGGCGTGCGCATCGAGGACGACATCCTGGTCACGGAGGACGGCAACCGGAACCTGTCCGCCGGGCTGCCTCGCCGGTCGGACGAGGTCGAGGCCTGGATGGCTTCGCTGAAGGGCTGATGTCACGGCGGTGGCCGGGCACCGGGGAGGTGCCCGGCCACTCGTCTGCGGGCGGCCGGACGGCCGTCCGCGTGCGCGCGGCCGGGCCGCGTACGCACCTTTCCGCGCTCCTTCCGGGGCGCGTTCTTCACGTGGGGGGATCGTGGACGACTTCTGGTCCGGTGTCGGGGTGGACCTGCATCTGGAGCCGGACGCGGCGGCGGGCAGGCGGGCGGGACTGGAGCGGGCGCTGCGGGACGCCGTACGGGACGGGCGGCTGACGCCCGGGACGCGGCTGCCCGCCACCCGGCGGCTCGCGACCGAGCTCGGCGTCTCGCGCGGCACCGCGAAGGCCGCGTACGACCAGCTCGTCGCCGAGGGCTATCTGACGGCGCGGCAGGGCTCGGGCACCCGGGTCGCCGCGCTGCCGAGCGTCGACGCGGAGGAGCCGGGCGGGGCGGCCCGCGCGCGTGCGCCCCGGCTGGACCTGCGGCCGGGCAGCCCGGACGTCGGGGCGTTCCCGGCGGCGGCCTGGCTGCGGGCGCTGCGCCGCGCCATCGCGACGGCGCCCTCACTGGCGTACGACTACGGCGACCCGCGCGGCCGGGTCGAGCTGCGCACGGCGCTGTCGGGCTACCTGGGACGGGCGCGCGGGGTGATCGCGCCGCCGGAGCGCATCGTGATCACCTCCGGATATGTGCAGGGTCTGGCGCTGCTGACGCGTGTGCTGGAGGGCGGCGAGGTCGCCATGGAGGATCCCGGGCTGCCCTTCCACCGTGAGGTGGTGCGCCGCAACGGCGGCGGTGTGGTGCCGGTGCGCGTGGACGAACGTGGGACCCGCGCGCAGGAGCTGGGCGAGGAGGACGCGGTGGTCGTCACGCCCGCCCACCAGTACCCGACGGGCGTGACCCTGCACCCCGAGCGGCGCCGGGCGCTCACCGACTGGGCACGCGCGCGGGGCGGGCTGATCGTCGAGGACGACTACGACGGGGAGTTCCGCTACGACCGTCAGCCCGTCGGCGCGCTCCAGGGCATGGCGCCGGGCCTGGTCGCCTACCTGGGCACCGCCTCCAAGACCCTCGGGCCCGCCCTGCGGCTGGGCTGGATGGTGCTGCCGCCGCACCTGGTCGACGTGGTGGCCGACGCCAAGCTGCACAGCGACCACCACACCGAGACCATCGGCCAGTTGGCGCTCGCCGAGCTCATCGACAGCCACGCGTACGACCGGCACGTGCGCGCGTGCAGGCTGCGCTACCGGCGGCGCCGGGACCAGCTCGTGGCCCGGCTGGGCGGCCGCCGGCGGGTGCGCGGGATCGCGGCCGGCCTGCACGCCCTGGTGGACGTCGCCGAGGAGGCCGAGGTGCTGGCCCGGGCGGAGGCCGAGGGCCTCGCGCTCGGCCGGCTCGGCGACCACTGGCACACCCCGGGCGGGAACCGGCCGCAGGGACTGGTCGTCGGCTACGGGACGCCCCGCGAGAGGGTGTATCCGGAGGCGCTGGAGGTACTGGCGAAGGTCCTGGAGGGGAACTGACATGCGACTGCGGTGTGCCGTACTCGACGACTACCAGAACGTGGCGACCACCGTCGCCGACTGGTCGCCGCTCGACGGCCGGGTGGAGGTCGTCCCCTTCACCGGCCACTTCGCGTCCGAGGACGAACTCGCCGCGGCCCTGGCGGACTTCGACATCGTGGTGACCCTGCGCGAGCGGGTGCCCTTCCCCGCCTCACTGCTGGGCCGGCTGCCCCGGCTGAGGCTGCTGGTCGCCTCCGGAATGCGCAACTCGGTGATCGACCTCGCCGCCGCCCGGGCGGCCGGGGTGACGGTGTGCGGCACCGAGAGCTCCTCGGCCCCGCCGGCCGAACTCACCTGGGCCCTGCTGCTCGCCCTCGCCCGGGGCATCGTCGAGGAGGGCAACTCCCTGCGCGCGGGCGGCCCCTGGCAGTCCACCGTCGGGGCCGACCTGGAGGGCCGGCGGCTCGGCCTGCTCGGGCTGGGCAGGATCGGCGGCCGGGTGGCGCGGGTCGGTCTCGCCTTCGGCATGGAGGTCAGCGCCTGGAGCCGGAACCTGACCGCGGAGCGCGCGGCCGAGGTCGGCGTACGGCGGGCCTCCTCCAAGGAGGAGCTGCTCGCCGGGAGCGACTTCGTCTCCGTCCACCTCGCGCTGAGCGAGCGGACCCGCGGTCTGCTGGGCGCCGCCGAACTCGCCCTGCTCAAGCCGACCGCCTACCTGATCAACACCTCGCGGGCCGCGATCGTCGACCAGGACGCCCTGCTCGCCGCCTTGCGCGAGGGCCGTATCGCGGGCGCCGGCGTCGACGTCTTCGACACCGAGCCGCTGCCCGCGGGTCATCCGATGCGCACCGCCCCGCGCCTGCTGGCCACCCCGCACCTGGGCTATGTATCCCGCGCCAACTACGCCCGCTACTACGGGCAGGCGGTGGAGGACGTCCTGGCCCACCTCGCGGGCGAACCGGTGCGGGTCCTCGGCTGATCGGCGGAGGCCGTCGTACGGCCTGCGGCCGGTCGTGCGTCGGACGGCCGGGAGCGGCGCGGGCCTCGGGCGCCCGAGAGTGAGAGCGCGTCGGACGGCCGGGTGCGGCGGTGGCGCCGGGCGGCCAAGGGAGCCGGGCGGCCAGCGGCCAAGGGAAGTGGGTGCGTCAGACCGCGATGAGCGGCGCGTCCTCGCGCCACTTGAGGAGCTTGTCGAAGGACACCACCGTCCCGCCCAGTCCGGGCTTGCCGCCGATGTGGACGTGGTCGGCGAGCGCCTGGATGAGGCACAGGCCCCGTCCGTGCTCGTCCTCGACGGAGGCGACCCGGGCCGGGACGGGGCGGCTGGGCGGCCGGAAGCCGGGACCCGAGTCGGCCACCTCGATACGGCACTTCTCGCCGTCGAGGTAGGCGGTGACGCGGTAGGCCTCCGAGGAGTCGCTGTCGCCGCCGTGCTCGACGGCGTTCGCGCAGGCCTCGCTCAGGGCGACGGACAGGTCGTAGGAGATGTCGGGGTCGACGCCCGCCGTCTCCATCGTGCCGAGCAGAAGCCGCCGGGCGAGCGGAACGCTCGCAGCATCACGACGCAGATGGATGGACCACCAGATGCTCATGCTCCAGCCTCCCGGCTGCGGCTCGACATACCGTTACGTATTGCCCCGGGTTGACCGCCGTAAGCACGTTTCCGGCGTATCGCCGCCCGATCGGCGGATGCGGCCGGAAGGGAATCGGTGTATGTGCGGGCCCTTGGTGGCAGACCGTGACCTTCCGGCCGTACGTCATCTTGCGGACCTGCCGTACGGAACGCGGAGGCCCGATGGGATGATGGGGCCGCCATGACTGCCCCCCACCCGCGCACGGCGCACGCCGGAGGCGATCTCCGGATCCTGCGGGCCGCGATGTTCGCCGCGGTCTGCGTCGTGCTGGCCGCGGCCGGTCACACGCTGGCCTCGTGCGCCACGGTCCCGCTGTGGACCCTGGGCGCCGGGTTCCTGGGGGTGCTCGCCGTCGTGGCGCCGCTGGCCGGACGCGCGCGCTCGCTGCCGGGGATCGCGGCGCTCCTCGCGGTCGGCCAGACCGTGCTGCACACCCTGTTCGGGCTGGCCCAGCACGGCGCGGGAGCAACGGCGTCCGGCGGTGCGGCGCCGGGATCCATGGGCTCGATGGGCCCGATGACGTCCATGGGATCGATGGGCTCCATGCCCGCGATGTCCGACTCCACCCTCGTGGAGCGGGCCGCCCGGCTCGTCTGCGGGACCACCGCTGCCGCGATCAGCCCCACCCAGGCCTACCGGATCCTCGTCGACGCGCGGGTCTACACCGGCGCGGCCCCGGCCGCCCCGCACCACCCGGCACACGCCCTGCCCGCCGCGCCCACCGCCGACCCGGCGGTCTCGCTGCTGCCGTCGCTGCCCATGCTGCTGGGCCACGTCCTCGCCGCGCTCGCCGCGGGCTGGCTGCTGCGCCGCGGCGACCTGGCCCTGCTGCGGCTCATCCGGCTGTCGGCGCACGAGGTCGCCGACACGGCGTCGGTACGGTCCCTGCGGGCGGCGCTCGCCCTGGCGCGGGCCCTGCGCGCCGGGCTGCCCACCGCGCCCGAGGCGGGCCCGCGCTGCCGCCGCACCACCCACCCGGTGCCCCCGGCGCCCACCACCACCGCACTCCAGCACTCGGTGGTCCGGCGCGGCCCGCCCCCCGCCCCCTTCCTCACCCTCGCCGCCTGACGCGACGCGACCAGTCTCCACCGAGCGGAGTTCCGCCGGAGGACAGCGGCCGCCGTCGTGCGGCACGCACGCGTGCCCGCTTCCCGGGAGCCGCACCGCCGGCCACCCCTGCGCACGCGCGTCCCTCCTGACCACACGCGCGTTCCTCCTGACCAACGGAACCCGACGAACTCACTCGAAGTGGAGTGCTTCCTGCCATGAAGGCCTCTCGTCCCACCACTGCCGCCGCCGTCGCCGGGGCGGCCGTGCTCGCCCTGACCGCCCTGGCCACGCCCGCGTTCGCGCACGTCGGCGTGCAGCCGGAGACCACGCCCGCCAAGGGCGGTTACACCGTCGTCGACTTCAAGGTCCCCAACGAGCGCGACGACGCCTCCACCACCCGGCTCGAGGTCAACTTCCCGGCCGACCACCCGCTGGCCTCGGTGATGCCGCAGCCGATGGACGGCTGGACCGTCAAGGTCACCAAGTCCAAGCTCGCCAAGCCGCTGGACCTGCACGGCGAGAAGATCTCCGAGGCCGTCACCAAGGTCACCTGGACCGCCGACGGCAAGGGCATCGAGCCGGGCTTCTTCCAGAAGTTCCCAGTCTCCCTCGGCGCCCTGCCCGAGGACACCGACCGGCTCGTCTTCAAGGCGCTCCAGACGTACTCCGACAAGCAGGTCGTGCGCTGGATCGAGGTGCCCCAGGAGGGCCAGGCCGAACCGGACAACCCGGCGCCGGTGCTGGAGCTGGCCGCCGCGACCGGCGACCACCACGGCACGGCCGCCGAGGGCGCCTCCGACGACGCCAAGGCGCCCGCCGAGAACGCCTCCGCCGACACCTCCGCCCCGAAGGGCGGCAGCGACACCACGGCCCGCGTCCTCGGCATCGCCGGGATCGTCGTCGGCGCGGCCGGAGTCGCCTACGGCGTGCTCGCCGGCCGCAGGCGCACCACCGCCTGATCCGCTCGTCCGCGACGCGCGCCGGGATCGTACGCCCCTCGCTCACGACCCCGGTGCGCGCCGGAGTTCTCACATCTGGGACATTTTTCTATGCGCAAGAAGACGTTCGCCGCGGCCGCGCTGCTCGCCGCCGCCACGATGACCCTCTCCGCCTGCGGCAGCGGCGACACCGGCCAGAGCCCCGTCTCGGTCGTCTCCGAGGACACCTCGCAGAAGGCCGCGACCGTCCTCGACAAGCCGTTCGAGAAGCCGGATCTGGTGCTCACCGACACCCACGGCAGGAAGTACGACCTCCGCAAGGAGACCGCGGGCCGGCCGACGCTGATCTACTTCGGCTACACCCACTGCCCCGACGTCTGCCCGCTGACGATGAACAACATCGCGGTCGCCAAGAAGGCGCTGCCCAAGGCCGAACAGGACAAGCTGCGCGTGGTGTTCGTCACCACCGACCCGGCGCGCGACACCCCCGCGGAGCTCGGCAAGTGGCTCAAGAACACGGACCCGCAGTTCGTCGGCCTGACCGGCGACTTCGCCACCATCCAGGCCGGCGCCCGCACCCTCGGCATCTCCATCGAGCCGACCCACAAGGACAAGAACGGCAAGCTCGCCTCCGTCCACGGCACCCAGGTCGTCGCCTTCTCCCCGAAGACCGACGGCGGGTACCTCCTCTACGGCGAGGACGCCACCGTCGACGACTACACCAAGGACCTCCCCAAGATCGTCAAGGGGGAGAACCCGTGAGGCGTCCGCACCCGGCGGCCGGAGCCGTTTCCCTGGCCATGGCCGTGACCGCGGGCTGCGCCGTGCTGGCGGGCTGCGGCGGCCCGGACTCCGGCGGCGGGAAGGCCGAACTCTCGGTCGCCGCCGCCTACATGCCCCAGCCGGTCTCGGACACCATGGCGGCCGGTTTCCTCACGGTCGTCAACAAGGGCGGCACACGGGACGAACTCACCTCCGTCACCAGTGACATCGCGGGCAGCGTCACCGTGCACCGCACCGCCGGAGGGTCGATGGAGGAGGCCGGCCACCTCGCCGTCCCCGCCCACGGCCGGCTCGTGTTCCGAAGCGGCGGCAACCATCTGATGTTCGAGGACCTGAAGCGCCGGCCGCGGCAGGGCCAGAAGGTCCCCGTGCGGCTGCACTTCGCCGAGTCCGGCACCGTCACGGTTGAGATACCGGTGAAGCCCGCCACGTACACCCCCACGACCGGACACTGAGGAAGGGATCACCGTGACGCCGACCATCGCCCCCCGCGTCCGGACCGTGGTGCTGCTGCTCCTGGCCGTCGCCGGCGCGCTGCTCGCGGGCGCCGCGCCGGCCTCGGCGCACGCCGCGCTGACCGGCAGCGACCCCCAGCAGGGGGTGGTGGTCGGCAAGGCGCCCACCCAGGTGTCGCTGACCTTCTCCGAGAAGGTCGCCCTGAACGACGGCTCGCTGCGCGTGCTCGACCCCCGCGGCAAACGTGTCGACACCGGCAGCCCGATCGAGGTGAGCGGGACGACGTACGCCGTGCGGCTGCGCGGCGGGCTGTCCGACGGCACCTACACCGTCGCCTACCAGGTGGTCTCGGACGACAGCCACCCCGTCGGCGGGGCGTACACCTTCTCCGTCGGCGCCCCCTCCAGCACGTCCGTGGCCGTCGACGGGCAGAACGTCGGCGGCGGCCCGGTCGGCGTGCTCTACGGGATCGGGCGGTACGTGTCGTACGCCGGCTTCGTCGTCCTGGTGGGCGGCGCCGCCTTCGTGCTGGCCTGCTGGCAGCGCGGGTCGGGGGTGCGCGCGGTGCAGCGGCTCGTGGTCTCCGGCTGGCTCGCGCTCACCGCGGCCACCCTGGCGCTGCTGCTCCTGCGCGGCGCCTACACCATCACCGGGAGGGCCGGGGACGTCCTGGACCTGGACCTCCTCGGGCAGGTGCTCCAGACCAAGACGGGCGCGGCCCTCGTCTCCCGGCTGCTGCTGCTCGCCGCCGCCGCGCTGTTCATCGCGGTGCTGTTCGGGGCGTACGACAAGCGGGAGGACGACGAGAAGCGCGACCTGAGCTTCGGGCTCGCCATCGGCGGCGGTGTCGTCGCGGCCGGGCTCGCGGCGAGCTGGGCGATGGCCGAGCACGCCTCGACCGGCCTCCAGCCGGGAATCGCCATGCCCGTCGACGTCGTCCACCTGCTGGCCGTCGCCGCCTGGCTCGGCGGACTCGTCGCGCTCCTCGTCGCCCTGTACCGGACCCCCACGGACACTCCGCTCCCCGCCTCAGCGGTACGCCGCTTCTCCCGGGTCGCCTTCGCCTCGGTGCTGGCGCTGATCGCGACCGGGACCTACCAGTCCTGGCGCCAGGTCGGCTCCTGGCCGGCCCTCACCGGCACCCGCTACGGACAGCTGCTGCTCGCCAAGATCTGCCTCGTGGTGCTGCTCGTCGGCATCGCGTGGACCTCACGGCGGTGGACGGGTCGCCTGGCGGGGACGGTGACCGCCTCCGCGGCGGCGGCGCCTCGCGCGGGGGAGAACGAGCAGGAGGAGGGGGACGAGCAGGAGAAGGAGCCCGCGGGAGCCCGGCAGGCGGCGGCGACGAGGGCGGACGCGGGGGCTGCGGCGGACACCCGGGCTGTGGCGGACGGCGACTCCCCGCAGGACGATGCGCGGGCCGACGCGCCGGCCGGTGCGGAGGTGCGCACCGACGGCGACCCCCAGCGGGCCGCGCAGCTCGCGCGTCAGCGGGCCGCCGTGGACACCGCGAAGCGCAAGCGGCTGCGGGACGCCGACCCGAACCGGTTCGGACTGCGCCGCTCGGTGCTCGCGGAGGCGGCGGTGGCCGTCGTCCTGCTCGGCGTGACCACCGTGCTCACCCAGACCGAGCCGGGCCGTACCGAGGAGGCGGCCAAGGCCGCATCCTCGTCCTCGGGGTCCTCCTCGGCGTCGTCCTCCGCGGGAGCCGTGACCCTGGACATGCCGTTCGACACCGGCGGCCTGGACGGCAAGGGCGTCGTACGGCTCGACCTCGACCCCGCGCGCGTGGGCGGCAACGAGATGCACGTCTATGTGCAGCGCCCGGACGGCCGGGCGTTCGACGTCCCCGAGGTGAAGGTCGCCCTCACCCTGACCGCGAAGAGGCTCGGGCCGCTCCCCGTGGCCCCCGACCACATCACCACCGGACACTGGGCGGCGAGCGGCGTGCAGATCCCCATGGCCGGCGACTGGAAGATCGCCGTGACCGTGCGGACCTCCGACATCGACCAGGCGACCGTCACCAAGAACGCGCAGATCGGCTGAACCCCACCATGGCTGACCAGTCCACCCCGGAGGCCACCTCCCAGGACTCCCCCACCGCGCCCTCCCGGGACGCCTCGACCGCGGCCGGCACGCGTGGGCACGTCCCTGCCGGAGCGGGCCTCTCCCGCCGTCGGCTGCTCGGCACCGCCGGGGCCACCGGGCTGGTGCTCGGGGCGGCGGGCGGGGCCGTGGGGTACGCGGCCGCGCCGTCCGCTGCCGTTCCGCTCACCTCGCTCGGCTCCGGCCGGGCGATGTTTCACGGGAAACATCAGCCCGGCATCACCGACGCCCTCCAGGCCCGCGGTCACCTCGCCGCCTTCGACCTGGCGCCGGGGGCGGGCCGCAAGGAGGCGGCCGCCCTGCTGCGCCGCTGGTCGGCGACGGCCGAACGGCTCATGGCGGGCGAGGCGGCCGCGTCCGACGACACCGACGTCGCCCGGGACGCGGGCCCGTCGTCGCTGACGATCACGTTCGGCTTCGGCCACGGCTTCTTCGACCGGACGGGCCTGCGGAAGCGGCGGCCGGCCGCCCTGGACCCGCTGCCCGACTTCTCCGCCGACCGGCTCGACAAGGCCCGCAGCAACGGCGACCTGTGGGTGCAGATCGGCGCCGACGACGCCCTGGTCGCCTTCCACGCCCTGCGCGCGATCCAGAAGGACGCGGGCGGCGCCGCTCGTCTCCGCTGGCAGATGAACGGCTTCAACCGCTCCCCGGGCGCCACCGCGCACCCGATGACGGCCCGCAACCTGATGGGCCAGATCGACGGCACCCGCAACCCCAAACCGGCCGACGCCGACTTCGACCGGCGCGTCTTCGTCCCCGAGGGCGGCGAGCCGGACTGGATGGCGGGCGGCTCCTACGCCGTCGTCCGCCGTATCCGGATGCTCCTCGACGACTGGGAGAAGCTCTCCCGCACCGCCCAGGAGCAGGTCATCGGGCGCCGGAAGTCCGACGGGGGGCCGCTGAGCGGGGGCACCGAGACGACCCCGATGGACCTGGAGAAGACGGACGCGAAGGGCGACCTGGTCGTGCCCGTCGACGCGCACGCCCGGATCACCCGCCCCGATCAGAACGGGGGCGCGGCGATGCTCCGCCGGCCGTTCTCCTACCACGACGGCTTCGACGCGGACGGCGTCCCCGACGCGGGGCTGCTCTTCGTCTGCTGGCAGGCCGACCCGCTGCGCGGCTTCGTCCCGGTGCAGCGCAAGCTCGACCGCGGGGACGCGCTGTCACGGTTCCTCCGGCACGAGGCGAGCGGCCTGTTCGCGGTGCCGGGCGGGGCGGCCGCGGGGGAGTACGTGGGGCAGCGGTTGCTGGAGGGCTAGGTGTGCTGTCCCGGGACAGCACACCCAGCGCCCTTCTTTCGAAAGAGAGGCCCAAGGAGAGGCCCTGGGAGTCACCCCGATTCACCCGCGGGAGGGGCGCCCGTGAGACACATGGGCCGAGGCTCCTGAAGGCCATTAGGGTGAGGACATGCCAGCGAGTTACGCGTATCTCGGTCCCGAAGGCACCTTCACCGAAGTCGCCCTGCGCACGCTTCCCGAGACGGCCACCCGGGAGCTGATCCCCTACGTGTCCGTGCAGTCGGCCCTGGACGCGGTCCGCGCCGGTGAGGCCGAGGCGGCGTTCGTGCCGATCGAGAATTCGGTCGAGGGCGGCATCACCACCACCCTCGACGAGCTGGTCGCGGGCGAGCCGCTGATGATCTACCGCGAGGTGCTGCTGTCGATCACCTTCGCGCTGCTGGTGCGGCCCGGCACCAAACTGTCGGACATCAAGACGGTCACCGCCCACCCGGCCGCCCAGCCGCAGGTGCGCAACTGGCTGAAGGCCAATCTCCCGGACGCCGTGTGGGAGTCGGCCGCCTCCAACGCGGACGGCGCCCGCCTGGTGCAGGAGGGCCGCTACGACGCCGCGTTCGCCGGGGAGTTCGCGGCCGCGCGGTACGGCCTGGAGGCCCTGGAGACGGAAATCCACGACGCGGAGAACGCGCAGACGCGGTTCGTCCTGGTCGGCCGTCCCGCCCGGCCCGCCGCCCCGACCGGCGCGGACAAGACCTCCGTGGTGCTGTGGCAGCGCGACGACCACCCGGGCGGGCTGCGTGACCTGCTCGGCGAGTTCGCCACCCGGGGCATCAACCTGATGCTGCTGCAGTCCCGCCCGACGGGGGCCGGCATCGGCAACTACTGCTTCTGCGTCGACGCCGAGGGCCACATCAACGACCGGCGCATGGCCGAGGCGCTGATGGGGCTGCGGCGGATCTGCCTCCAGGTGCGCTTCCTGGGCTCGTACCCGCGTGCGGACATCGGCGCGGCCGGCGTGCGGCCCACGTCGCGCGGGACCTCGGACGAGGAGTTCGTGGCCGCGGCGGAGTGGGTGGCGCGCTGCCAGGACGGCCGGTTCTAGGGCACGTCCCCGCCGGTCGGGACGGCCCGGCGGCGTTATCCACAGAAGTTATCCACAGGCTTCGTCTCGACCTGGGGACAAGTCGACACCGAAGCGCCACTCAGTCGACAAATCGCCCTACGAGCCCTCAGGGCGGCCACCGCCACACACATCACCCTTCGTCCACCCGTTTCCTTTGGTTCATCTTTTGGGGCGACCCATTTCCACCCGAACGTGGGTGTCGCGGGGGTTTGCACCGGGAATTCTTCACTCCGGCCCGACCTTCCGGAGTGATCAATTCCGAAGTCCACAGATCTTTCGCACAGCCTGTGGATAACTTTCCCGGACAGAGGATCCCTGTGGACAAGGGGGCAACCAAGTTCCCGTTTCCGCAAGGAAATCCAGTCAACACCACGCCCGCCGACTGCTCCGTCCCAGGGAGTGAGACACGGGTTATTGACACTGGGGGCAATTCCTCCATAACGGTGGGTAAGCCGCGGTTCGGAATACAGGGTCGTGAGCGGGAAGGCGGCACCGGTAGCCTTGGCCGCGTGATTGACCTTCGCCTGCTCCGTGAGGACCCCGACCGTGTGCGCGCGTCACAGCGCGCCCGTGGAGAGGACGTCGCGCTCGTCGACGCTCTCCTGTCTGCCGACGAGCGGCGCAGGTCGTCCGGCGTCCGCTTCGACGAACTGCGCGCCGAGCAGAAGGCGCTCGGCAAACTCATCCCCAGGGCCGCCGGGGACGAGAAGGCCGAGCTGCTGAAGAAGGCCGGTCAGCTCGCCGCCGACGTCAAGACGGCCGACGCCGAGCGCGACGCGGCCGCCCACGAGACCCAGGAACTCCTCCAGAAGCTGAGCAACCTCGTGCACCCCGACGTTCCGGTCGGCGGCGAGGAGGACTTCGTCACGCTGGAGACGCACGGCACGATCCGCGACTTCTCCGCCGAGGGCTTCGAGCCCAAGGACCACCTGGAGCTCGGTCAGCTCCTCGGCGCCATCGACGTCGAGCGCGCCGCCAAGGTGTCCGGCTCGCGCTTCTACTTCCTCACCGGCGTCGGCGCCCTGCTGGAGCTCGCCCTGGTGAACGCGGCGATCGCGCAGGCCACGGCGGCCGGCTTCACGCCGATGCTGCCCCCGGCGCTGGTCCGCCCCCAGTCGATGGCCGGCACCGGCTTCCTCGGCCAGGCCGCCCAGGACGTCTACCACCTCGAGAAGGACGACCTCTACCTGGTCGGCACCTCCGAGGTGCCGCTCGCCGCGTACCACATGGACGAGATCATCGACGCGGACCGCCTGCCGCTGCGCTACGCGGGCTTCTCGCCCTGCTTCCGCCGCGAGGCCGGCTCGCACGGCAAGGACACCCGGGGCATCTTCCGCGTGCACCAGTTCGACAAGGTCGAGATGTTCACCTACGTCGCCCCGGAGGAGTCGCAGGAGGAGCACCAGCGTCTGCTGGAGTGGGAGAAGCAGTGGCTGTCGTCGCTGGAGCTGCCGTTCCGGGTCATCGACGTCGCCTCCGGTGACCTCGGCGCCTCGGCCGCGCGCAAGTTCGACTGCGAGGCCTGGATCCCGACCCAGGGCAAGTACCGCGAGCTGACCTCCACCTCGGACTGCACCGAGTTCCAGTCCCGCCGCCTGCAGATCCGCGTCCGCGACGGTAAGACCGTCCGCCCGCTGGCCACGCTCAACGGCACGCTGTGCGCCGTCCCGCGGACGATCGTCGCGCTCCTGGAGAACCACCAGCAGGCCGACGGCTCCGTGTGGGTGCCGCCGGTGCTGCGCCCCTACCTCGGCGGCCGGGAGGTCCTGGAACCGGTGACCAGGTGAGCGCCGCCGCCGAGGCGTTCCCGTACAAGCTGATCGCGACCGACCTCGACGGGACGCTGCTGCGCACCGACGAGTCGGTCTCGTCACGCACGCGCGAGGCGCTCGCCGCGGTCACCGCGGTGGGCGCCGCGCACATCGTGGTGACCGGGCGCGCGGTCCCCTGGACCCGGCACATACTCGACGACCTCGGCTACCGGGGCCTCGCGGTCTGCGGCCAGGGCGCCCAGGTCTACCACGCCGGGGAGCACCGTCTGCTGACGTCGGTGACGCTGGACCGGCAGCTGGCGGCCGTGGCCCTGGCCAAGATCGAGGCCGAGGTCGGCGCGCTGTACCTGGCGGCGAGCCGTGACGGCCTGGACGGCGAGGTGCTGGTGGGTCCCGGGTACGCGGTCACGGGCGCGCTCCCGGCGACGCCGTTCACGGACGTCTCCGATCTGTGGTCGGCGCCCCTGAACAAGATCTACGTCCAGCACCCGACGCTGTCGGACGACGAGCTCGCCGAGGTGGCCCGGCAGACCGCGGGCGGCTTCGTCTCGGTCACCATGGCCGGGGAGGGCATCGTCGAGCTCCTCCCGCTCGGCCTGTCGAAGGCCACCGGTCTGTCGCTGGCGGCCCGCCGACTGGGCGCGAAGGCCGCCGACACCCTCGCCTTCGGCGACATGCCCAACGACATCCCGATGTTCGCCTGGGCGTCCCGGGGCGTGGCCATGGCCAACGCGCACGAGGAGCTGAAGGCGGTGGCCGACGAGGTGACGGCCTCCAACGAGGAGGACGGCATCGCGGTGGTGCTGGAGCGGCTGCTCGGATAGCGCCCGCGTCGGACAGCGCCCGCGGGCCCTCGGCAGCACGCCCGAGGGCGGCCCACGCGACGGCGTGTCGCGTGCTCGAAGCGGCCGCCCCGGGCGGGGCGCCGGTCGCGTCCCGGCGCCGTCCGCACCACCACTGTGCCCGGACGCCGCCGCGTACGCCATCGAATATGGGCAGGTCGCCGGTCCCGCCGCGGACGGCGGGACCGGAGGGTCACTCCTCGCCGGCCAGGGTGAGCGAGCGCAGCTTCTGCCCGGCGAACCAGGTGGCCAGCACGGTCACAGCGACCAGCAGCACCGTCGCCGTCGTCAGTCCGACCTCGGAGGTCACGAGGTCCCCGCCGGCCACCTTGTGCGCCACCGCCAGCGACCACTGCTGGACGCTCAGCGTGCGCGCCCCGGGCACCAGGGAGCCGAACAGCGCCTCCCAGACCAGCGCGTAGACGAGGCCGAAGACCACCGCGTGCCGGGACACCGTGCCGAGCAGCAGGAAGAGCGCCGCGTAGGCGATCGAGGCGACCAGCGCGGCCACCGTGTAGGCCACCGCGATCTGCTGGCCGTTGCCGTTGAGGATCAGACCGGCGATCAGCGTCGGCACGGCGGAGAACACCATCGTCACCGCGATCGCCACGATCAGCTTGGTGAAGATGATCGTCGGCCGCTTCAGCGGCTTGGACAGCAGGTACACCACCGAGCCGTCGTCGATCTCCGGGCCGATGGCGCCGGTGCCGGCGATGACGCCGATGAGCGGCACCATGGTGGCGAGGGCGAACCCGCCGAGGACGTTCACCGCGGTCTGGTCGTCGGCGCCGGCGAGGGCGCGGACCGCTACGGCGATCACGATCAGCAGCAGCGGCAGCGCGCCGAGGACGAGGGCGCGACGGCGGCCGAGCAGGCCGCGGTAGGTGAGCCGGGCGACTGTGGGGTCGTACATCTTCGGCCTCCTACGCCGCGACCAGATACGAGAAGACGGACTCGAGGGACTCGTCGGACGGCGAGACCGTGAGCAGGCGGATGCCGTGGTCCCTGGCCACCCTCGGCAGCAGGGCGGTGAACCGGCCGAAGTCGACGGCCTGGATCCGCAGGGCGCCCTCGGCGAGGTCGACCTCGATGCCGGACGTGGACGGGTCGGCGATCAGCGCGGCGGCGAGGGCGCGGTCGTCGCTGGAGCGGACCAGGTAGCGGTGCGGCCGGTCGGTCATCAGGCGGCGGATGCGGCGGAAGTCGCCGCTGGCCGCGTGGCGTCCGGCGACGACGACCTCGATGTGCCGGGCGAGCTGTTCGACCTCCTCCAGGATGTGCGAGGAGAACAGCACCGTGCGGCCCTCGTCGCCCATGCGCCGCAGCAGGTCCATCAACTGCATCCGCTGGCGCGGGTCCATGCCGTTGAACGGCTCGTCGAGCAGCAGCAGCGAGGGATCGTGGACCAGTGCGGAGGCCATCTTCACGCGCTGCCGCATGCCCTTGGAGTACGTGGAGATCTTCCGGTCCTGCGCGTACTCCATCTCGACCGTGGCGAGGGCGCGCTGGGCGGCCTTCGCGCCGAGGCCGTGCAGTTCGGCGTTGGCGAGGACGAACTCGCGGCCGGTGAGGAAGTCGTACATCGCCTCCCGCTCGGGGACGACGCCGATGTGCCGGTAGATCCGCTCGTTGCGCCACACCGGCTGCCCGTCGAGGGTGACGGAGCCGGTGGAGGGGGCGAGGAAGCCGCCCATCATGTTGATCAGGGTGGACTTGCCGGCGCCGTTGGGGCCGAGCAGGCCGGTGACGCCGGGGCCGATCGTCATGGTGACGTCGTTGACGGCGACCACGTTGCCGAACCATCGGGAGACGTGGTCGATGCTGAGGGTCGTCACAGTCCCACCTTCTTGTAGCGGCGCACGAGGAGGCCGTGGCACGCGGCGATGAGTCCCAGCACCGCGAGGACGTAGACGACGCCCTCCGCGTGGGAGGGGCCCGCGCCGGCCCCGCCGGGGAAGGACGAGGTCGCGCCCAGGAAGGCCGTCTGCACGCCGTCGATGAGGGTGAGCGGCGAGAAGAGGCCGATCCAGGCGATCGCGCCGGTGCTGCCCTGGGCGTCGGCGATGGCCTGCAGGGTGGAGACGGCGCCGTAGGAGATGGTCAGGACGGCGATCACGGCGGCGATGCCGAAGCCGCGGCGCGGGGTGACGGCGGCGACGACCAGGCCGATCCCGGCCAGGAGCAGGGAGAGCAGGGTCACGGAGACGAGTCCCTCGGCGAATCCTCTGGTCTGGTCGGCGAAGTCCATCTTGGCCAGCAGCGCCCCCACGTACAGCACGAGCAGCGGCGCGGCGGTCAGGACGAACAGCGCCGAGGCCAGGGCGGCGTACTTGGCGCGGACGTAGTCGGCGGTCTCGATGGGCCGCGAGAAGTACAGCGGCACGGTCTTGAAGCGCAGGTCGCGGGAGACCGACTGGGGTGCCTGCGAGGCGACGTACAGGCTGATGACGCCCTGCATGATGATGGCGTAGCGCGTGTAGTCGACGGGCAGGTCCTTCATCTTCGTGGCGACCGCGACGGCGACCATGATGGCCGCGGGCACGCACATCACCACGAACAGCAGCATCGGCAGCACCTTGGACTTCAGCGAGCGGCCGAGGCCGTAGGCGCCGCGCAGGGACTGCGAGTACAGCGAGCGGCGGGCGTAGGCGCGGCCGAGGCGGGGGCCGTCGTAGCCGCGGTAGCCGATGTCGTGGATGCGGGTCTGGTCTCCCGAGGGCGGGACGGGTGTCCGGGTGGGCTGCTCAACCGCCATGGCCGACCGCCTCCTTCCGCTCTGCGCCGTGCTGTGCGTCGTCGTCCCGGAAGACCTCCGAGATGTGGTGCCTGCGCTGTTCCATGCGCACCAGGCCGAGGCCGAGGTCCGCGATGACGTCCCGCACCACGTCGTACGTCTCCTCGCCCCGGGCGGTGAGCAGCAGGACGTGGCCGGCGCCCGGCAGGCCGGTGCCGTCCTGGGTCGCCACCCCGCGCGCGTGGAGCGCGTCGCGCACCGCGCGGGTGCCGTCCGGGTGCTCGTCGGTGTCGGTGACCTCGACGGCGAGGGTGGTCGTGGTCTGGGTGAAGTCGGTGGTGGAGCTGGAGCGGAGCAGGGTGCCGCCGTCGATGACGACGACGTGGTCGCAGGTGCGCTCCAGCTCGCCCAGCAGGTGCGAGGTGACCAGGACCGAGATCCCGAAGTCGGTGTGGATGCGGCGGATCAGGCCGAGCATCTCGTCGCGGCCGACCGGGTCGAGGCCGTTGGTGGGCTCGTCGAGGAAGACCAGCCGCGGGTCGTGCACCAGGGCCTGGGCGAGCTTGACGCGCTGCTTCATGCCGGTGGAGTAGCCGCCGATGGGGCGGTAGCGCTCCTCGTAGAGGCCGACGTGGCGCAGCGTGTCCGCGGTGCGCTCGCGCGCGGCGGTGGGCGGGAGGCCGGACATGCGGGCCATGTGGACGACGAACTCGGTGGCCGAGACGTCGGGCGGCAGGCAGTCGTGCTCCGGCATGTAGCCGACCCGTTCGCGGATGGCGGCGCCCTGGGTGGCGACGTCGAGGCCGAGCACCTCGGCGCGGCCCTCGGTGGCGGGGGACAGACCCAGCAGGATCTTGATCAGGGTGGACTTGCCGGCCCCGTTGGCGCCGACGAGTCCGGTCACACCGGGCCCGACGTCCACGGAGAGCCGGTCGAGCGCGGTCACCCGGGGGAACCGCTTGCTCAGGCTTTCGGTCGCGATCACAGTCACGTCGTAGACGGTAGTGACGCCCGCCGGGGCCGTCGTCAGACCCCAGAGCAGTCTTGGTGTCAGCCTCCAGTCGTACGGGGCCGCGGAGGTCCCCCTGAGGTCTCAGCCGGACCGGCCGTTCTGCCTGGTTCCTCCCCCCTCTGCCGCGGCCTCCCCCCGCCCCTCCCCGCTATTGACGATCGGTCTAACAACTGCCACAGTCGCCAGATCACGTAACGGACACATACTGCGGCCGAAGGGCTGGGTGGGCCGGTGGACGGTGGAAGGCGGGCGCGGGGCGGTGCCGCGCCGGGTGGAGGGGACGGGGCGCGCGTGCCCTCACTGAAGGGGGCGCGGGAGCGCCGGGTCCCGACCGGCGGGGTCGAGCTGTGCGTGGCCGAGCTGGGCGACCCGGCGCGGCCGACGGTCGTCCTGGTGCACGGCTACCCGGACAGCAAGGAGGTCTGGTCGGAGGTGGCCGGGCGGCTCGCCGACCGCTTCCACGTCGTGCTGTACGACGTACGGGGCCACGGGGGCTCCACGGCGCCCCGGCCGCTGCGCGGCGGCTTCACCCTGGAGAAGCTCACCGACGACTTCCTGGCCGTGATCGACGCGGTCAGCCCCGGCCGGCCGGTGCACCTGGTGGGCCACGACTGGGGCTCGGTGCAGGCCTGGGAGTTCGTCACCGTCGGGCGCACCAAGGGCCGGATCGCCTCCTTCACCTCGATGTCCGGGCCCTCGCTCGACCACTTCGGCCACTGGATCGGCCGGCGGATCAAGCGGCCCACCCCGCGCCGGGTCGGACAGCTCCTCGGCCAGGGCGCCCGGTCCTGGTACGTGTACCTGCTGCACACGCCGGTGCTGCCGGAGCTGGCCTGGCGCGGCCCGCTCGGCAGGCGGTGGCCTGGGATCCTCCGGCGCATGGAGAAGGTGCCCGGCGGGGACTACCCGACCGCGTCGCTGCCGACGGACGCGGCGCACGGCGCCTGGCTGTACCGGGACAACGTCCGGGCCCGGCTGCGCAGGCCGCGCCCGGACGCCTACGCCCACGTGCCCGTGCAGCTCGTCACGCCCGAGGGGGACGCGTTCCTGTCGGAGCGGCTGTACGACGAGCTGGAGCGGTGGGCGCCGGACCTGGTGCGCCGGACGCTGCCCGCCGGGCACTGGATCCCCCGCACCCGGCCGGACCAGGTGGCGGCCTGGATCTCGGAGTTCGTGACGGCCACCGAGGGCGGGCGTCCCGTACCGGCGGCGACCGGGAAGTACGCCGACCGATTCGGCGGACAGCTCGTGCTCGTCACCGGGGCGGGCAGCGGCATCGGGCGGGCCACGGCGCTCGCCTTCGCCGAGGCCGGGGCCCGGGTGGTCGCCGTCGACCGGGACGCGGAGGCCGCCGCCCGCACCGCCGAGCTGTCCCGGCTGCACGGGGCGCCGGCCGCCTGGGCGGAGACGGTGGACGTCTCCGACGAGCAGGCGATGGAGAAGCTCGCCGCGAAGGTCGCCGACGCGTACGGCGTGGTGGACGTGCTGGTCAACAACGCCGGCATCGGACTGGCCGGCCCCTTCCTCGACACCACGCCGGAGGACTGGCGGAAGGTCCTCGACGTCAATCTGTGGGGCGTGATCCACGGCTGCCGGCTCTTCGGACGGCAGATGGCCGAGCGCGGGCAGGGCGGCCACATCGTCAACACCGCCTCCGCGGCGGCCTACCAGCCCTCCCGGGCGCTGCCCGCCTACAGCACCTCCAAGGCCGCGGTGCTGATGCTCAGCGAGTGCCTGCGCGCCGAGCTGGCCGGGCGGGGCATCGGCGTCACCGCGGTCTGTCCCGGCTTCGTCAACACCGCCATCACATCGACGGCGCGCTTCGCGGGGGTCGGCGCCGAGGAGGAGCGGCGCCGGCAGAAGCGCGCGGCCCGCCTGTACGGGCTGCGGAACTACCCGCCGGAGAAGGTCGCCGACGCGATCCTGCGCGCGGTCGCCCGCAACGAGGCGGTGGTCCCGGTGACGCCGGAGGCGCGGGTGCTGCGCGCGATGTCCCGGTTCACGCCGGGGGCGCTGCGCAGACTCGCGCGGGCCGAGCCGCCGCTGTGAGCGGGAGTCGCTCCAGTCGATCTTGCCAAACCCCCGAGCGGGCGGGCGGTTGTCCACAGAATCGCGGCTCAGCCTGTGGATAACCCCGCCTGCTTGTGGATCAAACCTCCGCCGGGAAATTCGACTGCGTGATCCGCGTCTCCCCGGCAGGCTGGGGAGATGGACGAAAGACGCACCGTCACGGTGTCGAAGTACCTGTCGAAACACCTCCGCCACCAGCCCGAGCGGATCGGGCTGCTGCCGGACGCGGCCGGCTGGGTGGAGATCGACGTGCTGATCGCGGCGGCCGGCGCACACGGTTTCCCCTTCACGCGCGAGGAACTGGACCACGTGGTCGCCGTCAACGACAAGCGGCGCTTCGCGATCGAGGGCACTCGGATCCGCGCCAGCCAGGGGCACAGCATCGAGGTCGCCCTCGGGCTGCCGCCCGCGAACCCGCCGGCCCACCTCTTCCACGGGACCGTGGCCCGCCATCTGGACGCGATCCGCTCCGAGGGGCTCCGCCCCATGAACCGCCACGACGTGCACCTCTCACCGGACCGCGAGACCGCGACCCGCGTGGGCGCCCGCCGGGGCCGCCCGGTCGTCCTCTCCGTCGACGCGGCCGCGATGCACCGCGACGGCCATGTCTTCCACGTCAGCGCGAACGGGGTGTGGCTGACGCGGGCGGTGCCTCCGCGGTACCTGCGCTTTCCGGGGGGCCTGTAGAGGTTCCGGCGGGTCGGACGCGGGCGGTCGCCGTTTCACGTGAAACCGCGGCGGCGCATAGGCTCGGGGCCATGAGCCTGCGCCTGAGCACCGTGATCCTCCCGTACCGCCGCTGGCACGAGGGAGGCCGCGCGGCATGGACGCGTGCCGAGGAGCTGGGCTTCCACACCGCCTACACCTACGACCACCTGTCGTGGCGCAGCTTCCGGGACGGCCCCTGGTTCGGTGCCGTGCCGACCCTGACCGCCGCGGCGGCCGCGACCGAGCGGCTGCGCCTGGGCACGCTGGTGACCTCGCCGAACTTCCGGCACCCGGTCACCCTCGCCAAGGAGCTCATCTCACTCGACGACATCTCCGGCGGCCGCGTCACGCTCGGCATCGGTGCGGGCGGCACCGGATTCGACGCCACCGCGCTCGGCCAGGAGCCCTGGACCCCGCGGGAGCGGGCCGACCGGCTCGCCGAGTTCATTCCGCTGCTCGACCGGCTGCTGACCGAGGACGCCGTGTCGTACAAGGGCGACTTCTACTCGGCGCACGAGGCACGCAACATCCCCGGCTGTGTGCAGCGGCCCCGGCTGCCGTTCGCGGTGGCGGCCACCGGTCCGCGCGGGCTGCGGCTCGCCGCGCGTCACGGACAGGCGTGGGTGACCACCGGCGACCCGAGGCTCTACGAGAACGGCACCCCGGAGCAGTCGCTCCAGGCGCTGCGCGACCAGAGCGACAAGCTGGCCGCCGCCTGCGACGCGATCGGGCGGGACGTCTCCGAGCTGGACCGGATCCTGCTCACCGGGTTCACCCCGGACCGGGGCCGTCCGCTGGAGTCTCTCGACGCGTTCGTGGACTTCGCCGGACGCCACAAGGAACTGGGGTTCACCGAGATCGTGGTCCACTGGCCGATCCCCGACTCGGACTTCGCGGCCGACGAGAAGGTCTTCGAGCAGATCGCCCGGGAGGCACCGGCCCAGCTCGGATGACGTCTGGGGGGTGTCTCCTCTGCGGCGGGTCCCGGGGGAGGGTCCGCGAGGTGGGCTCCCGGGGTGGACGTGGACTCCGTGAGCAGGGCTCTGCGGGGTGGCTCCTCAGATGTGCGGAGGTCCTCATCACATGTGCGCGGTCCCGCCCGGCCGGGCGGGCATGTGCGGGACAATGGCGTGGTGACCTCAGCGACTCGACAGCCCGCGATCCCGGCCGCCTCACCCATGCTCTCGACCTCGCGCGAGCGGGGCGGTGCCCCCGCCGGCCCACCGCGGCTGATCGCCACCGACCTCGACGGGACGCTGCTGCGCGACGACAAGTCGGTGTCCCCCCGCACGGTCGCCGCCCTCGCCGCCGCCGAGGAGGCGGGCGTCGAGGTCTTCTTCGTCACCGGCCGCCCGGCCCGGTGGATGGACGTCGTCAGCGACCATGTGCACGGCCACGGCCTGGCGATCTGCGGCAACGGCGCCGCCGTGGTCGACCTGCACGGCGGGCCCGGCGCCCACCGCTTCGTCAAGGTGCGGGACCTGGGCCGGGAGAACGCGCTGGACGCCGTGGGACTGCTGCGGGACGCGGCGCCGGGCACGGTGTACGCGGTCGAGCAGACCTACGGCTTCTACCAGGAGCCGGCCTATCCGAAGCTGCACATGGAGGTGCCGGACACGCGCGCGCCGGCCGAGGAGCTGCTGGCCGTGGACGGGGCCGGCACCGACCAGCCGATCCTGAAGGTCCTCGCCTACCACCCCGAGCTGGACCCCGACGCCTTCCTCACCCTCGCCCGCCTGGCCGTCGGCGAGCGCGCCACCATCACCCGGTCCAGCCCCAGCGCCCTGCTGGAGATCAGCGGCCCGGGCGTCTCCAAGGCCAGCACGCTCGCCCTGTGCTGCGCCGAGCGAGGCATCTCGCACGAGCAGGTCGTCGCCTTCGGCGACATGCCCAACGACGTGGAGATGCTGACCTGGGCCGGCCGCTCCTACGCCATGGGCAACGCCCACCCGGCCGTGATCGCCGCGGCCTCCGGGCGGACGGTCGCCAACAACGAGGACGGGGTCGCGGTCGTCATCGAGCAGCTGCTCGCGGAACGGCTGTGACGGGCGGCGCTCCGCCCGGCCGGGACGGGGCCTGGCGCGCCGCCGTCAGAAGCTCCGCCTCCGCCTCCCGCGTCACCATCCGCCGCAGCGGCCCCGGCAGGGCGGCCAGCTCCGCGTAGGGGCCCCGCTGCACCACACGCCCCCCGTCGAGGACGAGCACCTCGTCGACGCTCTCCAGCCCGGCCAGCCGGTGCGTGATGAGAAGCGTCGTACGGCCCTCGGTGGCGGCCAGCAGATCGGCGGTGAGGGCGTCGGCCGTCGGCAGGTCCAGGTGCTCGGCGGGCTCGTCGAGCACGAGGACCCGGAAGTCGGCGAGCAGTGCGCGGGCCAGCGCCAGCCGTTGCCGCTGCCCGCCGGACAGTCGCGCGCCGTGCTCGCCGACGAGCGTGTCGAGGCCGTCGGGCAGGCTGTCCACCCAGTCGAGCAGCCGGGCCCGCGCGAGCGCGTCCCGCACCTCGGCCTCGGTGGCGTCCTTCCTCGCCAACAGCAGGTTCTCCCGTACGGAGCTGTCGAAGAGGTGCGCGTCCTGGGCGCAGAGCCCGACGCTCCGCCGTACGTCGTCGCCGTCCAGGGCGTAGGCGTCGATCCCGCCCAGCGTGTAGGCACCCGCCCGCGCGTCCAGGAACCGCAGCAGCACCTGGGCCAGCGTGGTCTTGCCGGACCCGGAGGGCCCGACCACCGCGATCCTGCGCCCCCGGTCCAGCGTCAGGTCGAGGCCGCTCAAGGCATCGCTTTCCTGTCCCGCGTGCCGGGCCGTGAGGCCGGTCACGACGAGCGGGAAGGGAGAGGCGGGCGCGCGCCCCGGCCGTTCCGGTTCACGGACGGGCTCGGGGGCGTCCAGGACCTCGTGCACCCGCTCCGCGCTGCGGCGCACCCGCTGCCGGTACTGCGCGGCGAGCGGCATCCCGAGCACGGCCTCGAACGCGACCAACGGGGTGAGGACGACGACGGCCATGGCCACCCCGGCCAGCCGCCCGTCCGCGACCCCCCGGGCGCCGGCGAGGCCCGCCGCCGCGACCGTCAGGCCCGAGATCAGCGCGGTGAGCCCGTCGCCCAGCGCGGTGGCCGTGGCGGCGCGCGAGGCGATCCGGGTGAGCACCGTGTCGGCCCGCCGCGCCTCGGCGGTACGGGCGGGCAGGGCGCCGGCGACCGTGAGTTCGGCGGTGCCGGTGAACAGGTCGGTCACCCGGGTCGCGAGCACCCCGCGGGCGGGGGCGAGCCGGCGCTCGGCCCGCCGGGCCACGGCACCGGTGACCAGCGGGACGCCGACCCCGGCGGCCAGCAGCCCGGCCGCCAGCACCGCCCCGGCCTCCGGCAGCAGCCAGGCCGTGAACGCCACGGAGGCGGCCGAGACCAGCACGGCGGCTCCGGCCGGCAGCAGCCAGCGCAGCCAGTAGTCCTGGAGCGCGTCCACGTCGGCGACGAGCCGGGACAGCAGATCGCCCCGGCGGGTCCGGCGCAGTCCGGCGGGCGCCAGCCGCTCCAGCCGCCGGTAGACCGCCACCCGGGTGTCGGCCAGCATCCGCAGCACCGCGTCGTGCGACACCAGGCGCTCGGCGTACCGGAAGACCGCACGTCCGATGCCGAAGGCGCGCGTCGCCGTCACCGCCACCATCAGGTACAGCACGGGGGGCTGCTGCGAGGCCCGCGAGATCAGCCACCCCGAGGTGGCCATCAGCCCGACGGCACTGGCGAGCGCGAGGCTGCCGAGCAGCAGGGCGAGAGCGAGCCGGCCGCGCCGGGGGCCGGACATGGCCCGGACGCGTGCGAGGACGCCACCGGAGACCGCCACGGCACCGCTCTCCGGCTCGACCGGCACGGAGGGGGCTACGGCCTCCCCTGCGGTCTCCGCCGCGCTCTCCGCCCCGCTCTCCGCCCCGCTCTCCGCCGCGATCATGCGGGCCCCGGAGGCGTTCGCGGCCCGCCGGGCACCCTCGGCTTCCGCACCCTCGACCCCTGCGCCCTCGGCCCCTGCGCCCTCGGCCCCTGCGCTCTCGGCCTCCCGGAGCCGCACCACCCGGTCCGCCACCCCCAGCAGCGCCGGACGGTGCACCACCAGCAGCACCGTCCGCCCGACGGACAGCCGCCGTACCGCGTCGACGACTTCGGCCTCGGTCGCCCCGTCCAGCGCGGCCGTGGGCTCGTCCAGCAGCAGGACCGGCCGGTCCGCGAGGAAGGCCCGGGCCAGCGCCAGCCGCTGCCGCTGCCCGGCGGACAGGCCGGCCCCGTCCTCTCCCAGCACGGTGTCCGCTCCCTCGGGCAGCGCGTCGACGAACTCCAGCGCACCGGCGTCGGCCAGCGCCCGCCGTACCGCCGCGTCGTCCGCGTCGGGCCGCGCGAGCCGTACGTTCTCGGCGATGGTGCCGGCGTACAGGTGCGGCCGCTGCGGCACCCAGGCGACACGGGACCGCCACTGCTCCGGATCGAGGTCCGCCAGATCGGCCCCGCCGATCCGCACCCGCCCTCCGGTGGGCCGGACGAACCCCAGCAGGACGTTCAGCAGGGTCGACTTGCCCGCCCCGCTCGGCCCGACCAGGGCCACCGTCTCTCCGGGTTCCACGGTGAAGGACACATTGCTCACGGCGTCGGCGGACCGGCCGGGATAGCGGACGCTCACGCCCTCGAAGACCAACGCCCCCTCCGGGACGGCGCCCCGGCCGGGCTCCGGCACCGGCGTCTCGAGGACGGCGAAGATCTCCTCGGCCGCTGCCAGCCCCTCCGCCGCCGCGTGGTACTGCGTCCCGACCTGACGCAGCGGCAGATACGCCTCGGGCGCCAGCACGAGGACGACCAGGCCGTCGTACAGGGCCAGATCGCCGTCGACCAGCCGCATACCGATGGTGACGGCGACCAGGGCCACTGACAGGGTCGCGAGCAGTTCCAGCGCGAACGAGGAGAGGAAGGCGATCCGCAGGGTCCGCATCGTGGCCCGCCGGTACTCGCCGGTGATGCGCCGGATGGACTCCGCCTGCGCCTTGGCCCGGCCGAACACCTTCAGGGTCGGCAGCCCGGCGACGACGTCGAGGAAGTGTCCGGACAGCCGGGACAGCAGCCTCCACTGCCGGTCCGTCCGCGACTGCGTCGCCCAGCCGATCAGCATCATGAAGACGGGGATGAGGGGCAGGGTGCAGACGATGATGGCCGCCGACACCCAGTCCTCGGTGACGATCCGCGCCAGCACCGCCACCGGGACGACCACCGCGAGCCCCAACTGCGGCAGATAGCGCGAGAAGTAGTCGTCCAGGGCGTCGACGCCCCGGGTGGCCAGGGCGACCAGCGAGCCGGTCCGCTGCCCGCCCGGCCGGACGGGACCGAGCGCCGCGGCCCGCTCCAGCAGCCGCCCGCGCAGCTCGGACTTCACCGCGGCGCTCGCCCGGTGCGCGGCCAGCTCGGTGAGCCAGGAGACCAGCGCGCGGCCGCAGGCGACGGCCACCAACAGCAGCAGGGAAGTGCGGAGTTCGGCGACCGGCAGCCGGTGCTGGAAGGCGCCCACCACCAGCTCGGCGAGGAGCATCGCCTGCGCGATGACCAGCCCCGCGCCGACGGCACCCAGGCCGATGACCGCCACGAGGAAGAACCGGGTGGCGCGGGCGTGACGGAGGAGGCGTGGATCGATCGGTTTCACGGGAGGCAAGCCCTTCGGCCCAGAGGGGTGTGTTTCACGTGAAACACACCCCGTTCGGACTCAGTGCGCGGCTTCGGCGATGTGCTGCGTGCCGATCCGCTTGCGGAAGACCCAGTAGGTCCACCCCTGGTAGAGCAGGACGATCGGGGTCGCGATTCCCGCGCACCAGGTCATGATGTTCAGGGTGTACGGGCTGGACGAGGCGTTGGTGACCGTCAGGCTCCACTGCTCGTTCAGCGAGGACGGCATGACGTCCGGGAAGAGGGACAGGAAGAGCATCGCCACCGCGGCCACGATCGTGACGCCGGACAGGGCGAAGGACCATCCCTCGCGTCCCGCCTGGTTCGCCACCAGCGCGGTCACCAGGGCGAGCACCGCCACGACCAGCGCCACCAGGCTCCGGCCGTTGCCCGTGTCGGCCTGTGTCCACACCAGGAAGGCCGGCGCCGCGACCGCCGTCACCAGGCCCACCCACAGGGCCAGCCTCCGCGCCCGCTCCCGGATGTCACCGACGGTCTTCAGAGCGGTGAACACCGCGCCGTGGAAGGTGAACAGGGTCAGGGTGACCAGCCCGCCGAGGAGCGCGTACGGGTTGAGCAGGTCCCAGACGTTCCCGACGTACTCCAGGTTCCGGTCGATCTTCACGCCCCTCACGATGTTGCCGAAGGCCACGCCCCACAGGAAGGCGGGGATCAGTGAGCTCCAGAAGATCGCGGTCTCCCAGTTGCGCTGCCAGTGCTCCTCGGACCGCTTGGCCCGGTACTCGAAGGCGACGCCCCGCACGATCAGGGAGACCAGGATGACCAGCAAGGGCAGGTAGAAGCCGGAGAAGAGCGTGGCGTACCACTCGGGGAAGGCCGCGAAGGTGGCGCCGCCCGCGGTGAGCAGCCAGACCTCGTTGCCGTCCCAGACGGGACCGATGGTATTGATCAGGACTCGCCGCTCCGGCCGGTCGCGGGCCAGCAGCCTGGTGAGGATGCCGACCCCGAAGTCGAAGCCCTCCAGGAAGAAGTAGCCGGTCCACAGGACGGCGATGAGGACGAACCAGACGTCGTGCAGTTCCATGACTGTGCAGCTCCCTCGGCCTAGTACGAGAAGGCCATCGGCTTGTCGGCGTCACGGGAGTCGCCGCCGATCTTCGTGGGCGGGTGGAGATCGGCCTCGGTCAGCTCGGGCGGGCCGGCCTTGACGTACTTCACGAGCAGCTTCACCTCGATGACGGCGAGGATGGCGTAGAGCAGCGTGAAGACGGTCATCGAGGTGAGGACCTCGGCCTGGGAGACGCCGGGGGAGACCGCGTGCCGGGTCTGCAGGACGCCGTAGACGACCCAGGGCTGGCGGCCCATCTCGGTGAAGATCCAGCCCCAGGAGTTGGCGATCAGCGGGAAGGCCAGGGTCCAGATCGCGATGCGCCAGTACCAGGTGGTGAGCTTCGGGCTGAGTGCGTTGTTCCGGAACAGGACCAGGTGCGGGACCTCGTCCTCGGCCACCCGCAGGTGCCCCGGCAGCAGGAACTTCTTGCGGGTCAGCCCCAGACCGGCCAGACCGATGGCGAAGGACGCCATGCCGAAGCCGATCATCCAGCGGAAGCCCCAGAAGGTGACCGGGATGTTGGGCCGGTAGTCACCGGGCCCGAACTTCTGCTGCTCGGCCTTGTTGACATCGTTGATGCCCGGCACATAGGAGGTGACGTCGTCGTTGGCCAGGAAGGACAGCACGCCCGGGATCTCGATGGCCACGCTGTTGTGGCCCTTCTCCACGTCGCCGTAGGCGAAGATCGAGAACGGGGCGGAGTCCTGGCCGTTCCACAGCGCCTCGGCCGCCGCCATCTTCATCGGTTGCTGCTTGAACATGACCTTGCCGAGGACGTCGCCGCTGACCGCGGTCAGCAGGCCGGCGATGACGACGGTGACCAGGCCGAGCCGCAGCGAGGTCTTCATCTCGCGGACGTGCTTCTTGCGGGCGAGGTGGTAGGCGGCGATGCCGACCATGAACGCCCCGCCGGTCAGGAAGGCCGCGGAGAGCGTGTGGAAGGCCTGGCTGAGCGCGGTGTTCTGGGTCAGCACGGCCCAGAAGTCGGTGAGCTCGGCGCGCCCCTTGGCCTGGTTGATCCGGTAGCCGACGGGGTGCTGCATCCAGGAATTCGCCGCGAGGATGAAGTAGGCCGACAGGATCGTGCCGATCGCCACCATCCAGATGCAGGCCAGATGGATCTTCTTGGGCAGCCTGTCCCAGCCGAAGATCCACAGCCCGATGAAGGTGGACTCGAAGAAGAACGCGATCAGGGCCTCGAAGGCCAGCGGGGCGCCGAAGATGTCGCCGACGAAGCGGGAGTAGTCCGACCAGTTCATGCCGAACTGGAACTCCTGCACGATGCCGGTGACCACGCCCATGGCGATGTTGATCAGGAAGAGCTTGCCCCAGAACTTGGTGGCCCTGAGGTACTTCTCGTTCTCCGTGCGCACCCAGGCCGTCTGCAACCCGGCCGTCAGAGCGGCCAGCGAGATCGTCAGGGGGACGAACAGGAAGTGGTAGACGGTGGTGATGCCGAACTGCCAGCGCGCCAGTGTCTCCGGCGCCAGAGCCAGGTCCACGTCGTCACTCTCCTTACCTCGCGGCGATCACGGCGACCGCATACCCGGGATGTAACGCACATCACGGAGCAATCGGGACGCGCTTGTGAACGCGTTCACATTCACAAGCAATTATGACGCATACCCGTTCGGCGTCCGAGGGGTGGGGGGTCCCCTCCGGCGCCCGGAACACGAAACCGCCCCCGGACCCGGTCCGGGGGCGGCACGACAGAGGGGCGGAAGAGGAACGACAACGGCAGCAAGGAGCCAGGGAGGCGGGGCCCCGGCGCCGCGGCTCAGGCCTCCTTGCGGAACGCCTCCGTCACCTTCAGGAAGATGTCGTTCGCCTCGCTCTCGCCGATCGTCACCCGCACACCCTCGTTCGGGAACGGCCGGACCACCACGCCCGCCTGCTCGCAGGCCTCGGCGAAGGCCGTCGTGCGCTCCCCCAGCCGCAGCCAGACGAAGTTGGCCTGGGTCTCGGGCACCGTCCAGCCCTGGGCGCGCAGGCCGTCGACCACGCGCGCGCGCTCGCACACCAGCGAGCCGACCCGGCCGAGCAGTTCGTCCTCGGCGCGCAGCGAGGCGACCGCCGCCTCCTGCGCGAGCTGGCTCACGCCGAAGGGCACCGCCGTCTTGCGCAGCGCCGCCGCCACCGGCTCATGGGCGATCGCGAAGCCCACCCGCAGGCCGGCCAGGCCGTACGCCTTGGAGAACGTCCGCAGGACGCAGACATTGGGCCGGTCCCGGTACAGCGTCACGCCGTCGGGGACCTCCGGGTCGCGGATGAACTCGCGGTAGGCCTCGTCCAGCACCACCAGTACATCGCCGGGCACCCGGTCGAGGAAGCGCTCCAGTTCGGCCCGCCGCACCACCGTGCCGGTCGGGTTGTTCGGGTTGCAGACGAAGACCAGCCGGGTGCGGTCGGTGATCGCGTCCGCCATCGCGTCCAGGTCGTGCACGTCGCCCGGCGTGAGCGGCACCTGCACCGAGGTGGCGCCGCTGATCCGGGTGATGATCGGGTAAGCCTCGAAGGACCGCCAGGCGTAGACGACCTCGTCGCCCGGTCCGCTGGTCGCCTGGATCAGCTGCTGGGCGACACCCACCGAGCCGGTCCCGGTGGCCACGTGGGAGGCCGGCACGCCGAAGCGCTCGGCCAGCTCGTTCGTCAGGGCCGTGCACGCCATGTCGGGGTAGCGGTTGAAGGAGCAGGCGGCCGCCGTGACCGTCTCCATCACCCCCGGCAACGGCGGATAGGGGTTCTCGTTGGAGGACAGCTTGTACGCCACCGGGCCCCCGGCCGCGGCGGGCTTGCCCGGCTTGTAGGTGGGAATACCCTCCAGCTCGGCGCGCAGCTTCGGGCTCGTCTCGCTCACCGCAGTCCTCCTCGTGACCACCACCGGCTTTCAATACTGCTCACCTTATGAGGATTCCGCGCGCCTGCGCATGGGTCGGGAGCCATCACTCGTCCGCGGAAGGCCGGACTCCGCCCGTCGCACCGGCATCCGGGGGCAACGTTGTACGAAGTTGTACGAATGAGGGGGCGCATCGCACATATATCTACGCGCCGGTGGCTCACGCCGTGGCGCGCATCACCCGTGCAGGTGAGTTGAGACCTCTTCGAAACATCGAGGGCTCGCCAGGCCCATGCGTGCCCCTACGGCACGTACTGACGCTGGACCGTTTAACTGGCATGGCTTCCGAGGAAGTTGACCGCAGATGACCATGCAGAAACGTGCCTGTCAACGCGTGCATATGCGTCCGCACTACCCCACCGCAAGAGCCCTACTATCGGCTCGCCATGACAGCAGCAGGGAAGCACCAGGTGAGCCGCGCGGAAACCTCACGTCGAGGCAGCCGACCGGGACGGGCGGGCATCAGAGACGTGGCCGCCGCCGCCGGGGTCTCCATCACGACCGTCTCCGACGCCCTCAACGGCAAAGGCAGGCTCCCGGACGCCACCCGGCGCCATGTCCGCGAGGTCGCCGACCGGCTGGGGTACCGCCCCTCGGCCGCCGCCCGCACCCTCCGTACCGGCAAGTCGGGACTGATCGGCCTGACCGTGACGACGTACGGGGATGAACCTTTCACCTTCACCGAGTTCGCGTACTTCGCCGAGATGGCCCGGGCCGCCACCTCCGCCGCGCTCGCCCGCGGCTACGCCCTGGTCATCCTGCCCGCGACCTCGCGCCACGACGTGTGGTCGAACGTCGCCCTGGACGGCACGGTCGTCATCGACCCGTCCGACCAGGACCCGGTGGTGAGCGAGCTGGTCCGCCAGGGCTTACCGGTCGTCAGCGACGGCCGCCCGGCCGGCACCCTGCCGGTCACCGCCTGGGTCGACAACGACCACGAGGCCGCGGTCCTCGGCATCCTCGACCATCTCGCCGAGGCCGGCGCCCGGCGCATCGGCCTGCTCACCGGCACCACGACCGACACGTACACCCACCTGTCGACCACGGCCTACCTGCGCTGGTGCGAGCGGGTCGGCCAGGACCCGGTGTACGAGGCCTACCCGGCGCACGACCCGTGCGCGGGCGCCGTCGCCGCCGACCGGCTGCTCGCCCGGCCCGACCGCCCGGACGCCGTGTACGGCCTGTTCGACCCGAACGGCACCGACCTGCTCGCCGCCGCCCGCCGCTACGGCCTGCGCGTCCCCGAGGATCTGCTGCTGGTGTGCTGCAGCGAGTCCACGGTGTACGCCAACACCGAGCCGCCCATCAGCACGCTCTCCCTCAAGCCCCGCCGCATCGGCACCGCGGTGGTCCAGCTCCTCATCGACGCGATCGAGGGAGTCGAGTCGGACCAGCCGGTGGAACAGGTCATACCGACCGAGTTGATCGTGCGCACCTCGTCCCAGCGGCGTCCGCCCCGTACGACCGTCAGCCCGCCCCGAGGACCGGAGGGACGGTAGGGCCACTCTTTCGCATCGTGCCGGGGTCGCGGGGCCCGGTACGTGCGTCTGCCCCCGCTCGGGCACCCGGGAGGCACCGTCGCCCGGAGCCGGCCGGATCCGGAGGAAAGGCTCCGGGCCGGCCGCCCGCCGGACCGCCGAAGACCGCCCAATCGGGGCGAAAGCCGCGGTGCACCGGAGTCCTGCTCCGATTCACCACCCCTGGGTCATCACATGGCGCGATCCGCATTCCTATGATGGGCCCACGACACCGCGGGCCGCTGCGACCAGGCAGTCCGAAGCGGTGCAGCTGCGGCGCGATGGTGGAGGGGTCGATGACTCAGGGGGCCGGTCAGGGACCCGAGGTGGAGCGGACGGCGACGCTGCGCGACTTCCGGGTACCCGCGTACGTGCCCGAGACCGGTCCGTACGCCCACGGCGCGCAGCCCGCCGACACCGCCGCGCCGGCCCGGGAGGGCTACCCGGACGCGTACACGCCCACGCAGCGCGACCTGCCCGTCATCAACCGGGGTGACACGGTTCAGGTGGCCGTCGACCCGGCCGCCGCACCGGCCCCCGGGGCCGCCACCGGCCAGGGCCCCCTGTACGTCGTCGGGGACGTGCACGGCTATCTCGACGAGCTCCTCGCCGCGCTGCGGGAGAAGGTGCTCGTCGACTCCGAGGGCCGCTGGTGCGCCGGCACCGCGCGGCTGTGGTTCCTCGGCGACTTCACCGACCGCGGGCCGGACGGCATCGGCGTCATCGACCTGGTGATGCGGCTGTCCGCCGAGGCGGCCGCGGCCGGCGGCTACTGCAAGGCGCTCATGGGCAACCACGAGCTGCTGCTGCTCGGCGCCAAGCGGTTCGGCGACACCCCCGTCCACTCCGGCGCGGGCACCGCCACCTTCCAGGCGGCCTGGCTGCTCAACGGCGGCCAGAAGTCCGACATGGACCGCCTCCAGGACCACCACCTGCAGTGGATGGCCCGCCTGGACGCCGTCGAGGAGGTCGACGGGCACCTGCTCGTGCACTCCGACACCACCGCCTACCTCGACTACGGCGACTCCATCGAGGCGGTCAACGACACCGTGCGCGAGACCATCACGCGCAACGACGCCGACGAGGTGTGGGACCTCTTCCGCAAGTTCACCAAGCGCTTCTCCTTCCGCGACGAGGGCGGCGCCGACGCCGTGCGCTCCCTGCTCGACACGTACGGCGGCAACCGCATCGTCCACGGCCACAGCCCCATCCCCTATCTGCTGGGCGAGGTCGGCTCGGAGGACGGCGAGGACAACGCGGGCCCCGTGGTGGAGGGACCGCACGTCTACGCCGACGGACTCGCCATCGCGATGGACGGCGGCGTGACCATGGCCGGAAAGCTGCTGGTCCAGCAACTGCCGCTGGACGTCTGAGCGTTCACCGGCACGGCCTCTCGCGGTCGCGGACGCGCAGGTCCGCACCGAATTTGTGGAAACCCCCTGTCACCGCGCGCCGTCACGGCTCTACCATCGGCTTATCCGTAGCAGGCTCCCCTCCGTTTCTGCCCGACGGCTCGCCGGCGTGCGAGCCCCAAGCCCTACGGAGCATCGGGGGATGCACATGAACAGCGTTCCGCAGCACCTGCTGAGCGAGGACCGCCAGGAATACGAGCGGATCCTCGATGAGGCGCTGCGCTCCGCCCCGCACCGCCAGGAACTGGCCGCTGTCGGACAGCGGCTCAACCTCGAACAGCTGCGCACCATGGCACTCGACGCCTCCGCCCTCATCACGGCGGCCGCGGCGACCGAGTACCAGCACTACGTGAAGATCCGCGAGGAACTGCGCCGTCCGGAGCAGGCCACGGCGTCGCCCGTCCGCGAGGCCGGATCCGCCGAGCCGGGCGCGGGCGCGGTGGGCATCGCCACCACCATGGGGGAGGTCGCGGAGACGACCGGCGCGGGCGCCGTCGCCGTCGTCGCCGTTCTCGCCCCCGTGCTGGCCGGGACCGCGGCGGCCCTCTTCCTGCTCGTCGGCTACGTCCTGAAGATGCTCGACCCCGCGCCGGCCTTCGCCCAGACCATGATCACGACGGGCTGGGTGTTCGGCGCGGTGACCGCGGCAGCGATCCTCGTCGCCGCCGTCGGGCTGCTGCTCACCGCCCTGCGCAACCGCCCCTCGCCGACGGCCGGTCCGTACGGCGCGCTCGACGAGGAGGTCGCCCGGGCCAGGGACGCCTGGCGGGAGGCGCTGCTGGAGCGCGGCATAGTGCCGTTCCTGCGCGAGGCGCTCACCGACCGCGGCTCGAACGCCCCCCGGACGGCACCGGCCCCCTCGGCGCCGACCGGCCGTATGCCGCGGCTCGGCTACGACCGTCCCGGCTTCAGCAGCCCCGACGACGGCAGCCCGAGCCACCGCACGAGCTTCACCAGCCCCGACTTCACCAGCCCGGACTTCGGAGGACCGGAGCACCAGCCGGAGTGACCCGGGCGTACGGGTCGCCCCGGCTACAGACGTCTGAGGATCTGCGCTTCCACCCGCTCGACGAGCGTGCGGCTGTAGGCATGGACGAGAGCGAGGTGGAACAGCGCCGGGGCCAGCGGCGCCCACCGGTGCACGCGGTCCTCCCGCATCATGTACCGGACCACCGGGGCGGGCCGGAAGGGCACGTAGTCGATCGTCTGGTGCTCCCAGCGGTCCGCGACGCCCCGGCTCATCCGCTCCTGCAGGTCCGTGCTCTTCAACTCCTTGAGCCGGGCGTAGTAGTGGGCGCTCCAGTGCCGCCGCTCGACGTCCAGGACGAAGGCCAGCAGGTCGACGGTGTACTCGTGCGGTTCCAGCGACAGTTCCTCGCGCATGCCCCGGCGGCACACGGCGTGCAGGTCCGGCGCGCTCCGCCCCGAGGAGTCGATGTGGCGTGACAGGCCCTCGTTGACGGAGGAGTTCCACACCCCCGGTGCCATCCGGACCCGGTCGCTGCGCCGGCTCACCACCAGCATGTCGTCGGCGGTGACCACCGCGACGTTGACGGCGAAGCTGCACTGCAGGAACGCCGGGGCCCGCAGCGGCTCCCCCGGGTCGAGATAGCGCGAGCGGGGAGTCGCCCCGTCGGGCAGTCGGCGGTCGAGCTGCTGGGCGGCGAGGAAGGTGTAGTAGTCGGTCGGCCGCAGCCGCAGATGCACCTCCGGGGTCTCGTCGAGGGCGGTGCGGGAGATGCCGAACGACTCCACCGCGTACCGCGGGCCGTTCCACACCGGGGTGCGTCCCTCGGCGCGCACACGCTCGCTGTCGGCGGCGACCTCGTCCCGCCAGGGCGCCATGTCCTCCGGCAGCCTCACCTCCTCGTCGAGCACGTGGACGAAGACCGTCTCGGGAGGGATCGGCGTCTCCCCGTCCCCCTCGACGATCAGGGCCGAGGTCTGCAACGGCCCGAGGGAGAAGGTGCGCCAGGCGGGACTGGACTCGTCCCGGCGCCGCAGCGTGCGCAGCGCCCGCCCCGAGCGCCCACGCAGCCGGAACCAGGCGTCCTGCAAAGGCTGTTGGAACAGCACCGCGAACAACATGCCGATGACGGCGCCCGCTACTCCATTGGCAACATCGATCCCACCCACGCCCCCGACAGTAGAGATCTTGCTCCCCACGGAACGCCGTCGTGCCCCTTCCGTTACGACACCGGCTCCACGGGGTCCGCGCTCCGTGCTCCGCGCTCGGGCTGACGCGGCCGGGCACGGGGCACGGGGTGGAACACGGACCCCGCGGTGGGGCGCTCGGGTGTCAGTCGGTGATGGGCAGGTAGACCCGGTTCCCCGCCTCCGCGAACTCCTTGGACTTCTGGGCCATGCCCTCCTCGATCTCGGCCTGACCGGTGCCGTGTTCGCGGCGGATGTCCTGCGAGATCTTCATCGAGTACAGCATTAACAAAGGTCACACATACGCTACGGTCGTTCCAGCAGCCCAGACATGGACCGAGGGGGAGCATCGTGGGCAAGCGCGACGAGGTGATCAGCAAGCTGCGAGGCGTGCCGGAGGGACTGCCGTCCGTCGAGGAAGTACGCGCCATGCTGGCCGCCGATCCCAACCTGAAGTGCGTTGTCTGCTACGCACGTATCTCGTTCGACGGCCGGGTGAAGGACGCCCACGGCATCGAGGACCAGCACCGGGACATGACGGAGGCCGCCGGCAGATTCGGATGGCTGGTCGTCTACCGCTACACAGACAACGACAAGAGCGCCAGCAAGGAGAGCGTGGTTCGCGACGACTTCGAGCAGTTGCTTGCCGACCTTGCGGCAGGGGCGACGCCGGAGGGGTACCCGGTCCACGGAGTCATGGCCGTGAACGACGACCGTCTGTACCGGCGCCCGAGCGATTGGGAGCGGTACCTGAAGGCATTCACCTCACAGGAGGAACGCGTCTACCACGACTCGAACGGCGTCCAAGACCTGTACGCCGAAGGGTTTGAGATCAAGGGACTGGTGGGGGTCGCCATGTCCCTCAGCGAAACCAGGAAGAAGCAGCGGAGGAGTCGAAACAGCCACCGCAACCGGGCGATCCGTGGGCAGTCGGTCTCGGCATGGCGCCCTTTCGGGTGGGAGGACGACAAGGTCACCCTGCGGCAGAAGGAGGCCGATACGATCCGGAAGGCTGTGCACGACGTGATCGCTGGAGCTTCCATCTCGGAGATCACGCGGCAGTGGAAGGAAGCCGGATACATCACAAGCCGCGGGAACCCCTTCCAGTACCAGACCGTCAAGCAGGTCTTGATGAACGCACGGCTCTGTGGGTACCGCGAGATCAAGGGGGAACTCGTCCGCGACGGCGACGACCAGCCGATCGTGGGCGGGTGGGAGCCCGTCATCACGCCGAAGCAGTGGTTCGCTGTTACGGCAAAGATCAGGGAGCGGGGTGGCGGAACGGGCATGCCGCGCGGCGGCTTGGTCCACAAGTACCTGCTGACCGGCATCCTGCGGTGCGGCAACGTGCTGGAGGACGGCACGGTCTGCAACAACAAGATGATCGGGATCAAGGCGAACGACTGGCTCAAGTACGAGCACGCCTACATGTGCAAGAAGACCGTGGACGGTGGCTGCAACAAGACCTATAAGCGCGGCGACAAGACAGACGACATCATCGAGGAACTGGTGATCGCGAAGCTGGAACGCGAGGCGGCGACCAAGGCCCAGGAGGTGCCGGACTGGGACAAGGCCGCTGCGCTGGAACGTGCACTGAAGAGCCGCAGGGAGCTTGAACGCCGCTGGCACGACGACGAGGACACGGACATCGACGACGAGACGTTCTTCCGTAACCTTCCCGTCTTCGAACGGCGGATCAAGGAGCTGCGGACCGACCAGAAGGCGCACGAGGCGTTGAAGGCCGAGGCCGAGGAGGCCACGGAGGACATCCGGAAGTCCTGGAAGACGAAAACGCTCACGCAGAAGCGGGAAGCGATCAAGAAGGTGCTGAGTGCAGTAATCGCCGTGCCGGGCGGAAAGGGCAACAAGACCTTCGATCCGGATCTACTCAAGCCCGTGTGGCGGACCTCCGAATGAGCTGAAGTCCCAGGATCTCCCCCACGCTCCGTAGCTGATAATCGGAGAGCGGGGGAGATTCACGTAGTTGTCGATCAACCCACGCTTGGACCGCCGCCTGCTCTCGGTCCGTGCTGCTCGGTTTCCTCCGGGGGTTGCTCAGGTGACATCACCGCCAGCCTGGAGAGATTCGGCGGCCGCAGCGCGGTTGTGGGCTATGTCCTCTGCTACTCCAGCCGCGATGAGTGCGGCGCCCGGAGTGTGGCCGGAGCCGACGTAGCGCCAGTCGCGTTCGATGACCGCTTGGGGGATGTCGACGTGACCCATGTGGTGGGCACGTTCGGCGCGGAGCGCTGCATATGTCGTCGAATAAGCCCGGGATTTGGTGAGGATGTGGCCCCGGTAGCCGAGGTTGTGCACCCAAGCCCGCAGGTTGAGTGGGCCGTACTCCGGCAGACCGCCAAGGCGCCAGCAGGCACGCATGAGAGCACGGACGTGATCGCTGACAGCTGCTGACTCGATATCTGTCCGGGTGGTGAGTGGGCGGTCAGTGCCAGCGCCGGTCTCACTCGCGCCTTTCGTGACGTACTTGGCCACGTACGCAGCCACGGCGTCATCGTCAGGGCCGTCGCCGTCGGCATGCAGGGGTCGGGCGTCGACCTGGACGCCCCAGCGCAGTGCCAGCTCCCCCGCGGCAGGGCTGTAGGGAGTGCGGACCATGACCCGTCGGGCTGAAGCCCACACGGCATCGGCCACGAGGTCAGTGGTGGCCCAAGCCGGGGGCTCGTCGTCCGGCCCGTTCGCACCATCGAGGCGGATAACAGCGTGCACGTGGACGGCCGCGCGTTTCTGGTACTCGGCCACGCGCGTGAAGGACAGCCGCGCATAACGGGCGAAATGGGATTGTACGAGGCCGACCGAGGAGGCAAGGCGCCGTCGGACGTCGATGACGAACCGATCCCATAGCTTGGAGGCATGCGCGTGCCAGAGGACATGGGCGGTGTAGTCGTAGCAGTCCGGGCAGAGAGGTTGGCCGACAGCTGAAGCGTCCGGGACATGAACCGTGCCGCAGCCGCGGGGACGGCCGTGTTCGCATGTGCCGCCGTCGCGACGGGGACGGCAGGGCTCACCGGCACGGTGGACGGCCCCGAAGGACGGGGCGGTGAGAGTGACGAAGAGCCGGGGCCGGTGGCGGACTGTTGCCGGGACGTTCTTGCCGCCGAGTAGGCCGGCGCGGACGAGGTGGTACGTGTCTCCGGCATGGAGCCGGGAGCAGGCGGGACAGACGGTTGCGCGGCGGTTGCGGCAGCGGACGAGGAGCCGTTCGCAGGGTTCGTTGCGGGTGTCGTAGTGCTGGAGGATCTCGCCGGTTGTGGCGTCCAGGGTGGCAGTAGAGCCGGAGAGGTGGACGGGATGGGCACAACCGCCGGTTGCGGTGACCTGCTTGAGCCAGCGGGGAAACTTGGGATCTTGGACGAGGCGGATGGCGTCGAGGTCTGCTTCGGGGAGCTGACGCAGGCGCGCCATGAGAGCCAGGACGGCGCGCCGGTCAGTCGGGCTGATCTCCGAGGTGATGGTGGTGACCTTCCAAGGTGGGCCGCCGAAGCGGCAACGGTGATGGTGGGTGGTGCGCCGTTGATCATGGGGATCACTCCCTTGTGGGATCGATGGATCGGAGGGTCAGCGGATGGTTCCGGTTCCTCGGCAGACGCGGCAGCGCCGCAGCCGCCCAGTCCAGGTGCGACGGGCCCCGTCGCCCTTGCAGTGCGGGCACCTCACGCGCGGCATGGGCATGGCGTGTTCTCCCTGATCAGAAGTGGTTGAAGCCGCTGAGGAACCAAGTGACGAAGCCGTTGATCGCGAGAGCGACGGGCGTCTCACCCAGGTACATCCCGAACAGGGCGATGCACGCCGCCTCCCAGATCCGTACGTCGCGTGAGCGGACGAGGAGGAAGGTGATGATCCCGAAGAGCACGACGAGTGAGACCGCTGTACCCGTGCCGATCACTTGCCGTCTCCTTCCAGCGCTGCGAGGGCGCGGTCTATGGCGGGCAGTTCCGGGGTCATCGCGTCGCACTTCCGGGCCGTCAAGACGGCCTCTTCAGTGGAGGTGAGGTGGGAGCGGGCGCGGCTCCAGCCGCCTTCCGGGCCGGTGCAGACGGCCACGCCGCGTTCCTCCGCAGTGATCGACTGGGCTACGGCCACGGCGTCCTTGTTGAGGTCGCCCAAAGTCATCTCCGCCGTGCCTGGATCGTTGACGCGATGGCAGACGCGGCCACCAAGTTGGGCGCGCAGGGCGGTGACGCCGGGGCCGAGGTCGGAGCCGACGCGTTGGCCGGCGACGACCAGGTGCAGGCCGAGCGCTGCCCCGAGCTGCGCCAGGCGGAGCAGGAGTGTGGAGCACTGGTCTGCTTCCGCTTTGCTCTCGCGGGTGCCATCGGAGAGGTACAGTTCCGCGATCTCGTCGACGATCACGACGACCGGCACCGGCCGCAGCTTCTCGGGCAGCTCCCAGATCGAGCGGACCCCGGCGGCCCGGCACGCGCTCATCCGGTCTTGCATGTCGACTACGAGTGCGGAGAGCACGGCGACCGCTTCTCGGCGGCAGGTCGCCAGGGCACTGAGCCGACCAGCGAACAGGCCGAGTTCCATGCCGCCCTTGCAGTCGATGCCGACCAGGGCGACAGGTTGAGTCGCCAGTTGTGTGATCAACCGGGCGACGAGAGTGGACTTGCCGGATCGGGTGGCTCCGGCGATGAGCCAGTGCGGTACGAGCCGCAAGTTCATCACCCAGGCGCCGCCGTTCTCCAGGACGCCGATGAGCGCGGAGAGGAGTTCGGCCGGGGCAGTGGCTAAGCCCGGTCGCTCCAGCGGATCCGTGGCCGTCGCGGTCAGGAGGACGAGCCCGCGTTCTGGCGAGGTGACCCGGACCGCGTGAACCTTCCACGCGTGGACGAGAGCGTCAGCCGCCTTGAGGAAGGTGGCCGGGGTCTGGCCCGCGTGCAGGCGCACGATCACGGTCAGCCCCATGCGGGTGGCACGCGGGAAGGAGACCCGCGGAGCCACCGGGCGCAGCGGATCACCCTTGACGACCAGGTCGCCGAGCAGCCCGCGCGGCAGGCGCCGGGAGACGGCGAGGTCGTTGAGGACGGCGACCTTGCGCCAGGTGAACACCACCCGGAACGCGGTGACCGGGTAGCCGACGAGGTACCAGTGCCAGGCCGGCCGGTGCCGCCGCACCAGGTCGCCGACGACCAGCATCCACGCCAACACGGCGAGCGCGAAGGCGAGCACGATCGGCCCCATCACGCATCACCACCCTTGGCGGGCGACGGGCCGCCGTGGACGGCCGTGACCGCGTCCGCGCGAAAGCTGACACCGTGTCGGTCACCCATCGACCAGACGAATGCCGTCAGCCCGGTGACCTTGACGATCTGTCCTTCCTCGATCCCCTTCGGCTGACCACTGACGGCGATCTCGATCACGGAGATGCGCCGCCTGTCCTGTCGCACGGTCACCGCCACGGTCCAGACCGGGTTGCCGTCCCGGTCCCTCTTCACCTCCTGTGTCTCGGGGTTGCTGAGTTTTACTTCCGGCGCGATGGCGCACCGCAGTACGCCGAGCCGCGCCGTGTCCACGGGAATGGACTGCATGTTCTGTGGCCTCCCTGGCCAGTCGGGACGCCAGCAAGGTACTGACGTCACTTGTCCTTACGAGTTACGACTATGGAGTCCTGTACGGCGAGAGCGCAACTACTTATGCTGACGAGTGATGTCGCGCGTGCGACGTGCCTACGACCACGATCCGGAGATGACCCGATGTCGGAGATCCAGCGCCCCGGAGCCCTCTACCAGCAGGTGGCCGCCGCGATCCGCGAAGCGATCCTGTCCGGCGAGTTCGCACCCGACTCCCTGTTGCCGTCCGAAGCCCAACTCATGGCCCGCTACGGCGTTTCCCGACCGACGGTACGCAACGCGATCGCCGCCCTGCGAGCGGAAGGCCTGATCGACGTCCGCCACGGCAAAGGCAGCTTCGTACGCTCCGACGGCCAACCCGCACTCACCCTTGAACGGCGCATCAGCCACACCACCCACGGCCGGTTCGTCATGCCAGATGGGGAGGTATGGGAAGAGGCAGAGGCGCCGAGCACGTACCGCACCCGCACCAACAAGGCCACCGGCCGACTGTTTCAACTCGACGTGGAAGAGGCGCTGTTCGCCTGCGACCGGCTGCTCGTCGAGCCCGGTACTGGGACGCGAGCCATGCACCGCACTCTGATCCCGTTCGAGGTCGCCGAGGCAGTTCCCTCGCTCGGCGAGGAGCCGGGCAGGCAACCGGCGGAGATCTACCGGCTGCTCACTGAGGACGGACACAAGCTGTCGTGGACCGAGACGGTACGCGCCCGCATGCCACTGCCCGACGAGCGCACCACGCTGCGGCTCCCGGACGCGACCCCGATCCTCCACCTGGCCCGCACCACGCACGGCACCGACGACCGCCCTCTGATCCTCGAAGAACTGCGCATCGGTGCCGACCGCGCCGAAGCCGCCTACCGGATCACCGCCGACAAGCAGCCCACACGACGCGCCCGCACCTGAGATCGAACGGCCATCGGTCGAAACCGGCTTCACTTCCTCAAGGGCGCGCCTGCGGCGCGCCGGGACGCCCGGCCGCCCCGGCCGGGCGTGCGGCGTGGACGCCGGTCCCGGCCGGTCACCGAGCGCCCCCGACCCCAGCGCGCTCAAGGAGTCGAGGCCACGACCGGTCCTCGCAGGCCGGAGCCCATGGGGCTGGGGGTCGCCAGCCTCCGAGACTTTAGGCAGCCACCATGGGGCGAGCCTCGAAGAACAGGGGGCCAATCGGGCACAACCGCGGGCAGGACCAGTACCTGCCCGATTCGCCGGGCCAGCGTAAGGCCCCCTGTTCACTCGCCCCATGGCAGCTCCAGCCCAAAGTCTCTCCGGCCGACGACGTGCCCACGCGCGCCACTCACCAGCACAAGCGCCCCTCATGCCGCCGACTCCAGAAGAGCAGCGAGCCGGTCCACAGTGTCCGGCCGGCCCGCCAGCCGGACGACGCCCCGCCCCCTCTCGTCCGTGGAGCCAACCGCCCGAACGGCCGACAGCTCGAAGCCGACGCCAAGGAGTGCCCGGTTCAACCGGTCGGCGGACTCCCGCGCCCCGCGCCATCCCGCGATGTAGTCGACACCGGGCGTCCACAACACAGCATCCATGCCCTCGATGTCTTGCAGGCCATCACCGATCCATTCCTCACCCGCGCCTGTCACGTGTGTTCACCTCAACCCTGTTGCAGATTACGACTCGTCAACTTGCTTGCTTTCAGGGGCAGAAGCGACGCAGCGCAGCGGCCCCGGTACCATCAGGCACCGGGGACCGCTGCGTCCCCTCCCGGACCACCCCAGTTGCTGCCAGGCGCGGGGGTGGTCCGGTCTCGGTATGAGGTTGTGAAGCGCGGCCCCTCACTCGGGTGGGGTACCCGGTGGGCATTACCGCGAGGGACCGCGCTCCGTGGCCGGAGAGGTCAGACTCCAGCCGGTTTCCGGGTCACCGCCGACTCCCGATCGCGAAGGAGTGGCCGAGGACGGCGCCCCGGAGATCACTGGTGCGGTCAGTGATCTGTTCCGCCGTCCAGGTCGAAGCGGCACCAGACCGTCTTGCCGCCCCGCTCCTGCGGCGACCACCAGACCGCCGCCGCCAATCGCTGCACGATGAGCAGGCCACGGCCGTTGTCGGGCAGGACCGCTTCCGACAGCTCCCCCAGCAGTCCCGGCGAGAATGCCTCTCCAGCCGGAAGCAACGGGGGCGTCGAGTCTTCGTCGGTTACGCCGATGAACAGCCACTTCGGCCATAGTTTGAAGGTCACGTCGATGCGTCGGCAGCCGCCGGGCACAGCGAGGTGACGATCCGGCACCGCATGGTTCACCACGTTGCCAACCAGTTCCGAGACGACCAGCCGAGCGTCATCCACGATCGCGCCAGCATCCGCGCCCCGGAGGAACACGGCCGTCATCTCACGTGCCGTGCGCGCCGTGTTTTCGAACTCGGCGAACAGCGTGAGCGTCAGAAAGTGCCCGTCGGCAGACGGAGCTGGCGGTCCCGCGAACCAGTGGGTGTACGCATCAAGCTCACTCGCCAGCCACTTGGTCTTGCCCGCATCCATCACGTCCCCTTCCGAGAGCCTGAGGAGGCTCGTTCGGCGCCCGTTGCATCACGCAAGCCAGTACACGGCTCAGCGGGCGTGACCGGGAGCGTTCATCGGGGGGTTCACGTGAACACCGGCAAAGGCAAAGGGGGTTCACCAACGAACCCCCAAAGAGCGACTCCTGTGCCACGATGAACACTCGCCGTCATTCTCGGGTTGGCAGGGGAGCATGAACCGAGAGCCGAATGCGCAATTGATCGCAGTCATGGACGAAGCGAAGGTCTCGAACAAAGGCCTTGCCAAGCGGATGAAAGATGCCGCCGACCAGCGAGGCATCAGTCTCGGGACAACGCACGTCTCAGTGCAGCGATGGCGGGACGGCGCGGGCATCCAACCGCAGACAGTAGCGATCATGGCAGAGGTGCTCAGCTCGAAGCTGAGCCGCCGCGTCACGCCAGGTGATCTCGGATTCTTCAACCATTCCCAGCCAGCCGCCCCGGACCCCGTCGGCTACCCGAGCACCGTTCCCGACGTGCTGTCCATGCTGGACGGACTCGCTCAAGAACGCGCCGAGGCCGCAGTCAGCGACTGCTTGGTCATCGCAGACGCCGACCTCAGCGTGGCCGTCCTTTCGTGGGTGATCGCGCGCCCTGATGGCATCCAGGCCGATCGCCCTGCTCACCAACGGGTCGGCATGCGCGACGTGCGCGCGATCAGGGACGCAGCCTCCACGTTCATGCAGCTCGACTTCAAGTACGGCGGAGGCCACGGCCACCGAGCGTTACGCCACTACTTCCGCCACGAGGTCCTGCCACTGCTCAGCGCCAGCTACAGCGAGAAGGTGGGCCATGCGCTCTTCAGCGCTGCCGCCGAGGTGTCCCAGTTGCTCGCCTGGACCGCGTACGACGTCGGAAACCACCGACTCACCCACCGCTACCTCACATCCACACTGCGTCTGTCCCAGGTCATCGGCGATCGCATGTTCGGTGCCCGCATCCTCGGCAACCTCAGCCACCAGGCCAACTACCTCGGCAATCACACCCAAGCCATCCAACTGGCCCGCGCCGCCGTCGAGGGCGCCAAAGGCCGAGCCACGCCACGCGCCATGGCGAACTACTGGGCCATGGAGGCCCGCGCCCTGTCCAACGCAGGCGACCGCACCGGAGCCGGCCACGCCATGAATCAAGCCGAACACCACTTCGTGCAAGCAGACACCGCCGACGACCCCGCATGGCTCAGCTACTTCGACGACGCCGAACTGCTGGGCGAGTTCTGCCACTGCTTCCGCGACCTAAAGATGCGCCGCGAAGCCGTGCAACACGCACAGCGCGCCGTGGACAGCACAAACCCCCAGTACGCCCGCACCCTCGGTTTCTGCCGCATGGTGCTCGCCCAGAGCCAGCTACTGAGCGGCGATCTGGAAGCCGCCGTCACCACAGCCAGTCTCGCCCTAGACGGCGGCGACACCCTCCAGTCCGCCCGCTTCCAGCGCTACATCACCGACTTCCAGACGGAGGTCAGCTCGCACGCCGCTCACCCCGCCGTCGTCGCCTTCAACGAGCGAGTCAGCGAAGCACTCGTCCGCTTGGAGGACGAGGACGAATAGCAGCTATCGCGCCCGCCAGTCACGCGGTGCGTCATCGTCGCGCAGGGCGGCGATACGCCGACGGTACTCGTCCGCCGTCTCCTGATCCTCCTGCACGTTCTGCATGAGCCACGTCGTCATGCCGAACTCTTGCAGCCGCCGAAGCGTGTCATAGCCGTGCCAGTCATACAGATCCCGCCCGTACGCCCGCACGAAGTCGGCGTACTGCTCATCTGTCTGCCACCCAAGACTGTGATGCTCCGTGGCCGTGACCATCAGGTCCCACTCAGGGTGATCGAAGCAGAAGGCCTCGAAGTCAATCAGGACCGCTTCGTTCCGCTGATTCACCATGAGGTTCTGCACGTGAGCGTCCCCATGCACCGGCCCCCTGGGAGTCTCGAACCTAAGTTCCCCGAACTGATCGCGCAGCTCACACCAGCGCTTACGAAGGAACACCCTGTCGTCCTCCGGGATCGCAGCTCGGCTGATCCGCAGCTCTTGCTTGTCGAACGGATCGAACGGCGGCAGCTCAAGTCCAGCCGGCAGCGTCATGGAGTGCAGGCCACGCAGGATGCTTCCCAGCTCCCCGTACGTCGCCTTGCGGTCACCCTCCACGATGAGATGCCAGAAGGTCACCGGGTGCCCCTCGACCACCAACGGCTGCTCCAAGTCATCGACGATGCGCGCAGCCGGAAACCCTCCCGCAGCAAGCCACCGAGACACGCCCACCTCAGTGCGCGCCTTCGGTAGATACTCCTCACCGCGGGCCACCCGCACGACCACTGGCACCGAGACCAGCCGAAACAGCGCATTCTCCCCAAGTCGGATCAACTCAGCGCCTCTGTCATCCAGCCCGGTGGCCTGGCATGCGGCACTCATCACCCGCGCAGCCCCCGCCGACGTGAACCCCTCATCCGACCGAGCAGCGTCAACCGCCATGCCCGTACCAGCTCCCCTAGTAGCGCGCGATCAACCGGCGCACGTCTGCGGGTGACCAACCCGACGTGCACCAGACACGCCCCTGACCGTACCGAGAAGTGACCAGCCCCGATGAGGCCGAGCCTGCGGTCCCGGTCCGGGCGGGACATCCCCCCGGTGTGGATGGACGTCGCCCTGCCCGGCATGGGGCCAGCGTCCGCGTCCTCGGCGAGCCGGAATTTCCGCATCTGGGGTTGCCCGGGCACCCACCCGGGCCTGCTGAGGCAGGCGGACGTTATGGAGGGCGCCATACGACTGCGGCCCGGCCCAGGATCGGGCCGGGCCGCAGTCGCTGGCGCGGGTCCTGGTTCAGAGGTGACTGAGCCAGGTGAGGATGTGCTCGGCGAAGTCCTGACCGAAGACCTTGCAGGCCCCGCTCGTCAGACCGAGTACCGCGGCACCGACGACCCCGCTCAAGGCGCGGTGCCTCGAAGAAATGGCACGGACAGCCGTCCACGACGACTTCCATCGAGGATCCCGGCTCGACGCCGGGACAGGCTGACCCGTAACCTCGGAGTTGGAACTGATGGTTCTACCCTCTCATTGAAGTGCGGACGTGCTTCTGGTTCGGGTGCGAGACCCATCGGACTGCTGTGCGGCCCCCCGTTGGCGCGGGGGGCCGCAGTCATGTCACCTCCAGGTGGCCGACCGGCATCGGACTGCTGTGCGGCGAGAGCCCGTTGGCGCGGTTGCCTCTTCGAAAGACCGTCAACTCCGGTCTCACTTGCGGCTGCTCTCGTCCCTTGGTTTAGAGGTTATCTGGCGGCACTGACACTTTGATCTTGTGAAAAGATGTCGCGAGACATCGGCGACAGGACGGGGAGGGGAAACTGGCATATGCCAGCTCGTCCGAGAATTCCGAACCCCGAAGACGGGCCGCTGCAGGCGTTCGCGTACGACCTTCGGCAACTGGGCGACGGCAAGGTCTCAGTCGCTTGGATTGCCGGGCACGAGGAGACAGTGGTCTCCAGAGCCGCCCTGTATGCAGCGCTGTCGGGCGCACGGCTGCCCACCATGATCACGCTCATGACCCTGCTGCGCTGGTGGGCCGGGGACCCGGCGGACGAAACGCCAGACCCCGTCGGAAGGTATGAGCAGAGCCCCTGGGCCTGGCTGTACCGTCTCCCGTCTGTTCACCCAGGACGGAAGCTCACGGACGAATGGATGATCCGTCGCACCCAGTTGGCTCGGGAAATCGAAAACGCGCGAGAGTCCCGGCCGAAGACCCCCCGGGTGGTGATAGCTGTCCCGTCCGAGCAGGAGAGGTTCATAGGCGAACTGCACGATCTGATCAGCAAGACCGGTCTGCAGGACGACCGATGGCTGCTCTTCGGACCGATGGCCTTGCGTGTCGAGCGATACCTTGCGGGCGAGGTCATCCCGACAGACGGGGTGTGCTGGGAGATAGTGCAGCGGTGCCGCTCCTTCGCCCCAGGACTGGACCTCCTGGACGCCCGGCGCCGCTTGATCGTGGCCGCCGAGGTTGCCCGAACGGCCCGTGCGCGAGACCGACGCATCGCCCGCAGGAACCGGACGAATAGCGGCTCCGCCAGCACGTAGTCGAGGCTTGGCGGATGTCCATGAGGATCGTGGGGACGTACTTCTTGATGTTGCCCCTCGTCATCGGTGAAGACCTCCTTCGAGAAGCCCATGTTCCTGACGATCACCTCCCACTCGAACCCGTTCCGCGCGTTGACGGTCATGACGGACTTCTTGTACTTGTCCGCGGCGAAGACCTCGGCGATGTACTCGAACTTCTTCAGCGGGACCGTCTCGTACTCCAGCCGCGGCCACTTCGGAAGCTTCAACCCGTCATAGAAGTTCGTCGACCCTTGTCGTCGTCGAGGATGGGCTCCATCACCGCGTAGTACTCCGGGAGGTGGTCGCCCTTGCGTCGAAGCCGGCGATGCGCGGCGTACGACGATCGTGATGCCGCAGCGGGTGATGACATCGATTACCGAACCGTCTCGGTGTCGGGTAGCCCCCTCGACAAGCTCGTCGCTGCGCGATGAAGCCCTCGACCTTCTCAGGGATGAAGTCGATCACTGGCTCGACGTCACAGGGCGAGCGGCCTACTGCACGCAGTGCAGGGCGTTCTCCTCCCACCCAGCCGCCCCGCTTGGCGATGACGCAGCGACCGGCTGCTGTTCATCACCGATCGGCTTACGGCGCAGTGGGCTCGGCGGTGAGGCGAGCGATGGTCTGGGCGAATGCTCGGTTGTCCGCGGCGATGTGACGGGCGCGCGACCCGAGCCAACCGAAGTACTGGCGTTGGACCGGCACGGTCAACTCCAGCAGCAACTCCAGCTTGGTGGCTTCCTCGCGCTCGGAGAGCACCACCATGCGGGCGTGACCGGCGTAGGTGATGGGCATCTCGATCAGGTGGCGCATGGGCCAGCTGGTGGCGTACGTCGCGACGTTGTCGATCAGCCACCGGGTGGCGTCGTCTATTTGCTGCCACCAGCGCTCCCGCTCACCGGCGAGCCGTTCCCGTAGGACCGGCGTCCAGTCGGGATCGTCGGCCGCGGGGAGTTGGATGTTCTGTAACTGCGCGCACGCGGAGATGATCCGCAACATGTGTGCGCCGAAAGCGTCGCGGGCGGCGTGGACCTCGACCAGCCGCTTCTTGCGGGCCTCCAGCCGGGGGATGACAAGCAGGCCGGCCGCAGCGGTCGTCACCACGGCAGTGGCGGCAGCTACGAGGATCGTCCGCACAGTGTCAGGCATGCGGGACATGCTCCCGCACGGCGGAGCACCCCGGACGCTCAGGTCGCCGCATACGGGCCCTCGGCCTTGCCCTGAGCCGTTCGCCTGCCGCGCCGGTCATGACCTTCCGGGAGCGGCTCACCCTTGTACGAGTAGAAGGTGGCGACGGGCAGTTCCTACAGCATCCCGATCCCTTCCCCTCCTGTGACCTGCCGGTACGCCGCCAGCCGTACCGGTACAAGGGGTATGGCCGTACCGGCGTACCGGTACGGTCCGCGTGCGCATCGCCCTCGTTGCGTGACCTTTGGGGCCGTAACGGGGCGCGTTACAGCTCCTGTTGTCCATCCGGCTTGGTAGTGTCGGCTATTTTTGCGGCAGACTATTTGGCGGCGTCTAATTTGGCCACTAATCGCCCCGAAACACTTCACGTAGCTTTTGACAGCGTAACGAGAGCCAAAAAAGCCCCTGCAAAATTTTCGCCAGGGAGGCTGCTTAATTCAAATTGGAGTCGTGCTACCGTAGCGGTCAGCAGTCCACACATGGGTGTGGGTCCCGCACGGCAGACAGATACGCACGGGACCCACGCAGGCTCGACGTGGACCGAGGGCTCGCCTCGCTGGCACGAGGTGGGCCCTCAGCGCTTCTCCGAGGTCAGTCGAGCAGTTCGCGTACTACGCGCACTGCGTAGTAGACGATCTGCAGGACGATGGCCAAGGGCCGAAGTCTGCGGACGATGGTCCGCAGTCTGCGGCGAAGCTTGATCCTCGCCGGCCTGGCCTTTTCAGGGTCAGGTCCGGGCATGCGTCTTGCCTCCCTTCTGGTGTCATGACTACCAATCGGCAGTCAGCCGTCAGGGACAGCTAATAATGTATCACCGGGTGATCGGCTGGATGGTCGAACGACCGTCAAGCGGCTTCCCGGACTTAATTGACAACTAATTCCGGGGGTGCCCGCAGAAGCCGGAATGAGAGTGTAGATATATTCCAAATCCGCAGGTCAGCGAGAGCGACCTCGAGGCGAGCCCTCTAGCACCGTGCGACGCCCAACCCTCGTCACCTTCTGAATGTGACATGGGTCACGCACGCGTGGCGGCCGCCTTCGGGGCGCTCGATCACATAGAGCACGCCGATCATGGCGTTCTCCTCCGACCCGTCGCCGTCCTCGAAGGTTCCCTCCATGACGGCGAGTTGGGCACCTATCCACCCGACTTGGCGATGACGCGGCGGTCGCTGCTGGCGCGGCGGTAGGACTCGGCGGCGCCGCGGCGGGGGGAGTACCCGGTGTGCCGGACGGGGAGGTCGGCCCACCTGCCCAGCCGGGTGATGACGTCGCCGCTGTTCTCGGGGGCGAGGCCGCCGTCCATGACAAATGTGCCACCGCGGCACCTGCAGCACGCCGCGCCGCGGTTGATCCAGCAAGGGGGCATCCGGCGAAGCGTTGATCCCAGCGGTTCAACCCCCCCATCTACAAGGATGCACGCGGCCCGCGCTCCCGACCGGACTGACCAGCCAGAGGCGCGGGCCGAAACAATTGTCAGTCGGCGATAGGCAGGTACACCCGGTTCCCCGCCTCCGCGAACTCCTTCGACTTCTGGAGCATCCCCTCAGCAATCTCCTCGGGTGACGCCGCCTCGCCCGCCGCACCACCGAACCGCTCTGTGATGCTTTGGCTAATCTTCATCGAGCAGAACTTGGGGCCGCACATCGAGCAGAAGTGGGCCGTCTTGGCCGGTTCCGCGGGGAGGGTCTCGTCGTGGAACTCCCGTGCCGTGTCCGGGTCGAGGGCCAGATTGAACTGGTCCTCCCACCGGAACTCGAAGCGGGCGTCGGACAGGGCGTCGTCCCACTCCTGCGCCCCGGGGTGGCCCTTGGCGAGGTCGGCCGCGTGGGCGGCGATCTTGTAGGTGATGACCCCGGTCTTGACGTCGTCGCGGTTGGGCAGGCCCAGGTGCTCCTTGGGCGTGACGTAGCAGAGCATGGCCGTGCCCCACCAGGCGATCATCGCGGCACCGATGCCGGAGGTGATGTGGTCGTACGCCGGCGCGATGTCCGTGGTCAGCGGGCCGAGCGTATAGAACGGAGCTTCATCGCAGATCTCCTGCTGAAGGTCGATGTTCTCCTTGATCTTGTGCATCGGGACGTGTCCCGGGCCCTCGATCATGGTCTGTACGTGGAAACGCTTGGCGATCGTGTTGAGTTCCCCGAGCGTGCGCAACTCCGCGAACTGCGCCTCGTCGTTGGCGTCGGCGACGGAGCCGGGACGCAGTCCGTCGCCCAGCGAGTAGGTGACGTCGTAGGCGGCGAGGATCTCGCAGAGCTCCTCGAAGTTCTCGTAGAGGAACGACTCCTTGTGGTGCGCGAGGCACCAGGCCGCCATGATCGAGCCGCCGCGCGAGACGATGCCGGTCTTGCGGTTCGCCGTCAGCGGCACGTAGGCCAGGCGTACGCCGGCGTGGACCGTCATGTAGTCCACGCCCTGTTCGGCCTGCTCGATGACGGTGTCCCTGTAGATGTCCCAGGTCAGTTCCTCGGCCTTGCCGTCGACCTTCTCCAGGGCCTGATAGAGCGGCACCGTGCCGATGGGGACGGGGGAGTTGCGCAGCACCCACTCCCGGGTGGTGTGGATGTTGCGGCCGGTGGAGAGGTCCATGACCGTGTCCGCGCCCCATCGGGTCGCCCAAGTCATCTTCTCCACCTCCTCCTCGATGGAGGACGTGACCGCGGAGTTGCCGATGTTGGCGTTGACCTTCACCAGGAACCGCTTGCCGATGATCATCGGCTCGATCTCCGGGTGGTTGACGTTGGCTGGCAGCACGGCGCGGCCCGCCGCGATCTCCTCCCGGACCACTTCCGGAGCGACGTTCTCGCGGAGGGCCACATACTCCATCTCGGGTGTGATCTCGCCGCGGCGCGCGTACGCGAGCTGCGTGACCGCCTGGCCGTCACGCCCCCGGCGCGGCTGGCGCGGCCGTCCCGGGAACACTGCGTCGAGGTTGCGCAGGCCCCCGCGCGGCGAGGTGTGCTTGATCCCGTCGTCCTCGGGGCGGACGGGACGGCCCGCGTACTCCTCGGTGTCGCCGCGGGCGATGATCCAGTTCTCCCGCAGCGGCGGCAGGCCCCTGCGGACATCGGTGTCGACGAGTGGATCGGTGTACGGGCCCGACGTGTCGTACAGCGTGACCGACTTCCCGTTGGTGAGGTGCACCTGACGGACCGGCACCCGCAGGTCGGGGCGCGAGCCCTCGACATACGCCTTGTGCCAGCCGATGGACTTCCCGGCCTCCCCGTCGCTGGAGATCTGCGTGGAGGCAGGCGTGCGTGCGTCCTTGTTGGTCATGAGACCTACTCCCTACGCCGGCATTACCCGGTAACAGGTTCGGCGGTCGACGCAGCGGCTTCCGTCTGTCGACGCTTCGCGTGAAACATCTCTCGTTCCACGTGAAACATCGCGAATACGGAGGTCAGCGCCCTCTCAGCCCGGTGCTCCGAGCTCCCGCGTGTGCAAAGGTGCCTCCACGCTAGCGTCCTTTGTGGCGCGGTGAACAGTGGGCCTCTGCCGTTCTTGCGATGATCTGGCGGTGACCACGACACAGCAGTCCCCCTATCCACCGCCCGAACCACGAGGCCGACCAGGCCCCGGGCACGACCAGGGCCATGAGCATGGGCACGGGTCTGGACAGGGCCACGAGCACGGGCGGGGACACGGCCACGGGCACAGTCACAGTCATGGGCCCGCCACGCCCGTCTCGAAGCACCTGCGCAAGGTGATCGCGGCGATCCTGATCCCGTTCGCCGCCGCGGTGGTCGTCGGGCTCGCGGTGCTCTGGCCCGGCGGTGCCCCCGCGCACGAGCGCACCGGCGTCGGCTTCGACCGGCAGAGCCAGCAGGCCACCGTCACCCGGGTGATCGCGGTCAGCTGCAAGGGGGTGAACGCCTCAGCCGCCGCCCCCGCCGGAGATCCCTCCGCCGCCGGAGGCTCCTCCGCGCCGGATCAGGCCTCCGGCACCTGCAAGAAGGCCACGGTCCGGGTCGACACCGGCTCCGACAAGGGCCGTACATTCACCGAGTTCGTACAGCCGGACCAGTCGCGGCAGTTGCACGAGGGCGAGAAGGTCGTGGTCGCCTACGAGCCCTCCGCGCCGAAGGATCTCCAGTACTCGGTCACCGATGTCGACCGGCGCTTCCCCATGGGTCTGCTGGCGGGCATCTTCGCACTCGCCGTCGTGGTCGTCGGGCGGATGCGGGGCGTCATGGCGCTGGTCGCGCTGGCCATCAGCTTCCTGGTACTGAACTTCTTCGTCCTGCCGGCGATCCTGCAGGGCTCGAACCCGCTGGTCGTGGCGGTGGTCGGGTCGAGCGCCATCATGCTGATCGCCCTCTACATGTGCCACGGCCTGTCCGCGCGCACCTCGGTCGCGGTGCTCGGCACCCTGATATCTCTGGTGCTGATCGGCATCCTGGGCTCGCTGTTCATCGGCTGGGCCGCCCTCACCGGCAACACGGACGACAACACCGGCCTCATCCACGGCCTGTATCCGTCGATCGACATGAGCGGTCTGCTGCTCTCCGGCGTCATCATCGGCTCGCTCGGTGTGCTGGACGACGTGACGGTGACGCAGACGTCGGCGGTCTGGGAGCTGCACGAGGCCAATCCCGCGATGGGGTGGCGAGGCCTGTACCGGGCGGGCATCCGCATCGGACGCGACCACATCGCGTCGGTGGTCAACACCCTGGTCCTCGCGTACGCGGGCGCCGCGCTCCCGCTGCTGCTGCTCTTCTCCATCGCGCAGAGCAGCGTGGGGACCGTCGCCACCAGCGAACTGGTCGCGGAGGAGATCGTGCGCACGCTGGTGGGCTCGATCGGCCTGGTGGCCTCGGTCCCGGTCACCACGGCCCTCGCCGCCCTCGTGGTCTCGGCCGACCGCCCGGGAGCCGCCCCGGCCGCGGCACCGGCCGCCCAGCCGGCCCCGGCGCGCGGCGGACGGGGACGACGCCGCAGGCGCTGAGGCGGCACCTCGGGCCGGGTCACGGCGAGGGGGACGGGGCGGGGTCGCGAACGAGGTCACAGGCGGTGTCGCCGGCGAGGCCGAGGGCGACGCGGCGGATGCCCCCTGGGACGGCGAAGCGTTACGGCAACAGCGCCCTGACGGCCGTAGCGCTTCAGCCCGCGCTCTGTTCCTCCGCCAGGATGCGGTCCAGGGCCTCGTCGAGGTGGGCGTCGAAGTCCCCCAGCGCGCCCTCCTGTCCGAGCGGCACCAGCTTGTCCGTGCGGTCGAGGAACGCCACGAGCGGGGCCGCCGAAGAACGGAACAGCGCCCGGTCGCCGCCGACCTGCAGCCGGATCAGGACCTCGCTGAGCGCCTCGTTGTCGGCGGGCGAGATCCGCACGTCGCCGTCCCCGCACGGCGTGCCCACCCCGTCGATCAGCAGCTCGCGCCCGAAGGCCCAGGTCACCGGTGCGTCCCCGGGCAGATGGAAGGTCAGCCGCACGGCATAGGGATCGCAGGTCTCATACCGCAGCTCCACCGGGATGCGGAAGGAGAGCTCCTCGGACACGAGAAAGCTCATCATGACCTCTGCCTGTACGGACTCGCGCATCGCTACCCCGTCATCTGCCGTCGACTGGCCGGGAATCGTCCCCGTCACACTGGGTGCATCTTGCTGAACGTGCACGGCAGATCACAAGGAGTGAGTTTTCAGATGCTGATAGAGAGCGCCAGAGAGCCGATCCTCCGGCTCACCTCGCCCTGCAGCTGACGGGCCGCGGGCAGCAGGCGGGAGGCCTGGTGGGCGGGGAGGGACAGTGCCATCGTGGCCGCCGTGGTGCCCACCGTGATCGGGACCGCCGCACAAACCGTACCCAGCGCGTACTCCTGACGCTCGGTCACCGGTTCCATCCGGCACATCCGTTCCAGACGTCGCAACAGAGCGTGATCGTCCCGGACCGTGTACGGAGTGAGGGACCGCACGGGGTAGCGGTCGAGATGGTCCCGGCGGGCGCCGTCGTCCAGCTGGGACAGCAGGCACTGGCCGATCGCGTGCGCGTGCCCGGTCTCACGGAAGTCGGCCCACTCCTCGACCGCGGGACTGCCCGGGCTGTCGGAGACGCACACGATCTCGATCTCGCCGTCGCGGTACATCGCGTAGTACACCGGGGCGCCGATCGCATCGCGCCAGTGCGCGAGCGCGTCGACGACCGTGCTGCGACGTTTCTGCGCCGCTCCGCTGCTGCTCAGGCGCTCGGCGGCGTCGCCGAGGAAGAACAGGCCCTTGTCCCGGTACAGATAGCCCTCGTGGACGAGGGTGCGCAGCAGGTGGTAGGCGGTCGGGAGCGCCAGTCCGGTCTCGCGGGCCAGCTGCTTGGCGGGCGCGCCGTGCTCGTGCCGGGCGACCGTCTCCAGCAGGCGCATCGCGCGCTGCACAGATCCGATGAGGGTCTGGGAGTGCTGCTGCTCCGGGACGCTGGGGCTCGGCCGCTCCACGGGGGCCACGGAGCGCGCCGGGGAGCGCGGCTGCGCGGGGAGCGCCGTGGAGTGGGACGGCATCCGGGGCGCGTGCGGTTCTGCGGGTGCGGTGTCAACAGTGGCCAAGGGGTCACTCCCGAAGCGCGAGGGGGCATCCCGTGCGGGGGAACACGGGAAGGGGGTGTGCGCCGCCCGCGGGGGACCGACCCCCGCGTCGATTTCCGGACCCTATCCGCCCGCCACCGCTCGCGGACGGCCCCTCCGGCAAACTTCCCTCCCGCGAGGGAACATGCGATTCCTGTTACCGGTCACCGGCGTTCCCCCACATGCCCTGCGGCCGCCGCGCGACCGACACCGGTTGGTCGCCGCCGCGCCCGCTCACCGCTCGCCGCGCGCCCTGCTCACCAGTCGCTGCGCGACGACGAACTCGACATGAACTTCCGCACGACGTAGATCAGTCCGCCGACCAGGGCGACGAAGACCAGCAGCTTGAACAGCAGGCCGATCACGAAGCCGACCACGCTCGCGATCAGGCCGCCGAAGACGACCAGGGCGATGATCGGCACCGCGACCCACTTCACCCACCACGGCAGACCCGCGAAGATCTCTCGCATTGCCCTCGTCCCTACTCTCCGCCCGTGGCCGGCGCCGGACCCTGTCGGGCCCCGGGCTCCTCGCCGCCGGGTCGTGTCGATGTCCTGCACCCGATGCTAGGGCCGCGAACGGGCCCGGCGGGGGCCTCGCATCCCTTGCCCGTCCCTGACCGTTCCCCTAGGGAACACCGAGACGGCGCCTCAGGCTTCGGGGGGAGAGAACACCACCAGGACCCGCAGGTCCTCGCTGATGTGGTGGAACTTGTGGGCGACTCCGGCCGGGACGTAGACCACGCTGCCGCGCGCCACCTCGGTGGTCTCCAGGCCGACCGTGATCGAGGCTCGGCCGCTCGCGACGAAGTACACCTCGTCCTGATGGTGGGGCTTCTGCGGGTCGTGCTCGCCCGCGTCGAGGGCGTACAGGCCGACCGACATGTTCCGCTCCCGCAGGAACTGGAGGTAGGCGCCCTCGTTGGCGGCCCGCTCCGCCTCCAGTTCGTCCAGCCGGAATGCCTTCATTCGCCCTCGCCCACCTCGTAGCCCCATCCGGTCTGCCACGATCAGACACATGAAGAATTTCATAGTCAAGACGATCGCCAACGCGGGTGCCCTGGCGGTCGCCGTATGGCTGCTCGACAACATCACTCTGACCGGTGACAGCACCGGCAGGAAGATCGGCACGCTGATCGTGGTGGCGCTGGTCTTCGGCCTGGTGAACTTCCTCGTCAAGCCGCTCGTCAAGGTGCTGACGTTCCCGCTGTTCGTGCTGACGCTCGGCCTGATCACCCTGGTGGTCAACGCGCTGATGCTGCTGCTGACCTCCTGGGTGTGCGGCGAGCTGAACCTGAGCTTCCACGTCGACGGCTTCTGGACCGCGGTCGTCGGCGCCCTGATCATCTCGGTCGTCTCCTGGGCGCTGAACCTCGTCCTGCCGGACGAGGACTGAGGGGGGCTCCTCGGCCTCGTCGTGGTCGTGCCCGGCCCCTGCCACGGGGGTGCGGACGGCGTCGAGGTGCGTCTTGAGAGGGTGGAGAGGCGAGCGGGCCCCGTTCCGCTCGCCGCGGTACGAGGGCACGGAAGGACGGCCGGCATGAACGATTCCGTTGAGGACGACGAGGGCGGCACGCTGGAAGGGGCCGGTTCCCCGGCCACTGCCGGTGCCGGTGACGGCACGCGCGCGGTGCGCGCCGGGCTGCCCGAGCCGGTCAAGCACGAGCCCACGCTCCCGGGGCCGGTGTTCGCCGCCCACTTCCACCTGCCGGGCGACCCGACCGGTCCGTACGCCTACGGCCGTGACGAGAACCCGACGTGGACGCTGCTGGAGCGGGCCATCGGCGAGCTGGAGGGACCCGGACGCGGGGACGTCGAGACGCTGGTGTTCGCCTCCGGCATGGCCGCCATCTCCTCGGTGCTCTTCTCCCAGCTGCGCGCCGGCGACGCGGTGGTCCTGCCCAGCGACGGCTACCAGGCGCTGCCGCTGGCTCGCGCCCAGCTGGAGGGGTACGGGATCGAGGTGCGCACCGCGCCGACCGCCGGCGACGCGCAGCTGGAGGTCCTGGACGGGGCGCGGCTGCTGTGGATCGAGTCCCCGTCGAACCCCGGGCTCGATGTGTGCGACATCCGGCGGCTGGTCGAGGCGGCCCACGCCCGCGGGGCCCTGGTCGCCGTCGACAACACGCTCGCCACACCGCTCGGGCAGCGGCCGCTGGACCTCGGCGCCGACTTCGCGGTGGCCAGCGGCACCAAGCAGCTCACGGGGCACGGCGACGTCCTGCTCGGATACGTCGCCGGCCGCGACACCGAGGCCATGGCCGCCGTGCGGCGCTGGCGCAAAATTGTCGGCGCGATCCCCGGGCCGATGGAGGCCTGGCTCGCGCACCGTTCGATCGCCACGCTCCAGCTGCGCGTCGAGCGGCAGAACTCCTCCGCCCTGGCGCTCGCGCAGGCGCTGCGGGAACGTCCCGAGGTGACCGGGCTGCGCTATCCGGGCCTGCCCGACGACCCCTCGCACAAGATCGCCTCGCAGCAGATGAGGCGCTACGGATGCGTGGTGTCCTTCACGCTGCCCTCGCGCACGCGGGCCGAGCGTTTCCTCGACGCGCTGCGGCTCGTGGACGACGCGACGAGCTTCGGCGGGGTGCGCTCGACCGCCGAGCGGCGGGGACGCTGGGGTGGCGACGCCGTGCCGGAGGGCTTCATCCGGCTCTCGGTCGGGGCCGAGGACCCCGCGGACCTGGTGGCCGACGTGCTGCGGGCGCTGGACGAGTCGGCGCGGTGACCTCTCCCGGACGCCGGTCGGGGGTCCTCTCCCGGACGCCGTTCGGTGTCCGGCTGCGTACGGCGGACGGTCCGAGCCTCCCCCCTCGTGGCTCGGACCGTCCTCGGTTCCGCGCGCGAAGAACCGCGCGAACAAGGCTAGTTGACTGTCTGTCAGTGTCCAATCACAGTAGCGACAGAGACCTATCGACATATTTATAGTTGGGCGCGGCCGGGGGGCTGGCGAAGGGCACCTGGAGGGGAGGGCGGGCCATGGATCTGGCGTTGCTGCGGACGTTCGTCACCGTGCACCGGGCGGGCTCCTTCACCCGGGCCGCGGCGCTGCTCGGTCTCTCCCAGCCGGCCGTCACCTCCCAGATCCGCACCCTGGAACGGCAGCTCGGCCGTCCGCTGTTCCTGCGCCAGGCCCGCGGTGTCACGCCGACATCCATCGGTGACGAGCTCGCGCACAAGGCGGCGCCGCATCTGGACGCACTGGTGGAGATCGCCGAATCGGGCCTCGACGACGAGGCGTCCGTGCGGACGCTGCATCTGGCCGGGCCGCCCGAGTTCACCGCCGAACGGGCGCTTCCCGCGCTGACCGAGCTGACCGGCGAGGACGGACAGGCCTTCGCGCTGCGCGCCTCCTTCGGGAACGCCGAGGAGACCCTGGAGGGACTGGCCGCCGGACACCATGATCTGGCCATCGGCACGGCCCGGCCGCGCGGCGCCCTGCTCACGGCGACCACGCTGTGCGACGAGGAGCATGTACTGGTCGCCGCCCGGAGCTGGGCGGAGCGGATCGGCTCCAACACGCTGCGCCGCGAGGACGTACCGGCCCTGGACGACATCCCCGTGGTCGAGGTCCACGAGTCGCTCCCTTTCGTCTCCCGCTACTGGGCCTCGGTCTTCGACGCCCGGCCGGCCGCCTCCGGCACCGTGATCGTCCCCGACCTGCGCGCGGTCCTCGCCTGCGCGGTCGCGGGCGCCGGGCTCGCGGTGCTGCCCCGGTATCTGTGCGCGCCCGCCCTCGAACAGGGCCGGGTGGTGGCCCTGCACGAGCCGGCGGTGCCGCCGCTGCGGACGTACTTCCTGGTGGCCCGCACAGGCACACTGGCGATGCCGCACATCGCGCGGGCCCACGAGTGGCTGCTGCGGGCGGCTGCCGACTGGTGCTAGAAGCAGTCCGTCGAGGACGTCACTTCCTGGCATCGCCCGGTGACGTTTCGCGATGTTTCACGTGGAACCAGCCGGGCCACATTTCTCCCATGACCGTCCGACCCGTGGTCAAGCGCACCGCCCGCGCCGTCCTTCTCGACGGCGACGACCTGATCCTGATCAAACGCACCAAGCCCGGGGTCGATCCCTACTGGGTCACGCCCGGTGGCGGGGTCGAACCGGGGGACACGACCGTCGTCGACGCCCTGCACCGCGAGGTGTACGAGGAACTCGGCGCCAAGATCACCGATGTGGTGCCCTGCTTCGTGGACACCGTGGAGCACATCGGCGAGGACGGCGGGGCGACCGGGGTCAAGGTGCAGCACTTCTTCGTCTGCCGTCTGGAGTCTATGGACCCCTCCCTGCGGCACGGCCCCGAGGTGGAGGAGCCCGCCGGCGAGTACGAGATCGTCCGCGTGCCGTTCACCCGGGTGGGAATCGCCTCCGTCCATCTGGTCCCGCTGTCGCTGCGGCACTACCTGGACGGCAACATCGAGGGCGTACGCGCCATGCACGCGCCCGACCTGGGGTGACGATGGGCCGAACGGCTCACGGTCCGGCGAAGGCCAGTTCCTCGACCGCGTCGTGGCGGATCCGCGCGGACGGGATGCCGACGTCCCGCAGGGTGGTCAGCCCGCTGCGGATCATGCCGACCGGTCCGGAGAGATAGGCGTCGTACTCGTTCCACGGACCGGCCCCCCGTACCGCCTCCGGCAGCCCGGGGTGCGCCTGCCGGTCGACGACCGCGCGGACCGACAGCCAGGGGTGGGCGTGCTGGAGCCGGCGCATCGTGTCGATGTCGTACAGGTCGTGGTCGGTGCGGGCGCCGTAGAACACCTCCACCGGTCGCCGCTCGCCGTGGACCGCGACGTCCTCGACCAGCGCCTTGATGGGCGCGATCCCGGTGCCTCCGCCCAGGCACAGCAGACCGCTCTCAGTGGTGTGGTCGACGGTCATCGAACCGGCGGGCGGGCCGAGGCGGACGATGTCGCCGGGCCGGGCACGGTGCACCAGCGCCTGGGAGACCCAGCCCGCGGGGACCGCCTTCACATGGAAGGTGAGCAGCCCGTCGGAGCGGGGGGCGGACGCGAAGGAGTAATGCCGCCGGATCCGCGGCCACCAGGGTGTCTCCACGCTCGTGTACTGCCCGGCCAGGAAGGGGTAGGGATGATCGGGGCGGAGGGTGAGGACGGCGATGTCCGAGGTTCTCTTCTCCTGGGCGACGATCTCCGCGGACCACCAGGCCGGGGCATGTGCCTCGTCGGCCGCCGCCGCGTCGATCATGACCTGGGACATCCTCGTGTACGCCCGGATCCAGGCCGCCGCGGTCTCCTGATCCCAGACGCCGGGCGCGTACGTGCTCAGCGCGCCCATGAGGCATTCGCCGACCGCCGGGTAGTGCTCGGCCCGGGTGCCGTACTTGCGGTGGCCACGGCCGAGGTTTCGCAGATAGCCCACGAGGACCTCGGTGTCGTCGAAGCGCTCAGCCGCGGTGAGCAGGGCCTTGAACAACCGGTCCCGCTGGGTGTCCATGGCGAGCGGGAACAGGGACCGCAGGTCGGGATGGTGCACGAAGAGCAGCGCGTAGAAATACGAGGTGGCGTCGTCGGCGACGGGCTCGATCGCGGCCAGCGTGCGGCGGATGAGCACCGCGTCCGGGGACGCGCCGCGAACGCCCGGCGCCGGAGGGGGCGGCGGTGTGGCCGGGTGGGCTGCCGGTGGGCGCTCCTGATCCGCCGCGGGATCCGCTGAGGGGCCGAGGCGCACTTCGCGGGTGCCGGACCGCTCCGTCGGCCCTGTGCGCGGAACGAACCAGCCGCCCCCGTCCGGCGGGCCGTTCCCGGCCGACGGGCTGATCGGAGCGTCCATGCTGTGCCTCGCCTCGGACATCGTGTGGTCGGTCTGCGCACGTCCTCAGCCATGCGCGCTCGCGTGCTCTCCCCCGCGTTGGCTTAATTCCTGCCGTGCGGTCCGGTACCCGGCACGACCGTATCCACGCGAGGTCCCGCCTATGCCGGGCCCCACAGATCACGGCGGCCACGTTTCACGTGAAACCACCGGCAGCTGTCCAGAGGTTGTGCACAGGGCGACGACATGGCCAAAACCACGTGTGCCTCCCCCGAAACGGGTGGACGTCGAGGGCACCGGTCGGACAGCCTGAACTGCGTGCCGACTCCTTTTCCCACCGCTCTGCCCATTCGCCGTCTGACGCTCCGCGATCTCACCGCCTGCGCCGACTTGTCCGAGAACCGGGGGTGGCCGCGCGAGGAGCACAAATGGGGCTTCCTCCTCACGGCCGGTCGGGGGTATGGGATCGACGACCCCGAGGGCGGTCTCGTCACCGCCTGTGTGGTCACGGAGTACGGACCGCGGGAGCGCCCTGACCTGGGCGCCATCGGCATGGTCCTGGTCGCGGAACGGCACGCGCGTCAGGGCATCGGGCGCCGGCTCATGCGCCACGTCGTCTCGATGCTGGACACCACCCCGCTGACCCTGCACGCGACGCCGTACGGCCGACCGCTGTACGAGGAGATGGGGTTCAAGGCGACCGGACGGGCGGAAATGGTGAGGGGCCGTTTCACGCCGGGCGGGGCGGCTCCCCGGGTCGCCACGCGGGCGGCCACCGCCGAGGACCTCCCCGGCATTCTCCGGCTCGACGAGGAGGTGTTCGGTGCCGACCGTACTCACATCGTCACCCGGCTGCCCGCCTTCGCCGACCAGTTGAGGATCGCGGAGGACGACGGCCGCGTCATCGGGTACGCGGCGGCCTGGCCCAACATGGACACCCAGGTGGTGGGCCCGCTGATCGCCCGCGACACCGACACCGCCAAAGCTCTCCTCGCCTCGCTCGCCGCCCACACGGACCGGCCGCTGCGCACCGACATCGACGTACGGCACGAGGAACTGCTCGACTGGGTGAAGGAGCGGGGACTGGCGTCCGTCACCTTCAACGCCGTCATGACCTACGGGATCACGGAGCTGCCCGGGGACTGGACCCGCCGGTTCGCCCCGGTCACGGTGGCAGCGGGCTGAGCCGCCCGCACGGGCACGGACACGGGCACGGGCACGGGCACGGGCACGGGCACCTACGAGGCGGTACGGCAGAACGCCGGTCCCCGACCTGGGGCGGGGACCGGCGTCGACGTGCAGAGGGTGTCGTCAGTGGTGGACGACCGTCCGCTGCTCGGCCGCCGGGGCGCCCGCGACGACGGTGCCGGGCGCGGTGTCCCGGCGCTCCAGGGCGGACGAGACGACGGCGAGGACCAGGGCGCCGGCGGCGAGCACGGCGCCCACCCAGTTGGGCGCGGTGTAGCCGAGGCCGGCCGCGATGACCAGGCCGCCGAGCCACGCGGACAGCGCGTTGCCGAGGTTGAACGCGCCGATGTTCACGGCCGAGGCCAGGGTCGGGGCGCCGTGCGCCTGGTCGAGGACCCGCTTCTGCAGCGGCGGCACGGTGGCGAAGCCGAGGGCGCCGATCAGGGCGATGGTGACGGCGGCGGCGATCTTGTTGTGCGCGGTGATCGTGAAGAGCGCGAGAACGACGGCCAGGGCGCCGAGGGAGACGTACAGCATGGGCATCAGGGCCCGGTCGGCGAACCTGCCGCCGACGAGGTTGCCGGCGACCATGCCGAGGCCGAAGAGGACCAGAAGCCAGGTGACGGACCCTTCGGCGAAGCCGCCGACGCGGGTCATCATCGGCGCGATGTAGGTGATGGCGGCGAAGACACCGCCGAAGCCGAGCACGGTCATTGCCATGGCGAGCAGGACCTGGGCGTTCTTGAACGCGGCCAGTTCATGGCGCAGGCGCACACCCTCGGGCCTGGGCATCTCGGGGACGAGCCGGGCGATGCCGGCCAGCCCCACGACGCCGAGAGCGGCGACGACGGTGAAGGTGACGCGCCAGCCCGCGGACTGGCCGAGCAGGGTGCCGAGCGGCACGCCCACGACGTTGGCGACCGTCAGGCCGGTGAACATCATCGCGATGGCACCGGCCTTCTTGTCGGGGGCGACCAGATCCGCGGCGACGACCGAGCCGATGCCGAAGAACGCACCGTGGGCCAGCGAGGCGACCACCCGGCCGATCAGCATGACCGAGAAGGCGGGGGCGAGCGCGGAGAGCAGGTTCCCGGCGATGAACAGACCCATCAGCAGCATCAGCATCCGCTTGCGGGAGATCTTGGTGCCGAGCGCGGTCATCAGCGGGGCGCCGAACACGACGCCGAGCGCGTAGCCGGTCACCAGGAGACCGGCGGTGGGGATGGTGACCCCGAAGTCGCTCGCGACCTGGGGCAGCAAGCCCATGATCACGAATTCGGTCGTTCCGATTCCGAAGGCCCCGATCGCGAGGGCCAGAAGCGCGAGAGGCATGAGGGGTAGACCTTCCCAGACGATTGCAGGTGCGCTTTGCGTGCGTTCACAATAATTGCAGACGCGGGCTATATGCAAGCGACGGATATTTCGAGGCTGCTCTATCCTGGGGACAGCCGCTCCGGGACGGAGGAGAACGCCCATGACAGCGACGGATCCCGCGCTCACCGCCCTCGCCCAGGGCTGGTGCGCCCTCTCCCTGCTGCACGGGAGGATCGAGGCGCACATCGAGCGCGCCCTGCAGTCCGCTCACGACTTGAGCGTGCGCGAGTACTCCCTGCTCGACGTGCTCAGCCGGCAGCACGACGGCGAGGGAGGCCATCTGCAGATGAAGCAGGTGGCCGATGCGGTCGTCCTCAGCCAGAGCGCCACCACACGGCTGGTCACCCGGCTCGAGGACCGCGGGCTGCTGGAGCGCTATCTGTGCCCCACCGATCGCCGGGGCATCTACACCAACGTCACCGAGGCCGGCCTCAAGCTTCTGGAGGACGCCCGGCCGACCAACGACGCCGCCCTGCGCGAGGCACTCGACGAGGCTACGAAGAACCCCGAACTGGCACCGCTGGTCCGGGCGGTGGAGTCGTTGCACGCACCGGCTCCGGCATGACCCCGCGGGCCGCCGACGGCGCATAGGGTGCGGGGCATGGGAGATCTCGACATCCGCGCCGCCGTCACCGACGACATCCCCGCCCTCGTCGCCCTGCTCGCGGACGACCCGCTCGGCGCGCAGCGCGAGTCCCCGGACGACCTCACCCCGTACTTCGCCGCTCTGGAGCGGCTCGGCGCCGATCCGAACCAGCACCTGGTCGTCGCCGTGCGCGAAGGGCGCGTCGTCGGCACGCTCCAGCTCTCGATCATTCCCGGACTCTCCCGCCGTGGCTCGACCCGGTCGATCATCGAGGCGGTCCGTATCCATGCCGACGAACGCGGCAGCGGCCTGGGCACGCGGCTCATCGAGTGGGCGATCGACGCCTCACGGCGCCAGGGCTGCCGACTGGTCCAGCTGACCTCGGACACGACACGCACCGACGCCCACCGCTTCTATGAGCGGCTGGGGTTCCAGGCCTCCCATGTGGGCTTCAAGCTCCAGCTCTGACCACTCTGGCCACGGGCCCGCCTCCGCATCGGATCGGCCCGGTCGGCAGGTCGGTCGGTCGGGAAGTCGGCAGGCAGGTGCCCAGAAGCAGCGAAGCGTCCTGTTTCACGTGAAACAGGACGCCCGTCGAAGGGATCGGGCAGTGGCCGCGTCAGCCGATCCCGCGCCACCCCTTCGCGTCCACCCCGCCGGGCACCGGCGCCGTCTCGTCGTACGGCTGACGCGTGAAGACGAACGATCCGAGGTCGAGGTGGCTCACCGTCCCGTCGGGGCGTCGTACCGCCCGCAGAACCTCGCCGGCGTAGTACCCCTCCAGACCGGTCCACGTCCCGTCACCGTTCGCCCGGAACCGCGAACGGCGGCCCGTGCCGGAGAGCGGCTCCAGCGAGACCAGCCCGTCGGCCGTGATCCTCAGGGCGACGCCCTGGGTCCCCCAGTACCACTGCCCCGCCAGTTCCAGCACGGCCGGATCGACCTCCCGCAGCGGCCGCCAGGGCTCCGGGATCCGCGGCTCCGCCTCGGCGACGATCCCGACGAGCTCGGCGCCCACGGTCGACACCAGTGGACCCTGTGTGCAGTTGGCCAGAACGACGGCGGCGACATCGTCCTCCGGGCTGAAGGTGAGGCAGGCGAGAAAGCCCGGCAGCGACCCCGTGTGCCCGACGAGCAGGCGTCCGTCCATGCGCCTCAACTCCAGCCCGAGGCAGTACGCATAGCCGGTGGCCACGTCGACGGCCTCGGGCGGAGCGGCGGGGGTGCGCATCTCGTGCAGGGAGGCGGCACCCAGCACCCGGTCGTCCCCCTTGGCCAGAAAGGCGGCGAACCGTGCCAGGTCGCCCGTGGTGGACCAGAGTTGCCCGGCCGGTGCCATCCGGCCGAGATCCTCGGCGGGCTCGGGGAGCAGCACATCGGCCCAGGGGTGCACGGCCCAGCCCCCCGCATGGGGCGCCCGAGGTCGCACAGACGTGCGATGCAGGCCCAGGGGTGCGAGCACTTCCCGCCGAAGAACCTCCTCCCACGGCGCCCCGCGCAGCTTCTCCACGAGGGCGCCCAGCAGGGTGTAGCCGGGGTTCGAGTAGTGGAACCGCCGGCCGACGGGATGCACGAGCGGCCGCTCGCCGAGAACGTCGGACAGCTCGGGGCGCAGCGTCCCCGGCGTGCGCTCCCACCACGGGGCGGGGGACTCTGCCGCCAGTCCGCCCGTGTGGGCCAGCAGGTCGGCGATCGCGGCCTCCCCCGCACCGGTGCCCGGCAGATGCTTCTCCAGCGGGTCACCGAGGTCGAGCAGCCCCTCGTCCCGCAGCCGCAGGACCAGCACCGCGGTGAACGTCTTGGTGATCGAGCCGATGCGGTACTGGGTGTTCTCGTCCGGCCCGTGCCCGTCCACCGACGTCCGCGCGCCGTGCCACACCGTCCGCCCGTCCCGTACGACCGCCGCGACGAGCGACGGCGCGCGTCCCTCGCTCTGGGCCACGGCGATTCGGTGCAGCAGTGCCCGGCGCGTACCGGGAAGAAGCTCGTCCTGAGGTGTCGTCATGCCCCCAGTCCACCCGGTGCGACCGCGCACGTCGAGTTCATTTCACCGAGCGCGCCGGGACAGCCGCCCCCGCCGGATCGCCAAGCCGCCGGCGCACCAAGGCACCAGAGCCCCGATCAGGTCTGCGCCATGTCCACGAAGCGCGAGTAGTGCCCCTGGAAGGCGACCGTGATCGTCGCCGTCGGGCCGTTACGGTGCTTGGCGACGATCAGGTCGGCCTCGCCCGCCCGCGGCGACTCCTTCTCGTAGGCGTCCTCGCGGTGCAGCAGGATGACCATGTCGGCGTCCTGCTCGATGGACCCGGACTCACGCAGGTCGGAGACCATCGGCTTCTTGTCGGTGCGCTGCTCGGGGCCACGGTTGAGCTGGGAGAGCGCGATGACCGGGACCTCCAGCTCCTTCGCGAGCAGCTTGAGGTTCCGGGACATGTCCGAGACCTCCTGCTGACGGCTCTCGGCGCGCTTGGAGCCGCCGGACTGCATCAGCTGGAGGTAGTCGATGACGACCAGCTTCAGGTCGTTGCGCTGCTTCAGGCGGCGGCACTTGGCGCGGATCTCCATCATCGACAGGTTCGGGGAGTCGTCGATGTAGAGCGGGGCGGCCGAGACGTCGGGCATCCGGCGGGCCAGCCGCGTCCAGTCCTCGTCGGTCATCGTGCCGGAGCGCATGTGGTGCAGGGCGACCCGGGCCTCGGCGGACAGCAGACGCATCGCGATCTCGTTGCGCCCCATCTCGAGGGAGAAGATGACGCTCGGCAGGTTGTTCTTGATCGACGCCGCGCGCGCGAAGTCCAGCGCGAGCGTCGACTTGCCCATCGCGGGACGGGCGGCGATGACGATCATCTGGCCCGGGTGCAGGCCGTTGGTGAGGGAGTCGAAGTCCGTGAACCCGGTGGGCACACCCGTCATCTCGCCGCTGCGCGACCCGATCGCCTCGATCTCGTCGAGCGCGCCCTCCATGATGTCACCCAGCGGCAGATAGTCCTCGCTGGTGCGCTGCTCGGTGACCGCGTAGATCTCGGCCTGGGCCCGGTTGACGATCTCGTCGACGTCGTCGTCGGCCGCGTATCCCATCTGCGTGATGCGGGTGCCGGCCTCGACCAGCCGGCGCAGCACGGCACGCTCGTGGACGATCTCCGCGTAGTACGCGGCGTTCGCCGCGGTCGGGACGGTCTGGACGAGCGAGTGCAGATACGAGGCGCCGCCGACCTTGTTGATCTCGCCGCGCTTGGTCAGCTCGGCGGCGATCGTGATCGGGTCGGCCGGCTCGCCCTTGGCGTAGACGTCGAGGATCGCCTGGTAGATCGTCTCGTGCGCGGGCTTGTAGAAGTCGTGGCCCTTGAGGATCTCGACGACGTCGGCGATGGCGTCCTTGGACAGAAGCATGCCGCCGAGGACGGACTGCTCGGCGTCGAGGTCCTGCGGCGGAACCCGCTCGAAGGAGGAGCCCGCGCCGTCCCACCCGCCGCTGTCCCGGCCCCGGTCGTGCTGCTCGTCGCGCCCGCGGCCTCCCTCGGGGTGCCGGCGGGAGGCGGGCAGACGATCACTGGGTCCGCTCTCGGCCCACGGGTCGTCCAAGGGCTCGGAAATGCTCACCGAGCGACCTCCTCCCGTCCGCCGAGCGGACCTCGCCGTGCCCCTCTTTTCTACGGCACGGCACTGACAAAACGAGAAGCCAGTCTCCGCTTCTGGCGCGCCACTCTGTGACGGTTCGGAGGCCGGCGAACGGAGCGGGCGCCGGTCCACGGTAGGCCCCCGGGCAGCGTCAGCCAATCTGGTTATCCACAGGCCATGTGGACGAGCGCCCGGATGCTGTGGAGAACTCGGGAAAACCTGTGCACGACCCGGTGGACAGCACTGTGAACAAGCCCTCGCTCCCTGCCGCACCGAGCCTCTGAGCTGCAGTTTTGCCATCCACGGGCTGTGCAGAAGAAAAACTTCCCCGGTCGGACCACATTCGCTTCGAACGGTGCGTACAAGCACACACTCCGAGACACTCAGTAAGGACCTCAGGGGCTTTGCATCTCTTACCTGTGGACGATTACATTGATGCCCATGACACAGGCCCCCGCACGCCCCGCGAGCACCCGGCGCAAGCACGACCGGGAGATCGTCGCGCTGGCCGTTCCGGCCTTCGGCGCGCTGGTCGCCGAGCCACTCTTCGTACTGGCCGACAGCGCGATCGTCGGCCACCTCGGCACGGCACAGCTCGCCGGACTCGGCGTCGCCTCGGCCCTTCTGACGACGGCCGTCAGCGTCTTCGTCTTCCTCGCCTACGCCACCACCGCCGCCGTCGCCCGTCGCGTCGGCACCGGAGACCTCCCGGCCGCCATCCGCCAGGGCATGGACGGCATCTGGCTGGCGCTGCTGCTGGGCGCCGCCGTCATCGCGGTCACCCTGCCCACCGCTCCCGCCGTCGTGGACCTCTTCGGCGCCTCGCCCACCGCGGCCCCGTACGCGACCACGTATCTGCGCATCTCCGCACTGGGCATCCCGGCCATGCTCGTCGTGCTCGCTGCCACGGGCGTCCTGCGCGGTCTGCAGGACACACGGACTCCGCTCTACGTCGCCGTGGGCGGCTTCGTCGCCAACGCCGTTCTCAACGCCGGTCTCGTGTACGGTGCCGGGCTCGGTATCGCCGGCTCCGCCTGGGGGACCGTCATCGCCCAGTGCGGCATGGCCGCGGTCTACCTCACCGTGGTCGTCCGCGGCGCCCGCAAGCACGGTGCCTCACTGCGCCCGGACGCCGCGGGGATCAGGGCCTCCGCCCAGGCCGGCGCCCCCCTGCTGGTCCGCACGCTCTCTCTCAGGGCGATCCTGCTGATCGCCACGGCGGTCGCGGCCCGGCTGGGGGACGCGGACATCGCCGCCCACCAGATCGTCCTGTCCCTGTGGAGCCTGCTCGCCTTCGCCCTGGACGCCATCGCGATCGCCGGGCAGGCCATCATCGGACGCTATCTGGGCGCGGAGGACGCCGAGGGTGCCCGGGCGGCCTGCCGTCGCATGGTGCAGTGGGGCATCGCGGTCGGCGCCGCACTGGGGCTGCTGGTGGCCGTGGCCCGTCCGGTGTTCCTGCCGCTGTTCACGGGCGACCCCGCGGTGACGGACACCGCCCTGCCCGCGCTGCTCGTGGTGGCGCTCTCCCAGCCGGTCTGCGGCGCCGTCTTCGTCCTCGACGGCGTCCTGATGGGCGCGGGCGACGGCCCCTACCTGGCGTGGGCGATGCTGCTCACGCTGGCGGTCTTCACGCCGGCCGCGCTGCTGGTGCCCGCGTTCGGCGGAGGCCTGACCGCGCTGTGGGGAGCGATGACCCTGATGATGGCCGTACGGATGCTGACCCTGTGGCTGCGGGCCCGCTCGGGCCGCTGGCTGGTGACGGGCGCGACGCGCCGCTGAGCGGTTCACGGGAAACGGGGCGGTTTCACGTGAAACATGCGACAGCGCGCACCGCACACCGTTTCACGTGAAACACGGCCATGAAGAAGGGCCGCACCCCATCGGGTACGGCCCTTCTCCTGGCTGTTCAAGCCGGGCGCAGCGGTCAGCCCGCGACGACCTCGATGTTGACCTTGGCGGCCACCTCGGGGTGCAGACGCACGGACGTCTCATGGGCGCCCAGGGTCTTGATCGGCGCACCGAGCTCGATGCGGCGCTTGTCGACCTCGGGACCACCGGCGGCCTTGATCGCCGAGGCGACGTCGGCCGGGGTCACGGAACCGAAGAGACGGCCGGCGTCGCCGGAGCGAACGGCCAGACGGACCTTCACACCCTCGAGCTGGGCCTTGATCTGGTTGGCCTGCTCGATGGTCTGGATCTCGTGGATCTTGCGAGCACGACGGATCTGCTCGACGTCCTTCTCGCCACCCTTGGTCCAGCGGATCGCGAACTTCCGCGGGATCAGGTAGTTGCGAGCGTAGCCGTCCTTGACGTCGACGACATCGCCCGCGGCACCGAGGCCGGAGACCTCGTGGGTGAGGATGATCTTCATGATTCGGTCACCCTTCCCTTAGCGCGCGGTGGACGTGTAGGGCAGCAGCGCCATCTCACGGCTGTTCTTGACGGCCGTGGCGACGTCACGCTGGTGCTGCGTGCAGTTGCCGGTCACGCGGCGGGCACGGATCTTGCCGCGGTCGGAAATGAACTTCCGCAGCATGTTCGTGTCCTTGTAGTCCACGTACGTGACCTTGTCCTTGCAGAAAGCGCAGACCTTCTTCTTCGGCTTGCGCACAGGCGGCTTCGCCATGGTGTTTCTCCTGTGTGATCAAGAAGTGTGGGTACGGCCCACCCTTGGTCCGGGGACCTAGAAGGGGGGCTCGTCCGAGTAGCCGCCGCCGCCGGAGCCGGAGCCGGAGCCGCCGCCCCAGCCGCCGCCACCGCCACCGCCCTGGTTGCCACCGGCGGGAGCGCCGGTCGCCCACGGGTCGTCGGCCGCGCCGCCGCCCTGCTGACCGCCGCCGGGGCCGCCGCCCCAGCCGCCGCCACCCTGGCCGCCACCGCCGCCGTAACCGCCCTGGCCCTGGCCCTGACCACCGCGGCCGGTGGTCTTGGTGACCTTGGCCGTGGCGTTGCGCAGGCTGGCGCCGACTTCCTCGACGTCCAGCTCGTAGACCGTGCGCTTGACGCCCTCGCGGTCCTCGTAGGACCGCTGCTTCAGCCGGCCCTGCACGATGACGCGCATGCCTCGCTGGAGCGACTCCGCGACGTTCTCCGCCGCCTGACGCCAGACCGAGCAGGTCAGGAACAGGCTCTCGCCGTCCTTCCACTCGTTCGTCTGACGGTCGAAGGTGCGGGGCGTGGACGCGACACGGAACTTCGCGACCGCCGCACCGGAGGGGGTGAAGCGCAGCTCGGGGTCGTCGACAAGATTGCCGACGACCGTGATGACGGTCTCGCCTGCCATGGGGGAACCTCTCGGCGGGTGTGCTGCTGGCTGCTTGGTGCTGCTACTCGAATCCCGGGATCAACTGAGCGGGAGAGCTCAGTGGGTCTCGGGACGGAGGACCTTGGTCCGGAGGACCGACTCGTTCAGGTTCATCTGGCGGTCGAGCTCCTTGACGACTCCAGGCTCGGCCTGCAGGTCGATGACCGAGTAGATGCCCTCGGGCTTCTTCTTGATCTCGTAGGCGAGACGACGACGACCCCAGGTGTCGACCTTCTCGACCTTGCCGCCGCCGTCACGGACGACGGACAGGAAGTTCTCGATCAGCGGAGAGACAGCGCGCTCCTCGACGTCGGGGTCGAGGATGACCATCACCTCGTAGTGACGCATGTGGAACCCACCTCCTTTGGACTCGGCGGCCACGGTCGTTCCGTGGCAGGAGGGTTGTGATGCGTACGCAACGGTATCGGCCGCCACTGACAATCGGAGGCGGCCGACGGAATCGCCAGGCGCCGCGAGGGTGCCTGGACAGAGACCGATGCAGACGTTACAGACTACCCTCACCCCCGCTTCCGGTTGAAATCGGGCCCCAGGACCCGTCAACCTGGACACGACGGGTGTGTAAGGCGCTACGATGCGCCGCCCTTCGCAGGAGGTGCCCGATGGCACAGACGTTGCGACCCAACACCGCCACCGGCGGTGGACTCCTCTCCACGGACGGCAAGCCCCATCCCGTCCAGGACACCCTGCTCGCGGTGACCCTGGCGCTGGGCCTGACGGCTGTCGTCGCCGCGTGGTTCCCCGGTCTTCACGCGCTGAGTTCCTGGGCCGGCCTGGTGGGCATACTCACCGGCGCGTACGGCCAGTGGATCTCGGAGACGACACGGGAGCGCTTCGGGCTGATCATCGGCCTCGGCGCCTCCGCGGTCGGCTTCGGACTCGGCCTGGCCTGGGGCGGGTTCTTCTGACGCCGCACACCCCCCTCCACCACAACATCACGGACACCGTCCGCAGGGCATGAGGCGCCGTCCGCCGGATCTCCGGACGGCGCCCCACGCCGGCCCACCGCACGCCCCCGGCCGGACCCCGGGCCGGGGGGAAGGCACCGCACGGTCATTCGGGCCGCGGGCCAGGCGCAGTAGGCTTCGGCGCGAGAGCCGGAGCCCCTGACCCCATGGGGACAAGCCAGCCCGAGGAGCGCCCCGAATGACCCTGACCTTGAGGACCATCAGTCGAGAGCAGCATCTGGCCTACATCCAGAGCCTGCCCGCGGCGAGTCACATGCAGGTCCCGGCCTGGGCGGACGTGAAGGCGGAGTGGCGTTCGGAACACCTCGGCTGGTTCGACGACCGCACCGGCGAACTGGTCGGGGCGGGCCTCGTGCTGTACCGCCAGCTGCCCAAGATCAAGCGGTACCTCGCCTACCTGCCCGAGGGCCCGGTCATCAACTGGTTCGCGCCGAACCTGGACGACTGGATCCAGCCGATGCTGGCCCACCTCAAGCAGCAGGGCGCCTTCTCCGTGAAGATGGGCCCGCCGGTGATCATCAGGCGCTGGAACGCCGAGTCCATCAAGAGGGGCATCCAGGACCCGGACATCAAGCGCCTGCGCGACCTGGAGGCCGACTTCATCGAGCCCCGCGCGTTCGAGGTCGCCGACAAGCTGCGCCGCATGGGCTGGCAGCAGGGCGAGGACGGCGGCGCCGGCTTCGGCGACGTCCAGCCGCGCTACGTCTTCCAGGTGCCGCTCGCGAACCGCTCCCTGGAAGAGGTGCACAAGAACTTCAACCAGCTCTGGCGGCGCAACATCAAGAAGGCCGAGAAGGCCGGCGTCGAGGTGGTCCAGGGCAGCTACCAGGACCTCGAGGAATGGCAGCGGCTGTACGAGATCACGGCCGTGCGCGACCACTTCCGGCCCCGCCCGCTGTCGTACTTCCAGCGCATGTGGACGGCCCTCAACTCCGAGGACCCCAACCGGATGCGGCTGTACTTCGCCCGGCACAACGGGGTGAACCTGGCCGCGGCGACCATGCTGATCGTCGGTGGCCACGTCTGGTACTCCTACGGTGCCTCCGACAACATCGGCCGTGAGGTCCGGCCCTCCAACGCCATGCAGTGGCGGATGCTGCGTGACGCCTACGCGCTCGGCGCCACCGTCTACGACCTGCGTGGCATCTCCGACTCGCTGGACGAGACCGACCACCTCTTCGGTCTGATCCAGTTCAAGGTGGGCACCGGCGGACAGGCGGCCGAGTACCTCGGCGAGTGGGACTTCCCCCTGAACAAGCTGCTCCACAAGGCGCTCGACATCTACATGTCCCGGCGCTGAGCCCCGTCCCCCGTCCCCTCTTCACCACAGCTGACCACCGCAGCTGACCACCGCAGCCACCAGAAGGAAAGGTTCCAGGTCCGGCCATGGCGCTCACGCTCTACGTCGACACCGCGCGCTGGCGGGCGCACCACAAGCACGTGCAGGAGCAGTTCCCGGGCCTCGTACCGGTCTGCAAGGGCAACGGCTACGGCTTCGGGCACGAGCGGCTGGCGGAGGAGGCCACGCGCCTGGGCGCGGACGTCCTCGCCGTCGGTACGACGTACGAGGCCGCCCGGATCAAGGACTTCTTCGGCGGCGACCTGCTGGTGCTGACGCCGTACCGGCGCGGCGAGGAGCCGGTGCCGCTGCCCGACCGGGTGATCCGGTCGGTGTCCTCGGTCGACGGGGTGTACGGCCTCGTCGGCGCCCGTGTCGTCATCGAGGTGATGTCCTCGATGAAGCGGCACGGCATCAGCGAGCAGGACCTGCCCCAGCTGCACGCCGCCATCGAGAACGTCCGGCTGGAGGGCTTCGCCATCCATCTGCCGCTGGACCGCACCGACGGCTCGGACGCCGTCGAGGAGGTCATCGGCTGGATGGACCGGCTGCGCGCGGCCCGGCTGCCGCTGCACACGATGTTCGTCAGCCACCTCAAGGCCGACGAACTGGCCCGGCTCCAGCAGCAGTTCCCGCAGACCCGTTTCCGCGCCCGGATCGGCACCCGGCTGTGGCTGGGGGACCACGACGCCACCGAGTACCGCGGCGCGGTCCTGGACGTCACGCGCGTGACCAAGGGCGACCGCTTCGGCTACCGGCAGCAGAAGGCCGCCTCCGACGGCTATCTGGTGGTCGTGGCGGGCGGTACGTCGCACGGTGTGGGCCTGGAGGCCCCCAAGGCGCTGCACGGCGTCATGCCGCGCGCCAAGGGCGTCGCCCGCGCCGGCCTCGCCACGGTCAACCGGAACCTCTCGCCGTTCGTCTGGGGCGGCAAGCAGCGCTGGTTCGCGGAGCCGCCGCACATGCAGGTCTCGATCCTGTTCGTGCCCATGGACGCCCCGGAGCCGAAGGTCGGCGACGAGCTGGTGGCCCATCTGCGGCACACCACCACGCAGTTCGACCGGCTCATGGACCGCTGAGGTCCCATCGGCACGAAAGGCCGTACCCGGAACGCCCGGTGTACGGCCTTTCGCATGCGGTCGGGGCTGCAGGGGGCCTTCGTCCCCCGTTCGCTCAGAGCGAACCTTCTCCGGGGGAGGCCACGGCCCGGGTGCCCCACTCCACCTGCGGCCCGGCGAAGTGGGCCGCGTGGCGCCGCGGACGGGCCGCCGTGCCGAGCACGAAGACGTCCTCCGCGCCGTCGAGCACACCGCCCGAGGGGTCGTCGTCCCCGGCCCGGCGCACCACGTCCCGCTCCGGCATGAGGATGTCCCGCACCACGACGGCGCACAGGTACAGCGTCCCCAGCAGGTGCACGCCGATGGCCCAGTGGTAGCCGTCGGTCGGCAGCCCCTTGTGGGCGTCCCCGCTGGTCGTGTACGCGAGGTACATCCAGATCCCCAGGAAGTACGCCACCTCGCACGCCTGCCAGACCAGGAAGTCCCGCCACCGGGGCCGGGCCAGCACGGCCAGCGGCACCAGCCACAGGACGTACTGCGGCGAGTAGACCTTGTTGGTGAGGATGAAGGCCGCGACGATCAGGAAGGCCAGCTGGGCGAAGCGGGGACGGCGCGGAGCGGTCAGCGCGAGGGCCGCGATGCCCACGCAGCTCAGCAGCATCAGCAGGGTGGCGAGCGTGTTGACGGTGTCGGTGCTGAGCGGGCTGCTGGAGTTCTGGGCGAGGATCAGCCAGAAGGAACCGAAGTCGACACCGCGCTCCTGGCTGAACCGGTAGAACTTCGACCACCCCTCGAAGGCGAACAGCATCACGGGGAGGTTCACCACCAGCCAGGCCACGGCGGCGCCGCCGAACGCCCGGCCGAACTCCCGCCACCTGCCCGCGCGCCAGCACAGCATCAGCAGCGGGCCGAGCAGGAAGACCGGATACAGCTTGGCGGCCGTGGCGAGCCCGAGCAGGACGCCGAAGGCGAGGGACCGGCCGCGGGACCACATCAGCATCGCCGCGGCCGTCAGGGCGACCGCCAGCAGGTCCCAGTTGATGGTGGCGGTCAGGGCGAAGGCGGGCGCCAGCGCGACCAGCAGACCGTCCCAGGGCCTGCGCGCGTGGGTGCGGCTGACGCAGACGGCGATGACGGCCGCGCAGGCCATCAGCATCCCCGCGTTGACCATCCAGTACCACTGCTCCTGGTGCTGGATGCTGCCGCTGCCGGGCGTGAGCCAGGCGGCCACCTCCATGAACACGCCGGTCAGCACCGGGTATTCGAGGTAGTCCATGTCGCCGGGGAGCTTGTCGAAGTACGGCACGAGCCCCTCGGCGAACCCGCGCCCCTGGTAGAGGTGCGGGATGTCGGAGTAGCAGGCCTTGGTGTACTGCGAGCCGGCGCCGAAGAACCAGGCGCCGTTGTAGCAGGGCGCCTTCTGGACCAGGCCGAGGGCGAACATGCCGATCGCCACGAGCGCCACGACCCGTACCGGGGTCCACCAGGACGTCCCGAGCAGGGCGAGCCGCCCGACGGGTCCGCCGATCAGCTCGCTGCCGGCCGCGGCGACCGGGTCCTCCCCGGTCGGCCGCACCGGGTCGGTCTCGGGCACGCTCGCTTGCGTCGATTCAGCACCGGTCATGCCGCACATCCTGCCGTACGCGCCTGAGCGGGACCCCGCGCACGCCGTTCTCCGCGGCCGCCCGGCAGGGAACCCGGGATCCGGCACGGATCCACAGCGCGGAATCACGGCACGGAACGCCGGCACGAAACCTGGGCACGGAACCACGGAGCGGAAAAGGGCAGGGCCCCCGGATCGGATCCGGGGGCCCTGCCCTGTCGTGCCGGCGCGGGTGCAGCGCCACGGTGGCCGGCCGGGGGACCGGCCGGCCGGGGTCAGCCCGTACTGCCTCCGAAGAAGCCGCCGTTGCCGTTGCCCCGGGTGGTGCCCGTGGTGCTCGTGTCCGTGATCGTCGGCGTCGGACTGGTGCCGCCGTCGGTGGTACCGCCGTTGCCGTTCTGTCCGCCGTTGTTGCTGCAGCCGAAGAAGCCACAGCTGTCGCTCGGCGAGGGACTCGGGCTGGTCTGGGTCTCGCTGGGCGTGGGCGACGGGCTCGGGCTCGTCTCCTGGCTCGGCGTGACCGTCGGGGTCGGGGTCGGGCTCGGCGGGGCGTTGACGACCGTGCCGATGGGCTCGGGCGCCGGGAACGGCACCGCCGGCTGGCCCTTGAGCGCCTCGGCCATGTAGTCGTGCCAGATCTGGGCCGGGAACGAGGCACCGTGGATCTTCTTCTGCCCGCCCGTTCCGTACATCTTCAGGAAGGTGCGCGACTTGTTCTCCGCGTTGTCGTCCATCCGGAACATGCTGATCGCGGTGGACAGCTGCGGGGTGTAGCCCACGAACCAGGCGGACTTGTTGCCGTCGGTGGTACCGGTCTTGCCGGCCACGTCACGGCCGGGCAGCTGGGCGTTGGTACCCGTGCCCTTCTCGACCACGGTCTTCAGCACGTCGGTGACGTTGTCGGCGACCTTGGAGGTGAAGGCCTGCTTGGTCTTGTCCTCGTGCTTGTAGCGCGTGCCGTCCTTGTCCTTGACCTCCTTGACCGAGAACGGCTCGTTCTGCTTGCCGCTGGCCGCGAAGGTGGCGTACGCCCCCGCCATGCGGATCGCGCTCGGGTCGGAGATGCCGATGGAGAAGGAGGGGTAGCTGGTGCCGGCCAGGCTGTTCGACTTCAGGCCCGCGTCGATGGCCGACTCCTTGACCTTGTCCAGGCCGATGTCCATGCCGAGCTGCACGAAGGCGGAGTTCACCGACTCCCGCATCGCCTCACGCAGGTCGATCTGGTGCTGGGGCGGGGTGCCGTAGGACTGGTTGCCGTCGTTGGTCTGCAGCCACTCCTCGCCCTTCTCGTTCTTCCAGACCTCGCCCCGGTAGTCCTTGATCTTGAGCTTGTTCTGGCCGCTGAACAGGCTCTTCGGGGAGACCTGGGTGCGCTCGTCCTGGGGCTGGTCCTCGGGGCCGTCGGGGTTGCGCACGCCCCACTTCATGGCTGCGGCCAGCACGAACGGCTTGAAGGTCGAGCCCACCTGGGCACCGGTGGCGTCGGCGTTGTCGGTGAAGTGCTTGGTGGCGTCCTCACCGCCGTAGATGGCCGCGATGGCGCCCGTCCTCGGGTCCACCGAGGCGCCGCCGAACTGGACGTGGGTATCGGTGTCCGGACGCAGCTTGGGCTTGATGTTGCCCTTCTGCACCTTCTCCACCGCGGCCTTGAGGGCGTTGACCTTCTTCTTGTCGAAGGTCGTGTAGATCCGGTACCCGCCCCGCTGCAGCTCGTTGGCGGAGATGTCGGTGTTGTTGATGATGTAGGCCTTGGCCAGGTCGACCAGATAGCCGGTCTGGCCGCTCAGCCGGGTGTTCGACCGCGGGTTCTGCACCTTGGGGAGCGTGGTGTACTTGGCCCGCTCCGTGGCGCTCAGATGCCCGTACTCGACCATCTTGGTGAGCGTGTCCTGCATCTGGCTCAGCGCGCGTTTGCTGTTGGCCTGCTCGGTGGCGCTCGGGTCGATGGAGGTCGCGCCCGCCGGGTCGTAGTACGTGGCGCCCTTGAGCGTCGCGGCCAGGAAGGCGCACTCGCCCGGGTTCAGTCTGATGGCGTCCTTGTTGAAGTACGCGCGCGCCGCCGCCTGGATGCCGTAGGCACCGCGGCCGTAGTACGCCGAGTTCAGGTAGCCGGCCAGGATCTCCTTCTTGGGGACCGTGGCGCCCACCTTGATGGAGATGAAGATCTCCTTGAACTTACGGGTGATCGTCTGCGACTGGTCGTCCAGCCGCGCGTTCTTCACGTACTGCTGGGTGATGGTGGAGCCACCCTGCGTCTGACCGCCCCGGGCCATGTTCAGCACGGCGCGGGCGATGCCCTTGGGGTCGACGCCGCTGTCGCTGTAGAAGGTCTTGTTCTCCTGGGAGATGACCGCGTTCTGCATCGCCTCCGGAATCTCCGAGAGGTTCACGATCTGGCGGTTCGTCTCACCACCGGTCGCGACCATCTGGGTGCCGTCGGACCAGTAGTAGACGTTGTTCTGTGCCTCCGCGGTGTCCGCGACGTTGGGCACGCTCACCATGGCGTACCCGATGCCCGCGACCGCCACCAGGCTCCCGACGAGGCCGATGAACAGGCCGGTCACGAGCTTCCAGGACGGCATCCAGCGACGCCATCCGTACTTGCCCGCGCGCGGGTAGTCGATCATCCGCTTGGCGGCGGGAGGGGCGCTGCGGCCCCTGCCGCGCCCGGGGCCGGCCGGCTCGGGCGCACGGCGGCGGCCGCCGCCTCTCTGCGCCGCGCGCCTGGCCTCGGCACGACTGCCGTACGCGGGGCCCTCATCCCCCATGCCACGGGGCCCGGCGCCCTGGGAACCCGCCCCGTAGGGACTGGATCCATGGGAACTGGGCCCATAGGAGTCGGCGGAAGATCCGGTGGCGCCTCGCGGTGCCGCGCGGCGGCCGGAGGGCGAACCGGACTGACCGCGTCGGGCCGCGGCACGTCCGCCTTCCTGCGGCTGCGGCGGTTTGCGACGGTGCTCGCTCATCGAACGATTACTCCTCGGGCAGGCGCACCCTTGCGCGCCTGGAAACGGCGGCTGGTTTCCGGTCCCCCCGAAGTACGGATGTGGTCGGTTGCGCATTCACCCGTACTGCACCGAGGACGAGGACGTCCCCAGGAGTCTCTCGGTTCCCGGTGGTGTGCATGGCGCACAGACTACGCACCGCCAAAACCTCCCGAGCCCCCGAGTTCACCCCAAATCAGGCAACTCGCCTGCAACGAAACGGTGATGTGATCCCGTTCACCATGTGCCCTCTTGTCGCGGCCGGACGACCGTTCTATCGTCGTGATGTATCGAGTCGATACATCAGCGCGAGATAAGGACGAGAGGGGCGACGATGAGCCGACGTTCCGGCATCCTCGAGTTCGCCGTGCTCGGCCTGCTCCGCGAGTCTCCGATGCACGGCTACGAGCTGCGCAAACGCCTCAACACGTCACTGGGTGTGTTCCGTGCCTTCAGTTACGGGACGCTCTACCCCTGCCTCAAGACGCTCGTCGCGAACGGCTGGTTGATCGAGGAACCGGGCAGCACCCACGAGGACGCCCTGGCCGCTCCCCTCACAGGACGTCGCGCCAAGATCGTCTACCGGCTGACGGCGGAAGGTAAGGAGCACTTCGAGGAGCTGCTCTCGCAGGCCGGCCCCGACGCGTACGAGGACGAACACTTCGCCGCCCGCTTCGCCTTCTTCGGGCAGACGTCGCGGGACGTGCGCATGCGCGTACTGGAGGGCCGCCGCAGCCGGCTGGAGGAGCGCCTGGAGAAGATGCGCGCCTCCCTGGCGCGCACCCGGGAGCGCCTCGACGACTACACCCTCGAGCTCCAGCGCCACGGGATGGAGTCCGTGGAGCGCGAAGTGCGCTGGCTGAACGAGCTCATCGAGAGCGAGCGGGCCGGACGGGACCTGAAGGGTTCCGGCCCCGGGGGATCCGCTCAGCAGGACACCACATCTGGAGCGACGGGCGGCCTGCCCCGGTCCGGGGAGTCGCCCCGGCCGGATACGCCCGACGACACCGCCACGTGAGGTCCCGTCGGGACCTCACCGAGTACACACAGGGAGCAACCGCCAATGGGTTCGGTTCGCGTAGCCATCGTCGGCGTGGGCAACTGCGCCGCGTCGCTGGTGCAGGGCGTCGAGTACTACAAGGACGCCGACCCGGCGTCCAAGGTCCCGGGCCTCATGCACGTGCAGTTCGGCGAGTACCACGTGCGTGACGTCGAGTTCGTCGCCGCCTTCGACGTCGACGCCAAGAAGGTCGGCCTCGACCTCGCGGACGCCATCGGCGCCTCCGAGAACAACACCATCAAGATCTGCGACGTGCCGAACACCGGCGTGACCGTCCAGCGCGGCCACACCCTCGACGGCCTCGGCAAGTACTACCGCCTCACGATCGAGGAGTCCGCCGAGGAGCCGGTCGACGTCGTCCAGGTCCTCAAGGACAAGCAGGTGGACGTCCTCGTCTGCTACCTGCCCGTGGGTTCCGAGGACGCGGCGAAGTTCTACGCGCAGTGCGCCATCGACGCCAAGGTCGCCTTCGTCAACGCCCTCCCGGTCTTCATCGCTGGCACCAAGGAGTGGGCGGACAAGTTCACCGAGGCGGGCGTCCCGATCGTCGGTGACGACATCAAGTCCCAGGTCGGCGCCACCATCACGCACCGCGTCATGGCGAAGCTGTTCGAGGACCGCGGTGTCGTCCTGGACCGCACGATGCAGCTGAACGTCGGCGGCAACATGGACTTCAAGAACATGCTCGAGCGCGAGCGCCTGGAGTCCAAGAAGATCTCCAAGACGCAGGCCGTCACCTCCCAGATCCCCGACCGGGAGCTCGGCGAGAAGAACGTCCACATCGGCCCGTCCGACTACGTGGCCTGGCTGGACGACCGCAAGTGGGCCTACGTCCGCCTCGAGGGCCGCGCCTTCGGCGACGTCCCGCTGAACCTGGAGTACAAGCTCGAGGTGTGGGACTCCCCGAACTCCGCGGGCGTCATCATCGACGCGCTGCGCGCCGCGAAGATCGCCAAGGACCGCGGCATCGGCGGCCCGATCCTGTCGGCGTCCTCGTACTTCATGAAGTCCCCGCCGGTCCAGTACTTCGACGACGAGGCCCGGGAGAACGTGGAGAAGTTCATCCGCGGCGAGGTCGAGCGCTGAACACGCTCGTGATCGCGGGTCCTTGAGGGTCCCCGGGGGATCATCCCCCCGGGGACCCTTCCCGTATGTGAGGCTGAGCCCCATGCCCGTCGTCCGTGACCTGCGCGTCCTGCTGCGTTTCCGGGACTTCCGGCGCCTGCTGTCCGTGCGGCTGCTCTCCCAGGGCGCCGACGGCGTGTACGAGACCGCGCTCGCCACCTACGTCGTCTTCTCCCCTCAGCGGCAGACCTCGGCCGCCGCGGTCGCCTCCGCCATGGCGGTACTGCTGCTGCCGTACTCCCTGGTGGGACCCTTCGCCGGAGCCCTGCTGGACCGCTGGCGGCGCCGCCAGGTGCTCCTCTACGGCAACCTGACCCGCGCGGCGATGGCCACGGTGACGGCGGTGCTGATGGTCGCCGCCGTCCCGGACTGGCTGTTCTACGTCTCCGCACTGTGCGTGACCGGCGTCAACCGCTTCGTCCTGTCGGACCTGTCCGCGGCGCTGCCCCGCGTGGTCGACGGGGAGCGCCTGGTGATCGCGAACTCCCTGTCCCCGACCGCCGGGTCACTGGCCGCCTTCGCGGGCGGCGGGCTCGCCTTCGCGGTCCGGCTGGTGGCCGAGGACTCCGACGCGGCCGTGGTGCTGCTGGGCGCCGCGCTGTACCTGTGCGCGGCCCTGGTGTCGCTGCTCATGGCGCCGGAGCTGCTGGGCCCCGACCAGGAGCTGATCCAGCCCCGGCTGGGCGCGGCGCTGCGGGGCACCGCGCGCGACCTGGCGGCGGGCGTGCGGCACCTCGCGGCCCCGCCGCGCCGGGAGGCCGCCTGGGCGCTGGCCTCGATGACGCTGATGCGGTTCTGCTACGGCGCGCTGACCGTCATGGTGCTGATGCTGTGCCGGTACGGGCTGACCTCCCACCCGCAGGAGGGGCTGCGCCTGCTGGGCCTGGCGCTTGGCGCCTCGGGCGCCGGGTTCTTCGCGGCGGCGGTCGTCACTCCGTGGGGAGCGGGGCGGCTCGGCCCCGCCCGCTGGATCGTCGTGTGCGCGGCGGCCGCGGCGGTCCTGGAGCCGGCCCTCGGCCTCCCCTTCGCCGTCGGGCCACTGCTGGTGGCGGCCTTCGTGCTGGGACTGACCACCCAGGGCGCGAAGATCGCCACGGACACGGTCGTGCAGTCCACGGTCGAGGACGGCTTCCGCGGCCGTATCTTCTCCGTGTACGACGTCCTGTACAACGTCTCCTTCGTCGGCGCCGCCGGCGTCGCCGCGCTGATGCTCCCGCCGGACGGGCGCTCGGCCGCACTGGTGATCACGATCGCCGTGATCTACGGCGCGGTTGCGGCCGCTATGGCCCGCTTTGAGCGCTGGTAAGTGTCACATCAGAGCTACAGAGTCCGCCTCGGCTGCCGCGTTGTCAGTGGGGACCGGTAACTTACGTGCGTCTTATTCGCGCCATGTCCGCGTCAGCGGCGCCGCCTCATTTCCAGGGGGACCCCAAGTGACCGTTCCACCGCCTGCCCAGGGCCAGAACCCGTACGCCCAGGCGCCCACCGGGCAGCCCGCCGCCCCGGGTACGCCGCAGCAGCCGTACGCTCCGTTCCCGCAGCAGCAGGGCGCGCCGGTCCCCCCGCCGCCGCCCTCGGCCGGCAAGCGCGCGGGCAAGAAGGCGCTGCGCATCGTCGGACTGATCGTCGTCGCCGTCATCATCGGCCTCATCAAGTTCGGTGCGGGCTGGTTCTTCACCCGCGACGACGCGGAGACCACGTCGGTGGGCTCGTGCATGCACAACGACGGCTCGTACTCCAAGCCCGACCTCCAGGATGTCGACTGCTCCTCCAGCGGCGCCCAGTACAAGGTGGTCCAGAAGTTCGACAACTCCACCGACGAGTCCCAGTGCAAGACCGTCACGGACTCGACGATCTACTACGTGCAGTCGGGCAGCGGCCATGACGTGGTGCTGTGCCTGAAGGAGACCAAGTAACACCTCGGTCCCCCATGACGAAGGGGCGATGTTTCACGTGAAACATCGCCCCTTCGGGCTTTCCGGGGGCTGTCGCGCGGCCGTGTTTCACGTGAAACACGAACCCGGTGCCACGCGGCACCGCGTACGCAACCGCGTGCCGTGCGCCCTCAGCCCTGTGGGCCCTGCTCGGCCCACCACTCCTTGAGGGCCGCCACCGCGGCGTCGTGCTCCATCGGGCCGTTCTCCAGACGGAGCTCCAGCAGGTACTTGTAGGCATTGCCGACGGCCGGGCCGGGCTTCACCCCGAGGATCTCCATGATCTGGTTGCCGTCGAGGTCGGGCCGGATGGCGTCGAGCTGCTCCTTCTCCTGAAGCTCGGCGATGCGCGCCTCCAGACCGTCGTACGCGCGGGACAGCGCGGCCGCCTTGCGCTTGTTGCGCGTGGTGCAGTCGGAGCGCGTGAGCTTGTGCAGCCGGGTCAGGAGCGGCCCGGCGTCGCGGACGTAGCGGCGGACCGCGGAGTCGGTCCACTCGCCCGTGCCGTAGCCGTGGAAGCGCAGGTGGAGCTCGACCAGACGCGAGACGTCCTTCACGAGCTCGTTGGAGTACTTCAGGGCCGTCATGCGCTTCTTGGTCATCTTCGCGCCGACCACCTCGTGGTGGTGGAAGGAGACCCGGCCGTCCTTCTCGAAGCGGCGCGTGCGCGGCTTGCCGATGTCGTGCAGCAGCGCGGCCAGCCGGAGGGCCAGGTCGGGGCCGTCCTCCTCCAGCGCGATCGCCTGCTCCAGCACGATCAGCGTGTGCTCGTAGACGTCCTTGTGCCGGTGGTGCTCGTCGCTCTCCAGGCGCAGGGCGGGCAGCTCCGGCAGCACCCGGTCGGCCAGGCCGGTGCCGACGAGCAGGCTGAGGCCCTTGCGCGGGTGCGCGGACAGGATCAGCTTGTTCAGCTCGTCCCGCACCCGCTCGGCGGAGACGATCTCGATCCGCTCGGCCATCCCCTTCATCGCGGCGACGACCTCGGGCGCCACCTCGAAGTCGAGCTGGGCGGCGAAGCGCGCGGCCCGCATCATCCGCAGCGGGTCGTCGGAGAAGGACTCCTCGGGCGTGCCCGGGGTGCGCAGCACCCGAGCCGCGAGGTCGTCCAGCCCGCCGTGCGGGTCCACGAACTCCATCCGCGGGAGCGCGACGGCCATCGCGTTGACCGTGAAGTCACGCCGGACGAGGTCCTCCTCGATGGAGTCGCCGTACGACACCTCGGGCTTGCGGGAGGTGCGGTCGTACGCCTCCGACCGGTAGGTGGTCACCTCGATCTGGAAGCACCGGTCGACGTCCCCGACACGGGCCTGCTTCTGGACCCCGACCGTGCCGAAGGCGATCCCGACCTCCCACACCGCGTCCGCCCAGGGCCGCACGATCTTCAGTACGTCCTCGGGGCGGGCGTCGGTCGTGAAGTCCAGATCGTTGCCGAGCCGGCCGAGCAGCGCGTCCCGGACCGAGCCGCCGACCAGGGCGAGCGAGAACCCGGCCTCCTGGAAGCGGCGCGCGAGGTCGTCGGCGACGGGGGCCACCCGCAGCAGCTCGTTCACCGCGCGCTGCTGGACCTGGCTCAGGGCAGGGGGAGTGTCTTCGTTGGCGTTCGGCACAACAGAAGAGGGTACGTGGCCCGGCCGCCCGGCCGCGCCGCCATATCCGGAGCCCGGACGGGCCCGCCGACGCGGGACGCGGGCCCTTCCACCAGGCACTCAATCAGCGCTTTTGTGACGTAATGAACAGCATCCGCGGAAACGGGCATATGAAGGGCGAGCACCGGTGCCCGCCGATCTTGTGGGCGCCTCCGTGGCACTTCGCCTCAGCGCACATCGTTACCATGCGGGGACGCACATCCGACGACCACTGACGACGACGAGGGACGGGCGAGCGCGTGGCCGACGCGGCAGACTTCCAGGGGACCACTCCCTCACCTGCCCGCCGCTGGTTGCGGCGCACCGGCGCAGCACTCGCCGGTGCGCCCCTGCTGGCCGGTCTGCTCCAGCTGCCCGCCGCGCCGACCGCGGACGCCACGGGCCAGGACGCCGCGCAGGCGGCCGCCACCGGCTCGCGCACGGTGGACGTCTCCCTGGACTCGCTCAGCCCCAGCGCCCCCTCCGACGGTGACACCGTCACCGTCAGCGGCACGGTGACGAACAACGGCAAGCAGGCGGTCACCGGCGCCCACGTGGGCCTGCGCGTGGGCCCCGAGCTGAACACCCGCTCGGCGATCGACACGGTCGCCCGGCGCACCGACTTCGAGCCGGGCGCCGACGGCGTCGAGGTCGGCGGCAAGTACGTCCAGGAGTTCGACCGGCTCACCCCGGGCGTCGCCGAGCACTTCAGCATCTCGGTGCCGGTCGGCAAGCTCGACCTCGGCCCGGACGGGGTCTACGCGCTCTCCGTCTCGCTCTCCGGCCGGAGCGCCGCGCAGCCGTGGGACCAGGTACTGGGCATCCGGCACACGTTCCTGCCCTGGAAGCCCGACGAGGCGGACACCAAGACGAAGACCACCTATCTGTGGCCGCTCGTCTCCGACGTCCACATGACGGCGGAGACCGGCCCCGGGGAACAGCAGACGCCGACCTTCGGCAACGACGACCTCGCCCAGGACCTCGCTCCCGGCGGCCGTCTGGAGCAGATGCTCGCGCTGGGCAAGGACCTCGACGTCACCTGGGTGATCGACCCGGACCTGCTGGCCTCCGTGGACGCCATGACCCGCAACTACCGCATCCGCAACGGCAGCGGCCGCCCCGTTGCGGGCACCAAGCAGGCGGTGGCCAAGAAGTGGCTCGCCGAGCTGCAGCAGGCGGTGGCGGGCAAGGACGTCGTGGCGCTCCCCTTCGCCGACCCGGACCTGGCCTCCCTCGCGCACAGCGGTACGAGCGTCACCGGCTCCCTCAGCCAGCTCAGGGACGCCACCGACGTCGCCGCCGGCACGGTGGAGACGGTGCTCCACGTGAAGCCGAGCACCGACTTCGCCTGGCCCGTCGACGGCGCCGTCGACCCGTCGATCGTGAAGGTCGCCACCTCCGCGGGCGCCGACAAGGTGATCGCGCGCGGCGACAGCCTCCAGGAGACCGGCGGCCTGTCCTACACCCCCTCGGCGGCCCGCCCGATCGGCGGCGGCACCACGGCCGTGGTCGCGGACGCGCGGCTGTCCACGGCGTTCCAGGGCGACCTGACCAAGGCCGGCAGCTCCACGCTCGCCGTGCAGCAGTTCCTCGCCCAGAGCCTGGAACTCGGGGAGCAGACCGGTAAGCAGCGCAGCATCGTCGTCGCCCCGCAGCGAATGCCGAGCGCGAGCCAGGCCCGGGCCATGGCGCAGGCGCTGACCGACCTCCAGCACAGCACCTGGTCGGAGGCGCAGGACCTGACCGCGGCCGCCGACGCCAAGCCGGACCCCGGCGCCACCACGCGGGTGCCGTCGTCCGCGGACTACCCCTCCTCCCTGCGCAGGCAGGAGCTGGCGCGCTCCGCCTTCGCCTCGATCGGCAGGACGCAGGACAAGGTCGACAACTTCAAGGTCGTGCTCACCGACGAGTCCCGGGTCGTCACTCCCTTCGGCCGGGCCATGAACCGCGAGATGTCCACGTCGTGGCGCGGCCGTTCCTCGGCGGCCGAGGACTTCCGGGACGGCGTGGAGGCGTACCTCGACGACCTGGCCCAGCAGGTCAAGCTGATCGACAAGTCGGAGACCAAGCTCTCCGGGCGCAGCGCGACCATCCCGGTCACCGTGCAGAACAACCTGGTGCAGGGCGTCGACCACCTGGTGCTGCGGCTCACCTCGACCAACCCCACGCGACTGAAGATCGGCGGCAAGGCCTACACGGAGCAGCCCGTGGCCATCTCCGGCGGGCACAGCCAGTCCGTGAAGTTCACCACCTCCGCCAACGCCAACGGCCCGGTGACGGTGGTGGCCCAGCTGTACACGCAGGACGGCCAGGAGTACGGGGACCCGGTCACCTTCGACGTGAAGGTCACCGAGGTCACGGCCACGGTGATGCTGGTCATCGGCGGCGGCGTCCTGTTGCTCGTCCTCGCCGGTTTCCGCATGTACACCCAGCGCAAGCAGGCGGCCGCCCGTGACACCGCGGAGGACGGCCCCGACGGGACCGGCGAGGACGCCGGAAACCCCGACGAGCAAGGGAACGACGGTGCGGAGAACCCCGAGGGGCCCGCGGACCGTCTCACAGAACAGTCCGGCGTTCGGCCCGGGGCGGACACCCCCGAGCAGCCGAGTGACCCGGCACCGGACACCGCAGCGGGAGGCGCCGACCCGTCCGGCACGGGTGAGAGGGTGGACCGTTGAGGATGTCATGGCCCGGTGGGCCCGGGACGACGAGGTGGGGTAAGCATGAACGCGCCGTACGACGGTGACCGCGGCCAGGCCGTGGGCGGCTCGGGCCACCCCGAGGGGCCGCCGCCCGAGCACGGCCAGGTGCCCTCGCAGCCCCCGGCGGACATGTACCTCCAGGACGCCTACGCGGACGACCCCTACCGGGCGCAGGACCTCTCCGCCCAGGACCCGGTCGACGAGGCGCTGTACGACCGTGCCGCCCATCCTCCGCAGGCCCCGGGCACGAACCAGCCGCAGCAGCCGCTGTACGGCCCGCCGCAGCAGTCGCCGTACGCCCCCGACCCCCACGTGTGGGCCCAGACCCCGCCGCCGGAGCCGTCGGGCACCACGCAGTACCTGCCGCACGGTGAGGACCCCCGCAGCACCCGGTTCGTGGGCGTCGACGACCTCGTCAGCCACTCCGGCGAGGAGCGCCACGAGCCGGACGCCTTCGCGCACCTCTTCCGCGACCAGCAGCAGGGCGGCTACCAGGACACACGGCAGGGCGGCTACCCCCACGTCCAGCAGGGCGGCTACCCCGACGCGCGCCAGGACGGCTTCCAGGAGGCCGGGCAGCACGGCTACCAGCCCCCGCAGCACACCGGCGGACACCCGCGGACGGACGCGCCCTCGGTCCCCGGCCCCTCGCCCGCACCGGCCGGCGGCCAGGGACCGGCGGGACCGTACGCCGCGGCTCCGGCCGCCACGGAGACGACCGCCCCCGCCGCCGCGCCCGCGGCGGCGAAGAAGGGCGGGCGCGCGTCGGGGCTGCTGAAGTCGAGCGCCGTGATGGCGGCGGGCACGATGGTGTCCCGGCTCACCGGCTTCGTCCGCTCCGCGATGATCGTGGCCGCACTGGGCACGGCCCTCTTGGGTGACACCTTCCAGGTGGCCTACCAGCTGCCGACGATGATCTACATCCTGACCGTCGGCGGCGGCCTCAACTCGGTGTTCGTCCCGCAGCTCGTCCGCGCCATGAAGGAGGACGAGGACGGCGGCGAGGCCTTCGCCAACCGGCTGCTGACCCTGGTCGTCGTGGCGCTGGGCCTGCTCACCGCGCTGGCGATGTTCGCGGCGCCGCTCCTGGTCCGGCTGCTGTCCAACCCGGTCGCCAGCGACCCCGCGGCCAACGAGGTGGGCGTCGCCTTCACCCGGTACTTCCTGCCCACCATCTTCTTCATGGGCATCCACGTGGTGATGGGGCAGATCCTCAACGCCCGGGGCAAGTTCGGCGCGATGATGTGGACTCCGGTCCTCAACAACATCGTCATCATCGCCACGCTCGGCATGTTCCTGTGGGTCTACGGCACCGCCGCGGACTCCCACATGAACGTCACGACCATCCCGCCGGAGGGACAGCGCCTGCTGGGCGTCGGCGTGCTGCTCGGCCTCGTCGTCCAGGCGCTGGCGATGATCCCGTACCTGCGCGAGACCGGCTTCCGGCTCCGCCTGCGCTTCGACTGGCGGGGCCACGGCCTCGGCAAGGCCGCCATGCTCGCCAAGTGGACGGTCCTCTTCGTCCTCGCCAACCAGGCGGGCGCCCTGGTCGTCACCCAGCTGGCCACCGCCGCGGTCACCGACACCGAACTGCCCGGCACCGGCTTCAGCGCCTACGCCAACGCGCAGCTGATCTGGGGCCTGCCGCAGGCCATCATCACCGTCTCCCTGATGGCGGCGCTGCTGCCCCGCATCTCGCGTTCGGCCGCCGAGGGCGACGCGGGAGCCGTCCGCGACGACATCTCGCAGGGCCTGCGCACGACGGCCGTCGCCATCGTGCCCATCGCCTTCGGATTCCTCGCCCTGGGCATCCCGATGTGCACCCTGATCTTCGGCTCCTCCGGCACCGGCGCCGCCACCAACATGGGCTACATGCTGATGGCCTTCGCCCTCGGCCTGATCCCCTACTCGGTGCAGTACGTCGTCCTGCGTGCCTTCTACGCGTACGAGGACACCCGGACGCCCTTCTACAACACGGTCATCGTGGCCGCGGTCAACGCGGGTGCCTCCGCGCTCTGCTACGTGCTGCTTCCGCCCCGCTGGGCCGTCGCCGGCATGGCCGCCGCGTACGGCCTCGCGTACGCGATCGGCGTGGGTGTCGCCTGGCGCCGGCTGCGCGTGCGGCTCGGCGGCGACCTCGACGGCTCCCGTGTCATGCGGACGTACGCACGGCTGTGCATCGCCTCGGTGCCGGCGGCGCTGCTCAGCGGCGCGGCCTGCTACGCCATCGGCCACGCCCTGGGCCAGGGCGTCCTCGGGTCGTTCGCGGCGCTGCTGGCCGGCGGGGCCCTGCTGCTCGGTGTCTTCTTCGTCGCCGCCCGCCGTATGCGTATCGAGGAACTCAACTCGCTCGTGGGCACGGTCCGCGGGCGCCTGGGGCGTTGAGGCGGGGGTAGGCGCACAACCATCGTCCGCGGCCGTGTGTCGTGCATAGCAGCGGACTGTGGGCACAATTGGTTTCGGCGTCGGACAGCGCGCAATGGATGGGGAGGCAGGAGCGACGGTGGCGGAACGGAGCACGGCTGCCGTCGACGTGGCAGAGAACAGCGGCGACGAGCCGCTGACCGCGAAGGCGGACCAGGCCACGGCCGACGGGGTGGCCCAGAACGGGGAGCGGGACACGGACAACGACGAGGCACAGGGGAGCCGAGGGACCGAGAGTCCCGGAGAGAAGGCCTCACCGCCCGAACTGCACAGCGGTCACAAGCTCGCCAGTCGCTACCGCCTCGAAGAGTGCGTCACCCGTCTGGACGGGTTCAGCAGTTGGCGAGCGGTGGACGAGAAGCTCCGCCGCGCCGTCGGCGTCCACATCCTGCCCGCGGACCACACGCGCGCCCGCTCCGTGCTGGCCGCGGCCCGCTCCTCGGCCCTGCTGGGCGACCCGCGCTTCGTCCAGGTCCTGGACGCCGTCGAGGAGAACGACGTCGTCTACGTGGTCCACGAATGGCTGCCCGACGCCGTAGAACTGACCCCCCTGCTGTCCGCCGGGCCCATGGAGCCGCACGACGCCTACCAGTTGGTCAGCCAGGTCGCCTCCGCCATGGCCGCCGCGCACCGCGAGGGCCTCGCGCATCTGCGGCTGAACCCCAACGCGGTGCTGCGCACCTCCTCGGGCCAGTGGCGCATCCGCGGCCTCGCCGTGAACGCGGCGCTGCGCGGCGTCAGCTCCGACACCCCGCAGCGCACCGACACCGAGTCGATCGGCGCCCTGTTGTACGCGGCGCTGACTCAGCGCTGGCCGTACGAGAGCGACGCCTACGGTCTGTCCGGCCTGCCCAAGGACGTCGGCCTCATCCCGCCCGACCAGGTGCGGGCCGGGGTGCACCGCGGCCTGTCCGAACTCGCCATGCGTGCCCTCGCCAACAACGGCGCCACCGCCTCCCGCCACGAGTCCCCGTGCACCACGCCGGAGGAACTGGTGAAGGCGATCGGCGAGATGCCGCGCATCCGCCCGCCGGAGCCCTCGTTCGCCGCCCCGCCGGAGTACCAGCACACGGCCTACCAGCAGGGCTCCTACGGGCGTACGACGCCGCATCACGGTGTAACGCAGGCGGTGGCCCCGCCGCCGCCCCCGCTGCAGAGCCGCACCGGCAAGGTGCTGAAGTGGGCCGTCTCGGCCCTCCTCATCGCCGCCCTCGGCCTGGGCAGCTGGCAGCTCGCGGACGCCCTGATGGACCAGGGCGGCAACTCCGACAACGGCAACCAGACCCAGACGACGGACGGCAGCGGCAAGGACGGCAAGCAGCCGAAGCCGGTCAGGCCGATCGCGATCCAGGGCGCCCAGGAGTACGTCGTCAAGGGCGACGCCCAGCACCCCGGTGACGTCGGCAGGACCCATGACGGGGACAACTCGACGTTCTGGAAGACCAACACCTTCATAGACGGTCCGGCCCTCGCGCCCTACAAGCCGGGCGTCGGCATCGTCTACGACCTCGGCTCGCCGCACGGACTCTCCACCGCGTCCATCGGTCTGCGCTACGCGGGCGATCACACGACGGTCGAGCTGTACGCGTCCGACTCGCTCGCGTCGGCGTCGATGAGCCCCGCGCAGCGGCTCGGCACGGCCAGGACGAGCGGGAACACCGCCACGGTGAAGATCCTCAAGCCGGTGAAGACGCGGTACGTCCTCGTCTGGCTCACCGCCGTGCCGTACTCCGGCGCGGACGCGAGCGCGTACACCGGCGCCGGCTACAAGCAGGCCATCACCGAAGTGAAGTTCACGGGCTGACGTCTCACCGAGGGGGAGGGGGTCGGATGGCAGAGGGCAGCGCTCACGGCGACCTGAGCGATCAGGACCTCCTGTCCCGCCATGTGGAGGGCGACCCCGACGCCTTCGGTGAGCTCGTACGGCGACACCGCGACCGTCTCTGGGCCGTCGCCCTGCGGACGCTGAGGGACCGCGAGGAGGCCGCCGACGCCGTCCAGGACGCCTTCGTCTCCGCCTACCGGGCCGCACACACCTTCCGCGGCCGGTCGGCCGTCACGACCTGGCTGCACCGGATCACGGTGAACGCCTGCCTGGACCGCGCCCGCAAGGCCGCCTCACGGAAGACCTCGCCGGTGGACGACACCGAGCGCCTGGAGCAGTTGCTGGAGCCGCACGAGTCGGCCTCCGCGCCCGCCGAGCGTAACGACGTCCAGCGGCAGCTCATCGAGGCGCTGGGCACCCTCCCGGCCGACCAGCGGGCCGCTCTGGTCCTCGTGGACATGCAGGGCTACCCCGTGGCCGAGGCCGCCCGGATCCTCGACGTGCCGACCGGGACGGTGAAGAGCCGCTGCGCCCGGGGCAGAGCCCGGCTCCTGCCGCTGCTCACCCATCTGCGGCCGGGAGGCGCGGCGGAAGGCACGGGAGAGGAAAAGGAACCGGACAGAGGACGGAACCGGGTGCAGGGAACATCCGTCCCACCGGCAGCGCACCCTCTGGACACGGGTCCACAGGGCGCGGGGCCGGACGATTCGACTGCTGTGAAGGGCGGAGGTGGGCGAGCGTGACATCCACGACGGACAGGGCCGGGCACCCGGACGTCACCGAGATCTCCGACCTCACCGAAGGCCTGCTGACACCGTCCCGCAGCACGGACCTCCGGCGGCACCTGGACGCCTGCGCCCTGTGCGCCGACGTCTACACGTCCCTGGAGGAGATCCGCGGCCTGCTCGGCACACTGCCGGGCCCGCCCCGTATGCCCGACGACGTCGCGGGCCGTATCGACGCCGCGCTCGCCGCCGAGGCTCTGCTCAGCGCCACGGCCGCCGCGGTCACGGACGAGCCCGAGGCCACGGACACACCTGCCGCTGTGGGCACCTCCCGCCCCGAGACCGATGCCGGTGACGGCGCGCATGTTTCACGTGAAACATCGACAGTGGACCGCCCCATGGGCCACCCCCGCGCCTCCACCACCGGCCCGGGTCGCAAGACCCGTACGCGGCACGGGCGCCGCAGGATCGCCGTCCTGGGGTCCGTGTGCACGCTCGCCGTCCTGGGCGTCGCGTCCGTGGTGCTGGCCTCCCTGCACGACGGCAGCGGCTCCGACACCACCGCGCACGGTCGGCCGACCGCCTCCGCGGACACCTTCGCCGAGGGGACGCTGGAGAGCCGGGTCTCGGACCTCCTCACCAAGGCTCAGAAGCAGCAGGGCGACACGCGCGCCCCGCACAGCTTCGGCGTGGATTCCGCCCCGGACACCGATCGGCCGCGGGTCCTCAAGACCCAGCCCACCGTCTCGGTCCCCCCGTGCGTCCAGCAGGGCATCGCACGCGAGGACACGGCGCTCGCCGCCCAGCAAGGCACCTACGCCGGCAAGGACGCCTTTCTGGTCGTGCTGCCCGACGCCTCCGGCGAGAGCACACGGGTCACGGCCTATGTCGTCGACGCCACCTGCGTCCACCACCCCGCGACGGCGGCGAAGGTACTGCTGAAGCGTTCCTACACGCGTTCCTGAGCTGAGCGCCCACGCCTGGTCCACGCGCTGCGTGGTATCCCGTATGGTGACGCGCCTCCGTGTGCCCGGCCACGCCGGGAATGCGCGCCCCGTAGGATCCGTTGGGTGGGGTGAGAGCTGTGAGAGAGGCTCCCACCGGCCGTACGACACAGTCCAGAGACGAGGAATCAAGCCGTGAGCGACGTCCGTAACGTGATCATCATCGGCTCCGGGCCCGCAGGCTACACAGCGGCGCTCTACACCGCGCGCGCGTCGCTGAAGCCACTGGTCTTCGAGGGCGCCGTCACCGCCGGCGGTGCGCTGATGAACACCACCGACGTGGAGAACTTCCCGGGCTTCCGCGACGGCATCATGGGCCCCGACCTCATGGACAACATGCGCGCCCAGGCCGAGCGCTTCGGTGCCGAGCTGGTCCCGGACGACATCGTCTCCGTCGACCTGACCGGTGAGATCAAGACCGTCACCGACACCTCGGGCACGGTGCACCGGGCCAAGGCTGTCATCGTCGCCACCGGCTCGCAGCACCGCAAGCTCGGCCTGCCCAACGAGGACGCCTTCTCCGGCCGCGGTGTCTCCTGGTGCGCCACCTGCGACGGCTTCTTCTTCAGGGACCAGGACATCGCCGTGATCGGCGGTGGCGACACCGCGATGGAGGAGGCCACCTTCCTCTCGCGCTTCGCCAAGTCCGTGACGGTCGTCCACCGCCGCGACACGCTGCGCGCTTCCAAGGCGATGCAGGAGCGCGCCTTCGCCGACCCGAAGATCAAGTTCATCTGGGACAGCGAGGTGGCCGAGATCCAGGGCGAGCAGAAGCTCTCCGGCCTGAAGCTGCGCAACCTCAAGACGGACGAGCTCTCGGACCTGCCGGTGACGGGCCTGTTCATCGCGATCGGGCACGACCCGCGCACGGAACTCTTCAAGGGCCAGCTCGACCTGGACGAAGAGGGTTACCTCAAGGTCGACGCCCCATCCACCCGCACCAACCTCACCGGGGTCTTCGGCGCCGGAGACGTGGTCGACCACACCTACCGTCAGGCGATCACCGCGGCCGGCACCGGCTGCTCCGCCGCCCTCGACGCCGAGCGCTTCCTCGCCGTCCTCGCGGACAACGAGCAGAAGGCCGAGCCCGAGAAGACCACCGTCTGAGACTCCCAACCACACCACCGCCCGAACCAGTTAAGGAGCCCGCCGTGGCCGGCACCCTGAAGAACGTGACCGACGACAGCTTCGAGCAGGACGTCCTCAAGAGCGACAAGCCCGTCCTGGTGGACTTCTGGGCCGCCTGGTGCGGTCCCTGCCGCCAGATCGCTCCGTCCCTCGAGGCGATCGCCAGCGAGTACGGCGACAAGATCGAGGTCGTCAAGCTCAACATCGACGAGAACCCGGGTACGGCCGCCAAGTACGGCGTCATGTCCATCCCGACCCTGAACGTCTACCAGAACGGCGAGGTCGCCAAGACCATCGTCGGGGCGAAGCCGAAGGCCGCGATCGTCCGCGACCTCGAGGACTTCATCGCCGAGTGACGTTTCACGTGAAACACGAAGGGGCCGACCCGCCGGGGTCGGCCCCTTCGCTTTCCGTGACCCGGCCCACAGGCCGGCGGCACCCCGGTCGTTTCAGGCTTAGGGCCTGTCCGGCGGATCAAGTCGCAGAGAGGCAACGGCGCGTCATCAGCGCAGGTGAGCGGGTTCTGGGGCGTCCAGCTGCAAGGCGGAGGAGGGCGTCGACGCGATGGGGGTCCCCCCTGCTCGAGCGAAGCCGGGAGCTTGGGGGAGTCGGCAACCGACGACAACGCCGCTGGGGGCACCCCCTGCTCGAAGAGCTTGGGGGAGGGCGGGCCAGACCCCGCGTCTGCGGCATGATCCGCCGGACAGCCCTAGAGCGGACGGAGCGCCGGTTCCTTCTGCACGGCCCCCAGCAGCCGGTCGATCGCCATCTCCACGTCTTCCTTCCAGGAAAGCGTCGATCTGAGCTCCAGCCGCAGCCGTGGATGAGTGGGGTGGTGCCGTACCGTCTTGAAGCCCACCGCCAGCAGATGGTCGGCCGGCAATATGCAGGCGGGTTCCTTCCAGCGGGCGTCGCCGAACGCCTCGATCGCCTTGAAGCCCCGCCGCAGCAGGTCCTTGGCGACCGTCTGCACCATCACACGCCCCAGTCCCTGACCCTGGTGGCCCGGCATGATGAAGCCGGTCATCAACTGCACCGCGTCCGGGGAGACAGGACTCGTCGGAAACGCCGTGGAGCGCGGCACATAGGCGGGGGGAGCGTAGAGCACGAACCCCACGGGAACGTCGTCGACATACACGACCCGGCCGCAGGAGCCCCAGTCGAGCAGGACGGCGGAGATCCAGGATTCCTTCTCCAGTGCGGGTGTCCCCGCCTTCACCGCGGCTTCGCCGCTGACGGGGTCCAACTCCCAGAAGACACACGCGCGACAGCGCCGGGGAAGATCCTGAAGGTTGTCCAGCGTGAGCGGTACGAGCCTGCGGCCCATGGAGGCTGTTCCTCGCTTCCTTCGCCGGCGGTGTCACGAGCGGCTGCCAGAACACTGCGTTCCCTGAGCAGACTGCCCACGAACCCGCCGACCGCACCCAGCCCCAGACCCGCCCCCACGAGTCCGGTGCGGCTCACCGTTCGCATGGCCTCCGCCTCCCCGTCAGAGGTGCCGCCGGGTGATGCGCCCTGTCCCAGCATCGTATCCACCCTGCGATCGCCTCGATACCGTCTGAAAGCAAAGTGCGGGCCGTGTTCCGGTGCATGCCGGACGCGGCCCGACTCTGTCGATCGGCCGAGCCGAAACCCCTTCGTCAAAGGGGAGGGGCGTCAGTCGTCCTCTTCCTCCGGCCCACCGTCCAGCAGGCTCCTCTGCAGGACCGGCCCCTCACCCGGGGCCAGCGAGCCGAGAATCCTCTCCAGATCCTCCATGGAGGCGAACTCGACCGTGATCTTGCCCTTCTTCTGCCCCAGGTCGACCTTCACCCGCGTCTCGAACCGATCGGACAGCCGGGTGGCGAGATCGGACAGCGCCGGGGAGACCCGGGCGCCGGCCCGCGGGCCCTTGGAACGCGGGCCGGTCTGCGGCCGCGACCCCATGAGGGTCACGATCTCCTCGACGGCTCGCACCGACAGTCCCTCGGCCACGATCCGGTGGGCCAGCCGGTCCTGTTCCTCCGAGTCCTCGACGGAGAGCAGCGCCCGAGCATGACCGGCGGACAGAACCCCGGCGGCGACCCGGCGCTGCACGGCCGGCGAGAGCTTCAGCAACCGCAGGGTGTTGGAGACCTGCGGGCGAGAACGCCCGATCCGGTCCGCCAACTGGTCGTGGGTGCAGTTGAAGTCCTTCAGCAGCTGGTCGTAGGCGGCCGCCTCTTCCAGCGGGTTCAGCTGCGCCCGGTGGAGGTTCTCCAGCAGAGCGTCGAGAAGGAGCTTCTCGTCGTCGGTGGCGCGCACGATTGCCGGGATGGCCTCCAGCTCCGCCTTGCGGCAGGCCCGCCAGCGCCGCTCGCCCATGATGAGCTCGTAGCGCCCCGAAGCGAGCTGCCGTACGACGACGGGCTGGAGGAGACCGACCTCCTTGATGGAGGTGACGAGCTCGGCCAGGGCGTCGTCGTCGAACACCTCGCGCGGCTGGCGCGGGTTCGGCGTGATGGAGTCCAGAGGGATCTCGGCGAAGTGGGCACCCACCGGCGGCGCGGGCGTCTCCGGGGCGTCGACCGTCACCCCTTCCTCTGTTTCACGTGAAACCTTCGGCAGCGTGGCCAGGTTCGCCGCGGTAAGTCCGCGGTCGCCCGTCAGTGCCGCCGAGGCCGCCGGGGCCGGGGAAGCCGGACCCCCCACCGCCGGGGGAGTCGACGTCCGCTCTCCAGTCGGGGCAGCGGGGATCAGCGCGCCTAGACCACGGCCCAACCCCCTCCGTCGCTCGCTCACTGCATCCCCTCCACCATGCTCGGGTCGTTCTGGGCGCCGATGTGGGCGTGCGTCGCGTCGTACTGGACGCCGACACCCTTCAGCGCGATTTCTCGTGCCGCCTCAAGATACGAGAGGGCACCGCTCGATCCTGGATCGTAAGTCAGCACCGTCTGCCCGTAGCTCGGCGCCTCCGAGATACGGACGGAGCGGGGAATGCTCGTCCGCAGGACCTCGTCGCCGAAGTGGCTGCGCACCTCCTCCGCGACCTGGGACGCAAGACGCGTCCGGCCGTCGTACATGGTGAGCAGGATGGTCGACACATGCAGGGTGGGGTTGAGGTGCCCCCGTACCAGGTCGACATTGCGCAGCAGTTGGCCCAGGCCCTCCAGCGCGTAGTACTCGCACTGGATCGGGATGAGGACTTCCTGCCCGGCCACGAGCGCGTTGACGGTGAGGAGGCCGAGTGAGGGCGGGCAGTCGATGAGGACGTAGTCCAGCGGCTGCTCATACGCCTGGATCGCCCGCTGGAGCCGGCTCTCGCGCGCCACCAGGGACACCAACTCGATCTCCGCACCGGCGAGATCGATGGTGGCCGGGGCACAGAAGAGGCCCTCCACGTCGGGAACGGGCTGGACGACGTCCGCGAGTGGCTTGCTCTCCACCAATACGTCATAGATGGAGGGAACTTCGGCGTGGTGATCGATCCCCAGCGCGGTGGACGCGTTGCCCTGAGGGTCGAGGTCGATCACCAGGACACGGGCCCCGTGCAGAGCCAGGGACGCGGCAAGATTGACGGTCGTCGTCGTCTTGCCCACCCCGCCCTTCTGGTTGGCGACCACCATGACCCGGGTCTGGTCGGGCCGAGGAAGACCCTCGCCGGCGCGGCCCAGAGCCTCGACCGCCAGTTGGGCAGCACGACCGATGGGAGTGTCGTCCATCGGGGGCGGTGTTTCACGTGAAACATCCTCCCCCATCGATTCGGTACGGGGACCGGGGACCGGATCGGTCATCGGTCCCGCGATGTTGGCGTCGGACCGCACGGATTCACTCTCCTCGACTTCAGGCTCGCAATGAACAGAGCCTCCCATGCCTTCGGGGTCATGAACCAGTGAGGCCTGGCGTTCTGTGGAGAAATCCACCTCTGTGGACAACTCCGCACCCTCTCCGAGTGAACCGCGCGACTGTCGGTCGCGGGGTTGGGCCGCGACGCGGCCACGGTTGATGATGCCGTGCAGCAGTGAGCGACGTTTCACGTGAAACACGATGCACAGCAGCCGTGGCCGAATTGTCGCGACACTCCGGCATGAGCGGGTGGGGCAGCTTGTGTGGAGTACCGCCGGTCGACAGACCGAACTACCGGCGCCGGCGCGTCCGCCCGGTACGGGCCGCCTTCGCGCGCTTCGCCGCGAAGCGCACACCGCCCGGGCTCTCGCCGACCTCGACCCGCACCACGGTCGACAGGGGATCCACGATGCCCTGACCCACATGCAGGATGGACGTCTCCACCGCGCCGAGCTTGCTCAGCGCGGCCGCGGCGCTCTTCAGCTCCTCTTCTGCGGTGTCGCCCTTGAGCGCGAGCATCTCGCCGTAGGGCCGCAGCAGCGGGATGCCCCAGGTCGCCAGACGGTCCAGAGGGGCCACCGCTCGGGCCGTCACCACATGGACCGGCGGCAGCTTGCCCATGACCTCCTCCGCACGGCCGCGGACGACGGTGACATGGTCCAGCCCCAGAAGCTCGACAACCTCGTTGAGGAAGTTGGTGCGCCGCAGCAACGGCTCCAACAGCGTGATCTTGAGGTCCTCGCGGACGAGCGCCAGGGGAACGCCGGGCAGGCCGGCACCCGAGCCCACATCACACACGGTCACCCCCTCGGGCACGACCTCGGAGAGCACCGCGCAGTTCAGCAGGTGCCGCTCCCACAGGCGGGGCACCTCCCGCGGGCCGATGAGCCCTCGCTCCACACCCGCCTCCGCGAGCAGCTCCGCGTAGCGCACCGCATCCGCGTAGCGCTCACCGAAGACCTCGCGCGCCTGCTCGGGCGCGGGGGGAAGCTCCACTGCCTCCGTCACGGGGTGACCGTCCTTCCGTACGCAAGAGCGCTCTGCGCGCTGACCACCAGGGCTACCAGGATGCGTCAGCCTGCGGGATCAGGCTGACGGGGGTGCGGGGGCGGTCCGGTGGCGATACGCCGGAACAGCCCGACAAAGTTCGGCCCCGCCTGCGCAACAGACGGGGCCGGTCGAACGGGGAACCGCTCAGGCGGGAAGCACGACGACGAAGCGCTGCGGCTCCTCGCCCTCGGACTCGCTGCGCAGCCCCGCGGCCTTGACCGCGTCGTGCACGACCTTGCGCTCGAACGGGGTCATCGGCTTCATCTTCACGGGCTCACCGCTGCTCTTGACCTCGGCCGCGGCCTTCGCACCCAGCTCGGACAGCTCCGACCGCTTCTTGGCGCGGTAGCCGTCGATGTCCAGCATCAGGCGGCTGCGGTCGCCGGTCTCCCGGTGCACGGCCAGGCGCGTGAGCTCCTGCAGGGCCTCCAGTACCTCGCCGTCACGCCCGACCAGCTTCTGCAAGTCGCGGCTGCCGGCCTCGCTGATGATCGAGACGGACGCGCGGTCGGCCTCGACGTCCATGTCGATGTCGCCGTCGAGGTCGGCGATGTCCAGCAGACCCTCGAGGTAGTCCGCCGCGATCTCGCCCTCCTGCTCCAGGTGGGTCAGGGCGTCTGCGCCCTCGGCAGCGGCGGAGGTGGTGCCTTCCGTCACGGGATGGGCTCCTTCTTACTTCTTGGACGGGGACTTGGGGCGCTGCGGACCCTTGCGCTGACCGGACTGGGCCCTGCTGCGAGTGCTGTTGCCGGGCTTCGCGGAAGCCTGCTCGGCAGCGGCGGGCGCGTCGTCCTGGGGCTGGTCGGACTTGCTGAGCGAGGTGGACGGCGTGGTCTCACCGGCCGGCTTCGCCGTACCCGACTGGCGCTGGGCCTTGGTCTGCCGCTTGGGCTGCTGGCGCCGGGGGGCCGTCTCGGTGGCGGTGGCGGTGATCGCCGTACCGTCCGCGGCCTGCGCGGAGGCGGCACCCTCGCTCTTCACCACGCTGCCGTCGGCCTGGGCCGCCAGGCCCGCCTTGTTCAGACCGTTGACGAACTTGCGCTCGAACTCGTTGCGGTCGCGGCCCTTGGCGACGATCGCCTTCACGATGGCGCGCTCGCGGCGGTTACGGGCCTTGCCGTGGTGGGTGACGTGCTTGTGCAGGCGCTCCAGGTACGCGGCCTGGGCCTTGGAACCCGGGGTCGGGTTGTTGTGGATGACGTACATCTGCTGGCCCATGGTCCACACGTTGGTGGTCAGCCAGTAGACGAGGACACCGACCGGGAAGTTGATGCCGAAGACGGCGAACATGACCGGGAAGACGTACATCAGCATCTTCTGCTGCTGCATGAACGGCGTCTTCACCGTGGTGTCGACGTTCTTCGTCATCAGCTGGCGCTGCGTGTAGAACTGCGACGCCGACATCAGGACGATCATGACCGCGGTGACGACCCGGACGTCCGTGATCGAGGCGTTCAGCGAGGCGACCTTGTCCGCGCCGTCCGTGAACTTCGCGGCGAGCGGGGCACCGAAGATGTGCGCGTTACGGGCGCTGGCCAGCAGCGACTCGTTGATGACGCCGATCGTCTTGCCCGTCGCGATGGCGTTGAGCACGTGGTACAGGGCGAAGAAGAACGGCGACTGCGCCAGGATGGGAAGGCACGAGGAGAGCGGGTTGGTACCCGACTCCTTGTACAGCTTCATCATCTCTTCGGACTGGCGCTGCTTGTCGTTCTTGTAGCGCTCCTGGATCTTCTTCATCTCGGGCTGGAGCGTCTGCATCGCCCGCGTCGCCTTGATCTGCTTCACGAAGAGCGGGATCAGGCAGATACGGATCAGAACCACGAGGGACACGATGGACAGGCCCCAGGCCCACCCCGTGTCCGGACCGAAGATCGTCCCGTACACCGAGTGGAACTGGACGATGACCCAGGAAACCGGTGTCGTGATGAAGCTGAAGAAGCTGGCAATCGTGTCCACTAATCATGCTCCTTGGGCATGGGACGGTGTCTCTGCGGCCGGGCTCGAAGGGATCTCCCTGTCGGTGGCCGTTTCGGCGGCGGAGGGCCCGCCCTTGCGTGCGCTCCAGGCGTTGCGCAGCATTTCGTGCCACCGCGGGCGCTTGCGCGGCGGGACATGGTCCACACCGCCCAGCGACCACGGATTGCATCGCAGGATGCGCCAGGCGGTCAGTGCCGTTCCCTTGATCGCACCATGCCGGTCGATGGCCGTGTAGCCGTAGTGGGAACACGACGGGTAGTACTTGCACACCGGCCCGAGCAAGGGGCTGATGGTCCACTGGTACAGCTTGATCAGCGCCAGCAGCGGGTACTTCATCGCGCGCCCCCTCCTAGCAGCCGCTGAAGGGCGGCATCCAGGTCTCGGGCCAGTTGTGCGTGCTCGGCGTCACCCGCACCGGGCAGCGCTCGTACGACTACCAGGCTACCGGGGGGCAGCAGAGCGACTCGGTCGCGCATCAGATGGCGAAGCCTGCGCTTCACCTTGTTGCGCACGACCGCTCCACCCACCGCTTTGCTCACGACGAAACCCGCACGCGTCGGGGGAGCGCTCTCCCCAGGCGCGTGCGGGTCCGTTGCACCGCTACGAAGATGGACGACGAGGAGCGGGCGGCCGGCCCGGCGCCCCCGTCGTACCGCGGTCGCGAAGTCCTCGCGCCGCCTCAGCCGGTTCTCGGTGGGCAGCACGATGTCATGACCTGATCGGGATCAGGCGGACAGACGGGCGCGACCCTTGCTACGGCGGGACGCGAGGATCGCGCGGCCGGCACGGGTGCGCATACGCAGCCGGAAGCCGTGGGTCTTCGCGCGACGACGGTTGTTCGGCTGGAAGGTGCGCTTGCTCACTCGGGGGCTCCAGAAAGGTTCGGGTAGTGGCGGGGTGCCGTCCTGGCTGTCACCGTGCGCCCACGAGTAGCTCGCAGTTACGCCCGAGTGCACCGCTTACCGATCACCTGACGTGACCTGTGCCCTTCGGAGGCAGGCGGCAGCAGCCATCGACAACTCGACCTGGTTACGGTACGCGGGGCTACGCCATCCGGTCAAACCGGCGGCCGGCAAGGGACACTGTCCACAGCCTGGGGACAACAACTTGAACCGTACCCGTCGCGCTGACTACCGTGACTGGACTCCGATTCGTTCCCTTGTCCCCCGCGCCACCCGATTTACATCCCGACCCGTCCCGCAACCACACGTTCGTGGGACCTGTGAGAGAGCGTGCCCTGTGGCTGACGTACCTGCCGATCTTGCCGCAGTATGGCCACGAGTACTCGATCAGCTCCTCGGTGAGGGCCGCGGACAGGGCGTCGAGGTCAAGGACGAGCACTGGATCCGACGCTGCCAGCCGCTGGCGCTGGTCGCCGACACCGCCCTGCTCGCCGTTCCCAACGAATTCGCCAAGGGCGTGCTCGAGGGCCGTCTCGCCCCGGTCGTCAGCGAGACGCTGAGCCGTGAGTGCGGCCGCCCGATCCGTATCGCGATCACGGTGGACAGCTCCGTCGGCGAGCCCCAGCCGCAGGCGCCCGCCGCCCCGCGCTACGAGGACCAGGAACTGCCCGCCGGCCAAGGCCAGGGCGGGTACGAGGGCTACGGCCGGCACCGGGCCGACAACCACGGCCCGGGCCACCGCTCCGCCCGCGGCGACCAGCACCCGGGCGAGCCGCTGCCGCTCCCGCGCCCGCAGCCGGGCGAGGGCGGCGACCCGCTGCCGACCGCCCGCCCCGCCTACCCCTCCGAGTACGCCGACTATCGGCGCCCCGAGCCCGGCGCCTGGCCGCGCCCGGCGCAGGACGACCACGGCTGGCAGCAGCAGCGACTCGGCTTCCCCGAGCGGGACCCGTACGCGTCGCCCTCACGCGACACGTACGGCAAGCAGGACTCGTACGACCGGCAGGACTCCTACGGCAAGCAGGACTCGTACGACCGGCAGGACACGTACGGCGGCCAGGACTCCTACGACCGGCAGGACGCGTACGGCAAGCAGGACTCCTACTCGCCGTCCCAGGACTACCGTCCGCAGCCGATGGACCGCCCGTCGTACGACCAGCAGCGCTCCGAGTACGAGCCCTCGCGCGGCGACTACGACCAGCGCGACCCCGGCCGCCGCAACCTGCCGGAGCCGCCGGCCGGCTCCGGTCACGTGCACCGCGGCGGCCCGGTGGGCCCGAACCTGCCGACCACCGGCGCCCCCGGCCCGCTGGCCGCGCAGCCCGCCCCGGCCACCGGGCCCGGCGAGCCGACCGCCCGGCTGAACCCGAAGTACCTCTTCGACACCTTCGTCATCGGCGCCTCCAACCGGTTCGCGCACGCGGCCGCGGTCGCCGTCGCCGAGGCACCCGCGAAGGCGTACAACCCTCTGTTCATCTACGGGGAGTCCGGGCTCGGCAAGACCCATCTGCTGCACGCGATCGGGCACTACGCCCGCAGCCTCTACCCGGGCACGCGCGTGCGGTACGTGAGCTCGGAGGAGTTCACCAACGAGTTCATCAACTCCATTCGCGACGGCAAGGGCGACAGCTTCCGCAAGCGCTACCGCGAGATGGACATCCTGCTCGTCGACGACATCCAGTTCCTCGCGGACAAGGAGTCGACGCAGGAGGAGTTCTTCCACACCTTCAACACGCTCCACAACGCCAACAAGCAGATCGTGCTGTCCTCCGACCGGCCGCCCAAGCAGCTGGTGACGCTGGAGGACCGGCTGCGCAACCGCTTCGAGTGGGGCCTGATCACCGACGTCCAGCCGCCCGAGCTGGAGACCCGCATCGCGATCCTGCGCAAGAAGGCGGTGCAGGAGCAGCTCAACGCCCCGCCGGAGGTGCTGGAGTTCATCGCCTCCCGGATCTCGCGCAACATCCGCGAGCTGGAGGGCGCGCTGATCCGGGTGACGGCGTTCGCCTCGCTCAACCGGCAGCCGGTGGACCTCGGCCTGACGGAGATCGTCCTCAAGGACCTGATCCCCGGCGGAGAGGACAGCGCCCCGGAGATCACGGCGACGGCCATCATGGCGTCGACGGCCGACTACTTCGGGCTCACCGTCGAGGACCTGTGCGGGACCTCGCGCGGCCGCGCCCTGGTGACGGCACGCCAGATCGCCATGTACCTGTGCCGTGAGCTGACCGACCTCTCGCTGCCGAAGATCGGCGCGCAGTTCGGCGGCCGCGACCACACGACGGTGATGCACGCCGACCGCAAGATCCGCGCGCTGATGGCGGAGCGGCGGTCCATCTACAACCAGGTCACCGAGCTGACCAACCGCATCAAGAACGGCTGACGGCCGCCACACGCGCCACCCGCCTGCGGCCACTTGCGAGCGGCCGCACGCAAGCCGCCACACGCCTGCCGGCAAACGCGTCGCCACGCCCTGCCGGCACACGCGCGCCGCCAAGCCTGCCGCCACACGCGCCACCGAGGGCGCCCCGGGGAAGCCCCTGGGGCGCCCTCGGCCGTCTCTCCAGCCGTCTCCCGGCTTCCCGAGCTCGCCTTCGTCTGTTCGAATCCGGGCCGGGTTACGGTCGCCCTCCACAGATTCGGCGACTTTCTTGCGTCCACACGCTGGGGACCGCGAAGTTGTCCAGATCGCATCCACAGGCTGCGCTGTCGGCAGACCATCCGCCCAGCTCAGCAGCCTGTGGAATCGTGGACGAACGATCTCCACAGACTGTGGACGACGAATTGATCCACAGGGTGTGCACGAAGTTGTCCACGGGCTTCCCACAGGAGAGGGCCGGTTGTCCCCAGTGATCGGCGGCTTCTCCACATCCCTGTCCACTGTTCGGCAACGCGACGCACCGGATCACCGCGCCGAGTGAAAGGCGTCACACGAAGGTGCCGCAGCGGGGTGTGGGAAACGGGGGTAAACCTGGGGACACACCTGGGGAGAACTGCCCTCGGGCTGTGGGCGAGGTGTGCAGAACTTCCCGTTCTCCACAGAACCGCTGAGTTGTCCACGGGCTCCGCCCACAGGGGACGTGGATAAAATATCCGCGCTGAGCTGGGAAAACGTGGTTATCCACGGTATCCACAGCCCCTACTACTACTCCCAACTAGAGAGAGCATGGAATCCGTTTCGAAGCGGGTCCTGTGCACAACTCGAGCCCGGAGCCCCGACCGCCCCTCGGAGCGACTTGACCCCGACAGGCGCCTACTGTCAGTGCGGTGCGTCAGACTGGTCCCCGGTGTCCTTCCCGTCGCTGTGGGCGGTGACACCGAGTCGGAGGACTCAGTAGCAACAGCAGGAGGCGGCTTACGGTGAAGATCCGGGTGGAACGCGACGTACTCGCGGAGGCAGTGGCCTGGGCGGCACGCAGCCTTCCGGCCCGTCCGCCGGCGCCTGTCCTCGCCGGCCTGCTGCTGAAGGCCGAGGACGGCCAGCTGAGCCTGTCGAGCTTCGACTACGAGGTCTCCGCACGCGTGTCCGTCGAGGCCGAGGTCGAGGAGGAGGGCACGGTGCTCGTCTCCGGCCGCCTGCTCGCCGACATCTCCCGCGCCCTCCCCAACCGCCCGGTGGAGATCTCCACCGACGGTGTACGGGCGACGGTGGTCTGCGGCTCCTCCCGCTTCACCCTCCACACCCTGCCGGTGGAGGAGTACCCGTCGCTCCCGCAGATGCCCAACGCGACGGGCACGGTCCCCGGCGAGGTCTTCGCCTCCGCGGTACAGCAGGTCGCGATCGCCGCCGGCCGCGACGACACGCTGCCCGTGCTCACCGGTGTCCGCATCGAGATCGAGGGCGACACGGTCACGCTTGCCTCCACCGACCGCTACCGCTTCGCGGTCCGCGAGTTCCTGTGGAAGCCGGAGAACCCGGACGCCTCCGCGGTCGCCCTGGTGCCCGCCAAGACCCTGCTGGACACCGCCAAGGCGCTGACCAGCGGTGACAGCGTCATCCTGGCGCTCTCCGGCTCGGGTGCGGGCGAGGGCCTGATCGGTTTCGAGGGCGCCGGGCGGCGCACGACCACGCGTCTGCTGGAGGGCGACCTCCCGAAGTACCGCACGCTGTTCCCGACGGAGTTCAACTCGGTCGCCACCATCGAGACCGCCCCCTTCGTGGAGGCCGTCAAGCGCGTGGCCCTGGTGGCCGAGCGCAACACCCCGGTGCGGCTGAGCTTCGAGCAGGGCGTGCTCATCCTGGAGGCCGGCTCCAGCGACGACGCACAGGCTGTGGAAAGGGTCGACGCACAGCTCGAGGGCGACGACATCTCCATCGCCTTCAACCCGACGTTCCTGCTGGACGGCCTGAGCGCCATCGACTCCCCGGTGGCCCAGCTCTCCTTCACGACGTCCACCAAGCCCGCGCTGCTGAGCGGCAAGCCGGCGGTGGACGCGGAGGCGGACGAGGCCTACAAGTACCTGATCATGCCGGTGCGCCTGAGCGGCTGACGCCCGCGCCCGCACGGGGCGGCGGCGCGGTGGTCCACAGGCCGCGCGGATCTGTGGACGGCGCGGTGGGTGAAGCCGCGGGCCGGGGCGTACGTATGAGCGCGTATGCCCACGGATGTGCGCGAGCGTCCGGGTTTAGGCTCGGACGCGGGCACGGAAGTGCCGCAACGCCACGTCGTGACACCTAAGGAACGCAACTGATGGAGCTCGGTCTCGTCGGCCTCGGCAAGATGGGCGGCAACATGCGCGAGCGGATACGCCGCGCGGGCCACATCGTCATCGGATACGACCGCAACCCCGACCTCGCGGACGTCCACAGCCTGGAAGAGCTGGTGGGCAAGCTCGAGGGCCCCCGAGTGGTCTGGGTGATGGTCCCGGCCGGCGACCCCACCCAGCACACGATCGACCGGCTCGGCGAGCTGCTGGAGCCCGGTGACGTGGTCGTGGACGGCGGGAACTCCCGCTGGACCGACGACGAGAAGCACGCCGGGGAGCTGGCGGCCAAGGGCATCGGCTTCGTCGACTGCGGCGTCTCCGGCGGCGTCTGGGGCCTGGAGAACGGCTACGCGCTGATGTACGGCGGCGACGCCGAGAACGTCGCGAAGGTCCAGCCGGTCTTCGACGCGCTGAAGCCCGAGGGCGACTTCGGTTCGGTGCACGCCGGCAAGGTCGGCGCGGGCCACTTCGCGAAGATGGTCCACAACGGCATCGAGTACGCCATGATGCAGGCCTACGCCGAGGGCTGGGAGCTGCTGGAGAAGGTCGACTCCGTCACGGACGTCCGCGAGGTCTTCCGTTCCTGGCAGGAGGGCACCGTCATCCGCTCCTGGCTGCTCGACCTGGCGGTGAACGCCCTCGACGAGGACGAGCACCTGGAGCGGCTGCGGGGTCGCGCACAGGACTCCGGCGAGGGCCGGTGGACCGTGGAGGCCGCCATCGACAACGCCGTGCCGCTGCCCGCGATCACGGCCTCGCTCTTCGCGCGGTTCTCCTCCCGTCAGGAGGACTCGCCGCAGATGAAGATGATCGCCGCGCTGCGCAACCAGTTCGGCGGGCACGCGGTAGAGAAGAAGTAGTCCACACCCTGGGGGTGCCCGCCCTGGCACCTCTCGGGAGCGGTCCGGTCCGTCCACAGGCGGTGGACGGACCGGGGAAACCGAAGCACCACCACGTTGGGGGAGGTCGGCGAACGACCATGCACGTCACGCATCTTTCGCTGGCCGACTTCCGCTCGTACGCCCGGGTGGAGGTCCCGCTGGACCCAGGCGTCACCGCGTTCGTGGGCCCCAACGGCCAGGGCAAGACGAACCTCGTCGAGGCCGTCGGCTACCTCGCCACCCTCGGCAGTCACCGCGTCGCCTCCGACGCCCCCCTGGTCCGCATGGGCGCCGAGCGCGCGGTCGTCCGGGCGCAGGTCCGGCAGGGCGACCGGCAGCAGCTGGTCGAGCTGGAGATCAACCCGGGCCGCGCCAACCGCGCCCGCATCAACAGGTCCTCGCAGGTCAGGCCGCGGGACGTGCTCGGCATCGTACGCACCGTGCTGTTCGCGCCCGAGGACCTCGCCCTGGTGAAGGGCGACCCCGGCGAGCGCCGCCGCTTCCTCGACGAGCTGATCACCGCCCGCTCCCCGCGCATGGCGGGCGTGCGGTCGGACTACGAGCGGGTCCTCAAGCAGCGCAACACCCTGCTGAAGTCGGCCGCGCTGGCCCGCCGGCACGGCGGCCGCTCCATGGACCTGTCCACGCTGGACGTGTGGGACCAGCACCTCGCGCGCGCGGGCGCCGAACTGCTCGCCCGGCGCCTGGACCTGATCGCGGCGATCCAGCCGCTCGCCGACAAGGCGTACGAGCAGCTCGCGCCCGGCGGGGGCCCCGTGGCGCTGGAGTACAAGCCGTCCGCGCCCGGCGAGGCGCACACCCGCGAGGCCCTCTACGAGCAGCTGACGGCCGCGCTCGCCGAGGCCCGCAAGCAGGAGATCGAGCGCGGGGTGACCCTGGTGGGACCGCATCGGGACGATCTGGTGCTCAAGCTCGGTCAGCTGCCCGCCAAGGGGTACGCCTCGCACGGCGAGTCCTGGTCCTACGCGCTGGCGCTGCGCCTGGCCTCCTACGACCTGCTGCGCGCGGAGGGCAACGAGCCGGTGCTGATCCTCGACGACGTCTTCGCCGAGCTGGACGCGCGCCGGCGCGAGCGGCTGGCGGAGCTGGTCGCGCCCGGCGAGCAGGTCCTGGTGACCGCCGCGGTCGACGACGACGTTCCGCACGTCCTGGAGGGGACGCGGTTCGCCGTCGCCGAGGGGACGGTGGAGCGGGCGTGAGCACGGACGAGCCGGGCCCCCGGAAGAACCCCGAGCCTTCCGGCGTCGACCTCGCGCGGGTGGCGCTGAGGGCGGCCAAGGAGGCGGCACGCGCGCGGGGCGACGCGGCGCAACAGAAGAAGCAGGCGCGGCGCGGTGGTCTGCGCTCCGGCGCGCGCGCCGACGGCCGCGATCCGATGGCGCTCGGTTCGGCGATCAACCGGCTGATCACCGAGCGCGGCTGGGAGACCCCGGCCGCGGTCGGCGGTGTGATGGGGCGGTGGCCGCAGATCGTCGGCGCGGACGTGGCCAAGCACTGCGTACCGGAGCGGTACGACGAGGACGAGCGGGTGCTGACCGTCCGCTGCGACTCGACGGCCTGGGCGACGAATCTGCGGCTGCTCGCGCCGACGCTGGTCGCCCGTCTCAACGAGGATCTCGGGCACGGCGCCGTCCGGTTGATCAAGGTGTTCGGACCCGGCGGCTCCGCCCGCCGCTACGGCCCGCTGCGCGCTCCGGGGAGCACGGGACCGGGCGACACCTACGGGTGACAGACATCACATCACGTCCCCGTGGCGGGCCGTACGGCGCGGTCAGGCGGGCTTCGGACAGGGGTCCGTCGTACGCCTGTACGCGCTTGCTGATCCCGACCTGACCCTTGAGTAGCGATGGGTTGACGTCCCGAAGCGCTGAGTGCCGCTGTGAGCCTCTTGGAGACCCCATCCGTATATCGGGACCCGGCGGAGACCGGTTCAGGGCGCCACATGCGGACTCAGGTACCGGCAAACCCCCATCACTGTCGGCGCTACCGGTAGACTGGAAGGCAATCCCGCCCCAAACGTGGGGACCGTCCGGGAAAAGCTGAGCAACGCTGATCAAGGCTGACCAACGCAACATGCCGCAGCCGCTCCGGCAACCCGCCGACGAGCCCGGCTCGTGCTGTGCCAGAAAGGGCGCTTCGTGGCCGATTCCGGCAACCCCAACGAGAACATCCCGTCCACCGACGCCGGCGTGAACGAGGCCGCCTCCTCGAACGGCGAGGTCACGGCCTCCTCGTACGACGCCACCGCGATCACCGTCCTCGAGGGGCTGGACGCGGTCCGCAAGCGACCCGGTATGTACATCGGCTCCACCGGTGAGCGCGGTCTGCACCACCTGGTGCAGGAGGTCGTCGACAACTCCGTCGACGAGGCGCTGGCCGGGCACGCGGACACGATCGACGTGACGATCCTCGCCGACGGCGGTGTACGGGTCGTCGACAACGGCCGCGGCATCCCGGTGGGCATCGTGCCCTCCGAGGGCAAGCCGGCCGTCGAGGTCGTGCTGACCGTGCTGCACGCCGGCGGCAAGTTCGGCGGCGGCGGGTACGCCGTCTCCGGCGGTCTGCACGGTGTCGGCGTCTCCGTCGTGAACGCCCTGTCGACCAAGGTGTCCGTCGAGGTCAGGACCGACGGGTACCGCTGGACGCAGGACTACAAGATGGGCGTCCCGACGGCGCCGCTGGCCAAGCACGAGGAGATCGAGGAGACCGGCACCTCGGTCACCTTCTGGGCCGACCCGGAGATCTTCGAGACCACCGACTACTCCTTCGAGACGCTGTCGCGGCGCTTCCAGGAGATGGCGTTCCTCAACAAGGGCCTGACCATCCGGCTCACCGACGAGCGCGAGTCGGCGAAGGCCACCACCGGGGCGGACGAGGCCGGCGCGGACGTGAAGGACGAGGTCAAGTCCGTCTCGTACCACTACGAGGGCGGCATCGTCGACTTCGTGAAGTACCTCAACTCCCGCAAGGGGGAGGTCGTGCACCCCACGGTGATCGACCTGGAGGCCGAGGACAAGGACAAGAACCTCTCCCTCGAGGTCGCGCTCCAGTGGAACAGCGGCTACAGCGAGGGTGTGTACTCCTTCGCCAACATCATCCACACCCACGAGGGCGGCACGCACGAGGAGGGCTTCCGCGCGGCCCTGACCTCGCTGATCAACAAGTACGCGCGCGACAAGAAGCTGCTGCGCGAGAAGGACGACAACCTCACCGGTGACGACATCCGCGAGGGTCTGACCGCGATCATCTCGGTCAAGCTGAGCGAGCCGCAGTTCGAGGGCCAGACCAAGACCAAGCTGGGCAACACGGAGGCGAAGACCTTCGTGCAGCGGGCGGTCTACGAGCACCTCAACGACTGGCTGGACCGCAACCCGGTCGAGGCCGCGGACATCATCCGCAAGGGCATCCAGGCGGCCACCGCGCGCGTGGCGGCCCGCAAGGCCCGCGACCTCACCCGCCGCAAGGGCCTGCTGGAGTCGGCGTCCCTGCCGGGCAAGCTGTCTGACTGCCAGTCCAACGACCCGACCAAGTGCGAGATCTTCATCGTCGAGGGTGACTCCGCCGGCGGCTCGGCCAAGTCCGGCCGCAACCCGGAGTACCAGGCGATCCTCCCGATCCGCGGCAAGATCCTCAACGTCGAGAAGGCCCGGATCGACAAGATCCTGCAGAACCAGGAGATCCAGGCGCTGATCTCCGCCTTCGGCACGGGTGTGCACGAGGACTTCGACATCGCGAAGCTCCGCTATCACAAGATCATCCTGATGGCGGACGCCGACGTCGACGGCCAGCACATCAGCACCCTGCTGCTGACCTTCCTGTTCCGCTTCATGCGGCCGCTGGTCGAGGCCGGGCACGTGTACCTCTCCCGCCCTCCGCTGTACAAGATCAAGTGGGGCCGGGACGACATCGAGTACGCCTACTCGGACCGCGAGCGCGACGCGCTGATCGAGATGGGCCGCCAGCGCGGCAAGCGGGTCCGGGAGGACTCGATCCAGCGCTTCAAGGGTCTCGGCGAGATGAACGCCGAGGAGCTGCGCGTGACCACCATGGACCAGGAGCACCGGGTTCTCGGCCAGGTCACCCTCGACGACGCCGCCCAGGCCGACGACCTGTTCTCGGTCCTGATGGGCGAGGACGTCGAGGCCCGCCGCCAGTTCATCCAGCGCAACGCCAAGGACGTCCGCTTCCTCGACATCTGAGTCGGTCTCAGCTGACCGCACCAGGAAGGATCCTCACCAGCAATGGCCGACGACAACACTCCTGTCACCCCTGAAGAGGGCGGCGAACTCGCGATGCGCGTCGAGCCCGTCGGGCTCGAGACGGAGATGCAGCGCTCGTACCTCGACTACGCGATGTCCGTCATCGTGTCCCGTGCGCTGCCCGACGTCCGCGACGGTCTCAAGCCCGTCCACCGCCGTGTCCTGTACGCCATGTACGACGGCGGCTACCGCCCCGAGCGCGGCTTCTACAAGTGCGCCCGTGTCGTCGGCGACGTCATGGGCAACTACCACCCGCACGGCGACTCCTCGATCTACGACGCCCTGGTGCGCCTCGCCCAGCCGTGGTCGATGCGGATGCCGCTGGTGGACTCCAACGGCAACTTCGGCTCCCCGGGCAACGACCCGGCGGCGGCCATGCGCTACACCGAGTGCAAGATGGCGCCGCTGTCCATGGAGATGGTCCGTGACATCGACGAGGAGACCGTCGACTTCACGGACAACTACGACGGCCGCTCCCAGGAGCCGACCGTCCTGCCGGCCCGCTTCCCGAACCTGCTGATCAACGGCTCGGCCGGTATCGCGGTCGGCATGGCGACCAACATCCCGCCGCACAACCTGCGCGAGGTCGCGGCCGGCGCCCAGTGGTACCTGGAGAACCCCGAGGCGTCGCACGAGGAGCTGCTGGACGCGCTCATGGAGCGCATCAAGGGCCCCGACTTCCCGACCGGCGCCCTCGTGGTGGGCCGCAAGGGCATCGAGGAGGCGTACCGCACCGGCCGCGGCTCCATCACCATGCGGGCGGTCGTCGAGGTCGAGGAGATCCAGAACCGCCAGTGCCTGGTGGTCACGGAGCTGCCCTACCAGGTCAACCCCGACAACCTCGCGCAGAAGATCGCCGACCTGGTGAAGGACGGCAAGATCGGCGGCATCGCGGACGTCCGCGACGAGACGTCGTCCCGCACGGGGCAGCGCCTGGTCATCGTCCTCAAGCGCGACGCGGTCGCCAAGGTCGTGCTGAACAACCTCTACAAGCACACCGACCTGCAGACCAACTTCGGCGCCAACATGCTGGCGCTGGTCGACGGCGTGCCGCGCACCCTGTCCCTGGACGCGTTCATCCGCCACTGGGTGACGCACCAGATCGAGGTCATCGTGCGCCGGACCCGCTTCCGGCTGCGCAAGGCCGAGGAGCGCGCCCACATCCTGCGCGGTCTGCTGAAGGCCCTGGACGCCATCGACGAGGTCATCGCGCTGATCCGGCGCAGCGAGACCGTCGAGATCGCGCGCGGGGGCCTGATGAGCCTCCTGGAGATCGACGAGATCCAGGCCAACGCCATCCTCGAGATGCAGCTGCGCCGGCTGGCCGCCCTGGAGCGCCGGAAGATCGTCCAGGAGCACGACGAACTCCAGGCGAAGATCAACGAGTACACCGAGATCCTCGCCTCGCCGGTCCGTCAGCGCGGGATCGTCAGCGCGGAGCTGGCCGCGATCGTCGAGAAGTACGGCGACGACCGCCAGACGAAGCTGATCCCGTACGAGGGCGACATGTCCATCGAGGACCTGATCGCCGAGGAGGACATCGTCGTCACGGTCACCCGCGGCGGCTACGTCAAGCGGACCAAGACCGACGACTACCGCGCCCAGAAGCGCGGCGGCAAGGGCGTGCGCGGCGCGAAGCTGAAGGAGGACGACATCGTCGACCACTTCTTCGTCTCCACCACGCACCACTGGCTGCTGTTCTTCACCAACAAGGGCCGGGTCTACAGGGCCAAGGCCTACGAGCTTCCGGACGCCGGCCGGGACGCGCGCGGGCAGCACGTGGCGAACCTGCTGGCCTTCCAGCCGGACGAGGCGATCGCCGAGATCCTCGCGATCCGCGACTACGACGCGGCGCCCTACCTGGTGCTCGCCACCAAGGCCGGTCTGGTCAAGAAGACCCCGCTGAAGGACTACGACTCGCCGCGCTCCGGCGGAGTCATCGCCATCAATCTGCGGGAGCAGCAGGACGGATCCGACGACGAACTGATCGGAGCCGAACTCGTCTCGGCCGACGACGATCTGCTGCTGGTCAGCAGGAAGGCGCAGTCGATCAGGTTCACCGCGTCCGACGACACATTGCGCCCCATGGGCCGTGCGACCTCGGGCGTCAAGGGCATGAGTTTCCGCGAGGGAGACGAGCTGCTCTCGATGAATGTTGTTCGACCCGGTACGTTCGTGTTCACTGCCACCGACGGCGGGTACGCGAAGCGCACCCGTGTCGACGAGTACCGCGTCCAGGGCCGCGGCGGCCTGGGTATCAAGGCCGCCAAGATCGTCGAGGACCGCGGATCGCTCGTGGGCGCGCTGATTGTCGAGGAGAACGACGAGATCCTCGCCATCACGCTCTCGGGCGGTGTGATTCGTACGCGAGTCAATGAGGTCAGGGAGACGGGCCGTGACACCATGGGCGTCCAACTGATCAACCTGGGCAAGCGCGATGCCGTGGTCGGCATCGCTCGCAACGCCGAGGCGGGACGCGAGGCGGAGGAAGTCGACGGCGACGTGGCCGTGGACGAGACCGCCGAGGACGACGTCGCGATCCTCGGCACGGACGAGGGTGAGGCGCCCTCGGACGAGTAGCACGAGGAGTGAGTCATCGTGAGCGGAGCCACGGGCGCCGGATCGGCCGGTAATTCCCCCGGCAGGGAAACGGACGGCGGCGGCCGTGGCTCCGCCGCGCAGACGACGGACCCGCACACGACCAACCTCAAGGCGATCAAGTCGCCCGCGACCGACGCGCACGCGTCCGGCACTCACGCATCCCAGGGGGGAACGGTGACCGACACCCGAGGCCCGCAGGCCCAGCCCGCGGCCGGTCAGCAGACCGCTCCTCCGCCCCATGCGGCCGCCCAGGAGCGCCCGGCCTCCCCGCTCCCGGGGGAACGGCAGCCGCAGCAGCCCACGGGCCCGTACCACCCGCCGCAGGCCTATCCGTCGGCTCCGGCGTCCACCGGCGCGGTGCGCCGGCCGCGCACGGGCGCCCGCACCGTGCCGCGCACCCGCAAGGCACGGCTGCGCGTGGCCAAGGCCGACCCGTGGTCGGTGATGAAGGTCAGCTTCCTGCTCTCCATCGCGCTCGGCATCTGCACGGTCGTCGCCGCGGCCGTGCTGTGGATGGTCATGGACGCGATGGGCGTGTTCTCCACGGTCGGCGGGACCATCTCGGAGGCGACCGGCTCCAACGAGTCGAACGGCTTCGACCTGCAGTCCTTCCTGTCCCTCCCGAACGTTCTGATGTTCGCGTCGATCATCGCGGCCATCGACGTCGTCCTCGCCACGGCCCTGGCGACCCTCGGCGCGTTCATCTACAACCTGTCCGCCGGCTTCGTCGGCGGCATCGAGCTGACGCTGGCCGAGGACGAGTGACGTACCCGGGCTCCGGCCCGGGAGAACCGATTTTGGGACTGCCCCCGTCGTGCGCTAATCTTCAGGAGTCAGCGCGCGGGACACACACCGCAGCCGCGGCGGGGCTATAGCTCAGTTGGTTAGAGCGCATCCCTGATAAGGATGAGGCCACAGGTTCAAATCCTGTTAGCCCCACCAGCGAGAAGACCCCCGGTCCATCAGGACCGGGGGTCTTTGACGTCCAGGGCTGACACCAACCGCGCGGTACCGGGCGCCCGGGAGGGGACCGGGTGCGACAGCTGAAGCGGTGGCTGGGGCGGGCCGGTGGGGACGGCCGGTGTCATCGGCGGCCCGGGGTGGTGGGTGTTCATCGCGAGCCTGGGGACGGCCGGTGTTCGTCGGCGGTCAGGTCCACTTGGGGCGGCACGCCTCGGGCAGAAACGTGCACGGCGAAGATCCCCGGTCGGGGTGACCGGGGATCTTCGGGGGATGACGTGTGGTGCGGTACGCAAGTCTCGCCGTGACGTCATGGATGCGGGAGCGGCACCGGGAGTCCCGGGCCGGCTCTGTCAGCGTTGCAGGGGGATGGTCGGCTTGACCGGCGGGGCGTCGGAGGCGCACAGCGGGTCCATCGCGAGGGACTGCGCGTCGCCGGGCGAGCGGTGGCGGCAGGTCGGTGTCTTGCCGTGGGCCTCGGCGCGGATGCGCTGTTTCATCGTGGGGGGCAAGGACCTGGCATGGATCCGGGACCGGTGTGGTGTCGTCTGCGCCGGGACCCGGGCGGTGCTTTCGGGCGCCGTCTTCGGCCGTGACTGCGGAGCCGCGGCCGCGGTCGTGGTGGCGGTCGTGGTGACGACTCCCAGCGCCGTGCACAGCGCGAGGAAGGCGGTGACGATGGCGGTCCACAGCTTCATGAGCTTGTTCTGGTCCATGGCCCCTCACTTTCAGGTCGGGCGATTTGCGTACTTTCCTCATGATGTGTATGTGGCTCGCGAAGTGGTGGACCGACGCCCGTGGCGCGTCGATCTTCGGATGAACACCACTCGGATGGACGCAAGAGTGCAGAAAGCATGCGGAGGCGGGGCGAGGGCGACCAAAAGTGACCGTCCGTGGGGGTGTGGTCACCCTCCGGCCGGAGCGGCGGTGTCCGCTCCTACTGGGAGTCCGCGCACGGCAGTTGATGGCGGACGCAGGTCACCGATCGATATCGGTCGGTGTGTATAGTCGGGCGCCAGAGGTCCCCTACGTCAAGGAAAGACGAGGTCGCGCGGTGAAGAAGCTTCTCCTGGTCGCACTGGCCGCCATCGGCGGGCTCCTCGTGTACCGCCAGATCCAGGCGGATCGCGCCGAGCAGGATCTGTGGACGGAGGCGACCGACTCCGTGCCCACGGGTTCCTGAGCACCGACACCCGATACCGAGCAGACCCCGACCGCCGCAGCGGTCGGGGTTTTGTGTTGGGCGGGGTCCCGTGTTGCGGGGGCGGAACGCCTGGGGTAGCGCGGGGGACGGAGCGTCGGGTGAGCCGGGCGTTTCGGACGCTCGTACGGAATGCGCGGATGGCGCAACGGTGCTCGGGGCAGGATGGGCGACGTCCTGAGCGGCGGGGAGGGGTGGCGCGGCATGGTGTGGCGTACGGGGACGGGTCAGCGGTCGAGGACGGGGCGCGGTCGCGGCAGTCGCCGCCGTTCGTACGCCGGGTACGCCGTCGTACGCGCTGCCCTCGCGGGGGCGGTGCTGGCCCTGGCGGCCGCCGTACCGGGCCCGCCCGCGGTCGCGGCCGACGGGGCGGGCCCCTACGCGTTCGCCGACGGCTCCCGGTCCGTCACCGGCGCCACGACCACCACGGACGCCGAACCCCTCGAACCCGGTCACACGTACCGCAGCTCCCTGCCGAAGAACGGCAAGCTCTACTACCGCCTCGACCTCGACGCCACGTCGACCGCCTACGTCTCTGTCACCGCCGTCCCCCGCGCGGGCACCGCAGTCGCCGCCACCGACGGCCTGCGGGTCTCGGTGCAGGACGCCGACAGCAACTCCTGCTCCCTCCAGTCCACCCGCTTCGGCGGAAGCCGCAGCCCGCATCCCATCGCCGCGTGGGGAGCGCGCGAGACGGGTCCCCGCAACGTGCTGTGCCAGGGAGCCGGCACCTACTACGCCGTCGTCGAACGCATCGACGACACGGAGTCCTCCCCGGACACCTGGCCCCTGGAGCTCTTCGCCGCGTCCGAGCCGCCCCTGAAGCGGACCGGCGCGACCAGGGCGCCCGACGTGTGGGACTCGGCCTCGCCCGCGCCCGTCACCGGCCAGGCGGTGGACCGGGCGGGAGGCGCGGGGTTCGCCGCGGCGAGCACGGTCGGGCCGGGAAGCTGGCGGGACCGGATCCGCCCCGGTCAGACGCTCTTCTACAAGGTGCCCGTCGACTGGGGACAGCGGCTGAACGCCACCGCGGAGCTGGGCAGTTCGAGCGGCGGCAGCGGATATGTGATCGGCGCGCTGTCCCTGTCGCTCTACAACCCGGTGCGCGGATACGTCGCCGAGGCGGCCGACGGCTACACCGGCAGACAGGCGTCGGCCGCGCTGGCCCCCCTCCCGCCCGTCGCCTACCCCAACCGCTACGGCTTCGCGGACCAGGTGAAGGCCATGCGGTTCGCCGGCTCGTACTACCTGGTGGTGCACCTGGCCGCGCAGACCGCCAAGCAGTTCGGCGACGGCCCCTTCGGCGTGATCCTCCGCGTCCGTACCGACGGCGCCGCCCGGTCCGGACCGGGATACGACGGCACCGCGACCCCGCGGAGCGTGTTCGAGGTCACCGACCGCGACCGCGCCGCGGCCACGCCTGCCGGGACGGCGGGCGGCTCCCCGGAACTGCGCGCGCTCGCCGTGGGCGGAATCGGCACGGGGACCCTGCTGCTGGTCGTCCTCGGTGCGTGGACTCTGGTCGCCCGGCGCAGGGCGGGGGCCTGGTAGGGCCCGCCGCTCGCCGCGCTCGGCTCACATGCGGGACAGCGCCCAGAAGCCCACGGCGTAGCAGGCCAGCGCGAGGAGCAGGAGCGGGACGGCCGCCTTGGCGGGCGGCCCTGGGCGGCGGGGACGCTCGGCCCGGTGCCGCGAGGTCTGCCGTGCCGCAGTGGGAGCCGACACAGGAGCCGGTGGGGCCTCGGCCGTGTACGAAGCGGCCGTGTACGAAGCGGTGGACGCGTCGGCGCGCTGCCACGCCGACGGAACGGTCGGCCCCGCCGGGTGCCGGGGTGGGTACGGCCGGGGGGAGGCCGGCGCCTGGGTGGGGTCGTGGGGGGAGACAGGGCGCGCGGGCGGCGGCTGGACGCGGCGTTCCTGCGCGGCGATCGACGGCGACGGCGGAGGCGTGGGCTCGGGCGGCGGCAGGTGGAAGCTGCCCGTGTCCGACATCGTGGACGGCCGGTCGGGCACCGGCGCGCTGCCGTGGGGACCGGTGGACGGGAGAGGAGGAACGGCGGCACCCACGGAACCGGCAGAGCTGGTGGAGGGAGTGGCGGAGGCGGAGGGAACAGGGGGGTGCGAGGGATCCGCGGGAGCGGACGCGGCGCCGTCGGCGGTAGCCGGCCGAGCCGGGGCGCCCGTGCGGCCAGTACCGCCCGCGCCGTCACTGAAGCTCCCAGAGTCCCCAGAGCCCCCAGAGCCCCCAGAGCCCTGAGAACCTACAGAGCTCCCAGAGCTCCCCGAGCCTCGAAAGCCCTCAGAGCCCCCGAAGCCCCCGGTCCGCGCCCCTGTGCCCGTCTCCCTCGTGTGGACCAGGGCCACTCCCGGGCTGCGTTCGAGGGGACCGTCGGGCCCGAAGCCCGCCGGGATCGGGCCGAGTTGGTCGAAGATCTCGATCAGCTCGTCGTCGGGACCCGGCTCCGGCAGCAGCTCGGCCGCCGCCGCGAGCGCCTTGCGCGCCCCGGTGGCCGTACGGAACCGGGCCGCCGGATCCGGCTGCACCAGTGTCGCCACGACCTGCCACAACGGCTCCGGAACGCCCTGGGGCGCACGCGGTGTCCCGTGCTCCGCGAAGTACTCCACGAGCGCCTTGGCGTCCGGCTTGGCGCCCTCCAGCAGATAGAGGGCGACCAGGCCGACCGCGAACAGGTCGGCGGGGAAGTCCGGCTCCGCGCCCATCATCTGCTCGGGCGCGAGATAACCCGGCGTGCCCACCACGAGGTTGGTCTCCGTCAGCCGCGGTTCGCCCAGCCGCATGGCGATGCCGAAGTCGGACAGGCGCAGCCTGGGCCGGCCGGTCCCGGTGGCCTCCAGCAGCACGTTGGCGGGCTTGATGTCACGGTGGACGACGCCCTCCGCGTGCACCGCGGCCAGCCCCGACAGCAACTGGTCGAGCAGGGTGCAGACGAACACCGGGGGCAACGGGCCGTAGTCGCCGACGAGATGGACCAGCGATCCCCCGGCCACCAGGTCCATGGTGAACAGGACCTTGTCGTCGTCGGCCGCCCAGCTGGCCGGCGCGAGCACATGGGGATGGTCGATCCGCAGCGCCTGTTCCCGGACGAAGCGCAGCAGCGAGTGGGCGTCGCGCTGCTGCAGGACCTTGGCGGCCACGTACCGGCGGCGGCGGTGGTCCCAGGCGCGCCACACCGCGCCGACCCCGCCGCGTCCGATCGGGTCGACCAGTTCGTACCGGCCGGCGAAGACCTCACCCATGGCTGTGCGTCGCTCCTCCCCCTGCGGTCACGCCCCTGGCTTCCCCCGCGGCGGGTGACACGACTCCCGCGCCCCGACGAGTGGGACGAGTGGTACGCCACTCCAAGTCCGCGGTGTTCCACACGCGTTCGGCCGGCTGTCCAACTCCCCTGCGCCGGACGGGCGGTGAGATGTCAGCTCTGGTGGGACTGGTAGTGCGCGACCGCGTCGGAGGTGCGGCCCGCGCCGTAGACGCGGAGGAACTCGGCCAGTTCGGGGTGCGTGCCGGCGAGCGTGTCCGCCGCCTCGATGATGTCACCGGCGGCGGCGACGGACCGGAGCAGCGACTGGATCTCCCGGACCACCCGCTTGACCGTGGGCGCCCCCGAACTGTTCGTCGACTGCGTGGTGTTGCTGAGCACCGATCCCCCCTGCGACCGCTTGATCTCGTCCATGCGCTCGGTAGCCTCGGCCGCGCTGACGCTGCCGTCCGCGACCTGCCCGGCCAGCTCCTGCAGGAGCTGCACCCGCTGCACCACCGCCGGGTTGCCGATCTTCGCGCGCTGCCCGCTCATCAGCTGCGACAGCATCGGCGCGGACAGTCCCAGTACCCCCGCAAGACGGGCCTGGTTGAGCCCGAGGTCCTCTATGAGCTTGCGGAACAGCGCCCCCAAGGGCTCCCCGTACCAGTTCCGCTGCAGTTCCCGCGCTCTTGCGGTGGCTTCCTGCTGTGCGGCGTCCATTGCGTCTCCCCATCGCTTCCCCTAGTACCGCGGTTCGCTGCAGCGAACCGCGCGGAGTGCATCTTACGGAGAGTGGTCGGTCACGGGGACCCCCCATCTTTTTGCGAGATGTGGGGGGTGACCCGGTACTCTGGTCAGCGGCACCCGACCGGTACACGGTTCCTCCGGCCGGATGCCCTGTTCCAGGGGCCTTAGCTCAGTTGGTAGAGCGCTGTCTTTGCATGGCAGATGTCAGGGGTTCGACTCCCCTAGGCTCCACTCCCCGCACTCCACGAAAGCCCCTCCGACCGGCGCAGAAACCGGGCGGAGGGGCTTTCGTCATCCTGGGCGGGGAGGGAGGTCAGCCGCGCTCTTCGCGGTCCGCCCCCTCCTCCTCGGCCTCCTTGGCCTGGACCTCCGGGTCCAGTACGGACTGGCCGCTGCCGTCGACCGACGCCAGCCTGCCCGTCTCGGGGACCTCGGTCGCCGCGGGCGGCTCCACCAGCCAGTCCGGATTGGCCTGCTTGTCCCACCACTTCCAGGCGGCGAAGGCGCCGCCCGCGAGCGCGCCCAGGACCAGAAGCGTCTTCGCGGTGCGGCCGGCCCGCGCTCGCCGGTTGTGCTTGCGGGCGATCTTCTGGAGCTCCTTGGCCGAGAGCTGGCCGCGCATCGCGGCCAGCGCGGCGCCCGCCGCGGCGGCGCCGCGGGCGGCGGCCTCGTCGGCGACGGGCTGGGCCGCCGCCACCGCCTGCTCGATCCTCGGCCGGGAGTACTCGGCGGCCTGCCGTGCGGCCTTGCGGGTGCGGGCCGCCGCCTCATGGGCGGCCCTGTCCATCTTGGGCGGGACATGGGCGCGAGCCTGCTCCAGCCGGGGTGCGACATGGGCGTCGTACTGGACGCGGGCCTGGTCTGCGGCGAGCGACACCTTGGGCGCGAGCCGTACGCGGGCCTCGTGTGCGTAGTGTGCGGCCCTGTCCTTGGCCGTGTCGGCGTAGGGCGCCACCACTTCCGCGGCGTGCAGCACGCTGTCCTTCGCCGAGCCGGTCGCGGCGCGCACGCTGTCGATGCGGGTCACGGGTTCCTCCTCCTCGGTGGCGTACGGTAATTCGACTTTCCACCCTTTTACGGATCATGCCTGTCGACACGCCCGAGGGCATGCGCGGACGGGCATCCGGGTCACGGGCGACGGCTCCGGTTGCCGCGCGGCTCCTCCGTTTTGGCGTGCCCGCCGTCCCGGTGGGTCCGCCGTGCCCGGCGGGTCCGTCCGAGAGACGATCACATGCGATAACGGATGAATACGGGGCAACACGAGCTTGTGGCCGACAATGCCACGGATTGCCGACTCGCGCTCCCCTCTTCGGGACGAACGGCGAGGTTTTCGCAAGCGGATCCGGCAGATCCGAGCCCGGAAGCGGTCGCCGGGCGACGCACGGCACGGACCGTGCGAGGATCTGGGAGCACAACCCAGCCAACGGAAGGCACCTCGTGGCAGAGCACCTCCACGCCACCCTGAAGACCAACCACGGGGACATCGACGTCCGGCTCCTGCCGAACCATGCCCCCAAGACGGTCCGGAACTTCGTCGAGCTCGCCACGGGCGAGCGGGAGTGGACGCACCCCGCCACCGGTGAGAAGACCACCGGGAAGCTCTACGACGGGACCGTCTTCCACCGGGTGATCAGCGGTTTCATGATCCAGGGCGGTGACCCGCTGGGCAACGGCACCGGCGGACCCGGCTACCAGTTCGCGGACGAGTTCCACCCGGACCTGTCCTTCGACAGGCCGTACCTGCTGGCGATGGCCAACGCCGGCCCGGGCACCAACGGCTCCCAGTTCTTCATCACGGTCTCCCCGACGGCCTGGCTGAACCGCAAGCACACCATCTTCGGCGAGGTCACCGACACGGCCAGCCGGAAGGTGGTCGACGCCATCGCGGCCGCGCAGACCAACCCGCGCACCGACCGCCCCGTCGAGGACGTCGTCATCGAGACGGTCGTCGTGGAGACCCGCGAGGGCTGAACCCGCGCGCCGTCCCGGGCTGGGAACCAATCGCCCCGCTCGTCCGTAAGGATGAGCGGGGCGGTGCGTTGCCACGACGGGCCGCGACGCACTGCCCACGACGAAGCCGAGGGGACCCCATGGATCAGGCACCAGGCAGCCCGCAGGGCCCGACGGACCAGGGCCCGCAGGACGCTCAGCGCCTGCCCACCTGCTACCGCCACCCGGACCGCGAGACCGGTATCCGCTGCACGCGCTGCGAGCGGCCGATCTGCCCCGAGTGCATGGTCGACGCCTCCGTGGGCTTCCAGTGCCCGGACTGCGTCCGCACCGGCTCCGGCACGGGCCACGCCCCGTCCGCGAGCCGGCCGCGGACGCTGGCGGGCGGGAGCATGGCCTCCGATCCCCGGCTGGTCACCAAGATCCTCATGGGGATCAACCTCGCGGTGTTCATCGCGATCAAGGTCGACTCCTCGCTCGTGGACCAGCTGGTCCTCGTCGGCGCGTGGCCCCCGCCGCCGTACACCGCCACCACGGGAGTCGCCCACGGCGAGTGGTACCGCCTGGTGACCTCGATGTTCTCGCACCAGGCGGAGTGGCACATCGCGTTCAACATGCTCAGCCTGTGGTGGCTCGGCGGCCCTCTGGAGGCGGCTCTCGGCCGGGCGCGCTACCTCGCGCTCTACCTCGTCTCGGGGCTGGCGGGAGGTGCGCTGACGTATCTGCTGGCCTCGCCGTACGAGGGATCGCTCGGTGCCTCCGGAGCCATCTTCGGCCTCTTCGGCGCGACCGCCGTCCTGATGCGCCGGCTCAACTACGACATGCGGCCGATCATCGCGCTGCTGGTGATCAACCTGATCATCACCTTCGGCTGGGGCAGCATCGCCTGGCAGGCGCACATCGGCGGGCTCGTCGCCGGTGTGGTGATCGGCTACGCGATGGTGCACGCCCCGCGCGAGCGGCGGGCCCTGGTGCAGTACGGCACCTGTGCGCTGGTGCTCGCGGTCGTCCTGGTGATGACGCTGGTCAGGACGGTCCAGCTCGGTTGATACCGAACCGTTGTCCACAGCGGGTGTCGGATCTTGTGCATAGGGTGCGGGCACAGGTGTGCCCCCTGTCGCCCACATGAGTTCATGCAGGTCAGGCAGGGGGCGAAGAGCTCCTGGGGTACCGGTCCGACAGTCCTACCGGCGTCAACGGCAGACGGGTTATCCACAGATCAGCTGTCTTTTCCCCAGGAGCTGTGGATATTGATCCGGCCTGTGGATAACTCAGCGGATAGCCCTGGGGAGAGCTGGATTCACCGGGAGGCCGCGCTTACTTCCACTGCGTGGAGACGCCGAAACCGGCGGCGATGAAGCCGAAGCCCACCACGATGTTCCAGTTGTCCAGGGCGTCGATGGGCAGCGAGCCGTCGGTCACGTAGAAGACGACGATCCAGGCCAGACCGATGAGGAACATGGCCAGCATGACGGGCGCGACCCAGCCGCGGCTGTCCAGCTTGACGCTCGTCGCCTGCTTCGCCGGCGGCGGCGTGTAGTCGGCCTTCTTGCGGATACGTGACTTCGGCACGAGGGTCTCTCCTGTCGATGCGCTGCGTGGCCGCGCAGGGAACTGAACTGGCTCCGGAGCAGCGTACAAGGGGACGCTGAGGGCTCCCCCGGGCGTCCGTTAGCGTAGTGCTTCCGCGGCGCCGAAGGAGATAAGGGTACGTTGAGCAATTCTGCCGACTCCCCGGGGACGGAATCCAGTCCCGGGCGCATCCGCCGTGTGCGGCCGGTGCGGATCCTCACCGCGGCCGTCTTCGCCCTGGCGGGACTGATCTTCGTCACGAGCTTCAACACGGCCAAGGGCACCAACCTGCGCACGGACACCTCCCTGCTGAAGCTGTCCGACCTCATCCAGGAGCGCAGCCGCAAGAACAAGGGGCTGGACGAGTCCAACGCGGCCCTGCGCCACGACGTGGAGTCCCTCGCCGAACGGGACGACGGCAGGACCACGGCCCAGGACGAGAAGCTCACACGGCTGGAGAAGAACGCCGGCACCCAGCCCGTCAAGGGCAGGGCGATCACCGTCACCCTCAATGACGCACCGCCGAACGCCACCGCCAAGCTGCCGGGCTACCCCGAGCCCCAGCCGGACTACCTGGTCATCCACCAGCAGGACCTGCAGGCCGTGGTCAACGCGCTGTGGGACGGCGGCGCCAAGGGCATCAAGGTCATGGACCAGCGGCTGATCTCCACCAGCGCGGTGCGCTGTGTGGGCAACACGCTGATCCTGCAGGGCCGCGTCTACTCGCCGCCGTACCGCATCACGGCGGTCGGCGACCCGGAGCGGCTCCAGAAGGCGCTCGCGGACTCCCCGGCCATCCAGAACTACATGGTCTACGTCAACGTCTACGGCCTCGGCTGGAAGGTCACCGAGAACGGGACGGTGACGCTGCCCGGCTACTCGGGCACAGTGGACCTGCACTACGCGAAGCCCACGCAGCAGGTGCCGTAACAGGAGCCGCCGGTGGGCGCGTACCTCTTGCGGCTCGGTTTCACGTGGAACGAGCCCGTGCTCGAGGACGCCGACACCGGCACCCTGAAGAAGAGGCTCGGGAGACCGATACGAAACCGTGCCCACGGACGTTGAGGTGATCGACCCAGTGCCACGTAAGTCCGGGTACCCCGCCCACCCTGTGGAGGCCGGGAAACCGGAGGCGCCGCGCCGTTAGTCTGGTGACCCACGGCGCTCGTCCGGTGCCGTGGCGAGACGGAAGGGACGGCATGTACGGCTGGATCTGGCGGCATCTGCCGGGGAACGCTTGGGTCAGGGCACTGATCTCACTGGTGCTGGCCCTGGCCGTCGTCTACGTCCTGTTCCAGTACGTCTTCCCGTGGGCCGAACCGCTGCTTCCCTTCAACGATGTGACGGTGGACAACCAGTGAGTGCGCGGATTCTCGTCGTCGACAACTACGACAGCTTCGTCTTCAACCTGGTCCAGTACCTCTACCAGCTGGGCGCCGAGTGCGAGGTGCTGCGCAACGACGAGGTGTCGACGGCGCACGCCCAGGACGGCTTCGACGGCGTGCTGCTGTCGCCCGGCCCCGGGACACCCGAGGAGGCCGGCGTCTGCGTCGACATGGTGCGCCACTGCGCCGCCACCGGGGTGCCGGTCTTCGGCGTCTGCCTGGGCATGCAGTCGATGCAGGTGGCCTACGGCGGTGTCGTGGACCGGGCGCCCGAGCTGCTGCACGGCAAGACCTCGCTGGTGGAGCACGAGGGCAAGGGCGTCTTCGCGGGACTGCCCTCGCCGTTCACGGCGACCCGCTACCACTCGCTGGCGGCCGAGCCGGACACCGTGCCGGGCGAGCTGGAGGTCACCGCGCGCACCCAGGACGGCATCATCATGGGCCTGCGCCACCGTGAACTCCCCGTCGAGGGTGTGCAGTTCCATCCCGAGTCGGTGCTGACCGAACACGGGCACCGGATGCTGGCCAACTGGCTGGTGGAGTGCGGCGACCAGGGTGCCGTGGCGAGGTCGGCGGGGCTTGCCCCGGTGGTGGGCAGGGCCACGGCGTGACCGCGCTGCGCCCCGAGCGCGAGACCGACACCTCGTACGGGCAGCAGTCGTACGGGGAGCCGGGCGCGTTCGAGGAGTGGTACGGCTCCGGGGCGCAGGAGTGGTACGGCTCCCCGGCGGCGCAGGGCGGGCCGCAGCAGCCGTACGGGCAGCAGCAGCCGTACGACCCGCAGCAGCAGCCGTATGCGCAGCCGCAGCAGGCCTACGGGGCCCCGCCCCCTTACTCGGCTCCGCCGCCCCACGACCCGTCTCCCGTGCCGCCTGCGGGCGACCAGGAGACGATGGCGCTGCTGGTCCCCGAGCCGTCGCCGGCGGACGCGGGCCGGACGGGGCCTGGGACGGCCTCTCGGGCCTCGTCCGTCACACCGGTGACAGGAACCACTCCGGGCGGGCGCGCGGCCCGCAGGAAGGCCGCCAAAGGCCGTCACGGGCGGCACGGCGGCTCGGCCGGGGCGGCCGGGGCAACCGGGACGGCCGCGGAGGGCGACAGCGCGGCGGGCGGTCCGTCCGCACCGTTGTCCCGTGTGGAGGCCCGGCGCCGGGCGCGGGCGCAGAAGCCCAGCCCGGGCGTCCTCGCCAGCCGGATCATCGGCGAGGCGTTCATCACCACGGGTGTGGTGATGCTGCTCTTCGTGACCTACCAGCTGTGGTGGACCAACATCCGCGCGCACGCCCAGGCGGGCAGCGAGGCGCACCACCTGCAGGACGACTGGGCGAGCGGCAGGCGCAACCCGGGGACGTTCGAGCCGGGGCAGGGCTTCGCCATCCTGCACATCCCCAAGCTGGACGTGGTGGTGCCGATCGCCGAGGGCACCAGCAAGGAGAAGGTGCTCGACAAGGGCATGGTCGGGCACTACGGCCAGGGCGATCTCAACACGGCGATGCCGGACGCGAGGACGGGCAACTTCGGGCTCGCGGGCCACCGGAACACGCACGGCGAGCCGTTCCGGTACATCAACCGGCTCACGCCGGGCGACGCCATCGTCGTGGAGACCCAGGACACGTACTTCGTCTACAAGATGGCGTCGATGCTGCCGGTGACCCCGCCGAGCAACACGAGCGTGCTGGACCCCGTTCCCAGGGGGTCGGGTTTCACCGGACCCGGCCGCTACATCACCCTCACCACCTGCACGCCGGAGTTCACCAGCAAGTACCGGTTGATCGTCTGGGGCAAGATGGTCGAGGAACGGCCGCGCAGCAAGGGCAAGCCGGATGCGCTCGTCAGTTAAAGGGCAGATGAACAGTGGCAGCGACCACGGACGGCACGGCAGAGCACAGCCACGGCGGCGAAGGACACGGTGACGCGTACGGCTCCGCACCGCCTCGCCGGCGCCCCGGCCGGCTGGCCTTCGCGGTCAGCGTCTTCGGCGAACTCCTCATCACGGCGGGCCTGGTCCTCGGCCTGTTCGTCGTCTACTCCCTGTGGTGGACGAACGTCCTCGCCGACCGCCAGGCCGATCAGCAGGGCCACCGGATCCGTGACGAGTGGGCCCACTCCGGCTCCGGCGCCCCCGGCGCGCTCGACACCAAGGACGGCATCGGCTTCCTGCACGTGCCGTCGATGGACAACGGCGAGGTCCTGGTCAAGAAGGGCACGTCGACGGAGGTCCTGAACGACGGCGTGGCCGGCTACTACGCGGACCCCGTCAAGGCGACCCTCCCGACGACCGGCAAGGCGGGCAACTTCACCCTCGCCGCCCACCGCGACGGCCACGGCGCGAAGTTCCACAACATCGACAAGATGCGCAAGGGCGACGCGATCGTCTTCGAGACCAGGGACAAGTGGTACGTCTACAAGGTCTACGACATCCTCCCGGAGACCTCGAAGTACAACGTCGAGGTCCTGTCGTCGGTCCCGAAGGAGTCGGGCGTGACCAAGCCCGGCCACTACATCACCCTGACGACCTGCACCCCGGTCTACACGTCCCGGTTCCGGTACGTGGTCTGGGGCGAACTGGTCCGGGTGGACAAAGTCGACTCCCGGCGCACCCCGCCGAAGGAACTGAGCTGAGCGACGGCACGACGGAGCCCCTGGCCACTCACTCAGCGAGTGGCCAGGGGCTCCGGTCGTCAGGGGCTGGGCCTTGGGATCAGCCGAAGATTCCTCCTGGGCCGCCTCCGCCGCCTCCGTTGTTGCCTCCGTTGTCGCCTCCGGCCCCGAAGGTGGTGAGGGTGATCACTGTGGCGCCGGGATTGTCGACCTGCTGGTTCCCCTTGGGGTCCTGCTTGACCACGAGGGCCCCGTCGCTCTGGTCACTGCCGCCCGCGAACTGGATCTGGGTGAAGCCGGCCTGCGCCAGGATCTGCTTGGCCTGTCCCACCGTCTGACCGACGACGCTGGGCACCGGCGTCTTCTGTTGCGCCGGCTGCTTGCCGATCTGGATGCTCACCTTCGACCCCGGGTCGGCCTTGGTGTTGGCCGTCGGCGAGGTCTGGATGACCTTGCCCACCTGGTTGGGGTCGTTGGTGTCCACCTCGGTGCACTCACCGACGAGGTTGTTCGCCTGCATCTGCTGCTTGGCGGCGTCGCAGGTCTGGCCCGTGACGTCGGGCACCTGGGCCTGCTTCTTCTCGATGGCGACCGTGAGGGTGACCGTGGAGCCCTTCTGCTTCGTCGAGTCGCCCTTGGGGTCCTGGTCGATCACGACGCCCGGGGACTGGTCGGACTCCTGGGTCCGCTTCTCGACGACGAAGCCCTTGGCCTTGAGCTGCGACTCGGCCGTGTCGAAGGTGAGCCCGCGGACGTCGGGCACCGTCACCTTCGGCGCCCCGGTCGACACCACCAGGTTGATGGTGTCGCCCTTCTTGACGTCGGTGCCCTCCGTCGGGTCCTGGGAGCAGACGTTGCCCTTCGGCTGATCCTCGCAGGGCTTCCGGGTGGGCGGGGCCAGCTTCAGGTCGGAGTTCTCGGCCATTCGCTTGGCGTCGTCGTAGCTCTGGCCGACGAAGTTGGGCGCCTTGAGGGTGCCGTCGCCCGCGTTGCCGCCGCTGAAGGCCCACTTGCCGATCAGGATCGCGCCGACGAGCACCAGGACGCCCGCGACGACCAGCAGGATCGTCGAGGTGTTGGACTTCTTCTGGCGGCGCCGGTCGGGGCGGTCGTCGTAGCCGAAGCCGCCGTCGTCCGGGCTCATCGGCGGCAGCATCGTCGTGGCGCCGGCTCCGGCGTCCGAGCGCAGGGCCGTCGTCGCCTGGTCGTCGCCGTAGCCGCCGTAGCCGACCGCGCCCAGCGCGGCGGTGGCGGCGACAGGCTGGCCGTCGAGGCAGGCCTCGATGTCGGCGCGCATCTCGTCGGCGGACTGGTAGCGGTAGTCCGGGTCCTTGACCAGTGCCTTCAGCACGATCGCGTCCATCTCGGACGTGATCTCGGGGTCGAAGACGCTGGGCGCCTGCGGCTCCTCGCGGACGTGCTGGTAGGCCACCGCGACCGGGGAGTCGCCGACGAAGGGCGGGCGGACCGTCAGCAGCTCGTAGAGCAGGCAGCCCGTCGAGTACAGGTCCGAGCGGGCGTCGACCTGCTCGCCCTTGGCCTGCTCCGGGGAGAGGTACTGGGCGGTGCCGATCACGGCCGCCGTCTGCGTCATGGTCATGCCGGAGTCGCCCATGGCGCGGGCGATGCCGAAGTCCATCACCTTGACCTGGCCGTTGCGCGTCAGCATGACGTTCGCCGGCTTGATGTCGCGGTGGACGATGCCGCTGCGGTGGGCGTACTCCAGACCCTGGAGGATGCCGATGGTCATCTCCATGGCCCGCTCGGGCAGCAGCTTGCGGCCGCTGTGCAGGAGCTCACGGAGGGTGGACCCGTCGACGTACTCCATCACGATGTACGGGATCGAGACCCCGTCGATGTAGTCCTCGCCCGTGTCGTAGACCGCGACGATCGCGGGATGGTTGAGCGAGGCGGCCGACTGGGCCTCCCGGCGGAACCGGGCCTGGAAGGACGGGTCGCGCGCGAGGTCCGCGCGCAGCGTCTTCACTGCCACGGTGCGGCCGAGGCGGGTGTCATGCGCGAGGTAGACCTCCGCCATGCCACCACGACCGAGCACCTGGCCCAGTTCGTACCGGCCGCCGAGGCGACGCGGCTCTTCCATAGCTACCTACCAGCCCTCTCCGTCGGTCTCGAGCGGCACCCGTGTGCCGCCTGAGGCTGCCGTCCGGGCCTACCGTACCCGGCTCGTTCTGTGTGACCTGGCCAAGCCCGTCACCCGATACAGGACCGGTATCGCAACGTGCACCGATGTGAAGGCGACGTGACAGGGGTCACTTCTTGGAGTTGATGACCGCCTCCATCACCCGCTTCGCGATGGGGGCCGCGAGGCCACCGCCGGAGATGTCGCCGCGGTTGGCGTTCTCGTCCTCCACGACCACGGCCACCGCGACCGGCGAGCTGCCGTCGGGCATCTTGGCGTAGGAGAGGAACCAGGCGTAGGGGTTCGCGCTGTTCTCGACGCCGTGCTGGGCGGTACCGGTCTTGCCGCCCACCGTGACGCCGCCGATCTGCGCCTTCGTGCCCGTGCCCTCCTTGACGACCGTCTCCATCATCGACTGGAGGATCTGCGCGTTCTGCGGCGTCAGCGGCCGGCTCAGCTCCTTCGGCTTCGTCTTCTCGATGGGGTCGAGGTTGTGCGACTGGAGCTCGTCGACCATGTACGGCTTCATCAGCTTGCCGTCGTTGGCGACGGCCGAGGCGACCATGGCCATCTGCAGCGGGGTGGCGGCGGTCTCGAACTGGCCGATCGAACTGAGCGCGGTGTTCGGCGCGTTCATGTCCTGCGGGAAGTTGGAGACCGCGGAGCGGACCGGCACGAACTGCTCGGCGTCGAAGCCGAACTTCTTCGCCTCCGCCAGCATCTTGTCCTTGCCGAGGTCGTATCCCATCTTGCCGAAGACGGTGTTGCAGGAGACCCGCAGCGCCACCCGCATGGTGGCGTTCTTGCAGGGGATGTTGCCCTCGTTCTTCAGCTCCGTCGTGCTCTGCGGCAGGATCCACGGCAGCGGCGACCTGGTGGGCGAGTCCGCCGAGCTGTAGAGCCCGTTCTCCAGCGCGGCCGCCGCGGTGACCACCTTGAAGGTGGAGCCCGGCGGGTAGGTCTCGCGCAGCGCCCGGTTCAGCATCGGGTCGCTGGCGTCGGACTTCTTCTGCAGCTTCTTCCAGGCCTGGGCGTCCGTGTCGGACGTGCCCGCGAACGCCGACGGGTCGTACGACGGGTAGGACGCCAGCGCGAGGATCTTGCCGGTGGCCGGGTCCAGCGCCACCGCGGCGCCCTTGCCGCCCTGGTTCTTCAGGCCGTCGTACGCCGCCTTCTGCGCGGCCGGGTTGAGGGTGGTCACCACGTTGCCGCCCTGCTGGGGCTTGCCGGTGACCATGTCGAGGGTGTTGCGGAAGAAGAGCCGGTCGTCGTTGCCGGTGAGGATGCCGTCCTCGATGGACTCCAGCTGGTTGGCGCCGAAGGCCTGCGAGGCGTATCCGGTGACCGGCGCCCACATGGGGCCGTCCTTGTAGGTGCGCTTGTACTTCAGGTCGTTGAGACCGTTGCGCTTGGTCTCGGTGGACCCGGTGACGGGGTTGCCGCCGACGATGATGTCGCCGCGCGGGGTGGAGTAGCGCGCGATCGTCACCCGGCGGTTCTTGTCGTCGTTCTTGAGGTTGTCGGCCTTGACGTACTGGAGCCAGTTGTCCCGGATGAGCAGGGTGAGGACGAGGAGTCCGCAGAAGATCGCGATCCGGCGCAGGGGCTTGTTCACGGGCGGACCACCTGGGTCATCTCGGCGTCGGGGTTGGAGGCGGGGGCGGGCGCCGGGCGGCGCGCGGTGTCGCTGATCCGGATCAGGATGCCGACGAGGGCCCAGTTGGCGATCACGGACGAACCGCCGTACGCCACGAAGGGCATCGTCATACCGGTCAGCGGGATGAGGCCCATCACACCGCCGGCCACGACGAAGACCTGGAGGGCGAACGCGCCCGAGAGGCCGATGGCGAGCAGCTTGCCGAAGGGGTCGCGGGCGGCGAGGGCGGTGCGCACGCCGCGCTCCACGATCAGGCCGTAGATCAGCAGGAGCGCCATGATGCCGGCCAGGCCGAGCTCCTCGCCGAAGGTGGCGAGGATGAAGTCGGAGTTGGCGGCGAACCGGATGAGGTCGGAGTGGCCCTGGCCGAGGCCGCTGCCGAGGGTGCCGCCGGAGCCGAACGCCCACAGAGCCTGCATGGCCTGCTCGGAGTGGCCGCCGACGCCCTGCTGGCTGAGCGTGTACTCCTTCATCGGGTCGAGCCAGGCCTGGACGCGCTGCTGCACGTGCGGTTCGAACGAGGCCACGCCGACGGCGCCCGCGCCGGACATCAGCAGACCGAAGACGATCCAGCTGGTCCGCTCGGTGGCGACGTACAGCATGACGACGAACATTCCGAAGAACAGCAGCGACGTACCGAGGTCGGTCTCGAAGACCAGGATGAGGATCGAGATGAACCAGACGACCAGGATCGGGCCGAGGTCGCGGCCGCGGGGCAGGTAGAGGCCCATGAAGCGGCGGCTGGCGAGGGCCAGCGCGTCGCGCTTCACCATCAGGTAGCCGGCGAAGAAGATCGCCAGCACGATCTTCGCGAACTCACCGGGCTGGATGGAGAAGCTGCCGATGTGGATCCAGATCTTCGCGCCGTAGATGTTGGCGCCCAGGCCCGGGACCAGCGGCAGCAGCAGCAGGACCAGCGCGCCGACCATGGAGATGTACGTGTAGCGCTGCAGGACGCGGTGGTCCTTGAGGAAGACCAGCACCACGGCGAACAGGGCGATGCCCATGGCCGTGTACATCAGCTGCCGCGGCGCGGCCGCGCCCGCCTGCTTGATCGACTGCAGCAGCTTGGACTGGTCCAGCCGCCAGATGATGACCAGCCCGAGCCCGTTGAGCAGGGTGGCCAGCGGCAGCAGCAGCGGGTCCGCGTACGGGGCGAACTTGCGGACGACGACATGTCCGACGCCGGCCAGCAGGCCGAGGCCCAGGCCGTAGCTCAGCAGGCCGGACGGCACCTCGTTGTTGATCGCCAGGCCGACGTTGGCGTAGGCGAACACCGGGATGACGACGGCGAACACCAGCAGCGCGAGCTCGGTGTTGCGTCTGCTGGGCGCTCCGATGGCGCCGATGGTGGACGTGTGGTGCGTCGACGGGTTGGAAGTACTGCTCATCGTGTGACAGGGCCTCTCACGGCTTGCCTACTGCTTGCCGCACAGCGAGACGACCTTCTGCTCTTCCTCCGAGAGAGTGGGGCCGGGGCTGGGAGTGGGCGCGGCGGACGTGGACGGAGACGGGGACGACGGTGTCTTCGACGCCGATGGATTCGGTGTCGGTGTCGCCTTGGACGTGAGGGAGGTGCGGGTGGTTCCCGTGGTGCCTCCGGCCTGGCCCTCGCCCGTCTTGGCGTTGTTCTGGCTCTCTGCGGTCCGGCGCTCGGACTCCTTCTTGCACGCGGAGGCCTGCACGGACAGTTCGTCGATCTTCTTCTGGGCGGACGCGAGGCCGCCCTGCGCGATCGTCGCCTTGACCTGCTTCTGCTGGTAGGGAGGCAGGTACTTGAGTTCGATCTCGGGGTGGTCCTTCTCCAGCTTCGACAGCTTCACCCACGCCAGGTCCTGGCTGATGCCCTGGTAGAGGGCGAGGTGCTCCTCGTTGGCGCCGACGTAGTACTGGGTCTGCGTCCAGCGGTAGCCGCCGTACAGACCGCCGCCGATCACGGCGAGCGCGAGCACGCTGTAGAACGATCTCTTCAGCCACCGGCGGCCCTTCCTGGGCTTGACGAAGTCCTCGTCGCTGTAGCCGCCGAAGCTTCCGGTGGGGACGTAGCCGGTGGTGTCGCCGGAGCCGGGCGGGCCGAACTCGCCACCCCCGCCGCCCTGTCCGGGGACGTGGCGGCCGAGGCCCGAGGCGCGGCCGGCCGGCGTCTGCATGATGCCGTTGTCGTTGAGGTGGAGCTGGTTCTCGGCGACCGCGCCGACCACGACGGGGGTGTCGGACAGCTGCCCGGCGAGGGTGTCGCCGGTGTCCAGGTCGAGGACGTCGGCGACGATGACGGTGATGTTGTCCGGGCCGCCGCCGCGCAGTGCGAGCTGGATCAGCTCCTGCACGGTCTCCTGGGGGCCCTGGTAGCTGGCGAGGGTCTCCTCCATCGTCTGGTGGGAGACGACGCCGCTGAGGCCGTCGGAGCAGATCAGGTAGCGGTCGCCGGCGCGGACCTCGCGGATCGACAGGTCGGGCTCGACGTGCTCGCCGCTGCCGAGGGCGCGCATGAGGAGGGCGCGCTGCGGATGGGTGGTGGCCTCCTCCTCGGTGATGCGTCCCTCGTCGACGAGGCGCTGCACCCAGGTGTGGTCCTGCGTGATCTGCGTGAGCACGCCGTCGCGCAGCAGGTAGGCGCGCGAGTCGCCGACGTGCACCATGCCGAGCCGCTGGCCGGTCCACAGCAGGGCGGTGAGCGTGGTGCCCATGCCCTCCAGCTGGGGGTCCTCCTCGACCATCGCGCGCAGCTGGTCGTTGGCCCGCCGCACGGCCGCGCCGAGCGAGGTGAGGATGTCGGAGCCGGGCACGTCGTCGTCGAGCGCGACGATGGTGGAGATCACCTCGGAGGAGGCGACCTCGCCGGCGGCCTGGCCGCCCATGCCGTCGGCGATCGCGAGCAGGCGCGGACCGGCGTAGCCGGAGTCCTCGTTGCCCTCGCGGATCATGCCTTTGTGCGATCCGGCGGCGAAGCGCAGTGACAGACTCATGCGCACCTCGCCCGTCGGCTCCGGGTACATCCGCACGGTGCCCACCCTCCGGTCGGGAGCGCGCCGCGGCTCGGGGTGCCGGCCGCCACTGCGTGCTCGCTCCGCTCGCTCATTGTCGTACTACTTCCGCAGCTCGATGACGGTTTTACCGATGCGGATCGGCGCGCCCAGCGGGATCGGTGTGGGGGTCGTCAGCCGGTTCCGGTCCAGGTACGTGCCGTTGGTGGATCCGAGGTCCTCGACGATCCACTGGCCGTCGCGATCCGGGTAGATCCTGGCATGGCGGCTGGAGGCGTAGTCGTCGTCCAGCACGATCGTGGAGTCGTGCGCACGGCCCAGGGTGATCGTCTGGCCCTGCAGCGCGACCGTGGTGCCGGTGAGGGTGCCCTCGGACACCACGAGCTTGGTGGGGGCGTTGCGGCGCTGTCGGCCGCCGCCGCCCTGCTGGCCGCGCTGCTGCGGCGGAGCGGCCGTCTGGCGCGCGGCCTGCTGGGGCCGCGCGGCCTCGCGGCGGGCTCCCCGCTGGGTGACGCGCGTACCGAACAGGTCGCTGCGGATGACCTGCACGGCCACGATCACGAACAGCCACAGTACGGCCAGGAAACCCAGCCGCATGACCGTGAGGGTCAGCTCTGACATTGCCCCCGGTTCACCCTTCGGCTTGCCTATAGATAACGGTGGTGCTGCCCACGACGATCCGCGAGCCGTCGCGGAGCGTAGCGCGGGTGGTGTGCTGCCCGTCCACCACGATGCCGTTGGTGGACCCGAGATCCTGGATCGTCGAGGGCGTTCCGGTCCGGATCTCACAGTGCCGGCGGGAGACGCCGGGGTCGTCGATCCGCACGTCGGCTTCGGTGCTGCGGCCCAGCACCAGCGTCGGGCGGGAGATCTGATGGCGATTGCCGTTGATCTCGATCCAGTGGCGGGTGCGGCCGCCGGTCGCCGGGGCGTTGGCGGGCCGCTGCGCGGCGGGCTGCGGGTAGCCGTACCCGCCGGGCCGGCCGCCGGGCGGCGGCGCGGACGGCATGGGAGGCGCTCCCGCGGGTCCTGCGGCCTGCGGGTGGCCGTAGCCGCCCTGGGCGCCGGAACCCGGGCGTCCGCCCTGGGCGGACGGGGACGAGGGCGCCTGCTGGCTGCTGGAGGAGGCGAGCGTCCGGCTGCGGACCCGGTAGAGGCCGGTGTCCAGGTCGTCCGCCTTCTCCAGGTGGACCTTGATCGGTCCCATGAAGGTGTAGCGCTGCTGCTTGGCGTAGTCGCGCACCATGCCGGCGAGCTCGTCGCCGAGCTGGCCGGAGTAGGGGCTCAGCCGCTCGTAGTCCGGCGTGCTGAGCTCCACGATGAAGTCGTTGGGTACGACGGTCCGGTCGCGGTTCCAGATGGTCGCGTTGTTGTCGCACTCGCGCTGGAGCGCACCCGCGATCTCCACGGGCTGGACCTCGGACTTGAAGACCTTGGCGAAGGTGCCGTTGACCAGACCTTCGAGACGCTGCTCGAACTTCTTCAGGACTCCCATGGGGCACCTCCTCCGTCGTTGCCGTCGTAGCGGGTCTTGCCGTCGTGCTGCGTACTGCTTACCTGGTACTGCTTACTGATCGTATCCACGCGCCGGTAAATCGGCTGGTTCCCCCTGTCCGCCCCGTCGACGGGTGTCGACGTCTCTGCGGGTTCCCCGCGGAGCTGCCTCCGAGGTTCCCCGCCGAGCTTCTCTCCGAACCTTGCGGGAAGTACTCCTGCGCGTACTTCTGCCCAGGATCGTAGAGGCGGCTGCAGACCAGTGTCCCGCACCCGGCGGTGGACCTGTCCCGGCTCCCGGGGAGACGGGCCCGACCGGTACGAGGTTGATACGTGAACAGGCTCACGTCGAGACGGATCGGGGGGCTTCCGGTGCTCCTGGGAGCGGGGCCGGCCCAGGGACGGTCCGGGAGTGGCCCGGGGACGGCTCGTGGGTGGGCTGAGCGGGGGCGGAGGCGGAAGACGTGGGGCGGTGAGGCCCGCGGTGGCGGGGCGGGGAGGCTCTCGTGGGGAGGGCCGGTGCGGGGGCGGTCCCGGTCGCCGGGGCCGGGGGTGGGCCCGGGGAAGGGATGTGAACCCACCCCCTCCTACGTGCTAATGTTCTGGATGTCGGAAGGCGCCGGCCCCCAAGGGGCGGGAGCCGGAGGACACACCCAATGCGCGGGTGGCGGAATAGGCAGACGCGCTGGATTCAGGTTCCAGTGCCCGCAAGGGCGTGGGGGTTCAACTCCCCCCTCGCGCACAGCGAAGAACCGATGAACGGGTCTCTGACAGTGACGAAAGTCCTGCAGAGGCCCGTTTTTCGTTGCTTCCGCCGGATGTGAGGCATCGCACGGTCGAGGGTGAGACGCGTCAGGGCCTCCGACGCGTGAGGTATCTCACGCCGAGTTCGACGGCCGGCGTGCGGTGTTCGGCGCCCAGGTGCTCCGTCACTTCTCGCCCCTGCCCGCGCGCCCCGCCGGCTCGCGGGCCGACGGTGATCGGGCACCGGCGAGGCTGCCGGGCATGTGGGCCGTCGATCGCCGGAGTTGGCGAATGAGGCGTGGCGAGCAGCAACCCGAGCTTCCTCGAGATGGCCGCTCAAGGGCGCAGCGCCGGAGCCCGCAGGCGGAACGTGGCGGTGTTCAGCGAGCGTCGCAGGGCCAGCGCGATCGGGCGCTCGACGAACCGGTGCGCCAGGTACGACAGTACGACCAGGCCGCTTGTCACGACCGCGACCAGGGCCAGGGGGTCGACACGGTCGCCGTAGTGGTGCGCGAGGCTCATCCCGATCGTGTCGTGCAGGAGGTACAGCGGGAAGGTCATCGCGCCCGCGACGGTCAGCCCACGCCATCGGATCCGGTTCGTCCAGCCGAGTGCGATGGCGCCGATCAGCAGGAAGAACAGGGTGACCACCAGGATCAGCCAGCCGCGCGACGGCGACCAGGTGAGCCAGTTGTTGCGCCCGCCGGTGGGCGCCAGCAGGAAGTGCAGCGCCAACAGCCACGACATGGCGACGATGCCCCACAGCAGCGGGGTCGGCCGGTACCGGTACATCAGGTGGAAGGCCAGGCCCGCGATGAAGTACGGGGCGGACGGCGGGTTCACCGCGAGCGTGAGCAACGGGATGTGCGCGGCCGGCGCGAGCACCGTGGCGAGCGTCCAGGCCCCGCAGAAGAGCACCACGCGCTGGTAGCTGAGGCCCTTCCACACCACGACCGAGAACGTGAGGTAGAAGGCGAGTTCCGGCCAGAGCGTCCAGTAGACCGAGTCCAGGTTGGCCACACCGAGCGGTGTCTGCAGCATCGTGAAGTTCGCGAAGAGCACCCGCGGGTCAGGCGGCCCGAACGGGCTGTCGGCGAAGTAGAGGACGCACGCCGACACCACGACCGCGATCCAGTACATCGGGAACAGACGGGTGACGCGCGAGATGAAGAAGTCACGTGGGCTGCGCCCCCACGCGCTCATGCAGATGACGAAACCGCTGATCAGGAAGAACAGGTCGACGCCGAGTCGTCCGAAGGCGAAGTAGGGGTGCAGTTCGGGGAAGGTGGCTTGGTACGGGCGGCCCCAGATCCTCTGCATCGTTCCGGGGGTCTGGCCGACGAAGTGGAAGAGCACCACCGACAGCGCCGCCAGGAACCGCAGTCCGTCCAGTGCGGCGAGCCGCTCCCTTCGCACGACGCCCGGCCCGGTCACGATCGCCCGCGCCGCGGGTGCCGCCCGCGACAGCGGCACGTCCCGCGCGGTCGGCTTTCGGCTCGGCGGCTTCGGGGCCGTGCCGGCCGCTGCCCTGTGATCCGTCCGGATCATGCGTCTCCCGTCCCAGGAACGTCCTCTTCCGACAGGGCCCTGGAACGCGATCACAGGCCGCCGAACGGATGCGCACATGCCCGGCCGGCACGCCTTCCGTTCGGGGCGGGTGACGGTACCGTCCCGGCCCACGGGGCTGCCCCTACCCGCTGCCGACCGTGCAATACAGGGCCGCCGAGGTGAGAAGGCCCTCCCCGGAACCGCGCCGACGAACGCCGGTGTCCGCGTCGGTGAGGGGGCGCGTCCGCCGGCCGCGGAGTCGTGTCCGGGGCCCGGTGCCGTCCACAGCCGCCGAGTTGTCCACAGCCGCCGAGTTGTCCACAGGGTCTGACGCCCTCGGGCCGACGGCGGTACGGTCGCCACGAGTTGATGTTGTCTTGGCACGGGTGCGGATGTGCGCGCGGCGGGGGAGGCGGTCGTGGTGACCGAGATCGGTGCGGGAGCGGTGGGGTCGGTGCCGGCGCGGCAGGAGGCCTCTCAGGAGGCGCGGCCGGAGATCCGACAGGAATCCCGGCGGGAAACCGGGCAGGAGGCGCGGCCGGAGATCCGGCGGGAGGCGGGTCAGGAGGTGGCCGACGGCGGGCGTGCGCGCCGGCTGCCGCGGGTGCGGGGCTTCGCCCGGTGGTCCGGGCAGGGATCCGCCGCGGGGGACGGGTCCCCGGACGGCGGGTCGCCCAAGAAGCAGGGGAAGGCGCTGCGCCACCGGGTGCCGCGTTCCGCGCACGCCGCTCTGGACCCGGACGGCTCCCGTCCCGACGCGGTGACGGCGGTCGAGCAGTCCAACCTCGGCCGGATACCGGAGCTGACCCCGATCCGGGTGGGCCGGATGGCGGCGACGCCGTTCGCCTTCCTGCGCGGTTCGGCGGGTCTCATGGCCCACGACCTGGCCCGTACGCCCATGACCGGGGCAGCGGCGCAGATATGCGGGGACGCCCACGCGGCCAACTTCGGCCTGTACGGCGACGCCCGCGGCGGCCTGGTCATCGACCTGAACGACTTCGACGAGACGGTCCACGGCCCCTGGGAGTGGGACCTCAAGCGGCTGGCCACCTCGCTGGTGCTCGCCGGCCGGGAGGCGGGCTGCGACGAGGAGAGCTGCCGCGAGGCCGCGCACGACGCGGTGGGCGCCTACCGGCGCACCATGCGGCTGCTGGCCAAGCTCCCGGCCCTGGACGCGTGGAACGCCATCGCGGACGAGGAACTGGTCTCCCACACCGACGCCCACGACCTGCTCGGCACGCTCGAGCGGGTCTCGGAGAAGGCGCGGGCCAACACCAGCGGACGCTTCGCGGCCAAGTCGACCGAGCCCACCGAGGACGGCGGCCGCCGCTTCGTGGACGCCCCGCCGGTGCTGCGGCGGGTGCCGGACGCGGAGGCCACGGCGGTGGCCGCCTCGCTGGAGGAGTACCTGTCCACGCTCTCCGAGGACCGGCTCCCCCTGCTGGCCCGTCACGCGGTGCACGACGTCGCCTTCCGGGTGGTCGGCACGGGCAGCGTGGGCACCCGGTCCTACGTGGTGCTGCTGCTGGACCACCGCGGCGAGCCGCTCGTCCTGCAGGTGAAGGAGGCGAGGCCCTCCGCGCTGCTGCCGCATCTGGCGACGGCCGGATTCGAGGTGCCCGAGGTGGCGCACGAGGGCCGGCGGGTGGTGCTCGGCCAGAAGCGCATGCAGGTGGTGAGCGACATCCTGCTGGGCTGGACGACGGTCGACGGACTGCCCTTCCAGGTGCGGCAGTTCCGCAACCGCAAGGGCAGCGTCGACCCGGCCGCGCTGGCGGCCGACCAGATGGACGACTACGGCCGCATGACCGGCGCCCTGCTGGCCCGCGCCCACGCCCACAGCGCCGACCCCCGCCTCATCGCCGGCTACTGCGGCAAGAACGAGGAACTCGACGAGGCCGTCGCCGCCTTCGCCGTCGCCTACGCCGACCGCACGGAGGCGGACCACGCGGACCTCGTGGCGGCGGTGCGGGCAGGCAGGATCGCGGCAGAGTCAGGGGTGTGACGGAAGGCAGGGATGTGACGGAAGACGGGGATGTGACGGAAGGCGGGGGCGTGACGGAAGGCGGGGGCGTGACGGGGGCGGCCCGCCCTTTCGGGGCGCGGTGAGCCAGGGCGCCGCCCGCGTGGCCTAGGCTGGTCGGGTGACGACCCCGGAAGCTGAGCAGGGTGACGTCGCCGGGGCGGCTCGGTCGACGTCCGACGGTGCTGCGGCACGTCCCGAGGAGCGCCTGGAGCGGGCCGTACGGGCCGCCGAGCAGGCGCTGATCGAGTACGAGATCGCGGTGGAGACCTTCCGAGTGGAGGTCGAGAACTTCTCCCGGCTGCACCAGCAGAGACTCGGCCCCCTCTATGCCCGCCTGGAGGAGCTGGAGGCGCAGATCGCCGAGGCCACGGCGGCACGCACCGGTGACCCCGACGACCTGCGCAGGGCGGACGAGGCCCGCGCCCGGCTGATGCCGATCCCCGGTGTCGAGGAACTGCTCGACGGCTGGATGGACGGGGAAGGCCTGTTCCCGGAGGCCGCGGCGATGCTCACGGACCAGCCGGTGCGGCCTCCGCAGCGGGTGCGCCCCAGCGAGGAGGCCCGCAGGCTCTACCGCGAGCTGGCCCGCAAGGCACACCCCGACCTGGCGCAGCGGGAGGAGGAGCGCAAGCGGCGCGAGGAGTTCATCACCCGCGTCAACGCCGCCTACGCCCGGGGCGACGAGACGGAGCTGCGGGAGCTGGCCGCGGAGTGGGCCGCGGGCCCGGTGCCCGCCGAGCGGGAACCGAGCCCCAGCGAGGAGCTCTACGCCCGTCTGGAGTGGCTCGCGCAGCGCAAGGAGCTGCTCACGATGCTCGCGAAGGAGCTGGAGGACAGCGCGATCGCCTCGATGCTCCGCCTGGCTCCCGACGACCCCGACCGGCTCCTGGAGGAGATCGCCGAGCAGCTGCGCGCCGACGTGACGGCCCGCGAGGCTGAACTGGCCACGCTGCTGGGCCAGGGCTGAGCGACGGCGTCCCCGTGCCGGCTTCGGGTAGCGTCGGGGGCATGCATTTCGGAGCTGGTGTGCCCACGGTCGAGGTCGGCGATCTCAAGGACGACGACTTCCTGCTGGACGTCCGCGAGGACGACGAGTGGCAGGCGGGCCACGCCGAGGGGGCGCTGCACATCCCCATCAGCGAGTTCGTGGCGCGCTACGGCGAACTGACCGAGGCGGCGCCCCAGGACGGGCGCGTCCATGTGATCTGCCGCTCGGGCGGACGCTCGGCCCAGGTCGCGATGTACCTGGTCCAGCAGGGTGTCGACGCGGTGAACGTCGACGGCGGCATGCAGGTGTGGGCGGCCTCCGGCCGGCCGGTCGTGACCGACGAGGGCCGGCCGGGCCACGTGCTCTGAGGCCGTAGTCCGCGGCGACCGCGGCGACCGAGGTATCTGCGGGATCCGCGGCGTCCGTGCGGCGTCAGCCGAAGGGATGTGCTGTCAGCGGCCGCCGGGCCGCCGAACCGTCGGCCGGGTGCCGAGGGCTGGTCCTGATGGTGTGTCAAAACACAACAGGTCCCAGGCAAAAAGGGAACAGGGGACGGTGCGGCGGCCGCCTCCCGCGCGCGGCAGGCGGCCGGTCCTCAGCGGTCGAAGTCCAGCTCCACCTGCTCGGTCGCCGGATGCGACTGGCACGCCAGCACGTACCCCGCCTCGGTCTCCTCCGGTTCCAGCGCGAAGTTGCGGTCCATGCGCACCTCGCCCGTCACCAGGAAGGCCCGGCAGGTGCCGCACACGCCGCCCTTGCAGGCGTAGGGCGCGTCGGGCCGGTTGCGCAGCACCGTCTCCAGCAGGGTCTCCCCGTCCTGGACCGGCCAGCTTCCGCCGCGCCCGTCGAGCCGGACGGTCACCGTGCTGTGGGCGGGGGCCGCTGCGGTCGGGACGGGAGCAGTCCCCGCGTCCACGTGGAAGATCTCCTGGTGGATCCGGGTCCGGGCCACCCCGAGCCCGCGCAGGGCCCGCTCGGCGCCCTGCACCAGACCGTACGGCCCGCACAGGAACCAGCCCGCCACGTCCCCCACGGGCAGCAGCGCCGGAAGCAGGTCCGTGAGCCGCTCCTCGTCGAGCCGGCCGGACGGCAGGCCCGCCTGCTGCTCCTCCCGGGAGAGCACCGTCACGAGGTGCAGCCGGTCCGGGAAGCGGTCCTTCAGGTCGGCGACCTCCTCCAGGAACATCGTCGAGGCGGTCGTGCGGTCGCTGCGGATCAGGCAGAAGCGTGCTCCGGGCTCACGCGCCAGCAGGGTCGAGGCGATCGACAGCACCGGCGTGATGCCGCTGCCGCCGACCACCGCCGCGTAATGGCCGGGGGCGGGCTCCAGCGTGAAACGTCCCGCCGGGGTCATCACCTCCAGCTCGTCGCCGACGTTGATCTCCTTGAGCGCGTACGTGGAGAACGCGCCGCCCTCCACCAGCCGCACGCCGACCCGCAGCGTTCGCGGCCCGTCGCCGCCGGGCTCCGGGGCGGGGGAGCAGATCGAGTACGTCCGCCGTATCTCCGCCCCGTCGGCCGTCCGCCGCAGGGCGAGGTGCTGGCCCGGTGCGTGCCGGTACTCGACGCGCAGCTCCGGCGGTACCGCGAGGGTCAGCGCCACGGAGTCGTCGGTGAGCCGGTCGACCGCGGTCACCCGCAGCGGATGGAAGCGGGCCATCACACCTCCTTGAAGTGGTCGAACGGTTCGCGGCAGGAAAGGCAGCGCCGCAGCGCCTTGCACGCGGTGGAGGAGAACCGGCTGAGCAGCTCGGTCTCCGCCGCACCGCAGTGCGGGCAGGGGACGGGGGCGGTCGCGGCCACCGGGTCCGGCGCCGGGGACAGCGTGCGCGTCGGGCCGAGCTCCAGCGCGACCGTTCCCGAGCCGTCGCGCACACGCGGCGGAGCTATGCCGAACTCCCGCAGTTTGCGGCGCCCCTCGTCGGAGATGTCGTCCGTCGACCAGGCGGGTGCCAGCACCGTGCGGACGGTGACCTCCCGCAGGCCGTGCTCGCGCAGCACCCGCTCGATGTCCTGGGACATCGCCTCGATGGCCGGGCAGCCGGTGTAGGTCGGGGTCAGCTCGACCTCGACGGAGTCCGCGCCGCGCAGGTGCACCGCGCGCACCACGCCCAGCTCCTGCAAGGTCAGCACGGGCAGCTCGGGGTCGGGCACCGAGCCCGCGAGGCGCAGCAGCTCGGTCTCCAGCGGGGTCGCGGTGGTCACCATGACGCCCCCGGGTGGCTGCGGTGCAGGTGCTGCATCTCGGCGAGCATCCGCCCGAACGGCTCGGTGTGCAGGCCCTGCCGGCCCGCGCCCGCCGCCCACGCCCCCGACTGCGGCCCCTCGGGCAGGGGCAGGGTGGCCCGGCGCAGCACGTCGCTCACGGACTCCAGCCAGGCCGACCGGAGCGCCGCCCAGTCGACGTCCAGTCCCTCCACCGGCTGGAACATCTCGCCGGTGAACCGCCACAGCGCCTGGCAGGCCCGCCGCATCCGCTCGTGGCTGACGTCCGTGCCGTCGCCGAGCCGCAGCGTCCACTGCTCGGCGTGGTCGCGGTGGTAGGCGACCTCCTTGACGGCCTTCGCCGCGAGCGGGGCGAACACCCCGTCACCGGCGGCCAGCCGGGCGTACAGAAGGTGCTGGTAGGTGGAGAAGTAGAGCTGGCGGGCGATGGTGTGCGCGAAGTCGCCGTTGGGCTGCTCGACGAGCTGGAGGTTGGTGAAGGCGCGCTCCTCGCGCAGATACGCCAGCTCGTCCTCGTCACCGACCATCGACAGCAGCACGCGGGCCTGCCCCAGCAGGTCCAGCGCGATGTTGGCGAGGGCGACCTCCTCCTCCAGGACGGGGGCGTGCCCCGCCCACTCCCCCAGGCGGTGGGAGAGCACCAGGGCGTCGTCGCCCAGGGCGAGGGCGGCCGTCGTCGCGACAGTGGCGGTCACAGGTGCTTCACCCCCTCCGGGATCTCGTAGAAGGTCGGGTGCCGGTAGGGCTTGTCGGCGGACGGCTCGAAGAACGGGTCCTTCTCGTCCGGCGAGGACGCGGTGATCGCCGAGGACGGCACGACCCAGATGGAGACGCCCTCGCCGCGCCGCGTGTACAGGTCGCGCGCGTTGCGCAGGGCCAGCTCCGCGTCCGGGGCGTGCAGGCTGCCGGCGTGGGTGTGGGACAGACCGCGCCGGGAGCGCACGAAGACCTCCCACAGGGGCCAGTCGGTGTTGGTCATGCCTGCTTCACTCCCGTCTCACCGGTGTGCTTGGCGGCGTGGGCCACGGCCGCCTCCCGCACCCACGCGCCCTCGTCATGGGCTCGTCGGCGCTGGGTGATGCGCTGTTCGTTGCACGGTCCGTTGCCCTTGAGGACGTCGTAGAACTCCGTCCAGTCGATGGCGCCGAAGTCGTGGTGCCCCCGCTCCTCGTTCCACTCCAGGTCCGGGTCGGGGAGGGTGAGGCCGAGGCTCTCGGCCTGGGGGACGCAGATGTCGACGAAGCGCTGGCGCAGCTCGTCGTTCGAGTGCCGCTTGATCTTCCAGGCCATCGACTGCGCCGAGTGCTGGGAGGCGTCGTCGGGCGGGCCGAACATCATCAGCGACGGCCACCACCAGCGGTTCACCGCGTCCTGGGCCATCTCGTGCTGCTCGGGGGTGCCGCGGCTGAGGGCGAGCAGCAGCTCGTACCCCTGGCGCTGGTGGAAGGACTCCTCCTTGCAGATGCGGACCATCGCGCGCGCGTACGGCCCGTAGGAGCAGCGGCACAGGGGCACCTGGTTGGTGATCGCGGCGCCGTCCACCAGCCAGCCGATCGCGCCCACGTCCGCCCAGGTCAGGGTGGGGTAGTTGAAGATCGAGGAGTACTTCTGGCGGCCGGTGTGCAGCTTGTCGAGCAGCTCGTCGCGGCTGGTGCCGAGGGTCTCGGCCGCGCTGTACAGATACAGCCCGTGGCCCGCCTCGTCCTGGACCTTGGCCATGAGGATGGCCTTGCGGCGCAGGGAGGGCGCGCGGGTGATCCAGTTGGCCTCCGGCTGCATGCCGATGATCTCGGAGTGGGCGTGCTGGGCGATCTGCCGCACCAGCGTCGCGCGGTAGCCGTCGGGCATCCAGTCGCGCGGCTCGACGCGCTCGTCGGCTGCCACGGCGGCGTCGAAGGCCCGCTGCTGGGCGTCGGTGCTCTCCGTGCCCGACGCGTCGTGCGCCTGGGTGCGGGCCGGCTGGTGCGCGGCTGCTGTCGCCATGCGGTCCCCCTCGACTTCGCTCCGTGTCTCCCGACCGATCGTTCGGTCCGGTGGGATCCATGGTGGGGCGCGGCGCCGCGGGGTGTCAACCGCTGTGGACAACCGCACGGGCCGCCTGTGGACGAACCGCTTCACTCCCGTCTCGGCCGCTCGTCTCCGCGCCTTGTCTTCGCGGTTCGTCTCCGCGCTCCCATTCCTGCGATCCTGTGTCCGCGGTCTTTTGTCTGTGTCCGGTCATCGCGGCACGGCCGAAGGACCGTCGGCGTACCGGCCGGGGCCGGGGGTGTGCCCGGAGGACGGGCATGAGTACCGTTCCGTGCGGCGCCGAGGACCGTAAGACGGACGGGGATGGGGAACGGGGCGGAATGGACGCGTACGACGAGGACTCGAACGCCCCGGACGGCGGGGGCCCGACGGGCGACACCGCGCCCGCCGGCCCCACCGGTGCCCACGATCCGCTCGGCGCCGGGGGCACACCGGGTGCCGGCGCCCGGCCCGGTGACGGCGATCCGTCCGGTGCGCCCGCCCGGCCCGGCGAAGGCGGCCCGCTCGGCGCAGGCGACCCGCCCGGCCCGGGCGATCACCCCGCCGCGCCCGACCCGGGCGGTCATTCCGTCGTGCCCGGCCCGGGCGATCACCCCGCCGCGCCCGACCCGGGCGGTCATTCCGTCGTGCCCGGCCCGGGCGATTACCCCGTCGTGCCCGGCCCCCGCGCCGAGGCCCGGGCCGGGGTCGCCGCGCTCTCCACGCCCTACCGGGTCGGTGCGGCGCTGGCGCTCGCGGTGGTGGCGGTGACCGCCTGTGTGCACCTGGGCATGGTGTTCCTGCACGTCGCGCCGTCGAACACGATGACGAAACAGCACGGCAAGGCCGTGGACGACTGGGTCTACCCGGAGTTCGAGCAGAACTGGAAGCTCTTCGCGCCGAACCCGTTGCAGCAGAACATCGCGGTGCAGGTGCGGGCCGAGGTCGCCACCGGCGCCGGTGGCCTGCGCACGACCGGCTGGTACGACCTGTCGGCACAGGACGGCCGGGCCATCGACGGCAATCCGGTGCCCAGCCACACCCAGCAGAACGAACTGCGCCGCGCCTGGGACTTCTACGGCGCCAGCCACACCAGCGAGAACCGCCCGGCGGGCCTGCGCGGCATGCTCGCCGAGCAGTATCTGCGCCGGATCGTCGTGCTGCGCCTCGGCCGCGACCACGCGGCCGGCCCGGACGGGGTGATCCAGCGCGTCCAGGTCCGCAGCCGTACCAGCAATGTGCAGCCGCCCGTGTGGAGCGGGGAGAAGGTGCCGGACACGCCCGCCTACCGCGTGCTTCCCTGGTGGACGGTGCCGAGCGGCGAGCTCGAAGGGGGTGTGCGGTGAACCGGCTCTCGCTCTGCTTCTCCCGGGGCATAGCCCGGGTCACCGAGGCGGCCCTCGGCCCGTACCAGGCGGCCGTGATCCGCATCGGCTTCTCGCTGACCTGGCTGCTGTTCCTGCTGCGCGAGTTCCCCCACCGCCAGGAGCTCTACGGGCCGGACGCGCCGTGGAGCTGGGACCTCGCCGAGCAGCTGACCGCGAGCAACGGCTCCTTCACGGTCCTGCTGTGGTTCCGGGGGCAGCCGTGGTTCGAGATCGTCTACGTGCTGGCCGTGCTGGCGAGCCTGCTGCTGATGCTGGGCTGGCGCACCCGCACCCTGTCCGTGCTGTTCATGGTCGGTGTGCTGTCGCTGCAGAACCGCAGCGTCTTCGCCGGTGACGGCGGCGACAACGTCCTGCACCTGATGTCCCTGTACCTGGTCTTCACGCGCTGCGGCCAGGTGTGGTCGCTGGACGCGCGGCGGGCCCGGCGCGCGGCGGCGGCCCGCGCGCGCGGGGAGCGGACGCCCGACCGGGCCGGCCCCGTCCTGTGGGCCGTGCTCGGGCTGGTCCTGGTCGTGGTGACCGCAGCGGGCAGGATGCGGGGCGAGTGGCTCGTCCCCGCGCTCCTGTGGGGTGTGTGGGTGGCGCAGGCCCTGTGGTGGGCCGTCGGGCGCCGGGACCGGTGGTCGCAGCCGCGGATCCTGCTCGACGTCATCGCCAACCTGGTGCACAACGCCGCGCTGCTCGTGATCGCGGCGGAGGCGTGCCTGATCTACGCGACGGCCGGCTGGTACAAGATCCAGGGCTCGCGCTGGCAGGACGGCACCGCCGTCTACTACCCGCTCCACCTGGACTACTTCTCGCCCTGGCCCGCGCTCGGCGACCTGCTGTCGGCCAGCGGCACCATGGTGATGCTGGTGACCTACGGGACGGTGGCCGTGCAGGTCGCCTTCCCGTTCACGCTCTTCAACCGGCGGGTCAAGAACGTCCTGCTGGCGGCCATGATGACCGAGCACGCGGTGATCGCCGTCGTCCTGGGGCTGCCGTTCTTCTCGCTCGCGATGATCGCGGCGGACGCGGTGTTCCTGCCGACCTCCTTCCTGCACCGCGTGGGCGGCTGGGCGGCACACGCGCGGGGGCGGCTGCCCTCGCGGGCGGGCCGGCCGGAGCCGGAGGGCGCGCGCTCCCCGGGGGACGGCGAGCCCGTCCACGTAGGCTTCGGGGCATGACCGATCCCGTTTCCCGCTGGCGCCGGCTCGCCGGGGACTGCGTCCTGCTCGACGGCTTCCACGCCCTCAAGCACGCCGTGCGTTTCGGTGCCGAGGTGCCGGTGGCGGTCACCGCCGACCGGCGGGCGGCGCTCGCCCTCGCCGACGAACTGGCGCCGGACGTACGGGACCGGCTGGGCGCCCTGCTGGCCGAGGTGCCGCAGGAGACCTACGCCTCCCTCGTGGCCCGGCCCCACCCGACCGCCGTCGCCGCCCTCGCCGTACGGCCCTCCCGCGAGGACCGTCTGGCGGTGCTGGCCCGCATGCCCCGCAGCGCGCCCGTGGTGGTCCTGGACCAGCCGCGCAACCTGGGCAACGCGGGGGCCGTGATCCGGCTGGCCGCCGGTTTCGGGGCGACCGGGGTGGTCACCACCGGAACCCTCGACCCGTGGCATCCCACCGTGGTGCGCGGCGGGGCGGGGCTGCACTTCGCGACCGCCGTGGAGCGGCTCGGCGTCGACGAGCTGCCGCCCGGTCCGCTCTTCGCCCTCGACCCGGAGGGCGAGGACATCCGGGGGCTGAAGCTGCCGGACGACGCCGTGCTCGCCTTCGGCTCCGAGCGCAGCGGCCTGTCCGGCGGACTCCGCGCACGTGCCGATCACCTGGTGGCGCTGCCGATGCGCCCCCAGGTCTCCAGCTACAACCTCGCCACCAGCGTGGCGATGACGCTGTACCACTGGAGCGCCGGCGGGGGCGCACCGCTCGCGTCCTGAGGGTCCTGCCTAGGCCTCCCGGCGGACCTCCACCACCCGGAACCGGTTGGCCACGAACGCCCCGTCGCACAGGGCCGCGTTGGCCGCCGGGTTGCCGCCCGATCCGTGGAAGTCGGAGAAGGCGGCGGTCTGGTTGACGTACACCCCGCCGGTGAGGTTGAGGGACAGCTGGGCGGCCTCCTCCAGGCACACCTCCTGCACGGCCTGCTCGACCTCGTCGTCGGTGGTGTAGGCGCCCACCGTCATCGCGCCCTTCTCGCGGATCGTGCGGCGCAGCAGCTCCACCGCGTCCGCCGCCGAGTCGACCGCGACGGCGAAGGACACGGGTCCGAAGCACTCGCTCATGTAGGCGGACTCGGCGTCCGGCTTGGCGCCGTCCAGCTTGACGATCACCGGGGTGCGGACGACCGCGCCGGGGAAGTCCGGGTTGGTGACCTCGCGCGAGGCGAGGGCGACCTCGCCGAGGCCGGCGGCGGCCTCCAGGCGCGCCTTCACGTCCGGGTTGACGATCGCGCCGAGCAGGGCGTTCGCCCGGGCGTCGTCGCCGAGCAGGCCGTCGACGGCCTTGGCGAGGTCGGCGGTGACCTCGTCGAAGGACTTGGGGCCCTGGTCGGTGCGGATTCCCTCGCGCGGGACGAGCAGGTTCTGCGGGGTGGTGCACATCTGGCCGCTGTAGAGGGAGAGCGAGAAGGCCAGGTTGGAGAGCATCCCCTTGTAGTCGTCGGTCGACTCCACGATCACCGTGTTGACGCCGGCCTTCTCCGTGTAGACCTGCGCCTGGCGCGCGTTGGCCTCCAGCCAGTCGCCGAAGGCCGTCGACCCGGTGTAGTCGATGATCCTGATCTCGGGGCGGGTGGCCAGGGCCTTGGCGATTCCCTCGCCGGGCCGCTCGGCGGCCAGTGCCACCAGGTTCGGGTCGAAGCCGGCCTCGGTGAGCACCTGGCGGGCCACCTGCACGGTGAGTGCGAGGGGCAGCACCGCGCGCGGGTGGGGCTTCACCAGGACCGCGTTGCCGGTGGCCAGGGACGCGAACAGGCCCGGATAGCCGTTCCACGTCGGGAACGTGTTGCAGCCGATCATCAGCGCGATCCCGCGCGGGACGGGCGTGAACTGCTTGGTGAGGGCGAGCGGGTCGCGCTTGCCCTGGGGCTTGGTCCACTCCGCGGTGTCCGGGGTGCGCACCTGCTCCACATAGGCGTACGCGACCGCCTCGAGACCGCGGTCCTGGGCGTGCGGGCCGCCCGCCTGGAACGCCATCATGAAGGCCTGGCCGGAGGTGTGCATGACGGCGTGGGCGAACTCGTGCGTCCGGTCGCTGATCCGCTTGAGGATCTCCAGGCAGACCACGGCGCGCGCCTCCGCGCCCGCGTCGCGCCAGGCGCGCTGTCCGGCCCTCATCGCGGGCAGCAGCTGGTCGAGGTCCGCGTGCGGGTAGGTCACGCCCAGGTCGAGGCCGTACGGCGAGACCTCGCCGCCCACCCAGTCGTCGGTGCCGGGCTGGCCGAGGTCGAGACGGGTGCCCAGCAGGGCGTCGAAGGCGGCCTTGCCCGCGGCCGCGTCCAGGCCGCCGTGCTCCCCGTAGGCCTTCGGGTGCTCGGGGTGGGGCGACCAGTACGCGCGCGTGCGGATCGCCTCCAGCGCCTGGTCGAGAGTGGGCCGGTGCCGTGCGATGAGCTCGTGCGCGGTCAGTTCGGCGGCCATGCGGGACCAACTCCTCGTCTCAAGAACTCTTCTTCGAGCTCATGACCTGGGCAGAACCATGGGCAGGAACGACTGGACAGGGCTAGAGTAACCGAACGATCGGTCGGGACAAGGGGGCCTGCCGCATCTGTGGAAAACCCCGTGCGGGAGGATCGCGCACATGACAGCACTCGACCTCAGCAGCCCCGTGGCCGTCGTCGGCACCGGCACCATGGGCCAGGGCATCGCCCAGGTCGCGCTGGTCGCCGGCCATCCGGTGCGGCTCCACGACACCGTGCCCGGGCGGGCCGGGGAGGCGGCCGCCGCGATCGGCGCGCGGCTGGACCGGCTCGTCGAGAAGGGCCGGCTCTCCGCCGCCGACAGGGACGCGGCCCGCGCCCGGCTGCGGCCCGTCGAGGACCTCGCCTCCCTCGCGGACTGCGCGCTCGTCGTCGAGGCCGTGCTGGAGCGGCTGGACGTCAAGCAGGAGCTGTTCCGCGAGCTGGAGGGCGTCGTCGGCGACGACTGCCTGCTCGCCACCAACACCTCGTCCCTGTCGGTGACGGCCGTCGGCGGCGCGCTGCGCAATCCGGGCCGCCTGGTGGGCCTGCACTTCTTCAACCCGGCGCCGCTGCTGCCGCTGGTGGAGGTCGTCTCCGGGTTCGCGACCGATGTCACCTCGGCCACCCGCGTGTACGAGACGGCCCGCGCCTGGGGCAAGACGCCGGTCGCCTGCGCGGACACCCCGGGCTTCATCGTCAACCGCATCGCCCGGCCGTTCTACGCCGAGGCGTTCGCCGTCCTCGAGGCGCAGGGCGCCGACCCCGCCACCATCGACGCCGTGCTGCGCGAGTCCGGCGGCTTCCGGATGGGTGCCTTCGAGCTGACCGACCTCATCGGGCAGGACGTCAACGAGTCGGTCACGCACTCCGTGTGGCAGTCGTTCTTCCAGGACGTCCGCTTCACGCCCTCGCTCGCCCAGCGGCGCCTGGTCGAGTCCGGCCGCCTCGGCCGCAAGAGCGGACACGGCTGGTACGACTACGCCGAGGACGCCGAGCGCCCCGAGCCGCACACCGCCGAGAAGGCGCACCCGCCCGCGTACGTCGTCGCCGAGGGCGATCTGGGCCCGGCGTCCGAGCTGCTCCCGCTGATCCGCGAGGCGGGCGTCGCCGTCCGCGAGGAGGACGAGGACCACGGCACCCGCCTGGTGCTGCCCGGCGGCGGCCAACTGGTCCTCGCCGACGGGCAGACCTCCGTCGAGTTCCGTGACGTCGTCTACTTCGACCTGGCGCTCGACTACCGCAGGGCCACCCGGATCGCCCTGTCCGCCTCGCAGGACACCTCCCCGCAGACCCTGGCGGAGGCCACCGGGCTCTTCCAGGCGCTCGGCAAGGACGTCAGCGTCATCGGCGACGTGCCGGGCATGATCGTGGCCCGTACGGTCGCCCGGATCGTCGACCTGGCGCACGACGCCGTCGCCAAGGGGGTCGCCACCGAGGAGGACATCGACACCGCGATGCGCCTGGGCGTCAACTACCCCCTGGGGCCCTTCGAGTGGAGCCGCAGGCTCGGCCGGACCTGGGCCTACGGCCTCCTGGACGACCTGCACCTGCGCGACCCCTCCGGACGCTACGCGCCGTCCCTGGCGCTCTACCGCCACGCGTACGCCACCGACAAGCGGGAGGGCACCTCATGACCACCGCCAGGCGCGACACGTACACCCCCGAGACGCTGCTCACCGTCGCCGTGCGGGTCTTCAACGACCGGGGCTACGACGGCACGTCCATGGAGCACCTGTCCAAGGCGGCCGGCATCTCCAAGTCGTCGATCTACCACCATGTCGCCGGCAAGGAGGAGTTGCTGCGCCGGGCCGTCAGCCGGGCGCTGGACGGGCTCTTCGGCATCCTCGGTGAGGAACCCGCGCGCGTGGGGCGCGCGGTGGGCCGCCTGGAGTACGTCGTGCGGCGCATGGTGGAGGTGCTCATCGCCGAACTGCCGTACGTGACGCTGCTGCTGCGCGTGCGCGGCAACACCGGCACCGAGCGCTGGGCGCTGGAGCGGCGCCGCGAGTTCGACCACCGGGTGGCCGAGCTGCTGAAGGCGGCGGCCGCGGAGGGGGACGTGCGCGGCGACGTGGAGGTGCGGCTCGCGACCCGGCTCGTCTTCGGAATGATCAACTCGATCGTGGAGTGGTACCGGCCGGACGGGCGCGGCATGAGCGAGCGCGAAGTGGCCGACGCGGTGGTGCAGTTGGTCTTCGGAGGCCTGCGCAAGGCGGACTGAGCGGCCTCCGGCCGCCACCGGCCGTCTCCGGGCCCGGCCGCCGGTCAGCCCTGGGGCTCCAGGTCCTCCTCCTCGAACACCAGCAGCGTGCGGGTGCTGAGCACCTCGGGGATCGCCTGGAGACGGGTGAGCACCACTTCGCGCAGGGCCCGGTTGTCGGGGGTGTGCACGAGGAGCAGCACGTCGAAGTCGCCGCCCACCAGCGCGATGTGGGACGCGCCGGGCAACTGCCTGAGCTGCTCGCGCACCGTGCGCCAGGAGTTCTGCACGATCTTCAGGGTGATGTACGCCGAGGTGGCCTGACCCGCGCGTTCGTGGTTCACGCGGGCGCCGAACCCGCGGATCACGCCGTCGTCGATGAGGCGGTTGATCCGCGCGTAGGCGTTGGCGCGCGAGACGTGGACCCGTTCGGCGACCGACCGTATCGAGGCGCGGCCGTCCGTCTGGAGCATCTGCAGGATGTCCTGATCAATGGCGTCCAGCGGGCGCGGCGGCGGCAGGGCGGCGCCGTTCGGGCCCTCGGCCATTTGTTCAGATGCCATGTCCCCCCGCCTCTCCGCCGTGGACGTACTGCGTACATCTCAGGTTGTGGAGAACCGTTTGTCCACAGCCTGGGGCCGCCTGTAGCCAAAATGTGCCGACGACCGAACAATCGGTAGGTGAGGCGGGTCACAGCCGACACGCCTCCCGTAGCCGCTCCCACGAGGAGGTGCCGTCATGACGGTCATGGAGCAGCGGGGCGCGTACCGGCCATCGCCACCGCCCGCCTGGCAGCCCCGTACCGACCCCGCGCCGCTGCTGCCCGACCCGGAGCCGTACCGCGTCCTGGGCACGGAGGCCGCCGCCAAGGCCGATCCGGAGCTGCTGCGCCGCCTGTACGCGCAGCTGGTGCGCGGCCGTCGGTACAACGCGCAGGCCACCGCGCTCACCAAGCAGGGCCGCCTGGCCGTCTACCCCTCCAGCACCGGCCAGGAGGCCTGCGAGGTCGCGGCCGCGCTCGCCCTGGAGGACCGGGACTGGCTCTTCCCCAGTTACCGCGACACGCTCGCCGTCGTCGCGCGCGGAGTGGACCCCGTCGAGGCCCTCACCCTGCTGCGCGGTGACTGGCACACCGGCTACGACCCCTACGAGCACCGCGTGGCGCCGCTGAGCACCCCGCTCGCCACCCAGCTGCCGCACGCCGTGGGCCTGGCCCACGCCGCCCGCCTCAAGGGCGACGACGTGGTCGCGCTGGCCATGGTCGGCGACGGCGGCACCAGCGAGGGCGACTTCCACGAGGCGCTGAACTTCGCCGCCGTCTGGCAGGCCCCGGTCGTCTTCCTCGTCCAGAACAACGGCTTCGCCATCTCCGTCCCGCTCGACAAGCAGACCGCCGCCCCCTCGCTGGCCCACAAGGCCGTCGGGTACGGGATACCGGGCCGCCTGGTCGACGGCAACGACGCCGCCGCCGTCCACGAGGTCCTCTCCGACGCCGTACGCAACGCGCGCGCGGGTGGCGGCCCGACGCTGATCGAGGCGGTGACGTACCGCATCGACGCCCACACCAACGCCGACGACGCCACCCGCTACCGCGGCGACGCCGAGGTCGACACCTGGCGCGACCACGACCCGATCGCGCTGCTGGAGCGGGAGCTGACCGGGCGGGGCCTGATCGACGAGGACGCCATCCGGGCCGCGCGCGAGGACGCCGAGACGATGGCCGCCCGGCTGCGCGAGCGCATGAACCAGGACCCCTCGCTCGACCCGACGGACCTGTTCGCCCACGTGTACGCCGAGCCCACCCCGCAACTGCGCGAGCAGCAGGCCCAGCTGCGGGCCGAGCTGGAGGCCGAGTCCGAGTCCCAGGAGGGTACGGCCCGATGACCACCGTCGCGCTCAAGCCGGCCACCATGGCCCAGGCCCTCACACGCGCGCTGCGCGACGCGATGGCCGCCGACCCCGCCGTGCACGTGATGGGCGAGGACGTCGGCACCCTCGGCGGGGTCTTCCGTGTCACCGACGGACTCGCCGAGGAGTTCGGCGAGGACCGCTGCACGGACACTCCGCTGGCCGAGGCCGGCATCCTCGGCACCGCCGTCGGCATGGCCATGTACGGACTGCGCCCGGTCGTCGAGATGCAGTTCGACGCCTTCGCCTACCCGGCCTTCGAGCAGCTCATCAGCCATGTCGCGCGGATGCGCAACCGCACCCGCGGCAGGATGCCCCTGCCGATCACCGTCCGCGTCCCCTACGGCGGCGGCATCGGCGGCGTCGAGCACCACAGCGACTCGTCCGAGGCGTACTACATGGCGACTCCGGGGCTCCATGTCGTCACGCCCGCGACCGTCGCCGACGCCTACGGCCTGCTGCGCGCCGCCATCGCCTCCGACGACCCGGTCGTCTTCCTCGAACCCAAGCGCCTGTACTGGTCGAAGGACTCCTGGAACCCGGAGGAACCGCAGACCGTCGAGCCCATCGGCCGTGCGGTGGTGCGGCGCACCGGCCGCAGCGCCACGCTGATCACGTACGGCCCGTCCGTGCCCGTCTGCCTCGAGGCCGCCGAGGCGGCGCGGGCCGAGGGCTGGGACCTGGAGGTCGTCGACCTGCGCTCCCTGGTGCCGTTCGACGACGAGACCGTCTGCGCGTCGGTGCGGCGCACCGGGCGGGCGGTCGTCGTGCACGAGTCGGGTTCCTTCGGCGGCCCGGGCGGGGAGATCGCCGCCCGGGTCACGGAGCGCTGCTTCCACCACCTGGAGGCGCCTGTGCTGCGCGTGGCCGGGTTCGACATCCCCTACCCGCCGCCGATGCTGGAGCGGCACCACCTGCCCGGTGTCGACCGGATCCTGGACGCCGTCGCGCGTCTGCAGTGGGAGGCCGAGAGCTGATGGCACAGGTGCTGGAGTTCAAGCTCCCCGACCTCGGGGAGGGGCTCACCGAGGCGGAGATCGTCCGCTGGCTGGTGCAGGTGGGCGACGTCGTCACCGTCGACCAGCCGGTCGTCGAGGTCGAGACGGCCAAGGCGATGGTCGAGGTGCCCTGCCCGTACGGGGGCGTGGTCACGGCCCGGTACGGCGAGGAGGGCACCGAACTGCCCGTCGGCGCCCCGCTGCTGACGGTGGCGGTCGGCGAACCTGCCGCCGGGGACGACAGCCAGGGCTCCGGCAACGTCCTGGTGGGGTACGGCACCGGAGCGCCCCCGGCGCGCCGCCGGCGGGTGCGCCAGGCGCCGCAGGCATCGGGCGGGCCGGCTTCGGACGCGTCCGCCCCGGGTGCGCCGGCCGCGGGTGCGGCGGACGCGCGCGCAGGGGTGGCCGCCGCGAACGGCGGTCCGGCACCGTCGGCCGCCGTCCAGGCGAGGACGGCGGGGGCGGCGTCCCTGAACGGCCGCGCCGGCACGGCCGTCCCCGGCCCGGCGGCCGACCGCTCGGCCGACGGACCCGTCCCGGTCATCTCCCCGCTCGTCCGCCGGCTCGCCCGGGAGAACGGCCTGGACCTGCGCCGGCTCTCCGGTTCCGGCCCCGACGGGCTGATCCTGCGCGCGGACGTCGAGGGCGTGCTCCGGGCCGGCACGGCGCCGGGCCGTACGGGGGCGCCGGGCACGGAGGCCACGACTGCGTCCGGCACGGCCGTGTCGGGCACGTCCGCGTCCGCCGCCGAGCGGCCCGCCGAGACGGCCGCCGGTGCCCGGCGGGCTCCCCGCGGTGGCGCCGGAGGCACGCGCATCCCCCTCAAGGGTGTGCGCGGTGCCGTGGCCGACAAGCTGTCCCGGAGCCGCCGGGAGATCCCGGACGCCACCTGCTGGGTGGACGCCGACGCCACGGAGCTGATGCGGGCGCGGGCGGCGATGAACGCGGCCGGGGGCCCGAAGATCTCCCTTCTCGCCCTCCTCGCCCGGATCTGCACGGCCGCGCTCGCGCGCTACCCGGAGCTCAACTCCACGGTGGACATGGAGGCCAGGGAGGTCGTCCGGCTCGACGAGGTGCACCTCGGCTTCGCCGCGCAGACCGAGCGCGGGCTCGTCGTCCCGGTCGTACGGGACGCGCACGCGCGGGACGTCGAGGCGCTGACCGCCGAGTTCGCCCGGCTGACCGAGGCGGCCCGCGCGGGCACCCTGACGCCCGCGGAACTGACCGGCGGCACCTTCACGTTGAACAACTACGGGGTGTTCGGCGTCGACGGCTCCACGCCGATCATCAACCACCCCGAGGCCGCCATGCTCGGCGTCGGCCGCATCGTCCCGAAGCCCTGGGTGCACGAGGGCGAGCTGGCGGTGCGGCAGGTCGTCCAGCTCTCGCTCACCTTCGACCACCGGGTGTGCGACGGCGGCACGGCGGGCGGTTTCCTGCGGTATGTGGCGGACTGCGTGGAACAGCCGGCGGTGCTGCTGCGCACGGTGTGACGCCGGGGTCCCGCCCGCATTCCCTGTGATCGCGGGCGGGACGCATACTCGGGGGGTGACCGCCTACGAGCCCCCCGGCGCCCCCGGCGCCCGTGACGTGCCCGGCGCACCCGGCGCAGTGGACGCGGCCGGGCGTGTGCCGGACGAGGGTGCCGCCTACGACGCCGTCGTGCTCGCCGGCGGTGCCGCCAGGCGGCTCGGCGGCGCGGACAAACCCGGGGTGCGGGTCGGCGGCCGCGCCCTGCTCGACCGGGTGCTCGGCGCCTGTGCCGGGGCGCGCACGACCGTCGTCGTGGCCGAACCACGGCCGACCCCGCGCCCCGTGCTGTGGGCGCGCGAGGAGCCGCCCGGCGCCGGTCCGCTCGCCGCGCTCGACGCCGGGCTGCGCCGCACCACGGCGGACCACGTCGTCGTGCTCTCCGCCGATCTGCCGTTCCTCGAAGAGGCCACCGTGCGGCGGCTGTTGGACGCCCTGCGGGCGGGCCGCGCGGACGGCGCGCTGCTCACCGACGCCGAGGGGCGCGACCAGCCGCTCGTGGCCGCGTACCGCACGGCCGCGCTGCGCCGCGGGCTGACGGCCCTCGCCGCGCCCGCACTCGGCGGCGGCTCCGCACTCGGCGGCGGCTCCGCACCCGGCGGTGCCGCGAGCGGCCCTCTCACCGGGCTGCCGCTGCGCCGGCTGACCGCCGATCTCGACCTCACCCGCGTCCCCGACCCCGTCGCCTCCTTCGACTGCGACACCTGGGACGACATCGCCGACGCCAGGGCACGCATCAGGGAGCATGGGCACGTGTTGGATGAATGGATTTCCGCAGTCAAGGACGAGCTGGGCATCGACCTGGACGTCGACACCGGCGGCCTGCTCGACCTGGCCCGCGACGCCGCCCACGGCGTGGCCCGGCCGGCGGCGCCCCTGACCACCTTCCTCGTCGGTTACGCCGCCGCGAAGGCCGGGGGTGGCCCCGAGGCGGTCGCCGAGGCCACCCGCAAGGCCGTCGCTCTCGCCCGGCGCTGGGCGGACGAGAGCGCCGCCGACGCGGGGCCCGGCGCGGGCCGGGACGCCGGATGACCGCCCGCGGCGTCCGCACCGGCGAGGACGCCGAGGATCTCGACGTCGAGGAGGTGCTCGCGCTCGTGAAGGAGGGCAACGTCCCCGCACCGGGCGAAGGCCACGGCGACAGCCGAACTCCGGGCCACGGCCACGGTGAAGGTCCCGGGACCGCCCCGGGGAGCGGCGCCGGAGAGGCCCCCGGTCCGGCCCACTTCCGCGACACCGCCCGCGCGGGATACGACGACGCCTCGTGGGACGGCCGTGACGACACCGCCTCCGCACCCGGCGCCGCGCCCCCCGAGGGGGAGCACTCCGGCCGGGGCGGCGCCGCAGCCGGTCACGGCGGCCCGCACTCGGCGGAATCCCGCCACCGAGCCGCCCCCTGGCCCGCCGCCCGCGAGATCGCCGCCCGGGCGGCCCGTGCCTCCGTCCCCCGGGGAGCCGCCGCCGTCGACACCCCCGCCGGCGCCCGCCGCGCCACCGTGTCGGTGCCCCTCGACGCAGCCCTGGGCCTGGTCCTGGCCGCCCCCCTCACCGCTCTCACCGACCTGCCCTCCTTCGACACCTCCGCCATGGACGGCTGGGCCGTGGCCGGCCCCGGCCCCTGGGACGTCCGGGACGAGGGCGTTCTGGCCGGGCACGCGCGGCCCGAGCCGCTGACCGACGGCGAGGCGGTGCGGATCGCGACCGGCGCCCGCGTACCGCAGGACTCCACGGCGGTGCTGCGCAGTGAGCACGGCCGCATGGACGACAAGGGCCGGCTGCACTCGACCTGCGAGGTCGTGCACGGGCAGGACATCCGTCCGCGCGGCCAGGAGTGCGGGAGCGGCGACCAGTTGCTGCCCCTCGGCACCCTCGTCACCCCGGCCGTGCTCGGCCTCGCCGCGGCCGCCGGGTACGACACCCTCACCGCGATCCCCCGGCCCCGCGCCGAGGTCTTCGTGCTCGGCGACGAGCTGCTCGCCGAGGGCCTGCCGCACGACGGCCTGATCCGGGACGCGCTCGGCCCGATGCTGCCGCCCTGGCTGCGGGCGCTCGGCGCCGAGGTCACCGCCGTACGCAGGATCGGCGACGACGCCGGGGCCCTGTACAAGGCGGTCACCGGATCCGGTGCCGACCTGATCGTCACCACCGGGGGCACCGCCGCCGGACCCGTCGACCACGTCCACCCCATCCTGCGCCGCCTCGACGCCGAGTTCCTGGTGGACGGCGTCCAGGTCCGCCCCGGCCATCCCATGCTCCTGGCCCGCACCAAGGAGCACCAGCACCTCGTCGGCCTGCCCGGCAATCCCCTGGCTGCCGTCTCCGGCCTGCTCACGCTCGCCGAACCGTTGCTGCGCACCCTGGCGGCGCGCCCGGCGCCGGAGCCGTACACGCTGCCGCTGAGCGACGCGGTGCACGGGCATCCGTACGACACCCGGCTGGTGCCCGTCGTGCTGCGCGGGGACCACGCGGTTCCCCTGCACTACAACGGGCCGGCCATGCTGCGGGGCGTGGCCGCCGCCGACGCCCTGGCCGTCGTACCACCGGGCGGCGCGCGGGCGGGGCAGGAGGCGGAGCTGCTCGATCTGCCCTGGGCCGCCGCCGGTATCGGTGTGTGTTTCACGTGAAACTTCCGGGCCAGGACGCGATCGCCCGCCAAGCGGACGAACACCTCGTGACCCGTCGGGTGAGACTCCCGAGACGGGTGGTGGAGCGCCCGGTCCGGCAGGTCGGCAAGCGGCTGGCCCTCGCCCTGCTGGTGCTGGTCGCGACGGTCCTCATCGTCTACGCCGACCGCGAGGGCTACCGCGACAGCTCGGACGGCTCGGTCGACTTCCTGGACGCGGCGTACTACGCGACGGTCACCCTCTCCACCACGGGGTACGGCGACATCACGCCCGTCAGCGACGCCGCCCGGCTCACCAACATCCTCATCATCACGCCGTTGCGCGTGCTGTTCCTGATCATCCTCGTCGGCACCACGCTCGAGGTCCTCACCGAACGCACGCGGGAGGAATGGCGCCTCAACCGCTGGAGGTCCACCTTGCGTGACCACACCGTCGTCGTCGGCTTCGGCACGAAGGGGCGGTCGGCCCTGCAGACCGTGTGTGCGACGGGGTTGAAGAAGCAGCAGGTCGTCGTGGTCGACCCGAGCGCGAAGGTGGTCGACGCGGCCACGGCGGACGGGTACGCGGGGGTGATCGGGGACGCCACGCGCAGCGAGGTCCTCAAACGGGCGGAGGTGGAGCGGGCCCGGCAGATCATCGTGGCCACGCAGCGGGACGACACCGCGGTGCTCGTGACGCTGACGGCGCGGCAGCTCAACCGGGGGGCGAAGATCGTGGCGGCGGTGCGCGAGGAGGAGAACGCGCCGCTGCTCCGGCAGTCCGGGGCGGACGCGGTCATCACGAGCGCGAGCGCGGCGGGACGTCTGCTGGGGCTGTCCGTGTTGAGTCCGGCCGCCGGCATGGTCCTGGAGGACCTCATCCAGCAGGGGAGCGGCCTGGACATCGTCGAACGGCCCGTCACAAAGGCCGAGGTGGGCAGGGGGCCGCGGGAGACCGACGACCTGGTGGTCAGCGTCGTACGGGGGCACCGGGTGCTCGGATACGACGATCCCTCGGTCGACGCGCTGCAATTGACGGACCGTCTGATCACCATCGTGCGGGCCACACCGGTCACCCAGGTCACCCCACACGCGCGGCCGCTGCCCACGGACTGACCGCCGCCCGCCCCGTGACCGGGTGCGGCCCGCCCCGTGACCAGCCGAGGCCTGCCCGGTGACCGGGCACGGCCTGCCCGGTGACAAGGCAGCGCCTGACCGGCGACCCGGGCGTCGGCCGCCCGCTCCGCCCGCCCGGGGCCGTGGCGCGCTGTTCCCGCGGGAGCGAGGAGTAGCGTCGGCCCCATGCATGCGATCACGATTCCCGAACCTGGCGGACCCGAGGCGTTGGTGTGGGACGAGGTGCCGGACCCGGTGCCCGGCGAGGGCGAGGTGCTGGTCGAGGTGGTGGCCGGCGCCGTCAACCGGGCCGACATCCTGCAGCGCCAGGGCTTCTACGACCCGCCGCCCGGCGCCTCCCCGTACCCCGGCCTGGAGTGCTCCGGGCGGATCGCCGCACTGGGGCCCGGCGTGTCGGGCTGGGCGGTCGGCGACGAGGTGTGCGCGCTGCTCTCGGGCGGCGGCTACGCCGAGAAGGTGGCCGTTCCGGCGGGTCAGCTGCTGCCCGTTCCCGAGGGCGTCGACCTGAAGCAGGCCGCGGCGCTGCCCGAGGTGACCTGCACGGTCTGGTCCAACGTCTTCATGATCGCCCACCTGCGTCCCGGCGAGACGCTGCTCGTGCACGGCGGCTCCAGCGGCATCGGCACGATGGCGATCCAGCTCGGCCGTGCCGTGGGCGCCACGGTGGCCGTCACCGCGGGCACCAAGGAGAAGCTGGAACGCTGCGCCGAGCTGGGCGCCGAGGTCCTGATCAACTACCGGGAGCAGGACTTCGTGGCCGAGGTGAAGGAGGCCACCGGCGGTGCCGGGGCCGACGTCATCCTCGACAACATGGGCGCCAAGTACCTCGACCGCAACGTCAAGGCGCTCGCCGTCAACGGCCGGCTCGCGATCATCGGGATGCAGGGCGGGGCCAAGGGCGAGCTGAACATCGGCGCCCTGCTCGCCAAGCGGGCCGCGATCAGCGCGACCTCGCTGCGGGCCCGTCCGCTGGAGGAGAAGGCGGCCATCGTGGCGGCCGTGCGCGAGCACGTGTGGCCGCTGATCGCCGCAGGTCACGTCCGGCCGGTCGTCCACCGCGAAGTGCCGATGAGCGACGCGGCGGCCGCCCACCGGGTCGTGGAGGAGAGCAGCCACATCGGCAAGGTCCTCCTCGTCGCCGGCTGACCTCCCCGGCCCCGAAGCCCCCGGGCGCCCTCGCGCCCGCCACGGCGTGACCAGCGACGGCGCGACCTGCCACGGCGCGACCTGCCACGGCGCGACCTGCCACGGCGCGGCTAGCCGCGGCGCACCCTGAGGCCGACGAAGGCGAGGCCCAGGCCGAGGCCGATCAGGACGAGCCCGCTGCCGAGGGGCAGGATCCGGAGCACGGGCTCGGCCGCGGAGGCGCTCCGGGCGGCGGACCGTGCCGCCGGGTCGTCCGGCGGCACGGACGCGGCGGGAGCGGCCTCCTCGGGTGTCCGGGGGGCGGCCGTCTCCGTCGACGCGCCGGTCGGGTCCGCGCCTTCCTCCCGCGCACCCTCGTCCCACGCGCCGTGGTCCCGCCCGCCCTGGTGCCGCCCCCTCGCGCCCTCGTCCTCCGGCGGGGCCGTGTCGTCGCCCTCCACCCGGGCGTCCGGCCCCGTCGACCGCCCCGGCCGCTGCCGTCCCTCGCCGGGACGGCTCCCGGCCCGGGACGGCTCGGCGGAGTGCGGGGAGGAGGTGGCGGAGGGCGCGGCGGCCGGACGGGCGGAGGCGGGAGCGGGGGCCGGGCGGTGGGCGGACGAGGCCGCCGGGGACGGACGGGCGGAGGCGGACGCCGGGTGCGCGGGGGCGCCTTCGGGCGCCGGGCGCGCGGAGGCGGAGGCGGGCGCCGGACGGGCGGCCGTGGGGCTCGGGGAGACCTTCGCCGGGTCGTACGACGAGGCGGAGCCGCAGGGCAGGGCGACGGCTCCCAGAACGGCCAGCACTCCCGTCGTGCGCAGTGCGATGCGCGGCCATGGAGTCACGTCGTGGACCCCCTCAAGGTGCCCGGTCGGTGGATCGGTGGATCCGTGGCACCACACTCACATCACCGTCCCGATCCGGCACTCCGGGCGCGGCCGATGGGTCGACCGGCCCCGCGCGGGCGCCCCGATCCGGGGGCGACACGGTGGATCAGCTTCCGCGGGGGGCACCACGGAGGTGAGGTGTACGGGTGCGAGAGAATGGCGGCATGGAGATGCCGAGGAACGAACGGTCGCCGGAGAACCCCCAGATCCTGGTCGTCGGCCAGGACGGCATGGCGCTCGGCGGTGGTGGTGGCGACGACGACGTCCGCGAGATCCCGGTGACGGAGCAGGTGGAACAACCTGCCAAGGTCATGCGGATCGGCAGCATGATCAAGCAGCTTCTGGAGGAGGTGCGGGCGGCTCCTCTGGACGAGGCGAGCCGGAACCGGCTGAAGGAGATCCACGCCAGCTCGGTCAAGGAGCTGGAGGACGGCCTGGCGCCGGAGCTCGTCGAGGAGCTGGAGCGGCTGTCCCTGCCGTTCACGGACGAGGGGACGCCCAGCGACTCGGAACTGCGCATCGCGCAGGCCCAGCTGGTCGGCTGGCTGGAGGGGCTCTTCCACGGCATCCAGACCACCCTGTTCGCCCAGCAGATGGCCGCGCGGGCCCAGCTCGAGCAGATGCGCCGCGCGCTTCCCCCGGGCATCGGCCAGGAGGGGAGCGACGACCCCCGCGCCGGCGGCCGTTCGGGCGGACCGTACCTGTAGGCCGGTGAGCCCGCGGGCCCGCCGGCCCACGGGTTCCCCGCGGAGACCACGGAAGGGGCCCGGCAGCCGAACTGCCGGGCCCCTTCACCGTGTCGTGGACGGACCGCTCAGGAGGCGGGGTTGCCCGTCGAGACGCCGAGCTGGATCTCGGGCATGTTCTTCGGGTCGACGTCCGTGCCCGCGGCGGGGAACTGGTTCATGACGGTGCCGTCGCCGTAGGTGTTCTCGTCCATGTCCTTGACGCTCACCTTCCAGCCCGCGGCCTGCAGGCAGGCCTTGACCGACTTGACGTACTTGTACTGGAAGTTGGGCACCTGGATCTTCGCGGGGTCGTTGTACGACTCCTGCGGTTCCGTGCACTCGCTGCTGTCGATCGTCCTGGACGGGTCCGGCCCGCGGTAGCCCGCCGCCTTGGACGCCGAGGCGCTCGCGCTGCCGCTCGAGCGGGCGGTGCCGCCGTTGTCGTCGCCCTTGTTGTGCAGCACCAGGGCCAGGATCAGGCCGAGGACGGCGATGCCGGCGACGGCGACCGAGCCGATGACCACCGGCCGGCCGCTCCGGCTGCCCGGGCCGCCTCCCATGGGCGTGGTCTGCGGAGACATCGTGTACGGCGGCGGGGTCGAGGCCTGCTGGTGCGCGTACGGCGACGGGGCGGGCGTCTGGTAGCCGCCCTGCTGCGGATAGCCGTACGCCGGGGACGGCCCGGAGGGGACCGGGTTGCCGTACGGGTTCGGGACCGGCTGGTACGGCGTCTGGACGTTGCCCGAGGGCGCCGGGTTCGCCTGGTCGACCGGCGGGAACACCGCCGAGCCGACGCCCGCGCCGCTGGAGGTCTGGACGCCGGGGACGATGCTCGGCGGGGCCGCCTGGACGGAGGACGCCACGCGCAGGCACTCGTCGCGCATGGTCTCGGCGTTGGGGAAGCGCTCGTTCGGGTTCTTCTTCAGCGCGCGGGCGACCAGCGCGTCCACCGCCGGCGGCAGGGAGCGGTTGATCGAGGAGGGCGCCACCGGCTCCTCCTGCACATGCGCGTAGGCGATGGCCAGCGGCGAGTCGGCGTCGAACGGCAGGCGTCCGGTGACCAGCTGGAAGAGCATGATGCCGACGGAGTACAGGTCGGACCGCGCGTCCACGCCCCGGCCGAGGGCCTGCTCCGGCGACAGGTACTGCGGGGTGCCGACGACCATGCCGGTCTGCGTCATGGAGGTGACGCCCGACTGCATGGCGCGGGCGATGCCGAAGTCCATCACCTTGACCACGCCGCGCTTGGTCATCATCACGTTGCCCGGCTTGATGTCGCGGTGGACCAGGCCCATCTCGTGGCTGATCTCCAGCGCGGCGAGCACGTCCGCGGTGATCTTCAGGGCCTTGTCGGCGGGCATGGCGCCCTGCCGGCGGACGTCCTCGTCGAGCACCGAGCCCAGCGGCCGTCCCTCGACGTACTCCATGACGATGTACGGCATCGTGGTGCCGTCGAGCTCGTCCTCGCCGGTGTCGAAGACCGAGACGATGTTCGTGTGCGTGAGTTTCGCCACTGACTGGGCCTCGCGGCGGAACCGCTCCCGGAACGCCTGCTCCCGGCCCAGCTCGGTGTGGAGCGTCTTGATGGCCACCTGGCGGTCGAGCACGGAGTCGTAGGCGAGATGCACCGAGGCCATGCCGCCCTCACCGAGCAAGTCGCGCAGCTGGTAGCGGCCGCCGGCCAGTGCCCGCCCCGCGAACCGGCTCTGTGCGCCGTCCTGGCTCATGTTCTGCGTCCCCCATAGGCGCGGCGGCAGCGGATGCTGTGCTCCCGCGTTCGGCTGTCCGTCGACCGGATCCGGTGATCGAAAGTGCTATTCCCGGCCAAGTCTGCCCCAGGGCACGGACACGTCAAGCTCGGTGCCCGTTCCGTGACCGTACGCGAAAGAAGCGTCGCGCAAGCGTTACAGCTGGCGTCCCACTGGTACACGCAATTTGCACGACCGCACCCGCACGGGGTTTCATGGCCGGTCCGTCTCGGGCCGGTTCCCGCGACGCTTCTGGACCGGCGGCTTGCGCCGAACCTGTAGCGTGGCCGACGGAGACCGTAACAACACCGCGCGCACCGCGGGCAGAAACGACGGCGAGGACTGATGGCACAGACGCAGCGCGCCCAGGGCCCGTCCGACCCCGAGGCGTCCGGCGGCGGCATGTCAGAGGCGCCGGAGATGTGGGGCAACGGCGGCCTGGTCGGCGACGGCCGGTACCGGCTGACCCGCAGACTCGGCCGGGGCGGCATGGCCGAGGTGTTCGCCGCCGAGGACGTGCGCCTCGGACGCACCGTGGCCGTGAAGCTGCTGCGCGCCGACCTCGCCGAGGACCCGGTCTCCAAGGCCCGCTTCACCCGCGAGGCCCAGTCGGTGGCCGGCCTCAACCACCACGCGATCGTCGCCGTGTACGACTCCGGCGAGGACCAGGCGAACGGCCAGGCCGTGCCGTACATCGTGATGGAGCTGGTCGAGGGCCGCACCATCCGCGACCTGCTGCTCAACGCCGAGGCACCGGGCCCGGAGCAGGCCCTGATCATCGTCTCGGGCGTCCTGGAGGCGCTGGCCTACTCGCACCAGCACGGCATCGTGCACCGCGATATCAAGCCGGCCAACGTGATCATCACCGACAACGGCGCCGTGAAGGTGATGGACTTCGGCATCGCCCGCGCCCTGCACGGGGCGTCCACGACGATGACGCAGACCGGCATGGTGATGGGCACCCCGCAGTACCTGTCGCCGGAGCAGGCCCTCGGCAAGGCCGTGGACCACCGCTCCGACCTGTACGCGACGGGCTGCCTGCTCTACGAACTGCTCGCGCTGCGCCCCCCGTTCACCGGTGAGACCCCGCTGTCGGTGGTGTACCAGCACGTCCAGGACATCCCGGTGCCGCCGTCGCGGACCTCGGAGGGCACGTGCCCGCCGGAGCTGGACGGCCTTGTCATGCGCTCGCTCGCCAAGGAGCCCGACGACCGTTTCCAGACGGCGGAGGAGATGCGCGGGCTGGTCCAGTACGGGCTGCAGATGCTCTACGACCACGGCGGCCACACCGGCACCTGGAACACCGGCCCGGTGGGGGCGCACGAGGGTCGGCACACCCCGGCGGCGGGCTTCGCCGGCACGACCGTGATGCCGCACCCCGCGGACTCCGGCTCCGGCACCGCGCAGATCCCGCAGCCGATCCTGCCGGGCGGGTACGGCGGTGGTGACGACGGCGGCTTCGAGGGGCACGGCAACCGGGGCAGCGGCCGCGGCAAGCTGTGGATCCTCGCCGCGCTCGCGGTGATCGCCGTCGCGGCGGGCGTCGCGCTGGCGCTGAACAACCAGGGCAGCGGCGGCGGAGGAGGCGGCGGCACCACCAAGTCGCCGACGAGCACGCACGCCACCAAGGACCCCAAGTCCAGCTCCACGCCGAGCGACTCGACCACGGACCGGCCGACGGACACGTCGACGGACAGCGGCAGCGGGTCGGGAGGCTCCGGAGGGGACTGGACCCCGTCCAGCCAGCCCTCGTACACGCCCTCGCAGTCCGCGCCGGACCAGCAGTCCGGCCAGCCGTCGAACCCCGCCAGCTCCGCCCCGCAGTCCAGCCCCCCGGCGTCGGGGAGCACGACCGGCGGCACGACGGACGGCGGTACGACGACCGGCGGCACGACGACCGGCACCACCACCGGCGACACCAGCGGAGGCACCCCCGGTACGACCACGGGGGACCTCACCACCGGCGGCGGGACCAACTGACCGTCCGCCACGCGCGCGTGGAGCCCCCTCGGGCCGCACGCGCGCGTCCCGGACGCCGTCGGCACGCCGGACGCGCCTGAGCCGGATCACTCCGCGAACGCCCCGCACACCGCGTCGTACTCCCGCGTCCACCACACCACGAGGGCCGAGGCGGCCGGGAACTGCGGGTCCGCGCGGGTGTCGCTGCGTTCGTAGTGCCAGCGCAGCATCCAGAAGTCGTTCAGGCGCTCCCACCACACCCGGTGCACCGCGGCGGCGAGCTCGGAGGGCGCCGCCCCGGCCGCCCGCCGGTACGCGCGCGCGTACGCCCTGACCTTCGGCAGGTCGAGGGTCCCGGCGGGCCGGAGGAAGAAGATCGCGGCCGCCCGTACGGCCTCCTCCGCGCGGGGCTGCACCCCGAGCCGGTCCCAGTCGACGATCGCCGCGGGCGCGTCCCCCCGGTAGAGCAGGTTGAACGGGTGGAAGTCCCCGTGCACCCAGCCCACCGGGCCGCCGGGCGGCGGACGCCGGTCCGTGTGCTGCTCCAGCAGCGCCCGCCGCTCCAGGAGCCGGTACCTGGCCAGCTCGTCGAAGGCGTCGAGGGGGCGCCGGCGGCTCACGTGGGCGAGCAGGTCGTCGATCAGGGCGAAGGTGTCGTCGGGGTCGGCGCTCTCCACGGGGTGGGGGCCGGTGGCCGGGCGGGTGCGCCCCTTCGGCGGCATCACGCGCTCCAGGCAGGCGTGCACGGCTCCCAGCAGCGCCCCGAGGCGCGCGCACTGCCCGGTGGTGAGCTGGCCGCCGTGGCGGTGCCGGCCCTCGACCCAGGGGTGCAGGGCGTACGCGTGGCCGCCGACGACGGCGACCGTGCGCCCGTCCCGGCCGGTGAGCGGGGGCGCCACCGGGACGCCGAGATCGGCCAGGCGCTGGGTGGCGCGGTGCTGGCGGGCGATGGCCGCGGGGTCGGCGGTGTCCGGATCGAAGTGGTGCTTGAGGAAGTAGCGGCCGCGGGTCGTGCACAGCCGGTAGCCGCGGTTGAGCAGGCCCTGGTCGACGGGTTCGCAGGTGAGGGCGGAACCGGCGGTGTACTGGCGCAGCAGGGCGCTCAGAGGGGGCGCGAGGGGTACGGGGGGTGGTACACAAGGGCGCGGCACGCGCCAGATGCTAGGGCACCGGGCGAGGCCGTGAGCTGGGCGTTGTCACAGGCAGTCTCCGGTAGTCGCTTTCGGTCACTACAGGTCGTGTGCCGTCCTCCCCCCGACGCCGGTGCGCACCCCGCCGACTACGCGGAGTCGTCCCCCGGCAGGAGCATTTCCGGCGGTCCGCTGAACCCTTCCCGTCGCCGGGGTGACCGGGATAACGTGCCGGTGTTCCGGCCCCCTGCAAGGCTGTGACCAGCGGCTGTCCCGAAGACCGGCGAGGTACTTGGACTTCCTAGTGAAAATACTTGGAAATCCAAGGAAAAACGCAGGTCAGGAGGGGTTTCACAGAAATGTGGAGCACTGGGTAACGTGACTGTTGCAGGGCGCTCGCCGGGGCACCTGTCACGCCTGTTCCCGGTCGAGTGGCACCCACCCCGTGCCCGGTGGTCGGACCAGGCGAGCCTCCCCGGGCTCTCGACGAGCAAGGGGAGACCCCCAGGCCGACCGGCAACCCCGGGGGCCGGACCGACGGAGGAGCACACGTGACCGTGGAGAGCACTGCCGCGCGCACATCGCGACGCAGCGCCGGAAGCAAGGCCGGCACCACCGGCACCAAAAGTCGCGGGGGCGCGCGGAAGAGCGCCGACCCCGAGCTCGTGCAGCTGCTGACCCCCGAGGGGAAGCGCGTCAAGAACGCCGAGTACGACAAGTACGTCGCCGGTATCACCCCCGATGAGCTCCGCGGCCTGTACCGCGACATGGTGCTCACCCGCCGCTTCGACGCCGAGGCCACCGCGTTGCAGCGCCAGGGCGAGCTGGGCCTGTGGGCCTCGCTGCTGGGCCAGGAGGCCGCGCAGATCGGCTCCGGCCGGGCCACTCGCGAGGACGACTACGTCTTCCCGACCTACCGCGAGCACGGCGTCGCCTGGTGCCGCGGGGTCGACCCGACCAACCTGCTCGGCATGTTCCGGGGTGTGAACAACGGCGGCTGGGACCCCAACAGCAACAACTTCCAGCTCTACACGATCGTCATCGGCTCCCAGACGCTGCACGCCACGGGCTACGCGATGGGCATCGCCAAGGACGGCGCGGACTCCGCGGTCATCGCCTACTTCGGCGACGGCGCCTCCAGCCAGGGCGACGTGGCGGAGTCCTTCACCTTCTCCGCGGTCTACAACGCCCCGGTGGTGTTCTTCTGCCAGAACAACCAGTGGGCGATCTCCGAGCCGACCGAGAAGCAGACCCGCGTGCCGCTCTACCAGCGCGCGCAGGGCTTCGGCTTCCCCGGCGTCCGCGTCGACGGCAACGACGTGCTGGCCTGCCTGGCCGTCACCAAGTGGGCGCTGGAGCGCGCCCGCGGCGGCGAGGGCCCCACCCTGGTCGAGGCGTACACCTACCGGATGGGCGCCCACACCACCTCGGACGACCCCACCCGCTACCGCCACGACGACGAGCGGGTGGCCTGGGAGGCGAAGGACCCGATCCTGCGCCTGCGCCGCTACCTGGAGGCCGCAAACCACGCGGACGAGGGATTCTTCGCGGAACTGGAGGCCGAGAGCGAGGCGTTGGGCAAGCGAGTGCGCGAAGCGGTCCGCGCCATGCCCGACCCGGACCACTTCGCCATCTTCGAGAACGTGTACGCGGACGGGCACGCGCTCGTCGACGAGGAGCGCGCCCAGTTCGCCGCCTACCAGGCGTCGTTCGCGGACGCAGAGGGGGTCTGATCATGGCAGCGGAGAAGATGGCCCTGGCCAAGGCGATCAACGAGTCGCTGCGCCGTGCCCTGGAGTCGGACCCCAAGGTCCTGATCATGGGCGAGGACGTCGGCAAGCTGGGCGGCGTGTTCCGGGTGACGGACGGCCTGCAGAAGGACTTCGGCGAGAGCCGCGTCATCGACACCCCGCTCGCGGAGTCCGGCATCGTCGGCACCGCGATCGGCCTCGCCCTGCGCGGCTACCGCCCGGTGGTGGAGATCCAGTTCGACGGCTTCGTCTTCCCGGCGTACGACCAGATCGTCACGCAACTCGCGAAGATGCACGCCCGCTCGCTGGGCAAGGTCAAGCTGCCCGTGGTCGTCCGCATCCCCTACGGCGGCGGCATCGGCGCGGTCGAGCACCACTCGGAGTCCCCCGAGTCGCTCTTCGCGCACGTGGCGGGTCTGAAGATCGTCTCCCCGTCGAACGCGTCGGACGCGTACTGGATGATGCAGCAGGCCATCCAGAGCGACGACCCGGTGATCTTCTTCGAGCCGAAGCGGCGCTACTGGGACAAGGCCGAGGTCGCCACGGAGGCCATCCCCGGCCCCCTGCACAAGGCGCGCGTGGTCCGTGAGGGCACGGACCTCACCCTCGCCGCCTACGGCCCGATGGTGAAGCTCTGCCAGGAGGTCGCGGACGCGGCCGCCGAGGAGGGCAAGGCCCTGGAGGTCCTGGACCTGCGCTCGGTCTCCCCGCTCGACTTCGACTCGATCCAGGCCTCGGTGGAGAAGACCCGCCGCCTGGTCGTCGTCCACGAGGCGCCGGTGTTCTTCGGCTCGGGCGCGGAGATCGCCGCCCGGATCACCGAGCGGTGCTTCTACCACCTGGAGGCCCCGGTGCTGCGGGTCGGCGGCTACCACGCGCCGTATCCGCCGGCGCGGCTGGAGGAGGAGTACCTGCCGAACCTGGACCGCGTGCTCGACGCCGTCGACCGCTCGCTGGCGTACTGAGGAGAGGGTCGTGACGACGATGACGGAAGCGTCCGTGCGCGAGTTCAAGATGCCGGACGTGGGCGAGGGGCTCACCGAGGCGGAGATCCTCAAGTGGTACGTCCAGCCCGGTGACACGGTCACGGACGGTCAGGCGGTGTGCGAGGTGGAGACGGCCAAGGCGGCCGTCGAGCTTCCCATCCCCTACGACGGCGTGGTCCGCGCGCTGCACTTCCCCGAGGGCACCACGGTGGACGTGGGCACGGCCATCATCGCGGTGGACGTGGCGGGCGGCGCTCCCGCAGAGGTCCCGGCCGCCGCGGAAACCCCGGTCGTCGCCGAGGCCCCGGCCCCGGCCGAGCAGACGGCGGAGGAGCCCAAGCCGGAAGGCCGCCAGCCGGTGCTGGTCGGCTACGGCGTCGCGACGTCCTCGACGAAGCGCCGCCCCCGCAAGGGCCCCGAGTCCGCGGCGGCCGCCGCCGCGGCTGCGGTCCAGGCCGAGCTGAACGGGCACGGCGCGGCCGCGCCGGCCGCCGGGCCCCGCCCGCTGGCCAAGCCGCCGGTGCGCAAGCTCGCCAAGGACCTCGGCGTGGACCTGGCCACGGTGGTCCCGTCCGGCCCGGACGGCATCATCACGCGCGAGGACGTGCACGCGGCGGTGGCGGCGGTCCCGGCCCCGCCGCGGGCCGAGCCGGCGCCGCAGGCCCCCGCGGCCGCCGTACCGGCCCCGGCCGTCCCCGCGCCGGCGGTGACGTACGACGGTGCGCGCGAGACCCGCATCCCGGTCAAGGGCGTCCGCAAGGCCACCGCGGCGGCCATGATCGGCTCGGCCTTCACGGCGCCGCACGTCACGGAGTTCGTGACGGTGGACGTGACCCGGACGATGCGCCTGGTCGAGGAGCTGAAGCAGGACAAGGAGTTCGCGGGCCTGCGGGTGAACCCGCTGCTGCTCATCGCCAAGGCCCTCCTGGTCGCGATCAAGCGCAACCCGGAGGTCAACGCGTCCTGGGACGAGGCCAACCAGGAGATCGTGCAGAAGCACTACGTCAACCTGGGCATCGCGGCAGCCACGCCGCGCGGTCTGATCGTGCCGAACATCAAGGACGCGCACGCCCAGACCCTGCCGCAGCTGGCCGAGTCGCTCGGTGAGCTGGTGTCCACGGCACGGGAGGGCAAGACCTCCCCGGCCGCGATGCAGGGCGGCACGATCACCATCACCAACGTCGGCGTCTTCGGCGTCGACACCGGCACGCCGATCCTCAACCCCGGCGAGTCCGCGATCCTCGCGGTCGGCGCGATCAAGCTCCAGCCGTGGGTCCACAAGGGCAAGGTGAAGCCACGTCAGGTCACCACCCTGGCGCTGAGCTTCGACCACCGCCTGGTCGACGGCGAGCTGGGCTCAAAGGTCCTCGCGGACACCGCGGCGATCCTGGAACAGCCCAAGCGCCTGATCAGCTGGGCCTAGCGAGCGACAGGGAACGGGCCCGCCGCGAGTGCGGCGGGCCCGTTCCCTTGTGCGTCGCGGGTGCTCCGGCGTCAGCCCAGCTTGGCGAAGCCGTAGTTCAGGATCTTGGTCGAGTCCGTCGCGCGCTGCGCGTACGTGGTCGACGCCAGAACCGTGCCGATGACGGTCTTGCCGTTGCGGGTGGCGGCGAAGACCAGGCAGGCGCCCGCCTCGGGGCCGGAGCCGGTCTTCACGCCGATGGCGCCGCTGTAGCTGCTCAGCAGCGAGTTGGTGTTCGTCCACGTCGCCATCGTGCGGGTGCTGCCCGTCTTGGTGATGGTCTTGGCCGTGTACGCCTTCGTCTTCACGACCGTGCGGAACGTGGAGTTCTTCATCGCGCTGCTCGCGATCTTCGTCAGGTCGCGCGGCGTCGAGTAGTTGGACCCGTTGCCGATGCCGTCGAACGAATCGAAGTGCGTGTTCTTCAGGCTGAGCGCGCTCGCGGCGCTGTTCATCTTGCCGATGAACGACTTCACGCGCGCCGCCCGGGTCGTGCCCGAGCCGAACTTGTCGGCCAGCGCGTACGCGGCGTCGCAGCCCGACGGCAGCATCAGCCCGTACAGCAGCTGGCGGACGGTGACCTTGTCGCCCACGATCAGGTGGGCCTGGGAGGCGTTGTTCGCCACGACATAGTCGCTGTACGCCTTCTGGATGGTGACCTTGGCGTCGAGGTTCAGGTTCGGCTGCGCGAGCACGACCTTCGCGGTCATGATCTTCGTGGTGGAACCGGTGGAACGCCTGTAGTCCGCGGCCTTGGTGTACAGCGTCGTACCGGTCGCGTTGTTCATCGCGTAGCCGCCCTTGGCCACGATCGAGGGCGCGGTCACGGCCTGCGCGGGCGCCGCGGTGAGGGCCCCGGTGGCGAGCACGGCGCCGGTGGTGACGGCGACGGCTGCGGCTCTGCGGATACGGAAGCCCTGGATGCCGGTTTTCAAGTGAGGTACCCCGATTACGTCGAATGCCCCTGCGGTGCGGCCGAGTTGAATGCCACGAAGAAAGTGGGGCCGCACCTGTGTGACTCGTAACTAGCACAGATGGTTGTGCGCGCGCTGGGAATGACTTCCGGCCCGGTCCGCATCGTGGACGGACGGGGGCATGCGTACGTGTTGTATCTATGCTGTGGGCATGAGCCTGGCCGTCAAACAACCTCCCGCCGCCGACCGCGTCTACACCCACGTCAAACAAGGGGTCCTGGACCGCCGTTACGAGGGCGGGACGCTGCTCACCGAGGGAGAGCTGGCCGAGGCCGTCGGGGTCTCGCGCACACCGGTGCGCGAGGCGCTGCTGCGGCTGGAGGTCGAGGGGCTCATCAAGCTCTACCCGAAAAAGGGAGCCCTCGTTCTCCCGGTCTCCGCGCAGGAGATCGCCGACGTCGTCGAGACCCGGCTGCTGGTCGAGGAGCACGCCGCGCGCAAGGCCGTACCCGCGCCGCCCGCTCTGCTCGAACGGCTTCAGGAACTGCTCGACCGGCAGAAGCGGCAGGCCGCGGCGGGTGACTTCGCCGAGGCCGCCGTCACCGACCGCTGCTTCCACGCCGAGATCGTCCGCAGTGGCGGCAACGAGATCCTCTCCCGGCTCTACGACCAACTGCGCGACCGCCAGTTGCGGATGGGCGTCGCCGTCATGCACTCCCACCCCGACCGGATCGCCAAGACGCTCGCCGAGCACGAGGAGATCCTCGACGCGCTGCGCTCCGGAGACGCGGATGCGGCCGTCGAGGTCGTCCACCGCCACGTCGGCTGGTTCTCCCACCTGGCCCGGGGAGAGGTGCGATGAGCTCCTCGTCCGTCTCCCTGCCGGGAGACCCGCCCGGCGGCCGGCGGGCCGTCGCCGTCTGGGGCATCGGCGTCGCCGTCTACTTCGTCGCCGTCATCTTCCGTACCTCGCTGGGGGTCGCCGGCCTCGACGCCGCCGTCCGCTTCCACGTGAACGCCTCGGCGCTGTCCACCTTCTCGATCCTCCAGCTCCTCGTCTACGCGGGCATGCAGATACCCGTCGGCCTGCTGGTCGACCGGCTCGGCACCAAGAGGGTGCTCGGCCTCGGCGTCGTGCTGTTCACGGTCGGACAGCTCGGCTTCGCCTTCTCCACGTCGTACGGCACGGCGCTCGCCTCGCGCGCGCTGCTCGGCTGCGGCGACGCCATGACGTTCATCAGCGTGCTGCGGCTGGGCACCCGCTGGTTCCCCGCCCGGCGCGGGCCGCTGGTCGCCCAGCTCGCCGGGCTGGTCGGCATGGCCGGCAACCTGGTGTCCACGCTGGTGCTGGCCCGGCTGCTGCACTCCCTGGGCTGGACCGCCGCCTTCGCCGGCAGCGCGCTGGCCGGCGTGACGGTGCTGGTCCTGCTGCTCCTCTTCCTCAGGGACCACCCCGAGGGCCACGAACCGGCGCCGCCGGCGCACCACGGCGCCGCCTATGTGCGCAGGCAGATCGCCGCGGCCTGGCGGGAGCCGGGGACCCGGCTCGGGCTCTGGGTGCACTTCACCACGCAGTTCCCGGCGATGGTGTTCCTGCTCCTGTGGGGGCTGCCGTTCCTGGTGCAGGCGCAGGGGCTGTCCCGCGCGAGTGCCGGCGAACTGCTCACGCTGGTCGTCCTGTCCAACATGGTCGTCGGCCTCGTCTACGGCCAGGTCGTCGCCCGGCACCACGCGGCCCGGCTGCCGCTCGCGCTCGGCACGGTGACGGCCACGGCCGGCATGTGGGCCGCGACGCTGGCGTACCCCGGTGAACGGGCGCCGATGTGGCTGCTCGTCGCGCTGTGCACGGTGCTCGGGGCGTGCGGGCCGGCCTCCATGCTCGGATTCGACTTCGCCCGGCCCGCGAACCCGCCGGAGCGTCAGGGCACGGCATCCGGAATCACCAACATGGGCGGTTTCGTCGCCTCGATGACGACCCTGTTCGCGATCGGCGTGCTCCTGGACGCCACCGGAGACGACTACACGATCGCCTTCTCGGCGGTGTTCGTGCTCCAGGCGCTGGGCGTGAGCCAGATCCTGCGGCTGCGCGCGAGGGCGGCGCTCAGGGAGCGGGAGCGGCTGGTGGCGAGCCGGGTGGAGACGGTGCACGTTCCCGCGTAGGGCACCCGCTGCCGGTGTTCCCGGGAGCGGGCAGCCCCCGGGCCCCCGCTTCGGGGTGACCTCAGGAGAAGTCCCCTACTGCGTCACCCTGAAGTTCCGCAGGATCGCCTCCGTCAGATCCGGGTCGCCCTCCGCCTTCACCCGGTCCGCCACCGCCTCCGGAGCGACCCGGCCGCAGGCCAGCCGGACGTACGTCTCCCAGTCGAGGGTGAGGGTCGCGGCCGGGCCGAGGGCGGGCGCGGTCTCCAGCGTGCCGCGGCCCTGGATGTCCACGCGGATCGTGCGCAGGAACTCCACCGGCCCGTGCACGTCGAAGACGATCGCCGAGCTGCGCGGGGCGTCGGCCTTCACCGCGACCACGTCGGGCAGCTCGCCCAGCAGATAGTCACGGGCGACCAGCGCACCGGGAGCGTCCAGCCCGCCGGGGCGGCCGAGGGCGGCGCGCAGGTCCTGCTCGTGCACCCAGATGTCGAACGCGCGGTAGCGCATCGCCTCTTCGAGGGTGATCTCCGTGCCGAGCGGCCCGCGGATCTTGGTGCCGGGGTCTCGGGACTCGTTCCGCAACTGGCGGTTGCGGCGGATGATCGTGTACTCCAGCTCGGAGGTCATCTCCGGCGCCGTGTGATGGCGGCGGACGTCGACCTGCATCTCCATGTAGCGCTGGTGCTCGCTGGCGACGTGGAACAGGTCGCGCGGGAGCGAGTGGATGGGGCGGGGGTCGCCGAGCATCTCGCAGTCCATGCCGATGACGTGGGAGACCAGGTCGCGGACCGACCAGCCCGGGCACGGTGTCCGCCGGTTCCACTCGCCCTCCACGAGCGGCTGCACCAGCTCGGATATCGCTTCGACGGAATGGGTCCAGGCGTCGGCGTAGGGCTGGAGGGTGGGATGCAGACTCACGGAACGGGACCCCTCGGCGGTCGGTACACGGGCTGATGGTGGCGGCGTTGCCAGGCAGAGGTGGCTGCTGTCGGCGGGTGTCTTCGAGCTCCCCCGGGCTCTCCGCTCCGCTTCGAGCAGGGGACCCCCAAGTTACGCTGCTGTGAGGCACCCCGGCAGTGCTTTCGTGTGACGATCGTAGGCCCGTGAGGACGACTCGAATGTCAGGACGGTGGTAGTGTGCGCGCCTCGCTGATCCAGATCGACGTAAACGAGGACGAATCGATCGAATCGCGTCGTGAACGGGTGGCCGCGCTGGTACGAGAACAGGCCGGAGCCGATCTCGTGGTCCTGCCGGAGCTATGGACCACCGGGGCCTTCGCCTTCGAGGAGTTCTCGGGCCGGGCCGAACCGCTCGAAGGGCCGACGTACGAGGCGATGGCCAAGGCGGCGAGCGACGCGGGCGTGTGGCTGCACGCCGGCTCGATCCCCGAGCGCGATCCCGACGGCCCGCTCTACAACACATCCCTGCTGTTCACCCCCTCCGGAGAACTCGCCGCCGCCTACCGCAAGATCCACCGCTTCGGCTTCGACAAGGGCGAGGCCGTGCTGATGGGCGCGGGCAGCGAACTGGTGACGGTGCGTCTGCCCGAGACGACCCTGGGCCTGGCCACCTGCTACGACCTCCGCTTCCCCGAACTCTTCCGCGGGCTCGTCGACGCCGGGGCCGAGACGCTGGTGGTCCCGGCGGGCTGGCCCGAACGCCGCCGCGCGCACTGGACGCTGCTGGCCCGGGCGAGGGCGGTGGAGGACCAGGCCTTCGTGCTCGCCTGTGGAACGGCCGGGACGCACGCGGGGGTTCCGCAGGCGGGTCACTCGATCGTGGTGGATCCCTGGGGCGAGGTGCTGGCCGAGGCCGGCGCCGGGGAGGAGGTCCTCACCGTGGACCTCGACTCCGGGAAGGTCGCCACGACCCGGGAGCAGTTCCCGGCCCTGAAGGACCGCGTGCTGGGCCTGGAACCACCGCGCCGCCGGGCCGGCGGCCGGTAGCCGGCCGGTCCCCGGCACCCGCCTGATCCGCGGGCGCCGGACGGGCGCCGGGACGGCACTAGTCGTCGTCCCGCTCCTTCTCCGCCAGGTGGATCACGCACACCGCCACCGCGATCACCAGCGCCGGGTCCATGTCCTCCCGTACGACGTCGACCCCGTACGTCTCCACGACGGTGAGCCACCGCCGCGAGATCACCGCCAGCAGTTCGCCGTCGTACTCGACGGCGAACTCGCGGTCGAGGATCTTGCCGCTGACGTCGAGTTCGGTGCCGTCCACCAGGGACACCCGGTAGTGGTTGCGCAGCAGCGACAGCCGCTTGCGGCGGATCTTCGCCAGGGCCTCACCGCCCCGCTCGATCACCATGGTGTCCCGCAGGGCGAACATCTTCTGGTGGATGTCGATCAGGATCCGGCCCTGGGCGTCCTTCAGCTCGAAGGTGTCCCGCAGCCGCATCGCCTTGCCGTCGACGAGGAAGACCTTGCGGCCCTGCTCGTCCTCGATCCAGTAGTCGTCACCGATGCCGAGGATCCGGTCGCGCACGAGGAATCTCATGCCCTCACCGCTTCCCCGGCGGCCGCTCCGGAACGCCGCCGGTAGGCCGACGGGCTGAGCCGTGGGGAACGTCGTGCTCACGCGTCCCCGGAGAACCGCGTCCGGAGCCGTGTGGTTGGCTTGACGCATGGCAAAGCGCGCACGTGTCCGCGCCCCCGAGCTGACCGGCAGGGGCGGCTGGCTGAACACCGGTGGCCGGCAGTACACCCTCGCCGACCTGCGGGGTCGCATCGTCGTCCTGGATTTCTGGACCTTTTGTTGCGTGAACTGCCTGCACGTCCTCGACGAGCTGCGGGAGCTGGAGGAGAAGCACCGGGACACGGTGGTGATCATCGGGGTGCACTCGCCCAAGTTCGTGCACGAGGCGGAGCACCAGGCGGTGGTCGACGCCGTGGAGCGGTACGGGGTGGAGCACCCGGTGCTCGACGACCCGGAGCTGGCCACCTGGAAGCAGTACGCGGTGCGGGCCTGGCCGACGCTGGTGGTGATCGACCCGGAGGGGTACGTCGTCGCGCAGCACGCCGGCGAGGGGCACGCGCACGCCATCGAGCGGCTGGTGGAGGAGCTGGAGGCCGAGCATGCGGCGAAGGGCACCCTGCGGCGGGGCGACGGGCCGTACGTGGCACCCGAGCCGGAGCCGACCACCCTGCGCTTCCCGGGGCGGGCGCTGCTGCTGCCGAGCGGGAACTTCCTGGTCAGTGACACGACCCGGCATCAGCTGGTGGAGCTGGAGGCGGACGGGGAGACGGTCGTCCGGCGGATCGGCCAGGGCGGCCGGGGGCTGACCGACGGCGCCCCGGGCCGGGCCCGGTTCCAGGAGCCGCAGGGGCTCGCGCTGCTGCCGGACGGCACCGTCGTCGTCGCGGACACGGTGAACCACGCCCTGCGGCGCTTCGACCCGGAGACGGGACGGACCACGACCCTGGCCGGCACCGGGTACCAGTGGATGCAGGGCGAGGCCACGTCCGGCCCCGGCGGTGAGGTGAAGCTGTCGTCCCCCTGGGACGTGGCCTGGTGGAACGACAGGGTGTGGATCGCCATGGCGGGGGTGCACCAGCTGTGGGCGTACGACCCGGCCGAGGGGACGGTCGGCGTCACCGCGGGCACCACCAACGAGGGGCTCGTCGACGGGCCGGGTGCCGAGGCGTGGTTCGCGCAGCCGTCCGGCCTCGCGGCCACGCCCGAACGGCTGTGGCTCGCCGACTCGGAGACCTCCGCGCTGCGCTGGGTGGATCCCGACGGCTCCGTGCACACGGCCGTCGGCACCGGTCTGTTCGACTTCGGGCACCGGGACGGGGCGGCCGGACAGGCGCTGTTGCAGCACCCGTTGGGCGTCACGGCCCTGCCGGACGGCTCGGTCGCCGTGTCCGACACCTACAACCACGCCCTGCGCCGCTACGACCCGGCCACCGGTGAAGTGACGACGCTGGCCACCGATCTGCGCGAGCCCAGTGGCGCGGTGCTCGTCGGCGAGGACATCGTGGTCGTGGAGTCGGCCCGGCACCGGCTGACCCGGCTGCGGCTGCCGGAGGAGGCGGTGCGTGTGGAGTCGGTCGCCCACCGTACCCAGCGGGCGGCGACCGAGGTGGCCCCCGGCTCGCTCCGGCTGGACGTGATCTTCGAGGCCCCGGCGGGCCAGAAACTGGACACGCGGTACGGCCCGTCGACGCGGCTGCTGGTCTCCTCCACGCCGCCGGAGCTGCTGCTGAAGGGCGAGGGCGCGGGGACGGACCTCTCACGCGCCCTGGAGCTGAACCCCGCGGTGGCGGAGGGCGTGCTGCACGTCTCCGCGATGGCCGCCTCGTGCGACGACGACCCGGCGAACGAATACCCAGCCTGTCATGTGCACCAGCAGGACTGGGGCGTCCCGGTCCGCCTCACCGCGGGCGGGGCGGACCGGCTGCCGCTCGTGCTGGCGGGGCTGGACGCCTGATCGGCGTCCGCTCACACGCCGTAGCCGTCGGTGTAGCCGTCGCGGGCGTGGTGGTGCCGCTCCTCCTCGACCACGGCCGTCGTGGGCGGCACCATGACGCGGCGTCGCCGCGCGATGCTGCTGAACGTCACCACGCCGATCAGGCCGACGATCATCAGGATGATGCCGACGAGGTCGAGGTTGACGCCCTGCATGTGCCAGTCGGTCGCGAACGTGAGAATGGCTCCCACCGCGATGAGGACTATGCATCCGCCGAGGCCCATGAGTGTTGCCTCCTGTCCGGTGTCAGGTCCGGTGGTTCCGGCCTGTTCCGGTCCCTTCCGGTCCCCGTCGGGTACCCGGACATCCGGCGACCATGCTGAAGCGATTCCTCATGGGCCGCCGGTCAGCCCTCGAGGAACGCCGCCAGCGCGTTGGCCAAGAGGAACGGGTCGTCGGCCGCGCACAGTTCGCGGGCGCTGTGCATGGACAGGATCGCCACGCCGATGTCGACGGTCTGGATGCCGTGCCGGGCCGCGGTGATCGGGCCGATGGTCGTGCCGCACGGCATGGAGTTGTGGGAGACGAAGGACTGGAAGGGCACGCCGGCCTTCTCGCAGGCCGCCGCCCAGACCGCCCGGCCCGAACCGTCCGTGGCATAGCGGTTGTTGACGTTGACCTTGAGGATGGGGCCGCCGCCCGCACGCGGGTGGTGCGTGGGGTCGTGCCGCTCGGCGTAGTTGGGGTGGACGGCGTGGCCGGTGTCGGAGGACAGGCAGACGGTGCCCGCGAAGGCGCGCGCCCGGTCCTCGTACGACCCGCCGCGCGCGAACACCGAGCGCTCCAGCACGTTGCCGAGCAGCGGGCCGTCGGCGCCGGTGTCGGACTGGGAGCCGTTCTCCTCGTGGTCGAAGGCGGCGAGCACCGGGATGCAGGGCAGCTCGGCCCCGGCCACCGCGGCGAGCGCGGCCGTGGCGGCGTGCACCGACAGCAGGTTGTCCATGCGCGGGCCCGCGACCAGTTCGCGGTCCCGGCCGAGGTAGGCCGGCGGCTCCACGGAGTGCACCATCAGGTCCCAGCCGGCCGCCTCACCCGCCGGGACGCCGGCCTCCTCCTCCAGGAAGGAGACGAGGTCGCGCTCGCCGATGTCGTCGCCCAGCCCCCACACCGGCTGCAGGTGCCGCTGCTTGTCGAGCTTGAGGCCCTCGGAGGACACCGAGCGGTCGAGGTGGATGGCGAGCTGCGGGACCCGCAGCAGCGGCCGGTCGACGTTCACCAGGCGGGTGGAGCCGTCGCGCAGGGTCAGCCGGCCGGCCAGGCCGAGGTCGCGGTCGAGCCAGGAGTTCAGCAGCGGGCCGCCGTAGATCTCCACCGCGACCTGGCGCCAGCCGTGCGCGCCGAGGTCGGGCTGCGGCTTCACCCGCAGGTTGGGGGAGTCCGTGTGCGCGCCGACGATGCGGAAGGGGGTGTGCGGCGCGGCGCCCTCGGGGACGTACCAGGCCACGATCGCCCCACCGCGCAGCACGTACTTGCCGCCGGACGTGCCGTCCCAGGCGTCCGTCTCGGCGACCTGGCGGAAGCCGGCCTTCTCCAGCCGCTCGGCGGCGTTCGCCACGGCGTGGTACGGCGACGGTCCGGCCGCCAGGAAGGACATGAGGTCGTCGGTGTGGCCGCGATCGAAGCGCTGGCTTGTACTCATGGGTTCACCTTAACGACGGACGAGGGCCCGTTCCCTGTGATCGGGAACGGGCCCTCGTGAGGGCGGTGTGGAGTTTCCGGAAAACCCCGCGTGCGGGTCGCCGGCCCCTGCGGGAGGACCGGACCGTGCCCCGCGGGAGGACCGGCGGACCCTCCCCCGCGGACGGACTAGAAGGCGGCCTCGTCCAGCTCCATCAGGTCGAGGTCGACGTTCTCCGAGACCTTGCGGGCCAGGGTGACGCCCGGCAGGACGTTGGCCGCGAAGAACTTCGCCGCCGCGATCTTGCCCCGGTAGAACGCCCTGTCCTTGGCGGAGGCGGTCTCCAGCTTCTCGGCGGCGATCGCCGCGCCCCTGAGCAGCAGGTGGCCGACGATCACGTCACCGGAGGCCAGCAGCAGACGGGTGCTGTTCAGGCCCACCTTGTAGATGTTCTTGACGTCCTGCTCGGTGGCCGCGAGGTCGGTCAGCATCAGGCCGACGATGGCCTCCAGCTCGACGGTCGCCTTGGCCAGGTGCTCGCGGGCGCCGGCCAGCTCCTCGCCGCCGGTGCCGAGGGCCAGGAACTTCTTGATGTCCTCGGCCAGCGAGTTCAGCGCGGCGCCCTGGTTGCGGACGATCTTCCGGAAGAAGAAGTCCTGGCCCTGGATGGCGGTGGTGCCCTCGTACAGGGTGTCGATCTTGGCGTCGCGGATGTACTGCTCGATCGGGTACTCCTGCAGGAAGCCGGAGCCGCCGAAGGTCTGCAGCGACTGGGCGAGCTGCTCGTAGCCCTTCTCGGAGCCGTAGCCCTTGACGATGGGCAGGAGCAGGTCGTTCAGCGCGTGCTCGGTGGAGGCGTCCTCGCCGTTGGCCTCCTTGACCGCGATCGTGTCCTGGACGGAGGCGGTGTGGAGGACGAGGGCGCGCATGCCCTCCGCGTACGCCTTCTGCGTCATCAGCGAGCGGCGGACGTCGGGGTGGTGCGTGATGGTGACCTTGGGCGCGGTCTTGTCCATGAAGTTCGCCAGGTCCGGACCCTGGACGCGCTCCTTGGCGTACTCCAGCGCGTTCAGGTAGCCGGTGGAGAGCGTGGAGATCGCCTTCGTGCCGACCATCATGCGGGCGAACTCGATGATGCGGAACATCTGGCGGATGCCGTCGTGCTTGTCGCCGATCAGCCAGCCCTTGGCGGGGTGGCGGTCGCCGAAGGTCATCTCGCAGGTGTTGGAGGCCTTGAGGCCCATCTTGTGCTCGACGTTGGTGGCGTACACGCCGTTGCGCTCGCCCAGCTCGCCGGTCTCCCAGTCGAAGAGGTACTTCGGGACGAGGAAGAGGGACAGGCCCTTGGTGCCGGCGCCGGCGCCCTCGGGGCGGGCGAGGACGTAGTGGAGGATGTTCTCCTCCATGTCGTGCTCACCGGAGGTGATGAAGCGCTTCACGCCCTCGATGTGCCACGAGCCGTCCTCCTGCTTGACCGCCTTGGTGCGGCCGGCGCCCACGTCGGAGCCCGCGTCGGGCTCGGTGAGGACCATGGTGGAGCCCCAGGTCTTCTCGACCGCGATCTGCGCGAGCTTCCGCTGCTCCTCGGTGCCCTCCTCGAAGAGGATGCGGGCGAACGCCGGGCCGGAGGAGTACATCCACACGGCCGGGTTGGCGCCGAGGATCAGCTCCGCGTAGGCCCAGATCAGGGACGGGGGAGCGGTGGTGCCGCCGATCTCCTCGGGCAGGCCCAGACGCCAGTACTCGGAGTCCATGAAGGCCTTGTAGCTCTTCTTGAAGCTCGCGGGCACCGGGGCGGTGTTGGTCTCGGGGTCGAAGACCGGCGGGTTGCGGTCGGCGTCCGCGAACGACTCGGCCAGCTCGTTCTCCGCGAGGCGGGTCAGCTCCTCGAGGACGCTCTTGGCCGTGTCGGTGTCCATCTCCTCGAACGGGCCGGTGCCGTAGAGCTTGTCCCGCCCGAGAACTTCGAAGAGGTTGAACTCGATGTCGCGGAGATTCGACTTGTAGTGCCCCATGGCTACGGCTCCCGTGTGAGGACTCGGGCGAGGCACTGACTCCTCGCGACTGGTTCACGTACCAACAAGTAGCTCCGATGATGCTACCCGTCGGTAATAAGAAGCAACCCCGATCGGTCATCTGTGACGAGGCTCTACTCGGGGCCGGGCCGTTGACTACTCTTGCGGGCATGTACGGCTACGAGCAGAGCGCGGGCGCGCAGCAGGGTTACGTCCCGCCGCAGCAGCAGATGCCCGGCGGCGTCGGCGGATACGGCCAGCAGCCGCCCCTGTACCCGGAGCCGTCTCCGCCGTCACTCGCCGACGCGGTGCGGGCCTTCACCACGGGCCAGATGCCCGCCGAGGACTTCCAGCAGATCTTCGCCACGTCGAAGGTGTACTGCCCGCGCGGTGACACCCCCGGCTTCCTGGCCCTGCACAACACCCAGCAGCCCGTGATCCCGATGTTCACCTCGCTCAAGGAGCTGCGCCGGTACGCCGGCAAGGAGTCCAAGTACTTCGTGATCACCGGCTCCGAGGTGATCGACCTGCTCCCCACCGGCTACGGCTTCGTCCTCGACATGGAGGGTGAGCACCGGATCGTCTTCGACGCGAAGGCCGTGGAGCAGATGGTCGACTTCGCGATGCGCCGGATGTATGGCTGAACGCCATGGCTTCGCAGGCGGCTAGCCGCCCGCCCTTGCCGTGCGGAGGCACCGAGCCCGGAGGGAATGCCCTCCGGGCTCTCTCTGTTGGGGGTGGCAGAAAGTTCAACGCTCAACTAAAGTGTCCGCACAAGGAGGTACCGACCATGCCTGCAGTGACCGTGGAGAACACGCTGACGCTCCCGCGCGTGAGCGCGCCGGCCGACGCCGTGGCACGTCCCGTGCTCGCCGTCACGACCGCGCCCAGCGGTTTCGAGGGCGAGGGCTTCCCGGTGCGCCGGGCGTTCGCCGGGATCAACTACCGCCATCTCGACCCGTTCATCATGATGGACCAGATGGGCGAGGTGGAGTACGCGCCGGGCGAGCCCAAGGGCACCCCGTGGCACCCCCACCGCGGCTTCGAGACCGTCACCTACATCATCGACGGCGTCTTCGACCACCAGGACTCCAACGGCGGTGGCGGCACCATCACCAACGGCGACACCCAGTGGATGACCGCCGGCTCGGGCCTGCTGCACATCGAGGCCCCGCCGGAGTCGCTGGTGGTGTCAGGCGGTCTCTTCCACGGCCTGCAGCTGTGGGTGAACCTCCCGGCCAGGGACAAGATGATGGCCCCGCGCTACCAGGACATCCGCGGCGGCAACGTCCAGCTGCTCACCTCCCCCGACGGCGGCGCGCTGCTGCGCGTCATCGCGGGTGAGCTGGACGGCCACCAGGGTCCGGGCATCACGCACACGCCGATCACCATGGTCCACGCCACGCTGGCGCCGGGCGCGGAGATCACCCTGCCCTGGCGCGAGGACTTCAACGGACTCGCCTACGTGCTGGCGGGACGCGGCGCGGTGGGCGCCGAGCGCCGGCCGGTCCGCCTCGGCCAGACCGCCGTCTTCGGCACCGGCTCCGCGCTGACCGTCCGCGCGGACGAGAAGCAGGACGCGCACACGCCGGACCTGGAGGTCGTCCTCCTCGGCGGGCAGCCGATCCGGGAGCCGATGGCCCACTACGGCCCGTTCGTCATGAACACCCGCGACGAGCTCATGCAGGCCTTCGAGGACTTCCAGAAGGGCCGGCTGGGCACGATCCCGGCCGTGCACGGGATGTCGGAGAGCGGCCCGCGGGCCTGACGCTCCGGCACCCACCTCCGGTGGGCGCCGGAGCCCGCGGGCCCCGACCGCTCGTCACCGCAACCGCCTCCGTCGCCGCAGCCGCCTCCGCAGCGCCTCCCTCACCTCCACCGCTTCCGTCACCCGGGCGGGCCGTCCGCGCAGGACAGCCCGTCCGGGGCGTGTTCGGCTGGGGACGTGCTGCTGCTCCCCGAGCCCGTCCGGCGTCTCGGCGCCTGGTGCGCCGTCGTCCTGCTGGTGTCCGGGGTGGTCTGGGTCGGCGTCCGGCTGTGTGTGGAGTTCCGCACCACCGTGACACCGGTGCTGCTGGCCCTGCTCGGCACCGCCCTGCTGCAGCCCTTGTTCCGGCGGCTGGTGGCGGCCGGGGTCAACCGGTCGCTCGCCGCCGGACTCACCTGCGTCGCCGTGGTGGCCGTGGTCGGCGGGGCGGTGTACATCGTGGTGGCGGCGCTGGTGGACAGCGGGGAGCAGATCGTCTCCTCCCTGAAGTCCGCGGCCCGGTCGCTCGCCGAGCACTTCGGGGCGGCGGGGACCTCCCTGGACGACCTGGCCTCGAACTCCCGGGACCTGCTGAGCAAGTTCGGCGGGACGGCCGCCTCCAACGTCATCAGCGGGGTCAGCGTGGTCGGCGAGAGCCTCGCCATGGCCGTACTGGCGCTGCTGCTCGTGTTCTTCTTCCTGCGGGACTCCCACCGGGCCGCCGAAGCCCTGCGCTCCCTCGCCCCGCACGGCACCTCCGACACGGTGGAGGCCATGGCCCGCCGGGCGTTCCGGGGCGTCGAGGGGTTCATGCGGGGCACGACCCTCATCGCCTTCATCGACGCCGTCTGCATCACCGTCGGCCTGCTTGTCCTGCGGGTGCCCGGCTCGGTCGGGCTCGGCGCGCTCGTCTTCGTCGGCGCCTACATCCCCTACCTGGGCGCCTTCCTCTCCGGCGCGGTGGCCGTGCTGGTCGCGCTCGCCGACCGCGGGTTCGTCGTCGCGCTGTGGACGCTCGGGGTCGTACTCGCCGTGCAGGTGCTGGAGGGGCATGTGCTCCAGCCGGTGGTCCAGAGCCGGACCGTGCAGATGCACCCGGCGGTGGTGATGCTGGCGATCACCGCGGGCGCGTCGGTCGCCGGCATCGTCGGCATGTTGCTGGCCGTGCCCCTCACGGCGGCCGCGTTCGGCGTGGCCCACGAGCTCCGCGACCGGTACGCGTCCCAGGCGTAGCCGTGCCCCGGCCGAGGCTGCGGCCGGTGACGCGAGTGCCCTATTTGGCCGCCGGTTCGTAGAGTTCGAACCAGATGCTCTTGCCCTGGCCGCGCGGGTCCACGCCCCAGGCGTCGGCGAGGAGTTCGATCAGCACCAGGCCGCGGCCGGAGGAGGCCAGCTCCCCGGGGCGCCGCTTGTGCGGGAGGTCGTCGCCGGCGTCGGTGACCTCCACCCGCATCCGGCGCTCGCCCTGCTCGCCCGCTATCTCGGCGAGCAGCAGCGCGTCGGCGTCGGTGTGCAGCAGGACGTTGGCGAGCATCTCCGACAGCAGGAGTACGGCCGAGTCCACCTGCTCCTCCGACGACCAGTCGTGCAGCAGCTCCCGCAGCTGCTGCCGGGCCACCGAGACCCGCTCGGGCTCCGCCTGCGCGACGCTCAGCAGCGTGCGCCGGACCTCGGGCCGGACGGCCGCCGCGCCGCCGTGCTCCTCGCCCCGGCGGCTGAGCAGCAGTACGGCGATGTCGTCCTCGCGGCGGTCGGCCAGCGGGCCGGGGGTGTGGTGCGAGGAGGGGCCGTGCACGGCCTGCACGAGTGCGTCGGCGAGCTCCTCGGAGCCGCCCTCGTGCTGTTCGAGGATGGACCGGATCCGCTGCCAGCCGGTGTCCAGGTCGTGGCCGCCGGTCTCGATCAGGCCGTCGGTGCAGATCATCATCGTCTCGCCGGGTTCCAGCGTGAACCGGGTGGTCGGGTAGTCGGCGTCCGGGTCGATGCCGAGCGGCAGCCCGCCCGCCGTCGGCCGCAGCAGCACCGTCCCGTCGGCCATGCGGATCACCGGGTCCGGGTGCCCGGCGCGGGCGATCTCCAGCACCCCGGTGCGGGGGTCCACCTCGGCGTACAGGCAGGTCGCGAAGCGCAGGTCGGCGCTGTCGGGGTCGCTGGTGATGCCGTGCAGGAACCGGGAGACGCGGGTGAGGACCGCGTCGGGGCGGTGGCCCTCGGAGGCGTAGGCGCGCAGTGCGATCCGCAGCTGCCCCATCAGCCCCGCGGCGCGCACGTCGTGCCCCTGGACGTCGCCGATGACGAGGGCGAACCGGCCCCCGGACGCCGTCCGTGAGGAGCCGCCGGGCAGCGGGACCATGTCGTACCAGTCGCCGCCGACCTGGAGGCCGCCGCCGGTGGGGATGTAGCGGGCGGCGACGTCCATGCCGGGGATGCCGGGGCCCAGCGTGGGCAGCATCGTGCGCTGGAGCCCCTCGCTGAGCTCCCGTTCGGTCTCGGCGGTGCCGGCCCGGGACAGGGCCTGGGCGAGCATCCGGGCCACCGTGGTGAGCACGGAGCGCTCGTCGGGCGTGAACGCGACCGGATAGGTGAAGGCGGCCATCCAGGCGCCCATCGGGCGGCCCTGGACGGTCAGCGGCAGGAACGCCCAGGACTGGCGGTTGAAGCGCTGGGCGAGCGGCCAGGTGAGCGGGTAGCGGCTGCGGTACTGCTCCGGGGAGGAGAGGTAGACGGCGCGGCCGGTGCGGACCGCCTCGGCGGCCGGGTAGTCCGTCTCCAGCGCCATGTGCACGAAGGGGCCCTCGTCGCCGGGGCGCTGCCCGTGGTGGCCGATGATCGTCAGCCGGTCGCCCTCCACGCCGAAGACGGCCAGGCCGTCCGGCGAGAAGCCCGGCATCGACAGTCCGGCCGCGACCCGCAGCACCTCCGCCGTGGACCGTGCCTCGGCCAGCGCCCGGCCCGCGTCCAGCAGGAACGCCTCGCGGGAGCGCCGCCAGTCGCCGGTGACCGCGCTGCGCCCGGCCGGGGATCCCGGCGTCGGCTCGGTGACCTCCTGGAGGGTGCCGATCAGCTCGTACGCCCTCTTGCCCGGGTCGAAGGTGGGCTTGGAGCGGCTGCGCACGATACGGACGATCCGGCCGCGCTCGTCCATGATCCGGACCCGCACCTCGGCGAGGGTGCCCTCGGCCACGGCGAGCTGGATGACGCCGGTGATCTCGTTCCAGTCGACGGGGTGGAGGCGGGCGCGCACCTGGGCCTCCGTGAGGGTGGTCCCCTCGGGCGGGAGTCCGAGCAGGCGTGCCGCCTCGCCGTCGACCACGACCAGCCCGGTGGCGGTGTCCCAGTGCCACAGGCCGGTCGCGAGCGAGGCGAGGACGTCCCCCACGGCGGGCAGGGGCTCACCAGTGCGCATTGCCCCACTGTAAGAACAGGCCGTCGCACACTGCCACTGATGGCGTACAGGTGTGCGATCTCGAATTCATGTCGGACTGCCGCGGGGCAGCCGTCGGGTCGCGGATCGGCCGCCGCGGGGCCGCCATCGGGCCGCGGACGGGCTGCCGGAAACGGTGGGGAGGCGATCTTGGCGTGGCCGGTACCCTGGGGAGGTCCGGGCCGTGTGCGTGCCCGGGCGTCCCGGGGAGAGGCCCCCGGGGAAACCCCGATCGCGAAGACTGGATGAACGACGATGCATCGGTACAGGTCCCACACCTGCGGCGAGCTCCGCGCCTCTGACGTCGGCAGCGACGTCCGGCTGAGCGGCTGGCTGCACAATCGGCGCGACCTGGGCGGCATCCTCTTCATCGATCTGCGCGACCACCACGGCATCACGCAGCTCGTCGCCCGTCCCGGCACGCCCGCCTACGAGGCGCTGGACAAGCTGTCCAAGGAGACGGTGGTCCGCGTCGACGGCAAGGCCGTTTCACGTGGAACCGAGAACGTGAACACCGACCTGCCCACCGGCGAGATCGAGGTCGAGGTCGGCGAGGTCGAGGTGCTCGGCGCCGCCGCCCCGCTGCCGTTCACGATCAACGCCGAGGACGGGGTCAACGAGGAGCGGCGCCTGGAGTACCGCTTCCTCGACCTGCGCCGCGAGCGCATGCACCGCAACATCATGCTGCGTACGGCGGTCATCTCCGCCATGCGCCACAAGATGGCGGCGATGGGCTTCAACGAGATGGCCACGCCGATCCTGTCCGCCACCTCCCCCGAGGGCGCCCGTGACTACGTGGTGCCCTCCCGGGTGCACCCGGGCCGGTTCTACGCCCTGCCCCAGGCCCCGCAGCAGTTCAAGCAGCTGCTGATGATCTCCGGCTTCGACCGCTACTTCCAGATCGCGCCCTGCTTCCGCGACGAGGACGCCCGCGCGGACCGCTCGCCGGGCGAGTTCTACCAGCTCGACGTGGAGATGAGCTTCGTCGAGCAGGAGGACATCTTCCAGCCCATCGAGAAGCTCATGACGGAGCTGTTCGAGGAGTTCGGCGGCGGCCGGCACGTCACCTCGCCGTTCCCGCGGATCCCGTTCCGCGAGGCGATGCTGAAGTACGGCTCCGACAAGCCGGACCTGCGCGCCAAGCTGGAACTCGTCGACATCACCGATGTCTTCGAGGGCTCGGAGTTCAAGGCGTTCGCCGGCAAGCACGTGCGCGCGCTGCCGGTGCCGGACGTCGCGTCGCAGCCCCGGAAGTTCTTCGACCAGCTCGGCGACTACGCCGTCACGCTCGGCGCGAAGGGCCTGGCCTGGGTCCGTGTCACCGAGGACGGCTCGCTGACCGGCCCGATCGCGAAGTTCCTCACCGAGGAGAACGTCGCGGAGCTGACCAAGCGCCTCTCCCTCGCCCCCGGCCACGCGGTGTTCTTCGGCGCGGGCGAGTTCGACGAGGTCTCCAAGATCATGGGCGCGGTGCGCGTCGAGGCGGCCCGCCGGGCGGGTCACTTCGAGGAGGACGTCTTCCGCTTCTGCTGGATCGTCGACTTCCCGATGTACGAGAAGGACGAGGACACCGGGAAGATCGACTTCTCGCACAACCCGTTCTCGATGCCGCAGGGCGGCCTGGAGGCACTGGAGACCCAGGACCCGCTGGACATCCTGGGCTGGCAGTACGACATCGTCTGCAACGGTGTCGAGCTGTCCTCCGGCGCCATCCGGAACCACGAGCCGGAGATCATGCTCAAGGCGTTCGAGATCGCGGGCTACGACCGGGACACCGTCGAGCAGCAGTTCGCGGGCATGCTGCGCGCGTTCCGCTTCGGCGCCCCGCCGCACGGCGGCATCGCGCCCGGCGTCGACCGCATCGTGATGCTCCTCGCCGACGAGCCGAACATCCGCGAGACGATCGCCTTCCCGCTCAACGGCAACGCCCAGGACCTGATGATGGGCGCCCCCACGGAGCTGGACGAGGCCCGCCTGCGCGAACTGCACCTGTCGGTGCGCAAGCCGCAGCCGAAGTAGTCACGGCCGGGCCCCGCGGGGCCCGCCGGCACCGAGGTCACAGGGGCCCGGGATCACCTCGATCCCGGGCCCCTGTCACATGTTCCGCGTCTCCCCCGTCAGGTAGGCAGCGGCCGCACGGCCGCCCCGGCCCACCGTCCGAAGGAGACCGTCATGCACACCGCCCTCGTCGTCGTCACCGTCCTGGCCGCCCTGATGGCGGGCCTCTCCGGCACGGTCCTGCTGCTGCGGGTCCGGTGGATCGTGCAGGCCCTCCAGGAGTACGGGGTGCCGCGGTCGTGGTGGACCTGGCTGGGCCTGGCCAAGACCGCCGGGGCCGTGGGGCTGCTGGTCGGCCTGTTCGTGCCGGTGATCGGCCTGCTCGCCGGGATCGGTCTGGTCCTGTACTTCACCGGCGCGGCGATCACCGTGGCCCGGGCGCGCGCCTACGCGCACATCCCCTTCCCCCTGGTCTACGCCGCTCCGGTGGTCGGCGCGCTCGTCCTCGCCCACGCGGCCTGAACGGCGGCACGCGTGCCCGGCCGTGGGCGCGCCCCGCGCGACCGGGGCCCGGTGACCTCGGAGGGAGGTCACCGGGCCCCGGTGCGGACGGTGGAGCGGCGGCTACGCGGCCTCGCCGCCGAAGCGCTCCTTGTACGTCTCCAGGTCGTCGTCCGTGAGCTTCGCGAACAGGACCGGGGGCACCGTGAAGGGGATGCCCGGGGCGAGCTTGGTGAGGGAGCGGGCCTCGTCCGGGGTGCTCCACGCCGCCGTGTCGTCCGGCAGGGCGAAGGCCTCGCGCATCGTCTTCGCCGTGGTCGGGATGAAGGGCTCGGAGACCACCGCGTACAGGTGGATCAGGTTCATCGCCGTGCGGAGGGTGAGGGCCGCGGCCTCCTGGTCGGTCTTGATCTCCAGCCAGGGGGCCTTCTCCTCCAGGTAGGAGTTTCCGGCCGACCACAGGGCGCGCAGGGACGCGGCCGCCTTGCGGAACTGGAGCGCCTCCATGTGGCCCTCGTACTCGGCGAGCAGCCGTGCGATCTCCTCGCCCAGCCTGGCCTCCGCCTCGCCCGGCTCGCCGCCCGCCGGGACCTCCTCGCCGAAGCGCTTCTTCGAGAAGGACAGGACCCGGTTGACGAAGTTGCCGAGGGTGTCGGCCAGGTCCTTGTTCACCGTCGCCGTGAAGTGCTCCCAGGTGAAGGACGAGTCGTCCGACTCGGGGGCGTTCGCGATCAGGAAGTAGCGCCAGTAGTCGGCGGGCAGGATCTCCAGGGCCTGGTCGGTGAAGACGCCCCGCTTCTGGGACGTGGAGAACTTTCCGCCGTAGTACGTCAGCCAGTTGAAGGCCTTGACGTAGTCGACCTTCTTCCAGGGCTCGCGGACGCCGAGCTCGGTGGCCGGGAACATCACCGTGTGGAACGGGACGTTGTCCTTGGCCATGAACTCCGTGTAGCGGACGGCGGTGTCGACGTCGTACCACCAGGACTTCCAGTCGCGGTGGTCCGGGTCCTGGTCGGCCCACTCCTTCGTAGCGCCGATGTACTCGATCGGGGCGTCGAACCAGACGTAGAAGACCTTGCCCTCGGCGGCCAGCTCCGGCCAGGTGTCGGCCGGGACCGGGACGCCCCAGTCCAGGTCGCGGGTGATGGCGCGGTCGTGCAGGCCCTCGTTCAGCCACTTGCGGGCGATGGACGCCGCGAGCTGCGGCCAGTCGTCCTCGTGGCGGGCGACCCACTCCTCGACCTCGTGCTGCAGCTTGGACTGGAGCAGGAAGAGGTGCTTGGTCTCGCGGACCTCCAGGTCCGTGGAGCCGGAGATCGCCGAGCGCGGGTCGATCAGGTCCGTCGGGTCCAGCACGCGGGTGCAGTTCTCGCACTGGTCGCCGCGGGCCTTGTCGTAGCCGCAGTGCGGGCAGGTGCCCTCGACGTAGCGGTCCGGCAGGAAGCGGCCGTCGGCCGGGCTGTAGACCTGGCGGATGGCGCGCTCTTCGATGAAGCCGTTCTCGTTGAGCCTGCGGGCGAAGTGCTGGGTGATGTCCCGGTTCTCCGCGGAGGAGCTGCGGCCGAAGTAGTCGAAGGCGAGCGCGAAGCCGTCGTACACCGCCTTCTGCGCGTCGTGCGCCTGCGCGCAGAACTCGTCGACCGGCAGGCCCCGCTCCTTCGCGGCCAGCTCGGCCGGGGTGCCGTGCTCGTCGGTCGCGCAGATGTAGAGGACGTCGTGGCCGCGCCGGCGCAGGTAGCGGGAGTAGACGTCCGCCGGGAGCATGGACCCCACCATGTTGCCCAGGTGCTTGATCCCGTTGATGTACGGAAGGGCGCTGGTGATGAGGTGTCGAGCCATCGCGGGCTGCTCCCAAGTCGCTACGCGGGGTGACGGCCGGGCGGTTTTCCGGACCGTCCGATTTCGTCTACGAACCTTGAAATCGTAGCCGACACGACCGCGCCGCCCGCTTCCCGTTCTACGGGCTGGGAAGCGGGCGGCGCGGTGTGCCGTGCGGCGGCTGCGGGCGGTTACGAGCGGTTACGGACGCCAGGCGGCCAGGATGCCCTCGTAGAGCTCCTGGTCGGTGAGCTCGCGCGGGGTGGGGCCCGCGTGGAAGAAGGCGGTGTTGCCGGTCTTCAGCTTGCGGAGGTAGTCGAAGGCCTTGTTGTCGTGCTCGCCGAAGGCGACGAAGGAGAAGAACACGGTGGGGTGGTTCTTCGCCGCGTCGGTGAGGGACTGGGTGGCCGGGGTCTTGGCGTCGGGGGCGCCGTCCGTCTGGAAGACGACCAGGGCGGGGGTGCCGGGGGCCGACTTCTCATGGTGGGCGACCACGGCCTCGACGGCGGCGTGGTAGCTGGTACGGCCCATCCGGCCGAGGGAGGCGTGCAGCTCGTCGATCTTGTTCTCGTGCTCGGTGAGGGTGAGCTCGCCGGTGCCGTCCAGTTCCGTGGAGAAGAAGACGACGTGGACCGTGGCCTCGGGATCGAGGTGCGCGGCGAGGGCGAGGGTCTGCTCGCCGAGGGCCTGGGCGGAGCCGTCCTTGTAGTACGGGCGCATGGAGGCGGAGCGGTCGAGGACGAGGTAGACCTTGGCGCGGGTGCCGGTGAGGTCGGTGCGGGTGAGGGTGGTGGTGGCTGCCTGGTAGGCGGTGGTGAGGGTGGGGGGGAGGGCGGGGCCGGGTTCGGCGGGGGTGTCGGCTGGGGCGGGGGTGCCGGCCGGGGCGGGGGTGGACGTCTCGGCTTCGCCTTCGCCGGAAGCGTTCCCACCCGCACCACCCGTGCGGGTCTCGTGGTCGGGTGCGGATGGCCCCTGTGGGGCGGTCTCGCCGTCGGCGGCTTCCGGTTCGGTCGCCTCCTCGGCCTCCTCGGCCTCCTCGGCCTCCTCGGCCTCCTCGGCCTCCTCGGCCTCCTCGGCCTCCTCGGCCTCCGGGGCTTCGGAGGCAGTCGTCTCCGGCTCGGGGGCCTTCTCGGCGTTGGGCGTCTCCGGCTCGGGCGCCTTCTCGGCGTCCGGGGCCTTGGAGGTCTCGGTCTTCGCCGCGCGCGGCTCCGGCTCTGCCTCGGGCTCCGCGGCGGGCTGCGGGTCGGTGGCCTCGGGTGCCGTCGGCTCGGGCGTCTCGTCGGCCTGCGGCTCCACCGGCTGAGGGGCTTCCTCGGCCGCCGGGGCCTTCGCCTTCGGCGTCTCCGGCTGGGCGGCGGCCTCGGCCTCGGCCTCGGTCTGCGGGGCGTCCGCCTCCGCGGTCTCCGGCTTGGTGGCCTTCGCCGTCTCCGGCTCGGGGGCCGTCTCCGGCTCGGCGTCGGCGGCCTCGGGCTCGGTCGCCTCCACGGCCTTCGGGGCGTCCGTCTGCGGCTTCTCCGGTTCGACGGACTCCGGCTCGTGGGCCTCAGCCGGCTGCGGCTCGGCGGCCACCTCCGCCTGCGGGGCTTCGGACTTCGCCGTGACCGGCTCCGGGTCCTCCGCTGCCTCCGGCTCCGTCACCTCGGCCCTGACCGGCTCCGTGACCTTCGCTGCCTCCGGCTCCGGCTCCGACTTCTCGGCCGCCGCTGCCTCCGGCTCCTCGGCCTTGGCAGGCTCCGGGGCCACGGGCTGTGCGGGCTCCGGCTCCTCGGTCTGCGCCGCCTCCGGCTCGGCCTCGGCGGCGGCCGGCTCTTCGGCCTTCGCGGGCTCCGGCTTCTCGGCCTTGGTCGGCTCGGGCTTCTCCGCCTGCGCCTCGGCCTTGGGCTCCGGCTCCGGTGCGGGCTCGTCGAGGGGCTTGGACTGGGCGGGGACGGTGATGCTGTCGAAGGCTGCGCTGACGAGGTCGTGTTCGTCCGGGGAGGACGGGCGGGGGTCCGGGACGTGGGGGGTGGTTGGGGTGGGTTCGGGGGACGGGGACGGGAGCTTGGCGTCCGACTGCTCGGCGGGGGCCGCCGGCTCGGGGGACGGAGTCTCCTCGTGCGCGGGGGCGGTGTCCTGGGACGGAACCCGTTCCGCACCCTCTGCCTCGGCCGTGCGCCCCTTGCGTGATCGGCCGAACGCGTTCCGCAGGAGAGTGAGAATGCCCATGTGCGCAACCCTTCGCATGAGTTAAGCCCGTCGATCCCTGGCCAGGACGGACACGTAAGGTTAGCGGCCCGAAGTGATGATCTTGGGCAGGGGCGAGAGCCCGGGTACAAGCCGTGTCCATGGTGCCCGAGCAGGCCCGACCGCCCGCCCCTCGACGCGGGGCTGTCCGCCGGTGGAGGGTCAGGCCGACGAGCAGCGCGCGGTGGTCGGCCCCGGCGAGCCCGATGACCCCGCTGCCCGTGTCAGGAACCGGCCCAGCACCTACGAGATGCCGTCCACCCGTGTCAGGAACCGGCCCAGGGCCTCGTTGAACGCCTGCGGGCGTTCCAGGTTGGGCAGGTGCGCCGCCCCCTCGATCACGTGCAGGGCGGAGTCCGGGAGCGCGGCGTGCATCGCCTCCGCGTCGGCGACCGGGGTGAAGGTGTCGTCCGCGCCCACGACGACGAGGGCCGGGACCGGGAGGCGGGTCAGCAGGCCGCGGTAGTCGGGGCGTTCGGCGCGGCCGCGCAGGGCCGCCGCGGCTCCCTCGGCGGGGGTGGCCGTCATCATGCGGTGGACATGGGCCTTGACCGCGGCGTCGGCGTACGGGGCGACCATCCTCTCCAGCGCCTCGTCGGCGTAGCCGCCCATGCCCTCCCGCAGCAGGCGGTCCGCCATCGCGTTGCGGGCCGCCCTGCCCTCCGCCGTCTCCGGAGCCGGGAAGGTGTCCGCGAGGACCAGACCCCGGATCCGGTCCGGGAAGCGCCGGCAGCACTCCATCGCGATCTGGCCGCCCATCGACAGCCCGGCGAGGACGAAGGTCTCCACCTTCAACTCGTCCAGCAGGTCCTCGATGTCCTGCGCGAACCGCGCCAGCGGCGTGACGCCGGGGACCACGGGGGAAGCGCCGTAGCCGCGCAGGTCGGGGGCCACGACCCGGCGGGCGGCGGAGAAGGCGTCGAGCTGCGGGGCCCACATCGTGCGGTCGAAGGGGTGGCCGTGGATCAGAACGAGAGGGGTGAGAGGGACGGAGGGGGTGGCGGGCGCAGTGGGGGCGAGGGAGGCCGGTGGCTCTTCGGGGCCTTTGTCCTCGTATGCGAGGAAGGGTGCCATGGCAGCGACCCTAGAGGCGGTCAACTCCTCGGTGCAATAGAGTCTTTGCCCTCGGAGCAATGGGGGCGGAAGCCAGGCGAGGGGGCCTTCGTGGACGACTACCGGCGCATCGCCGACCGGATCGCCGACGCGATCGCGGACGGGCGGCTCGCCCCCGGCCGGAGGCTGCCGCCGCAGCGGGCGTTCGCGCGGCGGCACCGCATCGCCGCCTCGACCGCGGCGCGGGTGTACGGCGAACTCGTGCGGCGCGGGCTGGTGGTGGGCGAGGTGGGGCGCGGCACTTTCGTGCGGGCCGCGGCACCGGCGCCGGCCGGCCGTTCGCTCGCCGAGTTCCCGGCCGTCGCCCCGCCGGCGGTCAACCTCGAACTCAACTACCCCACCGCGCCCGGCCAGTCCGAGCTGCTCGAACCCGCCCTCGCGGCCCTGCTGCGGCCCGGCAGCCTCACCGACGCCCTGCGCCCTGCCGCCGCCACCGGCACCCGCGCCGCCCGGGAGGCGGCCGCCGCGCTGCTCGCCACCCCGGGCTGGCGTCCCGAGCCGGACCGGGTGCTGTTCGCGGGAAACGCCCGGCAGGCCATCGCCGCCGCCCTCGCCTCCCTGGTCCGGCCCGGCGGGCGGGTCGGCGTCGAGGCGCTGACGTATCCGCTCGTCAAGGAGATCGCGGCCCGGCTGGGGATCGTCCTGGTGCCGCTGGCCACGGACGCGGAGGGCCTCAGCCCGGACGCACTTGCCGCCGCCCACCGCTCGGCGCCGCTGTCCGCGCTCTACCTCCAGCCGACGCTGCACAACCCGACCTCCCTCACCACGAGCCCGGCGCGGCTCCTCGGGCTCGCCCGCGCGGTGACCGAACTCGGCCTGCCCGTCGTGGAGGACCGCATCTGGGCCTTCCTGCACCCCGGCACCCCCGACCCGCTGGCCGCCCACGCCCCCGGCCTCGTCCACGTCGTCGACGGGCTGTCCAAGCGGGTCGCCCCCGGTCTCACCGCCGGCTTCCTCGTCGTACCGGCGGACCGGGTCGAGGCCGTGGCGGCGGCGGTGCGTTCCGGGGGATGGGGCGCGGGAGGCTTCGCGCTGGCGGCGGCCGTGCGGTGGGCCGGGGACGGGACGGTGGCGCGGCTGGTGGCGGCGAAGCGGGCGGAGGCGGCCCGGCGGCAGCGGCTGGTGGGCCGGCACCTGGGCGCCTTCGCCGTACGGTCCGATCCGTACGCCTATTTCACCTGGTGGGAGCTGCCCGCGCCATGGCGCGCGGACACCTTCACGGCCGCGGCGGCCGCACATGGGATCGCCGTCACGCCCGGACCGGCCTTCGCCGTCGACCCGGCCCGTACCCCGGACGCGGTCAGGCTCGGGCTTGCGTCGGCCCCCGAGCCGGAGCTGCAGCGGGCGCTGCGGACGCTCGCCGACGTCGCCCGGAGCGGGGCGGACGGGGGCGCCCGGAGCGGGCGGTGACCAACGTGAGGGCGGCGACCGTCAGGCCGATCGCCACCAGCAGCCAGGAGGTCGTGCGCAGGGTGGAGGTGAGGGCGTCGTAGACGGCGCCCGCCGCCGGGTGGGAGACCTCGCCGGGCAGGTCGGAGAGGGTCAGGTCGCGGCCCACGGCGAGGGCGAGGGCGAGCAGCCCGCCGCCGAGGGCGGTGCCGAGCGCGGTCGCGAGGACCGCGCGGCGGCGGCGGGCGGCCAGGGCGATGCCGGCGACGGCGAACACGACGGCGGCGACGGGGAGCCAGAAGCCGGCGACTTCGAGCACGTGGAACCCCTTCCGCAGACGGCCCAGTTGCTGGGCCGGGAGCAGGGAGACCTCGGTGTGCTCGACGGGGATGCGGCCGGCGAGCGGCACGTGGTCCTGGGTGAGCTGCCGCTTGACCTGGGCGGTCACGGGGGCGAGGTCGACGGTGACCGGGCGGTCGTGCTCGGCGCGCTCGTCGCGCAGGGCGTGCAGCACGGCGTCGTGGGCGGCCCGGTTGCCCTCGTTCCACGCCGTGCGGAAGGCGGCGGTCTGCGTGAACGAGCGCACCGCCTCGTGGACGAAGGGGGCCACCGTGCCCCGGACCACGCGCGCGTCCAGCTCGCGGTCGATCTCGCGCGTGTCGATCTCGTGCATGATCCCGTCCCCGACGGTGTCGGCGACGGCGTCACGCACGTCCGGGTCGCCGGCGAGCGGCGCCATCGTGGTGACGTAGCGGCTGGTGTCGGCGAGCCCGTACGCGGCCCAGGCCGACAGCGCGCCGAAGGGCACGAGCAGGCACGAGAGCGCGATCAGAGCGGTCGCCGGACCGCTTCGCAGACGTGGGGACACCCTCCCAGGCAACGGCCTCGGGGCGGGGGGCGCGAGTGGGAGTGGGCGAACGGGTGAGGGTTCCGGGGCCCCATGTGCGGAGGGGTGGGGCCTCCGGGGCAAGGCGCGGCGTGGCGCGGGGCCCGGCGGACAGGTCGAGCCCCGGCGGGGCGCGGGGGTCAGAGGTGGTGGCCCTCGGCGTCCTCGTGGGTGTAGCACCAGTAGAAGAGCGAGACGCCCACCAGGGCGGCGCAGCCCAGGCCGATGAAGAGGGCGGTGAAGACCGAGTCGCCGGTCTGGGCGTAGAGGAAGCCCACGGCGATGCCGGTGAAGGCGCCCCACAGGGTGGCGTGCAGCTCGCGCCTGAGGCGCGGCGCCAGGTACAGGACACCGACCATGGCCAGCATGAACACGATTGCGGTGACCCAGCCGAAGAGCAGGTTCCAGCCGGTGACCGGCCCGCCGTGGCGCTGGTTGGCCGCGGCCCAGAAGCCGTAGACGAGTCCCAGCACGGCGGGGATCGCCCAGCGGGCGACGGCGTGGGTCCGCTCGCTGAAGACGTCGGGCGGGTGGGTGCGCCTGGTGCTGCCGGGCGCGAGCGCCTGAGCCATGAGAGCACTCCTCTCTCTTCGCCCCCGCCTACCAGGGCACACCGGGCGGCGGGCGTCGGCAAGTCGGCGGACGGGATTGTTCCAGAAGCTTTCCGCGGCCGCGCCCGACGTGTGGGCCGTCCGGCCCCACCCCACCCCGCCCCCGGCCCGGATGCGGCCGGTGCGCCGCTGTGTTTCGCTGAGGCGCGTGAGTGACGGCGGTGGGGGTGCGGAGCCGCTCGACCGTTATCCGGAGCACGGTCGCGGCGACGTCCTGCACCGCGGCCAGTTGCTGCGTGTGCGCGGGCGCAGTGTGGCCTGGGTGCCGCCGCTGCTGCTGCTCGTGGCGATCGCGGTGGTCGACTGGAACACCACCGGCGAGTTCCGGATCATCTCCTGGATCGTGCTGGTCCCCGGCATCTCCGCGGCGATCTGCGGGGTGTGGGCGACGGCCGTCTTCGCCGCGCTGTCGGTCGTCACCTACCTGCTGGTGGACAGCGCCTGGCCGCACCAGTTCCAGACCGGGGTCCCCGACTTCATCCTCGTCGCCACCGGCGGCATCCTCGCCGTGCTGGCCTGCGCGGTCCGGGTACGCGGCGAGCGGCGCATGCTGCACATGCAGGACGTCGCCGAGACCACCCGCCGCACCGTGCTGCGGCCTCTGCCCCCGGGCTTCGGCGGGCTGGACCACTCGGCCGCCTATCTCGCGGCCGACACCGAGGCCCGCGTCGGCGGCGACTTCTACGACATCCAGCCCGGCCCCGGCCGCACCTGGGTCCTCATCGGCGACGTGCAGGGCAAGGGCCTCGGCGCGGTCGAGGCGGCGGCCGCGCTGCTCGGCACCTTCCGCGAGGCCGGCTTCCACGAACCGTCCCTGGCGGCCGTCGCCGAACGCCTGGAGACCCGGATGCTGCGGCACCGCCGCCACACCACGGCGCTCGGCCGCGAGGACGGCGACCGCTTCGCCACCGCCCTGCTCCTCGGCTTCCCCGCGGACGCCACGAACGCCGTGGAGATGGTCAATTTCGGCCATGAGCCGCCGCTCGCGGTCGGCCCCGGCGGGGTACGGCCGCTGCCGCAGGGCGACCGCCTCCCGCTCGGCCTCGGGGAGCTGGCCCCCGGCCGTCCCCAGGCGGTGCGGCGGATGGAACTCGGCCCCGGTGAGACCCTGCTGCTGTTCACCGACGGCGTCACGGAGTCCCGCGACGGCGCGGGGAGGTTCTACCCGCTGGTCACCGAGCTGGCCCGCGCCGTGGCCGCCGACCCGCGCACCGCCGAGCCGCAGCGCCTGGTCGCCCACGTCCGGGACGGCACCCTGCGCCACTCCGGCGGCCACCTCGGCGACGACACCACGATCTTCGCCGTCCGCCGCGCCGCCGGGCGGGCCACCGGGCGGGGGCCCCGGTACGGCCTCGACCGGCGCTGACCGGTCCGAAGCCCACCTTTGCAGCCGCAGAGGCTACGGTGCTGACGTACGCGACCAGTCAGGATCACCGACACGACACGGGGGGACGATGCCCGGAACAGTGCTGCTGCTGGCGGCCTCACCCGTGGGCCGGGGGCGCCTGGTGGACGCCGCGTCGGTGCTTCCCGTGCTGGCCGCCGTCCCGCCCGCCGTGCTCTCCGGCACGGACACCGCGACCGTCGTGGAACTCGTCGACCCGCTCGAACCGCAGGCCGTCCTGACCCGGCTGCGTGCCGCCGCGGCGGCCCCCGGCCCGCTGACCGTCTTCGTCACCGGCCAGCTCCAGCTCGACCGCCGGCAGCGCCTGCCCCATCTGGCGCTCGCCCGGACCGCCCCCGCGACGGTCCGTTACACCGCCCTGCCCTGGCACTGGCTGCGCGAGGAGCTCCGGCTGCGCCCGGACGGCACCACCACAGTCCTGGCCGACCTGCACGCGGACCCGGAGGCCTGGGCCCAGCTCCGGGAGCGCCCGCTGGACTCGGGCCGCAACATCGCCGTGTACGGCCGGATCGCGCCCCCGCCGTCTCGGCGCACGGTCGCGGTGCCGTCGTACATGAAGGCGGTGGCGACCCTCCTGCGCAGCGGGCACCGGCCGCCACCAGGCCAGTTGCACCAGCAGGCGCTGGCGCGCCTCGCCGACGAGGGCGGTACCGGCGGCGACCTGGTGCTGACGGCACAGCCGCCGGGAGCGGGCGTCCCGTACCCCGCGACGGACGCGTCCCTCCGTCCCGGCCGGCACCCCGCGACCGACGCGCCCTTCCCTCCCGGCCGATACCCCGCGACGGCCGCGTCCTTCCACCCCGAGCCGCCGGCCGCGGCGGCCGGGGGCGCCCCGGCCGGGTGGCGGCTCCCGCAGCCGCCGGCGTTCGACCCGATCGCCGCGACGGCGGAAGGCGTACCCGCCGGGGGCCACGCCCCGCAGGCGCTGCTGACGGCCTCCCCGCTCGCCGCGACGGCCGACGGCGTCCCGGCCCCGCGGCGCGATCCGCGGCCGCCGGGCGCGGACGACCCGCACGCCGCGATCGCCGAGTGCGTCCGGGGCGGGCGGCACGGCGACGCCGACGCGCTGGCCGCCCGCTGGGAGCAGGCCGCCGTACGGGCGTACGGAACGGCCTCCGAGGAGGCGCTGCACTGGGCCGAAGTCCGCGCGGATCTCGCGATGTTCGCGGGGGACGCGGCCCGCAGCTGCCGCGCCTGGCTGACCGTCGCCACCACCCGCCTCGCCCTGGGACAGTCCCCCGACACCCCGGAGGTCGAGGCCGCCGTCGACCGGGCGCACCACCAGTGGGGGCAGGTCGGCGACCCGGCGCGAGCCCGTGAACTCGGTCCCGAACTGGCCGAGTTGCGCGGCCGGGTGCCCGGCCGGCGGCAGGGCGCGCTGGACCACGTACGGCAGCAGCTGCGGCAGCTCCAGACGCAGGGCTGACCCAACTCCGCTGGTAGCAAAAGGACGTGTCCGGTACGAACCCTCCCCGCGACCCCCGCCGCGATGCCAGAATGGTGAGTTATGGCTGAGGGGGATGGCGTGGCCGGCCGAGGCATCCGGGTCCGGTTGGACGGGAGCGCGGGCAGCACCAACGACGTCGCCGCGCTGAAGGCGTGGCTGGAGCGGGAGAGACCGCTGGAGGAGCTGGTCCGCGGCGGCCGGTTGCGGATCCTGGAGCGGCCGCGCACGGACGGCCCGCCGGGGCACATGGGTGTCGGCATGGAGATCCTGCTGGTCGTGGTCGGCGTGGGCACCGAGATCACGTTCCGGGAGCTGCTGGCGCAGACCAAGCGGGCGGTCGCGGCCTGGAAGGAGAACCGCCGCCGGGTGGAGCGCGGTGATCCGCCGGAGGAACGGGTCGATCCGGTGGACCTCGACGAGGGGTAGCCCCGTGGACCGCTTCGACCCGCGCGGGCGGGTGAACCGGGCGCTGCTGGTCGGCGTGTCGGACTACGACCATACGAAACCGGCCGAACCGGACGGCGTCCCCGGCGATCTGCCCGCCGTCCGGCACAACCTGACCCACCTCGAGGAAGTGCTGCGGCGGGGCGGTGTGTTCGACCCGGAGCAGATCACCGTCCGGCGTTCGCCGTCCCTGGACGAGTTCAGCGAGGAGCTGCGCACGGCCGCCCGCCTCACCGAGGGGCTGCTGCTGTGCTACTTCGCCGGGCACGGGGCGGTGCCGAGCGCGGGCAACGAGCTGTTCCTGCAGATGCGCAACGCGCGCGTGGTCGCGGGCGGGCGCGCGGTGTTCCCCGGCGCCGACGCCTTCACCGCTGTGCTCACCGAGCTGGCCGGGAGCCGCGCCGAGCGCGTCGTGGTGATCCTCGACTGCTGCTACGCGGGCAACGCCGCCAAGGTCTGGCACGACTTCGCCGACCGACGCCAGAAGATCCTGCTGCTGATGAGCGTGCAGGCCAACCGGCTCATCGACTCCGGCGACGGCACGAGACCGACGCCGTTCACCGACGCACTCGTACGACTCCTCGGCGCGGACGGGGAGTCGTCGCTTCTGGAGCTGCTCGACCGGCTGCGGGACCGGATGTCTCTGGCGGGCCGTACGACCACGCTCGGGGACCTGTGGGAGCCGCAGCTCGCCGGGGAGCCTGGCACGGACGTCCTGCTGGCGGCGGCCCCCTTGTCACCGTCCTCACCGTTGTCGTCCTCCCCGCCGTCTCCGCCGTCGTCACGGTCCCCCGTGTCGGCGTCGGCGTCGACGTCGGGGGCGGCGGTCTCGGCCGCCTCGGTGTCTCCCCCGTCCTCCACCCAGTCGTCCGAGCAGCCGGGGCCCGGTCCGGAGGCGTCCGAGCAGCCGCCCCGTGCGGAACCGCCGGGATCGGGGCGGCCCGGTGCGGAGCGGCCGGGATCCGAGCCGCGGGGACGGCCGGGTTCGGCGCCGCCGGGATCCGGGCGGCCGGATGCGGAGCCGTCGGAGCGCGCGGAGTCGTCCGGGCCGGGGCGGCCGGCGGGCTCCGGGGCCCGGGGCTCGCTCGTGGCCCCGTTGCGGGCCGTTCGCGGCCGGGGCCGCGCCGCCGGCCGGTGGTTCCGCGGGCTGCGCCCCCGCGTCCGGGCCGCCGTGAGCGCCCTGATCGTGCTCGCGCTCGGCGCCCTCGGCATCGGCTGCTACGTCCTCATCGCCCCCGGCGGCGACCACCCCTGCGTGCCGCCGCTGGAGCTGCGCGTACTGACCGACCCCGACCTGGAGCCGACGGTGCGCGCGGACGCGGACGCGTACCTCACCTCGGACGCCAACACCACCGGGCACGGCTGCCGCCGTACCGGCATCACCGTCTACGGCGCGGGCGCGGCCGCCGCGGTCAGCGCGCTGCACCAGCAGACGGACCCCTGGCAGGCACCCCGCGAGGACGCCGACCCGCAGCGGGACGTGGGACCGCAGCCGGACGTCTGGATCCCCGCCTCCGTCGCGGACGTGCCCCGGGTCAACACCGACCGGCCCAACCGCTCCTTCGCCCCGCTGGAGCCGGAAGCCGGGCCCTTCGTGTACTCGCCGGTCGTCCTGGCCGTCCCGCAGAACACCGCCGCGGACGCTCTGGCGGACCGCGTCGGGCGCCCGCTGTCCCAACTGGTCGACGCCCTGAGGAAGCAGGACGCGAACGCCGAGGTCCGGCGGCCCGACCCCGAGTTCACCGACTCCGCGCTCCTCGCGACCGTCGGCCTCTACGGCGGCGGCGGCGCCGACCCGCGCACCGCCGAGGGGAGGATCCGCCCCACCGGGCCGCCCGCGCCCACCTCCGCCGAGCTGCTGTGCACGCTGCCGGCCGACCACGCCGCGGACGGCCGCACCGCCGTACTCGTCCCCGAGTTCCTGCTGAAGAGCGGCGTCGGCTGCGCCCGGACCACCCGGGTGCGGCGGATCGCCGAGTACCCGAGCGACGTACCAGGGCTGACGCCCACGTTCGTACGGGTGCGCTGGGAGGGCGCCGACCGGGACGCGCAGGCGCGGGACGACGCCGTGCGCCGCTTCCACGACTGGCTCACCGGCGAGCCGGGCCGTGCCACGTTCGAGAAGGCCGGCTTCCGGCAGGCGTCCGGCCCCGGCCACGCCCTGCTCGACCAGGACGACCCCGGCGAGGGCGTGCTGCGCGACCCCAGCCCGCTGCCCGGCCCCGCCGAACCCGGGGTGATGGACACGGTGCTGGACCGGTACCGCAGCGCCAACGGCCCCGGCCGGGTCCTCTACCTCCTCGACAGCTCCGGTTCGATGAACGCCCAGTGGCGCGGGCCCAGCGGCGGCCCCGGCCTGCTGAAGCAGTCCCTCGGCGGACTCGGTGTGCAGGACGAGTACGGCGTGTGGTCGGTGTACGGCACCTCGGGCGCACGGTCGTACGGGACGCTGCTGCCCTTCACGCACCACCGGCGCGCCGACGCCGAGCGCGTCGTGGACGGCGGGGCGCGGGTGCGGGACGCGGAGGCCGATCCGCACGCGGCCCTGCTCGCCGCGCTCGACGAGATGCGGCGCCGCGGCACCGACGACGCGCGGCCGCAGCTGATCGTCTACATCACCGACGACGAGGACGACAACCGGCTGACCGGCGGGAACCTGGACGAGGTGCTGACCCGGGCACGCCGGCTCAAGGTGCCGGTGGACATGGTGTCCCTGGCGGGCGGCTCCTGCGACGAGGGCCGGCCCGACGCCCTGATCGCCGAGGCGAGCGGGGGCCGTTGCCTGGACGCCGGCGACGACCTCGGCACGGGGCTGCACGACGAGGTCGCACGGGTGGGGACGGGGGAGGACTGATGTCACGGCCACCGACGCCACGAGGGCTGATGCCACAGCGGCTGACACCACGGCGACAGGTGTCACAGCGGCTGACACCACGGCGACTGATGCCACAGCGGCCGAAGACAGGGCGACTGGTGCCGCAGCGGCCGAAGACAGGGCGGCCCGAGCCACGCCGGCCGGTGTCCCTGCGGCTGATGGCGCGACGGCTCGCCCTGTCCGCGCTGCTGCCGCTGCTCGCGGTCGGCGCCTGCACCGGGCGGGGCCCGCAGGCGACGCAGACGCCCGCCGCCGACGTGCCCGGGGAGATCGTGGTGGCCAGCGGCCGGGACGTGACCGGCAAGAACGGCATCCGCGAGCAGCTCATCGACGCCTGGAACCAGCAACAGGCCAAGGAGCACTCGAACTTCACCGCCCGCCTGGTGGAACTGCCCGGCTCGGCCGACGAGCAGCGCAGCCAGCTGCTGGGCGCGCTGCAGTCGGGCAGCGCGAAGTACGACGTGGTGAACCTGGACGTGACATGGGTGCCGGAGTTCGCCGAGGCCGGGCTGATCCGCCCGCTGTCCGACCGGGCGGTCGACGCCGACGTGATCGCGTCGGTCGCCGGCACCGCCCGCTGGAAGGACAAGGTGTACGCGGTGCCGTTCAACAGCGACGTCGGGCTGCTCTACTACCGCAAGGACTACCTGCGCGAGGCGGGCGTCCAGCAGACCGCGCTCGGCGGCGGCACCGACTGGCAGGACCTGCTCAACCTGGGCGACGTCCTGAACACGCACCGGCCCAAGGGGTTCGAGAAGGCGTGGACCACGCAGCTGGCCGGGTACGAGGGCCGTACGGTCAACGCGATCGAGGCGTTCGCGTCGGCGACGAAGGACTTCGCGCTCACCGACGCCTCCGGCCACTACACCGGTGACGTCCAGGAGCTGAGCGACGGCATCGCGGAGCTGCGCGGGCGCACCGCGAAGCCGTACACCCTCGACGACGCCGTCGACTCCGACGAGGCCGCCTCGCTCAGCGACTTCGCGGACGGCCGCACCGCGTTCCTGAGGCACTGGCCGTACGCCTACCGCACGCTGTACCAGACCTTCACCGAGAAGCAGCTGGGCGTGGCGCCGCTGCCCGGCCGGGCGGTGCTCGGCGGGCAGAACCTGGCGGTGACCCGGGACTCGCAGCGGGCGGAGAAGGCGGCCGAGCTGATCACCTTCCTCACCAGCCCGGCGAGCGAACGCTGCCTGCTGGACGCGGGCTTCGCCGCGACGCGCACCTCGGCGTACGTGGACGACCACGTCACCTGCGCCTCCGCGCCCACCTCCGGGGCGAGCCCCTCGGCGTCGCCGACCGGCGAGAGTGCCGACCACATGCCCCGCGACCGGACGGGCCGCCCCCGCTACGCCCGCGGCATCCTGCTGCCGGCCCTGCGCGCGGCGGTGCGGCGGCCGAGCACCCCGCTCTACGGGGCCTTCACCCAGACGTTCACCGCTGAGCTGGGGGCCCTGTTCACCGACGACCCGCCGGGCGACGCGGAGCTGGCCGCCCGCCTGGACCGGGCCCTGCGCCGGGCCCTGCCGGACTAGGGCGCCCTCTTCGGGCTCGGGCCGGCCAGGACCCTCTTCGGGCTCGGGCCCGCCAGGCCCCGCGACCCCCGGCAAGATCCGGATGAGAGGCCCTAGCGGTGTCGATCCGCCTGGTGGGCGGCCGGTGCGGCGTCCGACGCGCGCGCGGGGCCGGCGTTGGCGGCGGTGATCAGGGCGGCCACGGCTATGACCGCCGCGCCGAATCCTCTGGCGTAACGTGCGGAGATGCGTCCATGGCGCGCGACAGTGCGTCCGGGCACGGCAACCGACCTCGCAGCGACAGTGATGGATTAAGCACGTTTAATGTGCTCCCCAACCTAGGGGGTCGGGAGGCCGAACCGGAAGGGGGCCCAAGGGAGTTGGGCGCCATCCGGCCGCCTCGTGCGGGCGCCTCGGCAGGCCCGCGGGACCGCTCGGTGTAAGTCTGCTTACTGGCATGATTAACCGCATGGCGAAGCGGGACGACCCGAAGACCATCGGGCGCAGGGTGCAGCGGCTGCGGCGCGAAAAAGGCCTCACCCAGCGGCAGTTGGCGGAGCCGGCGTACACGCCCGCCTACATCTCCACCCTGGAGGCCGGACGGGTGCGGCCCTCGGACGAGGCGCTCGGGCACCTCGCCGGCCGGCTCGGGGTCGCCTTCGACGAACTCGCCACCGGGCGCCCCGCCCACCTCGCCACCGACCTGCGGCTCAGGCTCGTCGAGGCACAGCGCGCCCTCGCCGCCGGGGAGACCGGGAAGGCGGCCGAGAGCTATGCGCGGCTGCTCGCGGAGGCCGAGGAGCACGAACTCGCCGACGTCCAGGCGGCGGCCCTGCTGGGGCTCGGCGAGTGCGCCCTGGAGGCCGGTGAACTGGAGGCCGGCCGGCAGCACTTCGAGCGGTCCGAGCGGGCCCTCGCCGACGCGCCGCTACCGGCCCGCGTGCCCGCCCTGCGCGGCCGCGCCGTCTCCCACTACCTGGCCGGCGAACTCCGGTACGCCGTCTACCTCCTCGAATCCGCCCTCGACGAGCTCAACCGGGGCGGACTGCACGACCCGGACGCGCTGCTCCTGCTGTACGCGAGCGTGATCGGGCCGTACATGGACATGGGGGCGCACGCGCGGGCGGCGCAGGCGGCGGAGTTCGCGCTGGCCCTGGCCCCGCAGGCGGGCGATCCGGCGCTGGTGGCCCGGATGCACCGCTCGGTCGCCCGCACCCTGCTGGCCGAGGGCCGGGTCGCCGAGGCCGACGCGTCGCTCGCCAGGGCCGCCGAGCTCTACCGCAGCCTCCAGCTGCGCACCGAACTGGCCAAATGCCACTGGATGCGCGGCTACGTCTGCGCGCAGAACGGCGAACTGGACCGGGCCGAGGATGAGTTGCGCTCCGCGAAGGCCATGCTCTCGGCCCGGCGGGCAGCGCTCTACACCAGTCAGGTCGTGGTCGAGCTGGCCGATGTGATGCACCGGCGCGGCAAGTCGGATGAGGCCGCGGCGCTGCTGCGCGACGTCCTCGGCGACCTCTCCTCCGAGCGAGGCGCCGTCCACGCGGCCGCCGCGCACCGGCTGCTCGGCATCATCGCGGAGGACGCCCGCGACACCGAGACCGCCGAGGAGCACTACGTCCGCGCGCTGAGCCTCCTGGAGCGGGCGGGCGCGGCCGGCGACCTGGCCGACCTGTGCCGCCTCCTCGGCGACCTGCTGCGCCGCACCGGCCGCGTCGAGGCCGCCCTGGACGCCTACCGCACCGGCCTGGGCCACCGCACGGCCCCCGGCACCACCACCCTGGGCCCGGCCCCCGCCCAGCCGCCCCTGTGAAGGGGGCCCGCCCCTCTCAGGCCTGCACCCGCGCCCGCCGGCGGATCTCCGACAGACGCTGGGCGCCCAGCTGGGCCGTCTGCGCGGTGGCGTCGGACGAGATGCCGCCGAGGGCGCCGTCGGTGAGGGTGATCGAGGTACCGCCGACCCGTACCGCGGCCACGTCCAGGGTGAGCACGGTCCGGTCGCCGTCGGAGTTCCTGCCGGTCAGCACCACCCGCAGTCCCTGGCGGGCGTCGCCGACGGCCGGCAGTTTGAGATCGGTGACCTCCACCCGCTGCGTGCCGGCCCGCGTGGTCGTCGCCGTGAACTGGGCGCAGGTCTCCGGCAGCTTCTTCAGCCAGGCCAGGGACCGGTCCACGTCCGCCGCCGGGCGGTCGAGGACCTGGTAGCGCAGCTGGGCCGCGTCGTCGCCGTTGTCGAAGGCGGCGACCGCGTGCGTCCCGGTCGGCGTGCCGAGCGGCTCGTCGGCGTAGAGGGCGTCGAGCAGGCGCTGGCAGTCGGGTGTCTCGGTGCTCGCCTTGAGCAGTCCGTCCCGCCAGGTCGCGGCGCCCTCGGTGGGCGCCCACGCCGAACCCAGGTCGGCCTGGGTGAGCAGGGCGGCCTGCGCCTGCGCGGCGGTCAGCGCGGACCCGGCCGGGGAGGCTGCGGGCGTGCGGGTGTCGGGTGCCGTCACCGGGGGCGGCTCGGCCTGCCCGGGCCCGACCGTGCACGCGGTCGTGGTGAGCAGGGCGGCGGCGGCGACCGTGGTCAGCGCGGCGGAGGCGGAGCGGGCGCGGGCCGGGGAGGGGGGCATGGCGGTGCCTCCAGACGTACGGACCTTGAGGGGCTGGGCTCAGTTCACGGCACCACCGGCGGCGCCCGCGCACCAGCGCGCCGGGCCGTCCGGGTGATCGTGTGAAAAGCACTCCATCGCCCCGGCGCGCGAGCCCCGGCGCGCGGTACCGCGAGACGGGAGTGGCACATAGGGTCGGTGCGACGGAAGGAGCCCGCCGTGACCGGTCAGCCCGTCCCCGTGGTGATCGACTGCGACACCGGCGTCGACGACGCCCTGGCCCTGCTGTTCGCCGTACGCCATCCGGGTCTCGACCTGCGCGCGGTCACCTGTGTCGCGGGGAACACGGACGTGGACCAGGTGGTGCGCAACACCCTGACCGTCCTGGACCAGGCGGGCGCCGGTGACGTGCCCGTCGCGCGCGGCGCCCGGCGCCCGCTGATCGAGCCGGCCCGGGGCGCGCACCACGTGCACGGCCGGGACGGCATGGGCGACCTCGGTCTGCCCGCGCCGGGCCGCCGTCCCGTCGACGTGGACGCGGTGGCGCTGCTGCGCCGGGAGATCATGGCGTCCGACCGTCCGGTCACCCTGGTCCCGACGGCCCCGCTGACGAACATCGCCCTGCTGCTGCGCACCCACCCGGAGGTGACGGGCAACATCGAGCGGATCGTGTTCATGGGCGGCGCGGTGGCCGTCGGGAACGCCACGGCGGTCGCCGAGTTCAACGTCTGGCACGACCCCGAGGCGGCGGCGATCCTGCTGACCGCCGGGGTGCCGATCACCATGTACGGCCTCGACGTGTTCGAGCGGGTGACCGTCCCGGCGGCGGACGTACGGCGGCTCCGGGAGAGCGCGGAGCCCGGCGCCCGGCTGGCCGGGCGGCTGCTGTCCCACCGCGACCCGGCGACCTACCAGACCCCCTCCGACACCCTCGGCGACGTCTGCGGCGGCCTCGGCGACGCGGGCGCGGTCTGCTCGGTCGCCGACCCGGCGGGACTGACCACCCACCGGCTGCCGGTGGAGGTGAACCTCGCGCCGGGCCCGGCCCGCGGGCAGACGGTCGTCGACCGCCGCCCGCGGCCGGGCGAGGCGGAACTGCACGGCGAGATGCGCGAACAGCCGCTGGTGGACGTGGCCCTGGACATCGACGTCGAGCGCTACGTGAAGCTGTATCTCACGACGGTCGAGAACGCTGCCCGGGCGGAGGCTAGTTGACGTCGGCCGCCGGGACCGCCCACCGCTGCTCCACCTTGGCCACCTTCCAGTACGACAGCGCCGCCGCCCACACCACGACGAACAGGCCCACGATGACGTAGCCGACGTTGTCCAGGTCCAGCCCGGCGATCCAGCCGGTGACGTCGTCGCGCAGGTCGAGCTTGTCGTGCAGCACACCGACCAGCTCGATCGTGCCGATGAAGAAGGCGACGGCGATCGACAGGCCGGTGATGGTGAGGTTGTAGAACACCTTGCGGACGGGGTTCGAGAACGCCCACTGGTAGGCGAAGTTCATGAACGTGCCGTCGAGGGTGTCGAACAGGCTCATGCCCGCGGCGAACAGCAGCGGCAGGCAGAGGATCGCGTACCAGGGCAGTCCGGCCGCCGCCCCCGAGCCCGCCATCACCATCAGCGTGACCTCGGTGGCGGTGTCGAAGCCGAGGCCGAACAGGAAGCCCAGGGGGAACATCTGGCCGGGCCGGCTGACAGACCTGGTCAGCCGGCCGAGGACGCGGTTCATGAAGCCGCGGGAGTTCAGGTGCTCTTCGAGCTCCCGCTCGTCGTAGGTGCCCGCCCGCATCGCCCGGAAGACCTTGAGGATGCCGATCAGGGCGACCAGGTTGAGGGCGGCGATCAGGTAGAGGAACGTACCCGAGACGGTCGTCCCCATGAAGCCGAGGACCTGGTGGGTGCGCGAGCCCTGGTCCATGACCTTTCCGGCGAGCTGGGTGCCGCCCGCGATCAGTACGGAGAGCACGACGACCACACTGGAGTGGCCCAGGGCGAACCAGAATCCGACCGACACCGGCCGCTTGCCGTCGGCCATCAGCTTGCGGGTGGTGTTGTCGATGGCGGCGATGTGGTCGGCGTCGAAGGCGTGCCGCATACCGAGGGTGTAGGCGGTCACGCCGAGGCCGATGCCGAAGGCCTGGGAGCCGACCACGTAGTGCCCGGGCACGACGAGGAGGAACAGCACGCCGAAGGCCACGACGTGCAGCACGGCGATGACGGCCATCAGGCCGGCGGTCTTGAGGGTGTCCTCCCGGCGCCAGCGGAAGGACGGCGTCGGGGCAGGGTCGGGCAGGGTCATCCGGTATCACGCTCCAGCACCTCGTGGATCACTTCGTGAGCTGCCGTGGCCGGTCTCCTGGCTTACGGGTCGTGCGTCCGCCGTCCCTGCCTTCCCGGTCGTGCGACCAGTGGCCCGGCGTGAGCCGGACGGAACGGGAACTCCCCGATCACAGTGGCGAGGGCCGCTCCGGCATGGGCCCCTGAAGGGCCGTCACCGGCTTCCCGAACACCACGGCCCGCCCACCGTAGGGCCGTGCGCGGTTCCCTGCATAGCTGCGCACCTGGGCAGGTATGGAAGATCACACGGGGGTGCCTGCGAGGATGACGCCATGCATCTCGTCCCCGCGGACCGCGCAGACCGCCGCACGATCGACGGCCACCGGGTGTGCGACGCCATCGCCGCGATCGGCGATGCCGGCCACGTCCGTGCCTGGGCCGACCGTTTCTCCCTGCTCGCCGACCCCAAGCGGCTCGCCCTGCTGCTGGCCCTGCACCGCACCGGCCCGCTCGCCGTCTCCGACCTCGCGATCGCCACGGGCATGAACGACCCGGCCGTCTCGCAGGCCCTGCGGCTGCTGCGCGCGGCGGGGGCCGTGGAGGGGGACAAGGAGGGGCGCGTGGTGCGCTACCGGATCGTCGACCCGCAGGTGCGGCAGCTGCTGCAGCACTGCGTGGCGGACACGGGCCGACCCGGCGCGCGCTGACGCGGGGTGCGGTGCGCCGGCCCGAGGTGCGGTGAACCGGCGCGCCGATCCGAGGTGCGCTGGTCCGGCGCGCTGGTCCGGCGCGCTGGTCCGGCGCGCTGGTCCGGCGCGCGGGTCCGAGGTGCGGTGATCCGGCGCGCGCCGGCCCCGCGTCCGTCGATCCGGCGTGCGCCGGTCCGGCGCGGGCGCGTGCCGTTCGGCGCACCAACTCCGCTTTGCCCGAACGGGTTTCACTTTTCCGGCGAGGTGGACAGAGTCGTACGTGACGCTCGTACGCAGCCGAAGAGGAGAAAGCGTGACCGACCGCACCACCACGCACGACTCCCCGCCCGACCTCTCGTCCCGCGACCCCGACTGGTGGCGGCAGGCCGTCGTCTACCAGGTCTACCCCCGCAGCTTCGCCGACGCCGACGGCGACGGACTCGGCGACATCCGGGGCATCACCCAGCGGCTGGCCCATCTCGCCGCGCTCGGCGTCGACGCCCTGTGGCTCAGCCCCTTCTACCCGTCCGAACTGGCCGACGGCGGCTACGACGTCGCCGACCACCGGGACGTCGACCCGCGCCTGGGGACCCTCGACGACTTCGACGCCATGGTCGCCGAGGCGCACCGGCTGGGCCTGAAGGTGATCGCCGACATCGTGCCCAACCACACCTCGCGGCAGCACCGCTGGTTCGAGGAGGCGCTGCGGGCCGGCCCGGGATCCCCGGCCCGGGACCGGTACGTCTTCCGCGACGGCCGGGGTGAGCACGGCGAACTCCCGCCCACCGACTGGCAGTCCGTCTTCGGCGGCAGCGCGTGGCGGCGGGTGCCCGACGGGCAGTGGTACCTGCACCTGTTCGCACCCGAACAGCCCGACCTGAACTGGCAGAACGAGGAGGTCCGCGCCGACTTCCGCACCACGCTGAGGTTCTGGTCCGACCGCGGGGTCGACGGCTTCCGCGTGGACGTCGCGCACGCCCTGGTCAAGGACCTCGACGAGCCGCTGCGGGACCTCGGCGACATCGGCGCCACCGGCGAGGACGCGCTGCTGCGGGTACCGCCCGGCAGCCACCCCTACTACGACCGGGACGAGGTGCACGAGGTCTACCGCGACTGGCGGAAGATCTTCGACGCCTACACCCCGCCCCGCACGGCGGTCGCGGAGGCCTGGGTACCGGGCGACCGGCGTGTGCTGTACGCCCGCCCGGACGAACTCGGCCAGGCCTTCAACTTCGAGTACCTGCGGGCCGGATGGGACGCCGGTGAGCTGCGCCAGGTCATCACCGAGTCGCTGCGCACCGCGCGCGCCGCGGGGGCGTCGGCCACCTGGGTGCTGTCCAACCACGACGTCGTCCGGCACACCTCCCGCCTGATGCTTCCGCCCGGCACCGACGACAACGCCTGGCTGCTGTCCGGCGGCCGCGCCCCGGCGGTCGACGCGGCGGCGGGGTTGCGCCGGGCCCGCGCGGCGACGCTGCTGATGCTCGCCCTGCCCGGTTCGGCCTACGTCTACCAGGGCGAGGAACTCGGCCTGCCCGAGGTGGCCGACCTGCCCACGGAGCTGCTCCAGGACCCGATCTGGGAGCAGACCGGGCGTGTCCGCAAGGGCCGCGACGGCTGCCGGGTGCCGCTGCCGTGGACGATCGGGGGACCGTCGTACGGCTTCGGGGCGGGCGCCGCCTGGCTGCCGCAGCCGGACGGCTTCGGCGTGTACGCCGTCGAGGCGCAGGACGGTGCGGAGGGCTCGACCCTGGAGCTGTACCGCACGGCCCTGCGGCTGCGCCGCAAGCTGCTCGAGGGTGAGTCGCTGACCTGGGCGGAGGACGCCCCGGCCGGGGTGCTGCGGTTCGCCCGGTCCGACGGCTGGCGGTGTGTCACCAACCTGTCGGACCGGCCGGTCGCGCTGCCGGCGGGCGAGGTGCTGCTGAGCAGCGCCCCGCTGGACGACGGCCGGCTGGGCCCGGACACGACCGTCTGGCTCGGCCCGGGCCTCTCCGTGGGCTGATCCGGGGGAAGGGACCTGGTTCTCATCCCACCGTCGGACTCGGGGCGCCGTTCTGGCCGGGGTTCTCGCCCGGCAGGACCGGCGGCCTGGTGGTGCTGTTCACCGGTGGGGTGAGGACGACCTCGGGCTGGCCCGGGGGCGGGGGCGGCGGGGTCAGGTCCGTGCTGGGCAGCTGCGGCGGGGTGGTCTGCTGGAAGAGGACCTGGTCGAAGTCGACCAGGCCGGTCTGTTCCATGACCGTGATGTGGTCCAGCACCGTGTCGTTGGCCTGGTCGGCCAGGGTCCGCACCAGGGTGTTCTTCGTGGTCGAGCGGATCTTCGCGATCGTGTTGAAGATCGAGCCGTGCGTGATGCGCAGGATGTTGGCGAAGTCCGTGTCGAACTGCTTGCCCTGGTCCGCGGCCAGCTTGCTGACGAAGCCCTGCTGCTGGGGGCTGGCCACGTTGGGGATCGCGATGTTGAGCATGGGAGCGATCTTGCGGCAGCTGGCGTCCAGGGCCGCGTGCCCGTCGATCAGGTGTTTGCTCGCGGTGATGACCGCGTTGCTCTGCCCCTTCTTCAGGCCCATCTGCCCCACGGGGTACTCCCACAGTCCGGCCGCGCGCACCTTGACCACGAAGTCCCGGTCCCCTTCGGTCAGCGGCCCCCACTGCGTCTGGGCGATGACGCGCGAGGGGTCGGTGGAGACCTTGGTGACCCCGAGCATGGACGGATAGGCGAGCGCGACGAGAGTCAGGCTGAGAGCTCCGCCCACGAAGAGAGTTCCCGTCGCGTTCCGCGAAAAGCGCACCGTGCCTCCTGCCCGGTCGTGGATCCGCCGGCGGGCGGTTCGGACACCCAGGAGTACGGACGCGGGAGCGCACGGCGCCCCTCGTTCAGGTAAAGAGTTGGTAAAGTGTGCGCGCATGGGGGCCGGTTGCGCCGCCGCCCGGATGTGACCCGGGGGCGCTCGGGTTTTACTCGGCAGAGGGGCCGATCGGGGCCGCGAGCGCAGGCCACGGGTTGCGGGAGGTGACCGGATGCCGACGCGCGACGGAAGGCCGGACACGTCCGCGGAGCCGGCGGAGACGGCGGCGCTGCGGCGCCTGCTGGAGGAGCGCACCGCGGATCTGCAGCGGGTGAAGGCGGAGTACGACAACTACCGCAAGCGGGTGCGGCGGGACCGGCTGGCCGTGCGCGAGATCGCGGCGGTGAACGTGCTGCGCACCCTGCTGCCGGTGCTGGACGCCGTCGGCAGGGCGGACACGCACGAACCCTCCACGCCGGGTCTGCGGGACATCGCCGGCGCGCTCCGGGAAGGGCTCGGCGCCCTCGGCGTACGGGCGTTCGGCGCGGTCGGCGACCCCTTCGACCCGGCGTGCCACGACGCCCTGACGCACCACGTCTCCCCGGGCGCCGGCCCACTCGTCTGCTCGGCGGTCCTCCGCCCCGGCTACCGCCTCGGCGACCAGCTGCTCCGCCCGGCCCACGTCGAGGTGACGGGCCCCGCGCAGGCCCCCGCAAAGCCGCCGATGACCGTACGCGGGGCCAAGGTTGAGGGAATGTTGACCGCTTCCGGGGAGAGCCCCGAGGAGGGCCCGGTCTAGATTCGGCGCCATGCCCCCACAGCCCCCCGGCGTGCCCGCCGCGCTGCCCGTCCTGCCCTATCGCAAGCCCACCGAGGGCCGTGACTACTGGGTGCTGGACGACGTCCTGCCCGACGTGGAGGCCGTCCGGCAGCGGTGCCTGACCAGGGACGACTGGGTCAGGGGCCACCCGTACACCACGGAGAGCTGGCCCGGGATGCGGACGATGCCCGGCCTGGAGCCCGCCGAACTGGCCCGTGTCGAACGGCTGGTGAAGAAGGCCACCGGCGCGCGGGAGCTGTGGGTGCAGCGGACGCCCGGCGGTGGCACCCTCAACCACAACTGCGTCCAGGTCGTCGGCGAGGGCGAGAGCGAGCCCCGGCCGCACACCGACTCCCGTGCCCTGTGCCGGTACGCGGCCGTGCTCTACCTCAACCCCACCGTCCCCAAGGACTGCGGGACCGGCTTCTACCGGCAGTCCCTGCCCGGCGGGCGGCTCGGCGGCAATGTCGTCCGGGCCCCGCACACCAACCTCGTCGAGGCCCTCGGCACCCGGTTCGTCGCACCCGGCGCCTTCACCGAGGACGTCCGCGTGCCGCACCGGGCCAACCGGCTGCTGCTCTACCACGCCAACCTGGTGCACAGCGCGACCGGTTACACCGGGCGGACACTGGAGGAGAAGCGGATGACGGCGGTCTTCTTCTGGATGGCGTGACCTTCGGGGCGGCCCGGCCTTCGGGACCGCCCGGAAACTTCGGGACGGCCCGACCGGCGGGGCCCTCCGGCCGCCGCGGCGGGGTCAGTACCGCAGCGCGGTGCCCACCTCCGCCTTCACCTGGCCGGACAGCTTGTGGGTGCTGCGGGCGGTGCCGTTCGCCGACTTGCCGGACGGGACGTCGTGGAGGGTCACCACGACCGTGTCGAGCAGGTTGCCGCCGGAGTCCTTGTAGTTGACCTGAACGGCGAAGGACTTGGTGGAGTCCGCGGAGTTGGTGACCGCAATGGGGACCGTGGTGCGCCCGGCGGAGTCCGTCGTCGGCGCCCCGAGCTTGACCGAACTCCTCGCGTCGACGCCGCCCTTGGCCTCGTCGAGCCGGTGGCCCGCCTCCGCGGTCGCCGACGCCAGCGCTTCGTTGGCCTGCGAGGCGAGGGACGAGGCGGCGGAGGCCGCCTTGCTCACGGACTCCGACGGGCTGCCGGTGTTGTCGGAGCAGCCGGTCAGCCCCACGGCCACGGCCGCCGCCAGCGCCGCGCCCGTCGTCCAGCGTGCCGGGTGACCGGCCATGTCGCCTCCCACTGCTCGTGCGGTGACCCCTGCGCCGCGAGCCGGCGGGAGGGGTGGTTCGTCAGTTCCAGTGAAGGGCCGCGGGCGGGCCCCCGCACGCGGGCGTCACCCGTCCGGGCCCGCCCCCGTGGTGGCGCGGGACGCACGGCCGGATGGTCGTAGGGGGGCGGCGCCCGGATGCCGCCCGTGGCCGCCGTCCGAGGCCGTCGCACGCGGCGGTCGCCCGGCCGCCGCGTCGGGCCGTCCCGCGCGGCCGCGCACGCACACATCGAAGTTCCGATGGCAGGAATCGGACCTTCTATTGGCTCGCCGGCGGCGGGCGATCCTACCGTCGGGATCCTCGCCCCCGTGACCGTCCGAGGAGAGCTACGACCATGGCGAAGATCCTGTTCCTGATGACCGCCGCCGACCAGTGGACCCTGGCCGACGGCAGCAAGCACCGCACCGGCTTCTGGGCCGAGGAGGCGGTCGTCCCCTTCGAGGCGTTCAAGTCCGCGGGCCACGAGGTCACCGTGGCCACCCCGGGCGGCGCGGTCCCGCCGGTCGACCCGGCCAGCCTGAGCCCCGATGCCGCCGGTGGCGCCGAGGAGGCCGCCCGGCTGCGGCAGGTGATCGACACCGCCCCCGAGTTCGCGGCCCCCGCCGCGCTGTCCGACGTCCGCCTGGAGGACTACGACGCCCTGTACGTCCCCGGCGGCCACGGCCCGATGGAGGACCTGGCGGTCGACGCCGACTCCGGCCGCCTCCTCACGAGCGCGGTGCAGAGCGGCCTGCCGGTCGGCGTGGTGTGCCACGGCCCGGCCGCCCTGCTGGCGGCGGTGCGGGAGGACGGCACCAACGCCTACGCCGGGTACCGCGTCACCGCCTTCACCAACGCCGAGGAGCGGATGGCGGGCAACGCCGAGCGGGCCAAGTGGCTGCTGCAGGACCGGCTCACCGAGGCGGGCCTGAAGGTGGAGACGGGGGAGGCGTGGGCGCCGCACGTCGAGACCGACCGCAACGTCGTCACCGGCCAGAACCCGGCGTCCTCCGCGCCCCTCGCCCAGGAACTGCTGAAGAAGCTGGGCTGAGCCAAGGGGGCGCGCCGGCCGGGGCGCGCGCACGGCCGGGCCGCGCTCCTCAGGGGGCGTGGCCCGGCCGGCTCCGGGAAGGCTCGGACCTGACCGGGCGCGTCGACCGGACGCGCCGGGCCGCCCCACCACCCACCGCACGGATCAGGAAGCCGACGACATGACCGACACCCTCACCGTGAGCGTCCTGGGCACCGGGATCATGGGTTCCGCGATGGCCCGGAACCTGCTGAAGGCCGGACACACCGTCCGGGTCTGGAACCGCACCCGCGCCAAGGCCGAGCCGCTCGCCGCCGACGGAGCGCGGATCGCGGACACGCCCGCCGAGGCGGTGCGGGACGCCGACGTCGTCCTCACCATGCTCTACGACGGCGGCACGGTGCTGGAGGTCATGCGCGAGGCCGCCCCCGCCCTGCGCTCCGGCGCCCTCTGGGTCCAGTCGACCACCGTCGGCCTGGACTCCGTCGAGGAACTGGCCGGCCTCGCCCGCGACCACGCGCTCGTCTTCTACGACGCACCGGTGCTCGGCACCCGCCAGCCCGCGGAGGCCGGACAGCTGACCGTCCTGGCCGCGGGCCCTGCCGAGCACCGCGACGCGGTCGCCCCGGTCTTCGACGCGGTCGGCGCCCGCACGGTGTGGACGGGCGAGGACGGCGCGGCGGCCGGTGCCACCCGGCTGAAGCTGGTGGCCAACAGCTGGGTGGTCGCGGTCACCGCCGCGGCCGGTGAGGTCCTCGCCCTGGCCGGGGCGCTCGGCGTGGACCCGCAGGACTTCTTCGGCCTCATCGCCGACGGACCGCTCGACATGGGGTACCTGCGCGCCAAGGCGGCCCTCGTGCTGGAGGACCGGCTGTCCCCGGCGAGCTTCGCGGTGGCGACCGCCGAGAAGGACGCCCGCCTCATCGTCGAGGCCGGCGAACGGCACGGGGTCCGCCTCGACGTGGCCGCCGCGAGCGCGGAACGCTTCGCCCGCGCCGCCGCCCAGGGCCACGCCGACGAGGACATGGCCGCGGCGTACTTCGCGAGCTTCGACGACAAGCCGGCCGGCTGAGCGGGGGGCCGCCCCGGCCGGGCGGCCCCGCACCGGTCCGGGGCGGCGCGGTCAGCCCAGGCAGACCACGAGCAGGCAGAGCTGGGACGGCGACGTCGGGTCGGTCGTGGGGCTCGTCTGCGTCGACCCGGACCCGGACGTGGAGGTCGAACCCGAACCGGACTGCGACCCCGATCCCGTCGCGGTCCCGGATCCCGAGGTCGAGCCGGTGCTGTCGGAGCCGGTGGGCGCGGTGGACGGCTGGGTCGCCGTGCCGGACCCGCCGGAGGCCGTGCCGCCGCTGGACGAGGAGAGGCTCCCCGTCCCCTGGGCGCTCGACGTCGTACCGGCCGAGCCGCCCGCTGCCGTACGTCCCGTCGTGGGAGCCGCCGTGCGGAGTGCGGCGGAGTCCGGATGGACGTCCGGTGCCGTGGAGCCCTGCGGCGCGGGAGCGGACCGCCCGTGCGTGCGCCCGTCCGTCCGCCGCGGTGCGGAGGAGGCGGGGGACGACTGCCGGGCGTCGGGGCGCGGCGAGTCCGGGAGGACGTGCTGCGGCGGCAGGTCGCCCACGGAGCCCGCGTTCGCGGAGTCGGGTGCCGAGGCCGCCTGGGCCCGGTCGCCGGTGTGCTGGGCCATCGAGGCGAGGGTCAGGCCGCCGCCCACCATGGCGACGGCGGTCGCGACCAGGGCCCGCCGCTGCGTCTTCTTCCAGCGGGCCAGCCGGCGGCGCCGGGCCGCCCGCCCCATCCGCGCGGGCGCCACGCCCACGACGCCGGCCTCGCCGCGCGGAGCCCCGTCCACGCCGTGCGGGGCGTCCGTGTCGTGCACGGCGTCCATGCCGTTCATGCCGTCCATGCCGGGTGCGTAGTGCACGCCGGCCGGAGTGGGCGGGCCGTCCGGGCGGCGGCCGCTGTGCCACTCGCCCGAGGCCGTGACCTCCCACCCGGCGGCCGGGCCCGCCGCCGCGCCGGCCGATGCCAGCGGGGCGCGGGCCGTGGCGACGGGGGGAGCTATGTCCGGGGCGTAGGCGCCGCACCCGGGGCACACCAGGGCGCCGTTGAGATACCGGCGACACGAGGAGCAGTAGTCCATCCGCGGTCTTCCTGAGTCGACACGCCGTCGGCCCCGCCGGGGCCGTGGCCTGAACACGCTCGCACGTGGAACCGAGCGGCCAGTCACGCTAACGAGCCTTTCGAAAGACGCGGTGCAGCCTCTGTGACGCTGTTGCGCGGATTCTTCGCAAACCTCGCGCAGATGTGACCTGCTCGGGGCGGCAGCGCCGCGCCGGGCCCGTCGGGCGCGGTCCGCCCGGCGGGTTCGGTCAGGCGCGGTCGGTCAGCTCCTCGGCGTACACCTGCGACAGCGGCTGGGGACCGACGTACTGCCGGCAGTTGCACTCACCGGCCTCGAAGCGCAGCGGCTTCTTGTTCTCGTCCCAGGCGGTGGGCACCTCCACCCGCTCGTGGCACCGGCCCGTCTTGTCGTGCTTGGCCAGGTGATGGGTGCAGCCGCACACCGGCTCCGGCGGCTTGTGCGCCGCCTCCACGGCCAGGCGTTCCGACTTCGCGGCCTCCAGCCGCTCCATCCTGCGCTCGTGCCGGTTGCGCAGAGCGGTCCGTGCGGTGTCCGCGAGCCATGCGAAGCCACCTGTCCAGAACAGGATGAGCACCCACCAGAACCAGTCCATCGGTCATCCTTCCCCCGGTACGGCGGCGACCCGGTGCGGTCGCCGCGCGGCACCCGTGCCGGTCAATGCACCGGGGCCCGGACTTCAGCATAGGCAGCGGGAGTTGGGGCCGACAGGGGTGAGCGCCGAGCTTCGAGTGCCGGCTTCGAGTGCCGGGCCCCGAGTACCGCGGGCCGGGCCGGTCACGGCTCCCGGGCCGGCTGCGGCAGTGCGTGGGACTGATCACCGCCCAGGGTCGCCACGGGCTGCGCGGATACGGACACGGGTGCGGGCACCGGTACCGGCGCCGCCGGTACGAACGCCGCCCGGCCGAGCAGCCGGCTCGGGAGGTCCCCGGGGAGCAGCCGCCTCGGGCGGTGCCCGTGGAGCAGGCCCAGCACGACCGCGGCGGCCACGGCGATCAGGTGCTCGCGGCCGGCCAGGTTGGGCACGGCGATCGACTCCCACACCATCGACCCGCCGGTCAGGACGAAAACGACCGGGGCGCGCCGGACCACCGCGATGTAGGTGAACAGGCCCACCACGGCGGCGGACGGACCGGTGTCGAGGACCTGCCCGATCTCGGGCGGCAGCCCCAGCCCCCACCGGCCCGGCCCGATCGCCAGCATCACCCGCACGGTCAGCGTCCCGGCCAGCGTGGTCGCGTACGCCACCACCAGCGTCCTGGCCCGGCCCAGGGCGAGTTCGGCCAGCGCGAACGCCAGGAACAGCTGGGTGATGCCCGCCCACACCGGCAGGTCCAGGGCCGGCACGTACAGCGAGACCGGGGTGCGCAGCAGCGCCAGCCACAGCGGCAGGTCGGCCTTGACCCCGCCGAGCAGCCGCACCGCCACCTCACCGGCCGGCCGCTGCGCCACCGCGTGGAAGAAGATCACGCCGAAGGCGGCCACGAACGCGAGCACCAGCCCGGACAGCCCCCGGCGCACGAGCTGCCGCACCGGGTCGACGACGATGCCGTGCCACTCGTCGCGCAGGGTCCGGCCGACGAACAGCCCGGCCCGCGCCAGAAGGTCACGCGGCCGCTCTCCCCCGGCGCCGAGGCGCCGCCGTGCTCCTCGGAGCAATTCCCCCACCCACCGTGCCACACCCGTATGGACCGCGATCCTGCCCAGTGCGTTGCCCGGCCGCTCCCGGGCGGCCCCCCGGTCCATGATCTTCCGTACAGCGCGCCGCGACAACACCCCGTGCGGCGCCGGGTCCGGCACCGGTCCGTCGGGAAGCCGCGTGCGGCCGACGGGCGCGTGCGGTCAGCGGGGCGTGGGTGGCGGGTCGGCCAGCGCCTTCTCCGCCACTTCGGGGGGTGCCGCCGCGGCGAGCCGGAGGGCCCTGCTCTCCGCGGCCTGGCGCGACCGCTCCGCGTCCCGTCGCGCCGAATGGCTCACCTGTACGCCGAAGTAGGCGCCGACGACGGAGCCCACGACGCCGGTGACGCCGGAGAACATGCCGGCCACATTGCCCCGGCCGACCAGGCCGACGGCCAGGATGTAGCAGACCAGGACCACGGCGAGGCCGGCGATCACCACCCACAGTCCGTAGACCCAGCGCCAGGAGTCGGGAGAGGTTTGGGACGAACGCGGTGAGGTGGTCATCTGCTCACCTTCTTCCGTACGGGCGGTGCGGGGGGATCATCCGCCGGGCAGGTCGATCTCCGCCCAGATCGTCTTTCCGGCGGCATGGGGGCGCGTCCCCCACCGCTCGGCGAACTGGGCGACGAGCAGCAGGCCGCGCCCGCCCTCGTCGAAGGTGCGGGCCCGCCGCAGGTGCGGGGCGCTGCTGCTGCAGTCGGACACCTCGCAGATCAGCGCGGTGGCCGCGTGGATCAGCCGCAGCTGGATGGGCGGCTGCCCGTAGCGGATCGCGTTCGTGACGAGTTCGCTGACCACCAGTTCGGCGGTGAAGGACACCTCCTCCAGCCGCCACTCCGTCAGCCGGGCGAGGACCGCGGCACGGGCGTCGGCGACCGCCGCCGGGTCGGACGGCAGGTCCCAGGTGGCCACATGGCCGGCGTCGAGCGCCCGGGTGCGGGCGACCAGCAGCGCCACGTCGTCGCGGGGCTGGGCCGGGAGCAGCGTCTCGATCAGGTCGTCGCAGATGGTCTCCAGCGGCCGGTCGGCCCGCCGCTCCAGGCACTGGCGCAGCAGCGCCAGGCCGTGGCCCAGATCGTGCTTGGCCCCTTCGACGAGACCGTCCGTGTAGAGGACGAGGAGGCTGCCCCGGGGCAGCTCCCACTCGATGGTCTCGAAGGGCAGGCCGCCCACGCCCAGCGGAGGGCCGGGCGGTACGTCGACGAAGTCCGCCGATTCGTCGCCGGTGACGACGGCGGGCGGCGGATGGCCCGCGGTGGCGGCGGTGCAGCGGCGCGAGACCGGGTCGTAGACCACGTACAGGCAGGTGGCGATGAGCGCCGTGGAGAGGTCGAGGTCGGCCCCGCGGGCGGGCCCGGCCCCCTGCTCCTGCTCCGGTTCCGCGGAGGCGTCCTCCTCCGCGGCCAGATGGGTGATCAGGTCGTCGAGGTGGGTGAGGAGTTCGTCGGGCGGGAGGTCGACGTCGGCCAGTGTGCGGACCGCGGTCCGCAGGCGGCCCATGGTGGCCGAGGCCCGCAGGCCGTGGCCCACCACGTCGCCCACGACCAGGGCGACCCGGGCACCCGACAGCGGGATCACGTCGAACCAGTCCCCGCCCAGCCCGGCGCGGGTGCGGGCCGGGAGGTAGCGGTAGGCGACCTGCACCGCCTCCTGGGCGGCGAGGCGGCGCGGGAGCAGGCTGCGCTGCAGGGCGAGGGCGGTGTCGCGTTCGAGGGTGTAGCGCCGGGCGTTGTCCACGGCCACGGCGGCGCGCGCGCCGATCTCCTCGGCCAGCAGCAGGTCGTCCTCCTCGAACGGGTCCTGGCGCCGGTGGCGGACGAGCACCGCCACGCCGAGGGTGATGCCGCGGGCGCGCAGCGGGATGACCATGACCGAGTGGATCCCGAACGTCCGGACCACCCCGGAGCGCGCCGGGTCCGCCTCCTGCCAGGCCTGGACGGACTTGTCGATCGTGCTGTGCAGCGAGGGCCGGCCGGTGACCAGGCACCGGACGGGGGGAGCGGCCTCGGGGTAGTGGTCCACGTCTCCCGGCTGGATCACCGCCTCGGGCGCCCCGGGCAGCACGGACTGCTGCGCGACGCGGCGCAGGGCGACGGTGCCCGGGGAGGGGGACCGCGGCTCGACGCCCCGGAACAGGGAGTCCAGCAGGTCGATGGTGACGAAGTCGGCGAGCCGGCCCACCGCCAGGTCGGCCATCTCCTGGGCCGTGCGCATCACGTCCAGCGTGCTGCCCACCTGGGCGCTGACGTCGTTCAGCAGCGCGAGCCGCTCCCGGGCCCGGAACTGCTCGGTCACGTCGAGCGCGGAGAGCTGCACGTGCCGCACCCGCCCCGACGGGCTCCTGATCGGGGACACGGTGATGGACCAGGCCCGCTCGGACGCTTCCGGCCGCGCTCGTCCCCGTATCTGGAACTGCTCCGGTGCGCCGGTCTCCAGCACCCGGCGCATACCGTTCTCGGTCGTCCGGCAGACGTGGGGCGGCAGGATGTCGGTGACCCGCAGCCCGCGTATCCGCTCCTCGCTCATCCCCAGCTCGCGCACGGCCCCGGCGCTCGCCCGCAGGGCCCGCAGCCCGGAGTCGAAGACCATCACGGGCAGATGGCACTGCGTGAACGCCTCGTCCGCGGCGAAGGTCTCGACGTCCTCCGGCTCCGGCTGTCCTCCCTCGGTCCCGTCCGTCTCCGGCTGTTCCGTCTCCGGCCGTTCCGGCTCCGGCTGTTCCGTCGTCGGCCGTTCCGGCTCCGGCCGTTCCGGCTCCGGCTGTCCCCCCTCGGTCTGTTCCGTCTCCGGGGACGGTGCCGAGACCACGACCAGCTGCTGTGCGTTGCCCACGCCGTCGAAGGACGGGTAGACCCGCAGCCGCACCTCGACCCGGCGGCCGTCCCGGTGCCGCAGCACGGTCGTCCCGCGCCGCACCCCGTCGGCGGCGTGCTCCCCGAGCACCGCGCGGAAGCCCCGCTCGACGTCCACGTCCGAGCCGAACAGACGGACCACGGGACGCCCCACGACTTCCTGGTGCGGATAGCCGAGCAGGCGCTCGGCGCCCGCGCTCCAGCCGGTCACGAGCCCCTGGTCGTCGACGACGGCCGTGGCCGCGGCCACCGGGTCCGGGAGCGGTCCGGAACCGCTTCCGGGTGGGGTGCCACCGTGCATGTCGATCATCGCCCGTTCCGACCTCGCCGCGTCGACCCCGTACCTCCTCGCGTACCTCACTTCTACCGTCCTTCGCCGCCGCCCGCGCGTCGTGACCCCGCGCCGCCCTTCGCGGGGTGGGGGCAGAGCTCGGCGCTCTCCGGGAGCCGGTCGACGAGGATCATGGCGACGTCGTCCGCGAGCGAGTCCTCGGTGTGCCGGAGCAACCGCTGGTGCAGCTGCTCCAGGAACTCCTCGGGACCGTGGGCGCGCACCGCCTCCATGGCCTCGGGCAGCGGGAAGAAGATGTCGGAGCTGTCGCGTGCCTCCACCACGCCGTCGGTGTGCAGGAGCAGCCGGTCGCCCGGCGCGAACGGATGGCGCTCGGTGCCGGCGGGCGGGCCGGACAGCAGGTCCTCCAGACCCAGCGGCGGCATCGGCACCCGGGGGGCGAGGGGCCGGGCCCTGCCCTCGTGCAGCAGCAGGGGAGGCGGATGCCCGCGGTTGACCAGCTCGACCTCGGACGTGCTCGACACCTGGGCGACGACCGTGGTGACGAAGCACTCCGCCCGGTACTCCTCGTCGTGGTCGGCGGTGGCGCACTCCCGGCGCAGGGCGGCCGCGCAGTGGTCGATGACCTCGACCAGGTCGCGCTCGTAGTGGACGGTCTCCCGGAACGCGCCCAGCACCGCCGCGGCCGCCTGCACCGCGGGCAGCCCCTTCCCCCGGACGTCGCCCACGATCAACCGGACCCCGTACCGGGTCTGCACCGCCTCGTACAGATCACCGCCGATCTGCGCCCCGGCCTCGGCCGCGAGGTAGATGCTGGCGGCCCGCAGCGGGCCCAGCCGGGGGCACACGGGCCGCAGCAGGACCAGCTGCGCGGCTTCCGCGATACGGCGGATCTGGTCGAGCTCGTTCTTCCTGCGCGTCCGCATGAGGTTGCTTATGGTGACGGACGCGACGGACACCACGAACAGGCCCAGCATGTTGCTGTACACCTGCTCGCCGGCCCACGAGTGGTGCAGCGTGGCGGACGTGCTGGTGACCGCCAGGGCGCCGGTGGCCGCCGACAGGGTGCCCACCGGGCCCATGGTCAGCGCGGCGAGCGGCGGCATCGCGGTGAGGAGCGGCCCGGTGTAGACGAAGTGCGCCGGTGAGAGTTCGATGCCCAGACCGACGAGTACGACCGCGAAGGGTACGCACTGCTCGACTCTGAGAAGGACCCGGCCGTGACCGCCCGCCGCGGATCCGGGAGTACCACGGAGCCACCGCATGACAACAGCGTCCCTCTCCGCCTCCTGATGGTCCACCCACGCCCCGCGTCCCACGCGCCCGAACCGGGCCGCCGCCCCCGGTGCGGCCCCGTGCGGCCCCCGGGGACCGGCCGGGTCGCCGCCGGGTCAGAACGGGCCGCTGAGACTGCCCAGCCGGTCGGTCAGGCGCAGGTTCTCGGCGTAGTCGACGGGACAGGCGATCACGGAGACCGCGTCGTCGGTGAGGGCGCGGCGCAGCACGGGCAGCAGCTGGTCGGCGCTCTCGATCGCGTAGCCGCGGGCGCCGAAGCTCTCGGCGTAGGCGACCAGGTCCGGGTTGGTGAAACGGGTGTGGCTGTGGCGGCCGAGTTCGAGTTCCATCTTCCAGGTGATCAGGCCGTACTCCTGGTCGACCAGGACGAGGACGACCAGCGGGACGCCTTCGCGTACGGCGGTCTCCAGTTCCTGGGAGTTCATCAGGAACGAGCCGTCGCCCATCATCGCCAGGACGCGCCGGTCCGGCCGGGCGAGCTTGGCGGCGATGGCGCCCGGCAGCGCGAAGCCCATGGTGGACAGGCCGTTGGAGACCAGGCAGGTGTTCGGCTCGTAGGTGGGGTAGAGGCGGGCCATCCACATCTTTCCGGCGCCGGTGTCGGCGAGCACGACGTCGTGGCGGTCGAGCGCGGTGCGGACGTCGGCCACCACGCGCTGCGGCACCAGGGGGAACGCGTCGCTCTCGCGCCCGTAGCGGAGTTCGTCGTCGAGCAGCGTGCGGATCTTCCCGCTGCTCACCGGGTCGTAGGCGAGCTCGTCGGGCAGTGCCGCCGCGAGCGCGTCCAGCGCCAGTGAGGGGTCGCCCTCGACGCCCACCGCGACCGGGTAGTGGGTGTCCACCTCGGCGGGGAAGCGGTGCACGTGGACGATCCGCTTGTCGCCGTTCGGGTTGATCTTCGCCGGGTCGAACTCCTGGATCTCGTAGCCCACACAGACCAGCACGTCGGCCGCGTCGAAGCCGAAGTTGCCGTAGTCGTGGCGCATGAAGCCGACCGCGCCGAGGGCGCTCGGGTGGTCGTCGGGGAAGACGCCCTTGGCGTGGAACGTGGTCGCGACCGGGATGCCGAGCCGCTCGGCGAACCGTACGAGGGCGTCGCCCGCCCCGGCCCGGGTGGCGCCGTGACCGGCCAGCACGACCGGGTGCCGTGCGGCGGTGAGCACCTCGGCGGCCCGCGCGATCTGGGTGAGGGACGGCGCGTCGGCGTGCACCGTGTCGATCTGGAGGGGCGCCAGCGGCTCGGCGGGGTGCTCGGCCTCGATGTCCTCCGGCACCGCCAGGAACACGGCGCCGGGGCGTTCGCTCTCGGCGGTCTTGAACGCCTTGCGCGTCATCTCCGGCACCGCGTCCGGGCACTCGACGCGCGCCGCCCACCGGGTGACCGGAGCGAACATCGACACCAGGTCGATGACCTGGTGCGACTCCTTGTGCATACGGCGCAGGGAGCCCTGGGCGGCCAGGGCGACCATCGGCGTGCTGTTGGTGGTGGCGTCCGCGGTGCCGAGGAGCAGATTGATCGCGCCGGGCCCCAGCGTGGCCGAGCACACGCCGGCCCGTCCGGTCAGCCGGCCGTAGATCTCCGCCATGAAGGAGGCGGCCTGCTCGTGGCGCACCAGGACGTACCGGATCCCGGAGCCGTTCAGCGCGTCGACGAAGCGGATGTTCTCCTCACCGGGGATCCCGAAGACGTACTCGACGCCCTCGGCGCGCAGACAGCGCACCAGCAGGTGCGCGACGTCCTCGTCCGCTGCCGTGTTCCGCGACCCGGTCGCGTCGTCGGTGCCCATGGGACGAACGTAGGCATGCCCGCCGGGCCCGGCCACTTGTCGGCGTCCGGTCGGGCGGGGGCCGGTGGGTGGGGCACCGTGGTGGACGGGCGCGTCGGGGCGGGTGGTGGCGCACCGTGGCGGACGACCGCGCCGGCAGCGCCCACGGGGCGGCACCCGCGGGCCGCCGAGATGCGGCCGTCGGCGCGATGTGCTGCTCTGGGGAGACCCCCCTCGACCGGTCCCGGACGGCGGAGACGGCCATGCTGACAGTGGGCACCTTTCTGCCGCCCGCCCCCCGCGGCGGAACGCCGGCGCCGGCCGCTCGCGCGGAGATCGGCAGGATCCCGGCCGACGACCACGCGCTGCTGATGGACCTGCTGGCGACCCTCCCTGACGTCGAGTTCGCGCACGGCCTGGACATCCGCCGCTCATGCGTCCGCGACGGCAGGGTGTACTGCGGCGAGGTCTGCCTCAACGACCTCGACCTCTACGTCTGGCACGCCTGGACGGCCCGGGACCCCTGCGGCTACACCCTGGAGGCGCTGCGCACACTGAGCCTGGACGTCCCCGTCGTCCCCGACCCGGATCGCTTCGCGACGGGCCTGGACAAGTACCGGGCGCACCTGCGGCTGTCCCGGGCCGGCCTCCCGGTCCCCGACACGATCCTCCTCGACCGCCGCGACACGGCGGCGGCCGCCCCGGTCCTCGCCGAGTGGGGCCGCGCCCTGCTGAAACCCCGGCTCGGCTCGTACGGCCGGGGAGTCCTGCTGATCGAGGACTTCGCCACCCTGCGGGACCTGGCGGGCTACCTCGACAGCACCGTCGCGGCCGGCACGGAGAGCACGTTCCTGCTGGAGCGCTTCTGCCCCCACCGCGGTCCCGCGGACTGGGTCGGCACCACCCTCGTCAACGGCACGCTGATGTACGGCTACCGCAAGCGCGCTCACCGTTTCACCCGGATGTCCACCGGCGCCTGGAAGGTGTACGACCCGGAGGCCGTCGGCGGCGACGTCGACGCCTGCGACGTCCCCCCGGCACACGCCCGCCTCGCGCGGCTCGCCCAGCGGGCCCTGGGCCTGCCGCTGGTCGGCTTCGATCTGATCCGGAGCGAGGGGCGGCCCGTCATCGTGGACGAGAACACCTTCCCCGGCTTCTACCCCGATCTCTTCGCCGCCGCGGGACGCTCGCTCGGCCGCGAACTCTTCGGCCTCGTGAAGGACTCGGTCGCCGGTCTGATCGCGGAGCGGGCCGAGGCGCCCGAGGCGGCACGGCGGACGCACCTCGACGGCGAGCCCGCGGGGCCCGGCGCCCGGGGAGGGAAGCCCCGGAGAACGGCGGACGGCGTGCCCGCGAGAGTCTCCGGAGAGTCCACGTCCACGTGAATCCCGGCGCGGGTGCCGACCGCCCCGGGCTTCCCGCCGCCGCCTACCTGCGGCTGCCGCCGCTGCCGCCGCTCCCGCCGCTGCCGCCGCTCCGGTCGCCGCCGGTCGGGCCGCCGCCGGCCGCGTTGCCCGTGCCGCCGGAGCCGCTGCCGGACGTGCCGTTGCCGGAGGTGTCGCCGCCGGAGCTGCCCGGGTTCCCCGCCGTGTCCTTGCCGGCCGCCGTCGCGCCTCCGGCCGGTCTGCCGGTGCCGCCCGGCCCGGCCGTCGCGTGCGCGAGCTGCTCGGAGCAGTACGCGGGGACCTGGTCCTTGCCGCCGGCCGCCTCGACGAGCCGCCGCCAGGCCGTGGAGTCGAGCGCCTTGCCGCGGTCCTTGACCTTCTCGTAGGCGCGGCAGTGCGCCTCGGTGTCCTGGGCGGAGGCCGGGCGGCCCGTCGGTCCGCGGTCGCCGGAGGACGACGAGAGGGCACCGCCCGGCCGGTCCGAGGCGGTCGCCGACGGGTGCGCGGCTCCCGGGCCGGCACCGGCTCGGTCCGCGGACGAGCCGGCGGAACCGATGGCCGCGACCGCGACACCGCCCAGCGCCAGGCTGGCGAACACCACGCCGAACGTCGTCTTCATCGGGCGTCCGGACCGCCGCTCCTCGGGCTGCCGCCAGTCGTCCCGGCGGCGGGTGCGCGACCGGTGCGCGCCCGTGCCGCGGGCGGACCGGTAGGCGGCCACGGCCCACTGCTCGGCCGCGGGGGCGGGATCGCCTCCGCGCAGGGCGGCGGCGAGCGCCGCTTCCAGCGCGGCGGTCTCCCGCACGTCGTCCCACCGGCCGGACACCTCGCCGTGAGGGTGCGCACGTCGACGGCCTCTGACTCCGCCGCCGCTCAGCCGTTCACCCATGTCCGCTTCCGTTCCTGTACGGCAAGTTCGATTCATTTCGACTCCCCAAGCGTGCGTGGAGCCTCATCCGTCACACCCTCGCCCTCCTCGTCGCCCAGACCCAGCTGGCGGGCGAGGCGTTTCAGGCCCCGGTGGGCGGCCGTGCGCACCGCCCCCGGGCGCTTGCCGAGGACGCGTGCGGCGGCGGGACCGTCCAGGCCGACGACGACCCGCAGGAGCACGGCCTCGGCCTGGTCCCGGGGCAGTCCGCGGACCAGTTCCAGGGCCCGCTCGGTGGAGAGGGACTCCAGGGCCAGGTCGTGGGTGCTGTGCGGGCTGGGCAGGTCCAGGACGTCCTGTTCGGTGCCCCCCGCCCGGGGCCGCACGCGCTGGCGGCGCAGGTGGTCCAGGGCCCGGTGCCGGGCGATGGTCGCCGTCCAGCCGCGGAACCCGGCTCCGTCGCCCTTGAAGCGTCCGAGGTCACGGGCGATCTCCAGCCATGCGTCGGACGCCACGTCCTCCGCGTCGTCACCGACGATCCCGTGCAGATAGCCGAGCAGCCCCGGCTGGACGATCCGGTAGGCCACGGCGAAAGCGGTCTCGTCGCCCTCCTGGGCCCGCGCCACCGCCGCGCCCAGTTCCCCGTTCGCCGCCACGCGCCCGGGTTGCCGTACCTGGCTCAAAACTGTCCTCGTTCGCGCCGAATTCACAGCGAGTCCATGCCTCCGCCGTGCGCCCGATCGCGTCGACGGCCCCATGATGACCAGCGTCCGCTCGCACAGAAATGTCACAACGCACCACGTGTCTTCACTTCGGCGCAGGTGTGCCGGGTGACGTTTCACGCCGGCCGTGCGCTTCATGAGTGCCGAGTCCGCCCGGGACAGGTCGAGAGCGACCACCTGGCCGGATCCCGACGCCGCGATCCACCCCCGGATCTCTCTCCGTGCTGCTCTCCCACTCCCCCCGGGAGCGGCACGGAGAGGGCCGCGGGCGGCCGGAGCCCCTCCCACTGCATGGGGTTCCGGCCGCCCGCACATCTCCCGGCGTCAACGAGGCCGGCGATCCCCGGGCGCCGGTGAGGGCGCCCCCGCCGGTACGGGAGCGGCCGCCGCCGCGCCGGCCGTCGCGTCGCGGCACAGCAGCCGCAGCGAACCGTGTCCGGCGAAGCAGCGGCGGGCCTCGTCGATGGGGTCCCACAGCCGTCCGTCCGCCGTGCGGATCCGGTGGTCGCCGTCCACCGCCCACCACTCGGCGTCGGCCTGGCGGACGATCACCTCACCCGCGTACGCCCCGAAGGAGCGCAACACCCTCTCGACGGCGGCGTACGGCGTCTCCTCCCGCCGGAGGTCGGCGATGATCCGGTCGACGCGCCACAGGCTCGGTGCCGAGTAGTCGAGGCGCAGCCGGGCCCCCTCGCGCATCGTCGCCACCACGTCCGCCGCCCAGCGCACGGGCTTGGCCGCGGCGTCGGGTCTCGTCTCCTGCTGTGTCGTCACGTACGGAGAAGCGAGGTCACCGGCCGATCCATCACCCGGATCCGCGCGCTTCCCCGCGACGGGGCCCGGGAGGCCCCCTCCGGCCGTACGACGGAAGTGCGACGGTGCGGGAGCCCCCGGACCTGGCGGTCCCTCCGCCCGCGTGACGCTTCGGCACCCCGGTGCGCTCCTCCTGGCATGAGCGCGTACCTCCGTCTGCGAGCGGTGCCGCCCCCGGCGCTGCGCAACAGTGCGACCTGGCTTGAACGGCTGTTCGAGGACGACTCGGCGACCGTCCGGCACCGGGTCGTCCGGCACCGCGAGGAGGTGCTGGACGGGCGCTATCTGGACCAGGAGCGCATCTACGCCGGCGTCTCCCCGCATCGCGCCGCCGACCGGCCCCAGGCCCAGGTGGTCCTCGGCGGCCGGCCGGTGCCTCGCGCCGACCCGCGCAAGCCGCAGCTCCTGGTGCTGACGGCGGCCCAGGCCCGCCGGGTGGCCAGGTTCCTGACCACCGCCGACTTCGACGCGCTGTGGTTCTTCGCCCGCGACGAACTGCTGCCGCGCTACGGCGGTGCGCGGGCGGAGCCCGAGACGTGGGGCGCGTTCATCACGGGACACCGCGAGCTGACGGCGTTCTACACGCGGACGGCCGACTGCGGCGAGGCGGTGGTGAAGTGGCTGCCCGCCCGGGGCACGTGAAGGTCGCCCGGGTGTAACACTTTCGGCCGCGTGCGCTCTTTCCATGCGGACGACCATGCCGGTCGTCGGCCAGGACAGGGGGCACGACTCGTGCAGTGGACGAACGACAGCGGCGCGGCGTACGGCCAGGACCCGTACGCCGGTGCCGGGTACCCGTACGCCCAGGGCCAGGGCCAGGGCCACGGATACGGCCACGGGTACACGTACGGGCACGCATACGGCGGCACCGCCACCACCGACACGGCCACCCTGCCCTGGTCCCCGGAACCCGCGTACGGGACGCACCCGGGGCACGCCGCCTTCACGACGGGCACGTACCCCCACGCCCCCGGCACGCACCTCTACGCGGCCGGCCCCGGCCCGGCCACGACGGTGTGGGACGCCCGCTACGGTGACGCCCTCACCGTGCCGCCCCCGGAGTTCGCCACCCCCGTCCCTGCCGTACCGGAAGTGGCGGCGGAACCGCCACCGGGTCCGGAACCGGACGCGGCGGGCGAGGCGGTGCGGCCCGTCTTCGTCGACTCCTCGGGGCGACGCCAGCGCCGCGTCCTGCGCGCCACCCGGCTGCTGCTGATCCCCGCAGGCGGCTACGTCGCCCTGCTGATCAGCACCGTGCTCGGCGGACCCAGCATCAGCTCCCCGGCCGTCCCGCAGCCGCACTCCCCGCACCCGGCCGCCCCCGGGGCGAGCGCACCCGACACCGCGCCCGGTACGGAGCAGTCGTCCGGGACCACCGACTCCGTCGCGGCGCCACGGAACTCCCGCTCCACCGCGACGCGGGCGGCCGTCGGCCCGGCCGACCGGCCGACCGGCTCCGCCACCCCCGTGGCCACCTCCGGGACCACCGCGGCCCCCACCGGGACCACGTCCCCGACCTCGGCCTCGACTCCGACGGCGACCACGACCGCCGCCCCCACCTCCGTGTCCCAGGGCCGCGGCGTCGGCTCGACCCGCAACCCCGTGAAGTGAGCCAGGCCCCCGACGTGACCGACCGCCGACGCCACACCGCCCCCGCGCGCCGTGGCCGCAGCCGCACCCGCCAGATCACCCCCCGCACCCACTGGCTGCTGCTGAGCGTGCTCACGGTGACCCTGGCGACGGCCCTCCTGCTGCAGGGCTACACCCACCACATGTTCGGCATCACGTCGGACGACGCGTCCGGCGCCCGCGGCCGGAGCGAGGCGGTGCCGCGTCAGGTGACCCACGGCGGCCCCGTGATCGCGAACGCCGCCGGCACAGCGCACACCGCCCGGGTGAAGGCCCGCACCGTGGCGCTGACCTTCGACGACGGCCCCGACCCCGTCTGGACCCCGCGCATCCTGGACGTGCTCCGCCGCAACCATGTGCACGCGACCTTCTTCGTCGTCGGCACCCAGGCCGTCGCCCACCCGGAGCTGGTCCGCCGGATCGTCGCCGAGGGCCACCAGATCGGCATCCACACCTTCACCCATCCCGACCTGTCCCGCCTCGCCCCCTGGCAGCGTTCCCTGGAACTGCGCGAGACGCAGCTGGCGGTGGCCGGCGCGGCCGGCGTCACCACCGCGCTGCTGAGACCGCCGTACTCCTCGGAGAACGACATGCTGGACGACGCCGACTGGTCCGTCCTCCGGCAGGCCGGCGCGGCGGGCTACGTCACGGTGCTCTCCACCCGGGACGCCGGGGACTGGCAGCGCCCCGGCACGGACCGCGTCCTCGCCCGGGCGACACCGCACGGCCACGCCGGGCAGATCGTGCTGATGCACGACGGCGGCGGCGACCGGTCGCAGACCGTCGCCGCGCTGGGCACGCTGGTGCCCCGGCTCAAGGCGCGGGGCTTCACCTTCGCCACGGTCTCCGACGCGGTCGGCATGGCCCCGCCCGTCCGGTCCGCCGGCCTCGGCGACCATCTGCAGGGGCTGGCCCTGATCCGGGTGCTGCAGGGCGGCGACTGGCTGGTGTGGCTGCTGGGCCTGCTGATGTACGCGGCCGGCGCGATCAGCGTGCTGCGCGCGGTGGTCGTCCTGATCGCCGCCCGCCGGCACCGGCGGCTTCGGACGGCGAGCCGGGGCGCGTCCTGGGGGCCGCCGGTGACCGAGCCGGTCAGCGTCATCGTCCCCGCGTACAACGAGAGCGCCGGGATCGAGGCGGCCGTGCGCTCCCTGCTCGCCTCGGACCATCCGGTGGAGATCATCGTGGTGGACGACGGTTCGACCGACGGCACCGCCAACCTGGTGGAGTCGCTCCGCCTGCCGGTACGGGTGATCCGGCAGCAGAACGCGGGCAAGCCCGCCGCGCTCAACACCGGACTCGCGGCCGCGACCCACGACCTGGTGGTCATGGTCGACGGCGACACGGTCTTCGACTCCGACACCGTCGGCGCGATCGTGCAGCCCTTCGCCGACCCCCACGTGGGCGCCGTCTCGGGCAACGCCAAGGTCGTCAACCGCGGCGGTCTGCTGGGCCGCTGGCAGCACATCGAGTACGTGGTCGGGTTCAACCTCGACCGCCGCCTGTTCGACCTCGCCGAGTGCATGCCGACCGTGCCCGGAGCGGTCGGCGCGTTCCGCCGCCGTGCGCTGCTCGAACTGGGGGGCGTCAGCGACGTCACCCTCGCCGAGGACACCGACCTCACCATGGCGCTGTGCCGCGACGGCTGGCGCGTGGTGTACGAGGAGGGCGCGGTGGCCTGGACCGAGGCGCCCGCGTCGCTGAACGCCCTGTGGCGGCAGCGGTACCGCTGGTGCTACGGCACCCTCCAGGCGATGTGGAAGCACCGCGGCGCGCTGGTGCAGCGCGGCGCGGCCGGGAAGCTGGGCCGCCGCGGCCTGGTCTATCTGCTGCTCTTCCAGGTGCTGCTGCCCCTGCTCGCACCCGTCGTGGACGTCTTCGCCGTGTACGGCCTGTTCTTCCTCGACCCGGTCCGGATCGTCGGGCTGTGGCTGGCCTTCCTGCTGCTGCAGCTCCTGATGGGCCTGTACGCCTTCCGCCTGGACGGGGAGCGGCCCGGCCCGCTGTGGAGCCTGCCGCTGCAGCAGTTCGTCTACCGGCAGTTGATGTACCTGGTGGTGATCCAGTCCGTCTTCACCGCCGTCTCGGGCTCCCGGCTGCGGTGGCAGCGCATGGAGCGCTACGGCAGCCTGCGGGCCCCCGTGGCCGCGGAGACGCCCGACGACGGCCACGGCCTTCCCCGGCAGGACCCCGGCTCTGCCCACCCGGCGCCGTACGACGGCCCTCCGCGGCGGACGCCGTACGACGGCGTCCCGGCGCAGGCGCCGTACGGCGACGCCCCGGTGCCGGCGGGACACGGCGGCGGCTTCCCACGGCAGAGGCCGTACGAACCCCTCCGGCAGCCGGCGCCGTACGGCGGTGTCCCGCGAGAGGCGCCGTACGACCCGTACCAGCAGCCGGCCCCGTACGACGCGCACCCCCTCCCGGACCCGTACGGCGGTGTCCCGCGAGAGGCGCCGTACGACCCCCACCAGCGGCAGGCGCCGTACGACTCCCGGCAGCAGCCCCCGCCCCACCCCGGTCACTGGCAGCCCGGACACCACGAGACCACCCGACCGTACTGAGAGGACAGTGAGCAGCGCCCATGAGCGGACACCGGCGCCGACCGCCGCAGCGCTTTCCCGGCGGCACGCCTGCCGGGGGACACCTCGCCACGGGCCGCAGGGCCGCACGCGGTGACCAGACCCCCCGGCACGACGTGCCGGGCCGCGCCCGGAGGCGGGCGCCGCAGCGGAAGCGCTGGATCGACTACCCGCGCGGGGCCAGGACGGGCCCGCGCCGCTGGCTGCCGTCGGTGCGTCAGCTGCTGGCGTTCCTCGCGCTCTTCTCCGGCGTCACGGCGGCGGCCGTCGGCTACGCCTACGCCACGGTCACCATCCCCGACCCCAATCCCACGACACTGCTGCAGAACAACGTCTACTACTGGTCGGACGGCAGGGTCCTGGCGACCGACGGCAGCGTCAACCGGCAGAACGCCACGCTCGCGCAGGTACCCGCCGACGTGCGGTGGGACTTCATCGCCGCGGAGAACGCGTCCTTCTACACGGACCCCGGCATCGACCCGCAGGGAATCCTCCGCGCCGTCGTCGACATGGCCGAGGGCGGCTCCGTCCAGTCCGGCTCGACGATCACCCAGCAGTTCGTCAAGAACACCTACCTGGACCAGTCGCAGACGGTCTCACGGAAGCTCAAGGAGCTGCTGATCTCCACCAAGATCGGCGCCGTCATGACCAAGGACCAGATCCTCCAGGGGTATCTGAACACCTGCTTCTTCGGCCGCCAGGCCAACGGCATCCAGGCCGCGGCCCGCATGTACTACGACCTGCCGGTGGAGAAGCTCGACGTGAGCCGGGGAGCCTTCCTCGCCGCGGCGGTCAACGAGCCGAGCCTCTTCCAGCGCGCGGACTCCGACCCGGTGGCCAGGGCGAAGGCGGAGGCACGCTGGTCCTGGGTGCTCGACCGGATGGTCGAGATCGGCAGGCTGACGCCCCAGCAGCGGGCGCGCTACGCGGCCGCCGGATTCCCCGCCCCCAAGAAGTGGACCCCCGGTTCGGGGCTCACGGGCCAGACCGGCTACCTGGTCCAGCTCGCCCGGTCCTACGTTCAGGCTCACGACCGGAACATCACCGACAGCAGCCTCAGCAGGGGCGGCTACCAGATCCACACCACCTTCGACAGGAAGAGGACGGCGCACCTGGCCCGGGCCGTCACCGCGGTGCGCGGGCAGCGCCTCGACCCCGCCCACCGGCCCGTCGACCGGAACGTCCAGGTCGGAGCCGCCTCGGTGGATCCTTCGACCGGAAGGATCCTCGCCGTCTACGGCGGCCCCGGCTTCGACCACAACCACTTCTCCGACAACGCCGACACCTCCGGCGTCCCGGTCGGCTCGACCTTCAAACCCGTCGTCCTCGCCGCGGCGCTCCAGCACGGGGCCGTACTGCGGCCCGGCACGTCCCCGAAGCCGATCACCCCGGCCAGCAAGTTCAACGGTGACGACGGACTCAAGATCAAGGACCAGCAGGGCAATTACGTCGCCGACCCCAAGGACCCCACCGGCCTCCTCCACCAGCACAACGACACCACCCGGCGCTGGGGCTACATCTCCCTGCGCAAGGCGATGGAGCAGTCGGTGAACACGCCGTACGTCCAGCTCGGCGAGGACGTCGGCTACGGCAGTGTGGCGCGCACGGCACAGGCCCTCGGCCTGCGCCCGAGCAGCCTCGCCGCCCCCAGCGCCGGCTTCTACATCGGCACCTCCACACCGAGCGCCATCCGCATGGCGGGCGCGTACGCGACCTTCGCCGCCGAGGGGATGCAGGCCACCCCGTACTCGGTGACGAAGGTCGTCCACAACGGCGCGCCCCTGCCCGGCTTCACGGCCCCCGCCCCCGTACGGGCCCTGCCGGCGGAGGTCGCCGGCAATGTGACGGACGTGCTCCGCGGTGTCATAGCCCGGGGCACCGGCACCAAGGCCCAGGCGCTCGGCCGGACGGCCGCGGGCAAGACGGGCACCACCGACGACTTCAAGTCGGCCTGGTTCGTGGGCTACACCCCCCGGCTCGCCACCTCCGTCGTCCTCTTCCGCGAGGACCCGGCCCACCCGCAGTTGCAGTCCCTGATCGGTGTCGGCGGCCTGCGGAAGGTGTTCGGCGGCGACATCCCCACCGAGATCTGGACCCAGTACATGCGGGACGCCCTCGCCGGTCTGCCCGACACGCCCTTCCCCGCCCCCGCGCCCCTCGGCCACGGCGCCGACGAACCCGGGGCCCCGTCCCCCTCGCCGTCCGCATCCCCTGGCGGGCGGGGCGCCAAGACCGGCAAGAAGACGCCCTCGACCGCCGCACCCACCCCGGGCGCGCCGGTGAACCGCACCAAGTGCCATGCGCACAAGTGCCGTTGACGCAGTGTGGCCCGGGGCGTGAGGCCCCGGGCCGCAATGGCGTGACTTTGGTCCGGTCGTCCGGTCGTCCGGTCGTCGGTTGTCGGTCGTCCGGTCGTCCGGTCGTCGGTCGTCCGGCCCGGTCCTTCGGGAACGGCGCGGGTTCCCCCGCGTCACATCCCGCAGGAGCCGCGGTCGAACTGGAAGAACCGGTTGCTGGCCCAGCGGCACAGCCACATGCCGACGGCGATGCCGGCGATCGTGACGAAGGCGGGCAGGTATCCGCTGGCGACCTGGATGATCGGGATCGTCGGGCACCCGCCCGAGATCGCCCAGCCCGTGCCGAACAGCACCGCGCCCGGGATCACACCGGCGTGGATGCGCCCGGGGGTGCGGCGGACCCGCACCAGGGCGAACGCGACCACGATGATCGCGACGGCGCCGGCGAAGGAGTAGAACATGCGCATGTCCTGGAAGGTGAACATGCGGTTCAGCTCGGCGAAGTCGCCGAAGCCGATGTTGGTGACGACGTAACCCAGGCCCAGTCCGGTGAGGATGTTGGCCAGCAGAATCGCGCCCCGGGTACGCATCAGATCACCTTCCACAGGAGGAACGACACCGCGACGGCGGTGCCGAAGAACACGGCGGTCGCGACGATGCTGACCGGACGGAGCCGGCCGCAGCCGCTGAGACCGTGGCCGGAGCTGCACCCGCCGGCCAGTCGCGTGCCGAAGCCGACCAGGACGCCGCCGAGGAACAACACGCCGACCATGACGGCCGGGTCGGCGGTGACCAGGCTCCGGAAGCCCGCGCCCATGTCGTACCGCACGTGGAACCGCCCGGAGGTGACCGCGGCGATCAGTCCGCCGAAGAAGACCGACACCAGCAGGGCGGCCTGGGTGACCAGCGGGGCGGGCCGTGAGTTCGTGGCCGAGGAGTCCGCACCCGGCGCCGGTTCGACGACGGCCGGCTGGGGCGGCTGCGCCTGCGGGTAGGGAGCCGGTGCCGCGGCGGGGGCGCCGACCGTGCCGAAGTGCTCCGCGGTGGCCGCGGCGAGCGCCGCTGCGAGCGCCTCGTCGTCGCCGAACTCCTCGTCCATCCGCTCGAGTTCGCGTTCGCTGCGCCAGTTCAGCACGCGCTCCCACGCCGACGACACACCCAGGGAGCGGTCGGTGATGAGGGTGAAGTTGATGGTGATCAGCGCGAGCCCGACAGCTCCCGCCCACCAGGGCCAGTACGTACTCATGCGGGGCCTCTCATCCAGTCGGCGAGCCGAGCCCACCAGCCGCGCCTCGGGCTGGACGCCTGCCGCGCGCGTCGGTCGGGGCGACCCCCGGGCTGGGGAGTCAGGGTGGGTGATGACGGTTGGTGATGCCCGGCCATGGCCGGCTGGGACCAGGAAGCGGTGCCCGGCTGGGACCAGGAACCGGCTCCCTGCGCCCACGGATCGGGCTGTGACGGCGGGGCCTGTGCGGGCGCCTGCCACGCCTGCCCCGGGTTGGTCGCGCCGTACGCGCCGGCGCCCTGCATACCCGCGCCGGGCATCCCTGCGCCCTGCATACCCGCGCCGGGCATCCCTGCGCCCTGCATACCCGCGCCGGGCATCCCTGCGCCCTGCATACCCGCGCGGGCCGTCTCCGCGGCGGCCGGGGTCTCGAGGTGCCGCGCTACGGCTCCGTTGGGCAGCAGGCTGATGGGCACGCGCTCACCCGCGAGCGAAGACTTGTAGCGGGCACAGGTGTGCCACTGGTCCTGGCTGTCGCAGTAGTAATCGCGCCACCCGTGCAAGCTCGCCCGGAGTAGGGGGAAAAGGGGACATGACACGGCGTGCGAGCAACTCACGCTGCTCCCTCCTGACCGGGGCCTGCCGCCCGGTTCGGAGAGGGCGGTTGCCGTTCTCGGTTCTTGTCCTTGCTGCGGCCGGCCGGCGATTTCGAATGCCTTGAGAAATGCGGGCCCCGCGCCGAATTGTGACTTCCTGTCATTGTGTTCAGCCGTGATGCAACCACTTTTTCGGTGTCCCGGGCAACCTGACTGGGTATTACCCGGCCAACCCCTTGACATCACGGAGTGATGTGCGCCACGCGATGAATACGCCGGTCTATCTCCCATGTCCGGATATCCGCTGGCCACGGTGCGGGCGGTTTGATCGTTATTCGGCCGCACAGTTGAATCCTTGACCACTCAGGTCGGTTGTTCATGGAGAGGGTAGAAATTCTGCGATCGATTGTGATGAAGATGTGAATATTGCGGATCGTAAATGAAGGCGTTTGCGGAAGGTGATCATCAAGCCTGGTCTCCTGGCCGTCGAGCTCGGCCAGGAGACCGTCGGGGCACGAGGCGGGGAGGGTCCCCTGGTCAGGCCGTCACGTCCCGGGTGGACCGCCACGCGATCGCGCCGGCCAGGCCGCTGACCTCCAGGCCGCCCTCCTCGGTCAGCCGGAGACTGTTGCCGGTGCCGTCGATGCCCAGGCTCCACACCCGGTGTCCCTCGGCGTCGTCGATGGTGAGGTCGCCGTCCATCTGCATGACGTACATCCCGGGAGACGTGCGCTGCGTCTCGGACGCCCACCGCGGAGTCCGCGCGCCGTCCTGATGCGGCACGGCGTCTTCCGGAGGCAGTCCTCCACGTCGTCGGCCGTGGGCAGTTGGCGGCCGCCGGCTCCGAACTGCCGTCTGAGGAACGCCGGGATCGACCGGGTGGGGTCGACGCAGGTCCATCCGTTGGCGTAGGCGAACGGGCCGGTCGTCACGATGGCGTCGCCGGCCCTGCCGTCGCCGCCCATGAAGTCGTCCGCCCGGATCGACCAGGGATCGACGGTGTCCGTCCAGTCCCGGTACGCAATGGTGGCCTGCTGGTCCCCGGCGAGCCGGTGCACCGCGACCTCGAAGATCCGGACGAACTCCCGGTGCCGGGGCAGGAAGGTGGGGACCTGGTGGTACCAGGGCGCGCCCTCCGCGTGCATCTCGGTGAACTGGCCGTAGGCGCCCCGGCGCTTGGCCTCCAGTACCGCGTTGACGAACTGGGCCTTCTGGTCGGCGGAGAGAGTGCCTGGTTCCTGCGGACGACGTGAGCCATGGCGTGCCCCTCTCAACGATGGGCCGAACGGGTGAATTACCCCGACCGACGTCGAACGCCCCCGGGCCCGCCGCCACGCGGCGGGGCGAGGCCCGCCCGGTCTACCGGCGGCGGAACGCGGCGTCCAGCGTGGTCGTACTGGTGCTCCACATGTTGTCGGCGATGTTGATCGTGTGCCCGGGAGGCACGATCTCGTCGATGCGGTCGAGGACCTCGTCGGACAGGTCGACGCCGTCGGCCGTCAGGTAGGACTCGAGGTGCTCCATGGTGCGCGGGCCGACGATCGCGGAGGTCACCGCCGGATGGCGGGTGACGAACGCGATGGCCATCTGAACGAGCGTCATGCCGGCCTCGTCGGCGAGCGCTCCGAGGGCGTCGGCGGCGTCGAGCTTCGCCGCGTTCGCCGGGGACGTGGCGTCGTAGGCGCCGGGGAAGCGGCGCTGACGGGCCGGCGAGCCCGGCCCGGCTACCTCCCGGCCCTTGCGGTAGCGCCCTGTGAGCCAGCCGCCGGCCAGGGGGCTGTAGGTCAGCACGCCCATCCCGTGGCGCAGGCAGGTCGGCAGCACGTCGTACTCGACGGCACGGGTCAGGAGGGAGTACGGCGGCTGCTCGGTGCGGAACCGCTCGCGGCCGCGCCGCTCGGCGGTCCACTGCGCCTCGACGATCTCGGACGCGGCGGCCGTCGACGCTCCGAACATACGGATCTTCCCGGCGCGGACCAGGTCGGACAGGACGCCCAGGGTCTCGTCGACGTCGACGGACGCGTCGAGACGGTGGACCTGGTAGAGGTCGATCCAGTCGGTCCCCAGTCGGCGCAGCGAGCCCTCGACCGCCTCCGTGATCCAGCGCCGCGACGCCCCCCGCCGGTTGCGGTCCTCACCGAACGGCAGGCCGACCTTGGTGGCCAGTACGACGTCCTCGCGCCGCCCGCCGCCGAGCGCCTTGCCCACGATCCGCTCCGACTCCCCGCCGGAGTAGACGTCGGCGGTGTCGACGAAGTTGATGCCGGCGTCCAGCGCGCGGTGAATGATCTTGATCGAGTCGTCGTGGTCACTGTTGCCGAAAGCGCCGAACATCATCGCGCCGAGGCACAGCCGGCTGACGGAGACGCCGGTGCGTCCCAGGGGTCGGTAGTCCATCGAAGCTCCTCCGCTCACCGCGAACCGATCGCGGCGGATGGGTAGAATCAGGCTCCACGCAGAACCGGATAGCCTGTCCGTTCAGCGTACCGGATAGCCTATCCATTTAGGAAGCCCGATGACCCCGGACCAGCTGCCCGCACCGCCGAGGCGTGCCGACGCCGAGCGCAACCGAGGCAAGATCCTCGCGGTCGCCCGCGCCGCCTTCGCCGAACCCGGCGCCCAGGTGTCGATGGCCGAGATCGCGCGCCGCGCGGGGGTCGGCATGGCGACCCTCTACCGCAACTTCCCCGGCCGCCGGGAGCTCCTGGAGGCCCTCTACGTCGACGAGGTCGACGCCATCTGCGAGGCCGCCGGGACCGTCGAGGGCGAGACGCCGGGAGCGGTTCTCACGGCCTGGCTGCACCGGTTCTTCGCCTTCTTCACCAGCAAGCACGACATCGCTTCCGAGCTTCTGGCGCAGTCCGGCGGCGACAACCCCGTCTTCAGCGAGAACCGCCCCCGGGTCCTGGCCGCCGGCCGGCCGCTCCTCGTCGCCGCACAGGAGTCCCGCGAAGTCCGCGCCGACCTCACCCTCGAGCAGATCTGCGACATGGTCATCGCCATCGCCACGATCCACGGCGACCCCGACTACGTCGCCCCGATCCTGGGAGCCGCCCTCGACGGCCTGCGCCCGACGGACACCGCGAAATTCGCCTAGGTCCTCAGGCGCCGGCGCGAAGAAATGACAAAGGCAAGGAGGTCACCCCACTCCTTGCCACTCTCAACGTATAGCGCACCGGGGGGCTTGCGGCAAGGCCCCTCTCGTGCCGCAGAATCTCCGGCCGAAGCGACAACCTGCGGAAACAATGGGGGCGTTGATGATCGACGTGATCATCGCCGGTGGCGGACCGACCGGACTGATGCTGGCCGCCGAGCTGCGGCTGGCCGGAGTGCACGTGGTCGTGCTGGAGAAGCTGACCGAGCCGAGCGGGCAGTCCCGCGGACGCGGGCTGCACGCGCGCAGCGTCGAGGTGATGGACCAGCGCGGCCTGCTGGACCGGTTCCTCGCGGTCAGTGAGAAGTTCCAGGTCGGGGGTCTCTTCGGCGGCATCGTCAAACCGTGGCCGGACCGCCTGGACACGGCCCACCCGTACGGCCTCGCCACCCCGCAGCCGGTCACCGAGCGACTGCTCGACGAACGTGCCCGGGAACTGGGAGCCGAGCTCCGGCGCGGCCGTGAGCTGATCGGGCTGAGCCAGGACGAGGACGGGGTCGGCGTCGAGCTGGCGGACGGCACGCGCCTGCGCTCGCGCTACCTCGTCGGCTGCGACGGCGGCCGCAGCACGGTGCGCCGGCTGCTCGGCGTCGGCTTCCCCGGCGAGCCCGCCAAGGTCGAGACGCTGCTGGGCGACATGGAACTGACCGAGGATCCGGAGACGATCGCCGCCGTCGTCGAGGAGGTCCGCAGCACTCAACTGCGCTTCGGTGTCATCCCCGAGGGCGAGGGCGTGTACCGCGTCGTCGTCCCCGCCGCGGAGGTGGCCGAGGACCGGACGACCGCGCCGACCCTGGAGGAGTTCAGGGACCGGCTGCGGGCGGTCGCGGGGACCGACTTCGGCGCGCGCTCGCCGCGCTGGCTGTCCCGGTTCGGCGACGCCACCCGGCAGGCCGAGCGCTACCGGGTGGGCCGGGTGCTGCTGGCCGGTGACGCGGCGCACATCCATCCGCCGACCGGCGGGCAGGGCCTCAACCTCGGTGTGCAGGACGCGTTCAACCTCGGCTGGAAGCTGGCCGCCGCGGTCAACGGCTGGGCGCCGGAGGGGCTGCTGGACAGCTACCACGCCGAGCGCCACCCGGTGGGCGCCCGCGTGCTGGCCGGTACCCGGGCACAGATGACGCTGCTGGGGACCGATCCGGGCGCGACCGCACTGCGGGAGCTGTTCTCCGAGTTGATGGACTTCGAGGAGGTGAACCGGTACGTGACCGGGATGATCACCGCGGTCGAGGTCCGCTACGACTTCGGCGAGGGCCACGACCTGCTCGGCCGGCGGCTGCGGGACGTGAACCTGAAACGGGGCCGCCTCTACGAGCTGATGCACCACGGCCGCGGACTGTTGCTCGACCAGACCGGCCGGCTCTCGGTGGAGGGCTGGGCGGACCGGGTCGACCACGTCGCCGACGTCGCCGAGGACCTGGACGTGCCCGCGGTGCTGCTGCGGCCGGACGGCCACGTGGCGTGGGCCGGCGAGGACCAGCGGGATCTGCTCGGCCACCTCCCGAAGTGGTTCGGCACCGCCGTCGGCCGCGGCCCCGACCGCCGTTGACGACGACGGCCCGGGGGGCACCATGACCCCGGTCCGGGTACTCGGGTCGGGCTGAGTACGGGGGCTCTGTCCGGCGACGGCGTGAGCCGGAACGCTTGGGCCATGCGCCAAGGACTGATGAAACCCGTGCTCCCGCTGTTGCCGGTCCTCGTGCCCGCCGGGGCGTCGCTGCCGCTCTGGGCCGCCTGGCTGGGCTGGGACCAGCAGCGTGACGTACACCCCGACGGCACGACGACCGGACCGTACGAGGCCTGGCAGGTGATCGGGCTGGTGCTGACGCTGCTGATGCCGGTGTACTGGGCGGCATCCCGGCATCCCGGCATCCCGGCGTCACGTCGCGGCCGCCGTGGCCGGCACCACGGCCGGCCTGACCGTCGCCGCCTGGGCCGACTGGTCGGACGACTCCAGCGTCTCTTCGTGATCGGCGCGGGGATGGTCATGGGAAGCGGCGGCAACGGACGGTGAACTGCGGGCGAACGCCGGTTCAGCACGTCAGACACACCCCGACGCCGAAGAGTTGTATCGACGGCGCGCGCCCATCGCCGAATGGGGAGCGACTCGCGGATGATCCTGACGATCACCTTCTGCACGGCCGATGTCGCACGGCGAGTGCGCACGGCCGAACTCCGCACGGCCAACTCCGCACGGGCGAGTTCGGTCAGGACCCGGCGGATGAATCCGTGAAGTCGATCTCCTTCGCGGTGACGATCCGGGCGCCCATGTTGAGCTCCATCATCTCCAGCGCGGCGGACGCCAGATGGGGGTGGATGGAGGCGACGGCATCCTTGGGCACCGTGACCTCCAGGTGGCGGATGTGCGCGTCCAGGGCGGAGTAGAGGACGCACTGCTCGGTGACCGCACCGGCCAGCACCACCTGTCCGACGGCCAGACGCCACAGGAGGTAGGCCAAGGGCGTCTCGTAGAAGGCGGAATGGCGGGCCTTCACCACGAAGAGCGACTCGTCGTCGGGCCGTATCGGCTCGATCAGGTCGGCGTGGGACCCGGCCAGCGCGGCGTCCACCAGCTCTCCGTGGTGGGAGCGCCACAGCCCGAAATTGTCGTTCGCGTAGATCACCGGCACGCCTGCCCCGCGGGCCCGGTCGAGCAGCCCCGCCAGGACGGGCACGACACGTTCGACGGACGGCACGAGCAGTTCGGCGTCCTCGTGCTCGTATGTGTTGATCATGTCGACCACGAGGAGAGCGAGCCCCGTCGGGTCCGACCGCCGCTCCATGGCCTCCGCCGCCCGTCCGGCTCTCTCAGTCACGCGGCTGCGGCGGGATGTCGGACATCGTGTCTCCCGGGTGAGGTGTGTGGCGGCGCTTTCGGGAACGCGCTGCCGAGTACCCCGTGGCCCGGCGGGCGTAACGGGGGCGCGCGGGTGTCCTCGCCGGTACGGACACATCAGGGAGAGCGCCGAGGCCCGCGGGGAGTCCCCGACGCGCGACATCCCGGGGCGCTCCTCGATGACCAAGAAGGAGCTGCGGAACGCACTCGGCCGCTGAGGCGCGGGGTCCCGTTCCGAAGCCGTGGTCTTCACATCGGTTTCCCGGGTACCCGGTGCCTCGCACAGAGGCGGGAGGCCGGCGCGGCCGGCTCCGGCGACCAGCGGACCAGGAGGGATCTATGAGCACGGTCAAGGAAACGGTCGACGTGGAGGTCCCGCTCCGCAGGGCGTACGACCAGTGGACGCAGTTCGAGAAGTTCCCGAAGTTCATGGAAGGCGTCGAGGAGGTCCGGCAGCTCGACGACCGGCACAACCACTGGACCACCAGCATCGGCGGGGTGCGGCGCGAGTTCGACACGGAGATCGTCGACCAGCTGGCGGACGACCGGATCACCTGGCGGTCCGTCGGCGGCGAGACCCGGCAGCGCGGCTCGGTCCGCTTCGAGCGGCTGGGCGACGCGCACACCAGGGTCGAGCTCACGATGGAGGTCGAGCCGACCGGTGTCGCCGAGAAGGGCGCGGACGCGCTGGGCGTGATCGACATGCGGGTGAAGGGTGACCTGCGCCGTTTCAAGGACTACATCGAGGGCGGCGGCGGCGAGGGCGAAGGCTGGCGCGGACGCATCCGCCCGGAGGACCCGGGCGCGGGCACCGGCTCCTGACGGCCCGACAGGCTCACGCGCCGACGGGCGCCTGCGCGACACCCGGGCCAGGACCCCGGCCAGGACCCCGGCCAGGACCCCGGCCAGGACCCCGGCCAGGACCCGGGCCAGGACCCGGGCCAGGACCCGGATCGGAGCGACACATCGGCCAGGACACCGGTCGGCTCCGCGCTCCGGCGGGCCGGCCCGGACCACACACAGGTCGGCACGGCCCCGGTGAGGGGCCGTGCCGGCTGCGCGGCCGGTTCAGCCGCTGTCGGCCCGGATCGCCGTCGTGGTCACCCGCGGCCGGCGGTCAGACCTTGGAAAGCGTGACCTCGGACTCCTGCTGCCCGGTGTCGACGGTCACCGGGTAGTCGCGGTCGTCCGCCCTGGCCTTGCCGCGCATCGTCGCGGTGCCCGGCCGGAACGAGGTGTCGGGTTCCTGGCTGGTCAGGCTGACGGACCACGGGACGGGCGCGCCGGGGGTGCAGGCGACGGTGGCCGAGTAGGACGCGCCCGGCGTTCCGTTGTTCTGGACCTGGAAGACCTGCCCGGTCAGCGAGACGCTCGCGGGCTTGTTGCACGTCACGGTGCCACCGACGGTGATGTGACCGTCCCGGACGTCCACCGTGCCGTTGGGGTCGGTGGTCATTCCCAGGGTCAGTTCGGCCGGAGGCTCGGGCATGACCGCGTGCACCTCACCGCTCAGCGGCACCGTCGACCCGTTGCAGTACTGCTCGTAGGTGGCGTCCAGTTCGCGGACGTAGCCGTAGGGGCCGAAGGCGACGTGCTCGATGGTGAAGGAGCCGGAATTGGTGTTGCACCATTTGTCGGTCCCGTTGTCGGTCCCGCTGAACTGCAGTTCCGGATCGGCCGGCTGGGCGTAGGGCCACTGCTTGGCCCCGGTGTACGTGGTGCCCTCGGTCAGCTTCTGACCGTCGGGCGCGGCGATGATGAGACGCCAGCGCGTGCTCTCGTCCGCGTCGACCGCGACGGTCAGGCTGTTCTCGTCCTGGCTGCCCTGGACGTCGAACAGCTGAACCGCGCCGGCCGCGTACGCGTACGACTGACCGCCCGAGATGGGCTCGCCGGTGCCGCCGCTGAAGCTGAGCGTTCCCGACTCCGCGCTCTGGGCCTCCGCGGTGCCCCCCAGCGGGGCGGCCGTGAGCGCGACGGTGACTGCCGCGATCACGCCCATCGTGCGGGCCAGTACGCGCCTCGGCATGGTACTTCTCGTCAAGGTCCCCCCAAGGGAGTGTGGTGAACTCGACCGATCACACGCGCGACACGCGCGCCTGCTCTGGTCAAGTCGCCCTGAAATATGGCTGGTTGAGGAACCGATCAGGTCCCACCTTCTAAGCGCCGAAACTTGATCAAGCGTCACGGTGGCCCTGTCGTCCCCGTCCGCCGCGCACCGCGCGCGGGCGGCCGGGTGGGGTGGGACGGGGTGGCACCGGGTGCGTCGGGTGGTAGCGTCACGCTCTTCGCCAGGCGCCCTGTGCGGAGTCATCGGTAGGTACCTGCCATGCCTGATCAGCTCGCCCTCGACCCCTACGCGATGTGGGAGCACGCGCTCGCCGAGGTGGACCGGATCTTCGCTCCGCCGCCCGAGCTCGACCGGCCGGTGGAGGGCTGCACCTTCTGCACGCCGGAGCTGCGCATCCTCGGCGGCGACCCGTCCGCCGTACCGGAAGATCTCCTCGGGCATTTCCTGCGAGAGGTCGTCGATCACTGGAGCGCCGACCAGTACCCCGTCCTGTGGCGTCGCCTCCTGCCCCGTGCCCTGCGCCATTGGGGCCCGGACGGCCCCGGGACCGACCCGGCGGGGGAACTCGACCGTCTCGGCCCGCACGGAGCCCGGCTGATCGACTGGCCGGTTTCCGAACGTACGGCGGTCGAACGGGCCTTCCGGGCCCTGCTCGCGATCGCCGTGACCGACGGCCGGTCCCCCGGGGAGATCACCGACCTCGTGGAAGGCATCGCCAACGCCACGGACGGCCTGGGGCCGTGGCTGGAGTACATGGCGGCACTCCCCGGCCCCGAGGCGGACGCCGGCCTCGTCCGGCTGGCGGTCCACTGGGCGACCGAACTCCTGTGGGAGGACTTCCGGTTCTGGTGGTACGACGGCGACCCGCAGGCCGTCGCCGACTGGCTCCTCACCCAGCGGGACCGCATCGCGGCCTTCGCCGCACGGCACCCGCGCTGCAAGAACGCGTCGGACGCGCTGACAGCGATCACCCACCTCGGAGCAGGGGCCGAAAGCCCCTGGCTGTACCCGCACAGCGGGGCGAGCCCGTCGCCCTTGCCGCTCGGCGCGTGACGCACACCGGAACAGCCGGGCCGCTGGGGCGTCCCGCGACCGCCCCCGCGGCCGGCCCACCTGACGCGGGGGAGTACGGCCCCTCTGGGAGCTAGGATCCGGGCCATGGCCCTGACCGTGAACGACGTGGAACGGTTCGAGGCCTCCAGGCCTCGCCTGGAGGCCATCGGCTACCGCCTCCTCGGCTCCGCGAGTGAGGCCGAGGACGCCGTGCAGGAGACGTTCCTGCGCTGGCAGGCCGCCGACGTCGATCACATCGAGGTCCCCGAGGCATGGCTGGCGAAGGTCCTCACCAATCTGTGCCTCAACCAGCTCACCTCGGCCCGCGCGCGGCGCGAGACCTACGTGGGCCAATGGCTCCCCGAGCCGCTGCTCGCGGGGGACCCTATGCTCGGCCCGGCCGACACCGCCGAACAGCGCGAATCGGTCTCGTACGCCGTCCTCACCCTGCTGGAGCGCCTCTCCCCCAACGAGCGCGCGGTGTACGTGCTGCGGGAGGCCTTCGCCTACCCCCACCGGGAGATCGCCGAGATCCTCGACATCACCGAGGCCGCCAGCCAGCAGATCTTCCACCGTGCCAAGAAGCACGTGGTGGACGGCAAGAGCCGCACCGAGATCGACGAGGCCGCCGCCCGGCGGATCGTCGAAGAGTTCCTCGCGGCGGCCACCAGCGGCCGGACCGAGCCACTCGTACGGCTGCTCACCCAGGACGCCGTCTCGATCGGCGACGGTGGCGGGAAGGTCCCGGCCCGGGCCAAGGCGTTCGAGGGCGCGCTCGCGGTCGCGAAGTTCATGCGGGGCCTGTTCAGACCGAGCAAGGCCAAGCGCGTCCTGGCCGGTGGCTCACCCGAGGTCTACGCCACGACCGCCAACGGCGACCCCGCCGTCGTGGCGGTCGTCGAAGGCCGGGTCGTCGGCGTCGTCTGCCTGGAGGTCACCGCGGGCGGCATCGCCGCGTTCCGCAATCAGGTCAACCCCGACAAGCTCGAACGGGCGACCCGGCGGTGGGCGTCCGCCGACCACGGTGAACCCCTGCTCCACGTCTTCTGATCCTGAGCCTTCTGATCCTGATGTGAGGTGCTTCACATCGCGCTGTTGTCAGGAAAGGGCGGCCGGCCCGGTTCAAGTGGCGAACCCGCTGACGACAGGAGCCAGGAAATGCAGCACCGCATCATCGTCCTCGGAGCCGGATACGCAGGAGCCATCGCCGCCGGGCGCCTCGCTGGACGGCTGCGCCCCGGGGAGGTCGCCCTCACCCTCGTCAACGCCGAGCCCGACTTCGTAGAGCGCGTCCGGATGCACCAACTCGCGGTCGGCCAGGACCTCAAGCCGCGGCCCTTCAGCGAGATGTTCGCGGGCACCGGCGTCGAACTGAAGCTCGGGAAGGTCACCGGCGTCGACGTGGACCGCAAGACGGTCACGGTCGTCGCGGCGAACGGCGCCGAGGAACTGGCGTACGACACCCTCGTCTACGCCCTCGGCAGCGGCTGGAACGACCACGGCGTCCCCGGCACCGCCGAGCACGCCCACGAGATCGCCGGCCGTCCCGGAGCGCTGCGGCTGCGTGAGCGCCTGGCCCGCCTGGACGCCGGAGAGCCCGTGGTCGTGGTCGGTGGCGGTCTCACCGGCCTGGAGGCGGCGAGCGAGATCGCCGAGGCCCGGCCGGACCTCGATGTCGCCCTCGTCGCCCGCGGCGGCCTCGGTGACTGGCTCTCCGGCAAGGGCCGCGGGCACCTGCGCGAGGTCTTCGACAAGCTCGGCGTCACCGTGCACGAGCACACCGCCGTCACCGGCGTCGAGGCCGACCGCGTCACCACGGCCGAGGGCGGGACGATCCCCGCCGCGGTCACCGTGTGGACCACCGGCTTCGCCGTCCACCCGATCGCCCGGGCCACCACCCTGGAGGTCACCGGCACAGGCCGGATCGTGGTCGATCGGACCATGCGCTCGGTTTCGCATCCCGACGTGTACGCCATCGGCGACGCGGCCATGGTGACGGGTCCCGGCGACAAGCCGCTGCGCATGTCGTGCGCCTCGGGCGTCCCGACCGCGTGGCAGGCCGCCGACGCCATCGCGGCGCGCCTGACCGGCGGGAAGCTCCCGAAGGTGCCGCTCCGCTACTTCAACCAGTGCATCTCGCTGGGCCGCAAGGAAGGCCTGATCCAGTACGTCACCGCCGACGACCGCGCCGTGCGGACCGCCCTGACGGGACGGATCGCCGCCCGCTACAAGGAGTTGGTCTGCAAGGGCGCCGCCTGGGGTGTCGCCCACCCGTTGCTCATGCCGGCCCGCCGCCGCCGCGTGGTGCGGGAGCCGGCCCGGGCGGGCTCGGCGGTCGAGACGCCGGCCTGATGCGTCCTCAAGGGCGCGCGGGGGCTGCGGCGTCGTGGATCGCCGGGAGGTTGGGGACCTGAGCACGGGTCGTCATGTCACCGTTGTGGCGGCCGTCCACCCGGGGCCGCGAGAGAAGCAGGACGGCCGGGCAGGCCTGTCGGCATGGTGACCGTGGTGGCCACGTGGGTCTGCGCCGTGGCCGTGGGCCGGACTCCGGTGCACTGGCCGCACATGCCGGAAGTGTTCTTCTTCTCCGGCACGTCGGAGCCGTCCGAGCCCTCGGGACGTCAAGGCTCCGGTTCACTACGACAGCCGGTCGCCGGACGGCACCATCGACATGAGCCGGCACGGCCGGACCGGCATGGGCTTCGGGGTCGTGGAGGTGATGATCCTGGAGTTCGAACGTCTCTCACCCCCGTACGGGCATGTGGTGGTCGGGGTGGCCATCACCAGAACGGTGGGCCCCGGACGTTCGGAGACATCTCCAACGCCGGGGTGGCCCCCTGGCTTGCTGGTCGGTGAGTCTCGTCACGCCGCTCTCGGTATCTACTACGGACGGTCGTGGACCATATCGCCCGTCGTCTGACGAGCGTCCGGCGCCGAGGCCGGGCCCCGCTACGGTCGTGGGTCGTATCGGAGGCGGTTGGCACGGGGCCGGGCGCGAGCTAACGATGGGCCCCTGTCGTGTAGTGCCGCAGGGGCCACGCCCCGGCGGCGCGCTGCCCCGACGTGGGCATTCGGAACCCCGATCCGGCCCGCCACGGCCTGGCCGCGTCAGCCGATCGCAAGGAAGAAGGTGCCCCATGCCCAGCGTCGCCCTGCTCGCCCGGCCCGTGGTCGGCGCTGCGTGGGCGGGAGCAGCAGGCCGGGTGATGGCCTTCCTGGACTGCTTCGCCGGTGTCTTCACCCTGCTCTCGCTGACGGCCGTGGTGGCATGCGGGCTCGCCGCCACCGACCGGCTGATGCTGACCCCCCGGCTGCGGGTGGCCGTGCAGTCGGTGCATCGGGCGAGCGCCGTCGCGGCGCTCGGCTTCCTGACCACACACATCGCGGTCAAGGTCGTCGGGCGGCACGTCGCTCCGCTGACCGCGGTGGCCCCGTTCACCGGCGGCGCCGCCCTCCCGGTGAGCCTGGGCGCCATCGCCGCTGACCTGCTCGTGCTGATCACGGCCACCGGCGTGCTCCGCGGCCGGTTCGCCGGCAGCCGACGCCCCTGGCTGTGGCGGGTGCTGCACTCGACGGCGTACGTCTGCTGGCCGGTCTCACTGGCGCACGGGCTGACGGCTGGGCGCAAGGCGCACCCGTGGGTGATCTGGGGCTACGGCCTGTTCGCGGCCCTGGTGGCGCTCGCACTGCTGGTCCGTGCACTTTCCTGCCTGGGCCGCCACCGGAACCTGAGCCGGCGCCGGCGCGGCGCCAAGGCCTATCGGCCCGCTGCGGTCCGCCCGGCCGCGCTGGCCGACCTGTCCACGCGGTCGGCCCGGCCCTTCACCGGCGCCCGCCCGATCGCCTGGGCCGCCGGGCCCGCGGCACCGACGACGGTGGCTCGCCGATTCCCACGGAGTGCCGGCCTGCCCGGACAGTCCAAGCACGCCGCGGAACCAGGGCCCTGGCCGGTCCGCCTGGCCCAGCCGGGGAGCAGCGAGTGAAGGACGCCCCGCTGGAGCTGCCCGAGGTGCGCCGGCTGGATTCGGCCCGGCTGACCGCCGGTCTGGACCGCCACCAGCGCCTGGACCTCGCCGCGCACACCCGTGTCCACCCGCCGCTCCGCCCACCGGGCCGGGACGCTCTGCTCGCCCTGGCCGAAGCCGTCGACCTGTCCGGCCGCGGCGGCGCAGGCTTCCCGTTCGCCCGCAAGGCCCGGGCCACGCTCGCCGCCGCCGACCGCGCCGGCGCGCGGCCGGTCGTCGTGGTGAACGGCGCGGAGGGCGAACCGGCCAGCGCCAAGGACAAGATGCTGCTCGCCCGCGTGCCGCATCTGGTACTGGACGGTGCCTGCCTGGCCGCGGCCGCGTTCGGAGCCGAGGAGATCGTGATCGGCGTCGCCGCGGGCGGTCCCGGCGAGATGTCGGTCCCGGCGGCCCTCGCCGAGCGGGAACTTCCCTGCCGGGCCCGGACCGTGTGCCTGCCCGACCGCTTCGTCTCCGGCGAATCCGGGGCCCTGATCCGTGGCATCAACGGCCTGCCGGTGGTACCGGCGCCGTTGAAGGCCCGCGCGGCCGACGGCGGAACGGGCGGGGTGCGTCGCCGTCCGACGCTGCTGTCCAACGCCGAGACCTGGGCCCAACTCGCCGTCGCGGCCCGGCTCGGACCTGATTCCTACGCCGCCGTCGGCGCCGTCGGTGAACCCGGTACGGTCCTGCTCACCGTCAACCGGCCAGGCGCTGATCAGCTCGTGGTCGAGGTTCCGACCGGCACCCCGCTGGGGCCGGTACTGGACGCCTGCGGCCTCCAGCCCGGCGCTGGCGTGCTGGTGGGCGGCTACCACGGCGCCTGGCTGCACCCGTCGGACGCCGTCGGCGCGCCGCTCTCCCGTGCCGGACTCGCCGGCCTCGGCGGAACCCTCGGCGCGGGCGCGATCGTCGCGCTGCCCCACGACACCTGCCCGCTCGGCGAGACCGCCCGGATCGCGGCCTGGCTGGCGACCGAGTCCGCCGGCCAGTGCGGACCGTGCAAGCGCGGCCTGCCCGATGCCGCCGAGGCCTTGGCGGTGCTGGCCGCCGGTGCCGGCGGGCCCGAGGTGCTGGAGGACGCCCGGCGCGCCCTCGGCGCGGCCCAGGGTGGTGGCGCCTGCTCCCACCCGGACGGCACGGCCCGCTTCCTGCTCACCGCGCTGGACGTCTTCTCCGAGGACGTCGACGCCCACCTGTCCGGCCCCGGCTGCGGCCGTCCCGTGCGCGGCGTACTGCCCCTCCCCCCTGCGAAAGGCGCCCGACTGGAGGTGGACTGGTCCCGCTGCGCCGGCCACGGTCTGTGCGCCGTGCTGGCCCCCGAGCTCATTCGCCTCGGCCCGCACGGTTACCCCACCTCCACCACCATCCCGGTCGCCCCCTGGCAGGAGCACGGCGCCCGCCGCGCCGTCAACCAGTGCCCGGCCCTGGCCGTGCGTCTCAGGCGTCACGGGTTCCGGTGACCGGTGTCGGAGGCGAACGAAGTGGCGCTTCTCACAGGGGATTCTCACTCCCGGCGGGATCTCCGCGCGAAGGCACCGTGCGCACACGGGATTCAGAGGACTTTCAGAGATTGCCCACGGAACCGGCCCCTTCGGCTTCGCAAAGAGAACATTTCGCGGCATTCCCCTTGCGTTTGTCTTCCTGAAGACGCCGATCGGCCGTCCGCATTCGTGTAGCGTCTGCGGCCATCAGCGCGCCGCCTCTGCGGGGGCAGCGGACTCATCCGCAGGTGGCTCGCCCTCGGGGGCATTGGTGTCATCCCCTGCGTGGACGCACTCCGCGTGCGGCGGCCGCCCCGACCGGCCGACCCGTCCGTGCGTTCCGCGGGGCATGTCGATGCGAGGAGCTCACAACATGCTGAGGGACAAGGTGCCGTCCGGGCGCGGTCCTGTCGTCGGCGGATGTGCCGGGTGGCTGGTCGTCGCAGTGACGGTCGCCGGCGCCACCGCGCTTCTGGCTCCCGAGGCCGTCGCTGCCGCGCCGCCGATACCGGGATCACCGTTGGACGCGTACCGCGAGCACGTGCCGTACGACATCGGCGTGCACAAGATCGCACGGCTGGCCGCAATCATCGCCTACGTGCTGATGGTCTCGACAGTCGTCCTGGGGGTGATGCTGAGGCTGCGGTTCATGCAGCGCGCCGTCAACAGGGCCACCTTCTACGGCGCCCACATGACGCTGGCCCTCTCGGCGGTGATCTTCGGAGGCATCCACGGTCTGACGTTCCTCTACCAGCCGATCTGGCGGATCGGCTGGGCGCAGCTGACGCTGCCCTTTTTCGGCGGCGTCCAGCGCGTCCCGGTGGGAATGGGCATCCTCGGGACGGAGCTGGCCATCGCCGTGGCCTGCTCGGTGTGGCTGCAGAACCGCTTGGGCTACCACCGCTGGCTGCGGGTCCATCAGCTCGCCTACGCGTCCTTCGTCCTGATCTGGCTGCATGTCTTTCTCGTCCACCCGGAACCGCGCCATCTGAACCTGGTGGCGGTCGGCGTGGCGGCGGGTGCCGGCACGGTGCTGGTGGCCTTCCTCATCCGCGTCTTCCCCTCACGCTCCAGGCTGCGCCGGCGGGCCTTCCCGAGCGGGGCCGGAGCCGCCAGGTGAGCCATCCTCATACCGGGCACCGGGGGGAGCACTTCCCGCCCACGTCCACGGCACCCGGGGACCGTCATGGGGTGGTGCCGTTCATCCCCCAGCAGGCTCAGCCAGGCGCCGCCCACCCGGCCTGGCATGCCCCGGCCGGACTCCCGGCCGCGGAAGCGCTTCCCGCCGAGTCGTTCGACCTGCCGCGCCCCGTGCTGGTCCCGGAGGACGAGCCCGCCCGGATCAGCGTGGACAACAACCGCTGCCACATCTACGGGATATGCCAGCAGGAGGCGCCCGAGGTCTTCCGGATCTCCGAGGGTGGCTCGCTGCACTACACCCGTGCCGTTCCGGCGGAGTTCGCGGCCAATGCGCGTCAGGCCGCGCGATGCTGCCCCATGCAGGCCATCAAGATCGAGGGAGGGCGCACCCGCACCGCCGGTTCCGCTGACGAGAGACGTTCCGGACGTCCCGTGCGCAGTGGTGCGGCAGCGCGTGCGAGCCGCAAACGGATCGTCGTCGCCGGCGCGGGGCTGGCCGGCCTCAGCGCGGCGAGCCGGCTCAGAGAACGCGGCTTCGACGGGGAGCTCGTCATCGTGGGCGAGGAAGCACACCGCCCCTACAGCCGCCCGCCCCTGTCCAAGCAGTTCCTCTCCGGTGAACTCGGGGCGGAGCAGATGACGTTCAGGGCCGAGGAAGGGCTGGACGCCCACTGGTTGCTGGACACCAGGCTGATCGGCCTCGACCTCTACGGGTCGGCCGTGCACCTGCGGGGCGGCGAGCGGCTTCCCTTCGAAGGGCTGGTCGTGGCCACCGGGGTGGACGCCAGGCGCCTTCCCGAAGCCCCGCTCTTCAGCGATCGCATCCGCACGATCCGCACACTGGAGGACGCCGCCGCGGTACGGCGGGCGATGGATGCCGCACACGCCCGCCACGTGGTGATCCTGGGCGGTGGATTCGTCGGCTGCGAACTGGCCTGCACGCTCCGTGGCCGCGGCTTGGACGTCACCCTCGTCGTGCACAGCGCACCGCTGCTGCGCCGGGTCCTCGGTGAGCGGGTCGGCGCCGTGGTCGGTGACATCCAGGGCAGGGCGGGGGTCGACGTACGACTCGGCACACGGATCACCGACTGGCAGGACCACGGTGACCAACTCAGGCTGCGGCTGGACGACGGCGGCCTGATCGATGCGGACTTCGTCGTCCTCGGTCTGGGCAGCGAACCACGCACGGAATGGCTGCGCGACAGCGGACTGGACGTTTCCGACGGCGTGCTGTGCGCTCCTACCTGCCACGCGACCGACCGCTGGGGCCGGCCGGCTCCGCATGTCGTCGCCGCGGGTGACGTGGCCCGCTGGCCCAATCTGCGCTTCGACGCCGAGCCGCGCCGGACGGAGCACCTCATCCACGCCGTGGAGATGGGGCAGCATGCCGCGGACGCGCTGTTGCGCGGCCCGGACCGCTCCGCCCGCTTCGCACCGGTTCCGCGCTTCTGGTCCGAGCAGCACGGCACCCGCATCCAGGCCGTGGGAATCCCCTCTCTCGGAACCGATGTGGAGATCACCGAGGGGTCGCTGCGCTCCGAGCGCTTCGTCGCCCGCTACACCCGTGAGACCACCCACGGCCCGCAGATGGTGGCAGCCGTCGCTTTCGACATGCCCCTGGAACTTCTCGACTACCGCGATCAGATCGGCCGGTCCCGTCCGCGCTCGCGGACCCTGAACAGAAGGAGCAGACGATGAGCCGAGGCGGACGTTCACGTGGCCGCCGCTCGGGGCGTCCACCGTCCGGCGGGCTGCTGCCCTGGGCGCTGAGCCTGCCCGCCCGCCTGCATCTGCGCTGGCTGGTGATCCTCGTCCTGACCGCGGCGGTGATGGGCGCGTACGCCAGGGTGCTGGTCACCGCCGCGCCGATGCCGCCGAGCAAAGCTCCGGCCGTCCCGGCCGCCGCCGGAGACGGCTCCGGCTCCGACGCCCCGAAGGGCTCGACCGGCAAGTAGGAGCCTGCGTACGACGGGACACGGTGGCGCCCGTGTCTTCAGCGGGCCCCCGCACTGCCCGCCGATTCGCCGGTGGCACGGCGGTACTCGGCGTTGATGCGCTGAGCTTCCTCGAGCTGGTCCTCGAGGATGACGATGCGGCAGGCGGCCTCGATCGGGGTCCCCCTGTCGACGAGCTCGCGGGCGCGAGCGGCGATCCGCAGCTGGTAGCGGGAGTACCGGCGATGTCCTCCCTCCGAGCGGAGCGGAGTGATCAGACGGGCCTCACCGATGGCTCGGAGGAAGCCCGGGGTGGTGCCGAGCATCTCGGCTGCCCGGCCCATCGTGTATGCGGGGTAGTCGTCGTCGTCCAGACGATCACCAAGTGGGTTGTCCGCTGTCATGTCACCTCGTTGTGCAACGCGTCGAGGGGCCCTGGTGCCGTACGGCACCAGGGCCCCGAAGGAAATTCAACACCATCTGTCGGCCCTATTGCTGTGCCGACCTTCTGTTTCCGCTACCCGGCCCGGCGGGCGGGGGAGCGGGGATCGCAGCTGCGTGACCGGGGACCACCATCCAATCCGGGGTCTTGCGGTACCCGGGCCGAGTGCTTCTCGGGCCGGGCGATCCTGATGGCGTCTGCTCCTCCGTTCCTCTCTGAACCAACCACTGGATGAACCGATACCACTCTTGGCAGCTCCTCGACGTGCGAGCCGCCCAGTGCGGCTCCCAGTCCCGTCACCGTTCTGGGAACACTTTGGCTTCGAGGCTCGAGAGCCGCACTGACCTGCGTACTTCGTATTCAGTCACCCGCCAGTTCGTGTCTGGCGGGTCTCCTTCGACCGCGTCTACGAGAAGAAGCGTACCCACGCCGGGAGCGAAAGTCTACTTCTGCCAAAGTAGATTTCACCCTTCCGGTGGAGAAGGAACCCTGCCGCGGTCGTCGCTCACCGGCCCGCGGAAGCCGCCTCCTGCCGAGCGCGCAGCCGCTTCAGCCCCGCGGGGGGCGCGCGTAAGGGCGGGCCGCATAAGCTCTGCTGTCATGTCGAACCCTGATGAGCTGCTCGTCGCGATCTCCGCCGCGGTGGAGTCCGAGCGAAGCAATCAGATGTCGCTGACCGTGGTCGTCGGCGGTGCCGTCATCACCGGCCGGCTGGCTCCCGAGGCCGTGTGGAGGGAGCGGGTGGCAGAGGTCCTGAAGGACTCGGACCGTCTCGGTCCGTTCTCGGACGTCTTCACCCGCGGCTCGCGAGGGAACCGGCCCGGTCGCGGCGAGGAGCCCACGCATCTGCACTTCCATCTCGCCCGGATCCTGCAGGGAAGCCTCGGCATCCCGGAGACGGGCGGCATGTACCGAGTCGCGATCAAGGACGTCAGCGCATGGACCGTGGGCGATCTCAGCTACTTCGACCGGTGAGACGCCGGCTTCGCCCCGTTGCCCGGCCGGCGGCTTCCGAGCGGACCGCGACACAGCGGTGGGGGCCCTGCCGACGCGCGTCGGCAGGGCCCCCACCGGGATCCTGAGGGCGGTTTCCCGCCCGTCCTCATACGGCCACGGGTGGTCGGTGTCGCCGAGCAGTGCCGACGCGACCTGGAGTGGAGTGTCTGCCCGGGGCGAGGCGGCTCAGCGCGAGAGGGCCAGTACGCCGGGAGCCCCGCCGTGCTCGCCGACGCCGTCGGGGCGGACGGGCGAGGGCAGCGATCCGTCGAGGACGTCCCGCAGACGGATCCGGTCCGTGTACGTGGAACTGTCGCGGAGAACGGCGAGCCGGACCAGGGTGATCAGAGCCGTGCTCTGGTCGTCCCCATCGCACACGGTGAGGTGCTCGACCCGGGCACTCGCCATGACGGCCAGAGCCACCTCGACGGTCATGTCGTCACATACCCGAGGTCCGTGCCCCTCGATGTCCTCGACCACGGTCACGGGGGCGGGGTCCGTCATGCCGTACTGCGTCCGCGCAGGCGTCAAGGGTGTCTCCTTCGGTAAGGGCCGGTCGGCTTGGTCGCCCTCGCAGGCCCCGGAGGCCACTGTGTCTCCCGGGAGGCCAACGGGGGCTTTGGGGACCGCGTCGGCCTAGGCAGCCGACTCGTCGCCGGGTCGCCGCCGGGCCCCGCGCCCCACCCCCGCACCGACGGGTCGGCCCTGGCCGGTGCGGCCCCGGCGGCCCCTGGACGGCGAGGACGCGCGGCGGGGGCGCTCCACGACCGGTGCGGTGATGACCACCGGGACGCCGGAGGGCGCCTGGGCGCCCGTGATGCGGCTCAACTCCGCCTCGCCCGAGCGGACCGGGGTGATCTGCGGGGTGATGCCGGCCGAGGCCATCAGGCGGCTCATGCCGCGGCGCTGATCGGGGGTGACGAGGGTGACGACGCTGCCGGACTCGCCGGCCCGGGCCGTACGACCGCCACGGTGCAGGTAGTCCTTGTGGTCGCTGGGCGGATCCACGTTGACGACCAGGTCGAGGCTGTCGATGTGGATGCCGCGGGCCGCGACGTTGGTGGCCACCAGGACGGTGACGTGGCCGTCCTTGAACTGCGCCAGGGTCCGGGTGCGCTGCGGCTGGGACCTGCCACCGTGCAGGGCCGCGGCGCGGACACCGCTGTTCAGCAGGTGCCTGGTCAGCCGGTCCACGGCGTGCTTGGTGTCCAGGAACATGATGACCCGGCCGTCCCGGGCCGCGATCTCGGTGGTCGTGCGGTGCTTGTCCGCGTCGTGCACGTGGAGTACGTGGTGCTCCATCGTGGTGACGGCACCGGCCGACGGGTCGACGGAGTGGACCACCGGGTCGGTCAGATAGCGGCGGACCAGCAGGTCCACGTTGCGGTCCAGGGTGGCCGAGAAGAGCATCCGCTGGCCCTCGGGGCGCACCTGGTCGAGCAGGGCGGTGACCTGGGGCATGAAGCCCATGTCGGTCATCTGGTCGGCCTCGTCGAGAACCGTGGTGGCGACGTCGTCGAGCCGGCAGTCGCCGCGGTCGATGAGGTCCTTGAGCCGGCCGGGCGTCGCGACGACCACCTCCGCACCGGCGCGCAGCGCACCGGCCTGCCTGCCGAGGGACATTCCGCCGACGACGGTGGCGAGCCGCAGGCTCACGGAGCGGGCGTAGGGAGCGAGCGCGTCGGTGACCTGCTGGGCCAGTTCACGGGTGGGGACGAGGACCAGGGCCAGTGGCCGGCGCGACTCGGCGCGCCGGCCCGCCGTACGGGCCAGTACCGCGAGGCCGAAGGCGAGGGTCTTGCCCGACCCGGTGCGGCCGCGACCGAGTACGTCACGGCCGGCCAGGGAGTTCGGCAGGGTCGCCGCCTGGATCGGGAACGGCACGGTCACGCCCTCATGGCCGAGCGTGGTCAGCAAGGGCGCCGGCATGGCGAGATCGGCGAACGACTCGACGGCGGGCAACGCGGGCGTGACCGTCTTCGGCGGGGCGAACTCGCCACCCGCGGGCTGTCGGTTTCCGTAACCTTTGGAGCGGCGCGGTGTGCCGGAGCGGCCCGCTGCGGCATTTCCTCCGAAGCGGTCGTATGTGCGATTGGGGCGTGCGCGAGTAGGGCGTGTGCGGTTCATGCGGAACCTCCTCGATGCGGGCGCGTATCAAGGGATTTCCGCAGCAGAATGAGCGGCGCAGAGAATCGCGAGAACGGGCCGGAAATGACAGGGCGGAATCGCCCTGGAAACAAAGCGAGCTGGGGCCCGCACCCCAAGGTGCGGGCCCCAGCTGCGAAGTATGCGTCGGTGTCGGCGCGTCAGGCGGGAACGATGTTCTCGGCCGTCGGGCCCTTCTGGCCCTGCGCGACGTCGAACGACACCTTCTGGCCTTCCAGCAGCTCGCGGAAGCCCTGGGTGGCGATGTTCGAGTAGTGGGCGAAGACGTCGGCGCCGCCGCCGTCCTGCTCGATGAAGCCGAAGCCCTTTTCCGCGTTGAACCACTTCACAGTGCCGGTAGCCATTTGGTTTCTCCTTCGGAGACGGTGTCAGGAACACGCCCTGTGCGCATTCCGTGTCGCCGCGATGCTCAGCCGTCGGAAATCCTTCTGGCAACCACACTCGCAACTGATGACGACAGTAGCACGTCGGTGTCGGCCCTGCGCGGTACGTATTTCCGCACCATCTCTGGTTGCAGGAATGTTTATCGTGCGCCGTGTCGATTTCTGGCGTCGCAACCACAGATATTGGTTCGCGGGGGTGCAGTGTTGCCGGCGAGCGTTTCCGCTCACAGCGCTGTGACCTCCTGGGAAGGTCCGTACGCGGCCGTTGCCGTCATCGCGGGACGGACACCGGCGAGCGTGCCGCGACCCCCGAAGGGAGACGAAGGCCACACGCGCCGAGGACGGCCCACGGACGTACCTCATCGGGTCCGCGGTGCGCGCCTACGGCCCCGTGGGATCCGGGCCGCCACCAGGTATCCCACAGCCGCCAGAGCGGCCATGCATGCGACCCCCAAGGTCAGCGCCCGCTCGCGGGCATAGGCGTTGATGCTGACGACTTCCTGGGAGGCGGCCCCCGCCACCCCCCGTGCCTCGAGTTTCGCGCGGACCGCTTCGTCTGTCGCCGCCGTGACCTGGACCTGCTTTCCGAGCGCCTCCTTCGTCAGCTCTTTCTGCGCCGACGTCAGGACGGGGCTGCCGTCCGCCCCGGACTCGAAGGAGTAGAGCAGCGCCGTGGTCATGACGGCACCCGCCAGCGCCACGCCCAGGGAACTCCCGAGGTAGGTGCCACTGCGCGAGAGCCCCGTCACGTCGCTCACCTCGTCCGGCGGCGCGGCCGACTGGATGAGGTCGGTGACCGTCGTGGCCATGCCCTGCCCCATACCGACGAGGAACAGACCCGGTGCCAGCGCCAGGCCCGTGGCCGTGATCCCCCGGCGCGGGTCGAACAGGGCGGCGACGACGACACAACCGGCGAGGATGAACACGAACGACCACATCTGGGCGGCGCGGTGGGTCATCCGCCGGGCGGCGACGAGCCGTGCGGCCGGCGCGGCGGTCAGCATCAGCCCCAGGGTCGTCGGCAGCAGCGTGATACCGCAGCGGAGCGCGTCGAAGCCCAGGGTCGTCTGCAGGAACACCGGTACGAGGAAGAGCGCGCCGTTGGGCACCAGGTACTGCATCGCCTGGGTCAGTGTGCCGGCCCGGACGGTGCGGTTCCGCAAGACGGACAGCCGCACGAGAGGATCCTTGCCTCGCTCGACCAGATGGCGCTCCCAGACGGCGAACGCAACCAGCACCACCAGCCCGGTACCGGCGAGGACGGGCACGGGCGACAGGCCGCCGCGGTGGAACAGCGTGTGGCCGAGGACCTCGAAATCCTGCCGGGCCCTGAGCAGGCCGTAACGCCCCGCGAGCAGGATGGCGACCACCAGCAGCCCTACTCCGGTGGCGGACAGCAGCGCCCCGGGCACATCGAAAGGCTGCCCGGGGCGCGCGGGCGGCGACTCGGGTTCGGCCGCCCGCCGCATGAGGAGTACGACCGCGACCGTGACCACGGTGCTCATGAGGAACGACACACGCCAGCTGGAGTAGTGGGTGATGAAGCCGCCGAGCAGGGGGCCGGCCGCCGCGCCGATGCCGCCGATCGTGCCCAGCGCCGACAGCGCCCTCGTCCGCGTGGCCCCGGAAAGCGCCTCGGTGAGCAGGGACAGCAGCGCCGGAAGCATCAGTGCGACGCCGATCCCCTGCAGCAGCGACCAGCCGACCAGCATGAACGTGATGTTCGGGGCGAGTGCGGTCACCAGCGTCCCCACCGCGAACACCCCCGCGCCGAAGACGAAGGTGCGCCGGAACCCGCGGCGGGCCCCGATCTTGCTCGCGGCGATCAGGGACGCGGCCACCACGAGGGAGTACAGCGAGATCGCGGACTGCACACCGGTCAGCGTGGTGTGCAGATCCCTGACGATCGCCGACAGCGCCACGTTCATGGCGGTCGAGGTGTACGTCAGCAGCAGGTTCTCCAGGGCGAGGGGAAGGAACAGCGCCCCGAACTCCGGTCCGGGCCCATCGCCGGCCGGTCCGCCGGACCGCCGCTGTCTGTCGCGTCGCCCCACGGTTCCGCCCTGCGTCCGCTCGCGTCTTCCGAGGCAGGCCCGGACCATGCTCCGAGGCCCTGAGCCGACCACGTCGCGGCTTCGCCTGCGGCCCAGCGTGGCACACGGCGTCTGGTCGGCCCTGCCAAGACGCCGCCGAGTCGGGCGTCATCACTCGCCACTCACCCGAGGGTGCACCCGTTCGCGTCGTCGACGCACCGGCTCGCCCACCGCGCCAAGAAGGGCACGCGGAAAGCGCGGCGCTCATGGAGCTGTGCGAGTTCGCTCTTGGCCGGCTTCCGGAACGAAGCGTCGTACTCGTCCGCAACTTCGACTCGGACATCGAAGCCGGCGCCAACACGGGGAGGGGCGCCGGTGAGGAACCGGTCGGCTGGAAGAAGCAGTGAGTCTCGGCGAGCTCATTGGTCCCTCAATGGTGCGGTTGTGGTGCGCGCGCCCTCGACCGTTCTAGACAACGAAAAACCCCCGGTTTCCTGACCTGGGGGTTTCATATGGAGCGGGTGACGAGAATCGAACTCGCGCTCTCAGCTTGGGAAGCTTGGGTCATCTACGGCCGGTTGCGGGGATGACCTGTGGCGGAGTGGCTAGGGCACCTGACCGGCCGGCGACCTGGTCCCCACCATTTGTCCTCACGGCCCGTCTGGCACGGCCGGCCTGAGGGCTTTCCGGCGGGCCGCCGCCGGGCACCGCTCATATCCGCGCCACAGCGCGAGGGCCACTTCCGGGAGCGCCCCGGAAGTGGCCCACCGTTCGCGGTGCGGGCGTGTCTACCAGGCCACCGGCAGCTCCAGCGGGAAGCGCCGGATCGTCTTCGTGTCCCAGCGCAGCTTCTCCGGTGGCACCGCGAGCCGCAGTCCGGGGAACCTCTCCATGAGCCGTCCGATGGCCACTTCGAGCTCGGCCATGGCCAGCGGCATGGCGATGCACCGGTGTCCGCCCCAGCCGAAGGTCATGTGCGGGGCCGTGGGCCGGTCCGGGTCGATGAGGTCCGGGTCCTGGTAGCGCTCCTGGTCGCGGTTGGCCGTCAGGTAGGACACGTGGACGAAGTCGCCGGCCCGGATGTGGGCGCCGTCCAGTTCGACGTCCTCCAGGGCCACCCGGGGGATGCCCACGCCCTTGCGGAACGGGATGCAGCGGAGCATCTCGTGCAGGACGTCGGTGAGGCTGTCGGGGCGCCGCCTGAGCCGGTCCATCAGCTCGGGTCGCGTCAGGAGCAGGTAGGTGATGTCGCTGATCTGGCAGGTCGCCGTGTCCTGGCCGCTGAGCGCCAGCCCCATCGTCATGACCGCCAGTTCCCGGTCGTCGAGCTGTTCCTCGCCGTCCCGGGCCGCGGCCATCACGCTGATCAGGTCGGGACCGGGCGTGCAGCGGCGCTGCTCGACGAGCTTGGCGAAGTAGGCCGTCAGATCGGCCTTGGCGCTCGCGGCGGCCTCCTGGTTCTCCTCGCCGACGACGAGGAGCTGGTACAGGGACTCCTGGATGCGGGGCCACTCCCCTCGTTCGATGCCCAGGAGGTCCAGGACGGTGTGCTGGGGCAGCGGGTCGGAGAGGTGCCGGACCAGATCGGCCGGCGGGCCCTGCTCCTCCATCTCGTCCAGCAGGTCGTCCGCGAGCCGGACGACCCGGGGCCGCATCGCCTCGACCTGCTGCTGGGTGAACGCCTGCGAGGCCAGGTGGCGGACGCGGTTGCTCTGCGGCGGGTCCATCACGTTGATCGACTCCGGCGAGACGATGGGCTCCGGCGTCATCCGCGGATAGTCCCGACCGATGATGCCCGCCCTGCTGAAGCGCTGGTCGGTCGTCACCTGCTTGACGGACTCGAAACGTGTGATCAGCCAGGCGTCCGCGTCGCCGTAGGCCAGCCGGATGCGGGCCGGGGAGCCGCGGCGCATGAGGTCCGCGAGTGCGGGGTCGAACTCCAGGGCTTCGCTGTGGTCGAACGGGCAGGTGATCGGCTCGTCGTCCGCGGTCATGAGCTGGTTCCTCCGGGCATGGGGACGACGTCGGTGGTGTCCACGGCTCGGCGCACGGCCATGGCGAGCGCGACGGCGTCGCCGACGGCCCAGTAGTGGACGAAGAACAGGCGCGGCTCGTCGGTCAGGTGGTGGTGGTGCAGCTCGACCAGTTCGATGCCGCCCCGCCGCAGGGCCACGAGCGCGGGCTGGACCTCGCCGGCGGTCATCACCAGGTCACCGCTGACGGCCGCCCTGCCCCCGCCCAGCGGCTGGAAGTTGACGGAAGTGGTGGAGCCGAGCCCCGGGGGCAGGATCAGATGACCGTCGGCGACGGTCTCGCGGCGCACGTAGGTGGACTTGTAGACCACGCCGTCGGGGACACCCTTGACGCCCATGGCGGCGTCGATGGCGGCGGTGTCCAGGTCGACCCGCGGCGCGGGGGCGGCCGGTTCGGCGGGCGGAGTGCCGGTGCGGTCGAACGCGGCGCGCAGGCCGCGGGCGACGGCGACCGGATCGTGCCCGTGGGCGTGCACGTGGAGCCACCAGACGTCCGGCTCGTGGGCGAGCAGGTGCTTGTGGATCGCGGTCTGCATGATGTCGTGCTGCTGCAGGACGTCGGTGACGCACTGCAGTTCGTCCTCGGTGAGCACGACGTCGCCCATCAGGAGCGTGCTGCCGTCGGCGTACCGGACGAAGGACACGTGCGTACCCAGGGCGAGCGCGGGGTCGATCCGGACGCCGTGGGAGAACACTTCGAGGTCCCCGCGCGGCATACCCGTGTGGTACATGAACCGCCGCATGTCACCGGGCCGGCCCAGCGCCCTGCCCACGTCCGCCCAGTCCGCCGGCGTGGTCATCACCGGCGCCACCTGGGCGCGGCCGTGCGGCCCTGACAGGGCCCGGGCGCCGGGGACCCCGGTGAGAACGGGGGCCACCACCGCCGCGGTCAGCAGGTTGCGCCGGGACGGGACGAACGGGGGGCGGGTGCGGTGTGATCGGTCGTCAACCATGTCGTATGCCTCCTGGCCCGATCGAAGCACGCGAAAGCGCGCAGACCGGCGCCCCGCACCGGCACACCTCGCCAGGTGGGCTAATGGGCCACCGCACAGCCGCTGTCCACACCTCGAACCCGCCTGGTGCCCCATCTGCACCTGTCAGCACGCCACGTGGTCGGCATAGCGACTTTGGCCGGGAGTTTCAATGACCGAGTCAAGGCTGTGGCCGCCCTCCACCGGTGAGGGCGGCACCTCGTCCCGGGGGTCGTCTGTGCCTGAGCCGACGAAAGTCAGCCACGACGGTGGGCATGCCGACTGATCAGGTGAGTCCGGCGGCATCCTCGCCGGTCCCGTCATCCGACGGGCGTGGCGCAGCGCGCGTAAGGCCGTACTGCCCCCACACGTCTTCGAGTCGCCCACCAGCCTGTCCTGGACTCTGCTCGGCTCTCACGCGGTGCTCTGAGCCGCTGTCCTGGTGCACAGGCGGGGAAGCCTATGGACGGGCGGGGCGGCGGGTGCCATGATCACGCTGGCGTCCGGCGTGGGCCTGGCGCGCAGGGGAGGGATCATGAAGCTCTACCTCGCCATACCTCTTGTTCTGCTGGCGTTGCTCATCGCCGCCTCCGGCGTGGCGGCGGTTGCCCGTGGCTGGGTGCTCCCCATGAACCGTCGCCACGTTCGCGGCCCTCACCTCTATGGCTGGGGCCAGCTGGTGGTGGCCTTCGCGCTGTGCTGGCAGGCGGTCTTCGGGCTGGTGATCAGCGACTCGGATACCCGGCCGTGGGGCACCCTGACCGGCAGCGTGATTCTGTTGGTCGGCATCATCGTAATGGCGCTGGGCCAGCTCGCGGGTGGTAATCGAGAGGGCAACGGCACGCCTTAGCCGCCCACTTCCTTAACCAACAACCCTCCCCAGTTCCTGTCCCGTACGCCGTCGACCCACACGCCATGGACCGCGTCTGCTCGGCTCTGCCTGGGTCGATGGCGAAGTCCGAGGCGGGGACGCGGACTGTGATTCTTCCCGCGTTCCTGCGGCGGGAGCTCCGCTGGCACCTGGAGTCCTACGCCGACCCTGGCCCCGATGGGCTGATCTTCGTGGGGGAGAAGGGGGCGCCTTTCCGGCGGAGCACGTTCGGACGGAGGTGGCGCAGGGCGCGGGAGATCGTCGGCGTGCCCGAGGGCTTCCGGTTCTACGATCTCCGGCACACTGGGCACACACTGTCCACGCGGTCCGGCGCCACGCTCAAGGACACTATGGTGCGAGCCGGGCAGTCTTCGGAGAAGGCGGCGCTGATCTATCAGCACTCCGACGACGAGCGACAGGAAGAGGTCGCAGCCGGCCTCGACGCCACCGTCCGGAAGGCTCGGGCTGAGGCAGCGAAGAAGGCGGCCGACGAGTCTTCTGGCACGAATCTGGCACGCGGCGAGTGATCACAGCGGACAGCAAAAAGGCCCGGGTCTCTGACCTGGGCCTTCTTCGTGGAGCGGGTGACGAGAATCGAACTCGCGCTCTCAGCTTGGGAAGCTGATGTTCTACCATTAAACTACACCCGCGTAAGACGCCGAGATCGCCCCGGTGTCGAATGCTCGCCCACTGTACCCCATGCGTGGCCCCCGGTGCTCGAGCCGAGGGGCCTGAGTGCGTTTCAGGGGGGTGGGAGGTGTGGTGACGGGGCGGCGGGGTACCGGAGTTGGGGCGTACGGTGGTCCGGGGAGCAGGGGCCGGGTGGGGTCGGAGTGCCGCCTGGAGCGTCGTCTCTTCCATCCCGTAATGTGCCTTTTGTCGTCAGGTGGCAGCAGCCCGACGCGGCTCTGGGGAAGGGACTCTAGGACTTGATGGAGCGCACCGTCGTCCGTTGTGCCGATGGGCACGTGTTCAGCACCGCTTCGTTCCCGATGCAGAAGGCCGAGCGGCTCGGCCCCGGCCGGCTCATGCGCTGTCCGGGGTGTTCCCGGCTCCGCAGTGTCGTGCCGGTGAGCTTGGAGAGGCGGTAGGGCACGCAGCAGAGCGGCTGATCACAGGCGCGTGGGGCCGGTCACGATTGTGGCCGCTCCGCGCGCCTTGCGTATCCTCGGGGCGTGCTTCTCTCAGACAAGGACATCCGGGCCGAGATCGACGCCGGCCGGGTGCGGATCGATCCCTACGACGAATCCATGGTGCAGCCGTCGAGCATCGACGTGCGACTCGACCGCTACTTCCGGGTGTTCGAGAACCACCGCTACCCCCACATCGACCCCTCCGTCGAGCAGCCGGACCTCACCCGGCTCGTCGAGCCGGAGGGCGACGAGCCGTTCATCCTGCATCCGGGGGAGTTCGTCCTCGCCTCGACGTACGAGGTCATCTCGCTGCCCGACGACCTCGCCTCGCGGCTCGAGGGCAAGAGCTCGCTCGGGCGGCTCGGGCTGGTCACCCACTCCACCGCCGGCTTCATCGACCCCGGTTTCTCCGGGCACGTGACGCTGGAGCTGTCGAACCTCGCCACCCTTCCGATCAAGCTCTGGCCCGGTATGAAGATCGGCCAGCTGTGCATGTTCCGGCTGAGCTCGCCCGCCGAGTTCCCCTACGGCAGCGAACGCTACGGGTCCCGGTACCAGGGCCAGCGCGGGCCGACCCCCTCCCGGTCCTACCTCAATTTCCACCGGACGCAGGTGTGAGCGACACGGGCATGAGCGACATACGGGAGAACCTCAGCTACGAGCAGTTCGGCGTCGCCGTCCGCGAGCTCGCGCAGACCATCGCCGACGACGGGTACCAGCCCGACATCGTCCTGACGATCGCCCGCGGCGGCGTCTTCGTGGCGGGCGGGCTCGCCTACGCCCTCGACTGCAAGAACATCCACCTGGTGAACGTGGAGTTCTACACCGGGGTCGGCACCACGCTGGAGATGCCCGTCATGCTCGCGCCCGTCCCCAACGCCATCGACTTCTCCGACAAGAAAGTCCTGATCACCGACGACGTCGCCGACACCGGCAAGACGCTCAAGCTGGTCCGTGACTTCTGCCTCGACACCGTCGCCGAGGTGCGCAGCGCCGTCGTCTACGAGAAGTCCCAGTCGCTGGTGAAGTGCGAGTACGTGTGGAAGCGCACGGACGAGTGGATCAACTTCCCGTGGAGTGTTTTGCCTCCTGTGCACAAGTCGGGTGAGGCGCCGAAGGAGAACAAGGAAGCCCTCTGAGCCGCGGATCTGCCCGCGTCGGCCCTCGACGCGGGCTGTTTCCTCGCTCGCCGGGTCGCCGGGTCGCCGGGTCGCCGGGTCGCCGCGTCGCCGCGTCGCCGGCCCGGTGACCGGCACCGGGCTGCGACGGGGGCGCCCTGGCGATGCCTACGCCGGCGGCAGGCCGACGCCGCGACCACGGACCTCCAGAACGACCGCGGTACCGGCCACGGATCGGTCCTCGTGCATGGTGATCACCTGGCCGGGCTCCAGGTCCCATCTCGCACCGTGATGTCGTTCTCGGTGGCCACGCCCTCGGGCACCAGCAGGCGCGCGGCTTCCAGCAGTCGCGGGACATCCATGCACCGATTCTCCAGGCCGACCGCTCCACGCTTTGCGAAGCCCGGGTGATCCAAGGGCTTGAGTCCTGGTGATCTGCGGTGCGAGGGTCCCCCAGCAGCGCGGTGTCCGACAGTCGGCAGGGGGCCCACACATGCCTGTCCTGGGAGTGCTCGTCGTGCTGCTGTGCTTCGCCGTCGGGACGATGCTGGTGCGGCGCGGTCTGCGCGGTCGGCGTCTCGACGAAGACGTCCCGGTCGGCGACGACGACGATGACGACAATGACGACGGGGCCGCGCGGGGCGGTTACCTGATCGGCGTGGTGCCCGGGGCGCCCACGATGACGCTGGCGGAGCGGATCGGCTCCATGCGGGCGGAGAGTCTGTCGGTCTCCGTCCCCCACCAGGAACTGCTGCCCGGCGGGAACTACCTGCTGGGCGGCCCCGGGGAACCGACCTGCGAGGTGGTCCGGATCGCGGCGGGAGAGCCGATGCCGCCGGGTGAGCCCCTGCGTGTGCGGCGGGGGAGATTCGGGACCATCGCGTCCACCCATGCGGCAGGTACGCCGGTCACTCCGGTCACCGCTGAGTACATCGAGGACTGGGCGCAGTGGATCCCCGCGGCCGCCCCACCCCCGTGACCGCGTGACCGCGTGAGAAGGGCCCCCGGCACGCAGCCGGGGGCCCTTTCGTGTGCGGTCGTGCGTCAATGCGTCAGAAGGTGCCGAGCTTCACGATCGACAGCAGGGCGATCAGCTGGATCGCGCTCGCGCCCAGCGCCTTGGGCCAGGGCAGGTCGTGGGAGCGGCTGACCATGAGCGTCAGCAGGGCGCCGGCCCCGACCCAGGTGGCCCAGCCCAGCAGCTGCACGAAGCCCGCGTTGCCGCCGAGGAACATGGCGACGAGCAGGCGCGGCGCGTCCGTGAGGGACATGATCAGCATGGACAGGCCGACCGTGGGCTGCCAGGCGCCGTCGCCGCCGAGCTGGCGGGCCACGGTGTGGGTGACCACGCCGAGGACGAAGGAGCTGATCACCATCGCCACGGCGGTGACCAGGACGATCGGGACCGCGTTCGAGAGCGTGGCGTTGATGGCGTCCTCGCGGGCGCCGTCGAAGCCGAAGACGGCCAGCAGGCCGTAGAGGAACGTCACGGTGAGGGCGGGGCCCCACATCGTGTAGTCCCGCATCTGGAGGAACGTCTGGTTGGGGGCCAGCACGATCCCGCGCAGCAGTTCCTTCCAGTGCAGCCGGGGGCCGATCGGGCCGGCCGGGGCCGAACCGGCCCGGTAGGTCCCGCTCTGCTGGTACGGGTCCTCGCCGACCGAGAAGGCCTGGGTGTGCCCCGGGTTGTTGGCCGCGTACGGGTCGGGGCCGCCCTGCGCGTAGGACCCGTCGCCGAAGTACTCCGGCTCGCCCTGGCCGCCGTAGCCGCCGCCGTTCGACTGCGGCCACTGGCCGCCCCGGGCACCGCCGCCGCCGTTGCCGTACGGCGGTTGCTGCTGCGGGTGCGGCTGCGGCGCCGACGGGTAGCCGTACGACTGCGCCTGGGGCGCCTGCTGTCCGTACGGGGGTTGTTGGGGGCGCGCTTGCGGGGCCCGGTTGTCCCGGCCGCCGCGTCCGTTCCTGAATCCAGCCACGTCTTCGAACGTACCTGGTCCCGGAGAGTGACGTGCGAGGCCCAGGGATTCGGGACCGCCTTTGCTGCCGAGCTGTGACATCCCCTAGGGGGATCGCGGGAGGGCTGTCCTACCTGAGCGGGTCCCTGCTCCATCCGGAGTAGGGGGTTGCTCCATCCGTGGACGGGCGGCCCCGGTGGGGCGGTGCCGCCGAAGGACTCGGCGTCGGCCACCGGTTACGCGCGGCGGTCGCCGTCGGCGTCGGTGAGGAGGATCACGTCGCAGGAGTCCTGCGAGCGGTCACGCGCCCCGCCCCGCGAGTCGTTCCGCGGAGCGGGGGGCGGCGGGTGTGGGGTCAGTCGGCGAAGACCGAGCCGAGCTGCGGTGTGCCCACCGTCGAGACGCCCAGGTCGCCGGCGGAGACGGAGCGCGAGCCGGTGGTGGTGATCTTCGTTCCGTTGGACGGCAGGTAGGTGATCGCGCCGTCGGAGCCGTGCTCGTCACTGCCGACGACCAGGTCGGCCCTGCCGTCGCCGGTGACGTCGTCGAGCTTGACGCGCTTGGTCCCCCGGCGTTCGCCGGCGAGGCGCGGGTCACGGAGGATGCGGACTACGTCGGCCAAGTGGCCCGCGTTGTCCCAGCCTTTGGCCGTGATCAGCGCCTCGCGCTTGGTCCGATGTGCTTCGGGGGACGACGCGGAGTCGTCCTCACGCTTCCTTGACTGTCGGATGTAGGACACTGCGCGCACATGGTCCGGATTCAGGGGTCCAGTCGGGGCCCCGTTTGACGAGAGGTGTGATGTGCCTAGCGTAGTAAAAATCAACGTGCTGACCGTTCCCGCCGAGCAGCGGGAGACGCTGGAGAAGCGGTTCGCCTCGCGCGCGCACGCCGTGGAGAACTCCGACGGGTTCGAGTGGTTCGAGCTGCTCCGTCCGGTCGAGGGCACCGACACCTACCTCGTCTACACCCGCTGGCGGGACGAGGAGGCGTTCCAGGCCTGGATGGAGGGGCCGATGAAGGCGGCGCACCAGGGCGCCGGGCAGGGCGCGCAGGGCGCGGAGGGCGGAAGGGGCGGTGAGGGCGGGGAGCGGCCGCGGCCCGCGGCCTCCGGCGCCACGCTGTGGTCCTTCGAGGTGGTGCAGCAGGCGGGGCCGAAGGGCGAGTAGTCCGCCCGCGCCGCCCGGTACGACACGACGCCCCCATGTCCGTACGGGACATGGGGGCGTCGGTCGTGGTGACGCGGCCGGTTACTTCACCGGCTCCGGCTCCGGCTCGCTCTCGGTCTCCGCCTCGCCCGCCGGGTCGACCGGCGTCCTGACGGAGTCCAGGAGCAGCTGGGCGACGTCGACGACCTGGATCGACTCCTTGGCCTTGCCGTCGTTCTTCTTGCCGTTCACGGAGTCCGTGAGCATGACGAGGCAGAACGGGCAGGCCGTGGACACGATGTCGGGGTTGAGCGACAGAGCCTCGTCGACGCGCTCGTTGTTGATGCGCTTGCCGATGCGCTCCTCCATCCACATCCGCGCGCCGCCGGCGCCGCAGCAGAAGCCCCGCTCCTTGTGGCGGTGCATCTCCTCGTTGCGCAGGCCCGGGACCTTGCCGATGATCTCGCGCGGGGGCGTGTAGATCTTGTTGTGGCGGCCCAGGTAGCACGGGTCGTGGTAGGTGATGATGCCCTCGACCGGGGTCACCGGGACCAGCTTGCCCTCGTCGACGAGGTGCTGGAGCAGCTGGGTGTGGTGGATGACCTCGTAGTCGCCGCCGAGCTGCGGGTACTCGTTGCCGAGGGTGTTGAGGCAGTGCGGGCAGGTGGCGACGATCTTCTTCGCCGACTTCGGCTTGCGGGACTCCTCGGTGACCTTGCCCTCGTCGTCCGTCTCCTCGCCGAACGCCATGTTCAGCGCCATGACGTTCTCCATGCCGAGCTCCTGGAACAGGGGCTCGTTGCCCAGGCGGCGGGCGGAGTCACCGGTGCACTTCTCGTCGCCGCCCATGATCGCGAACTTGACGCCCGCGATGTGCAGCAGCTCCGCGAAGGCCTTGGTGGTCTTCTTGGCGCGGTCCTCCAGGGCGCCGGCGCAGCCGACCCAGTAGAGGTACTCGACCTCGGTGAGGTCCTCGATGTCCCGGCCGACGACCGGGATCTCGAAGTCGACCTCCTTGGTCCACTCCAGGCGCTGCTTCTTGGCCAGGCCCCAGGGGTTGCCCTTCTTCTCCAGGTTCTTGAGCATCGTGCCCGCCTCGGACGGGAACGCCGACTCGATCATCACCTGGTAGCGGCGCATGTCGACGATGTGGTCGACGTGCTCGATGTCCACCGGGCACTGCTCGACGCAGGCGCCGCAGGTGGTGCAGGACCACAGGACGTCCGGGTCGATGACGCCGTTCTCCTCGGCGGTGCCGATCAGCGGGCGCTCGGCCTCGGCGAGGGCCGCGGCGGGCACACCGGCGAGCTGCTCCGTGGAGGCCCTCTCCTCGCCCTCCATCGTCTTGCCGCCGCCGGCCAGCAGGTAGGGGGCCTTGGCGTGCGCGTGGTCGCGCAGCGACATGATCAGCAGCTTCGGGGAGAGCGGCTTGCCGGTGTTCCAGGCGGGGCACTGCGACTGGCAGCGGCCGCACTCGGTGCAGGTGGAGAAGTCGAGGAGGCCCTTCCAGGAGAACTGCTCGACCTGGGAGACGCCGAAGACGTCGTCCTCGCCCGGGTCCGCGAAGTCGATCGGCTTGCCGCCGCTCGTCATCGGCTGGAGGCCGCCGAGGGCCGTCCCACCGGCCGCCTCGCGCTTGAACCAGATGTTCGGGAACGCGAGGAAGCGGTGCCAGGCCACACCCATGTTGGTGTTCAGCGAGACCACGATCATCCAGATGAACGAGGTGCCGATCTTGATCGTCGCGACCAGGTAGACCAGGTTCTGCAGCGTGGGGACGCTCAGCCCCTTGAAGGCCAGGACCAGCGGGTACGAGGCGAAGTACCCGGCCTCGTAGCCCTCGACGTGGTGGAGGGCGCCCTCCAGGCCGCGCAGCACGTAGATCGCCAGGCCGATGGTGAGGATGACGTACTCGACGAAGTACGCCTGGCCGGCCTTGGAGCCCGCGAACCGCGACTTGCGGCCGGGCCGCGAGGGCAGGCTCAGCAGGCGGATCGTGATGAGCACGACGATGCCCAGGACGGTCATCACACCGATGAACTCGGTGTACATCTCGAACGGCAGGAAGTCGCCGATGACCGGCAGCGTCCAGTCGGCCTGGAAGAGCTGGCCGAACGCCTGCGCGAGAGTCGGCGGCAGCGTCAGGAAGCCGACGGCGACGAACCAGTGGGCGAAGCCCACGATCCCCCACCGGTTCATGCGCGTGTGGCCGAGGAACTCCCGCACCAGGGTCACGCTGCGCTGGTAGGGGTTGTCGGTCCGGCTGCCGGCGGGCACGGGCTGGCCCAGCTTGAAGTACCGGACGAACTGGCCGATGGCGCGGGCGAGCAGCGCGACGCCGACCACGGTCAGTACCAGCGACACGATGATCGCGGCGAGTTGCATGGGGGCTCCTCGGGCCTGCGAGGTTCTCTTCGAGCGGCTCCCACGACGGGGATCGCGGGAGAGGACGGAGATTACTAAGCGGTAACTTATGCAGTCCGACTGAGACTACCCCCATCCTGCGACGCAATGTAGCCGAGCGCGGGGTGATCTCGGTCGCTGAGGGTTGCCTGACGATCCATTCGTGTTATTCACACCCAATCGGTACATTCACCCCTAATTTAAGAACCGTGCTCTACGGGATCGTCACCGCCATCACCGCTCTGCTCCTCGCCGCCCTGCTCTCGGCGCTGCTCCGGACGCCCGCGCTGCGGCTGGGGCTCGTCGACCGGCGGCGGGTGCGGCCGGTACCGCTGCTCGGGGGCGTGGCCGTGGTGGCCAGCACCTGTCTGGTCGCTGCGGCGGGGGGCTGGACGGGCGCCGCGCCGCTCAGCGACCCGGTCGGCGGGCTGCTGGTCGCGGGTGCCGGGGTCGCCCTCCTCGGTCTGGCCGCCGACCTGTGGCGGCTGAGGACACGGCTCCTGCTCGTGGGCGCGGCCGTCGCGGCCGCCTTCGTGGTGCCCTACGACGAGACCGGGCTGCCCGCCGGGATCTGCGCCGTGGTCTGGATCGCCTGTGTGGCGGCCGCTTTCCGGGGGCTCGACCACGCGGACGGCCTGGCGGGCACGGTGGGCGTGGTCACCGCCTTCGGGGTGGGCGCCTGCGCGGCGGCCGAGGTGATGGACGACCTGGCGGTGCTGCTGAGCGTGCTGGCGGCCGCCCTCACCGGCTTCCTGATGCACAACTGGCCGCCCGCGCGGATCGCGTTCGGCGCGTGTGGCTCCCTGTTCACCGGCTTCGTACTGGCTTCGGCGGCGGTGCTCACCCGCAGCGGGTACGACTCCCTCTCCAGCGCGGCGGTGCTGTTCGCGCTCACCGCCACGGCCGCCGCCGACGCCCTCCTCGTGCTGCTGTCCCGGGGGCCGGCGCTGTTCCGGCGGCCCGCGCCGCGCCGCGGGCCGGAGCATCTCGCGCACCGGCTGCGCCGGCTCGGGCTCACCCCGCCGGGTGCGACCGTTCTGCTGGGTGCGGGCACCTTCTCCGCGGTACTCGTGGGGGTGCTGGTGCACACCGGCTGGCTGCCGTGGACCGGCGGCCTGTGGGTGGCCGGCGTGGCCCTGGTGGCCGTGCTCGCACTGCTGCGGGTCCGGGGGGCCCGGCGCCCGGGCGAGACCCATCACACCCGGATTCGGACGGGCGTCCACGGGGCACCGGTGACGGGGAGCCGGACGGGCGTCCACCGGACGGGCCTCCGTGAGACCCCGCCCGTCCGAGGGCGGACGGGGGTCCGCGAGGTCCCGCCCACCCGAGGGGAGACGGCCGTCCGAGCGCCCCGGTCCACCCGCGGTCAGTCAACCGCCCAGGCGACCGGTCGTCACCCTCAGGTCGCCCCGCGCCCGCCCCGGCAGTCCACATCGGCGCAGGTCAGCGAGTCCTTGCGTGTAAGGGATGGATAAGACTTGAGTCGGAGCGACTCAGGTCTGTTGACCGCATGGCGAGCCTCATGCACACTTGAGTCCGTTCCACTCAAGTCAGCTGGAGGAATTCACCATGGCACGTGCGGTCGGCATCGACCTGGGCACGACTAACTCCGTCGTCAGCGTTCTGGAGGGCGGCGAGCCCACCGTCATCACCAACGCCGAGGGCGCCAGGACCACGCCGTCCGTCGTCGCCTTCGCCAAGAACGGCGAGGTGCTGGTCGGCGAGGTGGCCAAGCGTCAGGCAGTGACGAACGTCGACAGGACCATCCGGTCGGTCAAGCGCCACATGGGCACCGACTGGAAGATCAACCTCGACGGCAAGGACTTCAACCCTCAGCAGATCAGCGCGTTCGTGCTGCAGAAGCTGAAGCGGGACGCCGAGTCCTACCTGGGCGAGAAGGTGACCGACGCGGTCATCACCGTTCCGGCGTACTTCAACGACGCCGAGCGCCAGGCCACCAAGGAGGCCGGCGAGATCGCGGGCCTGAACGTGCTGCGCATCGTCAACGAGCCGACGGCCGCCGCTCTCGCGTACGGCCTCGACAAGGACGACCAGACCATCCTGGTCTTCGACCTCGGTGGCGGCACCTTCGACGTCTCGCTGCTGGAGATCGGCGACGGCGTCGTCGAGGTGAAGGCCACCAACGGTGACAACCACCTCGGTGGTGACGACTGGGACCAGCGTGTCGTCGACTACCTGGTCAAGCAGTTCCAGTCCGGTCACGGCGTGGACCTGAGCAAGGACAAGATGGCCCTCCAGCGCCTGCGTGAGGCGGCGGAGAAGGCCAAGATCGAGCTGTCCTCGTCCACCGAGACCACGATCAACCTGCCCTACATCACCGCGTCCGCCGAGGGCCCGCTGCACCTGGACGAGAAGCTCAGCCGGGCTCAGTTCCAGCAGCTGACGGCCGACCTGCTGGAGCGCTGCAAGACGCCGTTCCACAACGTCATCAAGGACGCCGGCATCCAGCTCGGCGAGATCGACCACGTCGTCCTCGTCGGTGGCTCCACCCGTATGCCCGCGGTCGCCGAGCTCGTCAAGGAGCTGACCGGCGGCAAGGAGGCCAACAAGGGCGTGAACCCGGACGAGGTCGTCGCCATCGGCGCCTCGCTCCAGGCCGGTGTCCTCAAGGGTGAGGTCAAGGACGTCCTGCTCCTCGACGTGACCCCGCTGTCCCTCGGCATCGAGACCAAGGGCGGCATCATGACCAAGCTCATCGAGCGCAACACGACCATCCCGACCAAGCGGTCGGAGATCTTCACCACGGCCGAGGACAACCAGCCGTCGGTGCAGATCCAGGTCTACCAGGGCGAGCGCGAGATCGCGGCCTACAACAAGAAGCTCGGCATGTTCGAGCTGACCGGTCTGCCGCCGGCGCCGCGCGGCGTCCCGCAGATCGAGGTCTCCTTCGACATCGACGCCAACGGCATCATGCACGTCACGGCGAAGGACCTCGGCACCGGCAAGGAGCAGAAGATGACCGTCACCGGCGGCTCCTCGCTCCCGAAGGACGAGGTCGACCGGATGCGCGAGGAGGCCGAGCGCTACGCGGAGGAGGACCACAAGCGCCGCGAGGCCGCCGAGACCCGCAACCAGGGCGAGCAGCTCGTCTACCAGACCGAGAAGTTCCTCAAGGACAACGAGGACAAGGTCCCGGGCGAGATCAAGACCGAGGTCGAGGAGGCCGTCGCCGAGCTGAAGGAGAAGCTCAAGGGCGAGGACACCACCGAGATCCGCACCGCCACGGAGAAGGTCGCCGCCGTCTCCCAGAAGCTCGGCCAGGCGATGTACGCCGACGCCCAGGCCGCGCAGGCCGCGGGCGGCGAGTCCGCCGGCGCCGGTGAGGCCAGGGCCGACGACGACGTGGTGGACGCCGAGATCGTCGACGACGAGCGCAAGGACGGTGCCGCGTGACGGAGGAGACCCCGGGCTTCGACGAGCAGCAGTCTCAGCAGCCCGACGTCCCCTCCGGCGCCACCTCTGACGACGCCGAGCCGCAGGCCGCCGCCTCCTCCCAGGAGAAGGAGGCGGCCCCGGCCGGGGACGAGGCCCGCGTGGCGGGCCTGACGGCGCAGCTGGACCAGGCACGCACGGCGCTGGGTGAGCGGACGGCGGACCTGCAGCGGCTGCAGGCCGAGTTCCAGAACTACCGGCGCCGGGTCGAGCGCGACCGCGTCACGGTCAAGGAAATCGCCGTCGCGAATCTCCTGACCGAACTCCTGCCCGTGCTCGACGACATCGGGCGCGCACGGGAGCACGGCGAACTGGTGGGCGGTTTCAAGTCCGTCGCCGAGTCGACGGAGACCGTGGCGGCCAAGCTGGGCCTGCAGCAGTTCGGCAAGGAGGGCGAGCCCTTCGACCCGACGATCCACGAGGCCCTGATGCACTCCTACGCCCCGGACGTCACGGAGACGACGTGCGTGGCGATTCTGCAGCCCGGGTACCGGATCGGCGAGCGCACCATCCGCCCCGCGCGGGTGGCGGTGGCCGAGCCCCAGCCGGGCGCGCAGACGGTCAAGCCGGCCGAGGAGTCGGGCCAGGCCAAGGCCGAGGAGCCGGCCGAGGACAAGGAGAGCGGTGGCCCGGACGAGGGCTGACGTCGACACGAACGCAGGGAAGGAGGGACGTCGGGGATGAGCACCAAGGACTTCATCGAGAAGGACTACTACAAGGTCCTCGGCGTCCCCAAGGACGCCACCGACGCCGAGATCAAGAAGGCGTACCGGAAGCTCGCCCGCGAGTTCCACCCGGACGCCAACAAGGGCAACGCCAAGGCCGAGGAGCGCTTCAAGGAGATCTCCGAGGCGAACGACGTCCTCGGCGACCCCAAGAAGCGCAAGGAGTACGACGAGGCCCGCGCCCTCTTCGGCAGCGGCGGGTTCCGCCCCGGGCCGGGCGCGGGCGGCGGCTCGTTCAACTTCGACCTGGGCGACCTCTTCGGAGGCGGCGCCCAGGGCGGGGGCACCGGCGGCTTCGGCGGTGGCATAGGTGACGTCTTCGGGGGCCTGTTCAACCGCGGCGGCGCGGGCGCCCCGCGCACCCAGCCCCGGCGCGGCCAGGACATCGAGTCCGAGGTCACGCTGAGCTTCACGGAGGCCATCGAGGGCGCGACGGTTCCGCTGCGCATGTCCTCGCAGTCGCCGTGCAAGGCCTGTTCGGGCACCGGCGACAAGAACGGCACACCGCGCGTGTGCCCGACCTGCGTCGGCACCGGCCAGGTGGCGCGCGGCTCGGGCGGCGGATTCTCGCTCACCGACCCCTGCCCGGACTGCAAGGGCCGCGGCCTGATCGCCGAGCACCCCTGCGAGGTGTGCAAGGGCTCGGGCCGTGCCAAGTCGTCCCGGACGATGCAGGTGCGCATCCCCGCGGGCGTCTTCGACGGCCAGCGCATCCGGCTGCGCGGCAAGGGCGCGCCGGGCGAGCGGGGCGGCCCCGCGGGCGACCTGTACGTGGTCGTGCACGTGGGCGCCCACCCGGTCTTCGGCCGCAAGGACGACAACCTCACCGTCACGGTGCCCGTCACCTTCGCGGAGGCGGCGCTCGGCGGCGAGGTGCGGGTCCCGACGCTCGGCGGACCCCCGGTGACGCTGAAGCTGCCGCCGGGCACGCCGAACGGCCGGACGATGCGGGCCCGGGGCAAGGGCGCGGTCCGCAAGGACGGCACCCGCGGGGACCTGCTGGTCACCGTCGAGGTGAGTGTCCCGAAGGACTTGGCGGGGAAGGCTCGTGACGCACTGGAGGCGTATCGCGAGGCGACCGCGGGCGAGGACCCGCGGGCGGAGCTGTTCGAGGCCGCGAAGGGAGCATGAGTGAGATGGACGGCCGCCGCCGAAACCCGTACGAACTGACGGAAGAGACACCGGTGTACGTCATCTCGGTGGCCGCTCAGCTCTCCGGACTGCACCCTCAGACGCTCCGTCAGTACGACCGGCTGGGCCTGGTCTCGCCCGACCGCACCGCCGGGCGGGGCCGCCGCTATTCGGCCCGTGACATCGAACTGCTCCGTCAGGTGCAGCAGTTGTCGCAGGACGAGGGCATCAACCTGGCCGGCATCAAGCGGATCATCGAACTGGAGAACCAGGTCGTCGCGCTCCAGTCCCGGGTGGCGGAGCTGGAGGCGGCCCTGGACGGAGCCGCGGCCGCCATGCGTCAGCGCGAGGCCGCCGTGCACGCCTCCTACCGCCGGGACCTGGTCCCGTACCAGGAGGTCCAGCAGACCAGTGCGCTGGTGGTGTGGCGTCCCAAGAAGGCCAAGGACTGACCCGCCCGCGAGGGCCACGACGAAGGGGCCGGGAGGCAACAGCCTCCCGGCCCCTTCGCGTACTCACGGGAACAGGATCGCGTAGTCGGCGCCGGGTGCCGACTCGGTGCCGTCCGCGTACCGCGCGGTCACCCAGTAGTAGCGGGTGGTGTCCGCGCCGGCCGTGGTGTCCACGTAGGTCTGCTGCTCGGTGGCCGCCAGCTTCTCGTAGGCTCCCGTGGCCGGGTCCCAGCGGTAGACCTGGTAGCCGGTGGCGTCCGCCACCGTGTTCCAGGACAGCGTGACGGGCGCGGTGCGCTGCGCGGCGGTGGTCGCCGCCAGTTCGACGGGCGAGCCCTCGGGCGTGGCCACGCCGGGCGTGGTGTCGAGCTCGGTCGCGGTCACCACCTCGGGCGCGCGGGTCCACTGGTAGTGCGAGTTCCAGTCGTCGTCGACGGCGTCGACGAACATGCAGCGTTCCTCGCCGTCCGGCAGGGTGGCGTAGTCGTAGGAGGTGGTGTCGGTGAACAGCCACTCCACCTGGTGCGCGGAGCAGACCCGCTCCTCGTCGTCACCCACGATCTCGCCCGCGTAGACGACGTACCGCGCAAGGTCGGGGGTGGTGTTGGCGTCCCAGGCCAGGTGGAAGCCGTACCCGGTCGGGGTGAGGGTCAGCCCGGTCACGGCGGACGGCGGGGTGAGGTCGATGCGCCGGGCGCTGACGGCGGCCGGCGCGGACTCGTTGCCCGCCGCGTCGAGGGCGGTGACGCGGTAGTAGGAGGTGGCGCCCTCCACGGCCGAGGTGTCCAGGTAGGACGTCTGGCCGGTGCTGCCGGCCAGGGTGTACGCGCCGTCCGCGCTGGTTGCCCGGTAGACCCGGTAGGAGGCGGCGTCCGCGACCGGATTCCAGCCGATCCGCAGCCCGTCCGTCTCGGAGTCGGCGGTCGGCCCCGTGGGCGCGGCGGGCGGCGTGCGGTCGGCCGTGGTCACCGGCTGGTCCGCCGTGCCGGCCGAGGTGTTGCCCGCCTTGTCGTAGGCGCGGACCTCGTAGTAGTACGTCTGGCCGGTCACCGGCAGGGTCGCGTCGGTGTACGACGTCGAGGTGGTGGTGGCGAGCGGGGTGCCGCCGAACGACGTGCCCTTCAGGCGCCGGTAGACGCGGTAGCCCCCGAGGTCCATCTCCTTGTTCTTCGACCAGGTGAGCCGGGCCCTGCCGGTCGCCGGGTCATAGGCGGCCGAAGCCCCGGCCGGGGTGAGCGGCGCGACCTTGTCGACGTCCGCGGTGGTGCGCGGCTTGTAGGTGAAGGCGACGTTGGCCGTGCCCGTCCAGTTGACGAAGTCGACGCGGAGGGTGTGTTTGCCGGAGGGAACGGTGACGTTGACGGTCTTGTGCACCGTCGACGACACGTTCTTCCACAGATCGATCTTGCGGACGCCGTCCAGGTGGACGCGGATGCCGTCCTGCGCGGACGCGGCGAGGGCGAAGGGACCGCCGGAGCCGAAGTCGCGGGTGACGGTCCAGCGGACGGCGAAGTAGTTGGAGGGCAGGCCGGAGGCGGGCGCGCCGGTGCCCCAGTTCTGGTCGATCGCGCTGTCGCAGTCCGTCTTCTTCGGTGTACCGGAGAAAGTGGTGTTCGCGTAGAACTGCCGCTTGTAGACGGGGGAGGCGCAACTGACCGCGGCCGAGGCCGGGACGGCGGCCGCGCAGAGCGCGCCGGCCGCGGTGGTGAGCACGAGGGCGGTGGCCGTCGTGCGTCTGGCTGGGTTCATTCGGTCCTCTGGTCGACGCCTGGACGGGCGGGCGAAGCTTTCGTGATCACGACTCGCGCGGAATGGAATTGGTTGTACGGATCTTTGCCTCTCCGTGAACTGCCGTTGAGTGAAGGGTCCGTAACGCGCGTTTGGAGACGATTCCCCAGCCCCTTCACAAGAGAAGCGGAGGGTGATGTTGTCATCTCGTTAAGTGGCATGGGTTGACGCCGGTACCCGCCTCCGCGTTGGCTTTTCAGTCACCTGGGGCGCAAAGTTGCGCCCGCGTCCGGAAGGCACCAGAAGTGAGCACCTCGATGCGTCGTATCGCCATAGCCGTGGCTGCGCCCACGCTGACCCTCTCGCTGGCCGCCTGCGGCGCGCTCGGTGTATCGGGGAGCGGCAGTGACGCGAGCCCGACCAAGGGCAACGACCTCACGGTGGGCCTGCTGCTGCCGGAGACGGCGAACACGCGCTACGACAAGTTCGACTACCCCATCTTCAAGGCGAAGGTGGCCGAACTCACCCGTAACCAGGGCAAGGTGGACTACGCCAACGCCGGTGCGAGCGCGGACAAGCAGATCAGCCAGATGCAGCGGATGATCGACGACAAGGTCGACATCATCCTGATCGACGCCGTCGACTCGCACTCCATCGCGGGCGAGGTGAAGAAGGCCAAGGAGGCGGGCATCCCGGTACTCGCCTACGACCGGCTGGCCGAGGGCCCGATCGACGCGTACATCTCCTTCGACAACGAGCTGGTCGGCGAGGTGCAGGGCCGCACCCTGCTGGAGGCCCTGGGCCAGGAGGCCGACAGCTCCTCGAAGATCGTCATGATGAACGGCTCGCCCACCGACCCGAACGCCAAGCAGTTCAAGGCCGGCGCGCTGTCCGAGCTCAACGGCAAGGTGACGGTCGCCAAGTCCTACGACACCAAGGACTGGAAGCCGGAGAACGCCCAGGCCAACATGACCGAGGCGCTCAACGAGATCGGCAGGAGCAACCTCGTCGGCGTCTACGCCGCGAACGACGGCATGGCGGGCGGCGTGATCAAGGCGCTGAAGGCCGCGGGGGTCACCAAGATGCCCCCGATCACCGGCCAGGACGCCGAACTCGACGCGGTCCAGCGGATCCTCACCGGCGAGCAGTACATGAGCGTGTACAAGTCCTACCCGACCGAGGCGGAGGCCGCCGCCGAGATGGCCGTCGCCAAGGTCCAGGGCCGCGACATCCAGTTCGACTCCCTCACCCGGGACACGGTCAGCAGCCCGACCGACAAGAGCATCCCGGCCCAGCTCGTCTCGGTGACCGCGCTCACCAAGAGCAACATCAAGTCCACCGTCATCGCCGACGGCATCTACAAGGTCTCCGAGATCTGCACGAGCCGGTACCGGGCGGCCTGCGCGGCCGTCGGCCTCAAGTAGTCCGCGGCGCACGGCCGCACACGCGCACGGCCGCACACGCGCACCGCACGCAGCGCACGAAGGAGGCCCGGGACTCGGTCCCGGGCCTCCTTCGCGCGTACGGCCGCCGGGCGACCGCTTTCGCGGGTGCGAACCCTTTTCCGGTGCGGGTGAAGGGGTGCCTCCGGGCGGGTCGCGGCGGGCGCTTCCACCTTGCGGCAATGCGCCAGCCGAGGGCCGGTACACAGCGGGCGATACCGGTGGTTACCGGGGGGCATGACGCAGGGAGCCGTGTTGCGGAGCCGGTCCCGTCCGCGCATAGTTGCGCTGCGGAAGACGGAAACCGGGGGTGTGATGGGCCATGGCCGGGCACGGGGCGGAGGGGCATCCTCACGGTGCTGACCGACTGTGCGAGGCCGGGGATCGCGTGTATTCCCGGGCCGTACGGCGGGGCCGTGTGGCGCGCCGGGACGCCGAACCGGTGCCCTGCCTGCTGGAACTGGCGCTGCTGCACCCGGACCCCGACGACATGGACTTCCTGGTGCCGACCGCGCCGCAGGAGGTCATGACCCGGCTGCTGCGCGGGATGTACGACGAGGTCAGCGAGAGCCACCGGCGGGTGGGTTCGGTCGTCGCCGCCTTCGAGCGGTACGCCGGGCTGGGCCGTCCGGTCCCGTTTCCCTCCGCCGCCCTGGAGGGCACGGCGATCCGCGTCCTGGACGGACTGGCCCGCATCCAGGCGGCCATGGACGAGGCGACCGAGGCGTGCACCACGGAGGTGCTCACCGTCCAGCCCGGCGGCATCCGCCGCGAGCACGAGCTGTCGGAGGGCCTGCACCGCGCCCTGGCGCTGCGCGGCCGCGGGGTGCGGATGCGCGACCTGTACACGCACGTGGCCCGGCACGGCCAGGGCCTGCTCACCTACCTGGAGCTGATGGGCGACGCGGTCGAGGCGCGCACGCTCGACGAGGTGATCGACCGTCTGATCCTGTTCGACCGCACGGTCGCCTTCATCCCCGCCAACAGCGACCGCACGATGGCGCTGGAGCTGCGTCATCCCGCGCTGATCGAGTACCTGGTGACGGTCTTCGAGCGCCTGTGGCGGCTGGCGATCCCGCTGACCGCGCCGCTGCCGGACACTGGCATCGAGGGCATCTCACACCGCGAGCAGTCCATCGCCGCGCTGCTGGCGGAGGGGCACCAGGACGCGGTGATCGCCGAACGGCTGGGGATCAGCGTGCGCACCTGCCGCGCCCACATCGCGCGGCTGTCGGAGACGCTGGGCGCGGCGAGCCGGACGCAGCTCGGTGTGCGCATCGCGCAGGCCGGCCTGGACGGGCCGCCGCGCACCTCAGCGCCGGCCCCGCTCACGGTTCCCGGTCCAGGATCCCGGACTGGGCGATGAGGTAACCGAGTTGGGCGCGGCTGCCGCTGCCGAGGGCGGTGGCCAGCTTGGCTATGTGGGCCCGGCAGGTGCGGACGTTCATGCCCAGGCGGCGGGCGATGGCCTCGTCGACGTGGCCCTCCACGAGCAGTTTGGCGATGGAGTGCTGGATCTCCGTGATGCCGCCGGGTGCGGTCTCGTAGGGGGCGCCGGTGCTCAGCGGGACCGCCCGGTCCCACAGGAACTCGAAGAGCTTGATGAGGTAGCGGACGAGCCCCGGGTGCCGCAGCTCCAGGGCGACCTGCTGGTCGTCGCGGGCCGGGATGAAGGCGACGGTCTCGTCGCAGATGATCAGGCGCTCGACGAGTTCGTCGATGGTGCGGTACTCGGCCTTGCCGTCGGTCAGCTGCGTGCCGTAGGCGAGTTTCTCGGGGCTGAAGCGCGCGGTGTGCTGGTAGAGGGTGCGGATCCGGACGCCGCGTTCGGTCATCGGCCGGTCGCGCTCCAGGCCCTGCAGGATGCTGTCCTCGCTGCGGTTGCCGCTGGGCTGGATGGTGAGCATCTCCGAATGGCACTGGGCGGCGGCCAGGTTGAGGGCCGAGTTGATCCGCTCCCGGCCCTCCAGCACGGTGATGGCGTCCGTGCCGGCCGTCGCCTGCGCGCTGAGGGTCATGAATGGCTCGAATGCGTCCGACAGTTCGATCGACAACCGCCGCCGCTCGGTGATCTCCTGCTCGATGGGATTGAGCCGCTGGGCCAGCGCGGCCGCCGGAGGCACCGGGCGCAGCCACCGCGCGTCCTCCGGGTCGGGGTGCAGCAGGGCGAACTCGATCAGACAGGGGGCGGACTCGACGTCGGCGCGGGAGACACGTCCCAGGCGCAGGGCGTGCGCGTAGAGACGGCCGCCTTCCTCGCACATCTGGGTCATCGCATGGGGATGTGTCGCCTTAGTACGATTCGTTGCCAAATCTCCACCCCCCAGGGTCCTGAACATGCAGGAACATGATGCACCGATTGTGTGGCCATGACGTGCCCGAATGAGCCATCGTCGTAGTCGACGGGGGAAGAGGGGACCTTCAAGTGAGGACGAAGCCGACTATGCGTAAGAGAATGCTTCGCTCGGTGCTTGTAGCAGCCTTCACCACCGTTGTGGCCGTCGGTGCGCTGAGTGGCCTCGCGGGTGCGAAGGGTGATACGCGGGCGGACAGTGCCTGGCCGATAGCGCCTGTCAACAGCACATCCTTCGACAGTGGTGGCGCGCCGGCCGGCGCAGGTGGTGGCTCCAAGTGACCACGCCACCCGACGACCGCTCCTTCCGTCGCGAAATGGCCACGGCCTACCGCTCCGGCTGGCACTTCATCGACCTGGTCACCGCCATCCCCCACAGCGGTGACTCGTTGATGGTGACCGTGTTCGGCGAGCCGGTCGTGGTCACGCGGGACGAGGACGGAGACCTACGGGCGTACCGCTGTCTGCGACGGCCTCGGGGGGCGCCGCAGCCCGTGCGGTGCGCCATCCGGTACGGAATGATCTTCGTGAATCTCGACCAGCGGGACCACCGGCAGGTGGCGCCGGAACCGCAGGACATCAGGACCATCTCAGCCACCCCCCGCAGTGCCTGACGCGATTCCCCCGTCGTAACAGATCGCTCAGGTGCTTCCCCCCGCAGCGGCGTCACCGTGACCTGAACACGGTGACGCCGCTGCAGTTTTCCCTGGAATCTCCGGGAATCCCCCGGTTCACGCGCTGGCCGAAAACCGGCGCTCCGGCTCAGCCGCGCCCCAGCGCCCGTGTCACCTCGATCTCGATCACCACCCGGGACGGGTTCGGTCGCGGCGCCCGCTCGTAGCGCTCGGCGTACCGCCGCTCCGCCTCCGCGATCCGCTCCGGCTCCGTCCGGACGTGCGCGCGCCCCTCCAGCGTCGCCCAGCGCCGCCCGTCCACCTGGCACACCGCGACCGGCGCGCCCTCGGCGCCGGCCGCGCGCACGTGCCGCACCTTCGCGCTGGACTTGTTCGCGACCACCCGAGCCAGCCGCGCCGCCGGATCGTAGGTCACCGCGACGGGGACGACGTGCGGGGTGCCGTCCGGGCGCAGCGTGGTCAGCGTGCACAAATGCCGCTCCCGCCAGAAGTCGCGGTACGGCACGTCGGGATCGCCGGGGTTCTGGGCATATGTGGTGGCCATGGGACCGGAACTTAGCCCGCCAGGACTCCCGCGTGCCGCCTTGAGTGAAATAGACTCAACTTTGTGTACGCTGACTGAGTCAGCATTGGGAGACGTGGCAGAGCGCTGACGCCAAGGAGGAGAACGCGACCGTGGACGCCGAGCTGACCAACAGGAGCCGGGACGCGATCAACGCGGCCAGCAACCGGGCCGTGTCCGAGGGACACCCGGACCTCACCCCCGCCCACCTGCTCCTCGCGCTGCTCGAGGGGCAGGACAACGAGAACATCATCGACCTGCTGTCCGCCGTGGACGCCGACCAGGCGTCCGTCCGCTCCGGGACCGAGCGCGTGCTCGCCGGACTGCCCAGTGTGACCGGGTCCACCGTCGCGCCGCCGCAGCCCAACCGCGAGCTGCTCTCCGCGATCGCGGACGCGCAGAGCCGGGCCCGGGACCTCGGAGACGAGTACCTGTCCACCGAGCATCTGCTCATGGGCATCGCCGCCAAGGGCGGCGCGGCCGGCGAGGTGCTGTCCGGGCAGGGGGCCGGTGCGAAGAAACTGCAAGAGGCTTTCCAGAAGGCGAGGGGAGGGCGCCGGGTGACCACACCCGACCCCGAGGGCCAGTACAAGGCCCTGGAGAAGTTCGGCACCGACTTCACCGCCGCGGCGCGTGAGGGCAGGCTGGACCCGGTCATCGGCCGGGACCAGGAGATCCGCCGCGTCGTGCAGGTGCTGTCCCGCCGCACCAAGAACAACCCGGTCCTCATCGGTGAGCCCGGCGTCGGCAAGACCGCCGTCGTCGAGGGCCTCGCCCAGCGGATCGTCAAGGGCGACGTGCCCGAGTCCCTGAAGGACAAGCGACTGGTCGCGCTCGACCTCGGCGCCATGGTCGCCGGGGCGAAGTACCGCGGCGAGTTCGAGGAGCGCCTGAAGACGGTCCTGGCGGAGATCAAGGACTCCGACGGGCAGATCATCACCTTCATCGACGAGCTGCACACCGTCGTCGGCGCGGGTGCCGGCGGCGACTCCGCGATGGACGCGGGCAACATGCTCAAGCCGATGCTGGCCCGCGGCGAGCTGCGCATGGTCGGCGCCACGACCCTGGACGAGTACCGCGAGCGGATCGAGAAGGACCCGGCACTGGAGCGGCGCTTCCAGCAGGTGCTGGTCTCCGAGCCGACCGTCGAGGACACCATCGCGATCCTGCGCGGCCTCAAGGGACGCTACGAGGCCCACCACAAGGTGCAGATCGCGGACAGCGCGCTGGTGGCGGCGGCCACCCTGTCCGACCGGTACATCACCTCCCGCTTCCTGCCCGACAAGGCCATCGACCTGGTCGACGAGTCCGCCTCCCGGCTGCGCATGGAGATCGACTCCTCCCCGGTCGAGATCGACGAACTCCAGCGCGCCGTCGACCGGTTGCGCATGGAGGAGCTGGCGATCGGCAAGGAGACCGACCAGGCCTCCAAGGAGCGGCTGGAGAAGCTGCGCCGCGACCTCGCCGACAAGGAGGAGGAGCTGCGGGGCCTGACCGCCCGCTGGGAGAAGGAGAAGCAGTCCCTCAACCGCGTCGGTGAGCTGAAGGAGAAGCTCGACGACCTGCGCGGCCAGGCCGAACGCGCCCAGCGCGACGGCGACTTCGACACCGCGTCCAAGCTGCTGTACGGGGAGATCCCCGGCCTGGAGAAGGAACTGGAGGCCGCCTCGGAGGCCGAGGAGGAGGCCGCCAAGGACACCATGGTCAAGGAGGAGGTCGGCCCCGACGACATCGCGGACGTCGTGGCCTCCTGGACCGGCATCCCGGCCGGCCGCCTGCTGGAGGGCGAGACGCAGAAGCTGCTGCGCATGGAGGAGGAGATCGGCAAGCGGCTCATCGGCCAGGGCGAGGCCGTCCGGGCCGTCTCGGACGCCGTCCGCCGCAGCCGCGCGGGCATCGCCGACCCGGACCGCCCGACCGGCTCGTTCCTCTTCCTCGGCCCGACCGGAGTCGGCAAGACCGAACTGGCCAAGGCACTGGCCGACTTCCTCTTCGACGACGAGCGGGCCATGGTCCGCATCGACATGTCGGAGTACGGCGAGAAGCACAGCGTCGCCCGTCTGGTCGGCGCCCCGCCCGGATACGTCGGCTACGAGGAGGGCGGCCAGCTCACCGAGGCCGTGCGCCGCCGCCCGTACAGCGTGGTCCTGCTGGACGAGGTGGAGAAGGCCCACCCCGAGGTCTTCGACATCCTCCTCCAGGTGCTGGACGACGGCCGCCTGACGGACGGCCAGGGCCGCACCGTCGACTTCCGCAACACCATCCTGATCCTCACCTCCAACCTGGGCAGCCAGTTCCTGGTCGACCCGATCGCCGGCGAGGAGGAGAAGAAGGAGCAGGTCCTGGAGGTCGTGCGGGTCTCCTTCAAGCCGGAGTTCCTCAACCGGCTGGACGACCTGGTGGTCTTCTCCGCGCTGACGAAGGCCGAACTGGAGCGGATCGCACAGCTCCAGATCGACCGCCTCGCCAAGCGCCTGGCCGAGCGGCGCCTGGCCCTGGAGATCACTCCGCAGGCCCTGGCCTGGCTCGCGGAGGAGGGCCTGGACCCGGCCTACGGCGCCCGGCCGCTGCGCCGCCTGGTGCAGACCGCCATCGGCGACCGGCTCGCCCGGGAGATCCTCTCCGGAGAGATCAAGGACGGCGACACCGTCCGCGTCGACCGCTTCGAGGACGGCCTCCTGGTCGGGCCGGCGACGGGGAAGACGCTGTGACCCAGGCCCGGTCCGCGGCGTCTCCCCGCCTCCTTCCGGCCCCGTGCGCGGCCCGTCACCCAGGCAGAGGGTGACGGGCCGCCGCCCCTCCCCCGGTGGGCGCTCGGCCGGCCGGGTCACACCGTGAACGCCGCGAAGTGGACCAGTGCGGTGTCGGGGTTCTCGTACTCCACCTCGATTTGCACGGCGTCGACGTGCACGGTCGCAGGGAGGCCCCGGGTGTGGCTCAGGTCCAGACACAGCTCCGCGTCGTCCTCGCAGAGGTCGGACTCGGGTGCGGGGGCCTCCGGGTAGGTGAGGCGAAGCCACTCCGCGACGCCGGCTCGCGGCATCCGGAAGGTCGCCAGGTAGGAGACGTCCTGCCAGCTCCGCTCCACACACGCACCGACCGGCTGGGCGCCCTCCGGAAGCACTGCCCCGCCGGACTTCAGCACCTCGGCGCACGGGACGGCCTTGGGCCCGCCGCCGAGTGGGTACTCGGAATCGGACAGGGCCATGCCCACGAAGACGACCAGGAAGGGGAGCAGGGCCAGCGCCGGCAGCGCCGCGACCGCCGCCACCAGCCACCATCTGGTCCGGCCCCGCGACGCCCCCGCGGTGCCGTCCGGCACCGGCGCTCCGCTCCGCGTCATGACCCCACCTCCAACGCCAGACGTTCACCCGTCGGCCGGATCATGTCAGCCCAGGGCTGACAGGCCGCCGACAGGCTTGCCACCCCCCTCCCCGGATGGGAGAGGATGGCGGAATCCGTACGAAGGGAAAAACACGGTGACCATCGACCCGTCCTCGATTCCGAACTTCGGGGGCCAGCCCGAGCCGCAGCCGCAAGGACCGGCGGGCCCCGTCGTCCCGGATCAGGACCTCGTGAAGCAGCTCCTCGACCAGATGGAGCTGAAGTACGTCGTCGACGACGAGGGCGACCTCGCGGCGCCGTGGGAGCAGTTCCGCACGTACTTCATGTTCCGGGGCGAGGCCGACCAGCAGGTCTTCTCGGTGCGGACCTTCTACGACCGGCCCCACAAGATCGACGAGAAGCCGCAGCTGCTCGAGTCCATCGACGACTGGAACCGGCGCACCCTGTGGCCCAAGGTCTACACCCACACCCATGACGACGGCACCGTCCGCCTCATCGGCGAGGCGCAGATGCTGATCGGCATGGGCGTGAGCCTGGAGCACTTCGTGTCCTCCACCGTCAGCTGGGTGCGGGCCGCGATCGAGTTCGACAAGTGGCTCGTCGAGCAGCTCGGCCTGGAGGAGGAGGTCAACGACTCCGACCAGCCCGGAGAGGGAGACGGCGAGGAGTAGTCCTCCCCGGACCACCGGACACGCGCTGAGCGAGCGAGAGCCCGGCCAGGGCGCAGGCCCGTCACGGCCGTGCGCCGGGGCCGGGCTCTCCTCGTGCTCTCGCCTTGCGCGGACCAGCGCGCCCACGGGTCCTGCGCGGACCAGCGCGCCCTTGTGCCGTACGGCTCACCCCGAGCCCCTACGCCGTACAGGCGGTCCGGGGGACGCCGTACGGGTTAACCTGCGCCGCCGCCCGGCGGCTGTGGCGTGACGACGATGCGGACCGGGTCGCCTTCCTTCGTCCGCATCCGCTCCACGCCGAGGCCGACGTCCTCCAGGGGCAGGAGGCCGGAGACCGAGCGGGACAGGTCGAGGCGGCCGGCGGCCAGCAGGCGCATGAGCTGGGTGAGGTGGCGCCGGGTGTAGCCGTCGTGTCCGAGGACGGCGTGGTTGTTGTAGCCGAACATGATGGTGTTCTCGCTGAGGCGGACCGGCTCCTGCGACATGCCGATCACGACGGTCCGCCCGTACCGGCCGAGGCAGGAGACCGTCTGGTCGAGCGCGCGGCCGGCCCCCGACAGCTCGGCCGCCAGGTCCAGCCCGTCGCCGCCGGTGAGCCGCAGCACCTCTTCGCGGACGTCCGCGGTGGCCGGGTTCACGGCGTGGTCGGCCCCGACCTCCAGGGCCCGTTCGCAGGCGGCGTCGAGGGTGTCCACGGCGACGACCAGGCTCGCTCCGGCGAGGCGGGCGATCTGCACGGCGTGCACACCGAGGCCGCCGACCCCCCATACGCCGACGGTCTCGCCCGGGTGCAGCCCACCGCGGTCGACCAGCGCCGAGTAGGGCGTGGCCACCGCGTCGGCGCAGATCGCCGCCTGCTCGATCGGCACGTCGTCGGGCACGTTCACCAGCGTGGCGTACGGGACGATGACGTACTCCGCCCAGGCGCCGTCCCAGTGCTGCCCCATGGTCTGGGGGGCTGGACAGGCCAGCGCATCTCCACAGTGGGGGCAGGCCCCGCAGGACCTGCCCGGCGCGATGACCACCCGCCGGCCCGGCTGCCAGTACGGCACCTCGGAGCCCACCGCGGCGACGGTGCCCGCCGGCTCGTGGCCCGGGGTGACCCGCTCCAGAGGGCAGGGCAGGATGCCGTCGATCATGTGCACGTCGGACAGGCAGATGCCGCACGCCTCGACGCGCACCAGCACCTCGCTCGGCCCGGGCCGGGGCACCGGCACGTCCTTCTCCACGGTCAACCGGCCGTCGGCCCGCTCGAAACGGGCCGCTCGCATGGTCTCCGCCGCCATCGGCTCGCCTCCTCCGACCCACCGGTCAGGAGCAGTTGACGGGTACGTACGTCCGTCCCGTGACCGCAGCCTTCCTCAGCGTAAGCCGGGGGCCGGGCCGCCGCGAGCCGGTGGCGGCCCGGCCCCCGGCGGCCCGGGTTGCTGCGCGTCCGCCGCCCCCGGAGAATCGACGTACCGCCGGAAGGCAGGAGGCCGCCGTGAGAAAAAGGCTTCTGAGCACGACAGTTGCGGGCGCCGCGGCGGGTGTCCTGGCACTGGGGGCGTGCTCCGGCAACCCGGAACCGGCGCCGACGACGCAGCCCCCGACCACCACGGCCACGACCCCGGCGAGCCCCACGAGTCCCGCGTCGCCGAGCAGCCCCGCCGCGACACCGTCCGCCACCGCCTCCGGCCCGGTACCCGCCTATCCGGGCGCCACGGTGACCACCCACACCGACGGGTTCACGCTGCTGCACTCCGACGACTCCGTCCGCAAGGTGGGTGCCTTCTACGTGGACACCCTCGCCCGGGAGGGATGGCGGACGATCTCCAAGTACCAGGGCGAGTTCAGCGTCAACGTCGTCGCCCAGCGCGCCGACGAGGGAGTGACCGTCCAGGTCAGCCCCACCGGGTCGGGCACCTCGATCTCCATCACCACGTATCCGCGATAGCGCCTGCCGCCGGGTCGAGAGACGCGATGGGCGGCACATCGGGGGACGAGTCCAGGGGCACCTCATCGAGGGACACCTCCGCCCACACCGTCTTGCCCACGGGCTGACGCGGGGCCCAACCCCAGCGCGCTGCGAGGAAGTCCACCAGGAGCAGCCCCCGGCCCGACTCGCCCTCGGGGCACGCGGCGGGCGGGGCGGCGGGCGGCCGCTTCCGCGCGGCCGCGTCCGCGACCTCGACGCGGACCAGCCCCGCTGTGGTGTCGAGAGCGAGCCGCAGACCGAAGCCGCGCCCCGGAACCCGGCCGTGCCGCACGGCGTTCGCCGCGAGTTCGCCGACGACGAGCGCGACCGCGCACGACACGTCCGAAACCGGCGGGTACCCCCATTCCTCCATGCGCCGCACGGCGAGGCGCCGGGCGAGCCGCGCGCCTCGCGGCGAAGCGGCGAACTGCGCGGCCATCACGCCCGAGCTGGTCGTTTCTGTCGGCACGGCGTGTCCGTCCTTGTCTGGCGAGCCCTGGCACGTCTCGCCCTGTGCGCGAGACGTCACGTTCCGTACCCAAGGGTCGCCGGGCGCCCCTACGCTCGGAAGACGGCGCAGCCTTACCTCTCAGCTCGTAAGGAACGGAAGTAACGCCTTGGCCAACGGAATTGACCCCAGCGCCTCCATGGCGGCCCTCTTCGGCTCACGGGTCCGCAGACTCCGCACGGCCGCCGGCCTGACCCAGGCCGAACTCGGCAGGAAGACACATGTCGTGAGCACCCGCATCACCCAGATCGAACGCGCCTCCGGAGCGAAACCGACGCTGGAACTCGCCCGTGCCCTGGACGCCGCCCTCGGCGCGGACAACCTGCTGGTGGAGCTGTGGCCGTACGTGTACCGGGAGGCGTTTCCGGACTGGTCGCGGGCGTTCATCGAACTCTCGGAGCGGGCGGAGTCCATCAACCAGTACGCGGCACACGTGGTCCCGGGCTTGTTGCAGACCGAGGCGTACGCACGGGCGGTCCTGAGCCTCGACGTACTCCTGTGCAATGAACAGCAGTTGGAGGAGCGCGTGGAAGCCCGGTTGGGTCGGCAGGAGCGACTTCGCTCGCCGGACCGACCGCACCTGTGGGTCGTTCTGGACGAGGCGGTGCTGAGGCGTCCGGTCGGTGGCCGTGCCGTGATGCGGGAGCAGTTGGCGCGGCTGCTGGATGCCGCCAACGGACACCACATCCGTTTGCAGGTACTCCCGTTCGACCAGGGCGGACATGAGGCGATGGGCGGGTCGCTGACGATCCTGACCCTCCCGGACGGCTCGGTGGCGGCCTACACGGAAGGCGCGGACTACGGCCGGCTCATCGAGGAAACTGCCGACGTCACCCGCTACAAGGCGATTTACGATCGGCTGCGGGCGGCAGCTCTGCCCCCGTTCATGTCACTCGACATGATTCGGTCCGCGATGGAGGGCAACTACCGTGGCGCGAATGTCCCGTCCAGATCTGAACGGCGCCGAGTGGCGCAAGAGCAGTTACAGCAATCAGGCGGGAGGCGACTGCGTGGAAGTGGCGGTGGCGACCGGAACCCCCGGCATCGTCCCCGTCCGTGACAGCAAGGCCCCACACGGTCCCGCTCTGTTCTTCGAGGCCGACTCCTGGACGGCTTTCATAGGCGAGTTGAAGACCGGCCGGCACCGCGCCTGAGTCCGCCGGGTCTCGGGCACGGCCCGCTTCCCGGGTGCGCCGGACCCTCGTCCACGAGGGCCCGGCGCGCCGCTGACCTCCGCAAAGAACCGGGTACAGAACCACCCGCCCACCCACCCTCCCGCCCCGTTCACCCGTCCGAGTGACCGGCTTGCAGGCGCGGGATACGGGCCGTTACGTTCACCGCGACAACCGCAGACAGATACGGCCCCCGGCCGGGACGGCAATCCCGATCGAGGGCCTGACCGATCAGGAAGTACCGACCTTCCCAATGGCTGACTCGCAGTCTAACGCGCGCCTGCGCGCCGACGCCGGAGTACCGACTTCCGGCGTGATCCACGTACGCACCCGCCTCACGGCCGACTTCACCGTGATCTCCAACGCCCTCGCCCAGCGGCGCGGCAGCGCGGTCACGGTCGGCGTGGCGGCGTACATCCTCTCCCTGCCGGACGGCTCCCCGGTGAGCATCGCCGCCCTGTGCGAGCACTTCACGGAGGGCGAGATCCTGATCTCGCGAGCGCTCAGGGAGCTGGAGGTGGCCGGATACCTGGAGCGCCGCCGCGAACGCCTGCCCGCGGGGCAGATCCGTACCCGGACCTACTTCTACGACACACCCGGCGGCTCCCCGGAGGGCCCTCCCGGGCCCCCGAGGCCACCCCGCCCCAGGAAGCAGCCCGCCCCCTCCGTTCCCGCGCCCAGGTCCGCATCCGCGACCGCGCAGGAAACGGAGCACGCACCCGCGGAGTCCGGGCCGGATACCGCACTCCCCCTCTCCGACGCCGACCTCCCCGACGCCGACCTGGAGGCCGTCGCCGTACTGGCGGCCCTGCGCCGGGTCGACCCGCGTCTGATCCTCTCCGGGCGGGAGGCCGCGCGACTGGCACCTGCCGTCACCCAGTGGCTGGCGGCAGGCGTCCAGGCACCACAGATCACCGAACTGCTGACCGCGAGCCTCCCGGACCGCCTCCGCGCCCGCCCGGCGAGCATCCTCGCCTTCCGCCTGCGCGGGACACCCCTGCCCGCCCCACCGGCACACCCCGTGGACCGGCCGGCCGTACCGCCCCTCCAGACCTGCGACGGCTGCGACCGCGCCTTCCGCGCTCCGTCCCCCGGACACTGCCGCGACTGCCGAGCGGGGGAGCGACTGCGTGCGGCGGTCTGAGCCGGTGGGCGGGTGAGCGGTCGGGCGTCGTGGGTCCCGCTCTCGAAAGACGGCAGCGCCGAGACGGTCGACCGGCTCGCGGCACGCCGGGACGCGATCCACCGGGCCGTCGAGAAGGGCGGTCCTGCGGCCTACGCCGTACGACGAGACCGCATCGAGCGCACCTGGCCGTGAGAGGCGGACAGCCCTGGGGGGTGGAGCCTCGGGCGCCGCCGCCGACTCACCCCTCAGGGGATCGCAGATCGTGACTCTGGAAGAAGTGCGCGTCGAGGCGACTCGTGGGGAAGGCGTACGTGCGGTCCGTGAGCATGCGGACGAGGAACTCGCCCAGCCCGCAGTCGTATCGCTCCCACTCGCCGAACTGGCCGACGTGAACAGGCCAGTTGTTCGGATCGGCCGTCCCGGTGTGCCAGACGAAGTCGAACTCCTGCTCAGACGACCCCCACCGCAGGAGCCCGTCCGCTGCCGGACAGCCCTCGCTCTTCGCCCAGTCCACGAGGTCCAGGCCCAGGGCCCCGGGGACGAGAAGGTCGACGTACTCGTCGAAGCCGCCCGGGCCGAAGAGGTCGACGATCTCTCTGTAGTCGCTCGGCAGCGAGGTGCCGAGCGCGGCCTCGACGGCGGGCCAGTCGACGGCCGGCCGCGGCACCGGCTCCCATCCGGTGAGGATGCGCAGCTTCTCGGCCCAGGAGGCGTCCTCGGGGAATTCGGTGAACGCGGGATCCTCGCGATGGGCGATCACCACGACCACGCGCTCCCGCTGCGAGGTGCGCACGCTGCCGCAACCGATCCAGTGGGACCGGTGGGCCCAGCCCCGCATCTCCCTCAGTTCGCTCCCGAACGGCTCGACGAGCGGCAGTCCGGTGCGCTCGGTGAGCGACGTATCGGTGAAACCGTCCGCGGCAAGGTTCCGTGGTCTGCCCGCCCACCGCCCGATCTCGGCAGTCAGCCCCGTCAGGCTCATGCCCTCCGGCGCATCGAGAATGACCGGCGCTCCGGCCGCAACACCCGCACCGGACGAGTCGATGACCTCCCGAACGGCGGCAACCACTTTCGAGTCCTCCACGGGACTCATGGAACAGCACGCCACTGACATCCCGGTGAAACACTCGGCAACAGACGCCAGACAGATGTCAGATCGTGCGGCCTGGGAACTCGGTGGCCCCCGGCACGTGGGGTCCGTACCATCGCGCCATGCGGACGCGGGGTTGGTGAAAATGTTTCACGTACAACGAAGCGGCCTCGCGACTCGAGCCGACGCGCGCCAAAAGCACGGAAACGGCCCGCCCAACGACGGGGCGGGCCGTGTTTTCGTGATCAGGCGGGGCCGTCCAGGCTGACGTAGCACGTGTAGTCGCTCTTGGGGTCGCTCTGCGGATTACCGTCGTATCCGCCTTCCCAGCCGCCACCGGACTCCGGGAAGCCCGTGTAGGCCTCCTTCTGGGTGCCACCGACCCAGAAGTGGGCTTCCCGGGTATTGTCGACGTCGGAGTCCAGCACGCATGAGAAGTTGTTCTTGCACCAGAACTTCCCGCTGGGTGATCCCGTGGATACGAACTCGACGTACCAGTAGTCGAAGTTCTCCGAGCCGATCCCGGTCTGGTAGTGCCTGAGGAAGGGTCCGGCGCTGTCCCCGTCCTTCAGCAGGTCGATCTTGTAAGTGTCGGACTCCACACCGCTCTTGGAGGTGCTGAACTTCAGGACGACGTTCTGAAGATCCGCACCCCACCTGTTGAAGAATCGTACATTGATGGTTCGATCGGTTGACATCCGAAAGCACCTCCTTGGCGAGGTTGGATGTAGCGGAGAGCCGCAAGAAGCCACCTGGTCCGGATTCGGATGGTGCACATCAAACTTATTTGCCCTGATGTGCTCCCGCAACTGGTGCGCGGAGCGCGGAGAGACCTTCACAGGTGAACGTCTGGGAAGCCTTGGACCGCAGGCAACAGCCGCTCCGCTCTTCCAGGCCTGCCCCGTGAGGCGTCCGTCCGGTCACAGGTCGACCTCGTAGTGGTCGCTCAGGCGGCTGGGCGTCCAACTCACGTTCCGTTCGCCTTTGTTGCCCATGAGCCGGACGCAAAGCCCCAATTGCGGATGACGCGGCGCCAGTCCTCCACCACGAATTCGTCGACGCGACTGTTCCGGGCTCAATGCCCCGGGAGCGATCCGGGGTTCAGGGCGCCAGACGCCGGAGGCGGTTGCTCGCCTCCTGAAGTACCTCGTCCTTCTTGCAGAAGGCGAAGCGGACCTGGGTGCGGCCCGCTTCGGGGTCGTCGTAGAAGACGGAGTTGGGGACGGCGACGACGCCGCAGCGGTCGGGGAGGGCGCGGCAGAAGGCGTAGGCGTCCTTCTCGCCGAAGGGGGCGATGTCGGTGGTGATGAAGTACGTGCCCTGCGGCTGGTAGACGGTGAAGCCGGCGGTGCGCAGGCCGTCGGCGAGGAGGTCGCGCTTGCGGCGGTGGTCGGCGCGGAAGCCGTCGAAGTAGGAGTCGGGCAGGGCCAGGGCCTCGGCGATCGCGTACTGGAACGGGCCCGAGGCCACGTACGTCAGGAACTGCTTCGCCGAGCGGACCGCCGCCACCAGTGCCGGAGCCGCCGTGATCCAGCCGACCTTCCAGCCGGTGAACGAGAACGTCTTGCCGGCCGAGCCGATCGTCACCGTCCGCTCGCGCATCCCGGGGAAGCACGCCAGCGGCAGATGCTCGGCGTCGTCGAAGACGAGGTGCTCGTACACCTCGTCGGTGACCACCAGCAGGTCCCGCTCGACGGCCAGCTCCGCGATCGCCGCCAGCTCCTCGCGGGTGAGGACCGTGCCGGTCGGGTTGTGCGGCGTGTTGACCAGCAGCATCCGGGTCCGGTCGGTCACCGCCGCGCGCAGTTCGTCGAGGTCCAGGCGGAACGCGGCGTCCCGGGCGCCCTCCTCGCGGTGCGGGCGCAGGGTGACCGGCACCCGCCTGCCGCCCGCCATCGCGATGCAGGCGGCGTAGGAGTCGTAGTACGGCTCCAGGGCGACGACCTCGTCCCCGGGCTCCAGCAGTGCCAGCAGCGAGGCCGCGATGGCCTCGGTGGCCCCCGCGGTCACCAGCACCTCCGTGTCCGGGTCGTACGACAGGCCGTACCGCCGCTGCTGGTGGGCGGCGATCGCGTTGCGCAGCTCGGGGACGCCCGGGCCCGGCGGGTACTGGTTGCCCCGTCCGTCCCGCAGGGCCCGCACGGCGGCCTCCCGGATCTCCTCGGGGCCGTCCGTGTCGGGGAAGCCCTGCCCGAGGTTGATCGAACCCGTCCGCACCGCCAGGGCGGACATCTCGGCGAAGATCGTCGTCCCGAACTCGGCGAGCCGCCGGTTCAGGAGCGGGCGTGCGCCGGCGGCGTCGGCGCCGGAGGGGCGTGCGGTGGAGGTCATGGCGGCCATCCTGCGTCGAAGCCCTGGAGTTCCTCAACCCTGCTTCACTGGCGGCCACCTGCCCCAGTACCCGCAGCACCTTCTCTGAGCAGGGGAAGAGCCGTTCGCCGACTGTCGTCGTCGGCCGTCCTCGGACGGCCCACGGAGGCACGGCGTGTCAGCCTCTGGGCCGGGCGCGGCGGAGCGTGTCGACGAGCGGGGCCGGGTAGGTACCTGACCCCGGCCGACGAGGACACGATGAGGGGACCCGGCATGACGGCCACGGCCCTGTTCTGTGGAGACATCGCCCTCGATGTGGCGTTGCGCGTTTTCCACCACCCTGACGCGGACCAGAAGACGCACGCGTTCGAGAACCTGGTGAGTGCCGGTGGAGTGGGAACTCGGCTGTCGCCTGTGCCCGATAGGGCGACGCCACGGCTCTGCTCGCCGTCGTGGGAGACGATGTGCTCGGCGCCTACGCGACGGAGTCCCTCGCCGCGAAGGGCGTCGACGTCATGGGAGTCACCACGACACCGGGCATGGCCGCGGTCTCCGTGTGCGCGCTCGCCGACGACGGGAAGAAGCGGCTCGTCCACACCTCGTCCGTGTCGCAATCTCTGCGACCTAGGTGCGCAGGCGCTCCAGCTGGCTTCTTGTTGCGCGGGAAGTGGGATACGACTACGCCGACACGGAGCTCTGGGGCTGCATACAACTTCGACCTGCGGAGATGCCGTGGCCACCTGTCAGCGCTGGTCGGCCTCGGACGGCCCGGGCCGTGGACGTCGCCGGGTCCGCACGTCTGCTCAACAGCCACTGGCCGGACCACCACCCGCCATCGGGCCGGCCGGTGGTGGTCCGTGGCGGCGGGAGGCCGCGCGTTCGGGGCGAGCGCGGCACCCGTCATGGCGGACCCGCGAGGGCGGGCGGCCCTACCGGACGACAGGTGCCCCACCCTTGCGGGCAATGAACGCTACTCTTCCTCACAGGCATCTTGGTCGAAGTTGGCCTTGTAGGCCGCACCATACGCCGCCTTGTAGGCGGCCTTGTACACGCTGTAATCCGAGGCGTCCGGGTAATTCTTCTTCTTTGCAGCGGGGTTGTAGGACCCCTGAGAATCGCAGTTCTCGCCGTCCTTCTTCCCGGCCTTGCCGCCGTCCGTCTTGCCCTGTTGCGCCGGGCTCTTGGCGTTCGGGGCCTGTGGGGCGGACGCCGCCGGTGCTTGGGTGGTGTCGGCTACCGCCTGCGTCATCAGCGCCGGTGAGAATCCCAGTGCTGCTGCGGCGAGGGGGCCCGCCACGACCACGGTGAATCGCTTCGCGCGCATAGCTATCCTCTTTCTTCGAGACGGCACACGCACATGGTGCCTCGACCTGGCCAGGACACATCCCGTGTGCGGTTACGGTCCAGGGAGCGGTGTATACGCCACGATGCGCTGGGCACCATGAGGGCGGATGAATTCCGGCTTCTGACGCCAAATTCTCTGCGTGCGGACCATTCTTGTACTTGTGGCGCCCCTGATTCGACCGTAGCGAGTGGCGTGCAACGTGTCCACTTAAGGCCTAACGCGCGCGATTGATGCTTCAACTGTCGTGAGAACACGGCGATGACCTGCACCCGCCGCCCACGGAATTGAAGCCCCAACTCCTCTTGGACTAAACCGCCGTGACGTACCAAAGGCCCAACTCTTCTCAAAAACGCGGACCTGAGGCGCGGGGCGGCAGAAAAACGCTCGAACACGGGCGTGGTTCCTGGCGTCCAGGTGGTGCGCGCCACTGTACGAACGACTGTGAGGTTCGGTCATGGCACTGCTCGGCGGCTTGACTCACCGAACGATTGACGCTTCGGGCCCGGCGGGCCAACGGCAAGTCCGACCCCGTGGGTCGTTCCCCCGGCCGGACCCTCTGAAGTTCCTCAAGTGTGCTTTGGCCGGTGTGGCGGCCGGGCATCCCCGGGTCACGCAACGAGCGAGGCGTCCACGGGGGCCGCTTCGGGGGACATCACGGGGAATCGGAAGGAGGGTGACGCCATGGCCATCGGCATCATCCTGACGGTGATGGCAGTGCTGTTCGTGGCGGTGCTGGTGTCCGGCCTGCGCCGGAACGGGCGCAGCCGGAACATCCGGCGGAACGCCCGGCGGAGCGGGATGCGCACACGGTCGTACAGCGGGAGCCGGGGAAGCAGCAGCGGGAGCAGCAGTGACGCCGGTGCCGTCGGCTGGTGGGCCGCTTCGGGGGACAGTGGCTCGTCGTCGTCCGGGGGGCACCACTCCGGCGGGCACCACGGCCACTCCTGCGGCAGCAGTCACTCCTGCGGTGGTCACTCCTCCTGCGGGGGAGCGTCCTCCTGTGGGGGCGGTTCGTCCTGCGGGGGCGGCGGCGGATGCGGCGGAGGCAGCTGACACGGGGGAGCGCACGGCTCGCGGGGCAGCCGGCCCCGCTCACGGGAATCGCACACCGACGGCGTCCGGCGGGAAACCTCTCCCGGCGGGCGCCCTGGCGTGCGGCCCGGTGTGTGCCCGCGTGCCCGGCGCCCTCGCTGGTTGAACAGTTGAGCTGTGGGGCCCTCTAGGGGATGGAAAGCCCCCGAAGTTGGGTAAAAACGCTGTGGCGAAACCGCCGTTCATGATTCCCTCTACTTCACCGACGCAGCCCCTCGGACGTCCCGCACCCCCCTCCCGAACTGGGCTGACCGGGCCGTCCCCCTGTGCCGACAGGGGTACGTCGGCCCCACACCTCCCTTTTCTTGCGTGCAAGCGGAGCCGACCCATGCTCACGACCCTGAACACCTCTTACACCGACACGCGCGCGGCCGACCTCGCCTGGGCCCTGGGGCGCGAACCGCTCCCTGCCCTGGCCACGCTGGACCTTGAACTCGCCGGTGCGAAAATGCAGTTGAGACTTCTCGGCGCGTCCCACCAGGTACTCCTGGAGGAGGCCCGGGGCCTTTGTTCGGAGACCGTGGCGTGCCTGCCGGGCTCGAGTACGCCCCTTCCGCTGGGCGTCGCCAAACGGGTCGGCGACTGGGAGTACGAGTTCGCGGCCCGCGTGGAAGTGCTGTCGCCCGGATCGTTCGCCGGCCGCGCCCAGGAACTGCTCGCCCTCGTCGCCGACCATCCCCAGGGCCTCGCCGGTGTCTTCCCCGGCAGCCCGCACGCGTTCACCGCGCTGCTCGCGCAGCGGCACGACGGCCAGGTGCACTGGCGCACCTGGCACGCGTACCCGCAGGACGGCCAGTTGGTGGCGACCCGGACGAAGGTGGGGGCGCGCAGATCGGCGCTGGCCGGGACCGGCTGAACCATTCAAACTCCCGTGCCCCATCCACCTCTTTTTCCACACGTGTGGGTGACGAAGCGCCCCATGGCCGTGACGTAACGTCGCAGTCGTGATCGAACCGCACGCCCCGGCCCCGCCCGGTACCGCACCACCCTGGGGCGGCCCCGCGAGACTCCCCGTCCGGCCGGGCACCGGCCGGTTCCTCGTCCTCGCGGGCGTCTTCGTCTGCGCGGCCTGCGGTTTGGTGTACGAGCTGGAACTGGTCGCACTCGCCTCCTACTTGATGGGCGACTCGGTCACCCAGGCGTCCGTCGTGCTGTCCGTCATGGTGTTCGCGATGGGCATCGGCTCGCTCGCCGCGAAGCGTCTGCGGCGCCATGCCGCCATCGGGTTCGGGGTGATCGAGGCGGCACTCGCCCTCGTCGGCGGATGCAGCGCCATGGCGTTGTACGCCGTCTTCGCCTGGACCGGCGCCTGGGGCGGGCTGTGGGCGAACGGTCCGCGCTGTCTGCTGGTCGCCTTCTCGCTCGCCATAGGCCTGCTGATCGGCGCCGAGGTGCCGCTGCTGATGGAGCTGATCCAGCGGATCCGGCGCCAGGACGCGGGCGGCGCGGTCGCCGACCTGTTCGCCGCGGACTACGTCGGCGCGCTCGTCGGCGGCCTCGCCTTTCCCTTCCTGCTGCTGCCGATGCTGGGCCAGTTGACCGGCGCGCTCCTCACCGGCGCGGTCAACGTGGTGGCGGGCGGCGCTCTCGTCCTCGGCCTGTTCCGCCGGGATCTGAGCCCGCGCGGGCGCTGGCTGCTGCTGGCCGCCAACCTCGCCGTGCTCGGCCTGCTCGCCTCGGCCGCCGCCCTGGTCGGCGACTTCGAACGGGCCGCGCGGCAGGCCGTGTACGGCACGGACGTCCGGGTGGCGCTGCAGACGGGCGTGCAGGAGGTGGTCCTCGCCGGGGGCGCCCGGGGCCGGCCCCTGGACCTCTATCTCGACGGGCGGCTGCGGGTCGGCGGCAGCGACGAGCGCCGCTACCACGAGGCGCTCGTGCACCCGGCGATGGCCGGACCGCACGCGCGTGTGCTGATCCTCGGCGGCGGCGACGGCCTCGCCGCGCGCGAGGTGCTCCGGCATCCCGGCGTCGACCGGGTGGACATCGTCGAACTCGACCCGGGCGTCGTCCGTCTGGCCCGCAGCGACCCGTCCCTCGCCCGGCTGAACGGGCACGCGTACCGCGACCGGCGTGTGCACGTCACCACGGCCGACGCCTTCGGCTGGCTGCGCGGGGCCCCGGCCGCCGGGTACGACGTGGTCATCGCGGACCTGCCCGACCCGGGCATCACCGCGAGCACGAAGCTGTACGCGCAGGAGTTCTACGGCCTGGCTCGGCGGGCCCTGGCCGCCGACGGGCGGCTCGTGGTGCACGCCGGTCCGGTCTCCTCCCGCCCGCGGGTCTTCTGGACGGTGGAGGCGACGATCCGGGCGGCCGGCCTGCGCACCGCTCCGTACCGCGTCGGCGGCCGGGACGCCGGGTTCGCCGCCGGACCCGACCGGACGGCCGGAGCCTCCCGGTCGCCCGGCGACTGGGGGTTCGTGCTGGCGGCGCGGACGACCCCCGCGCTGCGTCTGGACCCGAGCGCCCCGCGCCCGCGGACGCTCACCCCGGCCGGGCTCGCAGTGGACTTCCGCGCCGCGGCCCGCACACGTGTACGCCATCTGCCGCCGTCCACGCTGGTCCACCCGCGATACACGGACTGAGGGACCCGCCCGCGGGAGAACGAGACGGCTACGAGGACGTATCCCCGGCCGTCAAACTGGGTACCCTCGGCTGACATGGAGCACGAGGTGTTCGTTCCGGTCCCGGCCCGGCGGCTGCGGGCGGCGCTCGCCGACCCCGCACAGGTGGCGCGCGCGGTGCCCGGGCTCCAGCGGGACGCGGGCGCCGAGCCCGTCGCCGGGCGCCTGAAGGTGCGGATCGGCGGCCATTCCATCACCTACCGGGGCGCCCTGCGGGTCTCCGCCCGCGACGACGGGTCGTACGCCGTCGAGGGCGACGCCACCGAGTCCCGGGGCACCGGTTCGGTCAAGCTCGCGCTCACGCTCCGCGTGCGGGACGCCGAGGGCGGCTGCGCGCTCGTCTTCGAGGGCACCGCCTCCGCGGACGGCCGGGTCGAGGAACTGCCCGAGGACGCGGTGCGCTCGGCGGCGATCCGGCTGCTGAACCGTTTCGCGGAGCACCTGGCCACCGGCGCCGACTCGGACTCCGACTCCGGTACCGCCTCCGCCTCCGGCACTGGCACCGGCACGGAGAGCGCGCCCGCCGAGGACACGGAGAACCAGCCCGCCGAGCCCGAGCCCGCCTCCGTGTTCGACACCGAGGTGCCCCCGCCCTCCCTCGCCCCGTCGGCGGACGAGGGCGAGGAAGAAAAAGCAGGGGAAGCGGGAGAGACGGAAGCAAGGGAAGCCGGGGGAGAGGCCTCGGAAGAAGCAGCACCGAAAGCGGCGGCAGCGCCGGCCGCCGAGCCGCCCGCCGAGGCGGCGCACGCCCGGCGGACGATGATCGGACGCAGTGCGGAGGAGGTCGACCACGCCCCGCCGCGCGGCCGTTACGCCCCCGTCCCGGCCCCGCTCACCGTCTCCTCCAGCCCCACCCTCCGCTGGGCGGCCCCCGCGGCGGCCCTGGTCGTGGCCTCGGCGATCGTCCTGGGGCGAGCCCTCAGACGCCGCCGCTGACCTCCCACCCGCACCTCCGCCCCCACCTCCGCTTCCATCCCACCCCCACCCACCGCCGGTGGCCGGGACGCGCACCGCGCTCTTGATCGGCCCAGTAGCCTCGTCGCGTGAGTAACGAAGACATCACGCTGACCGCGGGTGACGCGGAAGTGACCGTGCGGCCGGGCGACGGGGGACGGATCGGGGGGCTCCGGGTCGGGGGGCTCGAACTGCTGCGCCAGGGTGAGCGGTTCGGCTGCTTCCCGATGGTCCCCTGGTGCGGGCGCATCCGCGACGGCCGTTTCCGGGACGGTGCCGCCGTCCACCAGATGCCGCTGAACTCCCCGCCGCACGCCATCCACGGCACGGCCCGCGACGGCGCGTGGACCACCGCCCGCACCACACGGAGCGAGGCGGTCCTCACGTACGACCTCGTCGACCCCTGGCCCTACGCCGGCCGCGTCACCCAGGTGGTCGCCCTGACCGGGGACGCCCTGACGCTGACCATGTCCGTGGAGACGTACGACTCCTCGTTCCCGGCGCAGATCGGCTGGCACCCGTGGTTCAACCGCACCCTCGGCGGCGAGGGCGTGCTGATCGACTTCAGCGCCGCCTGGCAGGAGGAGCGCGGCGCGGACCACCTGCCCACCGGGCAGCGCACCGACCCCGCCCCCGGCCCCTGGGACGACTGCTTCGGGATGCCCGGCGGCGTCGACGTCACGCTCACCTGGCCGGGGCAGCTGGAGCTGAGGGTGACCAGCCCCGAGGAGTGGGTCGTCGTCTACGACGAGCAGGACGCCGCCGTGTGCGTGGAGCCGCAGACCGGCCCGCCCAACGGCCTCAACACCCTCCCGCGCCTGGTCACGCCCCTGGAGCCGCTGGAGGCCACGACCACCTGGGCCTGGCGCCGCCCTTAAGCTGGCTGCCATGAGTGACGTTCGCGGCGAGCTGCTGCAGGAGATCAAGGACAAGGCCGTGGTGCACGGCAGGGTGACCCTGTCGTCGGGCAAGGAAGCCGACTACTACATCGACCTGCGCCGCATCACGCTCGACGGCGTGGCCGCCCCGCTGGTCGGCCAGGTCATGCTCGACCTGACCGCCGACCTGGACTACGACGCGGTCGGCGGCCTCACCCTGGGCGCCGACCCGGTGGCCACCGCGATGCTGCACGCCTCCGCCGCCCGCGGCCGGACCCTGGACGCCTTCGTCGTGCGCAAGGCGGGCAAGGCGCACGGGCTGCAGCGCCGGATCGAGGGCGCCGAGGTGGCCGGCCGCCGGGTGCTGGCCGTCGAGGACACCTCCACCACGGGCGGGTCGGTGCTCACCGCGGTGGAGGCGCTGCGGGAGGCCGGCGCGGAGGTCGTCGCGGTCGCCACGATCGTGGACCGCGCGACCGGCGCGGCCGAGGCGATCGCCGAAAAGGCCGGTGTCCCCTACGTGTTCGCGTACTCGAAGGACGACCTGGGTCTCGACTGAGACCCCGGGTTATCCACAGGCTGGACAGGGTGTCCGAAGGATCCGGCTCCGTCTGCGAAGATGGGGCCGACGACGACGTCACCCCCTAGGTCAGGGCCTTCAGTACGCAGAACGCCACCCGCACATACGAGGAGCGGACCATGCCCATCGCAACCCCCGAGGTCTACAACGAGATGCTCGACCGGGCGAAGGCAGGCAAGTTCGCCTACCCGGCCATCAACGTGACGTCTTCCCAGACCCTGCACGCGGCCCTGCGCGGTTTCGCCGAGGCGGAGAGCGACGGCATCGTCCAGATCTCGACGGGTGGCGCCGAGTTCCTGGGCGGCCAGTACAGCAAGGACATGGTCACCGGCGCGGTGGCCCTGGCCGAGTTCGCGCACATCGTCGCCGAGAAGTACCCGGTCAACATCGCGCTGCACACCGACCACTGCCCGAAGGACAAGCTCGACGGGTACGTGCGTCCGCTGCTCGCGCTCTCCCAGAAGCGTGTCGAGGCCGGTCTGAACCCGCTGTTCCAGTCGCACATGTGGGACGGCTCGGCGGAGACCCTCGCGGACAACCTCGCCATCGCCCAGGAGCTGCTGGAGCAGGCCCGCGCCGCCAGGATCATCCTCGAGGTCGAGATCACCCCGACCGGCGGCGAGGAGGACGGCGTCTCCCACGAGATCAACGACTCGCTGTACACCACGGTCGAGGACGCGGTCCGCACCGCCGAGGCCCTCGGCCTGGGCGAGAAGGGCCGCTACCTGCTGGCCGCCTCCTTCGGCAACGTGCACGGCGTGTACAAGCCGGGCAACGTCGTGCTCCGCCCCGATCTGCTCAAGGAGCTCAACGAGGGTGTCGCGGCGAAGTACGGCCGGCCGTCCGGCAGCCAGCCCTTCGACTTCGTCTTCCACGGCGGTTCCGGCTCCACCGAGGAGGAGATCCGCACCGCGCTGGAGAACGGCGTCGTGAAGATGAACATCGACACGGACACCCAGTACGCCTTCACCCGCCCGGTCGCCGACCACATGTTCAGGAACTACGACGGCGTCCTGAAGGTGGACGGCGAGGTCGGCGACAAGAAGACCTACGACCCGCGCACCTGGGGCAAGCTCGCCGAGGCGTCGATGTCGCAGCGCGTCGTCCAGGGCTGCGACAACCTGCGCTCCACGGGCACGAAGATCAAGTAACCGGCGCTCCCGCACGGCCGGTGACGGCCCCGGCGCCCACGGCGCCGGGGCCGTACCCGTGCGCTGCCGGGGCCGTCCCGGTCCGCCGCCGGGGTCGTACCCCGCGTCCGCTGCCGGGGCCGTTCCCCGTCCGGCACCGCGGTTGCCGCCGTCTGGCAGCGCGAGGGCGGGCGCGGGATGATCCCTCCATGGCTGTCACCGCACAGCACGCCCCCGCCGTCAGGATCTCCACCCCCACCGGGCGCTGGATCCTCCTCACCACCGTGCTCGGCTCCAGCATGGCCCTGCTGGACTCGACGGTCGTCAACGTCGCCCTTCCCCACATCGGCCGGGACCTCGACGCGAGCCTCGCCGCCCTCCAGTGGACCGTCAACGCGTACATGCTCACGCTGGCCGGCCTGATCCTCCTCGGCGGCTCCCTCGGCGACCGCTACGGCCGCCGCAGGATCTTCGTGCTCGGCGTCCTGTGGTTCGCCGCCGCCTCCCTGCTCTGCGGCCTCGCCCCGAACGCCGGCGTCCTGGTCGCCGCCCGCGCCCTGCAGGGCATCGGCGGCGCCCTGCTCACCCCCGGCTCGCTCGCCCTCATCCAGGCCTCCTTCCACCCCGACGACCGGGCCCGGGCCGTCGGCCTGTGGTCGGGGTTCGGCGGCATCGGCGCGGCGGTCGGCCCGTTCGTCGGCGGCTGGCTGGTGGACGGCCCCGGCTGGCGCTGGGTCTTCCTGCTCAACGTGCCACTGGCCCTGGTCTGCGCCCCCGTCGCGGTGCGGCACGTGCCCGAGTCGGCGGACCCCGGCGCCCACGGCCGCTTCGACGTGCTCGGCGCGGCCCTCGGCGCCCTCTCCCTCGCGCTGGTGACGTACGCGCTGATCGAGGCGGGGCACGGGTCCGCCGCCGTGGCGCCGACCGCGGCCGCCGGAGTCGCCGCGGGCGTCGCCTTCGTGTACGTCGAGAAGCACCGCGCCACGGCGATGATGCCGCTCGACATCTTCGCCTCCCGCCAGTTCACCGCGGTCAACCTGGTCACCCTGTGCGTGTACGCGGCCTTCGGCGGCTTCTTCTTCCTCACCGCCCTCCAGCTCCAGGTCACGGTCGGCTGGTCGGCGCTCCAGGCGGGCACCGCCCTGCTGCCGACGACCGTCCTCATGCTGCTGTTCTCGGCCCGCTCGGGCGCCCTCGCGGACCGCATCGGGCCCCGCATCCCCCTCACGGTCGGCCCTCTGCTGTGCGCCGCCGCGATGCTGCTGATGTTGCGGGTCGGCGAGGGCGCGGACTATCTCACCGACGTGCTGCCCGCCCTGCTCGTGATGGGCGCCGGCATGGTCACCCTGGTCGCCCCGCTGACCGCCACCGTCCTCGCCTCCGTGGCCACCTCCCGGGCGGGGCTGGCCAGCGGCATCAACAACGCCGCCGCACGCGCGGCCGGTCTGGTCGCGGTGGCCGCGCTGCCGCTGGTCAGCGGGATGGGTCCGGAGGCCTACCGCTCGGCGTCCGCCTTCGACGCCGCCTTCCGCCGGGCCATGCCGGTCCTCGCCGGGGTGCTGGTGGCGGGGGCGGTGCTGGCCTGCGCGACGGTGCGCCGGCCGGCCCCGGACTGCCGTCACCCCGAGTGCCGCACCCACGGCTGCGTGACGGCTCCGCCGCTGGAGGACGGGCACCACGGGTGAGGACGCCGCCCGGACCGGCGCCGGGCGGATACCGCAGACTGAACCCATGAGCATTCACGAGAACCTCCTGGGCGGTCCGCCTCCCACCCACCTGCCCGACGACCCGGAGCCCCGCGAGCTCCTCGCCCGGGGCACGGCCCCCGCCGAGGTCGCCGCCCAGCACCCGGCGTCCTCGCTGGCCTGGGCGCAGCTGGCCGACGACGCCTTCGAGCGGGGCGCGGCCGTGGAGTCGTACGCGTACGCCCGGACCGGCTACCACCGGGGCCTGGACGCCCTGCGCCGCAGCGGCTGGAAGGGGCACGGGCCGGTCCCCTGGGAGCACGAGCCGAACCGCGGCTTCCTGCGCGCCCTGCACGCCCTGGCCCGCGCCGCGCAGGCGATCGGCGAGCAGGAGGAGTACGAGCGCTGCTCGCAGTTCCTGAAGGACTCCTCGCCGACGGCCGCCCAGACCCTGGGCTGACGCCCGGACCCTGGGCTGACCGGAGCACACCCGGGGCCCGCCCGCACGGCCGGGCGGGCCCCTGCCTTTCGGGCCCGACCTTGCGATCCGGGTGGGTGATGCGGAAGATGCGGGTGGGGACCGGGGCCCCCGTGCCGGCATCGGCAGGGGCGGACCGCTACCCGGAGCAACAACAGGAGACAGCGATGTCCCAACAGGCTCATCGTTCCGTGGACACGCAGGAGCCCGAGACCCCGCATCTCGACTTCGCGGGCACGACGCCGTACGAGGACTACGTCAAGGCGGACGTGCTCACCCACCTCCAGCACACCCTCTCCGACGACCCGGGAGAGATGGTCTTCCTGGTGACGACCCAGGTCATGGAGCTTTGGTTCACCGTCATCGTGCACGAGTGGGAGACCGCCGCGCGCGCCCTCCGCGAAGAGCGGGTGCCGGTGGCGATCGACGCGCTGAAGCGCTCCGTACGAGAACTGGACGCGCTGAACGCCTCCTGGAAGCCGCTCGGCCAGCTCACCCCGGCCCAGTTCAACTCCTACCGCGGCGCGCTCGGCGAGGGCTCCGGCTTCCAGTCGGCGATGTACCGGCGGATGGAGTTCCTGCTCGGCGAGAAGTCCGCGTCGATGCTCGTCCCGCACCGCGGCGCCCCGCGCGTCCACGCCGAGCTGGAGAAGGCGCTGCACGAGCCCTCCCTGTACGACGAGGTGCTGCGGCTGCTCGCCCGGCGCGGGCACGCCGTCCCGGACGAGGCGCTGCGCCGCGACGTCGCGCAGCGGTACACGCCGTCGGAGCAGGTGGAGGCCGTCTGGACCGCGATCTACGCCGGTGATGCCACCGACGAACTCGCCCGGCTCGGTGAGGCGTTGACCGATGTCGCCGAACTGGTGTGGCGGTGGCGCAACGACCACCTCGTCGCCACCCGCCGCGCGATGGGCGCCAAGCCCGGCACCGGCGGCTCCGCGGGGGTCGCCTGGCTGGAGAAGCGGGCGCAGAAGAACGTGTTCCCCGAGCTGTGGACGGCGAGGTCTCATGTCTGACCTCGTCGTTCGCGCGGGAAAGCTGGACGCCGCGGACGAACTCGCAGCGCTGCGCGACCGGTTCGTCCTCGACACCGTGTCCGATCACGCGACTGACGCCACGGGCGTCTACCTCGACGGGAACTCGCTGGGCGCGCTGCCGGCCGTCGTGCCGGGCCGGGTCGCGGACGTCGTCCGCCGCCAGTGGGGCGAACTGCGCATCCGCTCCTGGGAGGAGAGCGGCTGGTGGACGGCGCCCGAGCGGATCGGCGACCGGATCGCCCCGCTGGTCGGGGCGGCACCGGGTCAGGTCGTCGTGGGCGACTCGACCAGCGTCAACGTGTTCAAGGCGGTCGTGGCGGCGGTCCGGATGGCCCGGGAGGCGGGCGGCGACGGCCGCGACGAGATCCTCGTCGACGCCACGACCTTCCCCACGGACGGGTACATCGCCCAGTCGGCGGCCCGGATGACGGGCTGCGCGCTGCGGCCGGTGGCCCCGGCACAGGTGCCCGGCGCCCTGTCCGGGCGTACGGCCGCGGTCCTGCTGAACCACGTCGACTACCGCACCGGCCGGCTGTACGACCTGCCCTCGCTCACCGCCGCGGTGCACGCGGCGGGCGCGTACGCCGTCTGGGACCTGTGCCACAGCGCGGGCGCCCTGCCGGTGGGGCTGGACGAGCACGGGGTCGCTCTGGCGGTGGGCTGCACGTACAAGTACCTGAACGGCGGCCCCGGTTCACCCGCGTTCCTCTATGTGCGCCGGGACCTCCAGGACCGCTTCGACTCCCCGCTGCCCGGCTGGAACTCGCACGCCGAGCCGTTCGGGATGCGCCCCGAGTACGAACCGGCGGGGGGCGCGCTGCGCGGCCGGGTCGGCACCCCGGACATCCTCTCCCTGCTCGCCCTGGAGGCGGCGCTGGAGGTCTGGGACGGCGTGCGGATCGAGGCGGTCCGGGCGAAGTCCCTCGCGCTGACGGACTTCTTCCTGGAGTGCGTCGCCGCCTATGTCCCGGCCGGGCGCGTGGAGTCGGTGACGCCGTCCGCCCACGCCGAGCGGGGCAGCCAGATCGCGCTGCGCTGCCCGGACGCCGGGGACGTGATGAAACGGCTCATCGCGCGCGGGGTGGTCGGCGACTTCCGCCACCCGGACGTGCTCCGCTTCGGCTTCACCCCGCTGTACGTCGGTTTCGCCGACACGGAACGGGCGGCGCGGGTGCTGGCGGAGACGCTGGCGGAGTAGCCACCGGCAAGGCGGTGCCGGACGCGACCCGGTGGCGTGCGCCGGGTCGCGCCGGGCCATGGCACCGGCCGGCCGGGCATCCCCTGGCGGGGGTGCTCTGGCTGTGTCGGTCATGCGCACAGGCCTGCGGGGCATCCCCTGGCGGGGTGTTCCGGCTGGGCCGGTCATGCGCACGGCGGGGCATCCCCCGGCGGGGGTGCTCCGGCTGTGCCGGTCACGCGCACCGGCCTGCGGGGCATCCCCCTGGCGGGCGTGCTCCGGCTGTGCCGGTCAGGTTTCCCTGACGTACACCCCCGCCGTCGCGGCGGCGTACGCGGCGCGGGCCGCCTGGTCGGCGGCGGGGGCGCCGGGAGGCGTGCCGGTGGTCAGGAGGGTGTAGTACAGGGGCGCCGAGACCGCCCGGACGACCGCCGCCGCGTCCGTGCCCGCCGGCGCCTCGCCGCGGGCCACCGCCTGCTCGACGCACGGCGCCCACTCGGCGATCCGCACCTCGTAGAACCGGCGCAGTGCCCCGGCGGTCCGGTCGTCGCAGGTCGCGGCGGCGATGACCGCCCGGAACAGCGCGCCCTGGCGCGGGTCCGCCAGGGTCCGCCGCACCAGCGCGGCGTTGGCCCGCAGGTCGTCCAGGAGCGACCCGGTCTCCGTGCGCGGCAGCGACTCCTCGGCCATCTCCGCGAGCAGGTCGGCGACCAGGCCCGTCACCGACCCCCAGCGCCGGTACACGGTCGTCCTGCCGACCTCGGCCCGCCGGGCCACGTCCGCGAGGTCGAGATGGGCGAACCCCTGCTCGGCCAGTACGTCTCCGGCCGCGCGCAGGACGGCCGCCCGCACCCGGGCGGTACGGCCGCCGGGGCGCACGGTGCCGGGTTCGGCGGAGGGCGCCGAGCCGGGCTCGCCGTGCCGTGCGGTGCCGGGAGGGGCGGAGGGCGCCGACGGGCGTGCGGTGCCGGACTCGGCGGGCATGGCGCCTCCTCGGGTGGCCGGACGGCAGGACGGCCGGATGTGCGGATGTGTGGTCGGGGCCTGGCGGCGGGTACGTCGTCAGCGTAACGAGGTGGCTGACGAGACGGCAGAGCCGTTTGGACCCTCACCGAGCGTGACCTCCCCTTGTCCGCCCACGTCACCGGCCTGGTACCGTCCCCGCCAACGGCCGATTCACTCCTGGTCCGTCAAGTACGTTCCGTTACTGAGAGGTTGGAGCATGTCGGACGCCGCCCCACCCAGCGATGCCGCCGAGCCGGAGAACACCACCGGCCGGGACGCCGCGGCACGGGACGCCGCGGAGGAGGAGTCGGCCTTCTCGCACCCGCCCGTCGACCCCGACGCCACCGCCGCGTACGGCGAGCACCCCGACCAGGTGATCGACTTCTACGCCCCGCGCGGCTCCGGCGCCGCGGCGCCCCCTGCCCTCGCCCCGCTCGTCGTGGTCCTGCACGGCGGCGCCTGGCGGGCCCCGTACGACCGGCGGCACATCAGCCCCTTCGCCGACTTCCTGGCCCGCCGGGGCTTCGCCGTGGCCAGCGTCGAGTACCGGCGCGGCGCCGACGCCCCGGACCGGCCGGGCGAGGCCCCGGTCGCGGGCCGCTGGCCGGACACCTTCGACGACGTGGCGGCCGCGCTGGACGCCCTGCCCGCGCTCGTACGGGACGCGCTCCCGCAGGCCGACCCGGGCCGCACGGTGCTCACCGGGCACTCGGCGGGCGGCCAGCTCGCGCTGTGGGCCGCCGCCCGGCACGTGCTCCCCGCCGACGCGCCCTGGCGCATCGACGGCCCCGCGCCCCTGCGCGGTGTGGTGGCCCTCGCGCCGATCGCCGACTTCGCGGTCGCCGAGAAGCTGGACGTGTGCGGCGGCGCCTCCGGGCAACTCCTCGGCGGCGCGGAGCAGTTCCCGCTGCGGCAGCCGTACGCCGACCCGGCCCTGCTGCTGCCGACCGGCATCGCGACGACGCTGGTGCAGGGGCGGACCGACGTGGTCGTGCCGCAGGCGGTGGCCGAGTCCTACGCGGAGGCGGCGGCGAAGGCCGGCGAGGTGGTGGGCCTGACCCTGCTGGAGGGCGCCGGACACTTCCCGCTGATCGACCCGGCGGCGTACGCGTGCGCGGTGGTGGCGGAGGAGATCGCCCAACTGGCGTGGTGAGCGGGCGGCGTCGCGGCGCGCGGGCAGTCGGGCAGGCGCGCGGGCAGGCCGGCGGGTAGTACCTGAGAAGGATGCCGAAGGCCCCTCTCACAGGTGACGACCCCGGGCCCGCCCCCGCCTACCGTTTCCACCGTGACCGAGACGACCCAGACGCAGCCGCCGGACGGCGCGTTCCGCCCGTACATCCCGCGCAGCCCGGAGTACCGGGCGGCAGCGCAGGCACTGCGCGGACTGCGGCAGGACCTGTTCCACGACGCGTTCGCCTACCGCCCGCTGCCCCGCGCGAGCGCCGACGGCCCGCTGGGCAGGCGGCTGTCCGGTCGCACCCGAAGGTACGCGGCCTGGCGGCCGCACGCCCTGGTGGCGGCGGCCGGAGCGCTGGCGATGCTCGTCGCCCTGGCGGCCCAGGCCGAAGGCCCGGCGGGCCTGGTGACCGGTCTGCTGGCGCTTGTCCCGGTGCTGCTGACCCTGGTCCGCCCGGTCGGCGCCTTCTGGGTGTCCCTGACGGCGGCCGCGGCCTCGTCGGTGATCTCCGGCGGTTTCGGCGACTGGCCGTGGCAGCCCGGCAGCATCGTCTCGCACCTGACGGTGCTCACCGTGGTGGCGATCCGCACCAGGCCGCGCACGGCGGCGTGGATGTGGGTGCTCACCGCGGCCTACTCCTTCCTCGCCGAGGGCCTGTTCGGCTACCGCTTCAGCACCAACTCGGCGCCGGTGCTGGCCGTCTCCGCGCTCGCGCTGCTGGCCGTCACCGTCTGGCACGTCCGCCGCAGCGCCGAGCAGGAGGTGACCGCCCAGCAGTCGGTGACCGCGCACGAGCGCTCCCGCCGCACCCTCCTGGAGGAGCGCACCACCATCGCGCGGGAGCTGCACGACGTGGTGGCGCACCACATGTCCGTGGTCGCCATCCAGGCCGAGGCCGCCCCCTACCGGGTGGAGAACCCGCCGCCGGAGCTGGAGAAGGCCTTCGCCACCATCCGGGAGAACGCGGTGGCCGCGCTGACCGAACTGCGCCGGGTGCTCGGCGTCGTCCGCGCGGAGAACTACGCGGCGCCGGACGCCCCGCAGCCCACGCTCGCCGATCTCGGCACCCTGCTGGCGAACGTGCGGGAGGCGGGCCTGGACGTGGAGCGGGCGGTGACCGGCGCGGTCCGTGAACTCCCGCAGGGCGTCGAGCTGTCGGCGTACCGGATCGTGCAGGAGGCGCTGAGCAACACCCTGCGGCACGCGCCCGGCGCGAGCGCCCGCGTGGAGGTCGGCTACGTCCTCGGCGGGCTCGGCCTGCGCGTCGTCAACGGCCCGCCGCCCGGTCCGGCGCCGCTGCGGCCGTCGCCCGGCGCCGGACACGGCATCACCGGCATGAGGGAGCGGGTGGCCATGCTGAACGGCGAGATGACGGCGGGGCCGGCACCGGACGGCGGATACGAGGTGGCGGTGTTCCTGCCGGTGCCGCCCGCGGGCGAGGATGCGGCATGACGATCCGCGTGCTGATCGCGGACGATCAGATGATGGTGCGCGAGGGCTTCTCGGTCCTGCTGAACGCGATGCCGGACATCGAGGTCGTCGGCGAGGCCGTCAACGGGCGCGAGGCCGTGGACCGGGTCCGCGAACTCGCCCCGGACGTGGTGCTGATGGACATCCGTATGCCGGAGCTGAACGGCATCGAGGCGACCCGGGAGATCGTCGCCGCGGACGGTACGGCGAAGGTGCTGGTGCTGACCACCTTCGACCTGGACGAGTACGTGTACCAGGCGCTGCGGGCGGGCGCCTCCGGGTTCCTGCTCAAGGACGCCTCGGCGAGGCAACTCGCGGACGGCGTACGGGTGGTGGCGGCCGGTGAGGCCCTGCTCGCGCCCTCGGTCACCCGGCGGCTGATCACGGAGTTCTCGAAGCTGGCCGACGTCCCGCGCCCGACCCCGGCCGGCCCGGGGGCGTACGGCGAGCTCACCGAGCGGGAGACGGAGGTGCTGGTGCTCATCGCGCAGGGCCTGTCGAACGCGGAGATCGCCGAGCGGCTGGTGGTCGCCGAGTCGACCATCAAGACCCATGTGAGCCGGATCCTGGTGAAGCTGGGCCTGCGCGACCGCACCCAGGCGGCGGTGTTCGCCTACGAGGCGAGGCTGGTCACACCGGGCTGAGCCCGGCACACCGGGGACCGTCCGGACCGGGGGAGCCCTGGTCGGACCCGGGGAGCCCTGGTCGGACCGGGGGCGGCCGGGCTAGCGTCCGTCCATGGCAGCAGCTTCCGAACCCGCCTCCGGCCCCGCCCCCGAACCCGCCTCCGGCCCCGCCCCCGAACCCGCCTCCGGCCCCGCCCCCGAACCCGCCTCCGGCCCCGCCCCCGAACCCGCCTCCGGCCCGGCCTCCGGCCCGGCCTCCGGCCTCGCCTTCGACCCCTGGGACCCGGCCTTCCTCGCCGATCCGTACCCGGCGTACGCCGAGCTGCGGGCCCGGGGCCGGGTGCTCCACTACGCGCTGACCGACCAGTGGCTTGTCCCGCACCACGCGGACGTCTCGGCGCTGCTGCGGGACCGCAGGCTGGGCCGGACGTACCGGCACCGGTTCACGCACGAGGACTTCGGCCGCACCGCGCCCCCGGCGGAACACGAGCCGTTCCACGTCCTCAACGACCACGGGATGCTCGACCTCGAACCGCCGGACCACACCCGCATCCGGCGCCTGGTGTCCAAGGCGTTCACCCCGCGCACGGTGGAGCGGCTCCGGCCGTACGTCCACGGCCTGGCGGACGACCTGGTCTCCGCCCTGGTGGAGGCGGGCGGCGGCGACCTGCTGACGGACGTCGCGGAGCCGCTGCCGGTCGCGGTGATCGCCGAGATGCTCGGCATCCCCGAGCCGGACCGGGGGCTGCTGCGCCCCTGGTCGGCGGACATCTGCGGGATGTACGAGCTCAACCCGTCCGGGGAGACGGCCGAGCGGGCGGTGCGGGCGTCGGTGGAGTTCTCCGACTACCTGCGCGAGCTGATCGCGGCCCGCCGCGCGGAGCCCGGCGAGGACCTGATCTCCGGCCTGATCGCGGCGCACGACGAGGGCGACCGCCTGACGGAGCAGGAGATGATCTCCACGGCGGTCCTCCTCCTCAACGCCGGGCACGAGGCCACGGTGAACGCCACGGTCAACGGCTGGTGGGCCCTGTTCCGCAACCCGGACCAGCTCGCGGCCCTGCGCGCGGACCACTCCCTGGTCCCGTCCGCCGTCGAGGAGCTGATGCGCTACGACACCCCGCTCCAGCTCTTCGAGCGCTGGGTCCTGGACGAGATCGAGATCGACGGCACGACGGTCCCGAGGGGCGCGGAGATCGCCATGCTCTTCGGCTCCGCCAACCACGACCCGGCGGTGTTCGGCGACCCCGCCCGGCTCGACCTCACCCGCCGGGACAACCCGCACATCTCCTTCAGCGCCGGCATCCACTACTGCATCGGCGCCCCCCTGGCCCGCATGGAGCTGGCCGCCTCGATGACGGCCCTCCTGAAGAAGGCCCCCACCCTCACCGCGGCCGCGGAACCGAAACGCAAGCCGAACTTCGTGATCCGCGGCCTGGAGGGCTTGGACGTCGAGGTGGGGTGATCCCGTCAGGTGGTCATGTCCCGCCCGCGCAGACCGGCCAGGCCCGCGCTCGTCAGCAGCGCGGCCAGGGCCGTGAGGAGGAGTACCGGGCCCCACTGCATCTGTCCGCCCGGCAGTTTCGGCAGGTGGGCGAAGGGGGAGAGGTCCAGGACCAGTCGGGGGGCGTTCAGGGCCGGGCCGACCCAGCCGATCAGGAGGACGGCCACCGCTACGCCCCAGGCCGCCGTCGCCGCGCGGGGGGCGAGGCCGTACAGCAGGAGCGTCAGCCCGCCGATCACCCACACCGCCGGGAGCTGCACCAGGCAGGCGCCCAGGATCGGTCCGGCCTCCCTGCCGTAGCCGATGGCGAGGCCCAGGCCCGCCAGGAGCATGATCAGGACGGTCCCGCCGAAGGCGATCACCAGATGGCCGGCGGCCCAGCGCAGCCGCCCCACTGGGGCCGCCAGCAGCGGTTCCGCGCGGCCCGAGGTCTCCTCGCCGTGCAGGCGCAGCACGGACCCCACGACGTAGAGGGCGGCGATCAGGCCGAGCATCCCGACCATCGCGGCGAGGAACATGTCCGTGAGGGCGCTCTGCCCGCCCATCCGCGCGAAGATCTCCCGCGCCCGGTCGTTGTCGCGGACCAGGTCGGCCGCGCCGTCCGTCATCCCGCCGTACACCACCCCGGCGAGGAGGAAGCCCAGCGACCAGCCGATCACGCCGCCGCGCTGGAGCCGCCAGGCCAGCGCGCCGGCCGTGCCCAGGCGGCCGGCGGCGGGGCCGGGGAGGGTGGGCAGGAAGCTCATGCCGACGTCCCGGCGCCCGGCGAGCTGGTACGCCAGCGCGCCCTGGACCAGCACCGCCGCCGCGAACAGCACCAGCACCCACCACCGCTCGCCGGCGAAGGACCGCTGGTTCTCCAGCCAGCCCAGCGGCGACAGCCAGGTCGGCACGGACGAGCCGTCGGCCCTCGCGGAGTCGCCCGCCGCGCGCAGCACGAACGCGGCACCCAGCACCGCCGCCGTCAGCCCGCGGGCGAGGCGCGCGCTCTCGGTCAGCTGGGCGACGACCGCCGCCGTCGTGGCGAAGACCATGCCGACCCCGGCCAGGCCGAGCCCGAAGGACAGCGCCCCCGCGCCGCCCTGCCCGGCCAGGCCCGCCGTGACCAGCAGGGCCAGGGCCGCGTTCGCGACGGCCGCGGCGAGCAGCGCCGCCGTGAGGGAGGCGCGGCGGCCCACCGCCCCCGACGCCAACAGCTCCTGCCGGCCGCTCTCCTCCTCGTCGCGGGTGTGCCGGACGACGATCAGCAGGCTCGTCACGGCGCCGAGCGCGGCGGCGTAGACGCCAACGCGCCAGGCGGTCAGGGCGCCGATCGAGGTGTCGAAGACCGGGCCGATCAGGGCGCGGAAGGAGGCGTTGGCCTCCATCTGCCGCAGCAGGCCCTCGCGTTGGGCGGTGGTGCCGTACAGGCTGCGCAGCGTGTTCGGCATGGAGAGGATCATGACCGCGTTCACCGCGACCCAGACCGGGATCAGCACCCGGTCGCGGCGCAGGGCGAAGCGCAACAGCACTCCCGTGCCCGCGAGTTGGCGGGTGCCGCGGGGCCGCACCGTCGGACGCGGTGTCGCCGTCGCGGTCATCGGGGCACCTCGCCGAGGTCGTCCTGGTAGTGGCGCAGGAACAGCTCCTCCAGGGTGGGCGGCTTGGAGGTCAGGGAGCGCACGCCCGACTCGCCGAGCTGCCGGAGTACGCCGTCCAGCCGGTCGGTGTCGACCTGGAGCCGCACCCGGCTGCCCCGGACGTCGAGGTCGTGGACGCCGGGGAGCCGGGACAGCCCGTTCGGCGGGCCCGCGAGCTCGGCCGTCACGCTGGTGCGGGTGAGATGGCGCAGGTCGGCGAGCGAGCCGCTCTCCACGGTGCGCCCCTTGCGGATGATGCTCACCCGGTCGCACAGCTCCTCGACCTCGCTGAGGATGTGGGAGGAGAGCAGGATGGTCCGCCCGCGCCCGCGTTCCTCCTCGACGCACCGCTGGAAGACCTCCTCCATCAGCGGGTCGAGGCCCGTCGTCGGCTCGTCCAGGATCAGCAGGTCGACGTCCGAGGCGAAGGCGGCGACCAGGGCGACCTTCTGCCGGTTGCCCTTGGAGTACGTCCGCCCCTTCTTCGTCGGATCCAGTTCGAACCGCTCGGTCAGCTCCGCGCGCCGCCCCCGGTCGAGCCCTCCGCGCAGCCGCCCGTACAGGTCGATGACCTCGCCGCCGGAGAGGTTGCGCCACAGGGTCACGTCGCCGGGGACGTAGGCGATCCGGCGGTGCACCTCCACGGCGTCCTTCCACGGGTCGTGGCCCAGCACCTGCGCGGCGCCCGCGTCGGCGCGCAGCAGGCCGAGCAGGACCCGGATGGTGGTGGACTTGCCGGAGCCGTTGGGGCCGAGGAAGCCGTGCACCTCACCGGTCTCGACCTCCAGGTCGAGCCCGTCCAGCGCGTGCGTCCGGCCGAAGGACTTGTGCAGTCCGGAGACGGTGATGGCCTTCGTCATGCTCCAGAACGTACGCTTCTTTCAGAAATTTGTGAAGTTAAAGAAGGATGGAAACCTTCCGGTAGACTGTGGGAGGCGTCTGAACAGGGGAGATGATCCGGACATGACGGAGCCGAAGGCGGTGGGGCGTGACCCCGAGTCCGTGTCGCGGTTCGTGGAGCACTTCGCGGCACAGCTCGTCGAGGCCGGCCTGCCCCGGATGCCCGGACGGGTCTTCGCGGCGCTGCTCGCCTCCGACACCGGCGCCCTGACCTCCGCCGAGCTGGGGGAGCAGCTGCAGGTCAGCCCCGCGGCCGTCTCGGGGGCGGTGCGCTATCTGGCCCAGGTGCACATGGTGTCGCGCGAGCGGGCGCCCGGCTCGCGCCGGGAGCGGTACCGGGTCCACGGCGACCAGTGGTACGAGGCGCTGACCAACCGCGAGGCCATCATCAAGCGGTGGGAGGACGCCCTGCGCGAGGGTGTGACCAGTCTCGGCGCGGACACCCCGGCGGGCCGCCGGCTGGCCGAGACGCTGGCCTTCTTCGAGTTCGTCGAGCACGAGGTCGAGGCCATGATGGAGCGCTGGCGAGTCCACCGGGAACGGCTCTTCGGCCAGGACTAGGTGTGCTGTCCCGGGACGCCCGTCCGGCCGATCGTGCCGCGGACGGGCGGGCTGCCCCGGCTCACCCGGGATCACCCCGGCTCAATCCAGCTCGTCCCGGATCACCCCGGCACGGGCAGCGTCAGCCGCCAGGCCTCCTCCCGTACCGTCCACGTCCGGGTCCGCACCGGGCCCGACAGCACCGTGTCCGCCCGGTAGCGGAAGTCCGCGCCCGACACCGTCACCGTCCGGCCCTCCGCCCGCACCGGCGAGGCCTCCGCCCCCACCGACAGCGGCCGGATCTCCACCTCCGCCAGCCCCGGGGCGCCCGGGGAGACCGACACCGCCTCCACGGGGTGGTCCAGGTCCATCACCGTCCGCCCGTCGACCTCCACCCGCAGCCGGGAGGGGCTGGGCCCGGTGAGTGTCGTCGTCCGGGGCGGGCGGGTCACCAGCGTCCGCACGAGGGACTGGCAGGTCCGCAGCCAGGGGTGGGCCGGCTCCGCGGAGACCGCCGCGGCAGCCGCCCCGGCGGGCACCTCCCGCAGGGAGAGCGGCGGGATGCGCAGCGCGCCCAGAACCACCCCGTCGCTGTCGTCGACGAGCAGGTCGAGCCGTCGTTCGGCCCCGTCGAGCACCGCCCGCGCCGCGGCGACCGCCCCGGCCGGCACGCCCAGCGAGCGGGTCAGGGACAGCACGCCCCCGACCGGCACCACCGACAGCGCGCACGCCGCCAGCTCCCGCTGCCGGTGGAGCAGGGCCACGGCCCGCAGCAGCGCCCGGTCGTCGCCCACCACCACGGGCCGGCGCGAGCCGCGCCGCGCCAGTGCGCGGGCGAATTCCTCGGGCCCCTCCGGCAGGCACACCTTGGCGGCCGCACCCGCGCTGAGCACGTCCTTCGCGATGCGTACGGACTCGCCGTCGGTCCTTCGGGCGACCGGGTCGATGACCACCAGCAACGGGTCGGAAGTCGCCACCTCGGTCCTGCCTCGCTTCCTCGGGTAGCATCTTTGTGCAAGAGCCCCTTGCGCTATTGCGCCAGGGGCTTCGTCTATTCCGGGGCATCCGGTCCGACGGTTGTGCGACCAATGGCGGTCGCGGTGCACGCGGCGGTGAACCCTACGCGTTCGCCCCTGACCTTGGACATGCCCCGCCCGGAAGGGGTGTACGCGCGTGCCCGCACTTGTGCTGCTCGGTGCTCAGTGGGGTGACGAAGGCAAGGGGAAGGCCACCGACTTGCTCGGTGGATCGGTGGATTATGTGGTGCGCTACCAGGGCGGCAACAACGCCGGCCACACGGTGGTCGTGGGCGATCAGAAGTACGCCCTGCACCTTCTCCCCTCCGGCATTCTGTCGCCCGGTTGTACGCCCGTCATCGGCAACGGCGTCGTCGTCGACCCGTCGGTCCTGCTCTCCGAGCTGAGCGGTCTGAACGAGCGCGGCGTGGACACGTCCAAGCTGCTGATCAGCGGCAACGCGCACGTCATCACGCCGTACAACGTGACCGTCGACAAGGTGACCGAGCGCTTCCTCGGCAAGCGCAAGATCGGCACCACCGGGCGCGGCATCGGCCCCACCTACGCGGACAAGATCAACCGCGTCGGCATCCGCGTGCAGGACCTCTACGACGAGTCGATCCTCACGCAGAAGGTCGAGGCGGCCCTCGACGCCAAGAACCAGATCCTCACCAAGCTCTACAACCGGCGCGCGATCGCCGTGGACCAGGTGGTCGAGGAGCTGCTGGGCTACGCCGAGCAGATCAAGCCGTACGTCGCGGACACCGTGCTGGTCCTCAACCAGGCGCTGGAAGACGACAAGGTGGTCCTCTTCGAGGGCGGCCAGGGCACGCTCCTGGACATCGACCACGGCACGTACCCCTTCGTGACCTCCTCCAACCCGACCGCGGGCGGCGCCTGCACGGGCGCCGGTGTCGGCCCGACGAAGATCAGCCGGGTCATCGGCATCCTGAAGGCCTACACGACCCGCGTCGGCTCGGGCCCCTTCCCGACCGAGCTGTTCGACGAGGACGGCGAGGCGCTGCGCCGGATCGGCGGCGAGCGGGGCGTGACGACGGGCCGGGACCGCCGCTGCGGCTGGTTCGACGCGGTGATCGCCCGCTACGCGACCCGGGTCAACGGCCTGACCGACTTCTTCCTCACCAAGCTCGACGTCCTCACCGGCTGGGAGCAGATCCCGGTCTGCGTCGCCTACGAGATCGACGGCCGGCGCGTCGAGGAGCTGCCGTACTCCCAGACCGACTTCCACCACGCGAAGCCCGTCTACGAGTACCTCCCCGGCTGGCAGGAGGACATCTCGAAGGCCAAGACCTTCGGCGACCTGCCGAAGAACGCCCAGGCCTACGTCAAGGCCCTGGAGGAGATGTCCGGCGCCCCGATCTCCGCGATCGGCGTGGGCCCGGGCCGCGACGAGACGATCGAGATCAACTCGTTCCTCTAGTCCGCTCCGCCGCCCGCCCCCTCCACAGGGTGTGGACACGCCCCCGGCGAGGCTCCGGCCGAACCGGGGGCGCGGTCGTGCCGTCCCGGTCCGGCCGTCTCCGTCGTCCTAGTACGGCCGTCGTCTCAGTACGGCCGTCGTCTCAGTACGGCCACCGTCTGAGTACGGCCGGCCGTCTCGGTCCGGCCGTCTCCGCCGTCTCAGCTGAAGACGATCATCGAGCCCTGGGCCAGGCTGCGGGTCGCCGCCTGGTGCAGCCCCAGCCAGACGTGCCGCTCCCGGGCGAAGGGGCTGGGATCGTACGGCGCGGGGGCGGCCGGCTGCTCCAGCTCGGTCGGCGCGGCCGGGGGTTCGGGGGCCGCCGGGGGATTGGCCGGGTCGATCCCGATGGCCGGGGCGACGTACTCCAGCTCCCGCAGCAGCGCCTGCGAGGAACCCAGCGGGCCCCCGCCGGCGAGCAGTTCGTCGTTGGACAGCGGCTGCGGGAAGTCGAGCGGGACGTAGGCGCCGGCGTGGTCGTAGTGCCAGACCAGGTGGGACTGCTGCGCCGTCGTCTCGAACATCTCCAGCAACTGCTCGTAGTCGCCGCCGAGTTCGTCGACCGGTGTCAGCGGCAGACCGCAGACCTGCAGCAGATGGGCGCGGCGCAGGAAGTGCAGCGCGTCGTAGTCGAAGCCCGCCACCGGCGCGACGTCCCCGGACAGGCCCGGCATGTACTGGTACACCGGCACCGGCGGGAGCCCGCTCTCGGCGAGCACCTTGTTGTACTGCGCGAGTTCCTCGGCGAACGGGTTGTCGGGGGTGTGGCACAACACGTCGACGAGCGGTACCAGCCACAGGTCACAGGCCAAAGAGGGCTCCTCGGTCGCACGATGGTGCACGGTGGTCATGGAAGAGTAGTCGGTGCGGCGCGGCTCAGCGTTCCTCGTGCAGGTCCCATACCCACACCCCGCCGGTCCACCGTCCCGGACGGCCCACGAGCTGCGTCACCGCCTGGCGCAGGGGCCCGTCGTTGGGCTGCGGGGCGAGCACCAGCGCCCCCGCGTGCCAGAAGGCGAAGTCCCGCCGGGCCTGCGCCCGCCAGTTCCTGCCGATGACCGGGACGACACCGCTGTAGCGCACGTCCCGCAGCAGGTCGGAGGTGTAGCGCGGGGCGGCGCCGTAGATGCCGGTGCGGTCCGGGCCGTAGGGGCCGTTGTAGTAGCCGCCGGGCATCCGGAAGCCGAGGTGGGCGGCGGTCTGCCAGCGCAGTGCCTCCGCGCCGCCCGGGTCGGGCAGCGGCACCGGGACGAGGGACTCGCCCTCGCGCACGTACGGCTTCCACCGGCCGTCCGTGAAGAACTCCGGCACCGGCGCCCGGTCCTCGGCCTTCAGCGGCGCCGGGACGATCGGGAGCAGGGCCAGGCACACCGCGAGCAGGCCGCCGTAGAGCGTGCCGATCCGACGGGTCGCCGTCAGCCGCTCGACGGCGACCGCGAGCAGCATGCCGAGCGCCGGGGCGCAGATCATCGCCAGCCGGCCCTCGATCACCGACTCGAACAGCGGCTTGTGAGCGAGCAGCGCCCAGGGGCCCGGGTAGACCGTGTCGGTCAGCGGGACACGGAATTTCGGGCCCAGGGACAGCAGCGCCGCGCCGCCCGTCGTGACGGCCAGCGCCTTGACCAGGGGCCGCTCCCACAGCCGTACGACGATCCCGAGGGCGAGGAGGGCCAGCGGCCAGCCGTAGAAGGCGTTCTGCTCGGTGGGGTTGAGGGAGAGCGAGTTCGCCCGCGCCGCGTCACCGAAGAGCAGGGACCGCTCGGAGAAGGCGAGCAGCGCGAGGGGGCTGTTGCCCGCGTTGTCGCCGTGCAGGACGCTCCGGTAGCTCTGCGGGCCGGTGAACTGCCAGTACAGCGGGTAGGCCACGATCGGCAGACAGACCGCGACGCCGATCAGCAGGCCCTTCGCCAGCGGCCGCCAGGCCAGCCGAGCCACGTCCCGGCGGACGAGCCCGTACGCGGCGGCGAACAGCGTCATGCCGATCGCGGCGAGCAGCAGCGGCTCCTCGCCGAGGAAGATCTGGTACGCCGCCATCAGCCCGAGCACGATCCCGTCCCGCCGGACCCGGGTGCCCGTGCACAGGCGCAGCGCCCGGTCGACGAGCAGCGGGATCATGAACAGGACCACGAAGTTCGGGTGCGCGTTGGCGTGGCTGACCATCGGCGGCGCGAAGGCGGCCAGCGCGGCGCCGAGGAAGGCGGCACCCCGCTGCCGAGCCACCCGCCTGACGATCAGCCGGTACCAGGCGGCGGCGGTGGCGGCCAGGCCCAGGGCCATGCAGACACTGAGGGCGACCGCCGGGCCGAAGGCCAGCGTGACGGGGGTGAAGGGCACGGACAGGCCCAGCATGACCGTGTTGGCCATGAGGTTGACGCCGTCCGGGAAGCCCTGGAGATCGGTGAAGAGCGGGTTGCGCAGGTGGGCGACGCTGTCGGCGGTGGCCGCGAAGAACCACTCCCACTGGTTCTGGTCCTGGAGGGAGTCGGGGAGGTAGCGGTGGGCCGGGTCGAAGAGGCGGCCCGAGTAGAGCGTCACCGCCATCAGCAGGAACAGGGCGCAGGCGAACAGGTCGGCGGGGCGCAGGGAACGGGCCTTGAGCCGGGCGAGTTCGGCCAGGACCCGGCCGTAGTCGAGCGCCCCGACCTTCGAGCCGGACCGGTGGGACCAGCGCACCGGCACCTCGGCGACCGGCCAGTCGGAGCGGTGGAAGTGCTGGAGCACCTCCACGTCGATGCCCCAGCCGTTGAGCCGGGAGGCCGCGAAGGCCTCGCGGGCCCGGTCGCCCTCGAACAGCTTGAAGCCGCACTGGGTGTCCCGTATGCCCGGCACGGCGACCCCGCGTATGAGGAGGTTCCCGGCCCGGCCCAGCAGCTCGCGCACCCGGTGCTGGTGCCGCTCGATGGTCGCGCCGGGCACCGAACGGGAGCCGATCGCCGCCGCGTTGCCCTCCCCGAGCGCCTTGTCGAGCTGCTCCAGCTCCTCGATCGGGGCGGCCAGGTCGGCGTCGGTGACCAGCACGCGCCGGCCGCTGGTGGCGGCGACGCCGAGGCGCAGGGCGTGGCCCTTGCCGCGGTTGCGGACGGCGGTCACGAGCTGGACCCGGGAGTCCTGACGCGTCGTCACGAGGTCCCGGGTGCCGTCGGTTGAGCCGTCGTCGGCGACGACGACCTCCCACGCGCCGAAGCGGCTCTCGTTGTCGGTCAGATACGCGACGACGGCGTCGAGGGTGGGGCCGAGCCGCTGTTCCTCGTTGTAGGCGGGGATCACCACGGACAGGTCGACGACCCGGGTGACGGTCCCGGTCATGCGGCTGCCAGCCGCTCGATCAGGGCGAGGGAGTGGGCGTTGTACTCGGCGACGACCGCGCGGGCGGCCGCCGTGTCCCGCGCCGCCAGGGCGTCGACGAGAGCGGTGTGCCCGGCCCACAGCATCCCGCGCAGGTCGGGGAGACGGCGCAGGTGCTGCACCGCGCACACCCAGGACTGCACGCGCAGCCGGTGCAGGAAGTCGCCGAGGTAGGGGTTGCCGAACAGGGCGCTCAGCTCGCGCCAGAAGCGCAGGTCGTAGCCGATCAGGACGGTGAGGTCGCCGGACCCGGCGGCGCGCTGCGCCTCCTCGCCGCGCCGGCGGACCACGGCGAGCGCGGCCGAGGTCCGCGGGTTGCCGGGGTCGCGGAACGCCTCGTGGCCCGCGTCCAGGGCCCGGAACATTCCGTCTATGACGAGAGTGCGCGCCTCGATCATCCCGCGGAAGTCGCCCAGGGAGTACTCGCGCACCCGGAAGCCGCGGTGCTGGTCCGCCTCCAGCAGCCCCTGCGCCGACAGATCGACGAGCGCCTCCCGCACGGGGGTCGCGGACACCCCGTACTGCTCGGCGATCTCCTTGACCGTGAACGCCTGCCCCGGCTGGAGCCGCCCGGCCAGCACCTCGTCCCGGAGCGCGTCGGCGATCTGCTGCCGCAGGGTACTGCGCGTCACTGCGCCGTTGCCGGGCATGGTCGGGGCGTCTCCTGGTGCGTGCGGGTGGCGTACTCGTACGTCCATGTCTACGAGCACGCCACCTTACGCGTTCGGGTTGCGCCCGCCGCGCGCCGACAAGGCTCTCCGACGGCTACGCCGTGTGCTCGTCGGCCACGGAGAGTGCGGCGTCGAGGACGGCCAGGCCCTCCTTCAGTTCGGCCTCGCTCACGTTGCACGGCGGGACGACATGCGTCCGGTTCATGTTGATGAAGGGCCACACGCCGCCGGCCTTCGCGGCGGCGCCGAAGGCGGCCATCGCCGCGTTCGCCTCGCCCGCCGCGTTGTACGGCACCAGCGGCTCCCGGGTCTCCCGGTTCCGCACCAGCTCCAGGGCCCAGAACATGCCCACGCCGCGCACCTCGCCGACGCTCGGGTGCCGCTCGGCCAGCTCCCGCAGACCCGGCTCCAGGACCTCCGCGCCCAGCCGGGCGGCGTTCTCGACGACGCCCTCCTCGGCCATCACGTTGATCGTCGCGACGGCGGCCGCGCACGCCAGCGGGTGCCCGGAGTAGGTCAGGCCGCCGGGGTACGGCCGCTTCCCGAAGGTCTCCGCGATCCTCCCGGAGATCGCCACACCGCCCAGCGGCACATAGCCGGAGTTCACGCCCTTGGCGAAGGTCATCAGGTCCGGCACGACGCCGAACAGGTCCGCCGCGAACCACTCACCGGTCCGCCCGAACCCGGCCATGACCTCGTCCAGGACGAAGACGATCCCGTACTTGTCGCACAGCTCGCGCACCCCGGCGAGGTAGCCGGCCGGCGGCACCATGATCCCGGCCGTGCCCGGGATGGTCTCCAGGATGATCGCGGCGATGGTCGACGGCCCCTCAAAGGCGATCGTCGTCTCCAGGTGCTCCAGGGCCCGCGCGCACTCCTGCTCCTCGGTCTCGGCGTAGAAGCGGGACCGGTAGAGGAAGGGCGCCCAGAAGCGGACCACGCCCGCCGAGCCGCTGTCGGAGGGCCAGCGCCGCGGGTCGCCGGTGATGTTCACGGCCTGCTGGGTGCCGCCGTGGTACGAGCGGTACGCCGACAGCACCTTCGGCCGCCCGGTGTGCAGCCGGGCCATCCGCACCGCGTGCTCGACGGCGTCCGCCCCGCCGTTGGTGAAGAAGATCTTGTCCAGGTCGCCCGGGGTCCGCTCGGCGATCAGCCGCGCCGCCTCCGACCGGGCCTCGATGGCGAAGGCCGGCGCGAAGGTGGACAGGGTCGCGGCCTGTTCCTGGATCGCGGCGACCACCTTGGGGTGCTGGTAGCCGATGTTGGTGAAGACGAGCCCGCTGGTGAAGTCCAGGTAGCGCCTGCCGTCGTAGTCCCAGAAGTACGACCCTTCGGCGCCGGCCACGGCCGGCGGGTCGATGAGTTCCTGCGCGGACCAGGAGTGGAACACGTGCGCGCGGTCGGCGGCCTTGACGGCGGCCCCGGTTTCGGGATTCGGCTGAGGGGTCATGCGGGGAGCGTAAATGTCCGGGATGCGGACGCGGTATCGGCGTCCTGTCTGTGGTGCGGGGGTTTCCACGACAGGTTGTCGAACGGGCCGCTCCGGGCGGGGCCGTCCGAGCCGGGGAGCCGGGGCCGGAGTCGGGGAGCCGGGGCCGGAGCCGGGGGCCGCTGTTACGGAAACGTAGACACCGGCCCGCCCCACCTCCTCCGACCTCCGCACTATTCTCGGAATGTTGCCGTGCTCAGGGGGGCGTGGCGGGGGACATCGGGGGGAGGCGGCGGAGCCGTGCAGACACTCGGGGCGGGGGATCCGCAGCGAATCGGGGCCTACCGGCTGCTGGCGCGACTCGGTGCGGGCGGAATGGGACAGGTGTACCTGGCCCGCTCCGGCCGGGGCCGCACCGTCGCCGTGAAGCTGGTGCGGCAGGAGCTGGCCGAGCAGGAGGAGTTCCGGGCGCGCTTCCGGCAGGAGGTGCAGGCCGCGCGGCGGGTCGGCGGGTACTGGACCGCGCCCGTCCTGGACGCGGACACCGAGGCCGTCGTGCCGTGGGTGGCCACCGGATACGTCGCCGGGCCCACCCTCCAGCAGGTCGTCGGGCACGACCACGGGGCCCTGCCCGAGCGGTCGGTGCGGATTTTGGCGGCGGGCCTGGCCAACGCGCTGAAGGACATCCACGCCGCCGGGCTCATCCACCGCGACCTCAAGCCGTCCAACGTGCTCGTGACGATCGACGGTCCGCGCGTGATCGACTTCGGCATCGCGCGGGCGCTGGAGACCGTCACGGACGGCGGGCTCACCCGGACCGGCGCGCTCGTCGGCTCGCCCGGGTTCATGGCGCCCGAACAGGTGCGCGGCGAACGGATCACGTCCGCGTGCGACGTCTTCTGCCTCGGCTCGGTGCTCGCCTACGCGGCGACCGGCGCCCTGCCCTTCGGCGGCGGGGACAGCGGGGTGCACGCGCTGATGTTCCGCATCGCCGAGCAGGAGCCCGACCTGACGAGGGTGCCCGAGGGAATCGCCGACCTCGTCCGCGCCTGCCTGAAGAAGGACCCGGCCGCCCGGCCGACGCTGGACCAGATCCTCGCGCGCACGGGCGCGCAGGACACGGTCCTGGACGGACGCTCCCGCGACCCGTGGCTGCCGAGCGCCCTGGTGGCCCAACTCGGGCGGCACGCGGTGCGGTTGCTGGACGCGGAGAACCCGGAGGAACCGGCCGCGCCGACGGTACCGGGGGAGGGGGCGGCTCCTTCCGCACCCCGGCTGGAGAAGACGCCGTCGGCGGGGGCAGGGGCGCCTGGAGGCGCCGGAGCGGCCGGGGCCGGAACGGGGGCTCCTGGCGCGCCCGCTGCCGGGGCCGCCGGGGCCGGAGTCGCCGTTGGGGCCGCTGCCGACCGGGCAAGTGCCGCTGCGAATGGGGGAGATGGCCCCGTCGAGGCGAGCGATGCCGCCGCCGGCCAGGGTAATGCTGCGGGCCAGGGGCAGGTTTCCGCGGGGCCGGACAGGGCCGCTGCCGGCCGGGCAAGTTCCCCTGGTGGTGCGGGAGATGACCCTGCCGGGCAGGGTGATGCCGCCGCCGGGCAGGGGAGCGCAGTGGGCAAGGACCAGGCTCCTGCCGGTCAGGGCGGGTCCGGCGCCGGCCACGGGAACGCCGTGGGCCAGGACCCCAGCGGGCACGGCGACGCCGGTGCGGCTCAGGGGCCCGCGCCCGCCTCACGGGCGGCCTCCCCCGAGCACGTGCCCGCCTCCGGCGCCTCCACTCCGGTCCCGCCGCCCGGCCGGCCGGGTGCCGGGGCGCCCGCCCCGATGGACCACCTGCCCACCATGGTCGCCGGTCAGGCACCCCCGCCGGGCCCGGCGCCCGTCCACCCGGTTTACGGCTATCCCCAGCAGCACCCCCAGTACCCGCAGTCCCCCGCGTACGGTCAGCCGCAGCCCGTCTGGGCCCTGCCGCCCGGTGCGCAGGTGCCCCAGGCCTACGGCGGCCTCGGCCCGACCCCGCCGTACGGTCCGCCGCCGGTCGGCGCCACCCCGCCCTACGGTCCGAGCCCGCTCCCGGCGCAGCAGCCCCCGAGCAGGAACGGACGCTCCACCGCCGTGCTGGTCGCGGTGGCGCTGGTCGTCGCGCTCGGCGCGGGCGGCACGGTGTACGCGCTGATGAAGGGCGGCAGCGAGGACCAGGGCAGCGGCCCCGGCCCCTCGCCGACCACGAGCGCCCCCACGACCCCCGGCCCGGCCACACCGGGATCGTCCCCGGCGACCTCCCCGCCGGACAGCCCGGTCTCGGCCGACGGATCGATCCCGGCCGCGTACCTCGGCACATGGTCGGCGTCGATCACCAACGCGCTCGGCGAGAACCCCCGCCAACTGACCCTCACCCAGGGCGATCCGGGAGACACCGTGCTCACCCTGGTCGCCGACGGGCCGACCGGCGGCGGCTCCTACCACTGCGTGTTCGAGGCCCGGCTCACCCAACGGCCGGGCGCCAACGGCCCCTTGGAGATCGGCCCCTCCACCGTCACCTCGGGGCAGCCCCGGTCCGCCTGCACCCCGGGTGCGGCCACGGAGGTCACCCTGCTGCCGGACGGCAGTCTGGAGCGCGTGAACACGAGCAACGGGGAGAAGCTGACGTACACGAGGCAGTGACGGACGACGGGCCCGTCACATACCGGTGCGCCGGGCCACCGGTTCACCGGCGCGTCGGTTCACCGGGCCGCCGCCTCACCGGGCCGCCGGTTCACCGGGGCGCCGCTCCGGGCTCAGCGCGGCTCCGGCGGCCGCTGCCGGGGCATGTTGGGCCGGGCGGTACCCGGCGGAAGCGGGAACCGGCCCGGCACCCCGCCCGGCTCGGGCCGCGTGCCCCCCGGCACCGCCGACTGGAGCCCCATCGGCGCCGAACCGATCCGGAACTCCACCATCCAGTCGGCCGTCTCGGTGCGCACCAGCTCGGTCACGTCCTCCGAGAAGCGCCGCAGCACCCCGAGACACCGCTCGGCGGCCTCGCCGGCCGTGCCCTCCGCCGGTCCCAGCACCTCCCGCACGCTCTCGGACGCCCAGTCGAACTGGAGCACCTGCAACCGCCGCTGCACCGCCTGCGCGGTCGCCACGTCCCTTATCCATCCGGACGTCACACCGAAGTACCGGTCGATCCCGACACATGCCACCGAGAGCAGCAGCGCCAGATACCCCCAGGGCGCCACCCCGCCGATCACCCCGGTGAGATCCAGCAACGGCAGCCCGGCCCCGGCCACCGCCCCCGCCGCGGCCCCGCAGCGCAGCACCCGCGCCCCGCGCCGCTTCCAGACCCGGTCCCCGAGGTACCACTCGGCGGTGCGCAACGCCCCGCGCTCCACCCACCGGTACAGCTCGTCCAGCCGTTCGGCCGGCTCGCCCCAGTCGCCGAGCGGGAAGGGCCGCCCGGTCAGATCGCCCGGCCGCGACCCGGCCGCCCCCTCACCCTCACCCCGCGCGTCCTGAGGCCGACCCTCGGGCTGCATCTCCGGCTGACCCACCCGGCACTCCCTACTGATCACGGTGCGTGACGCCGGTAGACGCTGGTACGCCCGTACGACGCTGCCCGTCGCTCCGACCCGACTCCGGCCTGCCCGGGCCCGGTTCCGGCCTGTCCGGCTCGGCTCCAGCCCGGCCCCGGCCGGTCCGGCTCGGCCCGGCCCGGCCCGGATCAGTCCCCCCAGTGAGCCCGGTGGCCCCGGTGGTCCCGGTGCGCCCGGTGCGACGGACCCCTTCCTACCGCCCCTGGGCGGTGGAGCGGCGCGATGCGCCGTTTTTCCGCCCGGAAGAGGGGCCGTGATCTGGTGGAGACTCACGCGCGGCTCACTCGAAAGAGTGGCGGGGCGCCGTCCGCGTGTACCACGTAGGCTCGTGCACAACGGGGCTGTGACACGAACCCCGCCCGGACAGTCGTAGGAAAGCAGGAGCCGATCGTGATTCCCGGTGGTGGCCAGCCCAACATGCAGCAGCTGCTCCAGCAGGCCCAGAAGATGCAGCAGGACCTGCAACGGGCGCAGGAGGAACTGGCGCGGACCGAGGTGGAGGGCCAGGCGGGCGGCGGACTGGTGCGGGCCACCGTCACCGGCGCCGGCGAGCTGCGCGCCCTGAAGATCGACCCGAAGGCGGTGGACCCGGAGGACACCGAGACCCTGGCCGACCTGGTCGTCGCGGCGGTCCAGGCGGCCAACGAGAACGCGCAGGCCCTCCAGCAGCAGAAGCTCGGCCCGCTGGCCGAGGGCCTGGGCGGCGGCGGTATCCCGGGGCTCCCGTTCTGACGTTCTCCCCGCGAGCTCCCCGTACCGCCTTCCTCGGACAGGTGGCGGCCAACTACCGTACGTTCTGACAGGCGGTGCGTGCGGACCACCCGCGCGCACCCGACGCAGGAAGGCACTCCGTTGTACGAAGGCGTGGTCCAGGACCTCATCGACGAGCTGGGGCGGCTGCCCGGCGTCGGTCCCAAGAGCGCGCAGCGGATCGCCTTCCACATCCTGCAGGCGGAACCGACGGACGTACGGCGGCTCGCCCATGCCCTGCTCGAGGTGAAGGCGAAGGTCCGCTTCTGCGCGACCTGCGGCAACGTGGCGCAGGAGGAGCTGTGCGGGATCTGCCGCGACCCGCGCCGCGACCCCGCCGTCATCTGCGTCGTGGAGGAGCCGAAGGACGTCGTGGCCATCGAGCGCACGCGCGAGTTCCGCGGCCGGTACCACGTCCTCGGCGGCGCGATCAGCCCCATCGAGGGCGTCGGCCCGGACGACCTGCGCATCAGGGAACTCCTGGCCCGGCTGGCGGACGGCACGGTCACCGAGCTGATCCTCGCCACGGACCCCAACCTCGAGGGCGAGGCGACGGCGACGTACCTCGCCCGCATGATCAAGCCGATGGGCCTGAAGGTCACCCGCCTGGCCAGCGGCCTCCCGGTGGGTGGCGACCTGGAATACGCGGACGAGGTGACCCTCGGCCGCGCCTTCGAGGGGAGACGACTCCTAGATGTCTGACGCGACGCTGCACGCGACCAACCGCAACCCGGACGACTTCGCGGTCCAGATCGCCGACCAGATCGAGAGCTTCCTGGTCGCGGTCACCGAGGTGGCCAAGGGCGACGAGCCGGACTCCGCGGTGCCCTTCCTCCTGCTGGAGGTCTCCCAGCTGCTGCTGGCCGGCGGCCGTCTCGGCGCGCACGAGGACTTCCTCCCCGACGAGCGCTACGAGCCCGACTCCGGCCCCGAGCAGGACGTCGACAAACTCCGCGAGAACCTGGCCCGCCTGCTGGAGCCGATCGACGTCTACTCCGAGGTCTTCGACCCCTACGAGCCGCGCCGTGCGCCCGTCCCCGCCCGCATCTCCGACGACCTGGCGGACGTCGTCACCGACCTGCGTCACGGCATGTCCCACTACCGGGCCGGCCGCACCGCCGAGGCCATGTGGTGGTGGCAGTTCTCCTACTTCTCCAACTGGGGCTCCACCGCCTCCGCCACCCTGCGCGCCCTGCAGTCCCTGGTCGCCCACGTCCGCCTGAACCAGCCCCTGGAGGAGCTCGACGGCCTGGACACCGACCAGGGCATGGGCGACGACACGCTGGAGTTCGAGGCCGGGAAGGTCATGGCTCAGGAGATCGCGGGACCGCTGGGTCTGCGGACGCACCCGTAGGGCTGTCGGTAACCCGTCCGTGTGCCTGTGCCCGTCGGCGGGGCTGCCCCTCTGTGACCCCGGGCACTTTCCGAGTGGCCGGGCGCTGTCTGGGCATGAGCCGTCCTGAGACAGAGGCGTCCGGACATCTCACCATGCGATATCGCAGAGGGGAATTTCGGACGCTCGATAGACTGAGCCGACCGCACCGCGACTGCGCGGATGCGACAGAGACGGACTGAGCGAGGAGCGCACGTGGGCCTTGTCGTGCAGAAGTACGGAGGCTCCTCCGTTGCCGATGCCGAGGGCATCAAGCGCGTCGCCAAGCGAATCGTGGAAGCGAAGAAGAACGGCAACGACGTTGTCGTGGTCGTTTCCGCGATGGGCGACACGACGGACGAGCTGATCGATCTCGCCGAGCAGGTATCCCCGATCCCTGCCGGACGCGAGCTCGACATGCTGCTGACCGCCGGAGAGCGGATCTCCATGGCCCTGCTGGCCATGGCGATCAAGAACCTGGGCCACAAGGCCCAGTCGTTCACCGGCAGCCAGGCAGGTGTCATCACCGACTCGGTCCACAACAAAGCCCGGATCATCGACGTCACGCCGGGCCGCATCCGGACCGCCCTGGACGAGGGCAACATCGCCATCGTCGCCGGTTTCCAGGGCGTCAGCCAGGACAAGAAGGACATCACGACCCTGGGGCGCGGTGGTTCCGACACCACCGCCGTGGCGCTCGCGGCCGCCCTCGACGCCGGGGTCTGCGAGATCTACACCGACGTCGACGGCGTGTTCACCGCCGACCCGCGCGTGGTGAAGAAGGCCCGGAAGATCGACTGGATCTCCTTCGAGGACATGCTGGAGCTGGCCGCGTCCGGCTCCAAGGTGCTGCTCCACCGCTGTGTGGAGTACGCGCGCCGGTACAACATCCCGATCCACGTCCGCTCCTCCTTCAGTGGGCTGCAGGGCACCTGGGTCAGCAGCGAGCCGATCGAGCGAGGGGAAAAGAAGGTGGAGCAGGCCATCATCTCCGGTGTCGCGCACGACACCTCCGAGGCCAAGATCACGGTCGTCGGCGTGCCCGACAAGCCGGGCGAGGCCGCCTCGATCTTCCGCGCGATCGCGGACGCCGAGATCAACATCGACATGGTCGTGCAGAACGTGTCCGCTGCCTCCACGGGCCTGACGGACATCTCCTTCACGCTGCCGAAGACCGAGGGCCGCAAGGCCATCGACGCGCTGGAGAAGAACCGCGGCGGCATCGGCTTCGACTCGCTGCGCTACGACGACCAGATCGGCAAGATCTCCCTCGTCGGCGCCGGGATGAAGACCAACCCGGGCGTCACGGCCGACTTCTTCACCGCGCTGTCCGACGCGGGCGTGAACATCGAGCTGATCTCGACCTCCGAGATCCGTATCTCGGTGGTCACCCGCAAGGACGACGTGCCGGAGGCCGTGCGCGCCGTGCACACCGCCTTCGGGCTCGACTCCGACAGCGACGAGGCCGTCGTCTACGGAGGCACCGGGCGGTGACCGCCCCCTCGCACCGGGCGGTGACCACCGCCCCCTCGTACGGAGGCGTACGACGATGACCGTCCGACCGACGCTCGCGGTCGTGGGTGCGACCGGAGCCGTCGGCACGGTCCTGCTCCGGATCCTGTCCCAGCGCGCGGACATCTGGGGCGAGATCCGCCTGATCGCCTCGCCGCGCTCGGCCGGCCGCAAGCTGGCCGTGCGCGGCGAGGAGGTCGAGGTGGTCCCGCTCACCGAGGCGGCCTTCGACGGTGTGGACATCGCCCTGTTCGACGTCCCCGACCAGGTCGCCGCCCAGTGGGCGCCGGTGGCTGTGGACCGGGGCGCCGTGGTGGTCGACAACTCCGGCGTCTTCCGCTGCGACGGCGACGTGCCGCTGGTCGTGCCCGAGGTCAACCCGTACGCGGCGCGGCGGCGCCCGCGCGGGATCATCGCCAGCCCGCACTGCACGACCCTGTCCATGATCGTGGCGCTGGGCGCGCTGCACGCCGAGTTCGGGCTGCGCGAGCTGGTCGTCTCCTCGTACCAGGCGGTGAGCGGTGCCGGGCGGGCCGGCGTCGAGACGCTGCGCCGGCAGCTGTCCCTGGTCGCGGGCACGGAGCTGGGGACCAACCCCGGTGACGTGCGGCGCGCCCTCGGGGACGACACCGGGCCGTTCCCGGAGCCGGTCGCGCTGAACGTGGTGCCCTGGGCCGGGACGCTGTGCGACGACGGCTGGTCCTCGGAGGAGATGAAGGTGCGGGACGAGTCCCGCAAGATCCTCGGCCTGCCGCGGCTGCCGGTCGCCGTGACCTGTGTCCGGGTCCCGGTGATCACCGCGGACTCCCTCACCGTCCACGCCCGCTTCGAGGACGAGGTCACCGTCGACCGGGCCCGCGAGATCCTCGCCACGGCCCCCGGGGTGGTCCTGTGCGACGACCCGGCCGCCGGTGAGTTCCCGACGCCCGCCGACGTGGTGGGCACCGACCCCACCTGGGTCGGGCGACTGCGGCGGGCGCTCGACGACCCCACGGCGCTGGAGTTCTTCGTCTGCGGCGACAACCTGCGCAAGGGCGCGGCTCTGAACACGGCGCAGATCGCGGAGCTGGTGGCGGCCGAGCCGGGGTGAGTTTCACTGTTACCGCGGGAAATCCCCTGACTGCGGCGTGAATCATTTGTAGGATTCACGTAAGAGCGTGATCCAGTCGATGGTCCGGACCGCTTGATCCGCGCCGTCTCGACGTCCGAAGATTTTCCTCCCCGCCCTCCGCAACCACGCGGAGGGCGGGGAGCGTCTTTGCGGTCGCCCTTCGGGGGGCGTGGACGCTCCGGGGCGTGGGGACGCCCCGGTCAATGAGGACACAGGGGAAGAGCGGGACGCATGTGGGCATGTGAGGAGCCGTCTGACGCGCTGCCTGACGCGAGAACGTTGTCGGAGGCGCGATCGGACGCAAAAGTGATGCCCGGCACGTACAACCTCCGAGGGGGTAGACGTGTCCAACTGGCGTGGCAGAGGTACTCGACTTCTCCCCCGCGCTCTTCGAGCAGGGGGTACTCCCAGCGGCGACCCGCGGCACGGCCTTGCGGCCGCCCCGCGCGGCGCTCCGTCCGCGCATGGCCGGCACGCCCGGCGGCATGCCGGTGATCGCGCCCATGCCCGCCGCGCGGCCCGCCCGCATACCGAACCAGCGTGACGGCGCCGAGGGCGGCGTGGCGGCCGGCACCACCGTCGACCACCTCACCGAGACCTACCGCGCCCACTACCGCTCGCTGCTCGGTCTCGCCGCCCTCCTCCTCGACGACACCGCCTCCTGCGAGGACGTCGTGCAGGAGGCCTTCATCCGCGTCCACTCGGCCCGCAAGCGCGTCCGCGACCCCGAGAAGACCCTCGCCTACCTGCGGCAGACGGTGGTGAACCTCTCCCGCTCGGCCCTGCGTCGCCGCATCCTCGGCCTGAAGCTGCTGTCCAAGCCGATGCCGGACATGGCGAGCGCCGAGGAGGGCGCCTACGACCAGCTGGAGCGCGACTCCCTGATCAAGGCGATGAAGGGTCTGCAGCGCCGCCAGCGCGAGGTGCTGGTGCTGCGCTACTTCGCGGACATGACCGAGGCCCAGGTCGCCGAGACCCTCGGGATATCGCTCGGATCGGTCAAGGCGTACGGCTCGCGCGGCATCGCGGCGCTGCGCGTCGCCATGGAGGCGCCGGTATGAGCGAGCACGGCGAGGGGCGCAACTCGCACGAGCGGCACGAGCCCTACGCGTGGCACGAGCCGACGCGGCCACACGAGCAGGACGACACGCAATCGCACGCTGGGAACGGAACCGTGAACCACAGCCCCGACGAAAAGGGCCCCGAGGGGTTCGACTCGGAAGAGCTGGATCTGCGCAGCATGCTGCACCAGGCGGTGCGGGACATCGAGCCGGTCGACGGCACGCTGGACCACCTCCGACGTGCGGTGCCGGCCCGGCGGGCCCGCAAGCGGCAGGCAGCCGTCGGCATGGCGGCCGCCGCCCTGTTCATCGGCACCGCCATCCCGGCCCTGGTGCACGTCTCCGGCTCCACCGGCTCCGACGCCAACCCGGCCATCGCCGGCCAGGCCTCGCAGGCGCAGGGCGGCACGGGCGGGGGCAAGGGCCCGGACGGCGGGGCGAGCACCGCCGGCGGGCCCTCCGGCCGGACCTCCGAGCAGGACAAGGGCGGCGGCAGGAAGGACCACAAGGGCGGCACGGCCACCGGTGCCGGCAGTGGATCCACCGGCGGCACCGGCACCCCCTCGACCGGCACCGGAACCAGCGCACCGGTGTGCGCGGCCACCCAGCTCGGCTCGGCCACCGCCACGGTCGACGCCCCGGACTCCGCGGGCGTGGTCTACGGCACCTTCCACATCACCAACGTCTCGGCCTCCAGCTGCACCGTCGGCGGCCCCGGCGGCGTGACCCCGCAGGCGCAGGGCGCGGCCGACCCGACGAAGATCAGCGTGGTGGCCCACACCTCGGGCGACGCGGCGGCCGGACTGCCCGACCCCTCCACCGAGGTGTCCGGGCTGGTGCTCCTGCCGGGTTCGGCGTACGAGGTGAAGTTCGCCTGGGTGCCCTCGGAGACCTGCCCCACCACGGGCGGCGGCGGCACCGGCACCACCGGTGGCACGGAGACCGGCGGCCCCTCGCCGGACCCGTCGCCCAGCCAGGACGCGAGCGCGACCGGCAGCACCACCACCGGAACCGACCCGGGCACGTCCCCGCAGCTGATGACGGAGGGCGGCACGGCGGACGGAAGCGTCGTGGTCTCCCACACCCCGGAGGCGGGCTCACCGACGGTCTCCACCGTGGTATCGAACGCCTGTGCGGGCACGATCTACCGGACCGGAGTGCTGGCGACGTCCTGAGGAGCGGGGGCGCGCGATGGCGGGGCGCGCCCGTGCCCAGGCCCGTGCCCCAGGTGGCGGCACGGGCCGGCCGGTCCGCCGCCCACGCGCCCGGCACACCCCGCCGCCCGCACCGCGAGGCCCACGCCGCGAGGCCCACGCCGTGGGGCCCGCACTGCGGGGCCCACGCCGCGGCGCTCACACCGTGGCGTGCTCCTCGTCCGGGTCCGGGTCCGGCACCAGGCCCAGCTCGGCGTCCCGGACGTACTCGACCTCACGCCGCACCAGCCGGAACCACATGAACACCACGAACCCGGCGAAGACGAACCACTCACCGGTGTAGCCGAGGTTCTGGAACGCCTTCAGGTCCAGCCCGGTGTTCGCCGGCGCCGTGGCCGGCACGGCCTTCATCCCGGAGTCGCCCGCGCCGAGTGTGATCCACGCGTCGTACACGTCGTACGGCACGAGATTCACCAGTGAGGCGGCGCTGATCGCGCCGGTCTGCCCGGCCGGGAGGCCGCCCTGGGTGCCGACCCCGTTGTCCCCCGGTGTCTCCGACGCCTGCAGGGCGCCGGTGACCGTGACCTCGCCGGCGGGAGGAGCCGGAGCCTTGGCCGGGTCCGCCTTCCCCGGCAGCCAGCCCCGCACCACCGGCAGCGCCTTGCCGGAGCCGGTCCGCAGCAGCGTGAGCACGTAGTACCCGCGCCTGCCGTCCAGCTCGCGGTCCGGGACCAGCAGCTGCTTGCCGTACCGGCCGGTGGCGGTGGCCTGCCTGCCGGACGTCCGCTTGTCCACCGGCAGCAGCTCGGCCACCGGGCGGGCAGCCTCCCGGCGGTCCGACGCGGCCCGGGCGCTCGCCGTGCGGTGGTCCTGCACCCGCGCCTCGAACCGGCTCAGCTGCCACGACCCCATGAACACGCAGAAGGGGATGGCGAGCAGCACGAAGACGTTGATGCCCCACCAGCGGGGCGTCAGCAGAAACCGGTACACGCCCTCAACGGTACGGGGCCGCCGGGCACCACCGGGCCGCGGGGCGGCCCCGGGTCGGTCCTGGGCCGTTCCCGGGTCGGTCCGGGGCCGTTCCCGGGTCGGTCCGGGGTCGGCCCTGGGTCGGTCCCGGGTCGGTCGTGGGTCGGTCCCGGGCCGCTCTGAGCGAGTACATGAGCGGAATCCGCTGCCGGACCGAACCGCGGCCGGACGGGAATCGTAAGGGGATCGGAAGGGCCCGGTCGAAGTTGTCCACAGGCTGGGGGCCCCGACCGCGAATTGTCGGCCGGAGCAGGCACTATGGGGCCATGACTGAGAGCAACGGGTCCGACGCGCGGGATCAGCGGGAACAGACCGAAAAGATGCCGGAGTGGGAGAAGCGCTTCCGGGCGCCCCGGGTGTCGCTGCCGGACTGGGCGGAGGACGCACCGGACCGCTCCCTGTTCGTGTCGAACGCGACGGGGACGTACGAGCTGTACGCCTGGGACCGTGCGACGGGTGAGCAACGCCAGGTCACGGACCGGCCGAACGGCACGACGGACGGTGTGCTCTCCCCCGACGGCCAGTGGATCTGGTGGTTCGACGACAAGGACGGCGACGAGTTCGGCGTCTGGCGCCGCCAGCCCTTCACCGGTGGACCGGACGAGCCGGCCGCGGCCGGCCTGGACCCGTCGTACCCGGCGGGCCTGGCGCTCGGCCGGGACGGCCGGACGGCGGTGGTGGGCCGCTCCACGGACGAGGACGGCACGACCATCCACCTCGCGCGGGCCGGCGGGACCGTCGCCGAGATCTACCGCCACCGCGAGTCGGCGGGCGTCGGCGACCTCTCCCACGACGGCTCGCTGATCGCCGTCGAGCACACCGAGCACGGCGACGCGATGCACTCGGCGCTGCGCGTGCTGCGCCCGGACGGCACCACGGTCGCCGAGCTGGACGACACCAAGGGCGGCACCCAGGAACTGGGCCTCGAGGTGCTGGGCTTCGCGCCGGTCGACGGCGACACCCGGCTGCTCATCGGTCATCAGCGGCGCGGCCGCTGGGAGCCGCTGGTGTGGGACGTCGCCACCGGCGAGGAGACGGACCTGGCCCTCGACCTGCCCGGCGACGTGAGCGCGGAGTGGTACCCGGACGGCACCGGTCTGCTCATCGCGCACAGTTTCGAGGCCCGCAGCGAGCTGTTCCGCTACGACCTGGCGAGCCGCGAGCTCGCCCGGATCGCCACCCCGCCCGGCACGGTCTCCGGGGCGACGGCCCGCCCCGACGGCAGTGTGGAGTACCTGTGGTCCTCGGCGGCCGAGCCGCCCGCCGTGCGCTCCACCACGGGCGAGGTGGTCCTGGACCCGCCCGGAATGAGGTCCCCGGGGTCGGTGCCGGTGGAGGACGTGTGGGTGGAGGGCCCCGGCGGCCGTATCCACGCCCTCGTGCAGCGCCCGGCGGGCGCGACCGGCCCGCTCCCCACCGTCTTCGACATCCACGGCGGCCCCACCTGGCACGACAGCGACTCCTTCGCCGCGGGCCCGGCCGCCTGGGTCGACCACGGATACGCCGTGGTCCGGGTGAACTACCGGGGCTCCACGGGCTACGGCCGCGCGTGGACCGACGCCCTGAAGCACCGTGTCGGCCTGATCGAGCTGGAGGACATCGCGGCCGTGCGCGAGTGGGCGATCGGCTCCGGTCTCGCCGACCCCGAGCGCCTGATCCTCACCGGCGGCTCCTGGGGCGGCTACCTCACCCTGCTCGGCCTCGGCGTCCAGCCGGGGGCGTGGACGCTGGGCATCGCGGCGGTCCCGGTCGCCGACTACGTCACGGCGTACCACGACGAGATGGAGGCGCTGAAGGCCATGGACCGCACGCTGCTCGGCGGCACCCCGGAAGAGGTCCCCAAGCGCTTCGAGGCGTCCTCGCCCCTGACCTACGTGGACCAGGTCAAGGCCCCGGTGTACATCTCCGCCGGGGTGAACGACCCGCGCTGCCCCATCCGCCAGATCGAGAACTACGTCAAGCGCCTGGACGCCCGCGGCGCCGTCCACGAGGTCTACCGCTACGAAGCGGGCCACGGCTCGCTGGTGGTGGACGAGCGCATCAAGCAGGTCCGCCTGGAACTGGACTTCGCGGAACGCCACCTGCCGAGATAGCCGACGGCCCCGTGCGGGCGGGTGGGTGCCTACGTGCCCGCCCGCTCCCGGCCCCGGCGCCCCAGCAGTTCCGCCAGGCCCCGCCGGGTCGCCGCCAGCACCACGCGGTCCTCGGCGCGCAGAACGTAGGTGCCGGGCAGGTTCCACACCAGCCCCGAGGGCCGCCCGGTGTCCTCGGCCGCCGCCTCCGCGGCCGGCTCCCGCCGCTGCTGTGCCGTCAGGCCCGCCTCCAGGGCCAGCACCCGCCAGTACCCCGCGCGGAACGCCTCCGCGACCGTCCGGCCCTCCAGCTGCGGGTGCCCGCCCACCTCCACGGCCGCGAACAGCAGCACCCGCCGCTCCACGGGGATCGCCCCGAGGATCTGCCGCCCGAACATCGCCCCGGCGAACGCGGGCGCCGCCAGGTGCGACACGCTGCGGCTGCGCGTCAGCGCGTGCGGGTGCGCGGCCCGCAGGGTGCGGTACACGGCGGTGGCGAAGTCGTCGTCGTACAGGCGCAGCACGACGCGCAGGTCGGGACGTACCGACCGCGCGTACAGCACGGCCTCCAGGTTCGTCGTGTCGGCGCTCGTCACCGCGAGCAGCGCATGGGCGCGGTGGATCTTCGCGGCCTCCAGGACGCCCTCCTGCGTGACGTCCCCGAGCACCACCGGCACCCGCAGCCGCCGGGCCGTCGCCAGCCCCCGCGCCTCGGGCCCGGACTCCACGCACACCACCGGAATGTCCAGCTCCCGCAGCCGCGTCAGCACCCGGGTGCCGATCTTCCCCAGCCCCAGCAGCACGACGTGCCCCCCGAGCCCGCGCGGCGGCTTGCGCAGCGCGGACGCCGACCGGAAGGTTCCCAGCGCCTCCAGTACCGCGGCCAGCAGCACCGGCAGCAGCAGCAACCCCACCAGTCCGGAGAGGAGTTGAAGAATCTGCCGCCCGATGGACCGGCCGAGGGCCGGGTCGTCGATGGCGAACAGGTCGAGCAGCGTCAGATACAGGGCACCGAGCGGATGGATCCCGGTCACCACCCACAACGCCACCGCGAGCGCGAACACGCATCCCACGAGCCCCGCCAGCGACCACCGCAGCCGCCGCGAGAACAACGACGTGAGCGACGGTACGACGCCGGTCCCGCGCCCCGCGGACAGCGCCGGGCCGGCGTACGACACCTGCTCCAGCACCACGGTCCCGCGCCCGGTGGCCTCGCGTACCGCCGCCTCGTCGGGCAGCAGCCGGGGCCGCTGCTCCCCGCTGCCCTCGGAGCCGTCCGCGCCCGCCGGGTCGGTGCTGGTCGCCGACAGCAGCGCCAGGGTGCACAGCCCGGGATCGGCGACCTGCCCCGGCGCGGGCGGCGGCCGTTCCACCGCGCGCAGCAGCAGTCCGTCGGTCTGGACGACCTTGCTGGTGCCGGCGACGGCGCTGGCGGCCAGGGCGGGCGCGGCCGTGTCGGCGTCGGACAGCACGGTGGTGGACGCGTCGGCCCCGAAGGCGTCGTCGCTGCCGACGGCCAACACGGCCGCCTGGTCGAGGAGTTCCTCGATGTGCTGCCCCAACCGCCGGTTGTACAGGCGCAGGACGAGCCGCAGCCGCGGATTGATCCTGCGGGCGGTCAGGGCGGCGCGGATGTTGGTCTCGTCGTCGTCGTACACGAGCGCCAGCGCGGCCGCCTGCTCCACACCCGCCGCCACGAGCACGGCGTCGGTCAGCGTGGCCGCCTCCAGAAGGTGATCGGCCTCAGAGGCCGACCCGCCGCCGGTGCCACCGGCGCTGTTGGCGCTGTTGCCCCCGTTGCCGCCGGCCCGGCCCACGGCGGCGCTGACCACCCGGTCCAGCAACGCCGAAGCGGCCCGGCCCCGGCCGACCACCGGCGGGCGGACGCCGCGCTCGGAGGGCGGCACGACCAGCGTGACCTGCTCACCGTAGACACCACGCAACTCGGCGGCCAGCCGGTGCGCGAGCCCGTCGTCGCCGCACACCACCATGTGCGCGCCCGAGTAACCCGGCGCACTCCCTTGATACGGAACGCTCCCCACGAGGAAGAAGACTGCCGCACCGGGACGACCGGTTCCAGAACCGCCCCCTCGGACGGTCAAGCCCCTTCGCCCCCACCCCCAGGGGTTCACCCTGTGCCCGGAGCGGCGGGGGAGGGCACAGAGCGGACTCCGACGAAGAACGGCCGCCGGAGGTCAGGTGCCCGAAGGGAGGTGCGGCGCCTCAGACCGTTTCCCCGGGTACCGCCTGGAGGAGGTTCGGGACACCGCAGGCACTGGCCAGGAGGTCGGCGTACTCGGTGAGGATCGCCCGGGTGTCGCGCAGGGAGGAGCGCAGGTCGCCGGCCAGTTCCCAGGCCTGCTCGTGGTCCCGGCGCGAGCGGTCTGCGGGACGCCGGCTCTCCCAGTCCTCCAGGACGGGGTGCCAGGCCGCGAGCAGCGGCCGGATGCCGTAGTTGAGCATGGCGACCGCCAGGTAACCGAAGTTGTACTGCCCGTCCTTCTTGGGCTCCGCGACCTCGGGGCCGTACTTGCGCAGCACTTCCCGGGTGGTGCCGAACAGGGAGTACAGACTGCTGAGCGCGTCACGCAGCAGCCCCTCGTCGGTCCGCAGGGGCACGACCGAGACACGGGTCACCAACTCGACGTACAGCTCCCAGGCGGCCCGCCGTTCCGCGTCGTTCGGCTCCCAGGTACCGGAGATCTCCAGCACGCGCAGGTTCAGCTTCACATTGACGCTCTTCGGTGCCCGCACCATCTTCTGCCCCCTCGTGCCGACCGCTCACGGCCTCGACGACTCACACCCTGGGATCACCGTATACGGAGCGTCATGGCTTGTGCGCTCCCTGACTCCGGAAACCCGCACGGGCGGCACGGCTCCGGCGGCGCGTCCCGATGACCCCGCGCGGCCGGAAACGGCTCTCGGGGCTGATCAGTCCAGGAAGTAGGACCAGAACGGGATCGTGGCGTACTGGTGGTCTTCCGGTGTCGGCCTCGAGCGACCGAACTCGTGGTGGAAGTAGTCGACCAGGTCCGTGCCGTAGCAAATGATGTCCGTCTGATACATCGACACCACGGGCGTGCCCGTGCGGTCCGGGTCGGCAAGCAGATACCTGTGGGAGTAAATCGGCACCATCACCGGGATTTTGGCCAAGGAGGTGCGAGCCACATCCAAGGCGTCCTGGGTGCCGCTCGGCCGCTGATCCCACTCCGGATGCCAGAAGCCGTTGCGCTCCACGTCGAACAACACACCGTCGATCGGCCAGGCCAACCGCTCCGCCAGGTCCTCCGCGTCGCCGTCCCGCCAGTCGGGCCAGCGACGGCTGCCCGTTGGCAGTCCTGCACCCAGCAGCGTCCGGTGCTCCGGCGCGAAACGGAACCCCCAGCGTTCCTCGACCTGGTCGAGCTCCCGCTCACTCATGCCCCGCTCGATCTCGACCCGGGCAGAGAGCATCGCGAGCAACCCACGAGCGTCGTCCGAGGTCAGCGGGTTCTCGGCGCTGATCGAAGTCATACGTGGAACGGTAGGCCACCTGCGGCCGGCAGGGAGACGTCGTCACGCTCTGGGCATTCTGGGGCGGTGGCAGCAGTAGCCGTCGACGACGGTGATGAAGCAGGGAACTGGCTCGCGCTCATCTGGGGCGAGCTGACCGATCGGGTCGGGTTGCGGCCTGCGGAAGTGGAACAAGCTGAGGCGCATATGATCACTGCCGCCCGTGAGTGGCTGACCGTCGAGGGTGACCAGGAGGCTGAGGCGCGCTACTTCGACCGCTGGCTTCTGAACATCCTCGGGTTCGAGCCTCGTTCGGCCCCGCCCCGGCCTGGTCCACGATCTTGGAAACCGATGTGGCAGCGATGTCACCGTGGGTTCAAATCCCACCGCCTCCGCTCGACGAGCTGTGAGAACGGCCCCTGACCAGGGTTGGTGGTCGGGGGCCGTTCGCTTGCCCGGGCTCCGGGACTTCCCGCCGTTCCCCCGTGGTTCCCCGCTCGATCGGGCAGGGCTGGGCACGGGGAACTTCTGAGCCGTAGGTCCATGTGGATCGGTCGTTGACGTTCATACCGGCCGGGCGACGGCCTTAGGACGCTGCCGGACGGGCCCGGTGTCGGCGTCCCGCTGACTACTTGGTGTCGACGTAGTCGCCGGCGGCCTTGGCGGAGGCCGTCGTGGTGGTGCCCGCGAAGGCGTAGCGCCAGTAGCCGTCGGCGGATGCGGCGACGGTGGTCCTCAGGGTGCCGGTGCTGCTTGTGGTGACGGTCTTGACCGTGGTGTAGGTGCTGCTGCCCGCCTTGCGGAACTGCAGCTTCACCGACTGGTTGGCGTACCCGTGATAGGCGTTGTCGTCCCAGTTGGCCCGGCTGAGCTTGCCCGTCACGGTCAGCGTCGCGCCCTTGCTCACCGGTTCGGGCGAGGCGTCGGTCGTGAGCTTGGCATACCGCTTGACGTAGAACTTGTCTGGGAAGTTCTCCGTTATGACGTCGTGGTCCTTGGAGCTGATGTCCAGGTATGCCTGCCAGGCCCCCGCCTGCGCGTTCTCCAGTCCGTAGTAGCCCGGGTCCATGACGTAGCTCATCGAGCAGGTGGCGGTGGTGGCGTTGACGGCCTTGCACCCCAGGTTGTCGTGGTATCCGAAACCGGTGGCGGTCGCTGTGCTCCAGATGTCGGAGTAGGCCGCGTTGATCCCGGAGCTGTCCGTGGCGGTGATCGCCAGGATGAAGGTCTTCTTCTCCGTGGTGCCGACCACGACGGACTTGCCACCGTTGAACGACACGTTTGTGATCTTCAGATCTCCGTCCCCGGTCACGGCCTGGGCGGCCGGACCGGTCAGCGCCGACAGCGCCACCGCGCACGGCAGCAGAATGCCGACGGCAAGCTTGCGCATGAAACCCCCCACAGGGCAGGCCCACCGTACTGATCCATGACGGTGGGATGTTGAACAGGTGTGCGGAGTGTAGAGGCAGGCGAGCGAGCCGATTGTGGCAGGGACCCGATGGACGTTGACCCGCGCCTTCCTGGGGTGCTCGGCGGCGTTTCTCCTGGCTCGTCGGGCACTCGGGGACGACCCCGACCGAGGAGGTTTACCGGAAGCAGATCCGGCCCGTGATCCAGACCGGTGCCATGGTCATGGACGGGATCTGAGGCGACGATCCACGAGGGGTAAAGGCACTCGGGGGGGGGGCGATGGACGCGCAGACGAAACAGGTGGACCACCTACTCACATGAGTAGGTGGTCCACCTGCTTTTTCTCTGTCGGGGTGGCGGGATTTGAACCCACGACCTCTTCGTCCCGAACGAAGCGCGCTGCCAAGCTGCGCTACACCCCGATGTCACTGCGTTGCCGCGGCGACGACGTTTACTTTAGCCCACCGGTGGCCGGAGACGAAATCCGGTTTTGTAGCGACGGCGGACGGGGTTCGGGCGGGTGTGGTCCAGGGCCACGAGGAGGACGGCCAGGGCGTAGAAGGAGAGGCCCAGGAGCAGGGCGTTGCCGAGGACGTGCTTGTAGCCGTGCCGGACGACGTCCAGGAATGGGTACAGGTAGCGGCCCGGTGCACCGGGGTGGAGCAGTTCGCCTCGGGTGAGGGAGAAGGCCAGGTAGGCCAGGGGATACAGCATCCAGGTGGCCGTCTGGCGCAGGTGCAGGCGGTCGGGGGTGGTCAGCAGGAGCCAGTCCAGGAGTGCCGCCACCGGGGCCGCGGTGTGGATGATCGCGCCGGCCGCCGCCTGCCACATCGTGTGGGTGCCCGGTGCGCCGGTCAGGGAGAACGACGTGGCCGTGCGGGTCAGGAGCAGGTGGTAGACCAGGCCCGCGATGATGACGTAGAGCAGCGCCGCGCCGGTCAGTGCCGAGGGCAGGGGGCGGCGGGCGGTCCACGCTCTGCGGGCCGAGGAGGCCATGACGGCGGCCAGCAGGATGGCGGCCTGGATCGCGAAGTGGCTCAGGACGTGGGCCGGGGGGCCGATGGCCACCTCGACGGCGACGGCGGCCGCGGTCGCCGCGGCGACCAGCAGGCGGTGGAGCGCCGTCCAGGGGCGTCGGGTGGGCTCCACCACCGCGGTCGCGGGGACGGCGGAGGGCATCAGGACGGGTATGCCCGGGATCGCTGGGAGATCCGGTATGTCCCTGGGGATCGGGGCGGTCATGCCCTCACGGTATGGAGAGGGGATGAACGGGGCGATTCGGGTGCGCTGTCCGAGTTACGGCAGGTCGGCGCCGGGGGGCACGGTTCCGGGTCGTCCGGGTGGCTCCCCGGACCGGACCGGCCGAGGCACTTCCGGGTCGTCCGGGTGGCTCCCCGGACCGGACCGGCCGAGGCGGTTCCGGGTCTGCCGGGTGCCGTGGGACCCCCGGCCCGGCCCGGACCGGCTGGCGCAGTGCCGGGTTGGGGCAGGCCCCGTCCGGAGACCTGCCCAGGGCTCCCTACTCCCGCCCCACCAGCGTCAGCAGCGTCGCCTCCGGTGGGCAGGCGAAGCGGACCGGGGTGTAGCGGTTGGTGCCGCAGCCCGCCGAGACGTGCAGGTAGGAGGTGCGGCCCTCGGCCGTGTGGGTGGACAGGCCCTTCACACGGTCCGTGTCCAGGTCGCAGTTGGTCACGAGGGCCCCGTAGAAGGGGATGCAGAGCTGCCCGCCGTGGGTGTGGCCGGCCAGGACCAGGGGGTAGTCGTCGGCCGCGAAGGCGTCCAGGACGCGCAGGTACGGCGCGTGCACCACGCCCATGGAGAAGTCCGCCGAGCCCGAGGGGCCGCCCGCCACCCGCGCGTAGCGGTCCCGCTTGATGTGCGGGTCGTCCAGGCCCGTCAGCTCCACCGACACACCCTCGACCTTCAGGATGCCGCGCGTGTTTGTCAGGTTGAGCCAGCCCGCCGCGTCGAAGCCGTCGCGCAGGTCCTCCCACGGGTTGTGCACGACGCCGACCGCGGGCGTGTTGCCGTTCAGGCCGTGCCGGCCCTGGGCCTTCTCGATCAGGTAGCGGGCGGGGTTGCGGAGCTTGGGGCCGTAGTAGTCGTTGGAGCCGAAGACGTACGCCCCCGGGAAGTCCATCAGGGGGCCCAGCGAGTCCAGGACCTCCGGCACCCCCTCCGGGTCCGAGAGGTTGTCCCCGGTGTTGATCACGAAGTCCGGGCGCAGGCCGGCCAGCGAGCGCAGCCAGCGCTGTTTCTTGCGCTGGCCGCCGACCATGTGGATGTCGGAGACCTGCAGCACACGCAGGGGGCGCATCCCGGAGGGCAGGACGGGGACGGTCACCCGCCGCAGACGGAAGGAGCGGGCCTCGAAGCCCGCGGAGTAGAGAAGACCGGCGGCCGCGACCGCCGTGATGCCCAGGGGTACTCCGTATCGCGCGCGCATGGGTCCATCGTGTCAGGCCCGTGCGGCGCAGCGGAAATCGTTCGGGAGATCGAAGGAACGGCGGCGAGGGGTCAACGCTCGGGTGTGCCCCGGGAAATCGGCGCGCGGGTGTGTCGGCGCACCTGCGACAATCGGACCCATGACCACGCTCAAGTCGAAGCTGCAGGAAGACCTCAACGCCGCGATCAGGGAGCGCGATGAGCTCCGCTCCTCGACGCTCCGGCTGACGCTCACCGCGATCACCAAGGAGGAGGTCGCGGGCAAGGAGAAGCGCGAGCTCTCCGACGACGAGGTCCTCAAGGTGATCACCAAGGAGGCCAAGAAGCGCCGCGAGGCCGCCGACGCCTTCGCGCAGGGCGGTCGTCCCGAGCAGGCCGAGCGGGAGAAGGCCGAGGGCAAGTTGCTTGCCGCGTACCTGCCCAAGCAGCTGTCCGACGAGGAGCTGAACCGGATTGTCTCGCAGGCCGTCGAGGAGGCCAGGGCGGCCGGTGCGGAGGGTCCGCGGGCCATGGGCGCCGTCATGAAGATCGTGAACCCGAAGGTCGCCGGCCAGGCCGAGGGCGGGCGCGTCGCCGCCGTGGTCAAGAGGCTGCTGGCCGGCTGAGCCGCGCCGCAGCTCCGGCTCCGCACATCTGCGGCGCGCTCACCGAACGACAAGGGCGCCGGCAGCTACCCGCTGCCGGCGCCCTTGTCCGTGTCTCCCGGTACGGCGCCCGGTGACGTCAGAGCCTCACGCGCTCCCGCGTCAGCCCTTCCGCCCCCCGATGCCGTTTCCGTTGGATCCGCTCTGGCCCTGTATGAAGCCGTCGGGGAGGGAGAAGGTCGGAGTCGGGAAGGTGCCGCCGTCGCTGGTGCCGCCGCCGATCAGGCCGCCGATGTCACCGGTGCCGCCGGTGGGGCCGCCGGGGCCCTTCCCGTTTCCTTTTCCCTTGTTGTCCTTCTCGGGGTCCGGGATGTCGATGAGGTTGAAGGACGGCGCCGGCTTGCCCGCGAGGGCGCCGGTCATCGCGTCCCGCCAGATCGGGCCGGGCACCTGACCGCCGTAGACCAGGGAGTTGAACACACCGCCGATGCGGATGTTGATCATCTTCACCTTCTGGGTGGCGCTGCCCACCCACACCGCGCCCGACAGGTTGGGCGTGTAGCCCACGAACCACGCGTTCTTGCGCTCGTCCGTGGTGCCCGTCTTGCCCGCGTTGTCACGGTCGGACAGACCGGCCTGCTGACCGGTGCCGGAGTCGACCACGCCCTGCAGCAGGGTGTTCACGGTGTCCGCGGTCTTCTGGGACATCACCCGCGAGCACGTCGTCTTCGGGACGGCGAGCGACTTCTCGCGGTTGCCGACCCGCTGCGTGATCGACTGGATGGCGACCGGCGTGCAGTAGGTGCCCCGGTCGGCGAAGGCGGCGTAGGCGCTCGCCATCGTCAGCGGCGAGAGGCCGATCGAGCCCAGCGCGATGGCGGGCTTCTCGGGCAGCTTGCTGCCGTCGCCCTGCACCACGTGCAGCTTGTCGGTCATGTTGGCCACCGGGCACAGGCCGATGTCGGAGATCATCTGGACGAAGTAGGTGTTGATGGACTTCGCCATCGCCTCCTTCATCCGGTACGGGCCCTTCTCCGACTCGTTCTCGTTCTCGACCTGGGTGTGGTCCTGGTTGGTCCAGGGCCGGCCGTCGCACGTCTGGACCGGGCTCGGGTACTCCATCTTGTACGGCGCCGAGTACTGCTGCGTCGGGGGCCGGCCCTGCTCCAGCGCGGCCGCCGCCACGAACGGCTTGAACGTCGAACCCGTCGGGAAGCCGAAGTTGGAGCCGCCCATGGCGTTGCCGACCGAGTAGTTGATCTCGGTCTCGTTCTTGCCGTAGCCGTACGGCTTCGACTGGCCCATTCCCATGATCCTGCCGGTGCCGGGCTCGACCAGCACCGACGCCGCGGCGACCGCGTCCGACTGGTAGACGTGCTTCTTGAGCGAGGCCTGCACGGACTGCTGGGCCTGCGGGTCCAGCGTCGTGCGGACGGTGAGGCCGCCCTGGTTCCAGACCTTGGCGCGCTCCTCGCGGGAGGCGCCGAACACCGGGTCGTTGAGGAAGACCTGCTCGACGTACTTGCAGAAGAAGTTGGCGCCCTTGACCGCCGTGATGCAGCCGTTGCGCGGCTGGGTGATCTTCAGGCGCAGGGGCGCCTTCTTCGCCTGGTCGGCCTCCGCCTGCGACACGTCGCCGACCTCGGCCATGCGCTGGAGCACGACGTTGCGCCGCCTGGTGGCCTCCGCCTCGTCGTTGACCGGGTCGTAGCGGCTCGGCGACTGGACGATGCCGGCCAGCAGCGCCGACTCGGGGAGGGTGAGGTCCTTGGCGTGCTTGCTGAAGTAGCGCTGCGAGGCGGCCTCGATGCCGTAGGCCTGCTCGCCGAAGAAGGTGATGTTCAGGTAGTTCTCGAGGATCTTCTTCTTGCCCAGCTCCTGCTCGACCTGGATCGCGAACTTCAGTTCCTTGACCTTGCGGCCGAGGGTCTGCTGGGTGGCCTGCGCGACCTTCGTCGGATCGTCGCCGGCCTCCTCCACGAAGACGTTCTTCACGTACTGCTGCGTGAGCGTCGAGGCGCCCTGGGAGACCCCGCCGCTCTGCGCGTTCTTGTTCAGGGCGCGCAGGACGCCCTTCAGGTCGATCGCGCCGTGCTGGTAGAAGCGCGAGTCCTCGATCGCGACGATCGCCTTCTGCATGTACGGCGAGATGTCCTTGAGGTCGACCACCGTGCGGTCACGGGAGTAGACCTGAGCGATCTGGCCGCCCTTGCTGTCCAGGATGGTGGTGCGCTGGCTGAGTGGTGGGCGCTTGAGGTTGGCCGGGATCTCGTCGAACCCCTCGACCGATCCCTTGGCCGCCAGGCCGAACACCCCGGCCGCGGGCAGCGCGATGCCGGCCAGCACCACTCCCGCGAGCACACTGACCCCGAGGAACTTGGCGGCCTGCTGCATGGGCGAGAGGCCACCGCCCGAGCGCTTGTTTGGCATGAGGGCAGCCTACGTTCTCATTCGCCGGACACGCGTATAGGCCTTGGCCTAAGCTGCTCCCAACTGTCACAGCAGCGCGGCCACGTATCAATACGTCCGGCGGACCCGAAACGTTCCGGGTCCGCGCGACTTTCTTTGTCGCGACGTGTTGAGTGTGCCCGAATTCGCCTTGTGTGCCATCTGGCGTCCGTTGTGGCGCAACAGAACCGTCCCCAATTGTCGGGTATGTCGCACATGTCGTCAGCTCACTCCCCCGGGTGATCTGCCGCTTACCCATAGTCCGTTCGGGCCATTCAAGATTGGGCCCGAAGGGGGTGTTGCGCTGTGCCCACCTTCCGTAACGTCCTCAACTGGCGGCGGTGAATATGCCGCTGCCGCCGTGGGGGAGCCTCGATTCGGGAGAGGACGGCGCCGGTATGGGCTGGGTAACCGACTGGAGTGCGCAGGCGGCCTGCCGCACTACCGATCCGGATGAACTGTTCGTTCAGGGAGCAGCGCAGAACAGGGCCAAGGCGGTGTGCACCGGATGCCCGGTACGCACCGAATGTCTGGCCGACGCGCTCGACAACCGCGTCGAGTTCGGCGTGTGGGGAGGCATGACGGAGCGGGAGCGCCGCGCGCTGCTGCGCCGCCGGCCGACCGTCACTTCGTGGCGTCGGCTGCTCGAGACCGCCCGTCTCGAGTACGAGCGGGGGGTGGGCCTGGTGCCGCTCGACGACGACCAGGTGTACGAGAACTACGCGGCGGTGAGCTGAGGGCACTTGTGTCGGCCGCCTGAGGGCACCTCCCTCGACGGCGGCCCGAGGGCATGTCCCTCCATGGATCGAGGGCACCCTCCTCGGCGGATCGAGGGCGCCTTCCTCGATGACCTGAGGGCGTCCCCCGTACCGGGTCGGCAGGCGCACCCCTTTCAGGGCCGGGTGCGCCCTTGGCCGATGCCGGGTGCCAGGGAGGTGCCACGGGCGCCATGGACGCCGTGGGGGTGATGGGTGCCATGGAGCAGGTGGCGGAAGGCCTCCGGTTACGCGTCGTAGGTGTCAGGCAGTCGCCTCCGGCAGTTCCCGTTGGTTGTCCGCGAGCCGGTTTCCGATGTGCCGCAGCCCCGAGAGGTCGTGCACATCGCCGGGCAGCGCGGCCACCTCGGCCACCGCTACCTCGGGATGCAGCGCGGTGAAACGGTCCCGTGTGCGCTGCTCTCGGGAGAGCAGTTGCATACGGTCCGCGTGCAGCCTCAGCAGGCCGACGGTGAGCTGGTCCACGGAACGCCCGGGGTCCGCGGAGTCCGTGGCCTCCGCGGGCTCGGTGGGCCCGGTCTGCGACGAACCCGGCCCGGACCGCTCCGGGCCGGTGGGGGAGCCGTCGCCGGAAGCCGGTGCGTCGGAAGCGCCGGAGACGCCGGAAACGGGAGCATCTGAACTGCCGTACGTGTCGGGAGAGTTACGAAGTCCAGCTTTCCCGTCCCCCTGATCCACAATGCGGCGCTCCTCAAGATTTTCCGCGGCGGCGAGCGCCCGTTCGGCCGACAGCCGTTCGGCGCCGCTGCCGTGGACCCGGTTGAGCACCAGACCGGCGAGCGGCATCCGCTCCGCGGCCAGCCGCTCCACGAAGTACGCGGCCTCGCGCAGCGCGTCCCGCTCCGGGGCCGCGACCACCAGGAACGCCGTTCCGGGTGCCTGGAGCAGCTTGTACGTGGCGTCCGCGCGGGTGCGGAATCCCCCGAAGGTCGTGTCCATCGCGGCCACGAACGTCTGGACGTCCTTGAGCAGTTGACCGCCCAGCAGCTTGCCGAGCGTGCCGGTCATCATCGACATGCCGACGTTCAGGAACTTCATGCCCGCGCGCCCGCCCAGCTTGGCCGGGGCCGTCAGGAGGCGGATCAGGCGGCCGTCGAGGAAGGAGCCGAGCCGCTTGGGCGCGTCCAGGAAGTCGAGCGCGGAGCGCGACGGCGGGGTGTCGACGACGATGAGGTCCCACTCTTCCTTGGCCCGCAGCTGGCCGAGCTTCTCCATCGCCATGTACTCCTGCGTGCCCGCGAAGCCCGCCGAGAGCGACTGGTAGAAGGGGTTGGCCAGGATCGCGGCCGCCCGCTCGGGGTCCGCGTGCCCCTCGACGACCTCGTCGAAGGTGCGCTTCATGTCGAGCATCATCGCGTGCAGCTCGCCGTCGCCCTCCGTGCCCTTCACCCGGCGCGGGACGTTGTCGAGCGAGTCGATGCCCATGGACTGCGCCAGGCGCCGGGCCGGGTCGATGGTGAGGACCACCACCTTGCGGCCGCGCTCGGCGGCCCGCAGCCCGAGGGCCGCCGCGGTCGTCGTCTTGCCGACACCGCCCGAGCCGCAGCAGACCACGATCCGGGTGCCGGGATCGTCCAGCAGGGGATCGATGTCGAGCAGGGGCGCGGGCGCCAGCCGGCGGGACGGTTCGTGCGCGTGGGCCGGGTCCGGGCTCATGACATCCCCTGCTTCCGCAGCTCGGTCGCCAGTTCGTACAGGCCCGCCAGGTCCATGCCCTCGGCGAACAGCGGCAGTTCGTGCAGCGGCAGGCCGAGCTCACCGAGGACGGACCGCTGCTCCTGCTCCAGCAGATACCGTTCTGCGTATTCCTCGGCCTGCTCCAGCAGCGGATCCACCAGCCGCTCGGCGTTGCCGCCGCGCCGCGCGCCGCCGAGACCGGCGGCGGACAGGGACCGGGCGAGCGCGGTGCGCGGCACGGCCCGTACGCGTTCCAGGTCGAGCCCGTCCAAAACCTGCGGGCGCACCATGTTCACGATGACGCGTCCCACCGGCAGCCGCGCCCCGCGCAGTTCGGCGATGCCGTCGACGGTCTCCTGGACCGGCATCTCCTCCAGCAGCGTCACCAGGTGCACCTCCGTCTCGGCGGACTTCAGCACCCGCATCACGGCCTGCGCCTGATTGTGTATGGGGCCGATCTTCGCCAGGCCGGCCACCTCGTCGTTCACGTTGAGGAAGCGGGTGATGCGACCCGTGGGCGGCGCGTCCATCACGACGTAGTCGTACACGAAGCGGCCGGCGCGGTCCTTGCGCCGCACCGCCTCGCACGCCTTGCCGGTCAGGAGGACGTCCCGCAGGCCCGGCGCGATGGTGGTGGCGAAGTCGATGGCGCCGAGCTTCTTCAGGGCCCGGCCCGCGCCGCCGAGCTTGTAGAACATCTGGAGGTAGTCCAGCAGGGCCAGTTCGGGGTCTATGGCCAGGGCGTACACCTCCCCGCCCCCGGGAGCGACCGCGATCTTCCGTTCCTCGTAGGGCAGCGCCTCCGTTTCGAAGAGCTGTGCGATGCCCTGCCGACCCTCGACCTCGACGAGAAGCGTTCGCTTCCCCGCCGTGGCGAGGGCAAGCGCGAGGGCGGCGGCGACCGTGGTCTTTCCGGTCCCGCCCTTGCCGCTGACGACCTGGAGCCTGCTCACGCCTTCGAGCCTAACCAGTCCGCGCTCGGGCTACGCGGGAGGCTGTGGACAACAGCGGATACAGTCGGCCCCATGACCAAGTGGGAATACGCAACCGTGCCGCTGCTCGTCCATGCCACGAAGCAGATTCTGGACACCTGGGGCGAGGACGGCTGGGAGCTCGTCCAGGTCGTGCCCGGGCCGAACCCCGAGCAGCTGGTGGCCTACCTCAAGCGGGAGAAGCAGGGATGAGCGCGGTCGAGGCGAAGCTGGCCGAGCTGGGGCTGACCCTGCCGGAGGTCGTGCCCCCGCTGGCCTCCTACCAGCCGGCCGTGCGGTCCGGCTCCCACGTCTACACCGCGGGCCAGCTGCCGATGGTCGAGGGCAAGCTCCCGGTCACCGGCAAGGTGGGTCTGGAGGTCACGGCGGAGGAGGCCAAGGAGCTGGCCCGCACCTGCGCGCTGAACGCGCTGGCCGCCGTCAAGTCCGTCGTGGGCGACCTGGACCGCGTCGCGCGCGTGGTGAAGGTCGTCGGCTTCGTCGCCTCGGCGGCCGACTTCACGGGCCAGCCGGGTGTCGTCAACGGCGCCAGCGAGCTGCTGGGCGAGGTCCTCGGCGAGCGGGGCGTGCACGCGCGCAGCGCGGTCGGCGTGGCGGTGCTGCCGCTGGACGCGCCGGTCGAGGTCGAGATCCAGGTCGAGCTGCTGCCGTAGCGGAGCCTCGGGAGGGCCCCCGAAGGGCCCAGGAGTATTCCGGAAGGCTCCCAGGAGGGTCCCGGGCGGGCTCAGGAGGTCCCGGGACAGCGTCCTGACCGGTCCTGGCCTCGGGGGCTGCCCGCGGGCCCGGATCGCGAGCATGGGCCGCGGGTGCCTACGGGCACGAGCCTCGGGTGCCTGCCGACAGGGACCTCGGTCACCTGCGGGCACGGGCCTCGGGCACCTCTCGAACATTCGCGCACCACGGGATAGCCTCCGCCCATGGCGAATGGGCAGTGGTTTCCCCCGGACTGGCCGGCCCGTATCCGCGCGCTCGCGGACGGCACCCTCACGCCGGTCGCTCCCAGGCGCGCGGCGACGGTGATGCTCCTGAAGGACGCCGGCTCCGGGCCCGTCGTCCACATGCTGCGCAGACGCGCCTCCATGGCCTTCGCCGGGGGCGCGTACGCCTATCCGGGCGGCGGCGTGGACCCCCGTGACGACGACCACCAGGTCCGCTGGGCGGGTCCCACGCGCGCGTGGTGGGCGGACCGGCTCGGCCTCGACGACGCGGCGGCCCAGGCGATCGTCTGCGCGGCCGTGCGCGAGACGTACGAGGAGGCGGGCGTGCTGCTCGCCGGTCCCACCCCGGACTCCGTCGTCGGCGACACCACGGCCCCGCAGTGGGAGGCCGACCGGGCCGCGCTGGTCGCCCGCGAGCTGTCCTTCGCGGAGTTCCTCGACCGCCGCGGCCTGACCCTGCGCTCGGACCTGCTGGGCGCGTGGGCCCGCTGGATCACCCCCGAGTTCGAGTCCCGCCGCTACGACACCTGGTTCTTCGTGGCCGCCCTCCCGGAGGGCCAGCGCACCCGGAACGCCTCCACGGAGGCCGACCGCACGGTGTGGATCCGCCCCGCCGACGCGGCGGCCTCGTACGACCGGGGCGAGCTGCTGATGATGCCGCCCACCATCGCCACGCTGCGCGGGCTGACCGCGTACGACACCGCCGCCGAGGCACTCACGGGAGCGCGCGAGCGCGACCTGACCCCCGTGCTGGCCCGGGCCCGCCTCGTGGACGGCGAGGTCGTGCTGTCCTGGCCGGGCCACGACGAGTTCACCAAGCACATCCCGGCCGGCGGGGCCCCGGCATGACCGGGCGGGGTTCTTGTACGGCCGGGCGGGGTTTCCAGGGATCCCGTACCGCCCGTACGACCGACGTCCAGGAAGGTCCCCTCGCATGACGGACGCAGCAACGCTCCCCGGTCAGCCCCGGGGCGGCGTCCACACCGGTCCCGCGACCGCCCGGGCCGTCAACGTCCTCGCGCCCAACCCCTCCGCCATGACCCTGGACGGCACCAACACCTGGCTCGTCTCGGAACCCGGCTCCGACCTGGCCGTGGTGATCGACCCGGGCCCGCGGGACGAGGGCCATCTGCGGGCGGTCGTCGACACGGCCGAGCGGGCGGGCAAGCGCATAGCCCTGACCCTGCTCACCCACGGCCATCCCGACCACGCGGACGGCGCCGCCCGCTTCGCCGAGCTGACCGGTACCAAGGTGCGGGCGCTGGACCCGGCGCTGCGGCTGGGCGACGAGGGCCTGGCCGCCGGGAACGTGATCACTGTGGGCGGCCTGGAGCTGAGGGTCGTACCGACGCCCGGCCACACCGCGGACTCCCTGTGCTTCCACCTGCCGGCCGACCGGGCGGTGCTGACCGGCGACACCATCCTGGGCCGCGGCACCACGGTCGTGGCCCATCCCGACGGCCGCCTCGGCGACTACCTGGACTCCCTGCGGCGGCTGAGGTCCCTCACGGTCGACGACGGCGTGCACACGGTCCTGCCGGGTCACGGTCCCGTGCTGGAGGACGCCCAGGGCGCCGTCGAGTTCTACCTCGCGCACCGCGCCCACCGGCTCGCCCAGGTCGAGACGGCGGTCGAGGACGGCCACCGCACCCCCGCCCAGGTCGTCGCCCATGTGTACGCGGACGTCGACCGCTCCCTGTGGCCCGCGGCGGAGCTGTCGGTCCGGGCCCAGATGGAATACCTGCGCGAGCACGGCCTCATCTGAACCACGGGCTCGTCCGGCCGCGGGCTCGTCCGGGCCATGGGCCCGTCCGGACCACGGACCTGTCTCCACGCAGGGCGCCGCCTTCCGGGCGCGCGGCGAGGGCAGCGGCAGGTCGTGGACGTGCGAGAGGGTCCCGCCTCCCAGGAGACGGGACCCTCTCGGCGCGTCGCGTACGGAGCCGTGCCCGCGGTCAGCGTGAGCGCTTGGCGAGGCGCTCCACGTCCAGCAGGATGACCGCGCGCGCCTCCAGGCGGAGCCAGCCGCGCCCGGCGAAGTCCGCCAGGGCCTTGTTCACGGTCTCGCGGGACGCGCCGACCAGCTGGGCCAGCTCCTCCTGCGTCAGGTCGTGCACGACGTGGATGCCCTCCTCGGACTGCACGCCGAAGCGGCGCGAGAGGTCCAGCAGGGCGCGGGCGACACGGCCCGGCACGTCGGAGAAGACCAGGTCGGACATCTGGTCGTTGGTCTTGCGCAGGCGCCGGGCGACGGCGCGCAGCAGGGCGCCGGCCACCTCGGGCCGCGCGTTCAGCCAGGGCTGGAGGTCGCCGTGGCCCAGGGCCAGCAGCTTGACCTCGGTCAGCGCGGTCGCCGTCGCGGTGCGCGGGCCCGGGTCGAAGAGCGACAGCTCGCCGATGAGCTCGCCGGGGCCGACCACCGCCAGCATGTTCTCGCGACCGTCGGGGGACGTGCGGTGCAGCTTGACCTTGCCCTCGGTGACCACGTACAGGCGGTCGCCGGGGTCGCCTTCGTGGAAGAGCGAGTCGCCGCGTGCGAGCGTCACCTCCGTCATGGAGGCGCGGAGCTCCGCGGCCTGCTCGTCGTCGAGCGCCGCGAAGAGCGGATTGCGCCGCAGAACGTCGTCCACGAGTTCTCTCCTTGTCGACCTGCTCAGGGGATCTTTCTCCCCGGTGTGCCAGGGGACCGTGTTCCCCATTTTGCCGGACGATCCAAACAGTGTGATCTGTCACAAGGATGCCGCACCGGAGTCCCGGGGTAAGCGGCAGGGGTCCAATCGGGGGCTGATCCCCGGGGCCCGGGGCGGATGTCCGTGCCTGCCTTTAGGCTGGCCGGGTGTCCAAAACGCCGGTGAGAGCACAGGCCTAGGGGGCTGCGCGGGTGGTTGTACGCAAGGATTCCGCTGTGGGCGAACAAAGCCCCGACGATGGAAACAAAACGGAAAAAACAGCCAAAAAGGCGCCCGCGAAGAAGACGGCTCCGGTGAAGAAGGCGGCGGCCGCCAAGAAGGCACCCGCCAAGAAGGCACCCGCGAAGAAGGCACCCGCGAAGAAGGCCGCCGCGGAGAAAGCTCCGGCCGAAAAGGCCCTCGCCACGAAGAAGACCACCGCGAAGACCACGGCGAAGGCCACCGCGGGAACCGCGGTGAAGCCGGCCGCCGCGGTGCGGAAGGCCAGGCCGCCGAAGAAGGTGACCGTCGCGCCCGAGGACGGCACGGTCGCCGTGCGGCGCGCCTCCGCCGAGAAGACCGTCGCCCCGAAGCCGCCGCGGAACGAGTCGCGCACCGCGCTCGTCCGCCGCGCCCGGCGCATCAACCGCGAGCTCGCCGAGGTGTACCCGTACGCCCACCCCGAGCTGGACTTCGAGAACCCCTTCCAGTTGCTGGTCGCCACGGTGCTGTCCGCGCAGACCACGGACCTGAGGGTGAACCAGACGACGCCCGCGCTGTTCGACCGGTACCCGACCCCCGAGGACCTCGCCGCCGCCAACCCGGAGGAGGTCGAGGAGATCCTCCGGCCCACCGGCTTCTTCCGGGCCAAGACAAAGTCGGTCATGGGCCTGTCCAAGGCGCTGGTGGCGGAGTTCGGCGGACAGGTCCCCGGCCGTCTCCAGGACCTCGTCAAGCTGCCCGGCGTCGGCCGCAAGACCGCCTTCGTGGTCCTCGGCAACGCCTTCGGCCACCCCGGCATCACCGTGGACACGCACTTCCAGCGGCTGGTGCGGCGCTGGCAGTGGACCGACGAGACCGACCCCGACAAGATCGAGGCCGCCGTCGGCGCGCTCTTCCCCCGGAGCGACTGGACGATGCTCTCGCACCATGTGATCTTCCACGGCCGCCGCATCTGCCACGCCCGCAAGCCCGCCTGCGGCGCCTGCCCGATCGCGCCGCTCTGCCCTGCCTACGGCGAGGGCGAGACCGACCCGGAGAAGGCGAGGAAGCTGCTGAAGTACGAGAAGGGCGGCTTCCCCGGCCAGCGGCTGAAGCCCCCGCAGGCCTACCTGGACGCGGGCGGCAAGCCGGCCCCGCCGCTGGGGGCCGGATGACGGGACGACCGGGACCGCTGGGACGGTTGGGACCGCTGGGACGGTTGGGACCGCTGGGACGGTTGGGACCGCTGGGACCTGAGACGCCCTGGACGGCTGGGTCAGCTGTGGCAGCTGGGTCAGTCGGGACGGGGGCCGGGGCCACCGGCGCGGAACGATCCCGGGGCCGGCGGGCGTTGGAAGCAGCAGGACGACGGGGAGGGCGATGACGCGCGCGAGTGACACCCAGGGCGGCCGGGCCGCGCTCAGCACGGAGGGCCTGCCGGGATGGCTGGAGCCCGTCGTGCGCGTCGTGGAGACCGTCCGGCCGGTCGAGCTGAGCCGTTTCCTGCCGCCGGAGGACGGCGCGGGGCGCCAGTCCGCCGTACTGATCCTGTTCGGCGAGGGCGAGCGCGGCCCGGAGCTGCTGCTGATGGAGCGGGCCAGCTCGCTGCGCTCGCACGCCGGGCAGCCGTCCTTCCCCGGCGGCGCGCTCGACCCCGTGGACGGCGACCCGACGGCCGAGGGGCCGCTGCGGGCGGCGCTGCGGGAGGCGGAGGAGGAGACCGGGCTGGTTCCGGCCGGCGTCCAGCTGTTCGGCGTGCTGCCCCGGCTGTACATCCCGGTCAGCGGCTTCGTCGTCACGCCGGTGCTCGGCTGGTGGCGCGAGCCCAGCCCGGTCGGCGTCGTCGACCCGGCCGAGACCGCCCGGGTCTTCACGGTCCCCGTGGCGGATCTCACGAACCCGCGCAACCGCGCCACCACCGTGCACCCCAGCGGCCACCGCGGCCCGGCATTCCTGGTCGAATCGGCCCTCGTCTGGGGCTTCACCGCCGGCGTCATCGACCGCCTTCTGCACTTCGCGGGCTGGGAGGAGCCCTGGGACCGGGCCAAGCAGGTCCCACTCGACTGGCGGTCATGACAGGGTGGGCGCCGTGCTGTGTTTTCCCGGGGGACGCCGAGCCCGCATCGCGCTGTGCGGCGTACCGGCCCCCCGGCCGATCCGTGGTGACCGCGAGACGATGAGGCGAGGCTCGAAGCGGTGAACGTGCTGGACATCCTGCTGCTGGTCGCCGCCGTGTGGTTCGCGGTCGTGGGCTACCGCCAGGGCTTCGTCGTCGGCATCCTGTCGGTGATCGGTTTCCTGGGCGGCGGCGTCGTCGCCGTGTACACGCTGCCGGTCGTCTGGGACGCGCTGACGGACGGCTCGCCAGTCAGCACCACGGTGGCCGTCGTCGCGGTGGTCGTCGTCATCGTCTGCGCCTCCGTCGGCCAGGCCCTGACCACCCACCTCGGCAACAAGCTGCGCGTGTACATCACCTGGTCCCCGGCGCGCACCCTGGACGCGACCGGCGGCGCCCTGGTCAACGTCGCGGCGCTGCTCTTCGTCGCCTGGCTGATCGGCTCGCTCCTCGGTTCCACGACGATTCCGACCGTCGGCAAGGAGGTGCGCAACTCCAGGGTGCTGATCGGAGTCTCCGGCGTCCTGCCCGCCCAGGCCGACACCTGGTTCACGCACTTCTCGTCGGTCCTCGCGCAGAACGGCTTCCCGCAGGTCTTCAGCCCGTTCGCCAACGAACCCATCACCGACGTACGGCCCCCGGACCCGGCCCTGGCGGGCAGCACGGTGGCCGCCCGCGCCAAGCAGTCCGTCGTCAAGGTGGTCGGCACCGCGCGCAGCTGCGGCAAGGTCCTGGAGGGCAGCGGCTTCGTCTTCGGCGACCGCCGCGTCATGACCAACGCGCACGTCGTCGGCGGCGTCGACGAGCCCACCGTCCAGATCGGCGGCGTGGGCCGCAGGTACGACGCGAAGGTCGTCCTCTACGACTGGCAGCGCGACATCGCCGTACTCGACGTACCGGACCTGAAGGCCCCGGCGCTGAAGTTCACGCGCACGGACGCCCGCAGCGGTGACGGCGCGATCGTCGCCGGCTTCCCGGAGAACGGGTCGTACGACGTGCGCGCCGCGCGGGTGCGCGGGCGCATCACGGCCAACGGCCCGGACATCTACCACCGCGGCACGGTCCGCCGCGACGTCTACTCGCTCTACGCGACCGTCCGCCAGGGCAACTCCGGCGGCCCGCTGCTCACCACCGACGGCAGGGTCTACGGGGTGGTGTTCGCCAAGTCCCTCGACGACGCCCAGACCGGCTACGCGCTCTCGGCGGACGAGATCCAGCAGGACATCGCCAAGGGGCGTACCGCGAACCAGCAGGTGGACAGCGACAGCTGCGCGCTCTGAGCGGCGGCCGCGGGGCCGGGCTCGCGGCTCAGTCGCGGGTGTGACGCAGGCGTACGGAGACCCAGCGGGCCCGGCGGCGCAGGATGCGCGAGATGCCCACCCGGGGGTCGGTGCCCGTCAGTTGCGGGGTGCCCCGCTGGTGGGAGTTGAGCCCGGCCGTGGAACGGCGGCTGCGTGCTGCGTCACTGTAGTCGTGCGTCCAGCCCATACCCCGACGTCTGCCCCTGCCCCAAGGTCCATAACCGCGCGCGGGCACCCCAATTGGCCTATGCGCCAGGCAATTGGCCGTTCGTCGGACAGGTGTTCACGTCCGGATACCGGGCGCAGTGGCTCGGTCACCGATCGGGTTCGGGGTCCTTCAGCCAGTTGACCAGTTCGGTGGAGAAAGCGACCGGATCCTCCTCGTGCGGGAAGTGCCCCAGCCCGTCGAAGAGCCGCCAGCGGTACGGCGCCTCGACGTACTCTCCCGAGCCGGCCGCGCTGCGGATGCGCTGCACCGGGTCGAGGGAGCCGTGCAGATGCAGCGTCGGCACCCGCAGGGGCCGCTTCATCCGGCGGTAGAACTGGATGCCGTCGGGGCGGGCCAGGGACCGCACCATCCAGCGGTAGGGCTCTATCGAGCAGTGCGCCGTGGAGGGGATGCAGATGGCGCGGCGGTACGTCTCCACCGCCTCGTCGTCCGGCAGCCGCGGTCCCGACCAGTCCCGTACGAGCCGGGCCACGAGCGCCCCGTCGTCGGCGGTCAGCTGCCGCTCGGGGATCCACGGCCGCTGGAAGCCCCAGATGTAGGAGCTGGCGGCGCTCTGCCGCGGGTCCGAGACCATCGCCGAGCGCCAGCGCCGGGGGTGCGGCATCGAGGAGACCGCGAGCCGCCGTACGAGCTTCGGGCGCATCGCGGCCGCCGTCCACGCCAGATAGCCGCCGAGGTCGTGGCCGACCAGGGCGGCGTCCGGCTCGCCGAGCGAGCGGATCACGCCGGTGATGTCCAGCGCCAGGTTGGCGGGATCGTATCCGCGGGGCGTGCGGTCGCTGCCGCCCACGCCCCGCAGGTCCATGGCGACCGCCCGGAACCCCGCGTCGGCGAGCGCGGCCAGCTGGTGCCGCCAGGTCCACCAGAACTGCGGGAAGCCGTGCAGCAGCAGCACCAGCGGGCCGTCGCCGAGCTCGGCGATGTGGAAGCGGGCGCCGTTGGCGGCCACGTCCCGGTGGGTCACCTTTCGGCCGCCGGGCAGGTCGAGCCGTACGACCGAGGTGGGCTGCGCCGGAGGGGTGGCGGGATCCGTCATGACGACGAGCGTGCCACAGCCTCGATGGCCTGGGGCGCCCGGTCCTCCAGGGCCGGGGTCTCCGGGCGGGGGTGCGGCTTGGCCTTCTGCAGGACGTTCGCCGTCTCCTTCATCGACGCGGCGACCTTGTGGGGGCCCTGGCTCTTCTTCGCCTTCTTGGCGAAGGCCACGCCGATCAGCGCGAGGACGCCGGCGACGAGGACGTTGGCCGCGAAGGACAGCAGGAAGCAGACCGCGAGGTTCCAGCCGCTCCAGGTCCGAATGCCGTACGCGAGGGCGAAGTTGAGCATCGGCAGGGAGAACAGCAGCAGCACGCCGGCCGCGCTGAACGCGCCGCCGCTCGTGGCGCCGCGCTTGACGTCCTGCTTCAGCTGGGCCTTGGCCAGCGCGATCTCGTCGTGCACCAGCGCGGACATTTCGGTCGTCGCCGAGGCGAACAGCTGGCCGATGCTGCGTTCGGCGCCGACCGGGCTGCCGTCGGGTGCGCTCATCGCGGTCTCCCTCTCGTGACTGGGTGGAATTCCGTCCGGGTTCCGGTCCGGCTCGACTGCTGCCTGACTTCTGCCCGACTGGGAACGGTCCCGTCTTTTGTACCGTCCCGTCAGATCATGCCGGACTGTCGTTCTCCTCGCCTGCCCCGCCCGGCACTTCGGCAAGCCGCCGTGCCCGTTCGGCGGCCTTCTCCTCGGCGATCCGGCGGTGCTCGGCGGCCTTCCGCTCGTGGATGGCGGCCATGCGCAGGTGGTACGCCGGGTCGTCCTCCTCGTAGACGTCGGGGATGCCGTCGAGGTCGTCGTCACGCTCCTCGGCCTCGCACAGCCTGCGGTACTTGGCGTTCCGTACCTTCAGCAGGACGGTCGCCAGCGTCGCCGCGACGAGGGAGCCGCACAGGACGGCGGCCTTGACCTCGTCGGTCATCGCCGCGTCGCCCTCGAAGGCCAGCTCGCCGATGAGCAGGGAGACGGTGAAGCCGATCCCGGCGAGCGCGGCGACGGCGAACACGTCCGCCCAGGCCAGGTCGTCACTGAGCGAGGCCCGGGTGAAGCGGGCGGTGAACCAGGTGCCGCCGAAGATGCCGGCCGCCTTGCCGACCACGAGCCCGAGGACCACGCCGAGGGTCTCGGGCCGGGTGAACACGTCCGACAGCGCGCCCCCGGAGAGCGAGACACCGGCGCTGAACAGGGCGAACAGCGGCACGGCAAGGCCCGCGGACAGGGGCCGGACGAGGTGCTCGACGCGCTCGCCGGGGGAGTGCTCCTCGCCGTCGCGGGTGGTGCAGCGCAGCATCAGTCCCATCGCCACGCCCGCGATGGTGGCGTGCACGCCGCTGTTGTACATCAGCGCCCAGACGACCACGGCGAGCGGGACGTACACGTACCACCCGCGCACGCCCGCCCGCAGCAGCAGCCAGAAGACCGCCAGACCGGCCGCCGCGCCGCCGAGCGCGGCGAAGTTCAGGTGGTCGGTGAAGAAGACGGCGATGATCAGGATTGCGAACAGGTCGTCTACGACGGCGAGCGTGAGCAGGAACGCGCGCAGGGCGCTCGGCAGCGAGGTGCCGATGACCGCGAGGACGGCGAGCGCGAACGCGATGTCGGTCGCCGTCGGCACCGCCCAGCCCGCGAGCGATCCGCCCCCGGCGGCATTGGTGAGGGTGTAGACGACCGCGGGTACGGCCATGCCGCACAGCGCGGCGATCACCGGCAGGACGGCGGCCCGGGGGTCGCGCAGGTCGCCCGCGACGAGCTCGCGTTTCAGTTCGATGCCGGCGACGAAGAAGAAGATCGCGAGCAGCCCGTCGGCGGCCCAGTGGGCGACGGAGAGGTGCAGGCCGAGGGCCGAGGGGCCGAAGTGGAAGTCGCCGACGCTCTCGTAGCTCGCGCGCAGCGCGGGGATGTTCGCCCAGGCCAGGGCGGCCAGCGTGGCGAGGAGCAGCAGCACGCCGCCGACGGTCTCGGTGCGCAGCGCGTCCACCACGAAGGTCCGCTCGGGCAGGGAGAGCCGTCCGAGGACCTTGCGGGCGGTGTCGGTGGTGCGGGGCGCGGCCACGGTGGGACCTCCGGGTCGATGCGGCTTGCCGCCGTCGTGCGGGATCACCGACGGCGTCGCCGACCAGACTTCCCGGCACACCCTGAAGTCACCAGTTTACCGGCCCCTTACGAAACCGGGGCCGGCCATGGGCCCAGGGTGCCCCGGATCCGGGGCACCCTGGGTGAGGCCGTCGGTCCTCAGTCCTCGCTCGGCGATGCCGGGAGCTTCGTCTGGATGAGGTCCATCACCGTCGAGTCCGTCAGCGTCGTGACGTCCCCGAGCTGCCGGTTCTCCGCCACGTCGCGCAGCAGTCGCCGCATGATCTTCCCGGACCGCGTCTTGGGCAGCTCCGCCACCGGCAGGATCCGCTTCGGCTTGGCGATCGGGCCGAGCGTGCTGCCGACGTGGTTGCGCAGCTCGGCGACCAGGTCCTCGGTCTCCGTGGCCGCGCCGCGCAGGATCACGAAGGCGACGATCGCCTGCCCGGTCGTCTCGTCCGCGGCGCCCACCACGGCCGCCTCGGCGACCGACGGGTGCGACACCAGGGCCGACTCGACCTCCGTGGTGGAGATGTTGTGCCCGGAGACGAGCATCACGTCGTCGACGCGGCCGAGCAGCCAGATGTCGCCGTCGTCGTCCTTCTTGGCGCCGTCACCGGCGAAGTACTTGCCCGCGAAGCGGGACCAGTAGGTGTCGATGAACCGCTGGTCGTCGCCCCAGATGGTGCGCAGCATCGCCGGCCACGGCTCGGTGAGCACGAGGTAGCCACCGCCGCCGTTCGCCACCTCGTTCGCCTCGTCGTCGACGACCGTGGCGGAGATGCCGGGCAGCGGGCGCTGTGCGGAGCCCGGCTTGGCCTCCGTCACGCCGGGCAGCGGCGAGATCATCATCGCGCCGGTCTCCGTCTGCCACCAGGTGTCGACGACCGGGGTGCGGTCCGCGCCGATGTTCTTTCGGTACCAGATCCACGCCTCGGGGTTGATCGGCTCGCCGACCGAGCCCAGCACGCGCAGGGAGGACAGGTCGAACTTCGCGGGGATGTCGTCGCCCCACTTCATGAACGTGCGGATGGCGGTCGGCGCCGTGTACAGGGTCGTCACCCCGTACTTCTGCACGATCTCCCAGAAGCGGCCCTGGTGCGGGGTGTCGGGCGTGCCCTCGTACATCACCTGCGTCGCGCCGTTCGCCAGCGGTCCGTAGACGATGTAGGAGTGGCCGGTGACCCAGCCGACGTCGGCGGTGCACCAGTAGACGTCGGTCTCCGGCTTGAGGTCGAAGACGGCCCAGTGCGTGTACGCCGTCTGGGTCAGGTAGCCGCCGGAGGTGTGCAGGATGCCCTTCGGCTTCCCGGTCGTGCCCGAGGTGTACAGGATGAACAGCGGGTGCTCCGCCTCGAACGCCTCCGGGGTGTGCTCGGCCGACTGCCGGGCGACCAGCTCGTGCCACCACACGTCCCGGCCCTCGGTCCAGGCGACCTCCTGGCCGGTGCGGCGGACCACGAGCACGTGCTCCACGTTGTCCACGCGCTCGACCGCCTCGTCGACGGCCGGCTTGAGCGCGGACGGCTTGCCGCGCCGGTAGCCGCCGTCGGACGTGATCACGACGCGGGCGTCGGCGTCCTGGATGCGGGTGGCCAGCGCGTCCGCGGAGAAGCCGCCGAAGACGACGGAGTGCGCGGCGCCGATCCGGGCGCAGGCCAGCATGGCGATCGCCGTCTCCGCGATCATCGGCATGTAGATCGCGACCCGGTCGCCCTTGCGGACGCCCAGCTCCAGCAGCGCGTTCGCGGCCTTGGAGACCTCGTCCTTGAGCTCGGCGTAGGTGATCGCGCGGCTGTCGCCGGGTTCGCCCTCGAAGTGGATCGCGACCCGGTCGCCGTGCCCGGCCTCCACATGCCGGTCCACGCAGTTGTACGCCACGTTGAGCGTGCCGTCCTTGAACCACTTGGCGAACGGCGGGTTCGACCAGTCGAGCGTCTCGGTCGGCTCCTCGGCCCAGGTCAGCCGCCGGGCCTGCTCGGCCCAGAAGCCGAGCCTGTCAGCCTTGGCCTGTTCGTACGCCTCCGCCGTGACGTTGGCGCCCGCGGCCAGGTCAGCCGACGGCGCGAAGCGTCGCTCCTCCTTCAGAAGGTTGGCCAGGCTTTCGTTGCTCACGACATCTCCCTTTCCCAGGGTGTCCGTTGTGTCCCAGGCCACAGCTCATCAGACCGGGGGGCCCGATGACAAGGGTCGCCCGAACATTGGTTTAGACCTCTTTGCGGAAGATTTGCACGGCCGCTCGGAGGCACGGGGGTGCCCTGAGCGGCGCGCGCGTCGTCCTGGACGGCCGGGTTCATCCGTTCCCACGGATCGGAGGCCGCACAAGTTCAGCACGATCCACAAAGATCCCGGTCTGCGTGACGCTCGACGGGCGGGTCACCCACGGCGAGGCCGCGGCGGGATCCGGAGGCCTTCGCCGGGCCCCGCGCGCGGGCGCCCGCCGCCGGGGACGGATCACGCCGGACTGGGCAGGTCCTCCGGCGTCTCCACGCCGGTGAACACCTCGTCCCCCGCCTCCCCCGTCAGCAGGTAGGCCTGGGCCTCACCCACGTGGAAGTACATGCCGTGCAGCTCCAGCGCGCCCTCCCGCAGGGCCCGGCCCACCGAGTCGTGGTGGCGCAGGTGCTCCAACTGCTGCACGACGTTGGTCAGGCACAGCTGCTCCACCGAGTCGGCGGGCCGCCGCCCCGACAGCCGCGGACGGGCGAGTCCGGCGTCGGCCATACGCTCCAGGCTGGGCAGCCCGTGCCGCAGCCACCGCTCCAGGGGCGTCCCGGACTCCCGTGCGTCAGGGGCCGGGGGGCCGGCGTCCCGCGCGTGGGCGCCGCGCACCCCGGCCTCTCGTGCACGGGTGCCCTGGGCCTGTGCGTCCCGGAACCGCATCGCCTGGCCGGAAGCGGAGTTGAGCAGCGCCTGCATCGCACCGCACCCGGAGTGCCCGCACACCGTGATGGAGCGGACTCCGAGCACGTCCACCGCGTACTCGATGGCGGCGCCCACCGAGTCGTCCCCGCCGTCCTCGCCGGGCGGCGGCACGAGGTTGCCCACGTTGCGCACGACGAAGAGGTCGCCCGGACCGCTGGAGGTGATCATCGAGGTGACCAGCCGCGAGTCGGCGCAGGTGAGGAACAGCTGGGACGGCTGCTGCCCCTCCCGCGCCAGTCGCGCCAGCTCCCCGCGCACGAGCGGTGCGGTGTTGGTGTGGAACGCGCTGATGCCACGCGCCAGTTGCTGTCTGCTCGGGGCGGGCCCGCCGGCCCGGTGGCCGCTCTCCGCGCGGGTGTCGGCCGCCGACGCCCGGGGTGTGTCCCGGCACTGGTGGTTGCGCCAGGGTGTCCAGGGCCGGCAACGGCACCCGGTGGTGTCGGCGGGCTCGGCGAGGCCGACTCCGGCCCGGCGTCCGGTGATGTCGGCGGAGCCGCCCTGCGCGGTGTGCGTCCGCTGCCAGTCCTGCAGTGACTCGTACGCCGCGTGGTCCATGAACGAGCCGTCCAGTTCGACGACCGCGTCGGCCCCGTGGGGTACGAGGTGCAGGGCGCGGCTGAGCCGCGGCACCGCGAGGAACGTCAACTGCCCTCGTACGTGGACGTGATGGACCCCCTCCTTCTCGTCGTGCGTGATGCGGGTGCGGGTGAGGCGGTGCAGGGCGACGGCGACGGCCACGGCGACCCCGAGGACCACGCCCTCCAGGACACCGAAGGCCACCACACCGAGGGTGGTGACGGCGTACACCAGCACCTCTCGGTGGCGGGTCACCGTGCGGATGTGGTGCAGGGACACCATCTGGATGCCGACGGCCATCACCAGGGCGGCGAGCGAGGCGAGCGGGATGAGCTCCAGGATCGGGACCATCAGCAGCGTGGCGACTACTACGAGAACGCCGTGCAGCATCGTGGAGTTCCGGCTGACGGCGCCCGCGCGCACATTCGCCGAACTGCGCACCGCCACCCCGGCCACCGGAAGGCCGCCGAGCGCGCCGGAGACGACGTTGGCCGCGCCCTGACCGAGCAGCTCCCGGTCCAGGTCGGACCGCGGGACCCGGACGGTGGGCGCGGGGCGGCCGGCAACCAGCTTGTCCACGGCTACGGCGCCGAGCAGCGACTGCACGCTGCACACCAGCGTGGTGGTGAGCACGGCGGCGATGACGCCGGCCACCGGACCCTCGGGCAGCCCGGCCAGGGCGTGACTGCTCCACGAGGGCAGGTCCACCCGGGCCAGGCTGAGCCCGGCGAGGGAGGCGGCCGCCGTGGCCCCGGCGACCGCGACGAGTGGCGCCGGCACCTTGCGCAGGAGGTCACCGGCCCGCCCGGGAAGTCTCGGCCAGAGCAGCAGGAGCGTCAGCGTCAGCACGCTCACCGACACCGCGGCCGGTTGCAGTTCGGCCAACTGGGCGGGCAGCGCGCGGAGGTTGTCGATCACGGAGCTCTGCGGGCTGCCGCCGAGGACGATGTGCAGCTGTGCGACGGCGATGGTCACGCCGATGCCGGCGAGCATTCCGTGCACGACGGCGGGGCTGACGGCGAGTGCGCCGCGGGCCACCCGCAGGCAGCCCAGACCGAGTTGGGCGAGGCCGGCGAGCACGGTGATCCCGCAGGTCGCACGCCATCCGTAGTGGTGGATCAGGTCGGCGGTGACGACCGTGAGTCCGGCCGCGGGGCCGCTGACCTGGAGGGGGGAGCCGCCGAGCCGTCCGGCGACCAGGCCGCCCACGGCCGCGGCGACGAGGCCGGCCTGGAGCGGGGCGCCGGTGGCGAGGGCGATGCCGAGGGACAGGGGCAGGGCGATCAGGAAGACCGCGATCGAGGCCGAGATGTCGGCGCCCGCGATACGGAAGCGGCGCGGGCGCGGCGGCGGGCTGTGGGGCTGGTGGGTGCGCTGGGGCCGAGCAGGGTCGGCGGCGTGGGTGGGGGCGCAGGCTGACATGTTCCCGTCTCCTCCGGGCGGCGCGGTCGCGGAACTGGTGGTCCCCGCGCGGGGCGGGGGTCGGGTCGCGGCCGTGGGTCACGGCGTGCAGCGGCGGGATGGATCAACTGGAGCAACTGAATCAACGATCGGTAAAGCAATCGTAATTCAACGTAAAGGTCATGCATGAACATTCGGTGCAAATGGTGCACAACTTCACTCCGATGAGTGAAGCGAGCTTTTTATCGGCTTGTCGTACTAATTCCTCCTCGCCCTCGTGCGACCTTGACGGCGCTGCCGGTGCGTCCGGCGCGTCCGGCACAGGACCAGCACACGCCGTCTCGGCGTTGGACGAGAGAAGGAAGAAGGTGGGCGGAACATGGCCGCCACCCAGAGGATCGCCGCGGGCGCCGTGGTCGCCGCGGCCTGTGCCTCTTCGCTCGCGGGTTGTGCGGGCGACACCGATGTTTCCGGACAGGGGGCGCACGGCCCGCTGGGTGCGCCCGCGCCCGGAAGCGTCGTCCGCCTCATCGGCGACGGCTCCACCGCGTACACCGGGGCCCAGCCGCACCTGCCCAGACCGGAGCGGCTCGAACCCGGTCAGAAACCACCGCAGTTCGTCGTGTTCTCCTGGGACGGCGCGGGGGAGGACAGCCAGAGGCTGTTCTCCCACTTCCGCAAGGTGGCCAAGGCCAACAACGCGACGATGACGTACTTCCTCAGCGGGGTGTACCTGCTCCCGAAGGACAGGCGGGATCTGTACCGCCCCCCGCAGCACGAGCCCGGCAGCTCGGAGATCGGCTTCAACGACGAGAAGGGCATCACCGACACCGTCAAGCAACTCCGCCTGGCGTGGCTGGAGGGCAACGAGATCGGCACCCACTTCAACGGCCACTTCTGCGGTGAGAACGGCGGCGTCGGCCAGTGGTCGGTCGAGGAGTGGAAGAGCGAGATCGCCCAGGCGAAGGAGTTCGTGAAGACCTGGAAGACCAACACCGGCCTGCGGGACGCCGCGCCGCTGCCGTTCGACTACGACAAGGAACTCGTCGGCGCCCGCACCCCTTGCCTCGAGGGCCAGAAGAACTTCATGAGGGCGGCCCGGGACCTGGGCTTCCGCTACGACACCAGCGGCGTCAACAACCAGGTGTGGCCGAGGAAGAAGTACGGCCTGTGGGACCTGTCGATGCAGCTCGTGCCCTTCCCCGGCCACACCTACGAGCAGCTCACCATGGACTACAACTTCATGGTCAACCAGTCCGGCACCCTGACGCAGGGCGACCCCGACAAGTTCGACTACTGGGGCGACCAGATGCGCGACGGCCTGCTCAAGGGCTTCTACCGGGCCTACGACGGCAACCGCGCGCCCCTCGTCATCGGCAACCACTTCGAGTCCTGGAACGGCGGCACCTACATGCGCGCCATCGACGAGGTGGTGGAGCAGGTGTGCAACAAGCCCGACGTGCGCTGTGTCTCCTTCCGGCAACTGGCCGACTGGCTGGACGCCCAGGACCCGCAGACCCTCGCCAAACTGCGCGGCCTGGGGGTCGGCGAGGCCCCGCAGCAGGGCTGGGCGTCCTTCCTGTCCGGCCACCCCGCCCCGGCCCCCAGGGGCGTGCCCGGGGCGCCGAGGCCGTAGCCCGTCTCACGCGGGGGCGGTGACGCCTTCGCCGAGGACGAATCCGGGGTCGATCTGCGCGGCGAGGTCGACCCCGGTGCGCTCGTTGCCCCACGAGTGGGCGTTCTTCAGGTGGAAGTGCGCCATCTGGCGGGTGTAGCGCTGCCAGTCGCGCAGTTCGTAGGCGGCGTCCGCGGCGACCTGGAGCGTGCGCAGGGCGCGGCGGTTGGTGTCCTCCAGGAAGGGGAACCGGGGCGGCCGGCCCTTCTCCATGGCGCGCACCCAGTTCGAGTGCCCGACGGTCACCAGCAGGTCGTCCCCGACCTCGGAGCGGAGGAAGTCGAGGTCGTCCCGGCCCTGCACCTTGTTGCCGACGACCTGCAGGACGACGCCGAAGTCGCGGGCGTACTCCTTGTACTGGCGGTAGACGGAGACCCCCTTCCGGGTCGGCTCGGCGACGAGAAACGTGATGTCGAAGCGGGTGAACATGCCGGAGGCGAAGCTGTCCGAGCCCGCCGTCATGTCGACCACGACGTACTCGTTGCGGCCGTCCACCAGGTGGTTCAGGAACAGCTCCACCGCTCCGGTCTTGGAGTGGTAGCAGGCGACCCCCAGGTCGGCGTCCGTGAAGGGGCCCGTGACCATCAAACGGACGTCTCCGCCGTCGAGTTCCACCGACCGCGCACAGGCGTCGTACAGCGGGTTGTCCTCGCGCACGCGGAGCAGCCGCGACCCCTCGCCGGGCGGCGTGGTCTTGATCATCGTGTCGGAGGAGGCGATGCGCGGGTTGGTGCCGCGCAGGTAGTCCTTGATCAGCGGCAGCCGGTCGCCCATCGCGGGCAGCGCGGCCGCCTCGGCCTCCTCCAGGCCGAGTGCGGCCCCGAGGTGCTGGTTGATGTCGGCGTCGACCGCGACGACGGGCGCGCCGGCGGCCGCCAGATGGCGGATGAACAAGGAGGACAGCGTGGTCTTGCCGCTGCCGCCCTTCCCGACGAAAGCAATTTTCATGTTCACGAAGCGTAGTCGGTGGTCACTTTAAGTGGCAGGTGCGCGTGAAGAAGACCACTCCTTCGTGGGGTGGGGCGCCGGGGTGCGTAGGGTCGTACTCATGAGTACGACAGGCGCGAACGCCGATCCGCCCCCAAGCTCTCGCGTGGGCTCGGGCAGGGAGGATCCCCTTGCGGCCCTGGGCTCGCTGCCCGGCGTGGCCGAGTCCGTGGAGTCCGTGCGCAAGGCCGTGGACCGGGTCTACGGACACCGGATCATGCGGCGCCGGAGCAACGAGATCACCTCCGAGGCGGCGCTGCGCGGCGCCCGGGGCTCCGCGGCGCTGTCCGGTGCCGACTGGGCCCTGGAGGAGGTGCGCCGGCGTACCGACTTCAGTGGCGACGGCGAGGCCCGTGTGATGGGCGCGGCGCTGCGGCTCACGGCGGAGGCGGGCCAACTGCTGTCCATCTGGCGCCAGTCCCCGCTCCGCGTGCTGGCCCGGCTCCACCTGGTGGCCGCCGCGAGCGACGACGGCACGGTCGGGCGGCCGCGCCAGGAGGGTGAGGAAGTCGACGAACCGCTGATCGAGCTGCCGCTGCCGAGCGCGGCCGAGGTCTCCGGGCGCCTGGAGGGGCTGTCGGAGCTGATCATCGCGGGCGGCTCAGCTCCCGCGCTGGTCACGGCGGCCGTCGTGCACGGCGAGATCCTCGCGCTGCGCCCCTTCGTCTCCCACAACGGCCTGGTCGCGCGGGCGGCCGAGCGCATCGTCCTGATCGGCAGCGGTCTGGACCCCAAGTCGGTCTGCCCGGCCGAGGTGGGCCACGCCGAGCAGGGCCGCGCGGCCTACCTGGCGGCCCTCGACGGCTACGTCTCCGGCACTCCGGAGGGAATGGCCGCCTGGATCGCCCACTGCGGCAGGTCGGTCGGGCTGGGTGCGCGCGAGTCGACGGCGGTGTGCGAGGCGCTGCAGCGCGGGGCGGCCTGACAAGGGTTGCGGCGGTACGAGGACTCGTACCGCCGCTGGCACGTCCACCGAGTTACCAAGCGTCCTCGATATGTCGCCCATCAGGTCGGGATCTTTGCCCGTCACCTGGTGCGGCTGGCCCGTAATCGACGGGTCGACGTCGCGTGGGTGCTCCGTGGCCATGCTCGGTCCGTGGGGCCAAATGCGTTGAAAAGGTGATCCTCGCGGATGTCCTTCGGTCTCGCGGGCCGTTGTGTCCTTTGTACTGCAAGCGGGGAGTAAGCGGAACCCCTGCCTGCACTTCTTTACTTTTGGTCGCAAACGCGCCCGAAACGGGTGCCGGGGCGCCGAACGGGGGCCGCCCCGGCGGACATGTCGCCCCGTCAGGTCGTCAGGCCGGCAAGGCCCGGCGCCGGCTCGCGTACCAGACGAGCCCCGCGGTGGCCGCCGCCGCCCCTATCGCGGCCGCCGCGACCAGAGCCGGACGCGGAGGTACGGAGAACGTGGGCACCCGCTGCTTGAGCCGTACCGGTCGGTTGAAGTCCAGAATCGCCCACTCGCGTGCGAGTGCCTCCCGGCGCAGTGCGCGGTCCGGGTTGACCGCGTGCGGATGGCCGACCGCCTCCAGCATCGGCAGGTCGGTCACCGAGTCGCTGTAGGCGTAGCAGCGGGAGAGGTCGTACCCCTCCGACTCGGCCAGTTCCCGGATCGCCTCCGCCTTCGTCGGGCCGTAGGCGTAGTACTCCACCTCGCCGGTGAAGCAGCCGTCCTCGCCCACCACCATCCGGGTGGCCACCACCCGGTCCGCGCCGAGCAGTTCGCCGATCGGCTCGACCACCTCGGCGCCCGACGTGGACACGATGACGACGTCACGTCCGGCGGTGTGGTGCTTCTCGACCAGGGACGCGGCCTCGTCGTAGATGATCGGGTCGATCAGCTCGTGCAGCGTCTCGGCGACGAGGTCCTTGACCTGCTGCACGTTCCAGCCGCGGCACAGCGCGGACAGGTACGCGCGCATCCGCTCCATCTGGTCGTGGTCGGCGCCGCCGGCGAGGAAGACGAACTGGGCATAGGCGGTGCGCAGGACGGCCCTGCGGTTGATCAGGCCGCCTTGGTAGAACGACTTGCTGAACGTGAGCGCGCTCGACTTGGCAATGACCGTCTTGTCCAGATCAAAGAAGGCCGCTGCGCGAGGCAAGGAGTGGTTTTCCACGACCCTGAGCATAGGGGCAGCCCATTCGGCGTAAGGTGGGCGCGTGGGTTTGCCTGAGAGGGCTCTCGGGTACACCATGGAAGTCACGGATCGTTCGCGACCGTGCTAACCCGGTCCGACTCCTCCCCCCCCGAGTCGGCCGTGGAGACGACCCCCGCTCTCCCCCCCGGCGGGGGTCGTCGCATGTCCGGACACCTTTCTCCCCTTTCCTGCCTTCTCCGCGTGGTCGCCGGGCGGCCTGCGCCGGGACGCCCGGCCCGTGTCAACACGCCGGTGTTTCGTAACTGTGCGTAGTTGAGGCGATGCGCTGCGGAAGTTGTGCGGGAACCGGCGCGCGCCTCACCGGTTTGGGTGACGGCAATATTCACAACAGTCGAGTTGTCCACAGTTATCGACCAAGATCCACATGATTTCCCGGATCGCTGCATCGTGATTCCGGCGCGTACCGCTCGCGGCTAGTTCATGGCCGGTTCCGGTTAGTCGGGCGCGTTTGGCCGGTTCGTATCGGCCGTCCATATGAAGGCCGGTTGCCGGTTCTTCACATGGTGGGGATTCGCGGGGCCACGGGGCCGCGCGACAGACGCAGCGAAGGGGGAAGAACCGGTGACCGGAACCGTCACACACGATCCGCCGCCCACCGCCGGAGGGCGGCAGGGCAGACCGCTGATCGTCACGGAGGACGCCGAGCTCCTGGACGACCTGCTGCGCCTGTGCGCGGCGGCGGGCGCCATGCCCGAGGTCCACCACGGGGTGCCCGCGCGCGGGAGCGTCTGGGAGGCCGCGCCGCTGGTGCTGGTCGGAGACGACGCCGCGCGGCGGGTGCGCGGGGCTGCCCGCAGAAGCGGAGTGGTGCTGGTCGGCCGCGACCAGGACGACTCCGGCGTCTGGCGGCGCGCCGTCGAGATCGGCGCCGACCACGTGCTGGTGCTGCCCGACGGCGAGCAGTGGCTGGTCGACCGCATCGCCGACGTCGCCGAGGGAGTCGGCCGGCCCGCGCTCACCGTCGGCGTCATCGGCGGCCGCGGCGGAGCCGGGGCGTCGACGCTGGCCTGCGCGCTCGCCGTCACCTCCGCACGCGAGGGCCTGCGCACCCTGCTCGTGGACGCCGATCCGCTGGGCGGCGGCCTCGATGTGCTCCTGGGCGGGGAGACGGCCGAGGGGCTGCGCTGGCCGGCGTTCGCCGCCTCGCGCGGCAGGGTCGGCGGCGGCGCCCTGGAGGAGTCACTGCCCGAACTGCACGCCCTGCGCGTGCTCAGCTGGGACCGCGGCGACTGCGTCGCCATCCCGCCCCAGGCCGTCCGGGCGGTGCTGGCCGCCGCCCGGCGGCGCGGCGGCGCCGTGGTGGTCGACCTGCCCCGGCGCGTGGACGAAGGGGTCGCCGAGGCGCTCGCCCAGCTCGACGTGGGCCTCCTCGTGGTCCCCGCCGAACTGCGCGCCGTGGCGGCCGCCGCGCGGGTGGCCTCCGCGGTCGGCATGGTGCTGCGGGACGTGCGCGTGGCCGTCCGGGGCCCTTACGCACCCGGGCTGGACGACCGCGAGGTGGCCCGGCTGCTCGGGCTGCCGCTGGCCGGCGAGGTCCCGGTGGAGTCCGCGCTGCTGCGGCCCGGAGAGCGCAGGACACCACCGGGCGCGGTCGCGCGCGGACCGCTGGCCCGCTTCTGCACGGCCTTCTGGGAGCGGGCCCTGATCGAAGCGGGTGCCGCATGAGGGCGGCGACCGGGCGACGGCGGGCGTGGGAGGCGGCATCAGGGCGGCGACCGGACGAAGGCGGGCGTGGGAGGCGGCATGAGGGCGACGACCGGGCGGCGGCGGATGCGGGAGGCGCCATGAGGGTGGTGACCGAGCGACGGCTGACGCGGGAGGCGGCCCTGAGACGGGCGTCCATGCATACGTCGGCCATGGACACGACGGCTGCGTTTGCGTCGGCCGCGAGTACGGCGGTCATGAGTCCGTCGGCTGCCAGTACGGCGGCCATGAGTGCGTCGGCCGCGAGCAAGTCGGCGGAGAACGCGCCGACCGTGAGCGAGGCGGCGATGAACACGTCGGCCGTGAGCGGGTCGGCCGTAGGCAATTTGGCCATGAAGGGGGCGGCCATGAGCGGTACGGCCATGAGCGGGGCGGCCACGGGTGGGGCGGCTGGAAGTGGGTGGGCCATGAGTGGGCCCCTTGAGCGGAGAGGCGCCGCGGGGTGGGGCACCGGCCCGGGGGCCTCCGCGGAGTTGCTGGACGGCGTACGGCAGTGGCTCGCCGAGAGCGGGGCCGAGCCGACGCCCGCGCGGGTGGCGCAGGCGCTGCGGGAGCAGGGCCGGGTACTCGGGGACGCGGAGGTGCTCGGGGCGGCCGAGCACCTGCGCTCCGAGCTCATCGGAAGCGGCCCGCTGGAGCCGCTGCTCGCCGACCCGACCGTGACCGACGTCCTGGTGTCGGCCCCGGACCGGGTGTGGGTGGACCGCGGTGGCGGCCTGGAGCGGGCCGCCGTCGCCTTCCCCGACGCCCCGGCCGTACGACGCCTCGCGCAGCGCCTGGCCGCCGTGGCGGGACGGCGGCTGGACGACGCCCGTCCGTGGGTCGACGCCCGCCTGCCCGACGGCACCCGCCTGCACGCGGTGCTGCCCCCGGTCGCCGTCGGCTGCACCTGCATGTCGCTGCGCGTCGTCCGGCCGCGCGCGTTCACGCTCGACGAACTGGTGGCGGCGGGCACGGTGCCGCCGGGCGGGGACCGGGTGCTGCGGGCCCTGGTGGAGGCGCGCCTGTCCTTCCTCATCAGCGGGGGGACGGGCAGCGGGAAGACCACGTTGCTGAGCGTCCTGCTGGGTCTGGTCGGACCGGGTGAGCGGATCGTGCTCGCCGAGGACTCGGCGGAGCTTCGGCCCGACCATCCGCACGTGGTCCGGCTGGAGAGCAGACCCGCCAACCAGGAGGGAGCGGGCCTCGTCACGCTCGAGGACCTGGTGCGGCAGGCGCTGCGGATGCGGCCGGACCGGCTGGTCGTGGGCGAGGTGCGCGGGGCCGAGGTCGTTCACCTGCTGGCCGCGCTGAACACCGGCCACGAAGGCGGCTGCGGCACGGTCCACGCCAACGCGGCCGCGGACGTCCCGGCCCGCCTGGAGGCGCTGGGCACGGCGGCCGGGCTGGACCGGGCCGCGCTGCACAGCCAGTTGGCGGCCGCGCTGTCGGTGGTGCTGCACCTCGTCCGCGACCGCTCCGGGCGGCGGCGGATCGCCGAGGTGCGGGTGCTGGAACGGGATGCGTCGGGGCTGGTCCGCACGGTTCCGGCGCTGCGCTGGGGTGCGGAGGCCTTCGTGGAGGAACGGGGGTGGGAGCGGCTGCGACAGCTGCTCCACCCGGAGAGGGAGTGGTGAGCGGCATGGGTGGGACGTCCCTGGGCCAGGTGTGGCTGGGCGCGGCGACGGCGTGCGCCGGGGCCGCCTTGTGGCTGACGGGTGGGCGGCATTACGGGGCACGGCGGGTGCGGCTGCTGCTGTCCGGCGGCGGGGCGGTGGCCACGGGTCCGCCGTCCTGGGACCGGGCCCTCGGCGAACTCCGGCGGATCCGCGGTCGGTTGCGGGCCGAGTGGTGGGCGCTGGCCGCCGGGCTGGTGCTGGCGGTGCTGGGTGCCTCGGTGCTGCCGGTCGCCGCGGGGGCGGCCGGGGTTCCGCTGCTGCGCCGGACCCGGCTCGCCCGGGCCGCCCACCGGGCACGGGAGCGGCGGGCGGACGCGGTGATCGCCCTGTGCGGGACGCTCGCCGGGGAGGTGCGGGCCGGACGGCAGCCGGGCGAGGCGCTGTTGTGCGCCGCCCGGGACTCGGGCGGGCTCGGGGAGGCCCAGGCGGCGGTGCTGGCGGCGGCGCGGTTCGGCGGTGACGTGCCGGGCGCGCTCGCCCTGGCCGCACGGCAGCCGGGCGCCGAGGGGCTGCGGGGTCTGGCGGCCTGCTGGCGGGTGGCGGTGGACCGGGGCGCGGGCCTGGCGGCCGGCCTGGACCGGCTCGAAGGGGCGCTGCGGGTGGAGCGGGACCAACGGGCCGACCTGCGGGCGCAGTTGGCCGGGGCCCGGGCGACGGCGCTCATGCTGGCCGGTCTGCCTGCCCTTGGTCTCCTTCTCGGTACGGCCATGGGGGCCGACCCCCTGCGGGTGCTGTTGCACACCGGAGCGGGCCTGGGCTGTCTGGTCGTCGGCGGGGCGTTCGAGGCCGTGGGGCTGTGGTGGGCGCTGCGCATCGTGCGCCGGGCGGAGGCGGCATGAACGCGAACGTGGAAGCCGTCCACAGGCTGGGGGCGGCCGTCGGGGTGGCGCTGCTCCTGTGGCAGCTGGTCCGGTGGCCGGAGGCGGTCCGCCGCAGACGGAGGGTGCGGCGACGACTGGCCTCACTGCTGGAGGCGGAGCCGGAGGCGGGAGCGGCGTCGTGGGGCTTACGTGCCGGACGGTGGTGGCGGGTCCGGGGCACCGTGCCGGGATGGCTGCTGCCCGCGGTGGGTGTCGTGGGCGCCGGGTGGGTGCTCGTCGGCGGGCTCCCCGGTGTCGTGGTCGGGGTGGTGGCCGCGGTCGGGCTCCGGCAGTGGCATCGGCGACGGGCGCCGGCGGGTCCGGGGGAGGCCGATCCGGAGGCGTTCGATCCGGTCGAGGCGGCACGCCAACTCCCCCTCGCCGCGGACCTGCTGGCGGCCTGCGTCGCGGCCGGTGCCGGCCCGGTGGTCGCCGCCCAGGCGGTGGGCGAGGCACTGGCGGGCCCCGTCGGGGCAGCGCTGGCGCGAGGAGCTGCCGAGGTCCGGCTCGGCGGGGAACCGGCCGACGCGTGGCGCGGGCTCGCCGCGATACCGGGCGCCGCGGCCCTGGCCCGGCTGCTGGAGCGGGCCGGCGAGTCCGGCCTCCCCGCGGCGGCACCGGCCGCACGGCTGGCGGCTGACACCCGCGCCGACCGGGCGCGCGCCGCCACGGCCCGGGCCCGCCGGGCAGCCGTCCTGGTCACCGCGCCGGTGGGGCTGTGCTTCCTGCCCGCCTTCGTCTCGGTCGGGGTGCTGCCCGTGGTGATCGGTCTCGCGGGCGGGGTGCTGCGAGGAGGTGGTGGCTGACGGGGTGACGGGGTGATGAGCGGGAGCCGAACGGCACCGCGCAGGAGCGGTTTTCGAACAAAGAACGAGCAACAGAGCGAGATCTCGCGGGGGTTGAGATGAACGGGAAGGTACGGGCGCGGATGCGTGCCCTGGTGGTGCGGGCGCGTGCCCTGGTGCGCGGGGATGCGGGGATGGTCACGTCCGAGTACGCGATGGGGATCATCGCGGCGGTGGCGTTCGCCGTGCTGCTGTACGAGGTGGTCACGAGCGGGCAGGTCAAGTCGGAACTTCAGGCCATCGTGAAGCGGGCCCTCAGTGCGCGGATGTGAACGGGACCGCGACCGGGGGTTCGTGACGGCGGAGGCGGCCATGGCACTGCCCGTGCTGGTGCTGGTCGTGACGGCGCTGGTGTGGGGGCTGCTGGTGGTGCTCGCGCAGATCCAGTGTGTGGACGCGGCTCGGGCGGGCGCCCGGGCCGCCGCCCGCCAGGACCCGGACGGCGCGGTCACCGAGGTGGCCCGCGAGGCGGCGCCGCACGGCGCGAGCGTCTCGGTGGCCCGGAAGGGAGGAGAGGTCCGTGTGGTCGTCGTGGCGGATCCGCCCGGGATGGGCGTGCTGCCGTTCCGCCTGAGGGAGGAGGCGGTGGCGGAGGCCGAGGAGACGGTGGGAGCGGAGCCGGCGCAGGGGGCGCGAGCGGCGGGAGGAGCCAAGCCATGATGCGTCGTTCGAGCGGGTGCGGCTCCATCAGAGGCCACATCTGGGAAAGCGTCTCGAGACGCCTTTCGAGACGCCTCTCGAAACCACTCGCGGGCCGTATCTCGGACCGTGGCTCGGCCACCGTCTGGAGCGTCGGGGCGATCGCCGTGCTCTGTGCGGTGTTCGGCGTCGCACTGGCCCTGGGGCAGGCCGTGGTGACCCGGCACCGCGCCGCGGGGGCGGCCGACCTCGCGGCGCTGGCCGCCGCCGACCACTGGGCGGAGGGCACCGCGGCCGCCTGTGCCCGGGCCGAGCGGGTGGCAGGCGCCCAGGGCACCCGGCTGGTCCGGTGCGCGATCGTCGGCGACACCTCGGACGTGACCGCGGCCTCGGAGCGGGGACCGTTCACCGCGGAGGTGAGAGCACGGGCGGGACCGGCGGGCCCCGTTCCGCGGTAAGCCGGAACCCGTTCTCCGGGGAGCCGGCTCCGGCTCCCCGCACCCGAGGGTGCTAGGCCTCCCCCTCCGGCTCCCCCTCCGCAGCGTCGGGCGCCCCCTTGAGCAGCACCGTCAGCAGGCGTACCGCGCCCCTCTTGTGCAGTGGCTCGTTGCCGTTGCCGCATTTGGGGGACTGGATGCAGGAGGGGCAGCCCGCCTCGCACTCGCAGGAGGCGATGGCTTCGAGGGTGGCGGTGAGCCAGGCGCGGGCGGTGTGGAAGGCGCGCTCCGCGAAGCCCGCGCCGCCCGGGTGGCCGTCGTGGACGAAGACCGTGGGCAGGAGCGTGTCCGGGTGCAGCGGGACGGAGACGCCGCCGATGTCCCAGCGGTCGCAGGTCGCGAACAGGGGCAGCATGCCGATCGACGCGTGCTCGGCGGCGTGCAGGGCGCCGCCGAGGATCTCCGGGTTGATCCGGGCCTCGTCGAGCTGGTCCTCGGTGACCGTCCACCACACCGCGCGCGTGCGCAGCGTACGAGGAGGGAGGTCGAGTTTCGTCTCGCCCAGCACTTCACCGGTGATGACCCGGCGGCGCAGGAAGGAGACCACCTGGTTGGTGACCTCGACGGAGCCGTAGCACAGGCGGCCGTCGCCCCAGGGGACCTCGACGTCCGTCTCCAGGACGGAGATCGACGTCGTGTCGCGGGCGACCGTCGTGTAGGGCGGGTTCGCCTCCTCGACCAGGGCGACCGAGTCCTCCAGGTCGAGGAAGCGCACCAGATAGGTGCGGCCCTGGTGCAGATGGACCGCGCCCTCGTGGACCGCCGTGTGGGCGGCGCCCGCGTCGACCGTGCCGAGCAGCCGTCCGGTGCCCGCCTCGACGATCTGCACCGGGCGTCCGCCCTCGCCGCGGATGTCGGTCAGGTCGGCGGCCCGCTCCCGGCGTGTCCAGTGCCAGGCCCTGGCCCGGCGGCGCAGCAGCTTCGCGGCCTCCAGCTGCGGCAGCAGCTCCGCGCAGGCGGGGCCGAACAGCTCGACGTCCTCGCCGGTGAGCGGCAGCTCGGCGGCGGCCGCGCACAGGTGGGGGGCGAGGACGTACGGGTTGTCCGGGTCGAGGACGGTGGATTCGACCGGTTGGTCGAACAGGGCCTCGGGGTGGTGGACGAGGAAGGTGTCCAGCGGGTCGTCGCGGGCGACCAGCACCGCCAGGGCTCCCTGCCCGGCGCGGCCCGCCCGGCCGGCCTGCTGCCACAGGGACGCACGGGTCCCCGGGTAGCCGGCGATCACCACAGCGTCCAGGCCGGACACGTCGACGCCCAGTTCCAGGGCGGTCGTCGCCGCGAGTCCGAGGAGCTCGCCTGAGTGCAGGGCGCGTTCCAGGGCGCGGCGTTCCTCGGGGAGGTAGCCGCCGCGGTACGCCGCGACACGCCGGGCCAGCGACCGGTCGGTCTCCGCGAGCCGTTCCTGGGCGATCACCGAGATCAGTTCGGCGCCGCGCCGGGAGCGTACGAAGGCGACCGAGCGGACGCCCTGGAGGGTCAGGTCGGTGAGCAGGTCGGCGGTCTCCGCGGTGGCGGTGCGTCGGACGGGTGCGCCCTTCTCGCCCTGGAGTTCGGTGAGCGGGGGCTCCCAGAGGGCGAACACCAGTTCCCCGCGGGGTGAGGCGTCGTCGGCGACCTCGACCACCGGTACGCCGGTCAGCCGGCGGGCGGCCACCGAGGGCTCGGCGGCGGTCGCCGAGGCCAGCAGGAAGACCGGCGAGGCGCCGTAGCGCGCGCACAGGCGGCGCAGACGGCGCAGCACCTGGGCGACGTGGGAGCCGAAGACGCCCCGGTAGGTGTGGCACTCGTCGATGACGACGTACTTCAGGGCACGCAGAAAGGAGGACCAGCGCGGGTGCGAGGGCAGGATCCCGCGGTGCAGCATGTCGGGGTTGGTGAGGACGTAGTTGCCGTACTGGCGGATCCACTCGCGCTCCTCGGGCGGGGTGTCGCCGTCGTACACCGCCGGGCGTACGGCCTTGCCCAGCGGCCGCGCGAGTTCCCGGACCGCGCGGCACTGGTCGGCCGCCAGGGCCTTGGTGGGAGCCAGGTACAGAGCGGTCGCGCCACGCCCGTTCGGGGCCTCGGAGCCGTCCAGCAGGGTGGACAGCACGGGCACGAGGTACGCCAGGGACTTGCCGGACGCCGTGCCCGTGGCGACGACGACCGAGTCGCCGTCGAGGGCGTGCTCGGCGGCGCGCGCCTGATGGGCCCAGGGGTGCTCGATGCCGCACGCCTGCACCGCGGCGACGACCTCCGAACGAATACGGTCAGGCCAAACGGCATGGCGACCCGCCCGCGGGGGCAAGTGCTCCGTATGAGTGATGCGCGCAGCCCGGCTCGGCCCCGAGGCGAGCCGGTGCAGGACCGCGCCCGGCGCCAGGCGGGACGCGGTGTTCGTCGGGGATCGATCGGATCGGTGATTCTCGGCCATCGGCACCGAGTGTGTCACCGGCGTGACGGACAATGGAGCCAAGGCGTCGTGCACGCCTGCCGGTAAGTGATTGAATGCCATCGCGGCTGGCGAACCGTCCTGGGGGCTTCAAGCCGAGGTGCCCAAGGGGCGACCGCTCGATAGCAAGGTGCTGGAGGATCCGTGGACCTGTCCCTGTCGACCCGTACCGTCGGCGATCGTACGGTCGTCGAGGTCGGTGGCGAAATCGACGTATATACCGCGCCCAAGCTGCGCGAGCAGTTGGTCGAGCTGGTGAACGACGGGAATTTCCACCTCGTCGTCGACATGGAGGGCGTGGACTTCCTCGACTCCACCGGGCTCGGCGTACTGGTCGGCGGCCTGAAGCGTGTGCGCGCCCATGAGGGCTCGCTGCGCCTGGTCTGCAACCAGGAGCGCATTCTGAAGATCTTCCGTATCACCGGCCTCACCAAGGTGTTCCCGATTCACACCTCGGTCGAGGAAGCGGTGGCGGCCACCGACTGACGACCGGCCCCGGGGCGGTGCCCGGGGCGGACGAAGTACCAGCGAGGGACCGGGCTTTTCGGCGGCCCGGCCCCCCGACAGCACGCCCGTAGCTCCGAGGGGGACGTATGGCCATCGTCGAACTCCGCTTCAGCGCGCTGCCCGAGCACGTCCGGACCGCCCGGTTGGTGGCGGCAGCGGTGGCGCGCAGGGCAGGAGTGGACGAGGCCGCCCTCGACGAGGTCAGGCTCGCCGTCGGCGAGGCCTGCACCCGTGCCGTCGGGCTGCATCAGAACGGCGGGATCTCGGCACCGGTCAAGGTGATGCTGATCGAGGAGGAGAAACAGTTCTCCATCGAGGTCGGCGACGAGGCCCCGCACGCACCTCACGTCGCCGGGGGCGCCACGGGCGCTCCGGAGGAGGTCGAGGCCGAGGAGGACGAGATGGGCCTCGCGGTCATCAGCGGCCTCGTCGACGACGTGGAGGTCACGGCCGGGGAGCACGGCGGGTCCATCAAGATGACCTGGCCGTCCACACCACCGGCCGCGGTGTTTTCCTGAGCCGGCCGCACACAGCGTCTGTCCCGAAGGGCCCTACTCCGGTAGGGCCCTTCGGCGTGTCGGCATGTCGTCGCCCGGGCTTACAGTAGGGATGCAGCGATATCGTGAATTCATTCACGATCAATAGCCCGATAATGGATCAAGCGTCAATGCTTTTGAGGCATTACCACTTTCGGGTTCCGTGGAAGCCCGGCGATCATTTGCTGAGGAGCATGTGAAGGCTGATTCCATTTACCGGGCTCTGTTTTGATCGGGTTCCGGTACCTACAATCCGTCCACATCTTGAGCTCAGCCCAAGCGTCAAGGAGGACGAATGGCGGGGCTTTCTACCCCTCATCAGTTGGGCCACCCCACAACCTTCGCAGCCGCAGTACTCACCGATGACAACCGGATCATCGTGGCGGTCATCGGGGTCGTCGCGCTGGCCGCGCTCGTGGTCGCGGGAATCCTGGTGCGCCAGGTGCTCGCGGCGGGCGAGGGCACCGACAGCATGAAGAAGATCGCGGAGGCGGTCCAGGAAGGCGCCAACGCCTATCTGGGCCGGCAGCTGCGCACGCTCGGCGTTTTCGCCGTCGTCGTGTTCTTCCTGCTCATGCTGCTGCCCGCGGACGACTGGAATCAACGCGCCGGACGATCGGTGTTCTTCCTGATCGGAGCGGCGTTCTCGGCGGCCACCGGTTATATCGGCATGTGGCTCGCCGTGCGCAGCAATGTGCGCGTCGCCGCGGCCGCCAGGGAAGCGACCCCGGCGGCGGGAGAGCCGGAAAAGGATCTCACCGCCGTCTCGCACAAAGCCATGAAGATCGCTTTCCGTACGGGCGGCGTCGTCGGCATGTTCACGGTGGGGCTCGGCCTGCTGGGCGCCTCCTGTGTGGTGCTCGTGTACGCGGCCGACGCGCCGAAGGTGCTGGAAGGTTTCGGCCTCGGCGCGGCCCTGATCGCCATGTTCATGCGTGTCGGAGGCGGCATCTTCACCAAGGCCGCCGACGTCGGCGCCGACCTGGTCGGCAAGGTCGAGCAGGGCATTCCGGAGGACGATCCGCGCAATGCCGCGACCATCGCCGACAATGTGGGCGACAACGTCGGCGACTGCGCCGGTATGGCGGCCGACCTCTTCGAGTCGTACGCCGTCACCCTCGTCGCCGCGCTGATCCTCGGCAAGGCGGCCTTCGGCAACGCCGGACTCGCCTTCCCGCTGCTGGTGCCGGCGATCGGTGTGATCACCGCGATGATCGGCATCTTCGCGGTCGCGCCGCGCCGGGCCGACCGCAGCGGGATGAGCGCCATCAACCGGGGCTTCTTCATCTCCGCGGTGATCTCGCTCGCCCTGGTCGCGGCCGCCGTGTTCGTCTATCTGCCGTCGTCGTACGCCGACCTCGAAGGCGTCACCGACACGGCGATCTCGGTCAAGCACGGCGACCCGCGCATCCTGGCCGTGGTCGCGGTGGCGATCGGCATCCTGCTCGCCGCGGTGATCCAGCAGCTGACCGGCTACTTCACCGAGACGACCCGGCGCCCGGTCAGGGACATCGGCAAGACCTCCCTCACCGGCCCGGCCACCGTCGTCCTCGCCGGAATCTCGGTCGGTCTGGAGTCGGCGGTCTACACCGCCCTGCTCATCGGCCTCGGCGTGTACGGGGCGTTCCTGCTCGGCGGTACGTCGATCATGCTGGCGCTGTTCGCGGTGGCGCTGGCCGGCACCGGCCTGCTCACCACCGTCGGCGTGATCGTTGCCATGGACACCTTCGGTCCGGTCTCCGACAACGCGCAGGGCATCGCCGAGATGTCCGGTGACGTCGAGGGCGCGGGCGCGCAGGTGCTCACCAACCTGGACGCGGTCGGCAACACCACCAAGGCCATCACCAAGGGCATCGCCATCGCCACCGCCGTGCTGGCGGCGTCGGCGCTGTTCGGGTCGTACCGAGACGCGATCACGACCGGCGCGCGCGAGGTGGGCCAGCAGCTCTCCGGCCCGGGCGCCCCGCTGAGCCTGATGATGGACATCTCCCAGCCCAACAACCTCGTCGGCCTGATCGCCGGCGCGGCGGTCGTCTTCCTCTTCTCGGGGCTGGCGATCAACGCGGTGTCGCGGTCGGCGGGTGCGGTGGTGTTCGAGGTGCGGCGGCAGTTCCGCGAGAAGCCCGGGATCATGGACTTCAGCGAGAAGCCGGAGTACGGCAAGGTCGTCGACATCTGCACCAAGGACGCCCTGCGCGAGCTGGCCACACCCGGACTGCTCGCCGTCATGGCGCCGATCTTCATCGGGTTCACGCTCGGAGTCGGCGCGCTCGGCGCCTACCTCGCGGGCGCGATCGGCGCGGGCACGCTCATGGCCGTGTTCCTCGCCAACTCCGGCGGCGCCTGGGACAACGCCAAGAAGCTCGTCGAGGACGGCCACCACGGCGGCAAGGGCAGCGAGGCCCACGCCGCCACCGTGATCGGCGACACCGTCGGCGATCCCTTCAAGGACACCGCGGGTCCCGCGATCAACCCGCTGCTGAAGGTGATGAACCTGGTGTCGCTGCTCATCGCGCCCGCGGTGATCAAGTTCAGCTACGGCGCGGACAAGAGCATCGGCGTACGGATCACGATCGCGGTCCTCGCCCTGCTCGTCATCGTCTGCGCGGTCTACGTCTCCAAGCGGCGCGGAATCGCCGTGGGTGACGAAAACAACGCGGAACGGGTGTCCAAACCGGCCGATCCCGCGGTGGTCTCGTAGGCGGCACTCACACGAGGCCCAGCTCAGGAGGCGGGTGGGCGGCGCGCATCGACGCGCCGCCCACCCGCTTCGTGTCTGTGTGCGTTCTCGCCCGTGAGCCTTCTCTCGCATGGTGCAAATGGCTGCAAGGAGTCACGTAAAGGACATCCGACCTGCGGTCGTGACCCGTACGCCGTGTAAGTTCCGGGGCCGAGAGCCATGGAAGGGACCAATCCGGTGAACAAGAAGGTTGGGGCCGCGCTGTCCGGCGGTGCGGTACTGGTACTGGCACTGTCCGGCTGCTCCAGCAGCAGCGCCGACGACAAGAACGACGCGCTCGACACCTGGGCCAAGCAGGTGTGCAACGCGGTGCAGCCGCAGGCGAAGAAGATCGAGGCCGCCAACGCCGCGATCCAGAAGCAGACCTCGGACAACAGCACACCGTCGGCGGTGCAGAAGACGGACGCGCAGGCCTTCCAGGACATGTCCGACGCCTACAAGGCGATCGGCAGCGCCGTGGACAGAGCGGGCGCGCCCCACGTCGACAACGGCAAGAAGAAGCAGCAGGACGCGGTCAAGGAGCTCAACGGCCTCTCGACGTCGTACGCCTCGCTGAAGAAGAAGGTGGACGGGCTCGACACCAAGGACCAGGGCAAGTTCGCGGACGGCCTCAAGGACATCGCCACCCAGCTCGACAAGCTGAGCAGGACCGGCAACGACGCGCTGAAGAACCTCGAGGAGGGCGACGTGGGCAGGGCGATGGCCCAGCAGCCGAGCTGCAAGTCCGCCTCCGCGCCCGCGTCGGCCCCGGCGACACAGGGCTGACCGGGCTTCGCCGGCACAGGCTGACCGGGCTCCGGTGACGCGGGGCTGACCCGCTCCGGTCCGATGGCAGGTGACTGCCGATTTGGTGGCCGGCCGGTTTTCGGTCCGGTCGGCCGGAACAGGGCGCACCACGCGCGTGTGGTGCGCCCTGTTCCGTACGCGCACGTGCGATGTCGGTGTGAGCCGACACAATGGGGTGCGTGAGTGACTCCAGCCTGCCCACCCTGCCCGCCGCCGACCGACCGGACGTCGCCGCCCGCCTCCGGGACGCCCTGCTCGCCGCCTCCTTCACCGCCGACGGACTGCTCGAACTCCTCGGCGCCCCCGCCTACGCGGCCCTGGCGCGCAGCGAGACCGTGCCCGCCCTCCGGGCCACCCGCGGGGACACGCCGCTGGAGACGCTCGTCCGGCTCTTCCTGCTGCAGCAGCCCGTGCCGCCCGCGCGCGTGGCCGCCGACGTCCTGCCCGTCCAGGAGTGCCTGGAGAGCGGCTGGCTGGTGCGGGTCGGCGCGGACGAGGTCGCCGCGACCGTGGACATCCGGCCCTACGGCGGGCTCGACGGCGAGGACTGGTTCATCGTCTCCGACCTGGGCTGCGCGGTCGGCGGTGCCGGAGGCATCGGCAGCCGGAACGAGGGCGTCGTCCTGGGAGTCGGCGGCGCCTCCACGACCCTGGCCGGCATCACGGTCCGTACGCCCGTCGGTTCCGCGCTCGACCTCGGCACCGGTTCCGGGATCCAGGCGCTGCACGCCGCACAGCACGCCACGCGCGTGACGGCGACCGACGTCAACCCGCGCGCGTTGCACATCACCGCGCTCACCCTCGCGCTGTCCGGCGCCCCGGCCGCGGATCTGCGCCAGGGCTCGCTGTTCGAACCGATTCGCGCCGACGAGACGTACGACCTGATCGTCTCGAACCCGCCCTTCGTCATCTCGCCGGGCGCCCGGCTCACCTACCGCGACGGCGGGATGAGTGGGGACGATCTGTGCCGCACGCTCGTTCAGGAGTCGGGGGAGCGGCTGGCCGAGGGCGGGTTCGCGCAGTTCCTCGCCAACTGGCAGCACGTGGAGGGGGAGGACTGGCAGGACCGGCTCAGGTCGTGGGTGCCCCGCGGCTGCGACGCCTGGATCGTGCAGCGCGAGGTGCAGGACGTGACGCAGTACGCCGAGCTGTGGCTCCGGGACGCGGGAGACCACCGCGGCGACCCGGCGGAGTACCAGGCGCGCTACGACGCCTGGCTCGACGAGTTCGAGGCACGCAAGGTGAGGGCCGTCGGCTTCGGGTGGATCACCCTGCGCAGGACGGGCGCCGCCGTGCCCTCGATCACCGTCGAGGAGTGGCCGCACCCGGTTGAGCAGCCGCTCGGGGAGACGATCCGGGCGCACTTCGCGCGTCTGGACTATCTGCGGGACCACGACGACGCGGCGCTGCTCGAAGGGCACTTCCGGCTCGTCTCCGAGATCGTCCAGGAGCAGGTCGGTCTGCCCGGAGCCGAGGACCCGGAACACGTGGTGCTGCGCCAGCACCGCGGGATGCGCCGGGCCACCACGGTGGACACGGTCGGCGCGGGCTTCGCCGGGGTCTGCGACGGCTCGCTCAGCGCCGGGCGCATCCTGGACGCGATCGCCCAGCTGATGGGCGAGGACCCGGTGCTGCTGCGCGATCGCACCCCCGCCCAGATCCGGCTGCTGGTGGAGCAGGGGTTCCTCGATCCGGCCGTATGAGATCGGACGCATGAGACCGGCCGAGCAGGACCGGCCCACTGAGACCGGCCACATGAGATCGGCCGAATAAGACCGGTCGAGTGCGGCCTTGACCCGACCCGCGCGTGGGCCGGTGCCCCGGAGGGCCGGGTCGGCGCCCCGGGGTGAGGGGGAGCGCGCAGTGCGCGCGGGTCCGCGCTCCGGTGTGAAGGGTCGGCGCCCGGAGCCGGGGTCCGCGCCGGCGTACCGGGCGGTGAGATCGCGTCGACTTCTTCCCCGCCCGGCCGCCGCGGGCCGCAGCCGTCCGGAAGGCGGCCCGGAAAAAAATTTCGGAGTCCCGCTCCCTCGTGATCCTCCCCTCCTTCCGTGGTCCCGCACGCGGCGCGGCCGCCCGGTGTTCACCGGAGGTTGGCCGGGTCGTCGCGTGGGCGTGCCAGCCTCCCCAACCGGGGCATCCGGGACGAGGGGGAACGTATATGGAGAGCGAGCCGGCGATCTTCACGGGCGCGGTGTTCGCCCTGTTCGGAGCGGCACTGCTGGGGTGGACGGCGCTCCGGGTCCGGCACCGCGAGCCCGTCGCGCTCGGCGCGCGTCGAGTCGTCTCCGCGACCGTCGCCGGAGTGGTCGCCGTGGCGGCCCTGGCCCTCGGCGCGTGGTGCTTCACCCGGCTGTGAGCACGGTCGCAGCGCTCCGGTTTCCGTAACCGAAAGATGACCCTCCGCATCGTGGGAGAAGGCCTGGTCGGCACTCCGGGCGGCAGGAAGGGCGGTAGTCGGGTTACCGTTCGAGTGGCCGTTGCGGGCTTTTCCCGTTTGACACGGGGGCGGGATGTACCGTCACACTCCGCAGCGTCAGCACGATCCGACCCCGGGAAACCAAGGCCTGGGGAGCCTCAGCGTCGACCGGAGAGAAGAGCGAAGTTGTCCCCGACCAGCGAGACCGCGCAGGGCGGCCGCCGACTCGTCATCGTCGAGTCGCCTGCCAAGGCGAAGACGATCAAGGGCTACCTCGGCCCCGGCTACATCGTCGAGGCGAGCGTCGGGCACATCCGCGATCTCCCCAGCGGCGCTGCGGAGGTTCCCGAGAAGTACACCGGCGAGGTCCGCCGCCTCGGCGTGGACGTCGAGCACGACTTCCAGCCCATCTACGTCGTCAATGCCGACAAGAAGGCGCAGGTCAAGAAGCTCAAGGACCTGCTGCGCGACTCCGACGAGCTCTTCCTGGCCACCGATGAGGACCGCGAGGGCGAGGCCATCGCCTGGCACCTGCAGGAGGTGCTCAAGCCCAAGGTCCCGGTCAAGCGCATGGTGTTCCACGAGATCACCAAGGACGCGATCCAGCAGGCCGTGCGCAATCCGCGTGAGCTGAACCAGCGGCTCGTCGACGCCCAGGAGACCCGCCGCATCCTCGACCGCCTCTACGGCTACGAGGTCTCGCCGGTCCTGTGGAAGAAGGTCATGCCGCGCCTGTCGGCCGGCCGTGTCCAGTCCGTCGCCACCCGACTCGTCGTCGAGCGCGAGCGTGAGCGCATCGCGTTCCGTTCCGCCGAGTACTGGGACCTGACGGGCACCTTCGCGACCGGTCGCGCCGGGGACCCGAGCGACCCCTCGTCCCTGGTCGCGCGCCTGCAGAGCGTCGACGGCCGGCGCGTCGCGCAGGGCCGCGACTTCGACTCGCTGGGGCAGCTGAAGAGCGCGAACACGCTCCACCTCGACGAGGTCAATGCCCGAGCCCTGGCCGCCGCCCTGGAGAACACGCGGTTCTCGGTGCGGTCCGTCGAGTCCAAGCCGTACCGCCGCTCGCCGTACGCCCCGTTCCGTACGACGACGCTTCAGCAGGAGGCCAGCCGCAAGCTGGGCTTCGGCGCGAAGGCGACCATGCAGGTCGCCCAGAAGCTGTACGAGAACGGCTACATCACGTACATGCGTACGGACTCCACGACGCTGAGCGACACGGCCGTCGCCGCGGCCCGCTCCCAGGTCACGCAGCTGTACGGCGCCGACTACCTGCCCGCGCAGCCGCGTACGTACGCCGGGAAGGTCAAGAACGCGCAGGAGGCGCACGAGGCGATCCGCCCCTCGGGTGATCGTTTCCGCACGCCCGCCGAGACTGGCCTGACCGGCGACCAGTTCAAGCTGTACGAGCTGATCTGGAAGCGGACGGTCGCCTCCCAGATGAAGGACGCGACCGGCAACAGCGTGACCGTGAAGATCGGTGGCACGGCCGCCGACGGCCGGGACGTCGAGTTCAGCGCGTCCGGCAAGACGATCACCTTCCACGGCTTCCTGAAGGCCTACGTCGAGGGCGCCGACGACCCGAACGCCGAGCTCGACGACCGCGAGCGCCGACTGCCCCAGGTCGCCGAGGGCGACGCGCTCACGGCCGAGGAGATCACGGTCGACGGGCACGCCACCAAGCCCCCGGCCCGCTACACCGAGGCCAGCCTGGTCAAGGAGCTCGAAGAGCGCGAGATCGGCCGCCCGTCGACCTACGCGTCGATCATCGGCACGATCCTCGACCGCGGGTACGTCTTCAAGAAGGGCACGGCCCTCGTGCCGTCCTTCCTGTCCTTCGCCGTGGTCAACCTCCTGGAGAAGCACTTCGGGCGGCTCGTCGACTACGACTTCACCGCCAAGATGGAGGACGACCTCGACCGCATCGCCCGCGGCGAGGCGCAGGCCGTGCCGTGGCTGAAGCGCTTCTACTTCGGCGAGGGCTCGGTCGGGGGCGCGGCCGCCGACGCCGGCAACGGCGACGGGGACCACCTCGGCGGCCTCAAGGAGCTGGTGACCGACCTGGGCGCGATCGACGCGCGCGAGGTGTCCTCGTTCCCGGTCGGCAACGACATCGTGCTGCGGGTCGGCCGCTACGGCCCCTACATCGAGCGCGGCGAGAAGGACACCGAGCAGCACCAGCGGGCGGACATCCCCGCGGACCTCGCGCCGGACGAGCTGTCCGTCGAGCTCGCGGAGGAGCTGCTCGCCAAGCCGAGCGGCGACTTCGAGCTGGGCGCGGACCCGCAGACCGGCCACCAGATCATCGCCAAGGACGGCCGGTACGGCCCGTACGTCACGGAGGTCCTCCCCGAGGGCACCCCGAAGACGGGCAAGAACGCGGTCAAGCCGCGCACCGCTTCTCTCTTCAAGTCGATGTCCCTGGACACGGTGACGCTCGAGGACGCGCTGAAGCTCATGTCGCTGCCGCGCGTCGTCGGCACCGACGCCGAGGGCCAGGAGATCACCGCGCAGAACGGCCGCTACGGCCCGTACCTGAAGAAGGGCGCGGACTCGCGCTCGCTGCAGTCCGAGGACCAGCTCTTCACGATCACGCTGGAAGAGGCGCTGGCGATCTACGCCCAGCCCAAGCAGCGGGGTCGCGCGGCCGCCAAGCCGCCGCTGAAGGAGCTGGGCGAGGACCCGGTCAGCGGCAAGCCCGTGGTCGTCAAGGACGGCCGCTTCGGTCCGTACGTCACCGACGGGGAGACCAACGCGACCCTCCGCTCCGGCGACAGCGTCGAGACGATCACGCCCGAACGCGGTTTCGAGCTGCTCGCCGAGAAGCGGGCGAAGGGCCCGGCGAAGAAGACCGCGAAGAAGGCGCCCGCCAAGAAGACGGCGGCGAAGAAGACGGCCTCGACCACCGCCAAGAAGACCGCGGCGAAGAAGACGACGGCGAAGAAGACGACCACCAAGAAGACGGCCGCGAAGACGGCTGCTTCGAAGGCGGCCGCTTCGAAGACGACGGACTGAGCCGGCCCGCGGCCGGGCGCTTGTCGCCCGGCCGCGGCGCGCGTGATGGGGTGCCCGTTATGCGGCGGGTGGCCTCGACCCGAAGCGGCCGGCCACGGCCTCGCTTCCCCGGAACGGGTTCGCGTAACCAACACCTCGGCATCATTTTGGTGACGGAGCGTGCGCACGTTCGGACGGTCACGACAGGCCGTCGGTGCGTGCCGATAGGCTGAAAGCATGACGCGAGCCGAGCAGCCAACCGGCCATGATCCGGCCCCCGACGCCGCCCTCGTAGCGGATTCCCGCGAGCGTGCCGTCCGCGCGCTGCTCCGGCAGCCGCAGCTGAAACGGCTGTGGAGCGCGCAGCTGGTGGGGGGTGTCGGAGACACCCTCGCCCTCCTGGTCCTGGTCCTCCTCGCCCTCCAGGCCGCGATCGCCGAGGACGCCTTCGGTGGCGGCTACCGGGGCATGGCGTTCGCGGTGGCGAGCGTCTTCGGGGTGCGCATCCTGGCCACTCTGCTCTTCGGCGCCGTCCTGCTCGGACCGCTCACCTCCCTCACCGCCCCGGAGGGGCCGCTCGACCGGCGCTGGACCATGGTCGGTGCCGACGGGGTGCGGGCCGCGCTGCTGATCGTGGCGCCGCTGTGGATCGACTGGATGCCCGGCGACGCCCTGATCTTCCTGCTGGCCACGGCCTTCGTCGGCGGTGTCGCCGAGCGTTTCTGGACGGTGTGCCGCGAGAGCGCGGCGCCCGCGCTGCTGCCCGCCCCGCCGCCCGAGGGCGCCACGGTGCGCCCGCTGCCGGACCACATGGAAGCCCTGCGCCGCCTGTCGCTGCGGACCGGATTCGCGGCGATCCCCCTCGCCGCCGCCACCCTCGTCGTCGCGGCCCTGCTCAACAACCTCCTGGGCACCGCACTCGACTGGTTCGACCAGCACCAGGCCGCCCTCGGCTCGTACGTCGCGGCCGGGCTGTTCGCCGCGTCCCTGTCCGTGCTGACCGCCCTGGAACTGCCCGGCACGCGCACCCCGCGCGCGCGGTCGCCGCTCGAGGGACTGCGCCGCCCGAAGACGGGCACCGGGATCGACAAGGGCCGCACGGGGGCCGTTCCGCTGCTCGTGGTCGCGTCCGCAGCCGTGGCCGGCGCGATCTCCGCCGGGGTCGCCGTGTGCGCGCTGCACGCCAAGGACCTCGGCGGCGGCCCGGTGCTGTACGGGCTGGCGGTGCTCGCCCTGACCGGCGGGACCGTCGTAGGCATCCGTACGGCCCCCAGGGTGCTGGTGTCGCTGTCCCGGCGCCGGATGCTGTCGCTGGCGATCGCCTTCACCGGCATCGCGCTGCTCGCCGCCGGTCTCGTCCCGGACGTCACCACCGTGCTGCTGCTCCTGGCGCTGGCCGGGGTCGGCGCGGGCGTTGCCGCCAACACCGGGCACGCGCTGCTCGACCAGGAGGCCGAGGACTACCGCCGCCCGCGCATGACGGAGCACCTGCACGCGGTGGTACGGATCTTCGTCGCCCTCGGTGTCGTGATCGCCCCGCTGGTCGCCGCGGCCATCGGACCGCACCGGCTGCAGAACGGCAGGTTCGTGTTCGCGCACGGCGGCGCCGCCTTCACGCTGATGCTGGTCGGCGCGCTGCTGCTGCCGGTGGCCGCGCTGGTCCTGGCCAAGGTCGACGACCGCTCCGGCGTGCCGCTGCGCAACGACCTCCTGGACGCGCTGCGCGGCGGCGACGAACCGGAGACGGTGCCCGCGTCCTCCGGCTTCTTCATCGCCCTGGAGGGCGGCGACGGGGCCGGCAAGTCGACCCAGGCCGAGGCGCTCGCCGAGTGGATCCGGTCCAAGGGCCACGAGGTCGTCCTCACCCGCGAGCCGGGCGCGACGCCCGTGGGCAAGCGGCTGCGCTCGATCCTGCTCGACGTGTCGTCGCAGGGCCTGTCGCACCGCGCGGAGGCGCTGCTGTACGCGGCGGACCGCGCCGAGCACGTCGACACGGTCGTCCGTCCCGCGCTGGAGCGTGGCGCGGTCGTCATCTCGGACCGGTACATCGACTCGTCCGTGGCCTACCAGGGCGCGGGCCGCGACCTGTCCCCGACGGAGATCGCCCGTATCTCCCGCTGGGCGACGAACGGCCTGGTCCCGCATCTGACGGTGCTGCTGGACGTCTCCCCGGAGACGGCCCGCGAGCGGTTCACGGAGGCCCCCGACCGCCTGGAGTCGGAGCCCGCCGAGTTCCACGCGCGCGTGCGCGCCGGTTTCCTGACGCTGGCCGCCGCCGACCCGGGGCGCTACCTCGTCGTGGACGCGGGCCAGGAGCCGGAGGCCGTCACGACCGTCGTCCGGCACCGCCTCGACCAGATGCTGCCGCTGTCCGAGGCCGAGGTGAAGGCCCAGGAGGAGGCGCGCCGGAAGGCCGAGGAGGAGGCCCGCCGCAAGGCGGAGGAGGAGGCTGCCCGCAAGGCGGAGGAGGAGCGCCTGGAGCGAGAGCGCCAGGAGCAGCTCGCCCGGCTGCGCGCCGAGGAGGAGGAGCGCAAGCGGCGCGAGCTGGAGGAGGCGCAGCGGCGCGAGGCCGAACGGCAGGCCGAGGAGGCCCGGCAGCGGGCGGAGGAAGCGCGCCGGCGTGCCGAGGAGGAGCGCGCCCGCCTCCTCGCGGAGGAGAAGGCGCGGGCCGAGGCGGAGGCGCGGCGCAAGGCCGAGGAGGAGCGCCGGCGCAAGGAGGCCGAGGAGGAGGCCCGGCTGCGGGCCGAGGCCGAGGCGCGCCGCCTGGACAAGCAGCGCAAGGCCGAGGAGGCCCTGCTGCGGGCCGAGGAGGCCCGGCGGGCGGCGGAGCACGCGGCCGCCGCCGCGCAGGCGGGCCCCCGGAAGTCGACAGCTCCCTCCGACTCCGCTTCCGCTCCAGCGTCCCCGCCGGACGCGGCGACCGTGTCGACCCCGATGGTGACCCCGACGAACGCCTCGGGCGGACCGGTGGACGAGACGGCGGTGCTGCCGCGGGTGAGCGAGGAGCGCGACGAGCGGGCCGACGCGGCCGAGGCCGCGGGCGCGGTCGACGGCGGGTCGTCCCGGGAGACCGAGCGCTCCGGGGCCAGGCCCGAGTCCGCTTCCGAGGTGACGGCGAGACTGCCGCAGCCGCTGGTACGGCCGGAGAACCCGGCCGGGGCCGCCGACGAGACCGCGGTGCTGCCGCCGGTGACGCCGGAGGGCGCGGCGGACGAGACCGCTGTCCTGCCTCCGGTCGGAGAGGGCGACGGTTCGGCGGACCGGGTTCCGCCGGGGTTCTTCCGGGACGAGCGGCAGACCGCCGACCGGGCCGAGCGTCGGGACGACGACCGTACGCGTGAGCTGCCGCAGTTCGACCCCGAGGCCCATGCCGACGCGCGTGACGGCGGGCGCCGGGGCCGGCAGCGGCCGGACTGGGCCGAGCAGACGCCGCTCGACGACCTGCCCACGCTGGCGGACGAGCTGCTGGGCCCGCGCGGCGACGACGGGGACGCCGACGAGCACGAGGCCGGACGGGACGGCGGCCAGGACGGTGGCCGTGACAGCGGCCGAGGGCGCGGCCGTGGCCGAGGCCGCCGAGGCTGAGCCCCGCACCACGGCCGGGCGCGCGGCCGTCGGTCGCACGCCCCCGAAGCAGTACGGCCCCGTACACGCACCGGCGCCCGTCGCCCGCCCACGACCGGGTGGGCGGCGGGCGCCGCCCGCGTTGTCAGTGGCTGCCCGCACAATGGACTGGCCACCACCGAACGTGACGAAAGGGCGGCGTGACCCATGAGCGTGTGGGACGACCTCGTCGGGCAGGAGCGGGTCAGCGAGCAACTGACCGCCGCCGCCCGGGACGCCGACGCGCTGGTCACCGCCGTCGCCACCGGCGCCCCGCCGCCCGAGGCGTCGAAGATGACCCACGCCTGGCTGTTCACCGGGCCGCCCGGCGCGGGGATCACCCAGACCGCGCGCTCCTTCGCCGCCGCCCTGCAGTGCGTGAGTCCCGACCGCGCCCTGGGCGGAGCCCCCGGCTGCGGTTTCTGCGACGGCTGCCACACGGCACTGGTCGGCACGCACGCCGACGTCTCCACGGTCGCCGCCGTCGGCACCCAGATCCTCGCCGAGGACATGCGGGACACCGTCCGCAAGTCGTTCACCTCGCCGGCGAACGGCCGCTGGCAGGTCATCCTCGTCGAGGACGCCGAGCGGCTGAACGAGAAGTCCGCCAACGCGGTCCTCAAGGCCGTCGAGGAACCTGCCCCGCGTACGGTCTGGCTGCTGTGCGCCCCCTCGATCGAGGACGTCCTGCCCACGATCCGCTCCCGCTGCCGCCATCTGAACCTGAGCACACCGTCGGTGGACGCGGTGGCCGACATGCTCGTGCGCCGGGAGGGTGTCGAACCCGCCGTGGCGGCCGCGGCCGCCCGCGCCACGCAGGGCCACGTGGACCGGGCCCGCCGCCTGGCCACCGACCCGGCCGCACGCGAACGCCGGGCGACGGTGCTGAAGCTCCCGCTCCGCCTGGACGACATCGGCGGCTGCCTGAAGGCGGCCCAGGAACTGGTCGACGCGGCGGCGGAGGACGCCAAGGCGCTCGCCGAGGAGATGGACGTCAAGGAGACGGAGGAGCTGAAGGCGGCGCTCGGCGCGGCCCAGGGCGGCCGGATGCCGCGGGGCACGGCGGGCGTGATGAAGGACCTGGAGGACAAGCAGAAGCGCCGGCGCACCCGTACGCAGCGCGACAGCCTGGACCTCGCCCTGACCGACCTCACGGCGCTCTACCGCGACGTTCTCGCCCTCCAGCTCGGCTCCCGGGTCGCGATCGCCAACGCGGACGTCGAGGACACCCTGGAGCGGCTGGCCCGCGGCGGCTCCCCGGAGTCCACCCTGCGCCGTATCGAGGCGATCGCCGCCTGCCGCGACGCCCTGGACCGCAATGTCGCCCCGCTGCTGGCGGTGGAGGCGATGACGATGGCGCTGCGTTCCGGCTGACGACGGCGCCCCCGTCAGGCCCACGGACCGACACCGACGCCCTACCTCGCGCGGGGGCACGGCACGACCCGTGTGCGGCACGCGGTACCTCGTACGGGGCGCGGCGTACCTCGTAGGGGGCACGCCGTCCCTCGTTCGGGGCACCGCATGACTCGTACGGGGCACGCTGCGCACGTTTCGCGCATGCCTGATCGCGGAGGGTTACGCTCGTTCGATGTACCTCAGCCGCGCCCTTCGTCCGACCGGCCGGAGTCCCCGGACCCGTACCCCTCGAACCGCCGGCAGCGCCCGTACGGGGCGCATGACGCGCACCGCCCGCACGACGCGTACCGACCGCGCACTCCGCACGGCCCGCGCGGGCGGCGCGCTGCTCGCGGCCGCCGCGCTGCTCGTGTCGGCCTGCTCTGCCCAGGACACGGCCACGCACACCGCCTCCGCCGCGGAGGCGGTGCTGGCCGCGCTGCCGCGCTCCACGCCGTCCACCCTGTCGCCGTACTACGCCCAGAAGCTGACCTGGCGCGACTGCGGGGTGCCGGGCTTCCAGTGCGCCACGATGAAGGCGCCGCTCGACTACGCGCGGCCGGACGCGGGCGACGTCCGGCTGGCGGTCACCCGCAAGAAGGCGACGGGCCCGGGCAAGCGGCTGGGCTCGCTGCTGGTGAACCCGGGCGGCCCGGGCGGCTCGGCGGTCGGCTACCTCCAGCAGTTCGCCGGCGTCAGCTACCCGGCCGCGGTCCGCGCCCGCTACGACATGGTGGCGATCGACCCGCGCGGTGTCGCCCGCAGCGAACCCGTCATGTGTCTCGACGACCGCGCCATGGACACGTACACCCAGACCGACATCACCCCGGACAGCCGGGAGGAGACGGACGCGCTCGTCGGGGCGTACCGGAGGTTCGCGGAGGGCTGCGGCGCCCACGCGCCGAACCTGCTGCGCCATGTCTCCACCGTCGAGACCGCGCGGGACATGGACATCCTGCGGTCGGTGCTGGGGGACCGGAAGCTGAACTACGTCGGGGCCTCGTACGGGACCTTCCTGGGCGCGACGTACGCGGGGCTGTTCCCGGACCGGGTCGGCCGGCTCGTCCTGGACGGCGCGATGGACCCCTCGCTGTCCGCGCGCCGGCTGAACCTGGAGCAGACGGCGGGGTTCGAGACGGCGTTCCGGTCGTTCGCGAAGGACTGCGTGCGGCAGACCGACTGTCCGCTGGGCGGCCGCGGCGCGACGCCCGAGCAGGTCGGCGCGAAGCTCAAGGCGTTCTTCCGCAGGCTGGACGCCCACCCCCTCCCCACCGGCGACGCGAACGGCCGCCTGCTCGGCGAGGCGCTCGCGACCACGGCGGTGATCGCGGCGATGTACGACCAGACGGCGTGGCCGCAGCTCCGGGAGGCGCTCACCTCGGCGATGGAGCAGAACGAGGGCGCCGGCCTGCTGATCCTCTCCGACAGCTACTACGAACGCGACGCCAACAGCCACTACGCCAACCTGATGTACGCCAACGCCGCCGTGAACTGCCTCGACCTTCCCGCGGCCTTCTCCACCCCCGCGCAGGTCGAGAAGGCGCTGCCCGACTTCGAGAAGGCGTCGCCGGTCTTCGGCGAGGGGCTGGCCTGGGCCTCTCTGAACTGCGCGTACTGGCCGGTCGCGCCCACCGGCGCGCCGCACCGCATCGAGGCCCGGGGCGCCGCTCCGATCGTGGTCGTCGGCACCACCCGCGACCCGGCGACCCCCTACACGTGGGCCCGGTCCCTGTCCCGCCAGCTCGCCTCGGCCCGCCTGCTCACCTACCAGGGCGACGGCCACACCGCCTACGGCCGCGGCAGCGCCTGCGTCGACTCCGCGATCAACACCTACCTGCTCCGCGGCACCCCACCGGCTGCCGGAATGCGCTGCTCGTAGCCCCCTGCCCCGGGGCCCCGGCCCCGGGTCCTCGGCCCCGGGGGCGTGTGCGAAGCACCTCCGGAAACTGTGTAGACTTACCGACGTTGCCGATCGCACCATGGTGCCCGGCAGCGCGCCGCTTTAGCTCAGATGGCCAGAGCAACGCACTCGTAATGCGTAGGTCTCGGGTTCGAATCCCGAAAGCGGCTCTTGTTGTGAAGGCCCGGCCGGACATGTTCCGGCCGGGCCTTCGGCGTGTGGCCCGAGTGGTCGGTGCCGTCCGGTGCGCGGAAAACCGTCGCAAAGAGGGCGTAAAGCAGGTCGGTGGGCGGACAACCCGGGGAGCTGGGACAACATCTTGGTGAACGAGGGGCGCCGTGCGGTGGGAGCGCGGGCGCCGTCGTCGTCCGGATGGAGTGAGTGAGCCGTGGTGGAGCCGAGGATCGCCGTCGCCGTGGTGACCATGGGCAACCGGCCCGCGGAGGTCGACGCCCTGCTGGAGTCCGTGGCCAAGCAGGACCTCGCCCCCGCCCGCATCGTGATCGTCGGCAACGGCTGCCGGCTGCCCGAGTTCGCCCACCGGCTCTCCCTCCCCGGCGAGGTCACCACCGTCGACGTCGACGAGAACCTCGGCTGCCCCGGCGGCCGGAACGTCGCCCTCGCCCGGCTCCGGGAGTTCGGCGACACCGACGTGGTCGTCGAGCTGGACGACGACGGGCTGCTGGTCGACGCGGACGTGCTGCGCCGCGTACGGGACCTGTACGCCGCCGATCCCCGGCTCGGCATCGTGGGGTTCCGCATCGCCGACGAGCAGGGCGAGACCCAGCGGCGGCACGTGCCTCGCGTCGGCGCGTCCGACCCGATGCGCGGCGGATACGTCACGGGGTTCCTCGGCGGCGGGCACGCCCTGAGCATGAGGATGCTCGAAGAGACGGGGGACTGGCCCGCAGAGTTCTTCTTCGCGCACGAGGAGACCGACCTGGCCTGGCGGGCCGCCGACGCCGGGTGGAAGATCCTCTACGCGCCCGAGCTGCTCCTCCGGCACCCCAAGACCTCGCCCGCCCGGCACGCGATCTACCACCGGGTCACCGCCCGCAACCGGGTGTGGCTCGTCCGCAGGCGGCTGCCGCTTGCGCTCGTCCCGGTGCATCTGGGGGTCTGGACGCTTCTCACGCTGCTGCGGACCCGTTCGCTCGCGGGGCTGCGGGCCTGGTGCGGCGGGTTCATGGAGGGGCTGCGCGAACCCGCCGGCGAGCGGCGTCCCATGCGCTGGCGAACGGTCTGGCGGCTCACCCGGCTGGGGCGGCCGCCGGTCGTCTGACCCGCCGCGGAGGACCCTGGCTCGCCCCAGAAGATCTGGCCCGGCCCCCGGAAGAACCGACCCCAGGAAAACCCGGGGCCCGGAAAAGCGGACGAGGGCCCCGATCGTTCACCTCTGACGACCGGGACCCCTCGCGTCCCCGGATGCGGCCGGCGGCGACACTCCCCCGAGTTGCGCGTACGCCCGCACCGTCGGGCCGTATCCGATGCAGTGATCACATCAGGCCGCGCCAACGGATCGCTAACATGTGGCCATCGGTTCCCCCGATGGTCGTCGGCCAGTTGGCTGGAAGTCGCCGGGGTGCACCGGCAGACGGCCCGAACCGTAGCGGAAAACTGCCCGGGCCGCTCGGTGAAAGGCGGCGGGAAACCGCTGTGCAGAGGGCGGAAATCCGCCAGGACGGCGGGCGCCCGCCGCGCGGTGCGGCCGGTCCCGGCCGCACGGGAAGGCGGGGGGCGCGCGGGAAGGCAGTGACGGCGTGATGCGGTGCGAGCTGCGTTTCGGACTGCTGGGGCCGCCCGTGCTGTACGGCCCGGTCCCGTGCCGGCCGACCGGCCCCGGGGAGTTCGTCCCGAAGGACCTGCCCCTCCCCGCCGTCCGTCCCATCGGCAGCCCCAAGGTCCGTGCCCTGCTCGCCGCCCTGCTGCTGGAGGCCGGCCGGGTGGTCTCCGTCGAGGCGCTCAAGGACGCCCTGTGGGGCGGCGCACCGCCTGCCTCCGCGCAGGCCTCGCTGCACAACCACGTGGCCCGGCTGCGGCGCCTCCTCGACGATCCTGAGCGGCTGCGTGCCGTGCCGCCCGGCTACCTGCTCCGGGTCGGCCAGGGCGAGTTGGACCTCCACGTCTTCGAGGCCCGGCTCGCCGAGGCGCGCGTCGCGCACGCCGGCCGGGACTGGGCGCGGGTGGTGCGCGCCTGCACGGCGGCGCTCGCGCTGTGGCGGGGCGCGCCGCTGAGCGGCCTGCCCGCCGACATGGGCGGGTACGCCGTCGTCCAGCGGCTGGGAGAGGCGCGGCTGCTGCTCCTGGAGTGGCGCTACGACGCCGAGCTGGCCCTCGGCGGCACCCGGCTCGCCGGTCTCGTACCGGAACTCGCGGCGCTGGCCGCCGGGCACCCGCTGCGGGAGGCGTACCACCGTCAGCTGATGCTCGCCCTGCACCGCACCGGTCGTCAGGCCGAGGCCCTGGCCGTCCACCGGGACCTGCGCGCCCGCCTGGTCGGGGAACTCGGCGTCGAGCCGGGCCCGGCCGTGCGGGAGGCCCACCTGGAGGTGCTCCGGGGCCCCGCGACGACGCGCGTATCCGTCTCCGGCTCCACCGAGCCGGCACCGGACCACGACGGCCCCCAGCCGCCCCGGCCCGCCCAACTCCCTCCGCAGCCCGCGCACTTCACCGGTCGCGCCGACGACCTGCGGGCCCTGCGCCGGGCCCTGACCGGGTCCTCGGGCGGCGGCAGCCCGGTCGCCGTCATCAGCGGCATGGCCGGCGTCGGCAAGAGCGCCCTCGCGCTGCACGCGGCCCACACTCTGCTGGAACGTTTCCCTGACGGTCAGCTCTACGTCAGCCTGCACGGCGCCACCCCCGGCATGACCCCGCTCACCCCGCGCCAGGCGCTGCGCGCCCTGCTCCGCGACCTGGGCGCCGAGCCGCGGCACATTCCTGAACACCCCGACGCGGCCGCCGCGTTGCTGCGCTCGCTGCTGGCGCCTACACGCACGCTGCTCGTGCTGGACGACGCCGAGAGCGCCGCTCAGGTAAGGCCGTTGCTGCCGGCGGGGGCCGGGTGCGCGGTGCTCGTCACCAGCCGCTCGCCGCTGACCGCCCTCGACGGCGCCCGCCGCTTCCCGCTCGCGCCGCTGTCCGGCGAGGACAGCGCGGCGCTGCTGCGCGCGGTCTCCGGGCGGCACGGGCTCGACGCCGGGCACCCGCTCGTCGCACTCACCGGCCGCCTCCCGCTCGCCCTGCGCGTCGTCGCCGCCCGGCTGGCCGCCCGCCGGGCCCTCACCCCCGACGTGCTCGCCGGTCAACTGGCCGCCACGGAAGAGCGCTTGCACCATCTGGAGTACGACGATCTGAGCGTGCGCCGCTCGCTGGCCGTCGCGCACGACGCCCTCGCCGCCTCCGAGCGCGAGGCCGACCGGGACGCCGCCGTCGCCCTGCGCCGCATCGGCGCGCTCGACCTGCCCACGTACGGCGCACCCCTGATCGCCCGCCTCACCGGCACCGACGAGCGCCGCGCCGAGGCCGCCCTCGACCGCCTCGTCGACGTGGCCCTGCTGGAGGAGTCGGCCTACGGCCGGTACGCCCCCCACGATCTGGTGCGCTACTTCGCCCGCGAACTCGCGGAGGCCGAAGAGAGCGCCGGCAGCGGCAGCCGGACCGGAGCGGAGGCCGGAACGGGTACCAGGGCAGGGACCGGAACAGGTACCACGGCAGGGGCCGGAGCGGAGAGCGGCGCGGAGGCCGGGCCAAGGACCGGAGCCGGAGCCGGACCCGGAGCAGGGGCGGGGGCGGAGACGGGTACGGACGTCGCCGAGGCCGCCCTGCGCTGGTACGCCGCCGTCGCCGAGCACGCGCTCGTCGCGATCGTCGAGCCGGGCCTGGACCGGGAGGACCGCCGCCACCCCACCGCGTCCCAGCCGCCCGGGCACCGCGCGGACGTGGGCTCCGTCCCGCCGTTCAACAGCCCCGAAGAGGCCTTCGCCTGGGGCGACGTGGAACTGGAGAACGTCGTCGCGCTGGCGGACCGCTACGGCCGGCCCCCCGCCCGGCAGGACCTTCCCGTGCCGGCCGGCGACCGTGTCGTCGCCCATCTCTCCGTCCTGGTCCGGCTGTTCTTCCCGTACGCCCAGCGCAGTGGCCGCGTCGCCGAGATGGAGGTGCTCGGGCGGGCCGGGCTCGACGCGGCGCTCCGGCTGCGGGACGAGGCGGCCGAGGCGTACGCCCTCGGCGACCTCGCCGGGCTGTACTTCCTGACCGGCAGGCAGAGCGACGCGCTCGTGCTCAACGACCGGTCGCTCGCGATCTGGCGCAGGCTCGGCGTCGCCTCGCGCATCCGGCGCGGCCTCAACAACCGCGGGCTGCTCCTCGAAGGACTCGGCCGGTACGCCGAGTCCGGCGAGGCACTCCGGCAGAGCCTGGAGTGCTCACGGCAGCTCAACGACCCCTACGGCGAGGCGGTCACCCACAGCCACCTCGGCAACCTCTACGAGCACACCGACCCGCGCGCCGCCATCGAACAGCACCGGCTCTCGCTCGCCATCGGCGACGAGATCGGCGCCGTCATCGTGCAGCACACCGCGCACTGCAACATCGGCTACGCCCACCTCACCCTCGGCGAACCGGCCGCCGCGGCCGGGCACTTCGCGGAGAGCCTGCGCATCCTCGGCGGCCACGGCGACTGGCACGGCGAGTCGCAGACCCGGCTCGGCCTCGTCCGCGCGCTGCGGCAGCTCGGTCGCGCCGGACACGCCCGCCGTGAGTGCGCCGAACTGCTGCGTCGCGCCGACACCCGCGCCGACCGCTACACGGGCGGACTCGCCCGGCACCAGCACGGGCTGCTGCTGAGGGAGGAGGGACGCGTCGAGGAAGCGTACGAGGAGTGGCACGCGGCCCTCGTGGCGCTGGACGGGACGGACGCCAAGGCGGTGGCGGCCGAGTTGCGCGCCCTGCTCGCCGGCCCGCCGGACGGGACCGCCCGGCCGACGGCCGGCCAGGGGGCTTGAGCAGGGCCGAAGAGGCGGCTTGAGACCGGCCCGAGCATGGGGCCTCCTCACACGGCGCACTCACACGGCCCCCTCACTTGGCGTCCGCGTAGCACTCCACCACCGCCGTCGTGAACGGGAAGCGGACCGGCGTCTCACCGAACGTCAGCCGCCCCGCCAGCTCCGCCGCGTCCCGGATCGCCTCGACCACCGTGTCGGCCTCCTCCGCCGGACAGTGCACGATCACCTCGTCGTGCTGGAAGAAGACCAGCTCGGCGGCCATGTCGCGGCAGGTCCGCCGCAGTGCGGCGAGCAGCAGGAGGGCCCAGTCGGCGGCGCTGCCCTGGACGACGAAGTTGCGCGCGAACCGGCCGCGGGCGCGGGAGTCGGCCGAGGCGTAGCCGGGCATCCACTGCTGGTCACGCCGGTCGTGCCGGTCGTGCCGATCATGCCCGTGGTGCCGGTCGGTGGCCCCTTCGGTATCCCCGTCCTCCGCCACGGGGATGCCGGCCTCCTCCGCCGCGTCGTCGCCCCGCCCCGCCGCGGGCGGGCAGGTGCGGCCCAGCCAGGTCCGTACGAGCCGCCCCTCCTCGCCGGCCCGCGCAGCCTCGTCGACGTACGCCACCGCCCGGGGGAAGCGGCGTCTGAGTGCGGCGAGGTTCTTCAGGCCGTCGCCGGAGGTCTGGCCGTAGACCGCTCCGAGCACGGCGAGCTTGGCCTGGGCGCGGTCGCCGGAGAAGGCGCGGTCGGAGACGGACTGGTAGAGGTCGGTCTCCCGCCCGGCCACCTCCATCAGACCGGGATCGCGGGAGATCGCCGCCAGCACGCGCGGCTCCATCTGGTCGGCGTCGGCGACGACCAGCCGCCAGCCCGGGTCCGCGACCACGGCACGCCGGATGACCTTGGGGATCTGCAGGGCGCCCCCGCCGTTGGTCACCCAGCGCCCGGTGACCGTGCCGCCCGCGAGGAACTCCGGCCGGAACCGTCCGTCCCGCACCCAGTCCTGGAGCCAGGACCAGCCGTGGGCGACCCAGATCCGGTACAGCCGCTTGTAGGCGAGCAGGGGCTCGACGGCGGGGTGGTCGACGGACTGGAGCTCCCAGCGGCGGGTGGAGCCGACCTTGATGCCGGCCCGGGCGAAGGCCTTCACGACGTCGGCGGGCAGATCGGGCCGCACCCGGCGGCCGAAGGCGGCCGACACCTGGTCGGCGAGTTCGGCGAGACGGCGGGGCTCGCCGCCGCCGGCGTAGCGCTCGCCGAGCAGTTCGCGCAGCACCTGGCGGTGCACGTCCGCGCGCCACGGCAGGCCCGCGCGGTTCATCTCCGCGGCGACGAGCATCCCGGCCGACTCGGCGGCCGTCAGCAGGCGCATGCGGTCGGGGTGGGCGGCCCGGTCGTGCCGTCGCCGCTGCTCGGCGTAGACCGCGAGCAGGTCCTCCAGCGGGAGGCGCGCGCCCTGCGGTTCGAAGAGGGCCGACTGCGCGCCGGGTGCGGCGGACCGCTGCGGCGGATCCGGCGGTACGGGACCGCCGCGCAACCGGGCCAGCGCGGCGGCCGCCGAACGGGGCTCGCCGCAGCGCCCCTCGTGGCCGAGCAGGAGCGTCTCGGCGTCCTCGATGTCGTAGCACCGCTCCACTCGCACCCCCGCGGCGAGCAGGCGCGGATAGACCTCGGCGGTGGACCGCCACACCCACCGCGCGACGTCGGGCCTCCCGCTCACGGCCGCGGCGAGGTCGGGCTCCCGGCGCACCGGCCCGGCGGCCAGCCCGTCCGGACCGAGGGGGGCGACCTGAGCGCCGCCGTCCTCGGTCGGGGCGAGCGCCCACCGGCCGGTCATGCCGCGAGTGTCGCAGGCGGGTCTGACAACGGCCGTGACCTGCGGGTTCCGGTGGGCTTCCGGTGTTTCCGGGGTGGTCCGCCGCTACGTCTCGGTCCGTCCGTTCCCCTTAGTCGCCCTGTCCTCCTTGCTGCTCCTGTTCTCCCTGTTCTCCCTGTTCCCTGTGCTCCTCCTGGGTGCGGGTCTCCAGTAGTTCCGCCAGGACCGCCGTGACGTACTCCTCGGTGCGGGTCTTGTCGAGGCCGAGGTCGCTCAGGGGGCCCGTGCCGTTCTCCAGCTCCAGCAGGGCCAGCAGGATGTGTTCGGTGCCGATGTAGTTGTGGCCGAGGCGCAGGGCCTCGCGGAAGGTGAGTTCCAGGGCCTTCTTGGCGGCCGGGCCGTACGGGACCAGCTCGGGAGCGTCGGCGGACGCCGGGGGCAGCGCGGCGGTCGCGGCCTCGCGGACCGTGTCCAGGGGGACGCCCTGCGCCTGGATGGCCTTAGCGGCGAGGCCCTCGCGCTCGGCGAGCAGCCCGAGGACCAGGTGCGCGGGCAGCCCCTCGGCGCTCTTGGCGGCCTGGGCGCGGTCGTGGGCTGCCATGACGACCTTGCGGGCGCGGGGCGTGTACCGGCTGAAGCCCTGGCTGGGGTCGGGGTCGGTCGGTTCCTTGGGCACGAACCGCTTCTGCGCGGCCTGCCGGGTGACGCCCATGCTCCTGCCGATGTCGGTCCAGGAGGCGCCCGAGCGTCGCGCCTGGTCGACGAAGTGCCCGATGAGGTGGTCCGCCACCTCTCCGAGGTGTTCGCCGGCGATCACGGCGTCCTGGAGCTGTTCGAGGGGCTCCTGGTGGGAGGTCTTGATGGCCGAGATGAGGTCGTCGAGACGGATGGACGACCTGATGGCGGGGTTCGTCATGTGTCAACCTTAGGTTGACAGCGGGGGGTCGTCAACCCGAAGTTGACAACTGGTGGCCGCGGCGCCGGTGCCTGAAAAGTTGTCCACAGGGTGTGGATGCGGTGTCGCGGCCTCATGGCACGATCGACGCGTGAGTGATCCCAGCACCGTCGACCGCGCCTTCCAGGCCGCGCTCTACGCCCGTGCCGACGACTCCCTCGACCTCGGCGCCTCCCTGCTCGCGGCCGACCCGGCTGCCGACGCCGAACTCGCCCGGCGCGGGCAGGAGTTCGTGGCGGCGGCATGGCGGCGGGGCTGGCAGCCCGCCGACGTCGTACGGATCGTGCGGCGGGAACTGGACGAGGCGCACCTGCGCCTTCTGTCGGAGCTCGTCCGCGCCCAGGCGCCGGCGGACCGGCCGCGCGGCCGCCGCTGGGCAGCCCAGCTCGACGAACTGATCCGCGAGGAGCCCGCTCGCACCGACCGGTTCACGCACGCCACCGCCGTCCTGGAGCTGTACCGCCTGCTGCTGCGGCTGCCCACGCTGGAAGCCCTCGACGAGCCGGGTGCCGGTGCCGGTGCCGGTGCCGGTTCCGGTTCCGGTCGCGGGTCCGAAGGTGGGCCCGAACGCGGAACGCGGGCCGACGCCGAGCGGGCGCCCGGGACCGGCTCCCGGATGCTCACCCGTATCCGTGCGCTGCTCGCCAAGGCGGAGGCGACCGGGTTTCCGGAGGAGGCGGAGGCGCTCAGCGCCAAGGCGCAGGAGCTGATGGCGCGGCACAGCATCGACGAGGCGCTGCTCGCGTCCCGCGCCCAGGCCCGCGACGCTCCCGGCGCCTGCCGTATCGGCGTGGAGCCGCCGTACGAGCAGGCCAAGGCCGTGCTGCTGGACGCCGTCGCCACCGCCAACCACTGCCGGGCCGTGTGGAACGAACCCTTCGGCTTCTCCACCGTCGTCGGCTTCGAGGCCGACCTGGAGGCGGTCGAGATCCTCTACACCTCGCTGCTCGTCCAGGCCACGACCGCGATGACCAGGGCCGAGGCGGCGCAACGTGCGGGCGGCCGCAAGCGGACCAAGACCTTCCGGCAGTCCTTCCTGGCCGCCTACGCCCACCGCATAGGCACCCGTCTCGCGGCCGCCGCGGAGACCCAGGTCACCGAGGACCTGCTTCCGGTGCTGGCGAGCCGGGACGTGGCGGTCACCGACCGTCTCGACCGCCTGTTCCCGGAGACGACCACCACCCGCCTGCGCGGGGTGAGCGACGTGGACGGCTGGACGGAGGGCGCCCAGGCGGCGGACCGGGCACAGATGAGATCCCGCCCACGACTGGGCTGACCCCCGCGCCGCCCACGGCGAAGCGCACGCCGCGAGCGGAGTGGCGCGCGTGCCGCAATCCCCCGGGCCCCGAGCCGCGCCGCCGACCCGGGCCCCGAGCAGCGCCGTCAACCCGCGGCCCGGCCCTCGAGCCGCGCCGGGTAGCCCGGCCCCCGAGCCGCGCCGTCAACCCGCGTTGCCCAGTCCCCGCGCCGCCCGGCCCGCGCCCCTCAGTCCCCGGCCTGAGTGAAGGCGGTCACCGTGGCGTTCGGGTCGGTCGCGTCCTTCTTGCCCTGGACCGGGCCGTAGGACCAGGTGAAGCTCTTGCTGTCGGTGGCTCCGGGCAGGGTGAGCTTCAGCGTCTTCGCCGCCAGGCTGTTCGGGTCGCCCTCCTTGCCCCGCACATAGGTGAGGGTGAAGGTCGCCGTGGCGTCCTTGGCGAGGGTCAGCTTCTGCGGGGCGCCGGCCTTGTCCGCGGCCACGGTCGCCGAGGTGCTCCCGGCGGCCAGCCCGACGCCGGGGAATCCCTGCAGGGTGCACTGGGCGCCGTGGTTGGCGAGGGTGACCGGGACGTCGCCGGAGTCGCCTGCCGCGGGCGCGGTGTTGGCGGGGCCCACCTGCACCCCGAGGTCGCCGATCCGGCAGGCCGTGCCGTCGGTGTTCTTGCTGCCGGTGTCGTCGCCGCCTCCGCTGCCGCCACTGCCGCAGGCGGTGAGGAGGAGGGCCGCGGCGAGGGCGGTGACAGTGATCGGAATCGCGCGCATGAGGTGGTTCCTTGGGGTCCGTGACGATGCCCCAGGATCATCGCGCACGAGCGCGCCGCGCGTGGCCGCATTCGGCCGCCGTACCCGGACCCCGCGCGGGCCGGCCGGCGCCGGTGCGACGGCCGGGGCCGACCACACCGCGCCGACCTCGGTGAACTCAGGAGCCGAGGCTCGCCGTGGGCAGGCCGGGCGGGAGCGTCCCGCCTTCGGAACGGGTGTACGTCTCCTTGCCGAGACCACCCTCCCAGGTGATTTTGAGGGTGTCCTTGTTGACGGACTCCACCATGCCGGTGGTGCGGTCCTTGCCACCGTCCGCGCATTTCAGATGGATCATCTGCATCCCGGACTCCTCGCCGGCCGTCCCGCTGCACACGGACCCGCCGGTGGTGAACAGCCCCGCCTTGGCACCGGTGATCACCAGCGCGACCGCCTTGCCTCCGGTGGTGGCGAGCCAACTGCCCTCCAGGCCGGCGTCCTTGCCCGTCGAGCCGCCGGTGCCGCCGCCGCTGCCCGCGGTGGCGGTGGGGGAGGCGTCGGCGGTGGACGAGGCGTCGCCCTTGGCATCGCCGCCACTGCCGCAGGCGGTCAGCGCGAGCGCGCCGGCCAGGGTCACGGCCGCGGCCGCGATCCGCGTCCGGCGGCGCGCGACGGTACGGGAGACAGGTGAGAGGGTCGGCGTGGTCACTGGCAGCTCCCAAGCGTGGGCCGAAACGACCGCAGCAAGCTACCAGGCCCGGCCGGCGGGGCCGTGGGCTCCCGTTCACCTCGCCTCTCCGGCCCGTCCGCCGGACCCGCACACGGACGCTGGAACAGGAAGGCCGCGGCGAGCGTCTCCTACTGGAGCACGACTACCGGAGCACGACCGATCGGATCCGGACGGTCCCGCGCCGAGGGCGGCGCGGCCGATCATGGACGGGGGGCGGCACTCGCATGTACTGAGGGTTCCTGGGCAGACGCAGCAACAGTTCGAGCAAAGCGAGCGTCAAAGCTGTAACGGCCGCACCACTGCGCGTGCACGTGCATCTGCTCATGCATCTGCACTTGAACGGGGCTATGATCCGGGTCAGTTGACCGATGCATCAATGGCCACACCAGCCAGTGCACCACCGGGGAGCGACCTGTGGACCACGACGTTGAGGGCGTGCGCGGGGGGTACGACGTGCACAACGGCATGGCGGCCACGCAACTGAGCGGGGCGGCCTGGCAGAAGAGCCGGCACAGCAATTCGCAGGGATCCTGCGTGGAGTTCGCGCGCCTGCCGGGGGGAGAGGTGGCCGTGCGCAACTCGCGGTTCCCCGACGGTCCCGCGCTCGTCTACACGCGTGCGGAGATCGAGGCGATGCTGCTCGGCATCAAGGACGGCGAGTTCGACCACCTGATCGTGGGCTGATGCCGCCTCGGGCCGGGGGCGCCTCGGGGCAATCGGCGCGTAACGCTTGGTGACGCGCGTAGAACCGCGGCGTCGCTCGACGCCGCGGTTCGTCATTCGGCCGGCTGGAGCCGGAACAGTGCCCAGACCACCTTGCCGTTCAGCGCGCCGGAGAGCGGCTGCCAGCCCCAGCTGTCACTGAAGGAGTCGACGAGGAACAGGCCGCGACCCGACTCCGCCGAGCAGTCGTCCGGGTCCCGGGCGACCGGGCTGTCCCGGCTGGGGTCGCGTACGGCGCACACCAACCGCTCGGTCCAGCGCATCAGGTGCAGGCGCACGGGCGAACTCTGCTCGCCGGTCCGCGGCGTGGACGCCGGCAGTGCGTGCCGCAGCGCGTTGGTGACCAGTTCGGAGACCACCAGGCATACGTCGTCGAAGCGGTCGCCCGTGTTCCACTGGTCCAGCGTTCTGCGAGTGAACTGCCGTGCCTCGCGCACTGCTTCGTAGCGGGCGGGCAGGGCGCAGGAGGCGGCGTTGGACACGGCCGCGAGGTCGAGCGGCGGAAGGCCCTGCCGTAACGGCTCGAGCATGGTCGATCCATTCGTCCCCATGCGAGGCACTCCCGGGAATTCGCGGTCGTTGCGATGCAGCGGTGGCGCGGGACCATGGTTTCGGATGCGTACAGCAGATGCAAGGGCAGATGCACGTGCACGTGACCGAATTGGACCCTCACGTACCGCTTACAGGCCATTTTTTCCGCCCTCTTCTCGCCCTCGCCGTGCCCCCTTCGTGCCGCCGACTGCGCACTTTCTTCGATCTCTTTCCGTTTGTGTAATCGCGCGAGTACTGCTCGAAGTGATTTAGTGGCAGACTGCGGCCCTTGAGGACGGGGTTGGGGAGGCTGACGAACGTGAGCGCGGGAGAGCCCGGATCGGTGGTGCGGCGCATGCTGCTCGGCTCGCAACTCAGGCGACTGCGTGAGGCCCGGGGGATCACGCGAGAGGCGGCGGGCTACTCGATCCGCGCCTCGGAATCGAAGATCAGCCGCATGGAGCTGGGCCGGGTGAGCTTCAAGACGAGAGACGTCGAAGACCTGCTGACGCTGTACGGCATCACGGACGAGGCGGAGCGCACCTCGCTCCTCTCCCTCGCCAGGGAGGCCAACGTCGCGGGCTGGTGGCACAGTTACTCCGACGTCCTGCCCAGCTGGTTCCCCACCTACGTGGGCCTGGAGGGCGCGGCGTCGCTGATCCGGGTCTACGAGGTGCAGTTCGTGCACGGCCTGCTGCAGACCGAGGCGTACGCCCGCGCGGTGGTCCGGCGCGGTATGCAGGGCGCGAGCGAGGCAGACGTCGAGCGGCGGGTGGCGCTGCGCCTGGAACGGCAGAAGTACCTCGTCTCCGAGAACGCCCCGGAACTGCACATCGTCCTGGACGAGGCCGCCCTGCGACGGCCGTACGGCGACCGTGAAGTGATGCGCGGCCAGCTCCAGCACCTGATCGAGGTCTCCGAGCGGCCCAATGTGCGGCTCCAGGTCATGCCGTTCGGCTTCGGCGGGCACTCCGGCGAGTCCGGCGCCTTCACGCTGCTGAGCTTCCCGGAGTCCGATCTGTCGGACGTCGTCTACCTGGAGCAGCTCACCAGCGCCCTCTATCTGGACAAGCGCGAGGATGTCGCCCAGTACGAGAAGGCGCTCAAGGAGCTGCAGCAGGACAGCCCGGGTCCGGACCAGAGCCGCGACCTGCTGCGCGGGCTGCTGACCCTGTCCTAGCCCAGGTCACGGACGCCGTCCCCGGATCCCGTCCCGGGGATTTCGCCGGAACGCCTGCGCGAAGGCCCAACTGGTGTGCGACGACAGTACGATGACGCGTGATCAGACAGACCTGAACGTGAAGTGATCGGGAGTTGATCGGGCTCCGACTGCTTCGACCGCCTCGGCAGCAGGGGGAAAGGGATCACATGTCGTCCTACTTCACCGACCTGGCACAGCAGTACATCGACGGTGAGTGGCGCCCGGGAACCGGCTCCTGGGACATCATCGACTTCAACCCGTTCGACGACGAGAAACTCGCCTCGATCACGATAGCCACGGCCGACGAGGTCGATCAGGCCTACCGGGCGGCCGCCCGCGCGCAGAAGGAGTGGGCGGCGACCAACGCCTACAGCCGCCGCGCGGTCTTCGAGAAGGCGCTGCGCCTGATCGAGGAGCGCGAGCGGGAGATCGCCGAGGTGATCACCGCGGAGCTCGGCGGCACGCGTCTGAAAGCCGGCTTCGAACTGCACCTCGCCAAGGAGTTCCTGCGCGAGTCGATCCATCTGGCGCTGCGCCCCGAGGGCAGGATCATCCCCTCGCCGATCGACGGCAAGGAGAACCGCGTCTACCGCGTCCCGGTCGGCGTCGTCGGTGTGATCAGCCCCTTCAACTTCCCCTTCCTGCTGTCGATCAAGTCCGTCGCACCGGCCCTCGCCCTCGGCAACGCGGTGGTGCTCAAGCCGCACCAGAACACGCCGATCACCGGCGGCTCGCTCATCGCGAAGATCTTCGAGGACGCGGGTCTCCCGGGCGGCCTGCTGAACGTCGTGATCACGGACATCGCCGAGATCGGCGACGCCTTCATCGAGCACCCGATCCCCAAGGTCATCTCCTTCACCGGGTCCGACGCCGTGGGCCGGCACGTCGCCACCGTCTGCGCCTCCCACTTCAAGCGCTCGGTGCTCGAACTGGGCGGCAACAGCGCGCTGGTGGTACTCGACGACGCGGACGTCGACTACGCGGTCGACGCGGCCGTCTTCAGCCGCTTCGTGCACCAGGGGCAGGTCTGCATGGCCGCGAACCGGGTGCTGGTGGACCGCTCGGTGGCGGGCGAGTTCACCGAGAGGTTCGTCGCCAAGGTCAGGTCCCTCAAGGTCGGCGACCCCCGCGACCCCGAGACGGTCATCGGCCCGGTGATCAACTCGTCGCAGGCGGACGCGGTGTCCGGTGTGGTCGAGCAGGCGATCGCCGAGGGCGCCACGGCCCTGGTGCGCGGCACCGCCACCGACAACCTGGTCGAACCGACCGTGCTGACCGACGTCCCCGTCGGCTCGGCCCTGCTCCGGCAGGAGGTCTTCGGCCCGGTCGTCTTCGTCCTCCCCTTCGACGGCGAGGAGGAGGCGGTCCGGATCGTCAACGACACCCCGTACGGCCTCAGCGGCGCCGTCCACACCGGTGACATCGAGCGCGGCGTGCGCTTCGCCCAGCAGATCGAAACCGGCATGTTCCACGTGAACGACGGCACCGTCCACGACGAGCCGCTCGTCCCCTTCGGCGGGGAGAAGCACTCCGGCCTCGGCCGCCTGAACGGCGAGACGACCCTGGAGGCCTTCACCACGGTCAAGTGGATCTCGGTGCAGCACGGCCGGAGCGGCTTCCCGTTCTAGGCCTCCGGGTTTTCTCCGGACGACGGGCCCTTGCGGACAGAATCTGACCGCATGGGCCCGTAGCTTCGTCGGTGTCAGGAAAGACGACCCCGACGAAGGGCGGCCGGTCATGGTCACGCACGTGCGAGCCGAGGCACACGGAGACGAGCGCGGGGCGCTGCTGGCGTTCCTCGCGGAACAGCGCGGCGGCATCCGCCGGGCGGTGCTCGGGCTGACCGAGGAGCAGGCCCGGTCCCGCCCCAGCGCGAGCGAACTGACCCTGGCCGGGCTGGTCAAGCACTGCGCCGAGGTCGAGCAGGCCTGGCTGGCGCGCGCCCGCCAGGAGCCGCCGGCCGTGGAGCGGAACCAGGCGAACTGGCACGAGTGCTTCCAGCTGGTCGGCGACGAGACCCTGGCGTCGCAGCTCGCGTACTGGGAGAAGACCGCGGCCGAGACGGAGGCCTTCATCCGCTCGGTGCCGAGCCTCGACGACACCTTCCCGCTCCCGGACCAGCCCTGGTTCCCGCCGGACGAGCGCGTCTCCATGCGGTGGCTGTGCCTGCACCTCATCCGCGAGACCGCCCGGCACGCCGGCCACGCCGACATCGTCCGCGAGTCGCTGGACGGGAAGACGGCGTTCGAGCTGGTGGCGCTGGAGCGGGGCACGTCCTGGGACTGACCGGGCGGGGCGGGCGTCGGAGCCGCGCCCGCCCCGTCCGGGCGGCCCGCGGCGGCGCTCGGTGGCCGGTGACGGTCGTCGGTGGTCAGTGCCGTCGGCGGAGATCAGTGGCAGTCGGCGGCGGTCAGTGGTGGAAGCCGGTCGCCGCCTGCCGGTCCCGGGTCATCGGGTGCGGCTGCCGGCGCAGCTCCGGCAGCAGCCGGTTCAGGTCGTCCAGGAACAGGTCCGCGAGGTCGACGGAGAAGCCGTTGCGGCACACCACCCGCAGCACCGAGAGGTCCTCCCGGTTCGCGGGGAAGGTGTAGGCCGGCACCAGCCAGCCGCTTTCCCGCAGCCGCCGGGAGACGTCGAAGACGTCGTACGCCTCGACGTCGGGGGCGGTCGTGAACGCGAACACCGGCAGCTCGTCGCCCCTGGTGAGCAGCTCGAAGTCGCCGAGTGCCTCGATGCGTTCGGCGAGTCCGCGCGCCACGTTCCGGGTGGACTGCTGCACCAGCCGGAAGCCCTCGCGGCCCAGGCGCAGGAACGTGTAGTACTGCGCGACGACCTGCGCGCCCGGCCGGGAGAAGTTGAGCGCGAAGGTCGGCATGTCGCCGCCCAGGTAGTTGACCCGGAAGACCAGCTCCTCGGGCAGCGCCTCCTTGTCGCGCCACAGCGCCCAGCCGACACCCGGGTAGACCAGTCCGTACTTGTGCCCCGAGGTGTTGATCGAGGCCACGCGCGGGAGGCGGAAGTCCCATTCCAGGTCCTCGTCGAGGAAGGGCGCGATCATCGCGCCCGAGGCGCCGTCGACGTGCACCGGGATGTCGAGGCCGGTGCGCTCCTGCAGGGCGTCCAGGGCCGCGCACAGGTCCGCGATCGGCTCGTAGGAGCCGTCGAAGGTGGAGCCGAGGATGCCGACGACACCGATGGTGTTCTCGTCGCACAGGTCGGCGGCGGCCTGCGGATCGAGGTGGAACCGGTCGCCCTCCATGGGGACCTGGCGGGCCTCCACCTCCCAGAAGGCGCAGAACTTCTCCCAGCAGACCTGCACGTTGACGCCCATGACGAGGTTCGGGCGGGCGTCCCTGCCCGGGTACCGGTCGCCGTTGCGCCGCGCCCAGCGCCGCTTGAGCGCCATCCCGGCGAGCATGCACGCCTCGCTCGACCCGGTCGTCGAACAGCCCACGGCCGCCTCCGGGTCCGGCGCGTTCCACAGATGGGCGAGCATGGCCACGCAGCGCCGCTCCAGCTCGGCGGTGCGCGGGTACTCGTCCTTGTCGATCATGTTCTTGTCGCGGCACTCCGCCATCAGCTGCCCGGCCTGCGGCTCCATCCAGGTGGTGACGAAGGTGGCCAGGTTCAGGCGGGAGTTGCCGTCCAGCATCAGCTCGTCGTGCACGAGCTGATGCGCCGTCGTGGGCGCCATCGGGGCGTCCGGCAGCCGGTGTTTGGACGGGGCCTCGGTCATGTCGCCGACCGGGTTCGCCTCGCCGTAGAAGGGGTTGACGGACACGGGGCGTTCGTCGCGCTTGCGATGGCCGTGGTGGAGCGGCATGAACGGTCCTCCTGGAGGAGCGGGGATTCACGGGGTCGAGGGGCGAGAGGGCAAGGAGCCGAAAGAGCAAGGGTCGAGAGAGCAACGGGGGCTACGGACAAGGGGGTTCACGACATCGCCGTACCGTCCCCCTTCAGCTGCATCTTCGGCCGTCCGGTCACCAGCAGCCAGGCCGGCAGCGAGGCGACGCAGAGCAGGGTCAGGATCATCGGCGAGGCCACGAGGACCGCGGCCGTGAACAGGCTGAGCCAGCCCTGCCGGGTGGTGGCCAGGAGGATGCCCAGAACGGCGGACGCCACGCCCGGCGCGGGATGCACCGCGGGCACCAGGGCATGGGCGCACAGGCCGAGCGCCGTGCCGATGAAGATGGCCGGGAAGATCCGGCCGCCGCGGAAGCCGCAGGCCGCCGCGACGACCAGCGCCGCCAGCTTGACCACCGCCATGAGGGCGAACCGGCCCGCCGTCCAGCCGTCGGGGTTGCGCGCCAGCTCCGCCACCTCGGACAGCCCCTTGAAGAGCGTCAGCGGACCGCCGAGCGCCCCCAGCAGACCCAGGACCAGCCCGCCGGCCGGCAGGGCCAGCATCGGGTGCCCGAGGCGCCCGAAGGCCCGGTGGACGTACGGAAAGACGTACACGGCGCACATGCCGAGCACGGCCGCCAGGGGCGCGACCACCAGCACCGACAGCAGGTCCTTCCAGGCGGGCTCGCCGAACTCGGGCAGACGCAGGTCGAGGCTCGGATGGGCCACCAGGGTGGCGGTCATGGAGCCCACGGCCGCGGCCGCCAGCGGCGCGAAGACGTTGTCCCACAGCGCCCCCTTCACCGGCCGCCCGGCCAGTGCCTCGGAGATCACCAGCGCGGCCGCCACCGGCGTGCCGAACAGGGCGCCGATCGTCGCCGCCTCCGCCAGCGCGGCCCACGCGGCGCCCGGCACCCGGGGCAGCAGCCTGCGCCCGGCCCAGAACGCGAGCCCGACGTTGACCGCGATGATCGGGTTCTCCGGACCCAGGCTGGGACCGCCCGCCAGCATCAGGACGGCCGCCAGCAGCAGACCGGGGAGCACACGCGGCGCCATCGGGGCGGCCGTGAGGCCCAGGGTGGCCGGGTCGGGACCCGCGTGGCCCGGCACCTTCCACACCACCAGCCCCACCGCCACGCCGGTCGCGGTGAGCATGATGAGCATCCAGGCCACCGAGTACGGCCCGACCCCGAGCGCCCCGGGCAGGTTCCCCCACAGCACCCGCTGCAACCGCTCCGCCACCCCGCTCACCAGGAGGAGCAGCAGGCTCGCGGCGACCCCGACGACGAAGGCGGGCACGAGCATCGTCAGCAGGACGCGTGCCGGGGCCGCCGGGGTGCCGGCGGCCTGCTGAGCGGTGTCCTGGGTCACGCGCTCACGATAAGCGGACAAATGCCGCCCAACATCCGGAGGGAATCCCGCCCCGGAGGCCGAACGGGCTTGCACCTCACGCCGCGTGAGGGCGCAGCGTGGAGGGCGGAACGAGAAGGGAGCGGAAGTGAGCTACTCCGTGGGACAGGTCGCCGGCTTCGCCGGGGTGACGGTGCGCACCCTGCACCACTACGACGGCATCGGCCTGCTGGTCCCCGGTGAGCGCAGCCACGCGGGGCACCGGCGCTACACCGACGCCGACCTCGACCGGCTGCAGCGGATCCTGTTCTACCGGGAGCTCGGCTTCCCGCTCGAGGAGGTCGCCGCGCTGCTCGACGACCCGGACGTGGACCCGCGCGCGCAGCTGCGCCGCCGGCACGAGGTGCTGATCGCCCGGATCGAGAGACTGCAGAAGATGGCGGCGGCCGTGGAGCACGCCATGGAGGCACGCAGAATGGGCATCAACCTCACGCCCGAGGAGCGGTTCGAGGTCTTCGGGGACAACGACCCCGAGCAGTACGCCGAGGAGACGGAGCGGCGCTGGGGCGGCACGGAGGCGTACGCCGAGTCGCAGCGCCGGGCGGCCCGCTACACCAAGGACGACTGGCAGCGGATGCAGGCCGAGTCCGACGCCTGGTACGCGCGCTACGCGGACGTGGTGGCCGCGGGCGGGCCGCCCACCGGCGAGGCTGCCATGGACCTGGCCGAGGAGCACCGGCGGCACATCTCCCGCTGGTTCTACGAGTGCCCGTACGACATGCACCGGTGCCTGGCCGGGATGTACGTCGCCGACGAGCGCTTCAAGGCGTTCTACGACGCGATGCGTCCGGGTCTCGCCGAGCACCTCAAGGGGGCGATCCTCGCCAACGCGGACCGGCACGGCTCCTGACCCGGACCCCGCGACCGCGGCCCGGGACCGCGCAGGCCCGCGACTCCGGGCCCGGAACCCCGTCCAGGGACCCGGCCCGGGAGTCCGGCCCAGAACCCCGTCCAGGACCTCGGCCTGGGAGCCCCGTGCGGGTCACTCCCGGGCCAGGACCACCGCCGTGCCGTACGCGCAGACCTCGGTGCCCACGTCCGCCGCCTCGCTCACGTCGAAGCGGAACGCCAGCACCGCGTCGGCGCCCCGCGCGCGTGCCTGCTCCACGAGCCGCTCCATGGCCTGGTTGCGGGTCTGCACCAGCGTCTTGGTGAGCCCCTTGAGCTCGCCCCCGATCATCGACTTCAGACCCGCGCCGATCTGGCTGCCCAGGTGCCGGGACCGCACGGTCAGGCCGAAGACCTCGCCGATGACCTGCTGCACACGGAAGCCGGGCACGTCGTTCGTGGTCACGACCAGCACCGCCGGGTGGGGGCCCTGGCCGCCGCCGTAATCCTCGATTCCCATGGTTCTCAGCTTGGGTCAGGGCGGGCGGCCGTGCATCCTGGTCGGCACATGTGGAACCCGTTCCGTACACCATCCGTTGATAGCTTTGTGCGGCCGCACCCCCGACGCCGTACCTCCCACCCCCTCAGGAGCCCGGAACCGTGATGACGCTTGCCCTCGGCCCGAGCTGGCTCGATCCGAACCACCTCCTCGACACGTTCGGCATCTGGGGCCTGCTCCTCATTGTCTTCGCCGAGTCCGGGCTGCTCATCGGCTTCTTCCTGCCGGGCGACTCCCTGCTGTTCACCTGCGGTCTGCTGATCACCTCGCACCAGATGGACTTCCCGCTGTGGGGCGCGATCGCCCTGATCTGCGTCGCCGCGATCCTCGGCGACCAGGCGGGCTACATGTTCGGCAAGAAGGTGGGCCCGTCCCTCTTCAACCGCCCGGACTCCCGCCTGTTCAAGCAGGAGAACGTCACCAAGGCGCACGAGTTCTTCGAGAAGTACGGTCCGAAGTCCCTGGTGCTGGCCCGTTTCGTGCCGATCGTGCGCACCTTCACGCCGATCGTCGCGGGCGTCAGCGGCATGAGGTACCGCTCGTTCCTGGTCTTCAACGTCATCGGCGGCGTCCTGTGGGGCGCGGGCGTCACCCTGCTCGGCTCCTGGCTGGGCAACATCCCCTTCGTCAAGCAGAACATCGAGGCGATCCTCATCCTGATCGTCCTCGTCTCGGTGGTCCCGATCGCCATCGAGTTCCTGCGCGCCCGCTCCAAGGCGAAGAAGAACCCGCAGGAGCCGGCCGCCCCGTACCAGCAGCAGCCGGCCGGACAGCCGGTCATGGACGACGCGACGACCCGGCTGCGCCGCGTCGAGCCGTCCTACCAGGAGCAGGGCCGGGTCCAGGGCCAGGGCCAGGGCCAGGGCCGGGAGCACGGCTACGGCGGCCCCCAGCAGCAGCACCAGCCCCACCAGCCTCAGCAGTACCCCCAGGAGCCGCAGCACTACGGCGCCTACGACCAGCGGTACTACGACGGCGGCCAGCAGGGGCAGCACCAGCAGCCGCAGTACCCCCAGCAGCAGCCGCAGTACCCCTCGCACCAGCAGTACCCGGACCAGCGGTACCCCCAGCAGCCGTACGACGCCCGGCCGGGCGGCGCCCACGGGCAGAACCCGAGCCAGGACCGGGCCCCGGGCCAGAGCCAGAACCCGCGCCAGGACCGGGACCCGGGCCGCGACCAGCAGCAGTACCCGTACGACCAGGGCTACTACCGCGCTCCCTGAAGCCTCCGACCCGCTGAGCCCCCTCGGGACCCGTAGGCCCGAGGGGCCTCAGAAGCCTCGCGTACGCTTGGCCGCCCGCCGCCCCGCGGCGACGCCGCCCGGCAGCCTGAGGAACAGCCGCGAGATCTCCGACCCGAGGTTCACGCCGATCGCGATCGCCATGGCCAGGGACACCGCCTTGGCCAGGAACACCAGCCCCTTGTCGACGTTGTTCTGGGCGATGGACAACAGCCCGAAGTACGTCGCCGAACCGGGCAGCAGCGGACCGATCGCCGCGGTCGTGTAGGGCAGCGCCGAGGCGAACCGGTACCGGGACAGCAGCTGCCCGAACAGTCCGACCAGGCCCGCCGCGGCCGCCGTCGAGGCCACCGGCGACAGGTCGCCGACGTAGTGCATCGCGCCGTACACCGACCACGCGACACCGCCGTTGAGCGTCACCAGGAGCACGGTGGACCGCTCCTGCTGGAGCAGCACCGCGAAGGTCAGCGACAGCAGCATCGACGCGATGATCTGCAGCAACGGCCGCTCGCTGATGCCCATCGCCGTGTCGGGGTTCAGCTGGGCGCCCACCTTCACACCGAAGTACAGGACCACCAGCACGCCGGTGACGATGCCGACGAAGAAGTACATGACCTCCAGCAGGCGCGCGGAGGCGGTGATGTAGAAGCCGGTCAGGCCGTCCTGCACGCCCGCCACCAGCGCCCGTCCCGGCAGCAGCGCGAACAGCCCACCGGTGATGACCGCGGAGGCGTTCACGTCGACGTGCGTCGCCGTGATCGCGACGCCGAGCGCCGCCGGCGGCATCGCGGCGACCGTGAACTGGTAGAACTCCGGCAGCCCGCGCCCCGCGCACAGCCACGCCAGCCGGTCGCCGAGCATCGCGCCGATCGCGGCCGTGACGAAGACGAGCAGGCCACCGCCGACGAGCACGGCGGCCGCCGCCGCGAGCAGCCCGGCCGCCCCGGTCAGGGCCCAGCCGGGGTAGGGGTGCCGGTTGCGGCGGATCTCGGCGAGCCGCCGGTAGGCCTCCTCCAGGGAGACATGGGTCTCCGGGTCGCTGAGGTCGTCGACGAGCCGGAACACGGCCGCCAGGCGCGTGTAGTCGGTGCCCCGTCGGCGCACCGTCCGGGACGCCGTCACGGGGTCGTCGACCAGGGACGGCTGGTAGGTGACCGACAGCAGCGTGAAGGTGACGGTGGGCTCGCAGCGGTCCAGCCCGTAGGACCGGCACACCGCGAACATCGCCGCCTCGACGTCCTCGGCGCCCTCACCGCCCGCGAGCAGCAGCTCGCCTATACGCAGGGTCAGGTCGAGGACGCGCGGGACGGCCGGGCCGCCGTCCTCCGTCTTGTGCACCGGCTCCAGCGCCGGGCGCTCGGCCACCGGCATGCGCAGCATCGTGCGCATCCGGTCCTGCCAGGGCACGTCCTTGGTCAGGCTGACCACGGGGATGCCGTTCGGCGGGGTGAAGGCGGGAGGCTGCCAGGCGCTGTAGGTGCTCGGCGGGCTGAACGCGGACCCCTCGGTCTCCGCGCCCGGCGTCTGCGGGACGCCGAGCCCCTTGGGGAGCGCGAACTCCGAGGTGGTCTCGGACTCACCGCCGCCGGCTCTGGGGGCGGCCAGCCCCTCGGGCAGTGCGAACTCGGACGTCGTGGACGACTCGCCCTCGACGACCGGGGCCACCGACGCCGCCGCGGGAGCCCTGAACACGCTCCTCGCCTGGTCCGACTGCGGCTTGCGGTCCTCCGCATCCTTCACTGGGCAACGCTCCCTGAACGACACCTTCCGTAAGCCTCAGTATGCGCACGGGCAGGCCGAAGGGCCGCGCCACCCCCGTAGGGGGCACGCGGCCCGGCGGCAGTGCGCGGATCAGTGACCGCCGTGCTCCTGGGCGCGCTTGACGGAACGCTCGATCTCGGCCTCCGCGTCGGTGCGGCCGACCCAGTTGGCGCCCTCGACGGACTTGCCGGGCTCCAGGTCCTTGTAGACCTCGAAGAAGTGCTGGATCTCCAGACGGTCGAACTCCGACACGTGGTGGATGTCCCGCAGGTGCTCGACCCGGGGGTCGGACGCCGGCACGCACAGCAGCTTGTCGTCGCCGCCGGCCTCGTCCGTCATCCGGAACATGCCGATCGCGCGGCACTTGATGAGGCAGCCGGGGAACGTCGGCTCGTCCAGGATCACCAGCGCGTCCAGCGGGTCGCCGTCCTCGCCGAGGGTGTTCTCGACGAAGCCGTAGTCGGCCGGGTAGCTGGTCGAGGTGAAGAGTCGACGGTCCAGGCGGATCCGACCGGTCTCGTGGTCCACCTCGTACTTGTTCCGCGAACCCTTCGGAATCTCGATCGTGACGTCGAACTCCACCGGTGGCTCCTCCATGATCAACACATAGTTCTGGTGGTTAAGTGTCCCTCACGCACGTGTGTGATCGCGAAAGGGGCTGGTGGTCGTGCCGGAGCTGAGGGCCTGGCGTGCCGCGAGGCCGCGTCTGGCGCGGGTCGCGCGGGTCGCGCGACCGCACCTCGTACGGGCCGCGCGGGCCGTGAAACCGCGGGTCACGCGGGTCACGCGGGCCGTGGAACCACGGGTCGCGCGGCTCACGCAGGCCGTTGGGCCACGGCTCGCCGTGCCGAAGGCCTGGCGGTACACCGCGGGCGCCGCCACCGCCGGGCTGGCGCTGGCCGCCGGTGTGGTCACCGCCGCGGGTCCCTGGGACTCCTCCGGTCAGCGTACGGCCGAGCGGGACTGGGCAGCCGCCCGGGAACGCGCGGGTGGCACAGATCACGGCCGCGGTTCCGATACGTCCGATACGTCGACCGGCACCTGGTCCGGCGGGCCGCGGCCGGCCCCCAGCGCCGCCGCCGTCCTCGTGGGCCTCGGCCGCACCGGCGCCGTCGTGAAGTCGGCCCCCGCCGGACCGGCCCTCGCCGACGTCCTCGGCCCGCTCCTGGGGGACCCGGCGCTCGGCACCCACCACACCGCCGAGGTCGTCGACGTCGCCACCGGCCGGCGGCTCTACGGCGAGAACTCCGGCGACGCGCTCACCCCCGCCTCCACCACGAAGATCGCCACCGCCGTCGCCGCCCTGTCCGCGCTCGGCGCCGACCACCGCCTCACCACCCGCACCGCCCTCGAACCCGGCACCGGCGAACTCGTCCTCGTCGGCGGCGGCGACCCCACGCTCACCGCCCGCAAGGACGCCGGCGGCTGGGCGAGCCTGCGCACCCTCGCCGACAGGACGGCGACGGCCCTGAAGAAGCGCGGCGTGAGCAAGGTGACCCTCTCGTACGACACCACCCTGTACGCCGGCCCCGAACTGCACCCCATCGGCGTCAACGAAAACCTCGCCCCGGTCAGCGCGCTGATGGCCGACGAGGCGCGCACCGACGACTCGGCCGGCGGCCCCGCGCCCCGCGCGGCGGAACCGGCGCCGGACGCGGCCCGCACCTTCGCCCGCCTGCTGGCCGGCCGCGGCATCGCGACCACCGCCCCCGGCCCCTCCAAGGCGACGGCCCGCGCGCAGACCCTGGCGGCGGTCACCTCGCCACCGCTGTCCGCCGTGGTCGAGCGCATGCTCACCAACAGCGACAACGACATCGCGGAGGCCCTGGCCCGCCAGACCGCCGTCGCCACCGGCGGGCGGGCCGACTTCGACGGCGGTGCCGCCGCGATCGCCACCGAACTCGACAAGCTCCATCTCCCCCTCGGGGGCGCCGTCTTCCACGACGGCAGCGGTCTGAACCGCGCCGACAAGCTGACGGCGGACCTGCTCACCGCCCTGCTGACGAAGGCCGGCGACCCGACCCGGCCCGATCTGCGCCCCGTCCTCACCGGCCTCCCGGTCGCCGGCTTCACCGGCACCCTGAGCGGCCGCTACGCGGACGGCGCGGCAGGTCTCGTACGCGCCAAGACCGGGACCCTGACGGGCGTCAACACCCTCGCGGGCACCGTCGTCGACCAGGACGGCCGCCTCCTGGCCTTCGCCTTCCTCACGGAGAACACCACCGCCCCGGCGGCCGCCCAGTCGGCCCTGGACCGCACCGCGACGGCACTGGCGTCCTGCGGCTGCCGCTGACGCCGTGGCCCGGCCCCGCCCCCGGGGCCGGACTTCGCGGCCTGCCCCAAGCGGCGGCGCTCACGTACCGTTGACGCATGACGAGCATCGGTGGTGCCGCATCTTCCGGGATGATCGACTGGAACCTCGCGGTGGCGACCGCGACCCGGCTCCTGCGGCCGGGCCCCGAGGTGACCCGCGACGAGGCCCGGGCCGTCGTCGCGGAGCTGCGCCGACATGCCAAGGCCTCGGAGGAACACGTCCGGGGCTTCACTCGTCTGGGCACCGACGAGATCCACGACACCCCGGTGCTGGTGGTCGACCGCCCCGGCTGGGTGCGGGCGAACGTCGCCGGGTTCCGCGAGATCCTCAGGCCCCTGCTGGAGAAGATGCAGGAGCGGCGCGGCGGCACCGCCGGCGGCTCGGTCCTCGGCGCCGTCGGCGGCAAGGTCACCGGCGTCGAACTCGGGATGCTGCTGTCCTTCCTCGCCTCCCGCGTCCTCGGCCAGTACGAGACCTTCGCCCCCTCCGCCCGCGACCTGCCCGCCGGCCAGAACGGCGGCGGCCGGCTGCTGCTCGTCGCCCCGAACATCGTCCACGTCGAACGCGAGCTCGACGTCGAGCCCCACGACTTCCGCCTCTGGGTGTGCCTGCACGAGGAGACGCACCGCACGCAGTTCACCGCCGTGCCCTGGCTGCGCGACCACCTCGAGGGCGAAATCCAGTCGTTCTTGGCGGAGACGGACGTCGACCCCATGGCCTTCCTGGAGCGCATCCGGGAGGCCGCCCAGTCGCTCGCCGGCGGCCGCCCCGAGGGCGAGGAGGGCGACGGCGGCCGGTCCCTCGTCGAGATGGTCCAGTCGCCGGCCCAGCGGGAGATCCTCGGCCGCCTCACCGCCGTGATGTCCCTGCTGGAGGGCCACGCCGACTTCGTGATGGACGGCGTCGGCCCGGACGTCGTACAGAGCGTCGCGGAGATCCGCGAGAAGTTCCAGCAGCGCCGCGCCAAGGGCGCCTCCCGCCTCGACCTGGCCCTGCGCAAGCTCCTCGGCCTGGACGCCAAGCTGCGCCAGTACCGCGACGGCGAGCGCTTCGTCCGCGCGGTCGTCGACGAGGTCGGCATGGACGGCTTCAACCGCGTGTGGACGTCCCCGAACACCCTTCCGACGAAGGCGGAGATCGCCAAGCCGGCGGACTGGATCGCACGGGTGCACCGCAGGGCCGAGTCGTGAGAAACGTTCGAACTTCGTGAACCCGATCCGGCCGTCGGCAGGCGAACGCCCCGCCAATCACCCGTCCGAGGGACCGTGAGCGATGGGTAGGCGTGCAATGCTCGGGGAACGGCCCGTTTCTGTCACCATCTACATACTCTGAGTGACCGAACTTCGGGCTCACCCCCCGAAAACTCCGTGAAGGGAACCGGACATGGGTCCCCATCCTGCGGTCGCGGCGATACGCCTGGCGGTGCGCCGCGTCCTCCACGACATCCTCGACGAGCAAGCCTCGTCCCCCGCCGGACTGCCGCCCGCGCGGCCCGCGAAGGCACTGCACGGCCCGCGGCGCGAGCAGCCCCCGCGGCGCGTGCTGCCGGCCCCGCAGGGCGCGCCGCCCGCCCCGCACGAGCGCCCCCCGTCGCCCCTCGTCCTCGTGGCCTGCTCCGGCGGCGCCGACTCCATGGCCCTCGCCTCCGCCCTCGCCTTCGAGGCCCCCAAGCTGGGCGTCCGCGCGGGCGGCATCACCGTCGACCACGGCCTGCAGCCCGGCTCCGACCTGCGCGCCGACGAGGTCGCCCTGCGCATGCGCGAGCTCGGCCTGGACCCGGTCGAGTCCGTCGCCGTGACCGTCGGCCGCGGCGGCGGCCCCGAGGCAGCCGCCCGCGACGCCCGCTACGCCGCCCTCGACGCGGCCGCCGAACGACACACGGCCGCCGCCGTCCTGCTCGGCCACACCCGTGACGACCAAGCCGAAACCGTCCTGCTCGGCCTCGCCCGCGGCTCCGGCATCCGCTCCCTGTCCGGCATGGCCGCGGTCTCGGGGGCCGGCGGCCGCTACCGCCGGCCGTTCCTGCACCTGGACCGGCAGACCGCCCGCAAGGCCTGCATGGTCCAGTCGCTGCCGGTCTGGGACGACCCGCACAACGCCGACCCCGCCTACACCCGGTCCCGGCTCCGCCACGAGGGCCTGCCCGCCCTGGAGAAGGCCCTCGGCAAGGGCGTCGTCGAGGCCCTCGCCCGCACCGCCCAGCTCTCCCGCGACGACGCCGACGCCCTCGACGCCTGGGCCAGCCAGGCCGAGGCCTCCGTCAAGGACGCCGCCGGCCGTCTGGAGTGCGCCAAGCTGTACGCCCTGCCCCCCGCCGTACGCCGCCGCATCCTGCGCCGCGCCGCCATCGAGGCCGGCGCACCGGCCGGTTCGCTGTTCGCCCGGCACATCGAGGAAGTCGACCGGCTGATCACCGGATGGCGCGGTCAGGGGGCCATCAACCTCCCCGGCCGGGTCGTCGCCCAGCGGCAGGGTGGCAGACTGGTGATTCGGCAAGGCTGAATCCCTCCCCTCCCGGGAGGCGGCCGGCCTCTCCGCCGAGGAGGTGCCGGGCGGCCGGTCTCCTCCCCGGAGAGGCCCGGCGAGCCACATGTGCGGGACGACCGAAAGTGATGCGGGTGGACGCGAAAGACATGGGTGCAGACCTCAAGCAGGTGCTCATCACCAAGGAAGAGATCGACGCGAAGCTGGCCGACCTGGCCGCGAAGATCGACGCGGAGTACGCGGGCAAGGACCTGCTCATCGTCGGCGTCCTCAAGGGCGCGGTGATGGTCATGGCCGACCTCGCCCGAGCACTGTCCACCCCCCTCACCATGGACTGGATGGCCGTCAGCTCCTACGGGGCGGGCACCCAGTCCTCCGGTGTCGTGCGGATCCTGAAGGACCTCGACACCGACATCAAGGGCAAGCACGTCCTGATCGTCGAGGACATCATCGACTCCGGCCTGACCCTGTCCTGGCTGATCTCCAACCTCGGCTCCCGCGAGCCCGCCTCGCTGAAGGTGTGCACCCTGCTGCGCAAGCCGGAGGCCGCCAAGGTCGCCATCGACGTGGAGTGGGTCGGCTTCGACATCCCCAACGAGTTCGTCGTCGGCTACGGCCTCGACTACGCCGAGAAGTACCGGAACCTGCCGTTCGTCGGTACCCTCGCGCCCCACGTCTACGGCGGATGACCCCGAAGGGCCCAACCTCACTACGGTGATCGGGAACCCCGGAGGCCCTCCGGCCGTTGGAGGATGCAGACGGGAACGCCAGCCCTCCCGTGCGGCTTCGGGCCACAATGCTGGGGTACCGTCAGAAGAACTGTCTTATCAAACTCACTATGGCAGGAGGGACGGGGCGGCACCGCTCCGTATGGATGGACGTGAAGCGATACTTCCGTGGGCCGGTCATGTGGATCGTGCTGGCCGTCCTTGCCGTGGTCGTGTTGATGCAGGTCGTCGGCTCGTCCGGCGGCTACAAGACGGTTGACACCGGCCAGGTCGTGGCGGCGATCAATGACAACAGAGTCCAGTCGGCCAAGCTGACCACAGGCGACGAGCAGACCGTCAAGGTCGAGCTCAAGGACGGCCAGAAGGTCGACGGCAGCTCGAAGATCCAGGCGAGCTACATCGGCGACCAGGGCGTGACCATCGCCAACACGCTGCAGACCAAGTACCAGGACAAGCAGATCCCCGACGGCTACACGGTGTCGCCGTCCAAGCAGAACCCCTTCCTGGGCGTGCTGCTCTCCCTGCTGCCCTTCGTCCTCATCGTGGTCGTCTTCCTGTTCCTGATGAATCAGATGCAGGGCGGCGGCTCCCGGGTCATGAACTTCGGCAAGTCCAAGGCCAAGCTCATCACCAAGGACACCCCGAAGACCACCTTCACGGACGTCGCGGGTGCGGACGAGGCCGTCGAGGAGCTCCACGAGATCAAGGAGTTCCTGCAGGAGCCGGCCAAGTTCCAGGCCGTCGGCGCCAAGATCCCCAAGGGCGTGCTGCTCTACGGCCCGCCCGGCACCGGCAAGACCCTGCTCGCGCGTGCCGTCGCGGGCGAGGCCGGCGTCCCGTTCTACTCGATCTCCGGTTCCGACTTCGTCGAGATGTTCGTCGGTGTCGGTGCCTCCCGGGTCCGTGACCTGTTCGAGCAGGCCAAGGCGAACGCCCCGGCGATCGTCTTCGTCGACGAGATCGACGCGGTCGGCCGCCACCGCGGCGCCGGCCTCGGCGGCGGTCACGACGAGCGCGAGCAGACGCTGAACCAGCTGCTCGTCGAGATGGACGGCTTCGACGTCAAGGGCGGCGTGATCCTCATCGCCGCGACGAACCGGCCCGACATCCTGGACCCGGCGCTGCTGCGTCCCGGCCGCTTCGACCGCCAGATCGCGGTCGACCGCCCCGACATGCAGGGCCGCCTGGAGATCCTCAAGGTCCACCAGAAGGGCAAGCCGGTCGCGCCGGACGTCGACCTGGCCGCCGTCGCCCGCCGCACCCCCGGTTTCACCGGCGCCGACCTCTCCAACGTCCTGAACGAGGCCGCGCTGCTCACGGCCCGCAGCGACAAGCGTCTGATCGACAACCAGATGCTGGACGAGGCGATCGACCGCGTGGTCGCGGGCCCGCAGAAGCGGACCCGGATCATGTCGGACAAGGAGAAGAAGATCACCGCGTACCACGAGGGCGGTCACGCCCTGGTCGCGGCGGCCTCGCCGAACTCCGACCCGGTCCACAAGATCACGATCCTGTCGCGCGGCCGTGCCCTCGGCTACACGATGGTCCTGCCGGACGAGGACAAGTACTCCACCACGCGCAACGAGATGCTGGACCAGCTGGCCTACATGCTGGGCGGCCGCGCGGCCGAGGAGCTCGTCTTCCACGACCCGACCACGGGCGCGGCGAACGACATCGAGAAGGCCACCGCCACCGCCCGCGCCATGGTCACGCAGTACGGCATGACCGAGCGTCTCGGCGCGATCAAGTTCGGCGGCGACAACACCGAGCCGTTCCTCGGACGTGAGATGGCTCACCAGCGCGACTACTCGGAAGAGGTCGCCGCGCTGGTGGACGAGGAAGTCAAGAAGCTCATCGAGAACGCGCACAACGAGGCCTGGGAGATCCTGGTCGAGAACCGCGACGTCCTCGACAACCTCGTCCTGGCCCTGCTGGAGAAGGAGACGCTCGGCAAGGAGGAGATCGCCGAGATCTTCGCGCAGATCGTCAAGCGCCCGGCGCGGCCGGCCTGGACCGGTTCCTCCCGCCGCACACCGTCCACCCGCCCGCCGGTCCTCTCCCCGAAGGAGCTGGCCCTGACCAACGGTGCGAACGGCGCTACGCCGGCCATCAGCACCGCCAAGTCCACGGCGACGGAGCACGGCGGCCCGGCCACCGATCAGGCACCCGAGGACCGCCGCGAGAGCTGACGGAGCTCACTGTCCGGGCCCCGGTGGTCCCACCGGACCGGAATGGATGCCGCGTCCCCCAAGGTTCTAGCCTTGGGGGACGCGGCATTTCCGTATGTCCGCAGATGAGGCGCGTGGCCCACACGCGTGACAAGCACAGGAACGAGGCTGCAGATGACCGACCCCGTGACGCTGGACGGCGAGGGCCCCATCGGCGAGTTCGACGAGAAGCGCGCCGAGAACGCCGTACGCGAACTCCTCATCGCGGTCGGCGAGGACCCGGACCGCGAGGGCCTCCGAGAAACCCCGGGCCGGGTGGCGCGGGCGTACAAGGAGATATTCGCGGGACTGTGGCAGAAGCCGGAGGACGTGCTGACGACCACGTTCGACCTCGGGCACGACGAGATGGTCCTGGTGAAGGACATCGAGGTGTACAGCACCTGTGAGCATCATCTGGTGCCCTTCAGGGGAGTCGCCCACGTCGGGTACATCCCGTCCGTGAGCGGGAAGATCACCGGGCTGTCCAAGCTGGCCCGGCTGGTGGACGTCTACGCCCGCCGCCCCCAGGTGCAGGAACGACTCACCACGCAGATCGCGGACTCGCTGATGGAGATCCTCGAACCGCGCGGCGTGATCGTGGTCATCGAGTGCGAGCACATGTGCATGTCGATGCGCGGCATCCGCAAGCCCGGCGCGAAGACCCTCACCTCGGCGGTGCGCGGTCAGCTGAGGGACGCGGCGACGCGGAACGAGGCGATGAGCCTCATCATGGCTCGCTGACCCGGCGGGCCGGCTGGGGCGCCTCAGGTCCTCGAGCGGCCGCTCACGCCGCCGGTTCCGCGCCCGGGGGGTTCTCGTCGTCGTCCTCGGGGAGTTTGCAGACGCGTTCGAGGAACATGGCGGCCCCTATCACGGCGATGCCCGCGAGGACGGAGAAGGCGGCGTAGAGGGCCTGGTCGCGGCGGGCGGGGATGTCCAGGAGTTCCAGCAGGAAGACGCCGGTACCGCCGTACATCCCGGAGACGAGGGCGGCCACCAGGGCGCTGGCCTGGCCGAAGACGACCGCGCGGGCGGCCATCAGGGGGTCGACGCCCTTGGCGCCGGGGCGGCGCTCGCGCTGGGCTCTGAGGCGGGCGCGCAGCGAGAGCGCCGTGGACAGCAGGACCGCCGCGATCAGGGCGAGGACGATGGGGGCGGCCAGCGGGACGCTGGGGAGTGTCCCCACCGAGTTCCACAGGCGGGCGCCCGCCCAGGACAGCACTCCGGCGACGACGAACACGCCGGCCAGCACCCTGATGCGCAGCTCTTTCACGGTGTCCCTTCAGCTCCCCCGGACTGTGGCCGGTCGTCGGCGGCCCGCCCCGGTCCGGTCCCCGGCCTGGTCGCGCCGTGCGTCGTCTTGACCTTAACGACTACTCGGGCAGCCGGAGTTCCAGGTCGGGGCGCGGCTGGACGCCCGCGGGGGTGACGGCGGCCAGGAGGTCGGCCACGGCGCCGCGGCCCGGGAGCTGCGCCTCCGGGTCCACCTCGTGCCAGGGGGCGAGGACGAAGGCGCGTTCGTGGGCGCGGGGGTGGGGGAGGGTGAGGTGCGGGTCGTCGGAGACGAGGTCGGCGTAGGCGACGATGTCGACGTCGATGGTGCGCGGCCCCCAGCGCTCGTCGCGGACCCGGTTGAAGGCCTCCTCGATGGCGTGCGCCCGCTCCAGCAGGGAGGACGGCGGCAGGGTCGTCTTGAGGACGACCACGGCGTTGAAGTAGGACGGCTGGGTGCCGGGCTCGACGCCCCACGGCTCCGTCTCGTAGACGCGGGAGACCGCCCTGATGCGCACGCCGGGCGTGTCCTCCAGCGCGTCGACGGCTCCCTGGAGGGTCTCCAGGCGGTTGCCGAGGTTGGAGCCGAGGGAGATCACGGCCCGTTTCGGATTGGACAGGGTGGTGTCGGCTGCGTCGACCTGCTCGACGACGGAGGCGGGCACCGGCTGGACGGTCGGGTCGCTGTGACCCTGGAGGGAAGGTCGGGTCATGCTCGGCTCCGGGTGATGGTGACGGTCACGTCGTCGAAGGGGACGGTGATCGGTGCGTCCGGCTTGTGGACGCGGACCTCGACCTCCTGGACCCCTTCGTGCTTCAGACAGGCCTGGGAGATGCGCTCGGCGAGCGTCTCGATGAGGTTGACGGGCTCGCCCTCGACGACGGCCACGACCTCCTCCGCCACGATGCCGTAGTGCACGGTCTTCGCCAGGTCGTCGTCGGCCGCGGCCGGACGGGTGTCCAGTCCGAGGACGAGGTCCACGACGAAGAGCTGGCCCTCCTCGCGTTCCTCGGGGAACACACCGTGGTGCCCGCGGGCCTTCAGGCCGCGCAGCGCGACACGATCCACGCGAATCACTCCTGCAATCGTCGGTGACGGCCGGTCCGTACCGAGTGCGGGCGGTGCGGCCGGTCTGGGACGAATCTACCTGCGGGCACGGACAGCGCCAGGCCCCGGGGCGGTGGGTTTCGGGCCGGTCCGTCAGGTTTCACCGGGTGTTTCCCCTGGAGAACCCGGCCGCTCGCGGGTCGGAAGCCGCCCCTACCCGGTGGCCCGTGATTCCAACCACTTCCTGGCCCTCGCGAGGCCGCCTGCCCACTCAGGCGGGTGCCTCGTCGTCCTCGTCCTCGCCGTTTTCGGCCAGAACGGGGGAGGCGTGGTGCGACCACAGCTTCCACCCGGCGGATGTGCGCCGGAACACGTTGGTGGCGACGACGAGTTGTCCGACGAGCGGGCCGAGTTCGTCGGCGCCCTCCGGGGCGGGGCCGCCGCTGAGGATGTTCTCGGTGCAGGTCACCAGGGCGGTGTCGCCGGTGACCGAGACGTGCACGTCGGTGAGGAAGAACTGGATGTAGTCGGTGTTCGCCATGATCAGCGCGTACGACCTGAGGACCTCGCCGCGGCCGGTGAGGACCGGCCAGCCGGGGTGCACGCAGGACACCACGCCGGTGTCGGCCGGGTCGTGGTACTCCTCGTCGACGCCCAGGTCGGAGGGCGTGAGCCAGAGTGAGGCGACCTCCTCGAAGTCGCCCCGTTCCATCGCCTCGTAGAAGGCGGTGTTGGCGGCCTCGACCTGTTCGACGTCGGTGTGGGGGGCGCTCACCGGGTTCCTTCCGGCGCGTTCTCGCCGGGCGTGTGCCGGCCGGTGCGCGCCTCTTCCACGGCGTGCGCGACCCGTACCGCGTCCGCCGTCGCGCGGACCTCGTGCACGCGTACCGCCCACGCGCCGGCGTGTGCGGCGAGGGCGGAGACGGCGGCCGTCGCGGCGTCGCGTTCCCGCGCGGGGGGCGGGGCACCCTCGGGGCCGGCCAGGACGCGGCCGAGGAACCGCTTGCGGGAGGCGGCGACCAGGACGGGGTGGCCGAGGGCGCGCAGGCGGTCGAGGTGGGCCAGGAGCGCGAGGTCGTGCTCGGCCTCCTTGGAGAAGCCGAGGCCGGGGTCGACGACGACGCGGTCGGGGGCGATGCCGCCCGCCAGGACGGCCTCGACGCGCGTGCGGAGCTCGTCGGCGACTTCGGTGACGACGTCCTCGTAGGACCCGTGGACGTTGCCGCCCTGAAGGAAGCCGCGCCAGTGCATGACGACGAAGGGGGCGCCGGCGTCCGCCACGACGGGGATCATGGCGGGGTCGGCGAGGCCGCCGCTGACGTCGTTCACCAGCGCGGCGCCGGCGGCGAGGGCCTGCTCGGCGACGGAGGCGCGCATGGTGTCGACGGAGATGGTGACGCCCTCGGAGGCGAGGCCGCGGACGACCGGGACGACGCGCCGCAGTTCCTCGGCCTCGTCCACGCGGGTGGCGCCGGGGCGGGTGGACTCGCCGCCGACGTCGACGAGGTCGGCGCCCTCGGCGACCAGGTGGAGGCCGTGCTTGACGGCGGCGGTCGTGTCGAACCAGCGGCCGCCGTCGGAGAAGGAGTCGGGGGTGACGTTCACGACCCCCATGACCGCGCAGCGGTCCCATGCCGGAAGTCCCGCCACTCGGCCGCGCCCGCTCTGGTTGTTCATACGTTCAGCGTAGGCCCAGGGTGCGGCCGTGACTTCCCGCGGCCCGGGCGTCGTGACTTCCCGCCGCCCGGGCCCTGGCGTGGACCTCGGCGCCGGAGGGGCGGCGGCCTGCGCCCGGGCCCGGGCCGGTTCACGCCGCGCGCACGTCCCGCTCCGCCACCGCGTGCGGGCACGGGCGCGCGGCGGCCGTGCGGCGGCGCAGGAAGCGGGGCAGCGGCAGGGCGAGGCTGACGAAGCCCTCCGCCTGCATGGCGGCGAAGCCGATCCGAGGCAGGTCGGAGGAGGCGCGGTAGACGACGAAGCGCGGTTCCCAGCGGGGCTGGAACTTGGCGTTGAACTTGTACAGCGACTCGATCTGGAACCAGCGGGAGAGGAACACCAGCAGCCCGCGCCAGGCGCGCAGCACCGGGCCCGCGCCGATCTTCTCGCCGCGGGCGAGGGCCGAGCGGAACATGGCGAAGTTGAGGGAGATCCGCTGGACGCCGAACTTCGGCGCGGCCTGGAGGGCGGCGACGATGAGCAGCTCGTTCATGCCCGGGTCGGCGGCGCGGTCGCGCCGCATCAGCTCCAGGGAGACGCCGTCGGTGCCCCAGGGCACGAAGTGCAGGATCGCCTTCAGATCGCCGTAGGGGCCGGGCTCGTCGTCGGTCTTGTGGGCGGTGGCGATGAGGCAGTCGCCGTCGGCGGGGTCGCCGATGCGGCCCAGCGCCATGGAGAAGCCGCGTTCGGTGTCGGTGCCGCGCCAGTCCTCCGCGGCCCGCCGGATGCGGTCCAGTTCGGCGTCGCCGAGGTCACGGATGCGCCGTACCCGGGTTTCGTAGCCGGCCCGCTCGATGCGCTTGACCATCTGGCGGACGTTGCGCATCGCGCGTCCGGCGAGCGAGAAATCCGCGACGTCCACCACCGCCTCGTCGCCCAGTTCCAGGGCGTCCAGGCCGGTCTCCCGGGTCCATACCTCGCCGCCGGTCTCGGAGCAGCCCATGACGGCGGGCGTCCAGGAGTGCGCCTTGGCCTCGTCCATGAAGCGCTCTATGGCGCCCGGCCAGGCCTCGACGTCGCCGATCGGGTCGCCGCTGGCGAGCATCACGCCGGAGACCACGCGGTAGGTGACGGCCGCCTTGCCACTGGGGGAGAAGACGACCGCCTTGTCGCGGCGCAGTGCGAAGTGGCCGAGGGAGTCGCGGGCGCCGTGCTTGGCGAGCAGGGCGCGCAGCCGCGTCTCGTCCTCCTCCGTCAGGCGGGCGGCGGGGTGTTCGGGGCGGAAGGCGAGATAGACCGTGGTGACCGCGGTGAGCCAGCCGAGGGCGCCGAGGGAGATGGCGACGGTCCAGGAGGTGTTGCCCTGGTAGCTGACCGGCCCCTCGAAGCCGACCAGGCCGTAGACCACGTGGGTCAGCCGGTCGGCCACGCTCGGGTTGCCGACCATGCGGTGCGGGTGGACGCTGACGATGACCATCCCGAGGGCCAGCGAACCGGCGCTCATGAGGACGAAGTTGGCCAGGGCCCGCCACCGGCTGCGCGGGTCGGGCAGGGCGCCGAACTCGGCCCGGTGGATGAGCAGTGGAGCGAGCAGGGCGGCGGAGATGACCACTCCGATGACGGAGTGACGGTAGACGAACTCCGCGGCCGCGCCGGCCGGCAGCAGGGCCACGGCCGCGCGCCACGCCCGGCGCTTGCGCCGTTTCAGGCCGTGTGCGAGGAGCAGCAGGAGCACACCCGCGCTGAGTGAGAGCGCCGCGGCGAAGGGGCCGAAGGAGCCCGGCAGTACCTCGGCGATGGCGTGCATACGGCTGTGCCGGAAGCGGGGGAACACACCCGCGGCGATGTCCAGGAGGCCCACGACGGAGCAGGCCCTGCCCACCAGAGCGGGGACGGCCTCGGGGCGCGGGCCGCGCAGGGCGCGGCGCACACGACGTGATCGGCCCGGAACCCCAGCTGACATTTCCCCATCTATCCTGACAGACATCGCATCCCGTAGTTCTGCGAGAGACCTTGAATCCGGTGCCGATCCGGGCATCCGGCGACATTGCGCCCTCTAGGACGGTGTCTCGGGGAGAGAGGTTCACTCCCCTTCGGAAAGTCGGGTCAAAGGCAAGGGAAAGGCCGGGGCAAGCCCTCGCGAAGGAAGCGGCGGCGGGCCCGGGCGGGAAGTGCAGGCAGGAAAGAGCCCATGGGTCTCACGAGCAACAAAGTGCTGGTACTGACGGTCCTGATGGCCGTGCTGCTGTTCGTGGGCACGGTGTGGCTCTGGCCGCAGCTGGCGCGCCGCAGCTGGCGGTCCGTCAGCGGGCGTGTCGGTCTTCTGCTGGCCACTCAGCTGGCGCTCTTCGCCTGCGTCGCCCTCGCCGCGAACCAGGCGTTCGGGTTCTACGCGACCTGGGCCGACCTGTTCGGGCAGGAGACCGACCAGGGGGTCGTCGTCGACCACTCGACGGCCGGCGGCACCACCGGACCGCTCCAGGTGATCGGCACCCAGCAGATGAACATGTCGGGCGGGTCGCGGCCGCAGGTGGCCGGGCAGATCCAGAAGGTCGACATCATGGGCCGTACGACCCGCATCGCCTCGCCCGCGTTCGTGTACCTGCCGCCGGAGTACTTCCAGCCGCAGTACCGCACGCGTACGTTCCCGGCGGCCGTGGTCCTCACCGGCTACCCGGGCACCGCCCAGGCGCTCGTGACGAAGCTGAACTATCCGCGCACGGCGCAGGAGCTCGCGAAGGACGGGCGGATGCAGCCGATGATCCTGGTGATGCTGCGGCCGACGGTGGCGCCGCCGCGGGACACGGAGTGCGTGGACATTCCGGGAGGGCCGCAGACCGAGTCGTTCTTCGCCAGGGACCTGCCCGACGCCCTCCTCGCGCACTACCGCATAGGCAAGAAGCCGGGGAGCTGGGGCATCGTCGGCGATTCCACGGGCGGTTACTGCGCGCTGAAACTCGCCATGCACCATCCCGAGGTGTATGCCGCGGGCGCCGGCCTTTCCCCTTACTACAAGGCGCCGATCGACCCCACCACGGGTGATCTCTTCCATGGCAACAAGGAACTGAAGAATCGTGCCGACCTGTGGTGGAGCATCAAGCATCGACCTGCTCCCGACACTTCGCTGCTGGTTACCAGCAGCAGGATCGGCGAGACGGACTACAAGGCCACGCTCGCCTTCGTCGACGCGGTGAAGGCGACGAACAAGACCCGGATCGCGTCGATCATCCTCGACAGCGGCGGGCACAACTTCAACACCTGGCGGCGCGAGATCCCGGGGACGCTGCAGTGGATGAGCGGGCAGCTGAGCGACCGCTGAAAACGATCTTGCGAAGGGCGGGATCGGCGGAAGCGGGAGAAGTCGAAGGGCGGAAGACGGGGGAGTAGGCAGGGAGAAGGCAGGGGAGAAAAAGGGCCCGGAACTCCTGAAGCCTTGTGAAGGCTTCGGTATGGCTGCTTTTTACGGCCCGGGGCTCCGCGATTCGCCTACGCGCGGTAAGTTTCTGGCCATGCCACGTGGACGTCACCGCCATTCCCCACCTCTGCACAGGCTGCTGCCTCCTTCGGCGATCGCCGGCGTCTCCCTCGTCTGCGCCCTCGGACCCTGGGTGTTCACCACACCGATGGTGCTGCGCTCCCTCGCCGCGGCCGCCGCGGCGACGGCGGTCCTCGGCGCGGTCGTCATGCGCCGCTGGGACGCGCAGGCGGGCAAGCAGGTCGCCGACCTCACGCGCGCGCGGGCGAGCGACGAGTGGCGCTTCGAGGAGCGGGTCGCCGAACTGGAGACCGATCTGGAGGAGTCGCGCGAGCTGCGCGTCCGCCTCGAACAGAAGCTGCGCGCGAAGCGGGCGGAGCTGGCCGGGCTGCGCAACGAGCACGCCGCGCTGCTGCGGCGGTACGCCACGGCGGAGACCGAGCGCGCCAGCGCCCTGGAGGGCCGCCGCCTGCTCGAGATCGAGTCCGGGACCGACCCGCGCGCGCTGCCTCCCGCTCCGGCGGACCGGACGGAGCGGGCGGACAGCCCGGCGTACGCCGGTGCGGAGGCCGCGCCCGCGAACGCTGACATCGTTGACACGGGCGCCGACGGCGCGGCCACCGATTCCGAAGCCGGGACGGACGAAGCCGGGGCGACCGGCGCCGGGGCGGACGGCGCCGGGGAGAACCCGGCCCGGGGGGCCGGCGCGGAGGACACCGAGGCCGAGGCGGCGGGGGACGAGCCGGCGGCGGCCGGCGCCGTGTTCTCGCCCGCTGGGTCCCACCTGTTCCTGCGGGCCCGGGCCGCCCTGTCCCGCTTCGACGCGGACGTCGACGGCCACGAGACGGCGCAGGCGGATACGGACGGGGAGACGGCCGAGACGGCGCCACACACGGCGGATTCGGACGCGGACACGGCCGAGACGGCCGCGCACGCGGCGAAGACGGACGCGGACACGAAGAAGGCGGACGAGCCGAAGACGACCGCCGACGCGGCTGACGCGGACGCGGCGAAGCCCAAAGTGGACGTGGTGAAGGCGGCCGCCGTCAAGACCGGGACCGGGGCGCCCGCGGCCGCCGCCGATCCGGCGACGAGGCCCGGGACCGCGGCGGACCGTACCGCCGGGGTGCCGGCCCCCGCGGCGGAGGACGAACCGCAGGGGCAGTCCGGGGCGGCCGACGCGCACGAGCACGCGGCCGCCACCACCTCCCGGCAGGCCGCGCCGACCAAGCCCGCGCAGCAGCCCGCGGGGCACTTCACCGTGCCGACCGCCGTGGCCGTCGTGCCGGCGGCGCCCGCGCGGCGTCCGCTCGTCGAGGGCGGCTTCGACTTCTTCGGTACGCAGAAGGGCGCTTCGTCCGCCGACCTGGCGGCCGTCCAGAACGAGGACCTCGCCGACGTGGTCGGCGAAGAGGCCCTCGCCCTGCACAAGACGGAGTCCGACGCCGAGTTCAAACCGGCGGACCCGCATGCCGGCGTCGTGGGCCAGGTCATCGACCTGACGGCCCACGACGAGACGGAGCAGATCGACGTCCAGGGGCTGCGCAGCGCCGCGTCCTGAGCCGGCGGGCAGCGGACGAAGGACAAGCGGCAGGGCGGGAGGAGCCGGCCGCCTGACGGGCCGAGCGGGGAAGAGCCGGCCCGACGGGCCGAGCGGAGGACAGGCGCGGTGCCGGAAGGCGCCGCGCCTGTCGCGTTCAGGCCATCCACCGGTCCGGGCGGGCCGCCCGCCGCCCGGTCCGTGACCGTTCCGCCTGGGTCCGCAGCAGCTCCGCCGCCTCGCCGGAGTCCCGCAGCCGCGCCGTCACCGTCCGCCCGGCCCCGGTGTCCACGTGCACGTCCGCGACCCCGCACCGCCGCTCCCACGGCCCCTGGGTCAGCCGTACGCTCTGCACCTTGGCGTGCGGGACGAGCGCCAGCCGCCGCCGCAGCAGTCCGTGCCGGGCGGCGAACACCGCGCCGGTGACGGCGAGTCCGCACCCCCGCCACGACACCGGCGCGCACCACCCCGCCCGCCGGGGCGGCCGCGCCACCGAGGCCGCCTCCGGCACCGTCACCCCGGGCAGCACCCGCGCGACCACCGACTCGGCGACCGGGCGCGGAGCCACCGGCAGCAGAACGGAGTTCGACGACCCGGCGACGTCCAGCTCCACCCGCACCCAGCCGAGCCGCCGCCACAGCAGCGGCTCCACGATCCGCACGGTCTGCACCCGTCCCGGCGGCACGGTCTCGTGCGTACGGTCCAGCAGCCCCCGGTCGATCCGCAGGCCGTCCGGCGACTCGCTCACCGTCCAGTCGTACTCGCCGACGAAGCGCCCCGCGCCGCTCGCCCCGGCCGCGCCGGCCAGCGGCACCGCGACGGCGAGCACCGTCCACAGGCTGTGGGTCACCAGCCACAGCACCGGCGGTACGACGACGGCGGCGACCAGCGAGCCCCAGGTCGCGCCGGTCAGCAGCAGCGACACGGCGAGCACGCGGGGCGGCACGCGCACCAGCCGCCGCGCGGGTGCCTCGCCGACCTCGCGTGCGGTCGCGGGGGCGAAACCGGCCGCGCGGGCGAGCAGTTCGGCGCGCAGGGCGCGGGCCTCGTCCTGGCCGAGGAAGGCGAGTTCGTCCTTCCGGTCCGTGCCGACGACGTCCAGTTTGAGCTTCGCCACGCCCGCGACCCGGGCGAGCAGGGGCTGGGTGACGTCGACGGCCTGGATCCGTTCGAGCCGGATGTGCGCGGTGCGGCGGAACACCAGGCCCGTCCGTGTGCGCAGTTCGGAGTCGGTGACCGCGAAGTGCGTGTACCACCAGGAGAGGAAGCCGTACAGGGCGGCGGCCGGGACGAGGACGGCGAGCCCGATCAGCAGGGTGGTCGTCGTCAGCCTCGTGAGCTGCCGCTGTGCCTGGTCGGGGTCGTGCACGGCCCAGCCGGCGAGCACGGCGACCGGCGCCCAGGCCCGCCTGAGCGGTGTCACGGGATGCAGCCGCCGCTCGATCGCGCCGGCCCCCGTCCGCCCGGTCGCCCCGGCCGCTGCCCGGTCGGCCGCTGTCCGCTCGGTGGCCTCGGTCCCCGTCCGCCCGATCACCCCGCCCCCGGCACGTTCCTCGTCGGCTCCGTCGCGGACCTGGCCGGCGCCCTCCGGCGCGGCCCGCTCGTCCCCGGCGGCCGTCACAGCCCCGCCGATCGTGCCTCGCCCAGCTCGGTGAGCCGGTCGCGCAGCCGTTCGGCCTCGTCCGGGTCGAGGCCGGGGATGGTCGCGTCGGTCGCGGCGGCGGCCGTGTGCAGCTGCACGGTGGCCAGCCCGAAGTGCCGCTCGACGGGTCCGGAGGTGACCTCCACCAGCTGCATCCGCCCGTACGGCACGACGGTCTCCTCGCGCCACAGCACACCCCGGCTGATCAGCAGGTCGTCGTCCCGCTCGGCGTACCGCCAGGAGCGCCAGTTCCGGCCGAGCAGCACCCAGCCCCACGCCGTCAGGGCCAGGGGCAGCAGCGCGAACGCGGCCCAGGCGGGACCGGCGAGCACCCCCAGCAGCGGCCCGAGGACCACGGCGATCAGCCCCAGCCACACCACCAGCAGCAGCCGCCGCATCCGCAACAGCCCCGGCGGCAGCCCGGTCCACACCGGCTCACCCCCCGGTCCGGGCGCCGGCCCGCTCCCGGAGTCGTTCCCCGCACCGCCCCGCGAACCTCCCACCGGCCGGTCCTCCGGCCGGCCCGCGGTTCGGCCCTCCGCCTCCCGCGCGTTCTCCTGGCTCCCCGTCTCCATGGCGCAAGCGTACGTAGGGGAGACTGTGTCCATGACTCCTACGACGGAGACCACGGTCGGGATCGGCGGTGCCGCGGAGAGCACCGACATGGTCCTCAACATCGGCCCCCAGCACCCCTCCACGCACGGCGTGCTGCGGCTCAGGCTGGTGCTGGACGGCGAGCGCATCAGGCACGCGGAGCCGGTGATCGGCTACATGCACCGCGGCGCGGAGAAGCTGTTCGAGGCGCGCGACTACCGTCAGATCATCATGCTCGCCAACCGCCACGACTGGCTGTCGGCCTTCTCCAACGAGCTGGGCGTGGTCCTCGGCGTGGAGCGCATGCTCGGCATGGAGGTGCCCGAGCGCGCGGTGTGGACGCGCACGCTGCTCGCGGAGCTGAACCGGGTGCTCAACCACCTGATGTTCCTCGGCTCGTACCCGCTGGAACTCGGCGGCATCACCCCGGTCTTCTACGCGTTCCGGGAGCGCGAGGTGCTCCAGAACGTCATGGAGGAGGTCTCCGGCGGCCGGATGCACTACATGTTCAACCGCGTCGGGGGCCTGAAGGAGGACCTGCCGGCCGGATGGGCCACCCGCGCGCGTGCCGCGGTCGCCGCGGTGCGCTCCCGCATGGACGTCTTCGACGACCTGGTGCTCGGCAACGAGATCTTCCGGGGCCGCACCCGGGGCGTGGGGGTGATGACGCCGGAGACCGTGCACGCCTACGGCGTGAGCGGGCCGATCGCGCGCGCCTCCGGTGTCGACTTCGACCTGCGGCGCGACGAGCCGTACCTGGCGTACGGGGAGCTGCGGGACACCCTGAAGGTGGTGACCCGGACCGAGGGCGACTGCCTCGCCCGCTTCGAGTGCCTGCTGGAGCAGACGCACAACGCGCTCGACCTCGCCGACGCCTGCCTGGACCGGCTCGCCGGGCTGCCGCCCGGCCCGATCAACCAGCGGCTGCCGAAGGTGCTGAAGGCGCCCGAGGGGCACACGTACGCGTGGACCGAGAACCCGCTCGGCATCAACGGCTACTACCTCGTCAGCAAGGGCGAGAAGACCCCGTACCGGCTCAAGCTGCGCTCGGCGTCCTACAACAACATCCAGGCCCTCACCGAACTGCTGCCGAACACGCTGGTCGCGGACATGGTGGCGATCCTGGGCTCGATGTTCTTCGTGGTCGGGGACATCGACAAGTAGGCCGCGGCGGCCGGCCGCGCGCGTGGCCGGGGCCGCCGGCCGGGGTAGGCCGACCGGGGCACATGGGACCGGGCGGTCAGCCGGGGAGCGGGTCGGCGATGCCCACCGCCCGGCAGAGCCAGCCGAAGCCGCCCAGGCCGTCGGCCGCGGTGAGCTCGGCGGCCTCGCCGGCCTGCGCGAGGGCGCGCACGTACTCCGCGGGGTGTGTGGAGGCGAGGGCGAGTGAGGGGCGTGCGCCCGTGATGCCGAGGGCGTGCAGCGCGTCGCGCTGAGTGCGCAGACGCGCCCCCGGGGGACCGGCCGCGGCACACGCGTCGAGCGCGACGTGCGCGGTGAGGTCGCACGACCCGTCGGGCACGGGGGCGGTCTCGCGGCCCTCCCGGAACCCGGTGAGGGTCCCGAAGGGCGGCCGGGCGCCCGCGGTGTGCGCGTAGTCGACCGCGACGGCCAGGCCCCGCTCGACACGGGACGCCGCGGCGGCCCAGGCCTCGTCCCGGGGCAGGCCGATCTCCGCGCGCAGGCCCTGCTCGGCCGGCAGCGGCCACCACCGCGCCAGCCACTCCGCCTCTGGCTCCGGGAGCGGCTCCCCGAGCCGCTCGGTGCCGTCCCGGCGTACGAGGACGAGCCGGGGCACGCCGGCGGAGTCCACCTCGGCGACCTCCACCGGTACGTTGTCCAGCCACTCGTTGGCGAACAGCAGTCCGGTGATCCCCCGGGGGATCTCGGTCCGCCACGCCACCCGCGGGTCGAGTCCCGCGGGCCGGGCGGCGATCTCGACGGCAGACGGCCGCGTGCGGGCCGCCACGTCGGCGGGCAGCGCGGCGAGCACCGCGCGGGTCAGCTCCCCGCGCCCGGCCGCCATGTCGACGAAGTCGAGCGTCGCCGGCCGCCCCAGCGCCTCGTCCACCCGGCACAGCAGCCGCGCCACGGCCCGCGCGAACAGCGGCGAGGCGTGCACGGAGGTGCGGAAGTGCCCGGCCGGGCCCTCCGGGCGCCGGTAGAAGCCGCCCGGCCCGTAGAGCGCCGCCTCGGCCGCGGCCCGCCAGCCCCGCCAGTCGGGGGCCGGTCCGCCCGTCACACGCCCGCCGCCCGCTGAGTCGTGCCCGGCGCGATCCGAGTCGTGCCCAGCGCCGTCCGTGCCGTCCCCCGCGCTGTCCGTCGTGTCGTCCGCCACCCCGCCAGACTAGGCGCCCAGGTGATCACGGCATCCACCTTGGGGAGTACGAGGGCCGCGTGCGGATCGATCCTCCGGTTGACCCCTGCACACACCACGCTTCCCTACTCTGGGTTACGTGCAGCGCCTCTATGACTTCCTCCGCAGGCACCCGATGTGGGTCGACGGCTTCTGGGCCCTCGCCCTGCTCGGGATCTCCGGCGTGAGCGTATCGAGCGTCAACGGGGCGCCGGACCACCACGGATCCCTCGGTGCGGCACTGGGCGTGTCCGCCGTCCTGAGCGCGGTCGTCGCGCTGCGCCGCCGTATGCCGGAGCGGATGCTGGTCCTGGCGGCGGCGACGGGCGTGGCCCAGCTGGTCCTGGGCGTCCAGACCACCGTCGCCGACTTCGCCCTGCTGGTGATCGTCTACACGGTCGCCGCGATCGGCGCCCGCTGGGCCTCCCGGTTCGCCCTGGTGGGCGGCCTGAGCGCGGCGACCCTGGCGCAGATGCGCTGGCCGGCGCAGCACACGAGCGTCCTGGGCGACGTCGCGATAGCCGTCTTCCAGACGGTGCCGTTCGCCCTCGCCTGGGTGCTCGGCGACTCGATGCGCACCCGCCGCGCCTACTTCGCGCAGCTGGAGGAGCGCGCCGCCCGTCTGGAGAAGGAGCGCGAGGCGCAGTCCAAGGTCGCGGTCGCCGCCGAGCGCGCCCGGATCGCGCGCGAGCTGCACGACGTGGTCGCGCACAACGTCTCGGTGATGGTGGTGCAGGCCGACGGCGCCGCCTACGTCCTCGACGCCGCCCCCGACCAGGCGAAGAAGGCCCTGGAGACCATCTCCTCCACCGGCCGCCAGGCCCTCGCCGAGATGCGCCGCCTACTGGGCGTACTGCGCACCGGCGAGCACCAGGAGGTGGGCGAGTACGTCCCCCAGCCCGACGTCGGGCAGATCGAGGACCTCGTCCAGCAGTGCCGCGGCTCCGGGCTGCCCGTCGACTTCCGGGTCGAGGGCACCCCGCGCCCGCTGCCCAGCGGCGTCGAGCTCACCGCGTACCGGATCGTCCAGGAAGCGCTGACCAACACGCGCAAGCACGGCGGCCCCGACGCGGGGGCGAGCGTGCGCCTCGTCTACTTCGACGACGGCCTCGGCCTGCTCGTCGAGGACGACGGCAAGGGCGCCCCGCACGAGCTGTACGAGGAGGGCGGCGCCGACGGCCAGGGGCACGGCCTGATCGGGATGCGGGAACGCGTCGGCATGGTGGGCGGCACCCTGGACGCCGGCCCGCGCCCCGGCGGAGGATTCCGCATCAGCGTCCTGCTGCCCCTCAAACCGGCGCACTGACGCCCCCCGCACGCCCCCTGTTGACACCTGGCACGCCCCACCCGCCGACGACCGATGGACATGGAAGAGGCCCCGATGACGATCCGCGTGATGCTCGTCGACGACCAGGTGCTGCTGCGCACCGGGTTCCGGATGGTGCTCGCCGCCCAGCCGGACATGGAGGTCGTCGCGGAGGCGGGCGACGGCGTCGAGGCCCTCCAGGTGCTGCGCGCGGCCGAGGTCGACGTGATCCTCATGGACGTGCGGATGCCGAAGCTGGACGGCGTGGAGACCACCCGCCGGGTCTGTGCGGAGCCCGACCCGCCCAAGGTGCTCATCCTGACCACCTTCGACCTCGACGAGTACGCCTTCTCCGGACTGAAGGCGGGCGCCTCCGGCTTCATGCTCAAGGACGTGCCGCCCGGCGACCTGCTCGCCGCGATCCGCGCCGTGCACAGCGGCGACGCCGTCGTCGCGCCCTCCACCACCCGCCGGCTGCTCGACCGCTTCGCGCCCATGCTGCCCAGCGGCGCCAAGGAGCCCCGGCACAAGGAGCTGGAGCGGCTCACCGAGCGTGAGCGTGAGGTCATGGTGCTGGTCGCGCAGGGTCTGTCGAACGGCGAGATCGCGGCCCGGCTGGTGCTGTCGGAGGCGACCGTGAAGACGCACGTGGGCCGCATCCTGACCAAGCTCGGTCTGCGGGACCGGGTGCAGGTGGTGGTGCTGGCCTACGAGACGGGGCTCGTCCGGGCCGGCGGACACGGCTGACCGCGCCGGCCGCCGTCGGTAGGGTTCGGCGCATGCTCCTGTGGATCAACGGCCCCTTCGGCGGCGGAAAAACGCAGACCGCACACGAGATCCAGCGCCGCCTGCCCGGCAGCGTCATCTGCGACCCCGAGCACGCCGGTTTCGGCCTGCGCCGGATGCTGCCGCCCGAACTGCGCGGAGACTTCCAGGACTTGGCCTCCTGGCGGCAGGGCGTGGTCGAGGTCCTCGACCTGACCCTGGCCCGGCACGACGGCGTGGTGATCGTCCCCATGACGGTCACCGACCCCGACTGCTTCGCGGAGACGGTCGGCCGGCTGCGCGAACTCGGCCACCCCGTCCACCACTTCACGCTCCTCGCGGAACGGGAGACCGTCCTGCGGCGGCTGCGGGAGCGCGGCTTCGGGCAGGCCCTGCGGTACGTCGGCGGGAAGGGCGCCGGGCTGGGCCGGGAGACATGGGCCGTACGGCAGCTCGACCACTGCCTGGAGCGGCTGCGCGAGCCGGAGTTCGCCGAGCATCTGTGGACGGACCACTCGACCGTGCCGAAGACCGCGGACCGGATCGCCGTGCTGGCCGGGCTGACGCTGACGCCGCACCGCGGGGGAGCGCTGCGGACCCGGATCAGGCAGGCGAAGGTCGGTGTCAAGCACATCCGGTTCGACTGACTGGGCCGCCCCGCTCTTCTGCCGGAGGATGTCAGCGGCCGCGGGTGAGCTCCTGCCGCTGTCCGAGGATTCCGCGGGTGAGCTCCGAACCGCTACCTGAGGATCCCTTCGAGGAAGTCGCTGCCGAGCCGCGCCACCGTGGCGACGTCCAGCTGGTGGAGAACGTAGCGGCCGCGGCGGCGGGTGGTGACCAGGCCCGCCTTCTTCAGCACGCTCAGGTGCCGGGATATCTCGGGCGCCGTCATGCCGTGCACCTGGGTCAGCTCGCCGGTGGTGAAGGCGCTGCGGGCCAGACTCCGGCACAGCCGCATCCGCACCGGGTGGGACAGGGCGGTCATCCGCAGGGTCAGCTGCTCCACCGAGGGCGGGGCGGCGAGCTCGGGGGAGCCGACGGGGTAGTGCAGCACCGGCTGCCAGCCGTACCGGTGCAGCACCATCAGATGCGGCCGGCCCAGACTCGTCGGCACCAGCAGCAGGCCGCCGCCCGCCGTGGCGGTGCGGCCCTCGCCCAGCTTGTCGACGGTGATCCGCCCGGCGTCCTCCTCCAGCGTGACCGCCGGGGACACCGCGGCCAGCGCCTCGGCGAGGCCCTTGCGTCGCAGCAGCTCCGTCTTGTGCCGGGCGTCCGAGGCCAGTTGGTGGCGCAGCCGGGCCCAGGTCTCCGCGAAGAACGCCTCGTCGCAGTCCTGGAGGAACTGCCGCAGCCAGGCTCTGATGCGGGGCGGGTCGGCGAGCAGCCGCTCGCTGAAGCGCAGCTGGCGGGGTCCGCGCGCGGCGGCCAGATCCAGGGCGCGGCGGCGCAGGCCGGCGTCGGCGAGCGGCCCGGCGCCGGGGGTGCCGTAGGAGAGCGCGCAGGTGAACTCCAGGGCCGCGTCCACGAATTGCTCGTCGGACAGCTTGTCCAGCAGGTCCAGGTCCTCGGCGAGGGTCTCGCCGGGCAGGGTGGTGCCACCCGGTATGCCCGCGTACGGCTGGAAGAGGTCGGAGAACGTGGTCCGCCACAGGAAGTCGGCCTCGCACGTCCGGTCGGCCAGATGGCAGTCGAGCCGGGCGGTCACCGCCGTCACCCAGCCCTGGAGGCCCGGATGGTGCCCCGGCTCGGACAGCGCGTGCAGCGCCATGCCCAGCTCGGCCAGGGGCGAGGGCGCAACGACGATGTTCTCCGGCCGCAGCCCCGCGATGTCGATGCGCACGCTCATGCCCTCATGGTGCACCCCGCCACCGACAACGCGGCCGCCGATTGACGAGGGCCGTCAACCGACGCGCCGTCAGCAGCCGTCGCCGTCAAGCCCCCGCTCGGGCGGCCCCACCGGGGCCGTCCGCCGCCCCTGCCGCCCCGCCTGCTCCCTCACCCCTGCCCGCCCCGCCTGCTACCTCACCCCTGCTGCGCCGCCTCCTCCGTCAGCCGGGCCGTGAACTCGGCGGCCGCCGACCTGACGTCGTCCGCGCTCCACTCCAGGCCGGCGGCCCGCACGTAGACCTCGGTGCAGGCCAGGCCCGGGCCCTTGGCGTCCCAGCCGTGGGCGAAGAGCATCACGCCGGTCTCCTCCGCCGTCCGGATCGCGGCGAGCGCGGCCGTGTCGGCGTCGTACGGCAGCCAGACCTGGAAGTCGTGCGTGTGCGGCTCGGCCGGGTGGACGCGTGTCCAGGGCAGCCCGGCCGCCGCGAAGCCCTCGCCCAGCGCCGCGGCCACCACGCGCGCCTGCCGCACGTACCCGGGCAGCCGGGGCAGCTCCCGTTCCAGGCCGGCGAGCGCGGACAGGGCGGTCGGGAACTGCTGGAACATCAGGCCGCCGTACCGGTGCCGCCAGGTCCTGGCCTCCTCCACCAGCGCCCTCGGGCCGGCGAGCGCCGCGCCGCCGTAGCCGTCGAGGGACTTGTAGAAGGACACGTACACGCTGTCGGCGAGGTCGGCGATCTCGTGCAACGGGCGGCCGAAGTGGACGGTGGACTCCCACAGGCGCGCGCCGTCGAAGTGCACCACCGCGTCACGCTCGTGCGCCGCCTCGACGACCCCGGTGAGCTCCTCCCAGGTGGGCAGGACGAAACCCGCCTCCCTGAGCGGCAGTTCCAGCATCAGCGCCCCGAACGGCTCGTCCAGGTCGCGTACTTCGGCAGCCGTGGGTAGCCGTGGCTCGCTGGTCACCTGCACCGGGCGCAGGCCGCTGACCTGACTGAACGCATGCCGCTCGTGCATCTCGGGGTGGGCCAGCGCGTGCAGCGCGACGGTCGTGCTCCCGGTGCGGCCCGCCCAGCAGCGCAGGGCGACCTGCTGGGCCATCGTCCCCGTCGGGAAGAAGGCGGCCGCCTCCTTGCCGAGCAGCCCGGCGACCTTCTCCTCCAGGGCCTCGACGATGCCGTTGCCGTACATGTCCGACGCCGTGTCGAGGTCGTACAGGTCCCGTGCCCCGTCCAGCACCGCCAGCCGCTCCCGGAGCGTGCCGAGGAAGCCGGGGCGCGCGAGCACGTGCTTCGCGCTGCGGTACGCGTTCGCGCGCCGTGCGCGAAGCTGTTTGTGTCGTTCTTCGTCCGACTGCGGATCTTCCTGCCGTATGTCCTGCCGCACCCTGTCGCTCATGCACGGGATCATCCCGTGGGTCCGGTTGGGCGGGCACCGCGTTTTCCGTCCGGGAGTGCGGGATTCCGCGCCGGGGCCGTGGGGAAACCCACAGCCTGTGGACAACCGAACGCCTCTCGAACCAATCGCGTTAACATGACGAGAAATCGTCCGGTACCCGGAGCGGACTGGAACGGGAAGGCCGCCGTCGCGTGAGTACAAGCCAACAGCCAGACCCCAGGGACCGCCCCGCGCGGCTCACCGTCGGCGTCGTCGGCGCCGGCCGGGTGGGCCCCGCGCTGGCCGCGTCCCTCCAGCTCGCCGGGCACCGCCCGGTCGCCGTCTCCGGCGTCTCCGACGCCTCCCGGCGACGGGCCGCCCTCATGCTCCCCGACGTGCCCCTCGTCCCGCCCGCCGAGGTGCTGGAGCGGGCCGAGCTGGTGCTTCTGACCGTCCCCGACGACGCTCTGCCCGGGCTCGTCGCGGGCCTCGCCGAGACCGGCGCCGTGCGGCCGGGGCAGCTCCTCGTGCACACCTCCGGGCGGTACGGCGCCCAGGTGCTGGACCCCGCCCTGCGCGCGGGCGCGCTGCCGCTGGCCCTGCACCCGGCGATGACCTTCACCGGCACGCCCGTGGACGTGCAGCGGCTGGCCGGCTGCTCCTTCGGGGTCACCGCCCCCGAGGAGCTGCGGCTGGCCGCCGAGGCCCTCGTCATCGAGATGGGCGGCGAGCCGGAGTGGGTCGCCGAGGAGATGCGCCCGCTGTACCACGCGTCGCTCGCGCTGGGCGCCAACCACCTGGTGACGCTGGTCGCCCAGTCCATGGAGCTGCTGCGCGAGGCCGGTGTCGAGGCGCCCGACCGGATGCTCGGCCCGCTGCTCGGCGCCGCCCTGGACAACGCCCTGCGCTCCGGTGACGCGGCGCTCACCGGGCCCGTCGCGCGTGGGGACGCCGGCACCGTCGCCGCCCATGTCGCCGAGCTGCGCCGGCACGCCCCGCAGACCGTCGCCGGCTATCTGGCGATGGCCCGCGCCACCGCCGACCGGGCCCTCGCCCAGGGGCTGCTGAAGCCGGAGCTGGCCGAGGACCTGCTGGGCGTCCTCGCCGAGGGGACCGACGGGACCGAAGGGAGCGCCCGATGACCACAGCACTGCTGCGCACCGCCGACGAGCTGCACGCGCGCGTGCGTCACGGCCGCCGCGCCGTCGTGATGACCATGGGCGCCCTGCACGAGGGCCACGCCACCCTCGTCCGCGGCGCCCGGGAGATCGCCGGGCCCGCGGGCGAGGTCGTGGTCACCGTCTTCGTGAACCCGCTCCAGTTCGGCGCGGGCGAGGACCTGGACCGCTACCCGCGCACCCTGGAGGCCGACCTCAAGGTCGCCGAGCAGGCCGGTGCCGACGCCGTGTTCGCCCCCGCGGTGGAGGAGGTCTACCCGGGCGGCGAGCCCCAGGTCCGCGTCACCGCGGGTCCCATGGGCGAGCGCCTGGAGGGCGCCTCGCGCCCCGGCCACTTCGACGGCATGCTCACCGTCGTCGCCAAGCTGCTCCACCTCACCCGCCCCGACGTGGCGCTGTACGGCCAGAAGGACGCCCAGCAGCTCGCCCTGATCCGCCGCATGGTGCGCGACCTGAACTTCGGCGTCGAGATCGTGGGCGTGCCGACCGTGCGCGAGGACGACGGCCTCGCCCTCTCCAGCCGCAACCGCTACCTCTCCGTCCAGGAGCGGCGCACCGCCCTCGCCCTGTCCCAGGCCCTGTTCGCGGGCCGCGACCGGCACGCCGCGCAGGAGGCGCTGCGCGCGCGGGCCCGCGAGGTGCCCTCCACGCGCGCGCGTGCCGAGGCCCTCAGCGCCCTCGGCGAGTCCCGCGCGGCGGCCGACGCCGCCGCCGTCGCCAAGGCCGTCCCGGGCGCCGCGGCGGCCGTACGCGCGGCCGCCCGCCTGGTCCTCGACGAGGCCGCCCGCCTCGACCCGCCGCTCGAACTGGACTACCTGGCCCTCGTCGACCCGTCCGACTTCACCGAGATCGGGGACGACTTCACCGGCGAGGCCGTCCTCGCCGTCGCCGCCCGGGTCGGCGCGACCCGGCTGATCGACAACCTCCCCCTCACCTTCGGAGCCGCCTCGTGACCAGCACAGGCATACGACTGCACGCGCCCGCGCCCGGGTGGTCCATCTCCGCGGACGTCGTGGTCGTCGGCTCCGGCGTCGCCGGGCTGACCGCGGCGCTGCGCTGCGAGGCCGCCGGCCTGCGGACGGTCGTCGTCACCAAGGCCCGGCTGGACGACGGCTCCACCCGCTGGGCCCAGGGCGGCATCGCCGCGGCCCTCGGAGAGGGCGACACCCCCGAGCAGCACCGGGACGACACGCTGGTGGCGGGCGCGGGCCTGTGCGACGAGGAGGCCGTGCGGCTCCTCGTCACCGAGGGACCCGACGCCGTACGGCGGCTGATCTCCACCGGCGCGCACTTCGACACCGACGACGCGGGCGGCATCCAGCTCACCCGTGAGGGCGGCCACCACCGCCGCCGCATCGCGCACGCGGGAGGCGACGCGACCGGCGCGGAGATCTCCCGGGCGCTCGTCGAGGCGGTGCGCGCACGGGGGATGCGGACGATCGAGAACGCGCTCGTGCTGGACCTGCTCACGGACGCCGGGGGCCGCGCCGCGGGTGTGAGCCTGCACGTGATGGGCGAGGGCCAGCACGACGGCGTGGGCGCCGTGCACGCCCCCGCCGTGGTCCTCGCCACCGGCGGCATGGGCCAGGTGTTCTCCGCGACCACGAACCCGTCCGTGTCGACCGGCGACGGGGTGGCGCTCGCGCTGCGCGCCGGCGCCGAGGTCTCGGACCTGGAGTTCGTGCAGTTCCACCCGACCGTGCTCTTCCTCGGCCCGGACGCCGAGGGCCAGCAGCCGCTGGTCTCCGAGGCCGTACGCGGCGAGGGCGCCCACCTGGTCGACGCCGACGGCGTGCGCTTCATGGTGGGGCAGCACGAACTGGCCGAGCTGGCGCCGCGGGACATCGTCGCCAAGGGCATCACGCGCCGGATGCAGGAGCAGGACGCCGAGCACATGTTCCTCGACGCCCGGCACTTCGGCGCCCAGATGTGGGAGCACCGCTTCCCGACCATCCTGGCCGCCTGCCGCGCCCACGGCATCGACCCGGTCACCGAGCCCGTCCCGGTCGCCCCGGCCGCCCACTACGCCTCCGGGGGCGTGCGCACCGACTCCCACGGGCGGACCACCGTCCCCGGGCTGTACGCGTGCGGCGAGGTCGCCTGCACCGGTGTGCACGGCGCCAACCGGCTCGCCTCCAACTCCCTGCTGGAGGGCCTGGTCTACGCCGAGCGCATCGCCGCCGACATCGCCGCCGCCCGGGCGGACGACGCCTTCCACGCGCGTGTGCCGGCGCCCGTCGCGCAGCCGGAGAAGCCCGCGCACCCCCTGCTCGCCCCGGAGGCCCGGTTCGCGATCCAGCGGATCATGACCGAGGGCGCGGGCGTGCTGCGCTCCGCCGGTTCCCTCGCCAAGGCCGCCGACCGGCTCCAGCAACTGCACACCGACGCCCGCGACGCCCTCGCGGAGAACGGCAAGACGGCCGAGCCGGGCGTCGACACCTGGGAGGCCACCAACCTCCTGTGCGTGGCCCGCGTCCTGGTCGCCGCCGCGCGGCTGCGCGAGGAGACCCGCGGCTGCCACTGGCGCGAGGACCGCCCCGAGCGCGACGACACCCACTGGCGCCGCCACATCGTCGTACGGCTGAATCCGGACCGCTCGCTGGTCCTGCACACCACCGACACCGCAGACTTCCCCCCGACCCGCCCCGAGGCCCCCGCGCCCCAGCGTTCCCAGGAGCAGTGACACAAGTGAGCACCGACGACCTTCCCCTCGCCCCGACCGACGGCTGTGGCGACGGCTGTGCCTGCGGCGGCGCGGACGGCGACGAGGAGTACCTGGAGTGCGGGCTGGACCCCGCGCTCGCCCAGCTCCTGGCCGACGCCGGACTCGACCCCCTGGAGGTCGAGGACATCGCCAACGTCGCCATCCAGGAGGACCTCGACCACGGCGTGGACGTGACGACGGTCGCGACCATCCCCGAGGAGGCCGTCGCCACCGGCGACTTCACCGCGCGCGAGGCCGGCGTGGTGGCGGGCCTCAGGGTGGCCGAGGCGGTGCTCTCGGTCGTCTGCACGGACGAGTTCGAGGTCGAGCGCCACGTCGACGACGGCGACCGGGTGGAGGCCGGGCAGAGGCTGCTGTCGGTCACCACGCGCACGCGTGACCTGCTGACCGCCGAGCGCAGCGCGCTCAACCTGCTGTGCCGCCTGTCCGGCATCGCGACCGCCACGCGCGCGTGGGCGGACGTCCTGGAGGGCACCAAGGCCAAGGTGCGCGACACCCGCAAGACGACGCCGGGCCTCAGGTCCCTGGAGAAGTTCGCCGTGCGGTGCGGCGGCGGCGTGAACCACCGTATGTCCCTGTCCGACGCCGCCCTGGTCAAGGACAACCACGTGGTCGCCGCCGGGGGCGTCGCGCAGGCCTTCAAGGCCGTACGGGAGGCCTTCCCGGACGTGCCGATCGAGGTCGAGGTCGACACCCTGCACCAGCTCCGCGAGGTCGTCGAGGCCGGCGCCGACCTGGTCCTGCTGGACAACTTCACGCCCGGCGAGTGCGCGGAGGCCGTGGGCGTCGTCGGCGGGCGGGTCCTGCTGGAGGCGTCCGGCCGCCTCACCCTGGACACCGCCCGGGCGTACGCGGAGACCGGCGTGGACTACCTCGCCGTGGGGGCACTGACTCACTCCTCGCCGATCCTGGACATCGGCCTGGACCTGCGCGAGGCGGAGTAACGGCCATGCTCCTGACGATCGACGTCGGCAACACGCACACCGTCCTGGGCCTGTTCGACGGGGAGGACATCGTCGAGCACTGGCGCATCTCCACGGACGCGCGCCGCACCGCGGACGAGCTGGCGGTGCTCCTGCAGGGCCTGATGGGCATGCACCCGCTGCTCGGCGACGGCCTGGGCGACGGCATCGACGGCATCGCCATCTGCGCGACCGTGCCGTCGGTGCTGCACGAACTGCGCGAGGTCACCCGCCGCTACTACGGCGACGTGCCGGCCGTCCTGGTCGAGCCCGGCGTCAAGACGGGTGTGCCGATCCTCTTCGACAACCCCAAGGAGGTCGGCGCCGACCGCATCATCAACGCGGTGGCGGCGAACGAGCTGTACGGCGGTCCGGCGGTCGTCGTGGACTTCGGCACCGCGACGACCTTCGACGCGGTCTCCGCGCGCGGGGAGTACGTCGGCGGGGTCATCGCGCCCGGCATCGAGATCTCCGTCGAGGCGCTGGGCGTCAAGGCGGCGATGCTGCGGAAGATCGAGGTGGCCCGGCCGCGCAGCGTGATCGGCAAGAACACGGTCGAGGCCATGCAGTCGGGCATCGTCTACGGGTTCGCCGGGCAGGTCGACGGCGTCGTGAGCCGTATCGCCCGGGAGCTGGCCGACGACCCGGACGACGTGACGGTGATCGCCACGGGCGGCCTGGCGCCGATGGTGCTGGGGGAGTCCACGGTGATCGACGAGCACGAGCCGTGGCTGACGCTCATCGGGCTCCGGCTGGTCTACGAGCGGAACGTGTCGCGCATGTGAGGCCCCCGGGCCGCTGACGAGGGCGTTCGCGGTCACGCGCGTGGCGTGCGGGTGGTGTGCGGGCATCCCGCACGCCACACCGCGTGCCCTTATGTCGAATTTGTCCGATTAGCGCGTATCGTCGGCCTATGCCCACGCCATACGGAACCCGCGGCGGCATGGCGTTCGGCGTGGAGGAGCTGCGTGTGCTCCGCCGCGCTCTCGACCTTGCCCTTCATCCCCGTCCCGCCTCCGCCGAGGACGTACAGGACTGTCTCCGCCTCACCGAGTCGCTGGACGAGGCGATGCGCGAGGGGGCCCGGCTGCGCGCTTTCCTGCTGGCCGACCTCGCCCGCTACCGCGCCGCCCTCCCCGGCACGGCCGTCGGCTATGTGGCGCTCCTGTCGGAAGCGCTGAGCGCCGGCCACCGGCCCGGCCGCGACGATCTCGCGGCGCTCGGCGCCCTGCGCGGCAACGCGGCCGCGGCGGCCCTCCTGGACCGCTGCCTGGCGCTCCTCGGCCCGGTGGCGCCGGCGCCCCCGGGCGCGCGCCCCGCCGAGGCCGCTCTCCCGGCCGTCACGGCCCTCCCGGCGGCCCCGACCGTCCAGGCCTCCCGCAGCCCCCTCCGGGCCCTCCCGGGCGGCCGTACGGGCGCTCTGGCGGCCCAGGGCGGCGACCCCGGCAAGGGGCCCGCCAAGAAGCCGGCGCCGAAGCCCGCCGAGCGCCCCGCGCCGGCCCCCGCGCCGCCGACCCCCGCGCCCGCTCCCGGGACCCCGCAGCCCGCCCGCCGCCCCATCCCCACACCGGGCGAGGTCTTCCCGCGCCGCAAACCGGCCCCGCCGTCCGAGCGGCCGCAGCAGCAGCTCGCGGCTGTGTGACACTGCGCGGTACCCCGCCCCCGTTTGTCCGGCCGCGCTGGCTACCCTGGAGCCATGGACTACGTCTCCGCGCTCGTGCCCCCGGTCGTGATGGCCGTCTTCTTCGCCGCTCTGGTGCGGGTGATCGTGAAGACCCAGGGCGGCGCCGCCAAGGCCAAGGAGGACGCGGCCGTCGACGCCGCCCTCGCGCGCACGGAGAGCGGCCGGCAGGCCTCCGTGGGCGGGGCGCCGACCGACGCCTGAGGCGGCACGCGGCTTCCGCACGGTCATCCCGCGCCGAGACGCCGTACGCCCTTTTTGTTCTTGTTTGCCGCCGAAAGCGCACGTCCGGCACGCCATTGACCGGATCTCCCACTATTGTTCTGAGGTGTGCCTCGCCCATTGGGAGAACTCGAAGACGCGGTCATGACGCGGGTGTGGAAGTGGAACCGCCCGGTGACCGTTCGAGAAGTCCTGGAAGACCTTCAGCAGGAACGGTCCATCGCCTACACCACCGTGATGACCGTTTTGGACAATCTCCATCAGAAGGGCTGGGTGCGCCGCGAAGCGGAGGGCCGCGCCTATCGATATGAGGCGGTCTCCACCCGGGCCGCCTACGCCGCCGCACTGATGAACGACGCCTGGTCCCAGAGCGACAACGCCGCCGCCGCTCTCGTCGCCTTCTTCGGGATGATGAGCGAGGAACAGCGGCGGGCCCTGCGCGACGCCGTACGGATGGTCGAAGGCACTTCGGGATCCGGAGCCGCGGAGTCCGCCGAACTCTCGACTCGGAGCCCGGCCGAAGTCACCCCGGAAGAGTCCGCCGAAGTCAAGGGCGAAGTCAAGGGCGAAGTCCTCGGGGAAGCCCCGGGCGAAGTCGGCGGGGAAGTCCCGGATACCGCCGCCGAAACCGGCGACGAGAACCCCGGCTCGGCGCGCGGCGGACGCGGGCGATAGCGTCCGCTCATGTCCGCAGAGCGCCCCGAAGTCTCCGCAAAAGCCCTCACCGTCCGCCGGGCCCGCACCAGCGATGTCCCGGCCGTGCGCCGACTGCTCGACACCTACGTCCGTGAGCGCATCCTGCTCGACAAAGCGACGGTGACGCTTTACGAGGACATCCAGGAGTTCTGGGTCGCCGAACGGGGCGACAACGCCGAGGTCGTCGGCTGCGGCGCACTGCACGTGATGTGGGAGGACCTGGCGGAAGTGCGCACTCTCGCCGTGCGGCCGGGCCTGAAGGGCGCCGGCGTCGGTCACCGACTGCTGGAGAAGCTCGTCGAGACCGCGCGCGGGCTCGGCGTTCGCCGCGTTTTCTGCCTGACCTTCGAAGTCGACTTCTTCGCGAAGCACGGCTTCGTGGAGATCGGTGAGACGCCCGTCGACACCGATGTCTACGCCGAGCTGCTGCGTTCCTATGACGAGGGCGTCGCGGAGTTCCTCGGACTCGAACGAGTGAAACCGAACACCTTGGGCAACAGCCGGATGCTTCTGCATCTGTGATCGACGAGGAACAGTCCGCGACGGAAGCCGTATTCCGCTCGACCGCCCTGCCCGCGCTCCCTATGTCCGAAACGCGCACGTTTCCCGGCGGGGTGGCCCTTCGGTCTCTCCCAGGGGTTTGTGTTTTTCCGGCAAAAGCGGTTTGCTTTCCGACGTAGTGCAGTACTGCATATAACAGGGGACGGCGAAACGGCGGACGCCTGCGAACCCCGGCCCTCACGTTATCGATGAAAGGAAATCCGGTGGCACAGAAGGTTCAGGTCCTTCTTGTCGATGACCTCGACGGCGGCGAGGCGGACGAGACCGTGACGTTCGCGCTGGACGGCAAGACGTACGAGATCGATCTCACCACCTCCAACGCGGACAAGCTCCGCGGTCTTCTCCGGCCGTACGTCGACGGTGGTCGTCGTACCGGAGGCCGTGCCGCGGGTGGGCGTGGAAAGGCGCGCGCCGCTTCCGGTGGCAGCCAGGACACCGCGCAGATCCGCGCCTGGGCGAAGGAGAACGGATTCGAGGTCAACGACCGCGGCCGTGTTCCCGCGTCCATCCGCGAGGCCTACGAGAAGGCCAACGGCTGAGCGCACGCGCGTCGCAGCCGGATGCGGTGGCACTGCGTCGCCGCCGTGTCCACCACGCGCACGAGATCGGGGGTGCCGCCCTGGCCCCCCACCGCCGACAGTGTCGGCAGCGAGGTCTCGACCTCGCGCCCAGGCTCGGGGGGCCGCAGCCACACGGCGGCCCCCTGCGATCCGGAGCGGCCGGGGGCACACGGCCGCCCTCCGGCAGGCCCGGCCTCCGGCGGCAGCGGCGCGTCCGTCAGCGTGCCCGCGCCGAGGGCCACCAGGTCCAGCCCCACCGCGCCCCACTCCAGCCACTCCAGCAGCCCCGGCAGCTCCTCCGCGCTGCCCGCGGCCACCAGCAGGCGCATCCGGTCCCCCTGAACGGCCACCGGAGAGTGCGGCCCCAGGTGACGCAGCGCCGCCCGCCCCGCCTCCACCGGCACGTCCAGCACGTCGAAGCGGCGGCCCACCACGAGGCGCACCGGCGCGCCGGGCGCCGTGGCCCAGCCCAGTGCCTGCTCGTACCAGTGCCGCGCCCCGTCGCCCGGATCGGGCGGCCGGCGGGGAGCGGGAACCGTGGGGACGCTGCCGGTCATGCCAGGTGCAACCTCCGAAATTCCCCCCAGGTTACGCTGAGTCGCACACCGTGTGCGCAGGGTTCCGGAAAGCGCGGGCCGTGGCGGCGCGAGGGGCGGAAAGGTTGTTCGCCCATAGCGGAGGGAACCGATGCGCGCGGCATGGAGTATCAGCCCCCACGGGTAAGACATCCCTAGTGGGAGGGGGCGACACGCAGGCCCGGAACGTCTCACGTTCGCCATCGGCGTACTGGCGACTGGGGTAACTGCCTGGCCTGCGGGAACATCGTCTCGCACCATCGGGTTGGAGCAGATGTCGGCGTTCGGGGTCAGGAGGCCATCGACGGTGTCGGCAGTTGGAATGAGCGGTCCCCGCTTGCGGGACTAAGCTGCGGAAGGACAGGGAGGGGAAGTTCCCCCCACTGCCTGACCGCTCTGAGGAGCGATTAACGATGTTCGAGAGGTTCACCGACCGCGCGCGGCGGGTTGTCGTCCTGGCTCAGGAAGAAGCCCGGATGCTCAACCACAACTACATCGGCACCGAGCACATCCTCCTGGGCCTGATCCACGAGGGTGAGGGTGTCGCCGCCAAGGCCCTTGAGAGCCTCGGGATTTCGCTCGAGGCGGTCCGCCAGCAGGTGGAGGAGATCATCGGCCAGGGCCAGCAGGCCCCCTCGGGCCACATTCCCTTCACCCCCCGTGCCAAGAAGGTCCTGGAGCTGTCGCTCCGCGAGGCCCTTCAGCTGGGCCACAACTACATCGGCACGGAGCACATCCTGCTCGGCCTGATCCGTGAGGGCGAGGGCGTCGCCGCCCAGGTCCTGGTCAAGCTGGGCGCAGACCTCAACCGGGTGCGGCAGCAGGTGATCCAGCTGCTCTCCGGTTACCAGGGCAAGGAGACCGCCGCCGCCGGCGGCCCTGCCGAGGGCACCCCCTCGACGTCCCTGGTCCTCGACCAGTTCGGCCGGAACCTCACCCAGGCCGCTCGTGAGTCCAAGCTCGACCCGGTCATCGGGCGCGAGAAGGAGATCGAGCGGGTCATGCAGGTGCTGTCCCGCCGTACCAAGAACAACCCGGTGCTGATCGGTGAGCCCGGCGTCGGCAAGACCGCCGTCGTCGAGGGCCTCGCCCAGGCGATCGTCAAGGGCGAGGTGCCCGAGACCCTCAAGGACAAGCACCTCTACACCCTGGACCTCGGCGCGCTGGTCGCGGGCTCCCGCTACCGCGGTGACTTCGAGGAGCGCCTGAAGAAGGTGCTCAAGGAGATCCGCACCCGCGGCGACATCATCCTGTTCATCGACGAGCTGCACACGCTGGTCGGTGCGGGTGCCGCCGAGGGCGCCATCGACGCGGCCTCCATCCTGAAGCCGATGCTGGCTCGCGGTGAGCTCCAGACCATCGGTGCCACCACCCTGGACGAGTACCGCAAGCACCTGGAGAAGGACGCGGCCCTGGAGCGCCGCTTCCAGCCCATCCAGGTCGCCGAGCCGTCCCTGCCGCACACCATCGAGATCCTCAAGGGTCTGCGCGACCGGTACGAGGCCCACCACCGCGTCTCCATCACGGACGAGGCGCTGGTCCAGGCCGCCACCCTGGCCGACCGGTACATCTCCGACCGCTTCCTGCCGGACAAGGCGATCGACCTGATCGACGAGGCCGGTTCGCGGATGCGCATCCGCCGGATGACCGCGCCGCCGGACCTGCGCGAGTTCGACGAGAAGATCGCCGGCGTCCGCCGGGACAAGGAGTCCGCGATCGACTCGCAGGACTTCGAGAAGGCCGCCTCCCTGCGCGACAAGGAGAAGCAGCTCCTGGCCGCCAAGGCCAAGCGGGAGAAGGAGTGGAAGGCCGGCGACATGGACGTCGTCGCCGAGGTCGACGGCGAGCTGATCGCCGAGGTCCTCGCCACGGCCACCGGCATCCCGGTCTTCAAGCTGACCGAGGAGGAGTCCAGCCGCCTGCTCCGCATGGAGGAGGAGCTGCACAAGCGGGTCATCGGCCAGGACGACGCCGTCAAGGCGCTGTCCAAGGCGATCCGCCGTACCCGCGCCGGTCTGAAGGACCCGAAGCGTCCCGGTGGCTCGTTCATCTTCGCCGGCCCGTCCGGTGTCGGTAAGACGGAGCTGTCCAAGGCGCTCGCCGAGTTCCTCTTCGGTGACGAGGACGCGCTGATCTCCCTCGACATGTCGGAGTTCAGCGAGAAGCACACCGTCTCGCGTCTCTTCGGTTCGCCCCCCGGCTACGTGGGCTACGAGGAGGGCGGTCAGCTGACGGAGAAGGTGCGCCGCAAGCCGTTCTCGGTCGTCCTCTTCGACGAGGTCGAGAAGGCCCACCCGGACATCTTCAACTCGCTGCTGCAGATCCTGGAGGACGGTCGCCTGACCGACTCCCAGGGCCGGGTCGTGGACTTCAAGAACACGGTCATCATCATGACGACCAACCTCGGCACCCGGGACATCTCCAAGGGCTTCAACCTGGGCTTCGCGGCCACGGGTGACACGAAGAGCAACTACGAGCGCATGAAGAACAAGGTGTCGGACGAGCTCAAGCAGCACTTCCGCCCCGAGTTCCTCAACCGCGTCGACGACGTGGTCGTCTTCCCGCAGCTCACGCAGGCCGACATCCTCCGGATCGTCGACCTGATGATCGGCAAGGTGGACGAGCGCCTGAAGGACCGGGACATGGGCATCGAGCTCTCCCAGTCCTCCAAGGAGCTGCTCGCCAAGAAGGGCTACGACCCCGTGCTGGGCGCCCGGCCGCTGCGCCGGACCATCCAGCGCGAGATCGAGGACTCGCTCTCGGAGAAGATCCTCTTCGGCGAGCTGCGCCCCGGTCACATCGTGGTCGTGGACACCGAGGGCGAGGGCGACGCCAAGACCTTCACCTTCCGGGGTGAGGAGAAGTCGGCGCTGCCGGACGTCCCGCCGATCGAGCAGGCGGCCGGCGGAGCCGGTCCGAACCTGAGCAAGGACGCGTAGCCGCCGCGCTCGGCGCGAACCGAGGGGGCTGCCCCGGGACCTGGAGTCCCGGGGCAGCCCCCTTTCCGCTGCGCTCCGTCAGGACAGCTGCCCGTCGTAGTCCGGCAGCTTGAAGGTCTGCTCGGCGTGGCCGCCGGAGAGGTCGGTGGCGCTGTTGCCGATGTTCGCGATGATCGTGTAGCCCTTGGACTCGATGTCGGCGCGCTGGGCGGTCTTGTAGTCGGCGACGTTCTTGAACAGGTCGAGCAGGCCGCGGACGTAGAGGCCGTCGACGTCGTAGCCGTCGTACTCCAGGTTGTACTTCGTCGGTGCCTTGATGATGCCGGGGCGGGCCGTGACGAAGAACAGGGAGACTCCGTGCTCCTGGGCGTACTGGGCGGCCTTCAGCACGGGCTTGTTGGCCGGCTGGGGGTAGCTGAAGCCGAAGTCGGTCTCCAGGGTCGTGTTGTCGATGTCGAACACGATCGCCTGCTTCTCTCCCGGCCGGGCGTCGGCGATGCGCCCGCGCAGGTAGGGCATCGCCTGGTCCATCACGGCCTGGCAGTCCTTCTGCCAGGTGGCGTAGTCGACGTTCCCGGACGCGGTGGCGGTGGCGCCCGTCGTGGCCGAGGCCGGGGTGTTCGTCGCGGCCTGCGCGCCCACGGGGGCGGCGAGGGTCGTGGCGGCGACCGTGGCGACGGCGGTCGTGCCGATGCGGCGCGTCCAGGTGTTTCTGGTCATGGGTGGGGGGTCCTCTCGCGACCGAAACGCTGCGGATTGTTGTGGGCATGCTCATGCGCGAGGGTGGCGAGAGGGGAACCGAATGATTACTTGTCGGTAACTCTCATGAGACGCGGGCCACATGAGGCGCGTCACACCAACGGGGGCCCCAGGGGCTGAAGTCGGTGACATGCGGCACAGGCGCTTCGGGCGGTACTAGGCGGAGTAGTGGGTTCCCTGCCTGACAAATACGGACTTTTGCCCCAGTGGGGCGCTGTGGGGCCTGCCGCTGTCCAGCGCTTTTGGGTGATGTGTCCCAGTTGAGCGTTCTGTCAATACTTCGAGCATTTTGGGGATCGCGTACTACTTTCCGTCGTAGAGGGGGTGTTTGAGGGCTTGTGTCGGCCGGGGTTACCAAGGTGGGGCCCGCCCGGCGAGCGCCCCGCGCTCCGGGTGGTTCTCATGTCCCCCACCCCCATGAGGTATCGATGTTCCAGCGCGTCACGTCCCGTTCCGCCCGTGCGTCCAAGCTCCGTACCCGCGCCGCCGTCGTCGCCGCCGGCCTGGGGGTCTCGGTCGCCCTGGGGGCGGGCGCGGCATCCGCCACCGCCGCCACCACGGTCACCACCGTGGCCGCCAAGAAGGCCACCGCGGCGACGGTCGTCCCCGCGGCCGCCAAGAAGGCCGCCGCCACCTGGGTCCACCCGGTGAAGAAGTACACGCTCAGCGCCAGCTTCATGCAGAACGGCAGCCACTGGGCGCACAAGCACAGCGGTCAGGACTTCGCCGTGCCGATCGGCACCAACGTCGTCGCCGCGCACGGCGGCACCGTCGTCAAGGCCGGCCCCAACGGCGCCGGTGACGGCCCCGCGTACGGCAACGCCATCGTCATCAAGCACGGCAACGGCACGTACTCCCAGTACGCGCACCTGTCGCGGATCGACGTGAGGGTCGGTCAGGTCGTCGCCACCGGACAGCACATAGCCAAGTCCGGCAACACCGGTAACTCCACCGGCCCGCACCTGCACTTCGAGATCCGCAAGACCCCGAACTACGGCTCCGCCGTCAACCCGGTCGTCTTCCTGCGCGCCCACGGCGTGAGCGTCTGACCGACGACCGCGACGCGCCTCGCCGCCCACCGACCGGTGGGCGGCGTCGTCGTCAGGAGCCCTGGGTGGCCCGGTCCGCCTGGGTCACCAGGTCGATCGCGACCTCGAGGACGGCCTTGCGCTTCTCCTCGGGGTCGCCCTGTACGTCCTGCATGACGAACATGCCGGCGTGCAGCGTGAACAGGGCGCTGACGCAGCGGACTTGGTCGGTGAGGCTCGCGTCCGGATCGATGATGATGTCGCGCAGGCAGCGCATCCGGTCCTTGAACGTGTCCCCGATGCGCAGTTCCCGCACCGTCGCCTGGTTCTCCTGCATGAAGCGGAACAGCGGCGCCGCGCCCGCGAGCGCGTCGCTGTAGCGGCGGACGATCTCCTGCTTGGTCTCCAGGGTGTGCGGCTGCCGCCGGCCCCACTCGATCAGGTCCTCGATCGGCTGCGTCAGGTCCTCGAAGAGGCTGACGAGGATCTCTTCCTTCGTCTTGAAGTGGTAGTAGAGCGCCGCCTTGGTGACCTGAAGGTGCTCGGCGATCTCGCGGAGCGAGGTCTTCTCGTACCCCTGCTCGGCGAAGAGTTCGAGCGCCACGTCCTGGATGCGCTGGCGGGTGTTTCCGCGGCGCTGCTGCTTGGTGCCGTCCATGGTGCCGCCCATCCTCGTACTCCTTGCGCTCCCGCCCAAACTTACCGGCCGACCGGCAGGCGAAACTTACTTGACGCCCGGCTAGTTAGCGGGCTACCTTCCCGAGTGTAGTAACTTGCCGGGCGGCAAGTAAGTAGGCGTAGCTGGGGGATGGACCGATGGCGGACACAGTGAACACCGAGGCGGACACCACGGAGGGCGGCAAACAGCCCAGGAGCGTGCGGGTCGTGCTGCTCGCGCTCATGATCGCGATGATGCTCGCGATGCTGGACAACATGATCGTGGGCACCGCGATGCCGACGATCGTCGGCGAGCTCGGTGGACTCCAGCACCTGTCGTGGGTGGTCACCGGGTACACCCTCGCCACCGCCGCGTCCACCCCGCTGTGGGGCAAGCTCGGCGACATGTACGGGCGCAAGGGCGCCTTCATGACCTCGATCGTGATCTTCCTGGTCGGCTCCGCGCTGAGCGGCATGGCGCAGAACATGGGGGAGCTGATCGGCTTCCGCGCCGTGCAGGGCCTCGGCGCGGGCGGTCTGATGGTCGGCGTCATGGCGATCATCGGTGACCTGATCCCGCCGCGGGAACGCGGCAAGTACCAGGGCATGATGGCCGGCGTCATGGCGCTCGCGATGATCGGCGGTCCGCTGGTCGGCGGCACGATCACCGACAACTGGGGCTGGCGCTGGGCCTTCTACATCAACCTGCCGCTCGGCGCGGTGGCCCTCCTCGCGGTCAGCGCGGTGCTCCACCTGCCGAGGAAGCGTGCGCAGGCCCGGATCGACTACCTGGGCGCCGGCCTGCTGACCGTCGGCATCAGCTCCATCGTGCTCGTCACCACCTGGGGCGGCTCGGAGTACGCCTGGACCTCCGCGCGGATCATGGAACTGACCGCGATCGGCGTCGCCACGCTCGTCGGGTTCGTGTTCCGGCAGACCAAGGCGGCCGAGCCGATCGTGCCGCTGCACATCTTCCGCAGCCGCAACTTCACCCTCATGTCGCTGATCGGCTTCATCACCGGCTTCGTGATGTTCGGCGCGGTGCTCTTCCTGCCGCTGTACCAGCAGTCGGTGCAGGGCGCCTCCGCGACCAACTCCGGTCTGCTGCTCCTGCCCATGCTCGGCGCCATGCTGGTCGTGTCGATGATCGCGGGCCGGGTGACCACCAACAGCGGCCGCTACAAGGTCTTCCCGGTCGTCGGCAGCGCGCTGATGATCACCGGGCTGTACCTGCTGTCCCTGATGGACACCGAGACCACACGGCTCACCTCCGGCCTCTACATGGCCGTTCTCGGCGCCGGCATGGGCTGCCTGATGCAGATCACCATGCTGGTCGCGCAGAACAGCGTGCAGATGAAGGACATGGGCGTCGCCTCGTCGTCCACCACCCTCTTCCGTACGCTCGGCTCCTCCTTCGGTGTCGCCATCATGGGCGCGCTGTTCAACAACAGGGTCCAGGACGTCATGGCCGAGCGGGCCGGCGCGCTCGGCTCGAAGATCACCGAGCAGTCCGCGCAGTTGGACGCGGCGAGCCTGGCCAAGCTGCCGACCGCGGCGCGCGAGGCGTACCAGCACGCGGTGTCGGCCGGCACCCACTCGGCGTTCCTGCTGGGCGCCGTCGTGGCGGTGCTCGCGCTGGCGACGGCCGTGTTCGTCAAGGAGGTCCCGCTGAAGGGCGCGGGCCCGGCCGCGCCCCGGCCCGAGGGCCAGGACGGCGCCGTCGACGCGGCACCGGCGCGCGAGGGCGTGGCGGAGGCCGTCTGACCCCGCACCACCCCGTACGAAGGCCCCCGGCGGTGTCCGCCCCGGGGGCCTTCGCCGCCCCGCCAACGGGCGGGCGGGGCCATCCACGGCAGGGGAGCCGGGGGGCCGCGGCGAGGGGGAGCAGGGGGCTTCCTCCAGCACGGGGGAGCGTGGGACGTCTGGGCGTGGAGAACGGTGCGCTCCCCGGCATGGGAAACGGGGGCCATGTTCCCGACAGGAGGTTCAGCGGGGCTTCCCCGGCAGGGAAAAGCGGGGGCTTCCCCAGCAAGGGGGAGCGGGGGGACTTCCGGCACGGAGAACGCAGGACTCCCCGGGATGGGAAACGGGGGTCACCTCCCCGACAGGTGGAGCGGGGGCTTCTCCGGCCAGGGAGGCGTCGTTCACTGCCCCGGCAGGGGAAGCATCGGATGGCTGCCCGTGTTCGTCGGCGCGTGCTCCGGCAGCCACAGGACCGCGACCGCGCCCTCGGACGGGACGTGGCCCGGGGCGCCCACGGGACGGACGTTGCGGAAGGTGAGGCGGGCGCCCAGGACCCGGGCCTGCCCGGCCGCGATGGTCAGGCCGAGGCCGTGGCCGTGCCCGGCGCGGTCCCTGCTGCCGGTGCGGAAACGGCTCGGGCCCTCCGCGAGCAGGTCCTCGGGGAAGCCGGGGCCGTGGTCCCGCACCCGGATGACCCGGCCCTCGACGGTCACCTCGATCGGCGGCCTGCCGTGCCGGGCGGCGTTGGCGAGCAGGTTGAACAGCACCCGCTCCAGGCGCCGCGGGTCGGTCGTGACCTCCGACTCGTGCACCACCCGCACCGCGACGTGCGGGTCCTTCGCCGCCACCCGCCGGGTGACGAAGTCGCCCAGCATGATGTCCTGCAGCTCGGCCCGTTCCGAGGCGCCGTCCAGGCGGGCCACCTCCAGCACGTCCTCGACGAGCGTGCGCATGGCCTTGGCGCGGTCCAGGACGAGCTCGGTGGGGCGGCCGGGCGGCAGCAGCTCGGCCGCTGTGAGCAGCCCGGTCACCGGGGTGCGCAGCTCGTGCGCGATGTCCGCCGTGACCCGGCGCTCCGCCTCCAGGCGCTGTTGCAGCGCGTCCGCCATGGCGTCCACCGCACGGGCGAGGTCGTCGGTCTCGTCCCGTACGACACCCCCGATGGCGTCCCGCACCCGCACGTCGGGCTCGCCCATGGCGACCTGGTTCGCCGCGGCCGCGGCCTTGCGCAGCCGGCGCGAGAGCTGACCGCCGATGAGCACACCCAGCGCGCTGCCCCCGAGGACGACCGCGATGGAGCCGATGACGAGGGCCTGGTCGAGGTCCTTGAGGATGTCCGTGCTGCGGTCGGTGAAGTGGGTGTGCAGGGACAGCACGTGCCCGTCCTTGACCGGGACGGCCGCCCAGATGTCCGGCAGCCCGTCCGCGTGGTCGGTCACGAAGGTAGCCCGCCGGCCCTCCCCGACCTTCTCCCGCAGCGCCGGCGGCAGCGCCGGATCGTCGACCTTCACGCCGGGGAAGTTCGGCCGGCCGTCGCGCTCGTAGGCGCGCTGGCCGATCTGGACCCGCTCGTCGGCGAGGTCGCGCGCGTTGTCGAGCATGGACACCCGGGCGGCGTTGTGCACGACCAGGCTGAGCGCGAGCGCCACCAGCGCCCCCACCAGCGCGATGGCCGCGCTGAGCTTCCATCTCAGCCCGGTGTGCAGGCCCGTACGGAGGCCGGCGCGCTCCGGGGTCAGGTGACGCTTCGTCCCGCGCATGTCGGCCCCGCTCAGGCCTTCAGCTTGTAACCGAAGCCGCGGACCGTCTCGATGCGGTCCTGACCGATCTTCGTGCGCAGCCGCTGCACATGGACGTCGACGACGCGTGTGTCGCCGCCCCAGCCGTAGTCCCACACCCGCTCCAGGAGCTTGTCCCGGGACAGGACCGTGCCCGGCGCGGAGGAGAACTCCAGGAGCAGCCGCATCTCGGTCGGCGTGAGCGCCACCGGCTGCCCGGCCCGGCGCACCTCCATGCCCTCGGTGTCGACCTCCAGCTCGCCGAAGGTCAGCACCCCGCCGTCCACCGCCGACGGGTCGGCCTCCGCCCGGTCGCCGCCGGCGTGCCCGAAGCGGCGCAGCACCGCGCGGATCCGGGCGACCAGGACGGCCCCGTCGAACGGCTTGGTCACGTAGTCGTCGGCGCCCGCCTCCAGGCCGAGGACGACGTCGATGGAGTCCGCGCGCGCCGACAGCATGATCACGGGCACCGTGGACTCGTCGCGGATGCGGCGGCACAGGCTGACCCCGTCGAGGCCGGGGACCATCACGTCCAGCAGCGCGATGTCGGGTCTGTCCGCCCGGAACGCCTCCAGGCCCGACAGCCCGTCCGGCATGGCGGTGACCGCGAAGCCGACCCGCTCCAGGGCGAGCTGGGTGGCCTCGCGGATGACGTCGTCGTCCTCGACGAACAGGACGTGGGTCTGCTCTGCCATCCCGGTGCTCTCAGTCCTCGTGTGCTTGTCGTGGTGCGTTCTCGGACGGTACGCCCGCTCGTGGACGGCCCGGCCGTGCCGGGCGCCCACTGGGTGGACGCGGATGCCGGCCGTTACGTTCACTCGCGGGGCCTTCACCGGGAGAACGGCCCGGCCGGGCGATCGGTTCACGCCGTCGGAATTCTTGCGCAGCCGAAGCGAGCGGCGGGCCGGCGGGGGCCGGGCGGTCAGTTGCCCGGTGGCGGTGTCGTTCCGTCCCCGACGGCATTGCTGTACTCGTTGCGCGTGCTGTACTTCTTGGCGAACCGGCCGGCCGACCAGTGGTACGTGATCACGTCCTCGCCGGACGGATTCGACACCGGGTCGCCCTTCTCGTACACCTGCTTGGTCACCACCAGGTCGCCGCGGTCTATCTCCGCGTACACGGGAGGCTCCTCGGCCCGGAAGACGCTCTCGTAGCCGTCTCCCTCCTCGCGGTACACGTACGCTCCCACGCCCACCGCGTCCCCGCAGGTCAGCACGTTGATGACGATGTCGTCCACGGACCCGCCGGTCAGGTCGCCGTAGGACACGTCGACCGGGTACTCGTCGGCCACGCAGGGCTTCAGGTCGCGCTTCACCGCGGCCGAAACCCGCGGGTCGTCCTTGATGAGCCGGACCGCGTCCACGTGCTCGGGGGTCTTGCTGGGGCTGAGGGTGCGGGTGGTGCCGCCGCCCGTCACCGAGTCGGCGTGGGCCGGGCCCTCGTCACGGGCGCCGGTTCCGCCGGTGCCGCAGGCGGAGACCAAAAGGGCGAGGGCGGCGAGCACGGACACCGCCGTGATCGCCGCCTGGAAGGTCTCCCGGGCCCGGTTGGGCCCCGCGCCGGTCAGGCCGCGCAACGCTCCCGCTCCTCACGCTCCAGCGCGCGTGCGTCCAGATCGCGGGCCTCCAGCTCCTCGCGGAGCCGGGCGAGCGCCCGGTGCAGCGTGCTCTTGACCGTTCCCGCCGACATGCCGAGGGCGGCGGCCGTCTCCTCAGTGGACATCTGCTCCCAGTGTCGCAGCACGACGACACTGCGCTGCTTGGGAGCGAGCACCTTCATGATGTCCATGAGGAGGGCGCGGTCGGCGTGCTGCTCGGTGGAGTCGTCCACGCAGGCGTCCGGGAGCTGCTCGGTCGGGACCTCCTCCAGCTTCCGGGCGCGCCACCACTCGGTCCGCGTGTTGATCATGACACGGCGCAGGTAGGCGTCCGCGAGCCGCTTGTCGGCGATGCCCTCCCAGCGGCCGTACGTCCTGACGAGCGCCGTCTGGAGCAGGTCCTGGGCGTCGACCGGGTCCGGCACCAGCCGGCGTGCGCTGCGCAGCAGCGCGTCCTGCCGGGTGCGCACGTACTCCTCGAACTCCAGCACCTCGCCCTGCGCCATGTCCAACCGCCTCCGATCCCCGTTTCCGGCCCGCGTGCGGCCGGTTCTCGCCTGTGATGCGGACGGGCTGTGGTCGGCAGCCGTCCGGTGCCGCTCGGGCACGCATCAGAAGGTACGGAGGGGTTGTCACGGCGTTGTCCGAGGCAGCCTGCGGCCAGCCCTCGGCTGTACGTCGGTTGTGTAACGGACGCCGTAACTGGGTAAGAAGGAAAGGGGATTGGGGATGGTTTGGTGTGTTATGTCCACTTCCGGGGCGCCGCGGGCGTGTCACACGCCCGCCGGTGGCGCCTCCTGAAGCGGTGATCCGCCTGTGTGTTGACCGGCGGTCAGGTGAGAGGCAGCCGGTAGAGGCCGCCCGGCAGCGGTTCCACCAGACCGTCCGCGACGAGACCGTCGAGGGCCCGGGCGCGCTGCACGGGCTCGTGCCATACCCGGTCCAGGGACGTCTGCGGCACGGGCGCGTGGGCGTCCCGCAGCACCGCGAGCAGCTTGCCGCGGACCTGCCGGTCCGTGCCCGCGTACGTCTGCCCCCGGCGCGGCGGTCCGTCGTGCGCGGGCTTGCCCGAGAGCCGCCAGGCGCACTGCGCGGCGATCGGGCAGTGGTGGCAGGACTCGTTCTTCGCCGTGCACACCAGCGCGCCGAGTTCCATGGATGCGGCGGCCCAGCGGGCGGCGGTCCTCTCGTCCTCGGGCAGCAGGGTCCGGGCGAGGCGGCGCTCGGCCGCGGTGGTCGCGTTCGGCGGGTACTGCACGCCGGTGACCGCGCGGGCGAAGACCCGGCGCACATTGGTGTCCAGCACCGGGTGCCGCTGGCCGTAGGCGAAGGAGGCGACCGCGGCGGCCGTGTACTCGCCGATGCCGGGCAGGGCGAGCAGCTGGGCGTGGTCGTCGGGCACGTCGCCGCCGTGCCGTTCCGTTATGGCGAGGGCGGCACCGTGCAGGCGCAGGGCGCGGCGCGGGTAGCCGAGCCGGCCCCAGGCGCGGACGGCCTCGCCCGGCGCCTCCTTGGCGAGGTCGGCGGGGCGGGGCCAGCGGGCCAGCCACTGCTCGTACACGGGCAGCACCCGGCTCACCGGGGTCTGCTGGAGCATGAACTCGCTGACCATCACCCCCCAGGCGCCGGCGTCGGAGCGTCGCCAGGGCAGGTCACGGGCGTGGTCGTCGAACCAGGCGATGACCTCGGTGTGCAGGATCTCGCCCAGGGGGGAGCCGGAGGCGTCGGTGTCGGTCGGGGTGCCGATCCGGGGCGGGGCGTCGGTGTCGGCGGCCGGGGCGGAGGAGTTGCTGTGCGGGGGCAGTGTGGGCGCAGTCATGACGGTTCCGATCCTGCCACGTGGTGGGGGAGGCCGCGTGTCGTGACGGAGCGTGTCCGTGTGATCGCGTTTCCCGCAAGGGGGTTCACCGGTGCGGACGTTGCCGAAATGATGATCCGGAAAAGATGCGGTCGGCGCGGCGGGTGACGCGGGGGAACGCGACGATCTCTCGTACAGTTTGCGCCGTGGGATCTCTGCGCAATCCGGTCGGGCCGCTCCCCTCCTCCATCTACTGGCGACGGAGGGTCGTACTGCTGTCCGTGCTCGCCCTGTTGGCGCTGGTGGCCGTCTGGATCGTCGCGTCCGGCGGCGGGGGAAGCAACGACAACGGCGGCGGATCCAACGGAAAGCATCCCGCGCCCTCGACCATCACGCCGGGACCCTCCGGTTCCGGTCCCGCGATCAGTCAACACCCGGGCGGACGCGACGAGTCGGGCGGGTCGGGCTCCGGCTCGGATGGTTCCGGCTCCGGTTCCGGCTCCGGGGCGGGCGGTACCGGTGACTCCGGCGGCGCGGGCGGGGGCGGCTCCGTCTCCGGCGGGTCGGCCGGGGGCTCGGACGACGGCGCCAAGGGCGGCGGCGGGGCGGGCGGCGTGCTGCCGGCCGGGTCCACGCTCGCCGACTGCACCACCGGAGCAGTCAAGTTGACCCTGCGCAGCGTCCACAACTCCTACGGACCCGGCGCGAAGCCCACGTTCGAACTGACCGCGAAGAACTCCTCCGGCAGCGACTGCAAGGTGGACCTGGGGCCGAAGTCCACGGTGGTCACCGTCTCGCGGTCCGACAGCAGCGACGACTACTGGTCCTCGGACCACTGCCCGCGCACCGCCGGAAGCGCGCTGTACCGGGTCCCGGCCGGGAGCGGCATCACGTACACCGTGCAGTGGGACCGCAAGCCGAGCGCTCCGCGGTGCGCGACGCCGCCGCCCGGTTCGGCCGGGGCGGGGACGTACCTCGTGGAGGCGAAGGTGCCCGGCTTCCCGAAGCTGCAGACGTCGTTCGTCCTGTCGGCGGACTAGGCGGGGGCCGGACCGGCCCGTGCGCGCCGGCGGGTGCCTGCGGGCACGTACCGCGCCTACACGTACCGCGCCTACACGTACCGCGCCTACACGTACCGCGCCTACACGTACCGCGCCTACACGTACCGCTCGAGGATCGACGACTCCGCCAGCCGCGACAGTCCCTCGCGCACGCTGCGGGCGCGTGCCTCGCCGACGCCGTCCACGGTCTGGAGGTCGTCGACGCTGGCGGCCAGCAGCTTCTGGAGGCCGCCGAAGTGCTCGACCAGGCGGTCGATGATGGCGCCGGGGAGGCGGGGGACCTTGGCCAGGAGACGGAAGCCGCGCGGGGAGACCGCCGAGTCGAGGGTCTCGGGAGAGCCGGTGTAGCCCAGGGCGCGGGCCACGGTGGGCATTTCGAGGAGCTCGGCGTGGCTGAGGGCGTCGAGTTCGGCCAGGGCCTCGTCGACGGTGCGGGAGCGCTTGGCGGTCGGCTCGGGCACGTAGTCCCGGACCACCAGTTCGCGCTCCGGCTCCACGCCCGCGATCAACTCGTCCAGCTGGAGGGCCAGAAGACGCCCGTCGGTGCCCAGCTCGACGACGTACTCGGCGATTTCGGTCGCGATGCGGCGCACCATCTCCAGGCGCTGCGCGACCGCGGAGACGTCCCGGACGGTCACCAGGTCCTCGATCTCCAGCGCCGACAGCGTGCCCGCGACCTCGTCCAGGCGGAGCTTGTAGCGCTCCAGCGTCGCCAGGGCCTGGTTGGCGCGGGAGAGGATCGCCGCGGAGTCCTCCAGGACCCGGCGCTGCCCGTCGACGTAGAGCGCGATCAGGCGCATGGACTGGGAGACCGAGACCACCGGGAAGCCGACCTGCTTGCTGACGCGGTCCGCCGTGCGGTGCCGGGTGCCGGTCTCCTCGGTCGGGATCGTCGGGTCCGGGACCAGCTGCACGCCCGCGCGCAGGATCTTCGACAGGTCCGACGAGATCACGATGCCGCCGTCCAGCTTGCACAGCTCCCGCAGGCGCGTCGCCGTGAACTCGACGTCCAGGACGAAGCCGCCGGTGCACATCGTCTCGACGGCCTTGTCGGAGCCGAGGACGATGAGCCCGCCGGTGTTGCCGCGGAGCACCCGCTCCAGGCCGTCCCGCAGGGCCGTACCAGGTGCCACGGCGCTCAGGGAGGCGCGCATCAGGCCATCGGCGCCGGAACTCCCACCGGACTTTCCGGGAGCTGCCGCCCGGTCGTTGGCTGCCACTGCTCTCCTCCGGTCGCAGGTTCTGGGGCGCTCCCGTTTCGCACCTCGGTTCGTACGGACGGGCAAGACCAGGGCAAAGTCTACCGGCGGTCCTCCTGCTCCCGTGGGGCCTCTCGGCGACGGGACCGGGGGAGGACCCGCAGCGCGTCCCCCATGTCGGCGACTTCCAGGACCTTCATACCGGGCGGGACCTTGCCCGGGTCGGTCGGTACCAGGGCGTGCGTGAAGCCCAGACGATGGGCCTCCGCCAGCCGGCGCTGGACGCCCGTGACCCGTCTCACCTCGCCCGCGAGCCCCACCTCGCCGATCGCCACGAGATTCTTCGGCAGCGGGGTGTCGCTCGCGGCCGACGCCAGCGCGAGGGCGACGGCCAGGTCGGCGGCCGGCTCGGACAGCTTCACGCCGCCGACCGTCGCGGAGTAGATGTCCCGCTTGCCGAGCGCGCTGATCCGGCCCCGCTGCTCCAGGACGGCCAGCATCATCGACACCCGGGACGTCTCCAGCCCCGACGTCGTACGGCGCGGGGAGGGGATCTGCGAGTCGACGGTGAGCGCCTGCACCTCCGCGACCAGGGGACGGCGGCCCTCCAGGGTGACGGTCAGGCACGTGCCGGGCACCGGCTCGGCGCGGCGGGTCAGGAACAGGCCGCTCGGATCGGCCAGGCCCGTGATGCCCTCGTCGTGCAGCTCGAAGCAGCCGACCTCGTCGGTCGCGCCGTAGCGGTTCTTGACGCCGCGGACCAGGCGCAGGCGCGCATGGCGGTCGCCCTCGAAGTGCAGGACGACGTCGACCAGGTGTTCCAGCAGGCGGGGGCCGGCGATCGCGCCGTCCTTGGTGACATGGCCCACGAGGAGGGTGGACATGCCCCGCTCCTTGGAGGCGCGGATGAGGGCGCCTGCCACCTCGCGGACCTGGGCCATCCCGCCGGGCGCGCCGTCGATCTCCGGGGAGGCCACCGTCTGCACCGAGTCGAGGATCAGCAGCGACGGCTTCACCTCGTCCAAGTGGCCGAGCACGGCGGCCAGATCGGTCTCGGCGGCGAGATAGAGGTGGTCGTCGAGGGCGTGGATGCGGTCGGCGCGCAGGCGGACCTGGCTCGCGGACTCCTCACCCGTGACGTACAGCGTGGGGTGCTCGGCGCTCGCCGCCCTGGCCGCCACGTCCAGCAGCAGCGTGGACTTGCCGACGCCGGGCTCGCCCGCGAGCAGGACGACGGCGCCGGGGACGAGTCCGCCGCCGAGCACGCGGTCGAGTTCGGGTACGCCGGTGGAGCGGGCGGTGGCCTGGCGGCCGTCGACCTGGCCGATGGGCAGGGCGGAGCTGGTGACCCGGCCCGGTGCCGTCGTGCGCACCGCGGGCGCGCCGTACTCCTCGACCGTCCCCCAGGCCTGGCACTCGGGGCAGCGGCCGAGCCACTTGGCCGTCTGCCAGCCGCACTCCGTGCAGCGGTAGGACGGCCGGTCCTTGGTGGTCTTCGTACGGGCAGCCATGGGGAAACCGTAGCCGCCGGCACTGACAGCGCGGGCTCCGGCCGGAGGGAGGACGGCAGGGCGTGGGTACGGGCGCAAGCCGTGGCCGAGGTGTCCGGGAGGGCGGGCGCGGGCCGCCGCCGGGGCGGCCAGGCCCCCGCGGTCCGCGGAGGGAAAGGTTCCTGTCCCCTTATGAGGGATCGTTTCACCCGTACGGATTAAAAGTACCGAAGGGAGAAGAAGGGGCATTCTTCCGCCGCCTACGGTCGCACGGGTGATGAGCAGCAGCCCGGAGACCACGATCCGAACGACCGGCGCACACCGGGCGCACCGGGAGGCGCGCGACCGCGCTGCGGCGCGCACGCTGGCACAGCGCCCTCCCGCGCGCTACGAGCCGTACCTGGACGGCCTGTTCACCTACTGCCTGTCCGTCCTGTGCGACCACGACGCGGCGACCACCGCCCTCGGTGACGCCCTCGCGCTCGCCGAGCGGCGCGGGCAGCGCGTGCCCCGGACGCGGGGCGAGCGCCGCGCGTGGCTGTACGCGCTGGCCCGCTGGGCGTGCCTCCGCGCGCTGGCCGAGGCCAAGCAGAAACGTCAGGGCACCCATGCCGCGGGCCGGAGCGGCCCCGGCGACGGCCGGCAGCGCGGCGCCGGGCCCGCGGCGCCGCCGCCCGCCACCGAGGAGGTGCGGGAGAATCGGCGGCGCGAACTCGCCCTGCTGGCCTGGCCGGAGGCCGCCGGCACCACCCCCGAGCAGCGCGAGGCGCTCGAACTGGCCGTGCGCCACCACCTCCCGCCCCACGAGGTCGCCGCGGTCCTCGGCATGTCCCCGCCCGCCGCCCGCGAACTGCTCGCCTCCGCCGCCTGCGAGGTGGAGCGCACCCGCGCGGCGCTCGCCGTCGTCGAGACCGGCGCCTGCCCGAGCGTGGCCCGTCTCACCGAGGACAACCAGCTCGTCCTCGGCACCGCCCTGCGGCGCGAGCTCGTCCGGCACGTCGACGACTGCCCGCGCTGCCGCCGCACCGCCGAGCGCGCGGTCCCCGGCCGGTGGCCCGGCGCCACCGTCACCCCGGCCGAGCTGCCGGTGCTGGAGGCGCCCCGGGCGGCCCTGCACGTCGCCATGGCGCACCACCCGCGCGCGCGGGGCACCGTGCCCCGCTTCGACCGGCGCGGGTTTCCCATGGACCCCAAGGACCGCGCGGCCCGCAGGGACCGCCTCCGCGCGCGTGCCGTCACCACGACCGTGGTCGCCACCGTCGTCGCCGCCCCCGTGCTGGCCCTGTGGGCCGCCTACCGCGGCACCCCGACCGGGGAGGGCCAGGGCAGCCCCTCCGCCACCGCGCACGACGCCCAGGAACCGGGCGCCGTCGACGGCGGGAGCGCGGGCGGCTACGAGAACACCGGCAACGCGCGCACCCGGCCCGACTCCGACACCTCCGCGGGCCAGCGGCCCGACGTCTCCGTGGAGGTGCTCAGCGGCCGCGACGGCGGGCACCGGGGCGAGAGCCTGACCGTGACCGCCGCGAGCAGCGGCGACACCACGCGCGTCACTCTGACCGCGTCCGGGCCGGACCCGGTCCACTGGTCCGCGTCCACGGGCGCGTCCTGGCTCTACCTGAGCCGGTCGTCCGGCACGCTCCGGCCGGGGGAGACGGCGACGATCAGGGTGTACGTCGACCCGCTGCGCGAGCCGTCCGGCCACTGGAGGGCGCGGGTGGCGATCGCGCCCGCCGGATCCGTCGTCTCCATCGAGGGCTACGGCACCGCGCCGAGCCCCTCCGTCCCCGGCCCGGCCCGTCCCGGCGACCCCACGCCGACGGCCGACCCGCACCCGACGGCGTCCGGCTCGCCGTCGCCGTCGCCCTCCACTCCGAGCGCCCCGCCGTCCGCCGACCCCACGCCGGCCCCGACCGACCCGTCAACCAACGACTCCGGGTCCTCCGCCCCGTCCCCCGGCGGCAGCGGCACCTCCGGCCCGTCCTAGGGACCGTTCGGTGCGCGACGGGGGACCGCGACGCCGGGGGCCGGTCCGGCCCCGCGCGGAGACCTGCCTCCGGCCCCCGGGCGGAGGCAGGCCCTCAGACCGCCGTGTCCGCCGAACCGGCCGGGGGCGCGGGGTCCGCCGGATGCGGTGCGAGCAGGGGGAGCTGCGCGGCCAGGCGCCGCTCGCACAGCTCGACCAGACGGTCGTAACCCGCCTTGCCCATCAGCTCCGTCAGCTCGGCCCGGTAGGAGACGTACACCGGATCGCCCGCGCCGTGCGCCGACGTCGCCGAGGTGCACCACCAGTGCAGGTCGTGGCCGCCCGGCCCCCAGCCCCGGCGGTCGTACTCGCCGATCGACACCTGGAGCACGCGGGTGTCGTCGGGACGGTCGATCCAGTCGAAGGTCCGCCGGACCGGCAGCTGCCAGCACACGTCCGGCTTGGTCTCCAGCGGCTCGCGGCCCTCCCGGAGCGCCAGGATGTGCAGCGAGCAGCCCATGCCGGCGGCGAAGCCCGGCCGGTTCTGGAAGATGCAGGAGCCCTGGTAGGGCCGGGTCTGCCGGGACCCCTCGTCGTCCTCCGCCACCCAGCCGTTCTTCGTGCCCTCGGCGTGGTTCTGCCAGATCTCCGGGGTCAGCCGCGCCACGTGCTCGGCGACCCGCTTCTCGTCGTCCTCGTCGGAGAAGTGCGCGCCCAGCGTGCAGCACCCGTCGTCCGCGCGGCCCGCCTGGATGCCCTGGCAGCCGCTTCCGAAGATGCAGGTCCAGCGAGAGGTCAGCCATGTCAGATCGCAGCGGAAGACCTGCTCGTCGTCCGCGGGATCCGGAAACTCCACCCACGCGCGCGCGAAGTCGAGTCCCTTCTCGTCGGGCTCCGGACGCTTCTTCGCCCGCTTCGACGGCGTCACCGGCGACGAACCCTCCGCCGAACCGGCTGCTACGACCGGCTCGTCAGTCCTTGCCTTCTTTTTCGGCTTTGTCGTGTCTGCCGCGTTTCCGGTCTTCGCCTTTTTCGTCTTTGGCACGCGTCCAGGGTAAGTCGCCCGAGGCCGTGGACGGCAACGTCCCGCGCGGGGTTCCGGGGGCGGAGGACGAGCCCGGTGGCAGTAGCGTTCCGTACATGAGACTCGGTGTCCTCGACGTGGGATCGAACACGGTGCACCTGCTGGTGGTCGACGCGCACCCCGGCGCGTGCCCGCTGCCGGCGCACTCGCACAAGGCGGAACTGCGGCTCGCGCAACTCCTCGACGGAGACGGCTCGATCGGCCCCGAGGGCGTCGACAAGCTGGTCGCAGTCGTCCAGGAGGCGCTCCAGGCCGCCGAGGACAAGGGTGTCGAGGACCTGCTGCCGTTCGCCACCTCCGCCGTGCGGGAGGCCCGCAACGCCGACGACGTCCTCGCGCGCGTGCGGGCCGAGACCGGCGTCGAGCTCCAGGTGCTCACCGGGGAGGAGGAGGCCCGTCTCACCTTCCTCGCCGCCCGCCGCTGGTTCGGCTGGTCGGCCGGGAAGCTGCTGGTCCTCGACATCGGCGGCGGCTCGCTGGAGATCGCCTACGGCATGGACGAGGAGCCCGACGCGGCCGTGTCGCTGCCCCTCGGCGCCGGCCGGCTCACCGCCGCCCGGCTGCCCGGCGACCCGCCCGAGCCGGAGGCGGTCCGGTCGCTGCGCCGCCATGTGCGGGCGGAGATCGCGCGCACGGTCGGTGAGTTCAGCCGCCTGGGCGCCCCCGACCACGTGGTGGCCACGTCCAAGACGTTCAAGCAGCTCGCGCGCCTGGCCGGCGCCGCCCGCTCGGCCGACGGCCCGCTCGTCCAGCGGGAACTCAAGCGGGAGTCCCTGGAGGACTGGGTGCCGCGCCTCGCTGGAATGACGGTCGCGGAACGGGCCGAGCTGCCCGGCGTCTCCGACGGCCGCGCGGGCCAGCTGCTGGCGGGGGCCCTGGTCGCCGAGGCCGCGATGGACCTCTTCGGCGTCGAGACGCTGGAGATATGCCCGTGGGCGCTGCGGGAGGGCGTGATCCTCAGAAGACTGGACCACATGCCGACGGGGTGAGGTGGGGGCCGACTCGGGTGGCATCTGGTCACTGGGCGGCCCAGGGGGGCGTCTGGCACCGGACGGCCCTGCGCCGTGCCTCGCCCCGGGGGCGGCACTGGCCCGCGCTACGACCGCGACGGCTGCTTCGGCTCACCGCCCGGGTTGCGACCGCGGCCCGGCCCGGCCCGGGCCACGACCGCGACCGGCCTGGCCCGGGCCACGACGGCTGCTTCGGCTCACCGCCCGGGTTACGACGGCGGCCCGGCCCGGGCTCCGGCTCCGGCCGCCGCCTCCCGCTCGCCCGCGCACCCGGCCGTCCCGACCGCGCTCTGGGCCTGCCCCGGCCCAGCCCCCACCCCTCGACGTGAAACCCGCCACACCCCCCTTCCGGCCCCCCTCCGGCCCGGGCGCCGTCCACCGGCGTATGCCCTCATGACGGGCGTGGCCGGATGCCGTACCCCCGCCGGGAGAGGAACGCAACCGACGCCCCGGCGCGGAGTTCGGCCCCGTACCCTGTCCCTCGTGGCAGAACCAGTGGTGCGCATCCCGGATGCGAAGGTCGCCCTGTCGACGGCCTCGGTCTATCCGGAGTCGACGGCGACGGCCTTCGAGATCGCCGCGCGCCTCGGGTACGACGGCGTCGAGGTCATGGTGTGGACCGACCCCGTGAGCCAGGACATCGAGGCCCTGCGCCGGCTCAGCGACTACCACCGGATACCGATCCTCGCCGTTCACGCCCCCTGCCTGCTGATCACCCAGCGGGTGTGGTCCACCGACCCCTGGGTCAAGCTCCAGCGCGCCAGGGCGGCGGCGGAGAAGCTCGGCGCGAGCACCGTCGTGGTGCATCCGCCGTTCCGCTGGCAGCGCCAGTACGCCCGCGACTTCGTCGACGGAATCTGGCGGATGGCTAACGAGACCGATGTGCGCTTCGCCGTCGAGAACATGTACCCCTGGCGCTACCGCGACCGCGAGATGCTCGCCTACGCCCCCGACTGGGACGTCACGAAGGAGGACTACCGCCACTTCACGGTCGATCTCAGCCACGCCGCGACGGCCCGCGTGGACGGCCTCCGGATGGTCGAGCGCATGGGCGACCGCCTCGGCCACGTCCACCTCGCCGACGGGGCGGGCTCGAACAAGGACGAGCACCTCGTGCCCGGCCGTGGCACCCAGCCCTGCGCCGAGGTGCTGGAACGTCTCGCCCGCTCCGGTTTCGACGGCCACGTCGTCATCGAGGTCAACACCCGCCGCGCCATGTCCAGTGCCGAGCGCGAGGCCGACCTGGCCGAGGCCCTCGCCTTCACTCGACTGCACCTGGCGTCGGCGGTGAAGGTGCACCGGCCATGAGCGGCGCGCCCGCACGCCGCCGGGGGCGTCCGCCGCGCACGGAGTCCGCCGACACCCGCGACCGCATCCTGGCCGCCGCCCGCGAGGAGTTCTCCGAGCGCGGCTACGAGAAGACCTCCGTACGCGGGATCGCCAAGGCGGCCGGCGTCGACTCGGCCCTGGTCCACCACTACTTCGGCACCAAGGAACAGGTCTTCGCCGCCGCCATCGAGGTCGCCTTCGCGCCCGCCCTGAACGCCCCCGACGCGCTGGCCGACGGCCCCCTGGACGGAGTCGGCGAGCGGCTGGCCCGCTTCATCTTCGGCGTCTGGGAGAACCCGACCACCCGCACACCCTTGCTGGCGATCGTCCGCTCGGCGGTGAACAACGAGACCGCGGCCGCCGTCTTCCGCCGCCTGATCGCCTCCCAGCTGCTGCGCCGCATCGCCGCGCAGCTCGACCTGCCGGACGCCGAACTGCGCGCCGAGCTGGCCGCCGCCCAGCTGGTGGGATGCGCGATGCTGCGGTACGTGATCAAGGTGGAGCCCCTGGCCTCGGCGGACCTGGAGCAGATCATCGCCCGGGTGGCACCGGTGGTGCAGGGACACCTCACGGGCGCGTGAGCCCGCGGGTGAGGCGGCGGCCGTCACCCCCCGCGGGTGTGTACGACCCTCGAACGCAAGCGCGCGGAACCCCTGAGACATGCGTCCCGCATCTCGGACACCGCGTCCCGACCCCTGGATGACCGGCGTAGGCTCGACTGCGTCAGATCTCCGCCGGTTTCGCCGGCGGAACTCTCCGAAGGAGCGAGCGACGATGCCCGAGCTGAGGTCCCGCACAGTCACCCACGGCCGCAACATGGCGGGCGCCCGCGCCCTCATGCGCGCCTCCGGTGTACCCGGCGCGGACATCGGACGGAAGCCCATCGTCGCGGTCGCCAACTCCTTCACCGAGTTCGTGCCCGGCCACACCCACCTCCAGCCGGTCGGCCGGATCGTCAGCGACGCGGTCCGCGCGGCGGGCGGCATCCCGCGCGAGTTCAACACCATCGCGGTCGACGACGGCATCGCCATGGGCCACGGCGGCATGCTCTACAGCCTGCCCTCCCGCGACCTGATCGCGGACAGCGTCGAGTACATGGTCGAGGCCCACTGCGCCGACGCCCTGATCTGCATCTCGAACTGCGACAAGATCACCCCGGGCATGCTGATGGCGGCCCTGCGCCTGAACATCCCGACGGTCTTCGTCTCCGGCGGCCCGATGGAGTCCGGCCGCGCCACCCTGGTCGACGGCACGGTCCGCACCCTCGACCTGGTCGACGCGATCTCCGACGCGGTGAACGACAAGATCTCCGACGAGGACATCCTCCGTATCGAGGAGAACGCCTGTCCGACCTGCGGCTCCTGTTCCGGCATGTTCACCGCCAACTCGATGAACTGCCTGACGGAGGCCATCGGCCTGGCCCTGCCCGGCAACGGCTCGGTCCTCGCCACCCACACCGCCCGCAAGGCGCTCTACGAGGACGCGGCCCGCACGGTCCTCGACCTCACCCGCCGCTACTACGAGCAGGACGACGAGACGGTCCTGCCCCGCTCCATCGCGAGCTTCGCGGCCTTCGAGAACGCGATGGCGCTCGACATCGCCATGGGCGGCTCGACCAACACGATCCTGCACCTGCTGGCCGCCGCCCAGGAGGCGGGCGTCCCGTTCGGCCTCACCGAGATCGACGCGGTCTCGCGCCGTGTGCCGTGCCTGGCGAAGGTGGCCCCGAACGTCGCCAAGAACCGCACGTACTACATGGAGGACGTGCACCGCGCCGGCGGCATCCCCGCCCTGCTCGGCGAGCTGCATCGCGCGGGCCTGCTCAACGAGGACGTGCACGCGGTTCACAGCCCCTCCCTCGCGGACTGGCTCAAGACCTGGGACGTGCGCGGCGGCTCCCCGTCCGCCGAGGCGGTCGAGCTGTGGCACGCCGCCCCGGGCTGCGTGCGCTCGGCGGAGGCCTTCTCCCAGTCCGAGCGCTGGGACTCCCTGGACGACGACGCCGAGAACGGCTGCATCCGCTCCGCCGAGCACGCCTACTCCAGGGACGGCGGCCTGGCGGTCCTGCGGGGCAACCTGGCGGTCGACGGCTGCGTGGTGAAGACCGCGGGCGTCGACGAGTCGATCTGGACCTTCGAGGGCCCGGCGGTCGTCTGCGAGTCGCAGGAGGAGGCCGTCCAGAAGATCCTCACCCAGCAGATCAAGGAGGGCGACGTCGTCGTCATCCGCTACGAGGGCCCCAAGGGCGGCCCCGGAATGCAGGAGATGCTCTACCCGACCTCGTACCTGAAGGGCCGCGGCCTGGGCAAGAGCTGCGCCCTGATCACCGACGGCCGCTTCTCCGGCGGCACGTCCGGCCTGTCCATCGGCCATGCCTCCCCCGAGGCGGCGTCCGGCGGCACGATCGCGCTCGTCGAGGACGGCGACCGCATCCGTATCGACATCCCGGGCCGCACCATCGAGCTTCTGGTCGACGACGCCGAGCTGGCCCGCCGCGCGCAGGCGCTGAACGGGGTGTACGCACCGAGGGACCGCGACCGCAAGGTCTCCGCGGCGCTGCGGGCGTACGCGGCGATGGCGACCAGCGCGGACAAGGGTGCGGTGCGGGACGTCTCCAAGTTGGGCTGACCCCCGGCGGCCGGGACGACTGCCGGAACGACTGCCGGAACGACTGCACGAAGGGGCCGCCTCCTCGGAGACGGCCCCTTCCCGCACCTTCATGCGTGCTCGAACGTCACCCGCCCGACCAGCACCTCCGCTACGTCACCAGTCCGAAGGCGCGCGCCCGTCCACGGCGAAGACGGTCCCGTCGGGGGCGGCCGCGTAGACGTGCTTCCCGGCCACCACCGGTTCGGGCAGCGCGGCGGCGATACGGTCCGCGTGCGCGCCGAGCCGGGGCGCGGTCTGCCCGGCCATCCGCCCGGTGCGGGCGTCGACCGCCAGCAGCCGGCCGTCGCCGCCGGTGAAGTAGACATGGCGGGCGTCGGCGACCGGCGCCGAACCACGGCTGACGGACGTCTCCAGCCGCCACCGCACCTTCCGCGCCGCCAGATCGACCGCCTCCAGCGAGCCACCGGCGCCCAGCAGATGCACGATCCCGCCCCGCACGCTCGCCTGCGCGCCGTCCACCGGCACGGACAGCGGGACTCGGACCGACGCCTTCGACGCCGGGGTGTAGCGGACGACGGCCTCGGCCTGACCGACGTAGGCGCCCCGCTGGGCGAGCAGCACGAGTGAGCCGTCATCGCTGCCGACGGGCGTCAGCGTCCCCCGCAGCCGGGCGTCCCAGCGCACCGCCCCCGTCCGCGCGTTCACCGCCACGACGCGCGTGGCCGACCCGTCGCTCGAGGTGCTCGTCGCGTACGCGAGCGGGTCCCCGGCGAACGAGGAGAAGGACGAGAAGGCGGAGAAGGACGGCAGGGCCGGCGCCGGCAGCCGCTCGCTCCACCTGATGCGGCCGGTCGCGCCGTCCACGCCCCGCACCACCCCGTCGGTACCGGTGAGCAGCACCATGCCGCCGACGTTCCGCACCCCGCTGTACGCGGGAACGTTCCGCTGCCAGCGCGCCCTGCCCGAGGCGGGGTCCAGCGCCTCCAGCAGCCGGCCGTGGTCCGTCATCGGCTGCACCAGACCGCCCGACACGACGGGCGGCCGGCCGACGGCCATCGCTGCGACGGAGTGCCGCCAGCGCAGGGTTCCGTCCGCCGGATCGACGGCGTAGACGAGACCGGGCCGCGCACAGAGCAACGTTTCCGCCCCGTACGCACACTGGGCCGCCCCATCCGCCCCGGGCACCGGCCGCACCGCCCACCCGGAGAACGCGGCCGCGGCGGTCCGGGGCCGGGCGTCGCGCTCCGGGGGCTTCCCGCCGAGCAGGTGCACCGAGGCGAGCACTCCGGCCACGGCCAGGGCGAGCCCGCCGGCGGCCAGCGCCAGCGCCCCGCGCCGCCGCCCGGTTCGGGCCGGGGAGCGCTCGGCGCGGGCCCCGGACCGGCCGACGGGGGACTCCGGCCGCCCGGCGTCGGGCCCGGACCGGCCCGTGCGCGATTCCGGTGGCTCGGCGTGGGCCCCGGACCAGCCGACGCGCGACTCCGGCCGCTCCGCGCCGCCCTCGGGCCACGCGGGCGACCGGTTCTCCTCGGCCGCATCCGGGAACGACGGGTCCGCCGTGCGCTGCTCCGGTATGAACGCCTGTGTGTCGTACGAGGCCGCCACCGACCGCAGTTCCCGCATCAGCTCGTCCGGAGTGGGCCGGTCCTCGGGCTCCTTGGCGAGACAGCGCAGCACGAGCGGCGCCAGGTTCTCCGGCACGCCGGTCAGGTCCGGTTCGTCGTGCACGACCTGGTAGGCGACGACGTACGGGCTGTCGGAATCGAACGGGCCGCGCCCGGTCGCCGCGTGCACCAGCACCGACCCGAGCGCGAAGATGTCGGCCGCCGGTCCCACCTCCCGCGGCCGCCGGAACTGCTCGGGTGCCATGAACGGTGGAGTGCCGATCAACTTGCCCGTCTCGGTGCGCAGTTCGCTGTCCGTCGGGCGAGAGATGCCGAAGTCGATGACCTTCGGGCCGTCCTCGGCGAGCAGCACGTTGCTCGGCTTGAGATCCCGGTGGACCACGCCGACCCGGTGGATGTCGCGCAGCGCCTCCGCGAGTCCGGCCATCAGCCGGCGCAACTGGGCCGGAGCCATCGGCCCGTTCCGCTTCACGTGCTCCGACAGTGTGGGCCCGGGGATGAACAGGGTGGCCATCCAGGGCCGTTCGGCCTCCGGATCGGCGTCGACGACCGGCGCGGTGAAGGCGCCGCTGACCCGCCGGGCCGCCGCCACCTCCTGCCGGAAACGCCCCCGGAACTCGGGGTCCACCGCGTACGCGGCATGGACGACCTTCACCGCGAGCTTCAGACCCGAGGTGCTGCGGGCCAGGTGCACCACACCCATGCCGCCGGAGCCCAGCCGCTCCTCCAGGCGGTAGTGACCGGCGTACTCGGGAAGTTCCGCTTCCGCGCTCGCTCCGTTGTTGCGCTGTGGCGTCATGGACCACCCCCGGTGCTGTTCGTCCGCGCGCGCGACGCACGGAGCCTAGTCGATGACTCGAACAGGACAGAGGCGGCTTGCCAGCCTCCGCGTGCGAGTCGCGCCCACGTGCGCACAGGTGTTTCGTGGCGCGCTCCGGGGGAATCAACGGGGCCCCATGGCAGTCATGGGGTGCAACGGGGGAGGTACGTCATGTCGGTCGAGCGTGTCCAGAGGTCCGTCGTCACGGGGGCGGAGAAGGCGACGGAGGAGTCCGTCGCGGTCACGGCGCTCGTGCGGTACTACTCGATCGCGCCGGGCGTCCAGCTGAACGTCCGCAGCGGTCCGGGCACCGGTTACAGCATCGTGCGCGTCCTGCCCGAGGGGTCTTCCGTGCCGATCTACTGCCAGACGCCGGGCACCACGGTCACGGGCCCGTACGGCACCAGCAACATCTGGGACAACATCGGCAGCGGCGAGTACGTCTCGGACGCCTACGTCCACACGGGCAGCGACGGCTACGTCGCCCAGCGCTGCGGCTGATCCCGGACGGAGCCCGCGGCGACGCCGGAGCCATAATCGACGCGTGAGCGACGAGAACGGCACCCCGGACACGCCCGCGGGCTCCACGGCCCCCGCGGGCCCGCGACCCGAGCCCCTCCGCTTCTTCGGCACGACCTGGGTGCACCACGACGACGGCTACCCGGCCCGCCGAGTGGCGGCCGCCGCCGGTTCGCTCGTCGCGGTCGCCGTCTCCTGCCTGGTGCTGCGCTTCGCCTACCAGGGTCTCCAGATCGCCGAGTCGGGCACCTTCGTCTCGCTGCTGGTCGTCGTGATGTTCGCGGTGTGCAGCGCGCTGGCCTTCCGGCACACCTGGGACGGCTTCGCCAAGCGCCCCGACCCCGAGCGCCAGGCCTCCCTGCGCGGCCTGCTCGCCATCGGCTTCGTCGGCTCCCTCCTCGCCTACTTCTTCCGCTCCCTCACCGAGGCCCCGGGCGAGAAACTGCACCGCCAGGAGTACGAGCGGGCCCGCGAGCAGTTCGCACGCCGAACCACCCGCCGCTCCGGCAACCCCTCCAGGAAACGCCACCGCCCCTGACCGGCGAAGCCCGCCGGGCGTCTGGCCAACCCGGCCCGCCTGGTCCGGCTGGTCCGCCTGGTCCGGCTGGTGCGCCTGGTCCGTCCGGCCCGTTCAGCCCGTCCGGTCGGCCGCGCGTCGCGGACCCGGCCCTCCTGGCCTGAGACACGCTGTCCGCCCCTGGCCGGCCGCACGATCACGGCCATACGACCACATCCCGGCCGCTTGCCACCGGCACCGGCACCGGCACCGGCGGCGCCTCAGCGCCGCCCGAGCGAGGCCTCTCTCTTTCGGATCCCGCCGGGTCCGCGGGGTCCGGCACGTACTCCCTCAAGCTCTTCGAGCAGGGGGCACCCCCAGCGGCGCTGTCGCCGGACGCCGACGCTTCGCGTCGCCCATCTCCTCCGAGGAACGCCGGGCCGCCTTCCTCGCCGAGGAACGCGACCCCCTGTTGTAGGTCCTCCCGGACGGCGTCGTCGGGGAGACCTGCGACGTACCGCTTCTCGTCGCCACCAAGCCGGGCCGGCCCTGACTGAGCCCGAGCCGCTCACCCCGCCGGGCCCCGGCCACCACCGTCTGCCCGCCCGGCCACCACTGTCTGCCCGTCCGGCCCTTGACGGCACCCCGCCGCGTGAGCATTATTCATCACATGATGAATAATCCCTCGGACCCACCGCCCCCGGCGGAGACGGACACCGTCCGCGCCGAAGGCCTCACCGCGGTCCGCGGCTCCCGCACCGTCCTGCGCGGCCTCGACTTCACCGTGCCCCGCGGTCAGATCACCGGACTCCTCGGCCCCTCCGGATGCGGCAAGTCGACCCTCATGCGGGCCATCGTCGGCACCCAGGCGAAGGTCACCGGCACCCTGGAGGTCCTCGGCAGCCCCGCCGGCCACCCGGCCCTCCGCACCCGCATCGGCTACGTCACCCAGGACCCGTCCGTCTACGACGACCTGACCGTCCGCCAGAACCTGGACTACTTCGCCGCGATCCTGCACCCGGGCCGGTCCGCCGCCGACCGCCGCCGCGAGGCCGTCGCCCGGGCGATCGCCGACGTCGACCTCACCGACCACGCCGGCGCCCTCGCCGGCAACCTCTCCGGCGGCCAGCGCAGCCGTGTCTCCCTCGCGGTCGCGCTGCTCGGCACCCCCGAACTCCTCGTCCTCGACGAACCGACGGTCGGCCTGGACCCGGTCCTGCGCCGCGACCTGTGGAACCTCTTCCACGACATCGCCGCGACCCGCGGCGCCACCCTCCTCATCTCCTCCCACGTCATGGACGAGGCCGAGCGCTGCCACCGGCTCCTCCTCATGCGCGAGGGCGAGATCCTCGCCGACGACACCCCGGACGCCCTGCGATCCCGTACCGGCACGGAAACCGTCGAGGCGGCCTTCCTGCACCTGGTCGACGAAGCGGCCGCGGCAGGCCGCGCCAAGGAGACAGCACGATGAGCACGCCGACCGCCCCCGCGCCCACCAGCGCCCTGAACCTCTCCCGAACCACCGCCACCGCGAGCCGGGTCCTGCGCCAGCTCCGCCACGATCCGCGCACCATCGCGCTGATGATCCTGGTCCCCTGCCTGATGCTGGTCCTGCTGCGCTACGTCTTCGACGGCAGCCCGCGCACCTTCGACAACGTCGGCGCCTCGCTCCTCGGGATCTTCCCGCTGATCACGATGTTCCTGGTGACCTCGATCGCCACCCTGCGCGAACGCACCTCGGGCACCCTGGAACGCCTGCTCGCCATGCCCGTCGGCAAGGGCGACTTCATCGCCGGCTACGCCCTCGCCTTCGGCATCCTGGCGATCATCCAGTCGGCCCTGGCCACGGGGCTCGCGCTCTGGTTCCTCGGCCTGGACGTCATCGGCTCGGCCTGGCTGGTCCTGCTGGTGGCTCTGCTCGACGCCCTGCTCGGCACGGCCCTCGGCCTGTTCGTCTCGGCCTTCGCCTCCTCCGAGTTCCAGGCGGTCCAGTTCATGCCCGCGGTGATCTTCCCGCAGCTCCTCCTCTGCGGCCTCTTCGCACCCCGCTCCTCCATGCACCCGGTCCTGGAGGGCATCTCCGACGTCCTGCCCATGTCCTACGCGGTCGACGGCATGAACGAGGTCCTGCGCCATGCGGACATGACGGCGACGTTCGTCCGGGACGTGCTGATCGTCGCGGGCGCCGCGCTGCTGGTCCTGGGACTGGGCGCGGCGACCCTGAAGCGGCGCACACCCTAGGACGGACGAGACGGCGGACCACGGGGGGACGGGGACCGAACCGCTCCACGACCACGGTCCGTGCGTTCCATGATCACGGGCAAGACGTTCCACGACCGCGGGACGGACGCCCCACCGGACGTCCGGCGTCCCGCCAGCCGGACAACCCGACCGAGGCCGCCACCCCCGGTGCGAGGATGAATCCATGAGCCAGAAAGTCGCAGTCCTCGGCACCGGCAAGATCGGCGAAGCCCTGCTCAGCGGAATGATCCGGGCCGGCTGGGCCCCCGCCGACCTCCTGGTGACCGCGCGCCGCCCCGAACGGGCCGAAGAACTCCGGGCCCGCCACGGAGTCACCCCGGTCACCAACGTGGAGGCGGCGAAGACCGCCGACACCCTGATCCTCACGGTCAAGCCGCAGGACATGGGCACCCTCCTCGACGAGCTCGCCCCGCACATTCCCGCCGACCGCCTGGTCATCAGCGGCGCCGCGGGCATTCCCACCGGCTTCTTCGAGGAGCGCCTGGCCGCGGGCACCCCGGTCGTCCGGGTCATGACGAACACGCCCGCCCTCGTCGACGAGGCCATGTCCGTCATCTCCGCCGGCAGCCACGCCACCGCCGAGCACCTCGCCCACGCCGAGGAGATCTTCGGCGCGGTCGGCAAGACCCTCCGCGTCCCCGAGTCCCAGCAGGACGCCTGCACCGCCCTCTCCGGCTCGGGCCCGGCGTACTTCTTCTACCTCGTCGAGGCCATGACCGACGCCGGCATCCTCCTCGGCCTGCCCCGCGACAAGGCCCACGACCTCATCGTGCAGTCCGCGATCGGCGCCGCCGTGATGCTCCGCGACAGCGGGGAGCACCCCGTGAAACTCCGCGAGAACGTCACCTCCCCCGCGGGCACCACGATCAACGCCATCCGCGAACTGGAGAACCACGGAGTGCGCGCCGCGCTCATCGCCGCCCTGGAGGCGGCCCGCGACCGCAGCCGTGAACTCGCCTCCGGCAACAACTGACACCGCCCCCGGACGGCGCCGGGCACCCCCGAGCGGGGTGCCCGCCACCACCGGCCGGACAAGGACCGTCAGCAAGAGCGTCGCCCAGCCCTTCCGGCCCTCCCGGCCGTGACAGGCCTTCCGGCCGTCGAACGGTCAGGCCGGCAGCAGCCCCATCGCCCGGTACGCGGCGTCCACCGTCGGTCTGGCCATGTCCCGCGCCTTCGCCGCTCCGGCCCGCAGCACCCCGTCCACGTACGAGGGATCGGCGCACAACTCCCGGTGCCTGGCCCGCACCGGCGCGAACAACTCGACCACGGCGTCGGCGGTGTCCTTCTTCAAAGCGCCGTACGACGCGTACTCCCCGCTCAGTGCCTCCGGGTCGCCGCCCCCACACGCGGCCAGGATCTCCAGCAGGTTCGCCACCCCGGGCCGATCCTCCCGGTCGTAGACGACGTCCTGCCCGCTGTCGGTGACCGCCCGCATGACCTTCTTACGGACCACCTCCGGCTCGTCCAGCAGATAGACGATCCCGGGCCCGGAGTCGTCGGACTTGCCCATCTTCGACGTCGGGTCCTGCAGGTTCATCACCCGCGCAGCAACCTTCGGAGGCGTCGCCCGCGGCACCGTGAACGTGTGCCGGTAGCGCTGGTTGAACCGGACCGCCAGATCCCGGGACAGCTCCACGTGCTGCGTCTGGTCGTCCCCGACCGGCACCTCGTCCGTCCCGTACGCCAGGATGTCCGCCGCCATCAGCACGGGATACGTCAGCAGCGACAGACGCACGCCGCCGCCACGCTCCCGCTCGCGCGCGGACTTCTCCTTGTACTGGATCATCCGCCGCATCTCGCCGTCGGTGGCCACGCACTCCAGCAGATAGGACAGCCGCGCGTGCTCGTCGACGTGGCTCTGTACGAACACGGTGCACAGCTCCGGATCGAGCCCCGCCGCCAGCAGCAGGGTCGCCGCCTGCCGGGACAGCCGGCGCACCCGCGCCGGATCGTGGTCCACGGTCAGCGCGTGCAGGTCGACGACACAGAACAGGGCGTCCGCCTGATGCTGGTCCACCTCGGCCCACCGCCGCATGGCCCCCAGGTAGTTCCCCAGCGTCAGATGCCCGGTCGGCTTGACCCCGCTGAAGACCCGCGCCATCTCTTTACCTCCTGGTCGAGGCCGCCGCGCCCGGCCGGCCGACCCTCAGGAGGGAGATACGAGAACGGCCGCCGAGGCGGCGGCCGTTGAGTGCATACGTGAGTCCGGCCGCCGTCAGGCGGCCCACCACTGCTGGTTGCACGTACGCGTAGTCACATCGACCAGCGTACGCCTCCGGGATGCCGTCCGCCCGGAAGTTGACACGCCCCGACCCCATCCGTAAGGTTCTTCGAGTTGTCCGACGTGAGAGCCGACTCCGGTCGGTCCCCGGACAGCCACTCCGCAGGAACCATCCTCTACTCGACGACAGTCGTGCACTTGTGCCTGTCAGTCGTCGTTTCGCTGGCGTGTGTATTTGCGGAATAGGGAATCCGCGTTCGAAAGAACGCAGCCCCCGATTCGCTCGGGAGCAGGGAATCCGCTAAAGTCTCACTCGTCGGAACGGCCCAACGGCCGGGAAGACAAGCCCCGCTGACTGGGGATCAGGTCGAGAAAAGATCTGATAGAGTCGGAACCGCCGGAAAGGGAAACGCGGAAGCGGGAACCTGGAAAGCACCGAGGAAATCGGGTCGGAAAGATCTGATAGAGTCGGAAACGCAAGACCGAAGGGAAGCGCCCGGAGGAAAGCCCGAGAGGGTGAGTACAAAGGAAGCGTCCGTTCCTTGAGAACTCAACAGCGTGCCAAAAATCAACGCCAGATATGTTGATACCCCGTCTCCGGTCATCATGACTGGGACGAGGTTCCTTTGAAATAAACACAGCGAGGACGCTGTGAACCACTGGACTATTCCTCCGGTGGTTCCGCTCTCGTGGTGTCGACCGGCTGTATTAATTTACTGGCCGAGTAAACATTCACGGAGAGTTTGATCCTGGCTCAGGACGAACGCTGGCGGCGTGCTTAACACATGCAAGTCGAACGATGAACCACTTCGGTGGGGATTAGTGGCGAACGGGTGAGTAACACGTGGGCAATCTGCCCTTCACTCTGGGACAAGCCCTGGAAACGGGGTCTAATACCGGATATCACTCCCGCAGGCATCTGCGGGGGTCGAAAGCTCCGGCGGTGAAGGATGAGCCCGCGGCCTATCAGCTTGTTGGTGAGGTAATGGCTCACCAAGGCGACGACGGGTAGCCGGCCTGAGAGGG
>NZ_JBIWFW010000004.1:194486-747273 GCF_044763235.1 Streptomyces sp. NPDC096152 | reverse complement strand
CTGGCCCGCGGCTACCTGGGCCGGCCCGCTCTGACCGCCGAGCGGTTCGTCGCCGCGCCCTTCGGTGGGCCCGGTGAGCGGATGTACCGCACGGGCGACCTCGTGCGCTGGCGGGTGGACGGTCAGCTGGAGTATCTGGGCCGGGCGGACGACCAGGTCAAGATCCGTGGTTTCCGTATCGAACTCGGTGAGATCGAGGCCGTGTTGGCCCGTCACGAGAGTGTCGGTCAGGTCACCGTCGTCGTCCGCGAGGACACCCCGGGCGTCAAGCAGCTCGCCGCCTACGTCGTCCCCCGCCCGCAGCAGACACCGGACCCGGCGCGGTTGCGCGCCCACGTCGGAGAGTCCCTGCCCGACTACATGATCCCGGCAGCGGTCGTCGTGCTGGATGCCTTCCCGCAGACGCCCAACGGCAAGCTGGACCGCAAGGCCCTGCCCGCCCCCGACCTGTCCGCCACCCCCGGCGGACGGCAGGCCGGCACCGAGCGGGAGGAGGCTCTCAGCCGGATCTACCGCGAGCTGCTGAACCTGACCACGGTCGGCGTCGACGACAGCTTCTTCGACCTCGGCGGCGACAGCATCATGTCCATCCAGCTCGTCAGCCGCGCCCGCCAGGCCGGACTCGTCATCACCCCCCGGCAGGTGTTCGAGCACCGCACCGTGGCCGCGCTCGCCGCCGTCGCGGGCAGCCTGGACCAGGTCGTAGGCGAGGGCCCGGACCTCGGGATCGGTGACGTGCCGCTCACCCCGGCCGTCCACTGGCTGCGCCAACGCGGCGGGCCCATCGGCCGGTTCAACCAGTCCATGCTGCTCCAGGCCCCGGCGGACCTCACCGAGGACCGGCTCACCGCAGCCCTGCAGGCGCTCCTCGACCACCACGACGCCCTGCGCGCCCGGCTGATCCGGGAGACCGGGCAGTGGCGGCTCGAGGTGCCGGAGCGCGGCACCGTCGACGCCGCGGACCAGGTACTGCGGGTGGACGCGGCGGACCTGGACGCCGCGGAGCTGCGCGCGCTCACCTCGCGGGAGAGCGAGGCCGCCTGGGGACGGATCGACCCCGACGCCGGGGTGATGCTCCAGGCGGTCTGGTTCGACGCCGGGGCCGGGCGGCCGGGACGGCTGCTGCTCGTCGCCCACCACCTGGTCGTCGACAACGTGTCCTGGCAGATCCTCGTCCCGGACCTGGCCGCCGCCTGCGAGTCGCTCGCCGCGGGGAAGGAGCCCGCGCTCCAGCCGACCGGCACCTCGTTCCGGCGCTGGGCCCAGCACCTGCTGGAACTCGCCCACACCCCGGAGCGTGAGGCCGAACTCCCGCTGTGGGAGGCCATCCTGGAGGAGCCGGACGCGCTGCTCGGCGACCGTCCGCTCGACCCCGGTCAGGACGTGTTCGCCACCATGCGCTTCCTGACCACGACCGAACCCGCCGAGCACGTCGCCCCGCTGCTGACCTCGCTGCCGGCCGCGTACCACGCCGGCGTCAACGACGTCCTGCTGACCGCGCTGGCCCTGGCGGTCGCCGACTGGCGGGCCCGCCGCGGCGAGGACGACGAGAGCGCGGTCCTCGTCGACCTGGAGGGCCACGGCCGCGAGGACGTCGTCGACGGCGTGGACCTCTCCCGCACCGTCGGCTGGTTCACCAGCCTGCACCCGGTGCGGCTGGACCCGGGCGGGTGCGACCCGGCCGGACCGGAGAGCGGCGGCCCGGCCGTCGGCGAGGCGCTCAAGCGGGTCAAGGAGCAGTTGCGCGCCCTGCCCGACCACGGACTGGGCTTCGGCCTGCTGCGCCATCTCAACCACCGCACCCGGGACGTGCTCGACGGTCTGCCCGGCCCTCAGATCAGCTTCAACTACCTGGGCCGGTCCGCCCCGGCGGGCAGCGGCGAGGCGGCGCCCTGGACGCCGGTCGCCGACGCGGAGATGGTCGGCGGCGCCGACCTGTCCGGCGGCCGGCCCGACCCGGAGACCCCGCTGACCCACGCCCTCGGCGTGAACGCCATGACCGAGGACCACCCGGACGGGCCGCGCCTGCTGCTCGTCTGGTCCTGGCCGCAAACCCTGCTGCGCGAGCAGGACGTACGCGACCTCACCGCCTGCTTCTCGCGCGCCGTGCGGGCCCTCGCGGCCCACGCCGAGCACGCCGGCATCGGCGGACTCACCCCGTCGGACCTGTCACTGGTCCGGCTCAGTCAGGACGAGCTCGACGCCTTCACCTCGGGGGCCGGGCCGGTCGCCCCGGACGACTGGGACGACGAGGACGACGAGGACGACTTCTCGGACGAATGGGAGATGGCCAAGTGAGCAGGTCCGCAATCGAGGACGTCCTCCCGCTGTCGCCACTGCAGGAGGGCATGCTGTTCCAGGCCCTGTACGACGAGGACGGGCCGGACCTCTACGTCCACCAGCTCCTCCTCGACCTCGAAGGGCCCCTGGACGCCCGCGCCCTGCGCCTGGCCGCGCGGGCACTGCTGAAGCGGCACGCGAACCTGCGGGTCGGCTTCCGCCACGACCGGTCCACCGAGCCGGTGCAGCTGGTGCACAGCCAGGTCAAGGTGCCCTGGACGCAGATCGACCTGAGCGCCCTGGACGAGGACAAGCAGGAAGCCGAACTCGCCCGGCACGCCGACGAGGACCGGGCCCGGGGCTTCGACCTCACCCGCCCGCCGCTGCTGCGGTTCACCGTCTTCCGGCTCGGCCCCGGCCGCTTCCGGCTGATGCTGACCAAGCACCACATCCTGATGGACGGCTGGTCCGTGCCGGTCCTGGTGCGGGAGCTGTTCGAGCTGTACGGGAGCAAGGGCGACCCCGCCGTGCTGCGCCCGGTCACCCCGTACCGCGACTACCTCGCCTGGCTCGCCGCCCAGGACGCGGACACCGCCCGCGAGGCGTGGCGTGCCGCGCTCGACGGCATCGACGAGCCGACCCTCGTCGCCCCGGTGCACCGGGGCCGGGAACTGGTCCGGCCCGGCTGGCTGCGGCACGAGGTGCCGCCGGAGATCACGGCAGCCCTGCTGGCCTTCGCCCGCAGCCGCTCGCTCACCGTCAACACCGTCGTCCAGGGCGTCTGGGGGCTGCTGCTGTCCGCCCTCACCGGCCGCGACGACGTCGTCTTCGGCGCCATCGTCTCGGGCCGGCCGCCGGAGATCCCGGGCGTCGACACCATGGTCGGGCTGTTCATCAACACCCTGCCGGTACGCGTCCGGTTCCGTCCCGGGGAACCGCTCGTGGACGCGCTCACCCGCATCCAGGCCGAACAGGCCGAGCTCCTCGCCCATCAGCACGTCCGGCTCACCGACGTGCAGCAGCTCTCCGGCCACCAGGAGCTGTTCGACACCACGCTCGTCTACCAGAACTACCCCGTCGACCCGACCACCGAGGAACTGGAGGTCGACGGAGTCCGGTTCAGCGGCGTCGACGGCCGCGACGGCGCGCACTACCCGCTCAACCTCGCCGCCGGCCTGATGGGCGACGACCTGCACCTGCGGCTGTGCTACGCCCCCGACCTGTTCGACGAGGCCGCCGCACGGGCCGTACTCGACCGGCTGGTAAGGCTGTTCACGGCCGTCGTCGCCGACCCCGGCCGGCCCGTCGGCCGGCTCGACGTGCTCGCCCCGGCGGAACGCCGGCGCCTGCTCGACGAGTTCAACGACAGCGCCCGCGCCGTCACCCCGGCGACCCTGCCCGAGCTGTTCCGGGCCCGGGTCGCCGAGACACCCGACGCGCCCGCGCTGCTCTTCGGCGACACCACCGTCACCTACGCCGAACTGGACGCCCGCTCCAACCGGCTGGCCCGTCGGCTCATCGAACTCGGCGTCGGACCCGAGCAGTTCGTCGCCGTGTCCGTGCCCCGCTCGGTGGAACTCGTCACCGCGCTGTGGGCGGTGCTCAAGGCGGGGGCCGGCTATCTGCCGCTCGACCCCGAGTACCCCGTCGACCGGCTCTCCTTCATGATGGCCGACGCCCGGCCCACCCTGCTGGTCACCACCGCGGCCGCCGCCGCACCGCTCGCGGACACCGCGCCGGACGTGCCCCGGCTGATCCTCGACGACCCCGGCACCACGGCCGCCCTCGCGGCCCGCGACGCCGGCGATGTCACGGACGCCGAACGGCTCACACCGCTGACCACCGCCCACCCGATGTACGTCATCTACACCTCGGGCTCCACCGGCCGCCCCAAGGGCGTCGTGGTCCCGCACCACGGCCTGGCCAGCCTGGTCGCCACCCAGGCCGACGCCGTCCAGGCGGGACCCGGCAGCCGGGTGCTCCAGTTCGCGTCGGTGAGCTTCGACGCGGGCTTCTGGGACATCGCGATGGGCCTGCTCTCCGGCGCCGCGCTCGTCCTCGGCTCCGCCGACGACCTGCTGCCCGGCGACCCGCTCGCCGCCCTGGTCCGCAGGCACCGGGTCACCCACGCCACCCTGCCCCCGGTCGCGCTCGCCTCGCTCCCGGCCGGCGACGACGTCCTCGCCGGGGCCACCCTGGTCTCCACCGGCGACGCCTGCACCCCCGAACTGGTCGCCCGCTGGGCCCCCGGCCGCCGCCTCCTCAACGGCTACGGCCCCACCGAGACCACCGTCGGCGCCACCATGAGCGGCCCCCTCGGCGTCGGCGGCACTCCGCCCATCGGACGCCCCTTCGTCAACTCCCGCGTGTACGTGCTGGACCGCTGGCTGCGCCCGGTGCCGCCCGGCGCGGTCGGCGAGATGTACATCGCCGGGCCCGGCCTGGCCCGCGGCTACCACGAGCGGCCCGGCCTCACCGCGCAGCGGTTCGTCGCCGACCCCTTCGGCCCGCCCGGCTCCCGCCTGTACCGCTCCGGCGACCTCGGGCGGTGGCGGCCCGACGGCCGGCTGGAGTTCGCCGGGCGCGCCGACCACCAGGTCAAGGTCCGCGGCTTCCGCATCGAACTCGGCGAGATCGAGTCCGTGCTCGGCCTGCACGAGAGCGTCGGCCACGCCGTGGTCGTCGTGCGCGAGGACGAGCCCGGCGACAAGCGGGTCGTCGCCTACGTGGTCCCGGCACCGGGACGCCAGGCGCGGGCCGAGGCGCTGCGCGAGCATGTCGCGGGGGTGCTGCCGGAGTTCATGGTGCCCTCCGCCACCGTCGTCCTCGACGAGTTCCCGCTGACCCCCAACGGCAAGGTCGACCGCAAGGCGCTGCCCGCCCCGGAGCTCGCCGGCTCCACCACGGGCCGCGCCCCCGAGACGGCGGAGGAGGAGGCGCTGTGCGCCCTCTTCGCCGAGGTCCTGGGTATGGAGACGGTCGGCGTCGACGACAGCTTCTTCGCCCTCGGCGGCCACTCCCTGCTCGCCACCCGCCTGGTCAGCCGGGTCCGCACGGACCTCGGCGTGGAACTCGCCATCCGGGCCCTGTTCGAGGCGCCGACCCCGGCGGAGCTGGCCGAACGGGTCGCCGCGGCCGGCGGTGCCCGGCCCCCGCTGCGGGCCGCGGACCGGCCCGAGGCGGTGCCGCTGTCCTTCGCCCAGCGCCGGCTGTGGTTCCTCAACCGCATGGAGGGCCCGAGCGCCACGTACAACATCCCGCTGGCCGTACGGCTGCACGGCCCCGTCGACCGGGCCGCTCTCGACGCGGCGCTCGCCGACGTCACGGAACGCCACGAGACCCTGCGCACCGTCTTCCCCGCCACCGACGGCGAGCCCCGCCAGCAGGTGCTCCCCGCCGGCCGGACCCGCACCGCGTTCACCTTCGCCACCGCCACCGAGGCCGAACTCGGCCCGCTGCTCGCCGCCGAGGCCGCCCGCGGATTCGACCTGACCACCGAAGTGCCCCTGCGGGCGACCCTGTTCACCACGGGGCCCGAGGAACACGTCCTGCTGCTGGTGGTCCACCACATCGCCACCGACGGCTGGTCGATGGCCCCGCTCGCCCGCGACTTCGCCGCCGCCTACGCGGCCCGCCGGGCGGGCGGCGCACCGGAACTCGCGCCGCTGCCCGTGCAGTACGCGGACTACGCGCTGTGGCAGCGCCGGGTGCTCGGCGACGAGCAGGACTCCCGCAGCGTCGCCGCGCGGCAGATCGCGCACTGGAAGCACACCCTGGCCGGCCTGCCCGACCAGCTCGAACTGCCGCTGGACCGGCCGCGCCCCGCGGTGCTCGGCAACCGCGGCGCCGGAGTCCGCTTCACCCTGGACGCGCGGCTGCACGCCCGGCTCGCCCGGCTCGCCCACGACACCCGCGCCAGCATGTTCATGGTGCTCCAGGCGGGCTTCGCCGCCGTCCTCACCGCGGAGGGCGCGGGCACCGACATCCCCGTCGGCACCCCGGTCGCCGGGCGCACCGACGACGCCCTCGACGACCTCGTGGGCTTCTTCGTCAACACGCTGGTGCTGCGCACCGACACCTCCGGCACGCCCACCTTCCGGGAACTGGTGGCCCGGGTCAGGGAGACCGACCTCGCCGCCTACGCCCACCAGGACCTGCCGTTCGAGCGGCTGGTGGAGGTGCTGAACCCGGCCAGGTCACTGGCCCGCCACCCCCTCTTCCAGGTGCTGCTGTCGGTGCACAACAACGCCGAGGCCGACTTCCGGCTCGACGGCGTGACCACCGCCCCGTACGCCGCCGAGTCGGACGTGGCCAAGTTCGACCTGGCCCTCCACCTCGGCGAACGGTTCGACTCCGCCGGTACGCCCGCCGGTGTCGACGGCGTGCTCCAGTTCCACACCGAGCTGTTCGACCGGGCCACGGCCGAGCGCCTCGCCGGGCGGCTGGACACGCTGCTCACCGCGGCCACCGACCGGCCCGACGCGCCGGTCGCCACCCTGGACGTGCTCACCCCCGCGGAGCGGGCGCGGCTGCTCGCCCACGGCGACGGCGGCACCCGCGAGACGCCGGAGGCGCCGCTGCCCGCGCTGTTCGAGGCGCAGGTCCGGCGCACCCCGCGGGCCACCGCGCTCGCCGCCGCCGAGGAGACGCTCTCCTACGAGGAGTTGAACACCCGCGCCAACCGGCTCGCCCGGCTCCTGGTGGCCCACGGCGCCGGTCCCGAGCGGGTGGTGGCGATCGCACTGCCTCGCTCGCCCGGCCTGGTGGTCGCGCTGCTCGCGGTGCTGAAGTCCGGCGCCGCCTACCTGCCGCTCGACCCGGACCACCCGGCCGAGCGCACCCGCTTCGTGCTGGCCGACGCCGCGCCCGTGCTGGTCCTGAGCGAGACGGCCGTCGCCGCCGGCCTGCCCGCCGGTCCCGCCCCGCTGCTGCTCGACACCCCGGAGACCGTCCGGGACCTCGCCGCGCGGGACGGCGCCGACCTCACCGACGCGGACCGCGCCGCCCCGCTCTCCCCGGCCCACCCCGCCTACGTCATCTACACCTCCGGCTCGACCGGCCGCCCCAAGGGCGTGGTGGTCGAACACCGCTCGGTCACCGACTACCTGAGCTGGACGGCGGCCGAGTACCCGAGCGCCGCGGGGGCCGCGCTGGTGCACTCCCCGGTCACCTTCGACCTGACCGTGACCGCCCTCTACACCCCGCTCGTCACCGGCGGCCAGGTCCGCCTGGGCGCACTCGACGACGAACCGGCGCCCGGCACCGCCGTCACGTTCCTGAAGGCGACCCCGAGCCACCTGCCGCTGCTCGCGACGGCACCCGACGCCCACACTCCGACCGGTGAACTCCTCCTCGGCGGCGAGGCGCTGACCGGCGAGGCACTCGCCGGATTCCGGGCCCGCCGGCCCGGAACCACCGTGGTCAACGTGTACGGGCCGACCGAGGCCACCGTCAACTGCGCGCAGTACCGCATCGCACCGGGACAGCCCCTGCCCGCCGGGCCCGTGCCCATCGGCCGGCCGTTCGCCAACACCCGTGCCTACGTCCTCGACGCGTGGCTGCGCCCGGTCCCGCCCCGTGTGCGCGGCGAGCTGTACATCGCCGGGGCGAGCCTGGCCCGCGGCTACCTCGACCGGGCCGCGCTCACCGCCGAGCGCTTCGTCGCCGACCCGTTCGGACCGGCCGGGACGCGTATGTACCGCACCGGTGACCTGGCGTACTGGGACGACGAGGGCCGGCTCGTGTACGCGGGCCGCGGCGACGGGCAGGTCAAGCTGCGCGGCTTTCGCGTCGAGACCGGGGAGATCGAGTCCGTACTGGCCGGGCACCCGGGCGTCACCCGGGCCGCCGTGGTGCCGCGCGAGGACGCCCCGGGCGACCGGCGCCTGGTCGCCTACGTCACCGGGGACGCCGTACCCGGAGCGGACGAGCTGCGGACGCTGGTCGCCGGCGCGCTGCCGGAGTACATGGTGCCCGCCGCGTTCGTGCCCCTCGACGCACTGCCGCTGACGCACAACGGCAAACTCGACGTACGCGCCCTGCCCGCACCGGAGTTCACCTCCTCCCAGGCCTACCGGGCACCGCGCTCCGAGCGCGAGGAGCTGCTGTGCCGGCTGTTCGCCGAGGTGCTCGGGGCGGACCGGGTCGGCATCGACGACGACTTCTTCGACCTGGGCGGCCACTCCCTGCTGATCATGCGGCTCGCCGGACGGATCCGGGAGGCGCTCGGCAGCGAACTGACCGTGCGCACCGTGTTCGAGGCACCGACGGTCGCCCGGCTCGCCGGACGGCTCGGCCACGACACCCTCGACGACGCTTTGGAGGTGCTGCTGCCGCTGCGGGCCGGCGGCGGCCTGCCGCCGCTGTTCTGCGTGCACCCCGGGCTCGGCGTCGGCTGGGTCTACTCAGGGCTCGTACCGGCTCTGGAGCGGGACCGCCCGGTCTACGCGCTGCAGGCACGGGGGCTGACCGGAGAGGAACGGCTCCCCCGGGACGCCGAGGAGATGGCCGACGACTACCTGGCCCACATCAGGAAGGTGCAGCCGCACGGCCCGTACCACCTCCTCGGCTGGTCCTTCGGCGGTCTGGTGGCCCACCTGATGGCCACCCGGCTCCAGGCCGAGGGCGAGGAGGTCGCCCTGCTCGCGCTGCTCGACGCGTACCCGACCGGGCGCAAGCACGTGGAGCACGGCGGCGACGGCTTCCTGCGCGGGCTCGCCGGGCTGACCGGCCGCGCGCCCGCCGACGAGAGCACCCCCCTCGACCACGCGGCCGTGGCCCGGCTGCTCGGCGAGGGCGAGACCGGGCTCGCCGGCCTGCGGGCCCGGCACGTGGCGGCGATCGAACGGGTCGCCGCCAACAACCAGGCCGTCGGCGACGCGCTGCGGCCCGGCCTGTACCGCGGCGACGTCCTGTACTTCCTCGCCACCGAGGGCCGCGACGCGGACGCACCGCGCGCCGAGTCCTGGCAGGCCCATGTGACCGGGCGGCTGGAGATCCACGAAGTCGCCTGCGCCCACGACGAGATGACCCGTCCCGGGCCGATCGCCGAGATCGGCCGACTGCTCGCGGACCGAGTCCGCGGTGAGTGAGGAGCGAACTGTGGAGCTGGCGATACACACGGAGGGACTGCGCAAGCGGTACGGCGACCACGAGGCCCTGCGCGGCGTCGACCTCGCGGTCCCGGCAGGCACCGTGCTGGGGGTGCTCGGGCCCAACGGCGCGGGCAAGACCACCACCGTCCGCATCCTGGCGACCCTGCTCGAACCTGACGCGGGCACCGCCCGGGTGGCCGGGTACGACGTGGTCCGCGAACGCCGCCAGGTGCAGCGGGCGATCGGCCTCACCGGCCAGTACGCGGCCGTCGACGAGCAGCTCACCGGCGCCGAGAACCTGCGCATGGTCGGCATGCTGCAGCGGCTGACCCGCGCCGGGGCCCGGCAGCGGGCGGCCGAACTGCTGGACCGGTTCGGCCTGACCGACGCGGCCGACCGGCCCGCGGGCACCTACTCCGGCGGTATGCGCCGCCGGCTGGACCTGGCGGTCAGCCTGGTCGCCCGGCCCTCCGTCCTCTTCCTCGACGAGCCGACCACCGGGCTCGACCCGGCCAGCCGGCTCGACCTGTGGGCGCTGATCCGCGAGCAGGTCGCGGCGGGTGTGACCGTGCTGCTCACCACCCAGTACCTCGAGGAGGCCGACGAACTGGCCGACCGGATCGTGGTCGTCGACTCCGGCCGGGTGATCGCCGAGGGCACCTCGGACGAGCTGAAGCGCAGGGTCGGCGGCGAGCGCCTGGAGGTGGGGCTCGCCGACCCGGCCCAGCAGCCCGCCGCGACCGCCGCGCTCACCCGCGCGGTGGGCGCGGCCCCGCTGGCCGGCGACGACGGCCGGGTGCTGTCCGTGCCGCTGGACGGCGGACTGCACGACATCGCCGAGGCGGCGGTCGCGCTGCGGGCCGGCGGAGTGGCCGTGACGGACTTCGCGGTCCGCCGCCCCTCCCTCGACGACGTCTTCCTCAGCCTCACCGGACGCACCGGCCGGCCCCCCGAGGAGACCTCGGGGGACACCCCCGGCGCGGAGGCCCGGGACAGCACCGGCGACCGGGCCGCGGACGAGACCGCGGACCGGTCCGGACACCGCAGCGAGGAGTGGAGCGCGGCATGAGCGCAATCACACGGGCGGCACACGGCGACGGGCCGTGGGCCGCACTGAACGACGGGCTGATCTGCCTCGAACGGCATCTGCGGCACCTGCGGCGGGCACCGGGCCGGCTGGTCAACGCCGTGCTGCTGCCGATGATCTTCGTCCTGCTCTTCGGGGTGCTGTTCGGCAGCGTCATCGAGGTGCCGCACGGCGACTACGCCGAGTTCATCATGGCCGGCATCTTCGTCCAGGGCGTCATGAGCGCCGTCCCCGGCACCGCGGTCGGCGCCGTCGAGGACCTGCGCAACGGCCTCGTCGACCGCTTCCGCTCCCTGCCCATGTCGGGTGCGGCCGTCCTGGTCGGCCGCACCCTCGGCGACACCGTGCTGCGTGCGCTCAGCTGCCTCGCCATGGCCGCGGTCGGCCTCGGCATCGGATGGCGCACCCACGAGAACGCGCCGAGCGTCCTCGCCGGGTTCGGCATCCTGCTGCTGTTCGGATTCACGATGGCCTGGCTCGGCGCGCTCATCGGGCTCTCGCTCGGCGACCCGGCAACCGCCTCGTCCGTTCCGTCGCTGCTGCTGATGCCGGTGCTGTTCCTGTCCAACGCCTTCATCCCGCTCACCGGGCTGCCGCACTGGCTGACCGTGGCGGCCGAGTGGAACCCGCTGAGCAGCGTGGTCGGCGCCTGCCGCGGCCTGTGGGGCAACCCCGCCGCGACCACCGGCCACTCCTTCCCCGGCGACCACCCCGTCGCGCTCAGCCTGGCCTGGATGGCGCTGATCCTCACGGTCGTCGCCCCGCTGGCCATCCGCAAGTACCGTACCGCCGCCGCTCGTTGAGCGTCGCACACCGAGGGGACCATCCCATGACCGACACCGTCGCCGAACCCCTGACGCAGACCGCGCCCGCCGAACCGCTCTCCTACGGCTCGTACCTGGAGGTCCCCGGACTGCTGACGCTCCAGCGCCCCCGCACCGACGCCCATGACGAGATCCTCTTCATCATCACCCACCAGGCCATCGAACTCTGGTTCAACTGCGCGCTGCACGAGCTGGAGAGCGTGCGCGACGCGCTGCGCGAGGAGCGGTTCGGCCGGGCCCGGCGCGGGCTGCGCCGGGTGACCCGGATGGCCTCGCTGTGGCTCGGCCACCTCGACATGCTCGGCACCATGACCCCGGCCGGATTCGACGAGTTCCGGGGCGTGCTGGGGGAGTCCAGCGGCTTCCAGTCGGTGCAGTTCCGCGAGCTGGAGATGATCTCCGGGCTGCGCGACCGCCGTTACCTCAACCTGCCCGGCGCCACCACCGAGGAGCGGGAGCGGCTGCTGAGCCGCTTCCACGAGGCCAACCTGAACGACGTGTTCACCCAGGTGCTCCAGCGCCGCGGCCTCGCCCCCGAGCAGCTCTTCGCACCCGGCCGGCCCGAGGACGAGCTGCGGGAGACCGCCGAGGACCTGCTGGAGTACGACGCCCTGTTCCACCGGTGGCGCTACCAGCACTGGCTGCTGGTCGTCCGTACCCTCGGCACCCGGCCCGGCAGCGGCGGCAGTTCGGGATCGGAGTTCCTGCGCACCACTTTGGACAAGTGGTTCTTCCCCGGACTCCACGCGGCCCGCAGTCACGTGCACGCCACCGCCGCCGACGCGCGGGAGGCCGAATCCGGTGGGGCGGAAACCGTCTACGGCTGCCCGATGGGGTATGGATCCGAGCTGTCCGCCTGACCGGCATCCGACGGAACCACCGTCCAGCCCCGATTGGAACGTCATGGAAAGCACACCCGCTGCCGAGCACCGCATCCCCGCCCGCGCCACCGAGCGGGCCCGCCGTATCCCGCCCGCGGCGGCCTGGCAGCGCAGAACGGCCTTCACCGCGTGCGCGTGGATGGTCGTGTTCGCGGCGTTCCACACCTACTGGGCCCTGGGCGGGACCTTCGGGCTGCCACCGGGCGAGTCCCTGGTCGACAACACGCCATTGTTCGTGATCGACCTGATCGCCATTCCGATGAACCTCGGCGGGGCGGCCCTCGCCCTCGCCCTGGTGCAGCTCTGGGGCCTGTACTTCCCGCGCCGCCTGGTGCTGTCCGGGGCCTGGGGCTGCGCCCTGCTGATGGTCTTCCACGCCGCGCCCGCCATGGTCGACCTGGTGGTCTTCCTCGCCGGGCAGCGGGACAAGCCGCTGACCGGCGAGGACCGCTTCAGCGTGCTCGTCTACGAGCCCTACTGGATGCTCGGCGGGCTGCTGTTCACCGTGCTGGCCCTGGCCTTCCAGCGGCGCACCCGGCAGCCCGCACCGGCCCCCGACGGGAGCGACTGACATGGACGACACGCACGGCACGGACCGCACGGACGCTCTGCCTCATGGGGCCGACGGGGAGGGCGCGGACGCCCCGCACGGCCCCGGGAACAACGGGGACGGGGACGGTCCGGCCGGCCGGGCCCTGGACCGGCTGCTGCCGCGCTGGGACCACCGGGAGCGGCACGCGGTCGCGGTGCGCGCGCCCCGCGCCCGGGTGCTGCGGGCGGTCGACGAGACCCGCTGGCGGGACGTGCCCCTCTTCCACGCGCTGATGCTGGCCGGCTCCCTCGGCACCCGGCGCGACAAGGCCGACGAGCCCTTCCTGGGTTCCATGACGAGCGGCGGCTTCACCGAACTGCACCGCGACGCGCACCAGCTCGTGGTGGGGGCGGTGGTGGCCACCGAGGAACCCAAGGGGCCCGCCCGCCTGGCCGCCCCGGTCGCCCGGTCCTTCACCGACTTCGACCGCCCCGGCCACTACAAGGTCGCCTTCGACTTCCGCGTCGTCGGGGGACGGCTCAGCACCGAGACGCGGGTGCTCAGCACCGACGAGGCGGCCCGGCGCCGGTTCGCCCGCTACTGGATGCTCATCCGGCTGCCCAGCGGACTCGTCCGCCGCGAGTGGCTGCACGGCATCCGGCGGCGCGCCGAGTCACCGCCCGGCACGCGCGCACCGAACCCGTGAACCCGCGGACCCCGCGGGACCGACACTGAGAGCGGACATGACGACGACCGACACCGTCCGGGCCACCCACGGCGACCTGGACGCCGTGGACCTCACCGACCCCAGGACCTTCGTCACCGGCAGCCCCGGCGAACTGCACGACCTGTGGCAGCGGTTCCGAACCGAACGACCCGTCCACCACCACCGGCCCACCCCGGGCCGGCCCGGCTTCTGGGCGCTCACCCGCTACGAGGACGTGCTGGCCGTCTACAAGGACAACGCCCGGTTCACCTCCGAGCGCGGCAACGTGCTCGCCACCCTGCTGCAGGGCGGCGACTCCGCGGCCGGGAAGATGCTCGCCGTCAGCGACGGGGCCCGCCACCGCGCCATCCGCAACCTGATGCTGAAGTCGTTCTCGCCGCGGGCCCTGCGCAATGTGGTCGAGCAGGTGCGGATCCGCACCCGGGACCTGCTCGCGCAGGCACTGGAGCGCGACGGCTTCGACTACGCGGAGGCGATCGCCGAGCACATCCCGATGGGCACCATCTGCGACCTGATGGCCGTGCCCCCGCAGGACCGGCAGCCGCTGCTCGACTGGAACAAGCAGGTGCTGAGCGCCGACAGCAGCGAGGGCACCCCCGAGGACGCCTGGCTCGCCCGCAACGAGATCCTCCTCTACTTCTCCGACCTGGCGCGCAGCCGCCGCAGGAACCCCGGCGACGACGTCATCAGCGCCCTGGCCACCGGGGAGATCGAGGGCAGGCCGCTCACCGAGGAGGAGATCGTCCTCAACTGCTACAGCCTCATCATCGGCGGCGACGAGTCCAGCCGGATGGCGTCCATCGGGGCGGTCCTCGGATTCGTCGAACACCCCGACCAGTGGCGGGCGTTCAAGGCGGGCGAGGTCGGCGTGGACAGCGCCACCGAGGAGGTGCTGCGCTGGACCACCCCGGCCATGCACTTCGGCCGCCGCGCCCTGGTGGACGTCGAGATCGGCGGCCGCACCGTGCCGGCGGGCGACGTCGTCACGCTGTGGAACACCTCGGCCAACTTCGACGAGAGCGTCTTCGCCGACCCGCGCCGCTACGACCTGGGCCGCACCCCCAACAAGCACGTCACCTTCGGCTTCGGCCCGCACTTCTGCCTCGGCGCGTTCCTCGGCCGCGAGGAGCTCAAGGCGCTCCTCGACGCCCTGCGCGACATGGTCGGCACCGTGGAGTCCCGGGGCCCGGCCGAGCGCGTGTACTCCAACTTCCTCTACGGCTACAGCAGCGCGCCGGTGGCGTTCACCGCCGGCTGAGGGGCCCGGGGGACGGACAGGGCCTCCCGGGCAGGCGGCTTCCCGGCGGGGCCCCGGAGGGAGGCTCCCCGGCGGGCCCCGGGGTGGCACCCGGCGGGCCCCAGGTGGAAGCCCCCGGGGGCGCCCCCCCCGAGAGGCACCCAGGGGCGGCTCCTTGCGAGGCTCCTGGGCGGGCGGCTCTCCGCGAGGTTCCGGGCGGCGGCCGTCGGCGGGCCTCGGCGGGCCTCGGCCGGCCCCCCGAGGGAGCTCCCCGTGATGCTCGGGAGGCGGGCGCATCGTGAGGCCGCCGGGGGGCCACTCCCGCGAGGCCCTCCCGGGAGCCTCCCCGCGGCTCAGCGTCCCGGGAGCCGTCGCTGGGCCCGGAAGACGGTGAACACCACCCGGATCACCAGCACCGAGCTGACCACCAGCACGTTGTAGCCGAGCAGTTGGTACAGCGTGAGCGAGGGCCCGAGCCGCGGGCCGTTGCGGGTGCCGAGCAGCAGCACGCCGACCAGCGCGGTGATCCCGCCGAGGAACGCCAGCAGCACGTCGTGCACGAGCGATCGTACGAAGCGGCGGTCCCGTTCGTCCGCGAGCAGCCGGACCTGGACGCCCAGCCGCCCGTGCTCCAGCGAGTTGGTGATCCGCTCGATCCGGCGCGGCAGCCGGCGCAGCATCGGCGCCAGCGCGAGCGCCTCCTCCGCGAGCACCCGGCCCACCGACCGCGGGTTGAGCTTGCGCTCCAGCTGGTCCGCGGCGAAGGCGCGCGCCTCGGCGACGATGTCGAAGCCCGGCACCAGCTGCTCCATGGCCCCCTCCAGGGTCGCCAGGGCGCGGAAGGTCGCGGCGATCTCCGGAGGCACCGTCAGCCCGTGCCGGGCCACCAGCAGGAACAGATCGGCGAACATCTCCCGGTCGGGCCGCACGCCCGGGGTGAGATGGCGGGCCATGAACCGGCCCAGCGCCCGCTCCAGGCGCACCTCGTCGACGTCCTCGCGCCGGTCCACCAGTTCGAGGAGCGCGTCGGAGAGCGCCACCGGGTCGCTGCGGTGGATGGCGAGCAGCAGATTGCCGAGCGCGGCCCGCAGCACCCGGTCGATCCGGCCCACCGAGCCGAAGTCGAGCAGGCCGAGCTCGCCGTCGTCGAGCAGCATGATGTTGCCGGGGTGCGGGTCCGCGTGGAACACCCCGCCGATCATGATCTGTTCGAGCACGCACTCCAGGAGCTGCCGGGCCAACTCGGTCCGGTCCAGGCCGCGTTCGTCGATGACGGTGCCCGCGGCGTTCAGCGGGGTGCCGGTCAGCCATTCCAGCACCAGCACCCGCCTGCTGCACAACTCCTCGTGCAACAGCGGCATCCGGACCGTGGAGACCGTCCCGGGACGGTTGCCCGCGGCGCGGATCGTGGCCATGTTGCGGGCCTCGATCCGGAAGTCCAGCTCCTCGTTGAGCGAGGCCGCGAAGCCCTCCGCGAGCTCCACGGCCCCCATGTCCCGCCCCCACGCGGTGTGCTCCTCCACCTTGCGGCTCATCCGGAACAGGATGTCCAGGTCCCGGTCCACCACGTCACGGGCGCCGGGCCGCTGCACCTTGACCACCACCTCCTCGCCGGTGGCGAGCCGCGCCCGGTGCACCTGGGCGATGGACCCCGCCGCCAGCGGCACCGGGTCGAACGCGGCGAAGCAGGCGTCCACCTCCCGGCCCAGCTCGTCGGCGAGCACCTGCCGCACCTGGTCCCAGGGCTCCGCCGCCACCTGGTGCTGGAGCTTGGTGAGTTCCGTTACGAACTCGCCCGGCAGCAGGTCGTACCGGGTGGACAGGACCTGGCCCAGCTTGACGAAGGTGGCGCCGGCCTCCTCCAGGGCCAGGCGCAGCCGGACCGCCAGCCGGCCGCGCGCCACCGCCGCCTCGGGACCGCCGCGGCCCCGGCCGCGCAGCGCGCTGCCCAGCCCGTGCCGCATCGCGATCCGGCTCAGCTGGCCGTACCGGCGGGTGCGGGCCACCCGGCGGCGCACCGCCTGCGGCCAGCGGACCATCCCGGACAGCGAACCGGAGGGCACCACCGCCTCGGAGAGGGCGAGGAAGCCCACCGCGACCAGCACGGTCAGCCCGATCTGCACCGAGACCAGGGGGGTACGGCGGGCGTCGCCCATCGCCGCGCCGATCAGGCCGCTGGCCCCCATGGCCACCAGACCGGTGAGGGCGGCCCGCACCTTGCCGATCCTGAGGCCGAGCAGGCGCCGGGCGCCGATGGAGAGGAGCGCCACGGTGAGGACGAGGGTGAGGGCGGCGATGAACAGGAAAAGGGTGAGCTCCATGGAACACGCGCCGTCCGGCCCCCGCCGCCGGGCCCCTCGTCACACGGTTCGACGACAGGACTCGGGGGTGGCGGGGACCGGACGGCGCCCTCCTCTCGCACAGGTCACATCGGTCACACGAGCGTTCGGTCGTCGTCCCGGACGGGGACCGGCTCCGTGGCGGCGGCCGGGCGCAGCCCGGGCCACCAGGCGCGCCGGCCGAGCAGGGTGGTCAGGGCGGGCACCAGCAGCATCGCCATGACGAAGGCGGACAGCAGGATGCCGAAGGCCACCGCGAAGCCCATCTGCTGGAGCATGGAGTTCTCCGCCAGCATCAGGACGCCGAAGGTGCCGGCCAGGATCACCGACGCGGCGCCGATGGTGGGCACGCACCGGGCGACGGCCCGGGCGGCGGCCTCCCGGGGAGGGCGGCCCTGCTCGATCTCCTCGCGCAGCCGGGCCACCATCAGGATGTTGTAGTCCGTGCCGATCGCCACCACGAAGAGGTAGACGATGACCGGCAGCGTGAACAGCAGCCCGTCCTTGCCCTGGCTGTTCTGGAACAGCCAGACGGTGGCGCCGAGCGTGGCGCCGAAGCCGAGCGCGACGGAGACCATCAGGTACAGCGGCGCGACCACGCTGCGCAGCAGCAGACCGAGGATGAGCATGATGGCGACGCCGGCGGCCGGGAAGACCACCTTGTAGTCGTGGTTCACCGCGTTCTCGATGTCCCCGAGCACCGCCGTGGTGCCGCCGACCAGCGCCCTCGTGCCCTCGGGCGCGGCCCGGTGGGCGGTGTCCCTGAGCGGCCCGGCGACCACGCCGATGGCCTTCTCCCCGGTGGGCTTGTGGTCCAGGACGACGCTGTACCGGGCGACCCGCCCGTCGCCGGCGAGCACCGCGGGGGAGACCTGGCCCACCCCGTCGACCTTGCCCAGCGCGGCGCCGTAGGCGTCCAGCTGACCCTCGGTCAGGGCGGGGCCGCCGGACCTCTCCAGGTAGACGGTGGTCGGATCGGTCTCGCCCGCCGGGAACCCGCGCTGCATGTCCCGCATGGCCTGCACGGACTCCAGGTGCTGCGGCAGCGAGCTGGTGGTGTCGAACTCCGCGTGGAAGCCGAGCACTCCGCCGGCCAGCACCGCCAGCAGCCCGCCGGTGACGGCCGCGACGGCGCCGGGGCGGCGCGCGGCGAGCCGGCCGACCCGGCCCGCGACGGCGTTCTTCGGCTGTGTGCGCCAGGACTTGGACGGCCAGTACGCCTTGGTGCCGAGCAGCGAGAAGACGGCGGGCACCAGGGTGAGACCGGCGAGCAGGGCGACCGCCACCGAGATCGCGAGCGAGGGGCCCATCGTGCGGAGCATGCCCATGGTGGACAGCAGCAGCGCCAGGAAGGCGACGATGACCGCGCCGGCCGCGGAGGCTATGGTCTCGCCGACCAGCGAGACCGCGGTGATCATGGCCTGTTTGGGGGCCTGCCCGGAGCGCAGCTGCTCACGGTGGCGGAAGAGCAGGAAGAGGATGTAGTCGGTGCCGACGCCGAACAGGACCACGATCAGGATGGCGGAGATGGAACTGTCGGCCTTGAGGCCGCCGATCTCCGCCGCCGTGGAGATCAGCCCGGTGGCGACCATGAAGGCCAGGCCGATGATCAGTACCGGGAGCACCGCGATGAGCGGGCTGCGGAAGATGAGCAGCAGCAGGACGACGATGAGGACCAGCGTGGCCGACATGATCATGGAGTCGGTGTCGCCGGACGCCTCCTTGGAGTCCAGCGCGCTGGCCGCCTGACCGGTGACGCCGAGCTTCAGACCGGTGCCCTGGAGCATCGGCCGGGCCTGCTCGCGCAGCTTCCCGACCGACTTCATCAGACCGGGGTCGTAGGGGTCCTTGACGGTGGCGACCACACTGGCGAGCGCGATCCTCCCGTTGGGGGAGACCGCCTGCGGGCTGGTCTCGACCCGCTTGATGCGGTCGATGCCCAGCCCCTGGAGGCGGGAGGTGATCTCGGCGACCTCGGTCCGGTCCGCGGCGGTCAGCTTCTGCCCGTCGGCCCGCTGGAACACCGCGACGGCCGCCGGCTGCTCGTGCTGGGGGAAGGCCCGTTCCTGCACCTTGGCGGCCTGCACCGACTCGTAGTGGGAGGGCAGGAAGTCGGTCTGGTCGCTGGTGGACTGCAGCTGGGGGGCGAGAACGGCCAGCGCCACCGCCGCGACGATCCAGGCCGAGATGGTCACCCAGGGCCGGAGGACGGCTGCCCGTCCGATCCGTCCGAACATGAGACTCCTTCGTGAACGTGGAAATCCCGGGCGTTCCGGGGACTTCGGGGACTTCGGGCAGGGGAGGGCGGCGGCGTGCGGACCCGGAGGGAGTCGGCACGGGGGCAGCCGGTCGCCCTGCCGGGTCGCCGACCGGTGCGTCGGGGTGGGGGGTTTCGGCGAGTGTAGGAAGCGCGGGCGTCCCGATCCGGATCCGTGGCAGGTTGCTGCCATGCGCGCGGGCGCGCCCACCGGGAGCCTTTCGGCTTTCGGTCAGGCGCAGCCGCGGCGCCAGTTCCAGCCGATGAAGCTGTGACGCAGTTCGACGTCGAAGCGGCAGGTGGCGCGGCCGTCGGCGCCCAGGTCCACGGACGACTGGTGGGTGTTGGCGTACCGGAGGCCGGTCACGTCGAAGACGCCCCGGTAGGTGAAGTCCGCGTGCGCCTCGGTACGGGAGACCGGGCAGTCGGCGGCGCAGTCGGTGTCACGCCCGGCCGACTTCAGCGACCAGCCCGCGTCCCAGGGCTCCCGGTTCCACCGCTGGGTGGCGTCGGTGGCCGCGCTCACCACACGGCCGCCCTCGGTGGTCCACTCCGACGTCGTGTAGAGACCGGTCATACGGATGTTGCAGCAGTCGTACATCTCGTTCCAGCCGGCGATCCGGTGCGGGCCGCTCAGGGCCGCCGTCCCCGCGCCGGCCGTCCCGGCTCCGGCCGCCTTCCTCGCGTCCCCGGCACCGTCCACGGTCGCGTTCGCGGGCCCGGTCGCCGTCCGTGCCCTCGCGGCCGCCGCGGAGCGGTCGAGCGGCACCAGACGCACCGCGCCGAGCCGCGGCGCGCAGTCCGCGCCGATCGAGACCTCCTGCTGTACGGCCATCCCCGCGGGCGGCGCGGGCAGCGAGCCGGTCAGCCGCAGCGCGCCGCAGGACCGGCCGGTCCGCTCGGCGCCACCGACGCCGCCGTGGGGCGCGGCGGACGCCGGAACGGCCGCGAGGGACAGGGAAACGGCGGCGAGCGCGGTGAGCAGTGCGGCGACGCGTGCGGTGGCGGTGGTGGTGGCGAGAGCCTTTCGGATGCGCAATTCCTTTACCTTTCCTCGGAGTTTCCGCTCGGAACATATCCGCGGCCCCCGGTGTGCGGCCCGCCCGTCCCGCGAGGTGGCCGGGAATGTGGCAGGAAGCTGACAGCGGGCGTTGCCGAGGCGGGTCCGGCGCGGGCTGGCACCTTCATGTCAGCCCAGTTGAGAACTGTGTTCCGGCCACGGACAGTTGTCGTCCGATGTCCGAAGCCGGCAATGCTCCACCGTGTCTCAGAGGGGTTTCCGATGGCCGTGCGGCGAATTCACCGGGCCGGGACGCAATTCTCCCCGGGCCCCCGGGAAACGGGATTGCTCGACCGGCTGGCCCTCGGTGAACCCGAGCTCGACAACCGGCTGCGGGAATCCCTGGGACGCGTCGAGAAATACCTTTCGGCCACCGCGTCCGACGCCGCCGACCCACGTGTCGCCGCGATCACCGGGCACCTCGCCGCCGCGGGCGGCAAGCGGCTGCGCCCGCTGCTGGTGCTGCTCGGCGCCGAGTTCGGCGAACCCTGGCGGGACGGGATCGTCGAGGCGGCCGTCGTCGCCGAACTGGTGCACATCGCCTCGCTCCACCACGACGACGTCATGGACGGCGCCCCCACCCGGCACGGCGTCCCCAGCGTCCACGCCCGCTTCGGCGAACGGGCCGCGGTGTTCGGCGGTGACTGGCTGCTCGCCCGCGCCGCCCGGCTGGCCGCCGAGCTGGGCCCCGACGCCGTGGCGCTCAACGCCCGCACCGCGGGCCGGCTGGTCGCCGGGCAACTGCGCGAACTCACCGGACCCGCCCCCGGCGAGGACCCCGTCACCCACTACTTCCAGGTGACGGCGGGCAAGACGGCCGCCCTGCTGTCGATGTCCCTGGGCATCGGCGCCCTCCAGGCCGGCGCGCCCGCCGACTGCGTGGAGGCGCTGACCGAGTACGGCGAACACCTCGGCCTCGCCTTCCAGATCGCCGACGACCTGCTGGACCTGCGCTCCCCGGCCGACGTGAGCGGCAAGGAGCGTGGCACCGACCTGCTGGCCGGCGTCCCCACCCTGCCCGTGCTGCTCGCCCTGGACGGCGACGACCCGGCCGACGCCGAACTGCGTGCCCTCCTGCGGGCCGGCCCCGTCCCGGCGGCCGGCGCCCCGCGCGCCCTGGAACTCTTCGCCCGTTCGCCCGCGCTCGCCGAGACCGAGACGGTGCTCCGGCGCCGCCTGCACCGGGCCCGGACCGCCCTCGGCGCGCTGCGCCCGGCCGCCGCCCGGCGTGCCCTGCTCGCGCTCTGCGACTACGTCGCCCTCCGAACCAGCTGAACCGACAAGGGAGTCGGCCATGACCATGCACGAGCGGATCGCCGAACTCGGCCGGATCCGGCAGGAGGCCCTCGACGGGCCTCCCGCGGGGACCGCGGCGCAGCACGCCAAGGGGAAGCTGACCGCTCGGGAGCGGATCGATCTGCTCCTGGACCCGGGGTCCTTCCAGGAGGTCGAGCAGTTGCGCCGGCACCGGGCGACCGGTTTCGGTCTTGAGGCGAAGAAGCCGTACACGGACGGTGTGGTCACCGGCTGGGGCACGGTGGAGGGCCGTACGGTCTTCGTGTACGCGCACGACTTCCGGGTCTTCGGCGGTGCGCTGGGCGAGGCCCACGCCACGAAGATCCACAAGATCATGGACATGGCGATCGCGGCGGGTGCGCCGCTGGTGTCGCTGAACGACGGTGCGGGTGCCCGGATCCAGGAGGGTGTGAGCGCGCTCGCCGGGTACGGCGGCATCTTCCAGCGCAACACGAGGGCCTCCGGGGTGATCCCGCAGATCTCGGTGATGCTGGGCCCGTGCGCGGGTGGTGCGGCCTACAGTCCGGCGCTGACGGACTTCGTGTTCATGGTCCGTGAGACCTCGCAGATGTTCATCACCGGTCCGGACGTGGTCAAGGCGGTCACCGGCGAGGAGATCACGCAGAACGGTCTGGGCGGCGCGGACGTGCACGCCGAGACGAGCGGGGTGTGCCACTTCGCCTACGACGACGAGGAGACGTGCATCGCCGAGGTGCGCTACCTCCTCTCCCTCCTCCCGCAGAACAACCGCGAGGCACCTCCCGCCGTACCCTCCTCCGACCCCGCCGAACGGCGCTGCGAGCGGCTGCGCGACCTGGTGCCCCTCGACGGCAGCCGCCCCTACGACATGGGCGAGGTCATCGCCGAACTCGTCGACGACGGCGAGCACATGGAGGTACACGAACGCTGGGCCACCAGCGTCATCACCACGTTCGCCCGGCTCGGCGGCCAGGTCGTCGGCATCGTCGCGAGCCAGCCCCGCTCCCTGGCCGGAGTGCTCGACATCCACTCCGCCGAGAAGGCCGCCCGCTTCGTGCAGCTCTGCGACGCCTTCTCCGTCCCCCTGGTCACCCTCGTCGACGTGCCCGGCTTCCTGCCCGGCGTGGACCAGGAGCACGGCGGCATCATCCGGCACGGCGCCAAGCTCCTGTACGCCTACTGCAACGCCACCGTGCCGCGGATCCAGGTGATCCTGCGCAAGGCCTACGGCGGCGCCTACATCGTCATGGACTCCCGTTCCATCGGCGCCGACCTCTCCCTGGCCTGGCCCGCCAACGAGATCGCCGTCATGGGCGCCGAGGGAGCCGCGGGCGTGGTCTTCCGGCGCCGCATCCAGGCCGCCGACGACCCGGAGGCGATGCGGGAACAGCTGGTCAAGGAGTACAAGGCCGAGCTGATGCACCCGTACTACGCCGCCGAACGCGGCCTCGTCGACGACGTCATCGACCCCGCCGACACCCGGCCGGCCCTGATCGCGGCGCTCTCGATGCTCCGCGCCAAGCACGCCGAGCTGCCCGCGCGCAAGCACGGCAACCCCCCGATGTGAGGAGACCCGCATGTCCGGCACCCCCGCGGCGCCCGCCCTCCGAGGGCCGCTCGCCCCGGCCCTGTTCCGGGTCATCGGCGGCAGCCCCACCCCCGAAGAGGTGGCCGTCGTCGCCGCGCTCGTCACCGCGCTCATGACGGCCGCCCCCGACGGCGCCGGCCCCGCCCCGGCCCCCGCCCGCTGGCACCGCCCCGGCACACCCCCGCCCGCGTCCTGGCAGGCCCGCGCCTGAGGGCGCGCGGCCCAGGGGCGTACCGGCTGGCAGCTTGCTGCCGTACTCGTTGTCGCCCGGTCGCGTGTCTTGCTAATCAGTCGGAAAGCGGCCAATTCGGGCCGTTCGGTACGGTACGGCTGCGGCCGGAGTCGGGAGGCAGCGGTGCTTCAGGTGGTGTTCCGGATCCTGGGGCCGCTGGACATCAGTGCCGAGGGGCGGCCCGTCGCCCTCCAGGGCGGCCGTCAGCGCACCCTCATGTCGATGCTGCTGCTGGCCCCCGGCCGGGTGGTCTCGGTCGACACCCTCGCGGACGCCGTCTGGCACGGCGACCCGCCCGCCACCGCCCGCAACCAGATCGCCATCTGCGTCTCCGGCCTGCGCAAGACCCTCAAGACCGCGTTCGGCGTCGACGGCGTCCTCGTCACCAGCCATCCCGGCTACATGCTCTTCCCCGGCGAACACCGCATCGACGCCGTCGAGTTCGAGGAGCGAGCCGCCGAGGGCCGGGTCGCCGCCCGCCGCGGCGACCTCGAGGAGGCCCGCGCCCACCTGGGCGAGGCCCTCGCCATGTGGCGCGGACCCGCCCTGGAGGGCGTCACCGCCGCGCGCGTGGAGGCCGAGGCCCAGCGCCTGACCGAACTCCGCCTCGACGTGTACGAACAGCTCACCGCGATCCGTCTGGAGCTCGGCCTGCACGGCGAACTCGTCGCCGAACTCACCGGGTTCGTCCGTGCGAACCCGCTGCGCGAACAGGCCATCGGACAGCTGATGCTCGCCCAGTACCGCTGCGGCCGGCGCGCCGAGGCCCTGGAGACCTACCGGGACGGGCAGCGCCTGCTCGCCGGGGAACTCGGCATCGATCCCGGCCCCGCCCTCCAGGAACTGCACGAGGAGATCCTCGCCGACTCCCCGCGGCTGATGCCGCCCACCGAACAGGTCACCCCGGCACCGCCCACCCCCGTCCCCGCCCATCTCCCGCCCGCCCCGGCCTCGTTCACCGGGCGCCGCGACGAACTCGCCGCCCTGGACCGGCTGCTGGACCACCTCGACGGCACCGCCCTGCCCGTGGGCTGCGTCACCGGCACCGGCGGCGTCGGCAAGACCGCGCTGGCCGTCCACTGGGCCCACCAGGTCGTCGCCCGCTTCCCCGACGGCCGGCTCTTCGCCGACCTGCGCGGCTACGACGAGGAGGAGGCCCCGCGCCGGCCCGGCGCCGTACTGGACCGCTTCCTGCGCGCCCTCGGCGTGCCCGGCCCGCAGATCCCCGCCGACCAGGTCGAGCGCACCGCCCTGTTCCGCAGCGTCCTGGACGGCCGCCGGGTGCTGATCGTCCTCGACAACGCCCGCTCCTTCCAGCAGATACGCCCGCTGCTGCCCGCCACCTCCGGCTGCTGCGTCCTCGTCACCAGCCGGGACAGCATGGGCGGCGCCCTCGCCGGGGACTACGCGTACGTCCCGCTCCAGCTCGGCTCCCTCGAACAGGACGAGTCGATCACGCTGCTCTCCCGGGTCGCCGGGGACGAACGGTTCGGCGCCGACCCGGTCGGCGCGGCCCGGCTGAGCGAGCTGTGCGACCGGCTGCCGCTGGCCCTCAGGATCGCGGCCGCCCGGCTCGCCGCCAAACCGCACTGGTCGGTACGGACCCTGGTGTCCCGCCTGGAGGACCAGCACCGCAGGCTCGACGAACTCAGCATCGACTCCCGCGGCGTGCGCGCCGGTCTGCGGCTCAGCTACCGCGGGCTGCCCGCCGACACCGCACGGATGTTCCGGCTGCTCGGCGTGCTCAGTGTTCCCGAGTTCTCCGCCTGGGCGGGCGCCGCGCTGCTCGACCTCGGCCCCGTCGACGCCGAGGACCTCATCGAGCAGCTCGTCGACGCCCAGCTGCTCGAACCGGTCAGCGTCGGCGCCGGGCACGTCCGCTACCGCTTCCAGGGCCTGCTGCGGCTGTTCGCCCGCGAGTGCGCGCTCGCCGAGGACACCGAGGAGGAACGGCGCGCCGCGGTGCGCCGGGCCGGCGGCGCGTGGCTCGCCCTCGCCCGCGAGGCCCACCGCAGGATGTACGGCGGCGACTACACCGTCGTACACGGCCCGGCGCCGCTGCGGGAGCTGCCCGCGCATCTCGTGGACAGTCTGCTGGAGGACCCCATGGGGTGGTTCGAGACCGAGCGGCTGCCGCTCACCGCCCTCGTCGACCAGCTCGCCCGCGAGGACGAGTCCGCCCACGCCTGGGACCTGGCGGTCACCGCGGTCACCCTCTTCCAGAACCGCAACTACCTGGAGGACTGGGGCGACTGCGCCGGGGCCGCGCTGGAGGCGGCCCGCCGCACCGGCGACCGGCTCGGCGAGGCGGCGGTGCTGCAGTCGCTGGGCACCCTGGAGATCATCCGGTGGGAGTTCGACAGCGCCCACGCCCGGCTGTTGCCGGCCCTGCGCCTGTTCGAGGAGCTGGACCGCCCCCAGGGCCGCGCCCTGGTGCTGCGCAACCTGGCGCTGTGCGCCCGCAACCAGGGCGACCTGGGCCGGGCCGGGCGGCTCGTCCGGGAGGCGCTGGACGTCTTCCGCGAGGTCGGCGACCACTACGCCGAGGCGCATGCGCTGGGCATGCTCGCGCAGATCGAACTGGAGCGCGGGGACGCGCAGGCGAGTCTGCGGCTGTCCTCGCAGGCCGTGGCGAAGAGCCGGGGCCTGGGCACCGTGCGCGGCGAGGCCCAGAGCACGGTACGGCTCGCCGACGCGCTGATCCACCAGGGCGACGGCGAGCGGGCGGAGGCGGCCTGCCGGCGCGCGCTGGAGCTGGTGCTCGACAGCAGCGACCGCCGGGGCGAGGCCCATGTGCTGCGCTCCCTGGGGGAGGCACTGTGGCGCCAGGAGAAGCTGGAGGAGGCCGAGACGGTGCTGCGCGGCGCGCTCCAGGCCGCCGAACAGGTCCCGGACCGGTATCTCCAGGCACGGGCGGCGGTCGTGCTCGGCTGCGTGCGCTCGGTCCGTTCCGACCGGGCGGGCGCCGCCGCGAGCCTCACCCAGGCGGACGGCCTCTTCGCCGAGGTCGGCGTACGGCTGTGGCGGGAGCGGGTGGAACGGCTGCTGCGGATGCTCGGGCAGGACGGACCGGGGCACTCGGCTGAGCTGTTCGCACTGGCCCGCCCCTGACGGGGGTGCCCCTCACGTCCGGCTCCGGGTCACGTCCACGGGTCGTCCCGCAGCATCCCGGCGGACGCGGACGTCCAGGGATCGTCGGCGCGCGCGGCGGCCCGCGCCGACGTCCACGGGTCGTCGGAGGTGACCTGGGCCCCGGCGGTGCGGGCGAACGGACCGAGGGCCTGGTGCGCACCGGCCGTCCCCACCGCCGCGAGGAGCAGTAGGGCCCCGGCCGCCAGCCGGCCCGCCTGGGAGGCCGCCGCCGTCACGCTCGCCGCCGTCGTGGTCGTCACGGTCGCCTGCTCCGTGGCCGCCCCGGTCGCCCTGGCGGAGAGATGAACACGCTTCATGCCGGCCTCCTGAACTCCTGAACGGTGCAACGCTGTTCCACCGTCTTGCCGGAACGCCGTACTTCCGAACCGGTGCACTGCCGAATCCGGGTACCGCCGAACCGCTGAACTGTGCGGAACGCTACGGACCCGTCCTGTTCCGGCGCTTTCAAATCTCTTTCGCGGCCCCGAAATCGAACCGATGGCCCCGAAAAACCGCAGGTCACTAGCTTTCGCGGCACACGGCCCGGGACCGCAGCGGGCCCGCGCACCCGCGGAGGCCCGCATGGAGTTCAGGATTCTCGGTCCGGTCGCGGCCGAGCGCGACGGGCGCCCCGTGGCCCTGGACGGCGCGAAGCAGCGCGCCACGCTCGCGGCCCTGCTGCTCGCCCACGGCCAGGTGGTCTCGGACGCACGGCTGACCACCCTGCTGTGGGGCTGGGACCCGCCCGCCGGCGGCACCCGCCGGCTGTACACCTACGTGTCACGGCTGCGCACCCGGCTCGGACCCGGACACGGCCTGACCCGGCACGGCACCGGCTACCGGATGGACCTCGGCGCCGCCGTCCTCGACTGGGACGTCTTCCGCGGCCTCGTGGAGGCGGGCCGCGCCGATCTGCGCGCGGCACGCCACGCGGACGCCGAGCGCAGGCTCGCCGAAGCCCTCGCACTCTGGCACGGCCCGGCCCTCGACGACGTCACCGAGCAGCTCGCCGCGGACGCGGGGCCGCACCTGGAGGAGTCGCGGCTCGCCGCGCTCGAGCTCCACACCGAGGCGGCACTCGCCCTCGGCCGATACGGCGACCTGGTCCCCGCCCTCACCGGGCACGTCGACCGCCACCCGCTGCGCGAACGGCTGCGCGGCCAGCTGATGACCGCCCTGTACCGCTGCGGACGCCAGGCCGACGCGCTCGCCGTGTACGACGACGGCCGCCGCCTCCTCGCCGACGACCTGGGCATCGACCCCAACCCCGAACTGCGCGCCCTCCACCACCACATCCTCACCGGCAACCTCCCGGCCCCCCGGCCTCCGGCTCCCCTCACCCCGGTGTCCGCGACGGCCCCGACGGCCGCGACATCCCCGACCGCCTGCGCCCCGGTCGAGGCTGCCGGCCCGGTCGAGGCCGTCGGCCCGGTCGTGCCGGTGCGCGGCGCGCGGGCCGTCGCCTGTGAGGGGCCCGCGCACGCCCAAGTACCGCCCGCACCACGGGACTTCACGGGACGTTCGGCGGCGGTCGGTGAGGTGCTCGCCGCGCTGCGGGCCCGGCACGACGTCGTCGTCACCGGCGCCCCCGGCACCGGCACGTCCGCGCTCGCCCTGCGTGTCGCCGAGGCGTGCCGGGAGGACTTCCCCGAGGGCCGGCTGTACGCCGACCTGCGCACCCCCGACGGCGGCCGCCGCACCACCGAGGAGGTGCTCGGCCGGTTCCTGCGCGCCCTCGGCACCGACGAGGACCGTCTGCCCGACGGAGTCGACGAGCGGGCCCGGCTGTTCCGCACGCTCGCCGCCGGCCGCCGGGTCCTCGTAGTCCTCGACCACGCCGCCGACGACGCCCAGATACGCCCGCTGCTGCCCGGCGGCGCCGCCCGCGCCGTCGTCACCGGCGCACACCCCGCCCTCGCCTCGCTCGACGCGGTCAGGCTGGTGCGCCTGGGTCCGATGACCCCGGCCGAGGCGGCCACGCTGCTCGCGTCGGTGGCGGGCGCCGAACGGCTCGCCGCCGAACCCCGGGCGGCCCTGCGCGTAGCCGAGTTCTGCGACCGGCTGCCGCTCGCGCTGCGCGTGGCCGGAGCCAGGCTCGCCGCCCGCCCGCACTGGCCCGTCGCCCGGCTCGCCGGCCGGCTCGCCGCCGAGGAGCGCCGCCTCGAGGAACTGCGCATCGGCCGCCTGGACGTCTCCACCGGGCTCCACCGCGCGCTGCACACGCTGCCCCCGCCCGCCGCGACGGCGCTCGGCGCGCTCGCGGCCGCCGGGCTGCCCCACCCGACCGCGCTGGACGCGGCCGCCCTGCTCGACCGGAGCCCGGACGACGCCGAGGACCTCCTCGACCAGCTCGCCGACGCCCGGCTCCTGGAGGCGTGGCGCCCGCCCGAGGAACCGCACCAGGGCGCGTTCGGCACGCCCGGCGCCCCTGGTGTCGGAGCGCCCCGCTACCGGCTCATGCCGCTCGTACGGCTGTACGCGAAGCGGTGGCACGACCGCCACCCCGGCGCCGCGGCGCCGCTGCTCGACTCCGCCCGCTGACGGCACCCCACTCGTCCCGGTGGCTGCCCGGCCCGCCCCTCCAGCCGGCCGGCCACCGGGCCTTCCGCACCCCCTGACCTCCGCACGTCCCGCGTGGTCCACCGGCGGGCCGTGCCGCCCGCGTCGTTCACCGGCGGGCCGTGCCGCCCGCGTCGTTCACCGGCGGGCCGTGCCGCCCGCGTCGTTCACCGGCGGGCCGCGCCGCCCGCGCCCGCCCGCAGCCGCGCGCCCCTCAGCCGCAGCCGCCCGCGTGGCCCTCGTCCAGCCCGAACGTGGCGATGTAGTCGGTGTCCTCGGCCGCGCCCAGGGCCAGTTCGTTGAGCGTGTCCACATAGGCGGCCAGGAGCCCCGCCCACGGCGTCCCCGCGTCCCGCAGCAGCAGTTCCTGGTCCACCGCGGCGGCATTCTCGATCTCGGTCAGAATGGCCAGGGGGTGCCGGACCCGGGAGGGGGGAATCTTCTCGTCGAACATGTGCTCCTCCTGTTCGCTCCGGGTCCTCTTCAGGCCCCGCACCGACAGGTTCGGTCGCACTTCTGTACGCGTTCTTCGGCCCGTCCGTACGCACCGATACAGATCGCCGCAAGACGCGGTACCGCCCGAATACAGGGCCGTGCCGACGATGTCCCCATGGACAGCCGTATCGAAGAAGTCGTGATCGTCGGGGGCACCCTCGCCGGATGGGCCGCCGCCGCCCGGCTGGCCGCCGCGTTCGGGCGGACGGCCGGCCTCACGGTGCTGGAGAGTCCATCCCGCCCGGCCGCCGTGGAGAACGGCCAGGTGGTGGCCCTGGCGCCGCGGACGCAGCGGGACCTCTTCGACCGGCTCGGCATCCGGGAGGAGACCTGGATGCGGGCCTGCTCGGCGTCCTTCACCCTCGGGGCGCGACACGTCAACTGGCGCACCCCGGGCCCCGCGCGGACGGCTCCCCGGACCACCGCGGGTCACGGCCCCGACCACTTTCTCCGCCCTTTCGCGGCCCTTCCGGAATGCGAGGAGTTCCCGATCTCCGAATTCTGGCGGCTGCGCCGCTGCCGGGGAGAAACCGTCGAGCCCTACGACTACGCGTGTTTTCGTGAACCGCCTCTCTTGGACGCCCGTAAATCACCGCGCTGGCTGGACGGAAGGGCCGCCGTCCCCTACGGCTGGCACGCCGATGCCGGAATGCTCGCCCAATTCCTGCGCAGAACGGCCCTCCAGCGCTTCGGGGTGCGGGCGGTGCGGGGCGAACCGCGTTCCTGCGACCGGGACGGCGACGGCGTGATCACCGCGCTGCGCACCGCCGACGGCAACCGGCTCGCCGGGGACCTCTTCCTGGACTGCACGGGCCCCGACAGCCTGCTCCTGGCGGGGCTGCTGGGCGAGCCGTTCACCGGTCCGGGAGGCCGCCTGCTCACCGACCGGACGGTCACCGTCACCGTGCCGTACGACGCCGCCGTGGACGGCGTGGAGCCGTACGGCACGGCCACCGCCCTGCCCTACGGCTGGTGCTGGCGTAGGCCGCTGCCCGACCGCTACGGTGCCGGGCTCGTCTGCGCGAGCACCTGGACGGGCGAGGAGGAGGCGGCGCGCACCCTGCTCGCGCTGTGTGGACGGCGCCCCGGCGAGGCCGAGGTGCGGGTCCTCGCCCACCGGACCGGGGCCGCCCGCCGCCCCTGGGTGGGGAACTGCGTGGCGCTCGGCGCGGCGGCCCGGTCCGCGGACCCGCTCGCCGACGAGGAGTTCACCGACGTCCTGCGCCAACTCGACCGCCTGATCCGGGACTTCCCGTCCCGGCGGGACCGCGGGGCCCCGGCGGCGCGCTTCAACCGGGACGCCGCCGCGGACACCGCGGCGGCCTGCGACCGGGCGCAGCTCTTGTACCGCGCCGCCCCGCGCGCCGACACGCCCTTCTGGCGGGCGCAGCGCACCCTGCCGCTGTCCGACGCCCTGGCGGAGTGCCTGGAGGGCCACCGCGCGGGCCTGGCACCCGGCCCGGGCGAGGTGCCGCTGCGGGCCCTGCTGACGGCGCTAGACCCGCTCGGCGGCCGCCCGCCGACCGCCCTGCCGCACCGCCCGGACGCCCGCCGCACCGCCGACGCACACTTCGCGCGGATCAAGCGCCAGCAGGCGATCCTGCTGGAGACCCTCCCCACCGCGCACGCCTACCTGCACCGGCTGCACACCCGCCCGGCACTCGCCCCGGCGGCCGCCCTGAGCGGGGCGTGAGCGGGACGCGAGGAAAATCAAGCGTGCCCCGGAAGCGTTCTCTGTACGTTGGGCCCGGGCGCGTTCGCACGCATGTGTGAGCCCGGACAGGCCACGACGCGCGCCGGCCGCGGCGGCGAGGGCATGGTCGTCAAGCCGGCCGGCGCGCTGGTGCGCGGCCCGGAGGGCCGCCTGGTCCAGCCCGGCGTCAAGTGCCGCGGACGGGAGTACCTGCGGATCGTCTACGGTCCCGAGTACACCCGCCCGGACAACCTCGCCCGGCTGCGCCGGAGGTTCCTGAACCACAAACGCTCGCTGGCGATCCGCGAGTACGCCCTCGGCCTGGAGGCGCTGGACCGGCTGGCCGACGGCGAGCCGCTGTGGCGGGTGCACGAGGCCGTCTTCGGGGTGCTGGCCCTGGAGTCGGAGCCGGTGGACCCGAGGCTGTGACGGCCGGTGTGCCGGAGGCTGGGACGGCCGGGCCGTCAGCCCATCAGCCGCAGCCGCCGGCCGCACACGCCCACCCGCACCGACTGGCCCCACGTCAGTTCCAGGGAGTCGGCCTCCATCCCGTCGCCGAAGACGACGAGGCGCTCCGACTCGACGGTGAGGCTCAGCCGCCGCGGGCCCGGAAGGTCCCCCGCCACCAGCGAGGTGCCGGTGGCGGGGGAGGGCCAGGCCTCGCGGACGAACCACAGCAGCCGCTCCTCGGTGGGCGTGGGGAGGGGCAGCCGCCCGCCCCGCTCCTGCCACACCGACCGCAGCCAGCCGGTCGCCCCGGTGCCCGTGCCCACCAGCACCCCCGAGGAGGCCTGGGCCTCGGCGACACCCCCGTCGCCGTCGAGGCCCAGGCGGTAGCGGGCGGTCTGGTGGCCGGCCGCGCCCAGGTAGATCTCGTTCAGGGCCACCAGCCGCTGGGTGTCGTCGGCGACGGCCTCGACCATGGTGAGCTCCTCGACGTCCGCGCCCCCGGCGAGCGCGGCCGGCAGCAGGGCCGCCACGTCCCCGGGCCGGTGCCGTACCAGCACGCCGGGATTGCGGCCGGGGTCCGTGTCCACGCCGAGGACCGGCTGCCCCGCCAGGTACTTGGCGGCGTTCGCCACCAGCCCGTCCTGCCCGACCACGACGACCACGTCCTGAGGGGCGAACAGGAAGCGGTCCAGGTCGGCCCGCTCCACCCGGGTCTGCCGCCAGGTGAGCGGGATGCCGGCGGCCACCTCCGCCAGGGCCCTGTGCGTGCGGCGGTGCCGTGCGGCGACCTCCTCGACGGACCGCCCCCGGGAGGAGAGGAAGAAGGCGGCCTGGCCGTGCGTGCCGTGGTGGGCCACCAGCTCCTCGTACTCCGTGGTGCGGTGGACGATCACCGCCCGGGGGGCCAGGCTCACCCCCGCTCCCCGGCGCCGAGGCGGGCGAGCAGCCCGGTCAGCACGTCCGGCGACACGGTGACGCTGTCGATGCGCGGCAGGTTCTCGGCCAGCCGGGTGCCGGTGAGCGCGTGCAGGGTCGTCACGCCGTCCACCCCGGCCTCCCCGTGCACCCGCAGCCAGGCGGCCTGTGCCTCGGCGCGCGCCTCGCCGACCGCGCGCGCCCCTTCGGCCTCGGCGCGGGCCATGCGGACCGCCCGCGCCGCCTCCGCCTCGGCCAGCCGCTCGGTGCGCGCGGCCTCCGCCTCGGCGAGCCGTCCGGTGCGGACCGCCTCGGCCTCGGCCAGCCGTACCGTCCGGGCCGCCTCCGCGCCGGCCCGGACCGCGTCCGCCGCCGCCTGCTCCTCTGCCTCGCGGCGGGCGTTCGTGCCCCGCTGCTCGACCAGCCGCTCCTCGCGCCGGGCCAGTTCGATCCTGCTCGCGAGTTCGTTCTCGGCGATCGCCCGCTCCCGCTCCACGGCCACCGCCCGCCGTTCGTACGTCGCCCGGTCGGCCTCCTGCTGGATCTGCTCCCGGGCGGGGGTGCGCAGGGCGCGCTCGACCTCGGGTTCCGGGCGCAGCGCCACGACCCGGACGGCGACCACCTCGATGCCGGTGGCGGGCAGCCGGGGCTCCGCGGCCAGCCCCGCCGCGACCCGGTCGCGCACCGCGGTCACCCCGTCGGTCAGCGCGGCCGACAGCGGCGTACGGGCCAGGACGGCCAGGGCGTGCTCCTGGGCGGTCTCGGTGAGCAGCGTGCCCAGCTGCTCCAGGGGCGCACCGCGCCAGATGCCGGTGTCCGGGTCGACGGAGAAGTCGAGGCGGGCGGCGGCGACGGCCGGGTCGCCGACGCGGTAGGTGACCGTCGCCTGCACCGTCACGTCCTGGAAGTCGGCGGTGCGGGCGTGGAAGGTCATCGCCAGCTCGCGGTCGTCGACCGGCACCTCGGAGAGGGCCGCGGCCAGCGGACGGAACCAGAAGCTGAGCCCGGGGCCGTCGTGGACCAGGCGGCCCGCCTGGTGGTGCCGGATGTGCGCCGTGGGCGCGCCGCGCAGGTGGCGCAGGCCCAGGCGCCGGGTGATGTCGGCCATGTGGCCCCCTCCCTGATTTTCGTCGTAATGACGATAAATGGAAGCCGGACTTGTCGTCAAGGGGACGAAAACTGGCCGGTGCGGATACGGGCGAGCGGGGGGTGAACCCGGGTCCCGGTGGTCAGGATGGAGGCATGGCACTCCATGTCGACTCCGAGGCCGGGCGGCTGCGCCGCGTCATCCTGCACCGGCCGGATCTCGAGCTCAAAAGGCTCACCCCCAGCAACAAGGACGCCCTTCTCTTCGACGACGTGCTCTGGGTGCGCCGCGCGCGCACCGAGCACGACGGGTTCGCCGACGTGCTGCGCGACCGCGGGGTCGCCGTGCACCTCTTCGGCGACCTGCTGACCGAGGCGCTGGCGATCCCGGCCGCCCGGTCCCTGGTCCTGGACCGCGTCTTCGACGAGAAGGAGTACGGCCCGCTCGCCACCGACCACCTCCGGGCCGCCTTCGAGACGCTGCCCGCGCCGGAACTGGCCGAGGCCCTCGTCGGCGGCATGACCAAGCGGGAATTCCTGCAGGCCCACATGGAGCCGACCTCCGTGCGCTTCCACGCCATGGAGCTCGACGACTTCCTGCTGGGCCCGCTGCCCAACCACCTCTTCACCCGCGACACCTCCGCCTGGATCTACGACGGGGTCTCCATCAACGCGATGCGCTGGCCCGCCCGGCAGCGCGAGACCGTGCACTTCGAGGCGATCTACCGGCACCACCCCCTCTTCCGTGACGAGACGTTCCACGTCTGGTCCGAGGGGCAGGCCGACTACCCCTCCACCATCGAGGGCGGGGACGTGCTCGTGATCGGCAACGGCGCGGTGCTCATAGGGATGAGCGAGCGGACCACGCCGCAGGCCGTCGAGATGCTCGCGCACAAGCTGTTCGCGGCCGGCTCGGCCCGCACGATCGTCGCGCTCGACATGCCCAAGCGGCGGGCCTTCATGCACCTCGACACCGTCATGACCATGGTCGACGGCGACACCTTCACCAAGTACGCCGGCCTCGGCATGCTGCGCTCGTACACCATCGAGCCGGGCTCCGAGGACAAGGAGCTGAAGGTCACCGACCATCCGCCGGAGCACATGCACCGGGCGATCGCGGCCGCGCTCGGCCTGAGCGAGATCCGGGTCCTCACCGCGACCCAGGACGTGCACGCGGCCGAGCGCGAGCAGTGGGACGACGGCTGCAACGTCCTCGCCGTCGAGCCCGGCGTCGTCGTCGCCTACGAGCGCAACTCCACCACCAACACGCATCTGCGCAAGCAGGGCATCGAGGTGATCGAGATCCCGGGCAGCGAGCTGGGCCGGGGGCGGGGCGGCCCGCGCTGCATGAGCTGTCCGGTGCAGCGCGACGCCGTGGGAGCCTAGGGGGCCGGCGGGGGCGAGGCGGCCGGCGGGGGCGAAGTGGCCGGCGGGAGACCGGGCGGCCGGTGGGGGCGGACGTATATAAATTCTGAGCGTCGTATAGAATTCCATCGTCCCTGTTCCTGAACCGTTGGAGCGCCCCTCATGGCGACTGTCCCGACCGCCCTCGCCGGCCGCCACTTCCTCAAGGAGCTCGACTTCACCGAGGACGAGTTCCGCGGTCTCGTCGAGCTGGCCGCGGAACTGAAGGCCGCCAAGAAGGCCGGGACCGAGACCGCGTACCTGCGCGGCAGGAACATCGCGCTGATCTTCGCGAAGACCTCGACGCGCACCCGCTGCGCGTTCGAGGTCGCCGCCGCCGACCAGGGCGCATCGACGACGTACCTCGACCCGTCGGGATCGCAGCTCGGGCACAAGGAGTCGGTGAAGGACACCGCCCGGGTCCTCGGCCGGATGTTCGACGCGATCGAGTACCGGGGCGACAGCCAGGCCGCCGTCGAGGAGCTGGCCGCGCACGCCGGGGTGCCCGTCTACAACGGGCTGACCGACGACTGGCACCCCACCCAGATGCTCGCCGACGTGCTCACCATGACCGAGCACAGCGCCAAGCCGCTGCGGGAGACCACCCTCGCCTACCTCGGCGACGCCCGCTTCAACATGGGCAACTCCTACCTGGTCACCGGCGCCCTGCTCGGCATGGACGTGCGCATCGCGGCCCCGAAGTCGTACTGGCCCGCCCCGGAGGTCGTCGACCGCGCCCGTGAGCTGGCCGTCTCCAGTGGCGCCCGCGTCACGCTCACCGAGGACGTCGCCGAGGGCGTGGCGGGCGCGGACTTCGTCGCCACCGACGTCTGGGTCTCCATGGGCGAGCCGCAGGAGGTCTGGGACGAACGCATCGGGGCCCTCGCGCCGTACGCCGTGACCATGGACGTGCTGCGCGCCACCGGCAACCCGGACGTGAAGTTCCTGCACTGCCTGCCCGCCTTCCACGACCTCGGCACCAAGGTCGGCCGGGACATCCACGAGCGCCACGGCCTGGACTCCCTGGAGGTCACCGACGAGGTCTTCGAGTCGGCCCACTCGGTCGTCTTCGACGAGGCGGAGAACCGGCTGCACACCATCAAGGCCGTCCTCGTCGCCACCCTGGCCTGACCTGCCGTACCAGCCCGTATCCTGACCGGCGACCCCGGAGCCACCCCTTCCGCGGTCGCCGTGCGGCGCCAACCCCGTCGCACCCGCACCACCAGAAACGAGCACCACCCTCCATGCCCGCTCCCCGTATCAAGTCCCCCGCGCTCCTGGTGGCCGAATCCGGCGCCGACCGGGAAGGCCACGGCCTCCAGCGCACGATGGGCCTGTTCCAGCTGATCTGCTTCGGCGTCGGCGCGATCGTCGGCACCGGCATCTTCGTCGGCCTGTCCGACTCGGTCGCCCAGGCCGGCCCGGCGGTCGTCGTCTCCTTCGTCCTCGCCGCGATCACCTGCGTGTTCACCGCGTTCTCCTTCGCCGAGCTGGGCGGCGCGATCCCGGTCTCCGGATCGTCGTACTCCTTCGCCTACGCCGGACTCGGCGAGGGCACCGCCTTCCTGGTCGGCTGGTGCCTGCTGCTGGAGTACGGCGTCTCCATCTCGGCGGTCGCCGTCGGCTGGAGCCAGTACGTCAACGAACTGCTGCACGGCCTCACCGGCCTGCAACTGCCCGCCGCGCTCTCCGCGGGCCCGGGCGACGGCGGGATCGTGAACCTCCCGGCCGTGATCGTGATCGCGATGGCCTCCGTGCTGCTCGTGCGCGGGGTGCGCGAGAGCGCCCGCGCCACGGCCGCGATGGCGGTCCTGAAGCTCGCGATCCTCGCCGCGTTCTGTGCCGTCGGCTACAGCGCCTTCAAGGACGGCAACCTCACCCCGTTCTCCCCGGCCGGGCTCGGCGGCATCGGCGCGGGCACCACGGCCGCCTTCTTCTCGTACATCGGCTTCGACGCGATCACCACGGCCGGCGAGGAGGCGAAGAACCCGCGCCGGGACGTCCCCGTGGCGATCATGGTCTGCATGGGCATCGTCACCCTGCTGTACTGCGGCGTCGCGCTCGCCGCGATCGGCGCCGTCGGCGGCGACCAGGTCGGCGGCCGGCCCGCCGCGCTGTCCTACGTCGTCGACGTGGTCACCGGCTCCGGCGTCGGCGGCGGTGTGATCGCCTTCGGCGCGGTCGTCGCCATCGCCTCCGTGGTGCTGGCCGTGATGTACGGCCAGACCCGCATCCTGATGTCGATGTCCCGGGACGGGCTCGTCCCGCGCGTCTTCGAGAAGGTCTCGCCGCGCACCGCCACGCCCGTCGCCGGCACCCTGATCGTCGCGCTCGTCTTCGCGCTCCCGGCGGCCTTCGCCTCCCTGGACGCGGTGGTCAACCTGTGCACCATCGGCACGCTCGCCGTCATGGCCGTCGTCAACATCGCGGTGATCGCCCTGCGCCGCCGCGAGCCCGGCCTGACCCGCAGCTTCCGGGTGCCGCTCTACCCCGTGGTCCCGCTGCTCGGCGTCGCCTTCTGCCTGTACCTGATGTACGAGACCGGCTGGACGACCTGGCTCCAGTTCGCCGCGTTCCTCGCGGCCGGACTGCTGGTGTACGTCGGCTACGGCCGCCGGCACTCCCGCCTCGCCGCCCAGGCCACGGACGACGCGACGGCCGGTGCGACGGACGGGGCGGAGGTCACGCCGGACGCAGCCGGGACGGCGGCGCGGGCAGTCTGAACCACACCGCCTTGCCCGAGGAGGTCGGGCGGTGTCCGCAGGCGGAGCTCAGGGCGCGGATCAGCAGCAGACCGCGCCCGTGCTCCTGCCAGGGGTCCGGCGCCGTCAGCCCGGGACGGGTGAGGCCGCCGGGCGGCGCCGGGTCCGGGTCGTGCACCTCGACGTGGCAGCCGTTCGGCAGCAGCTCCACCACCAGCTCGATCGGGCCCCTGCCCGCGGTGTGCTCCACCGCGTTCGCCACCAGTTCCGCCGTCAGCAGCTCCGCGGTGTCGTGGTCCGCCGGGTGTTCCAGCTCGGCCAGCGCCGTACGGACCAGGGCGCGGGCCACGGGCACGGCGGCGACCGTGTGCGGCAGCGCGACGCGCCAGGAGGCGGAGGCGGAGGAGGGTTCGTGCAACGTGAGTCCGTTCGTGGCGCAGGGCGTCCCAGTGATCACCATCAGGCTGTCCTGCTTTCAACCTCAGGAATGGTACGGCGCCCGGTGCCGAAGCCTCCGGGCGGCCCCGTCCGGGGTCCGCGACCCCGGCACCGGACGGCTTACCCGGGTGAAGGGGCCCCCTCCCGCGACGGCTCCGGTCGTTACCGCGCTGTCGACGTCCCGTGACGAAGTGGCCGTCCCGGCCGCATCACGGCGGCTGTATCGCGCAGTCGTGACGACAGTCACGGATAGGTGATAACTTCGGAGGGAGAGCTCAGCGAGCCCGCCCCCGAGGAGGCCGCACGACATGAGTCCCTTCACCGGCTCCGCCGGCCGCACCTCCCCGTGGCGCCATCTGCGCGTCGACATCACCGACGGCGTCGCCACGGTCACCCTCGCCCGCCCCGAGAAGCTCAACGCGCTCACCTTCGGCGCCTACGCCGACCTGCGCGACCTGCTCTCCGAGCTGTCCCGCGAGCGGACCGTCCGCGCCCTGGTGCTGGCCGGTGAGGGGCGCGGCTTCTGCTCCGGCGGCGACGTGGACGAGATCATCGGCGCGACCCTGTCCCTGGACACGGCCGGCCTCCTCGACTTCAACCGGATGACCGGGCAGGTCGTGCGCGCCCTGCGGGAGTGCCCCTTCCCGGTCGTCGCGGCGCTCCACGGGGTCGCCGCCGGGGCGGGAGCCGTGCTCGCACTGGCCGCCGACTTCCGCGTCGCGGACCCCTCGGCCCGCTTCTCCTTCCTCTTCACCCGCGTCGGCCTGTCCGGCGGCGACATGGGCGCGGCCTATCTGCTGCCCCGGGTCGTGGGACTCGGCCACGCCACCCGGCTGCTCATGCTGGGCGAGCCGGTGCGGGCCCCGGAGGCCGAGCGGATCGGCCTGATCAGCGAGCTGACCGAGGAGGGCCGCGCCGACGAGGCCGCACAGGCGCTGGCCCGCCGCCTGGCCGACGGCCCCGCCCTCGCCCTCGCCCAGACCAAGGCCCTCCTCACCGCCGAACTGGACATGCCGCTGTCCGCCGCGGTCGAGATGGACGCCGCCACCCAGGCGCTGCTGATGAACGGCGAGGACTACGCCGAGTTCCACGCCGCCTTCACCGAGAAGCGGCCGCCCAAGTGGCGGGGGAGGTGACCCGGCGGTGAGGGTCGCGGTCATCGGCGGCGGTCCCGGGGGCCTGTACGCGGCGGCGCTGCTCAAGCGCCTCGACCCGGCCCGCGAGGTCACCGTCTGGGAGCGCAACGCCCCCGACGACACCTTCGGCTTCGGCGTCGTGCTCTCCGACGAGACGCTCGGCGGCATCGAGCACGCCGACCCGGTCGTGTACCAGGCACTGCGCGAGGAGTTCGTCCGCTGGGACGACATCGACGTGGTGCACCGGGGGACCCGGCACACCTCCGGCGGGCACGGCTTCGCCGCGCTCGGCAGGCGGCGGCTGCTGGCGATCCTGCACGAGCGCTGCCACTCCCTCGGCGTCGAACTGCGCTTCTCCACCGAGGCGCCGCACCCGGCCCGGCTCGCGGAGGCGTACGACCTGGTGGTCGCCGCCGACGGCGTGCACAGCGCCACCCGCGAGGCCCTCGCGCACGCGTTCCGCCCGCGGGTGACCGCTCACCGCTGCCGGTACATCTGGCTGGCCGCCGACTTCGCCTTCGACGCCTTCCGCTTCGAGATCGCCGAGACCGAGCACGGCGTGATGCAGCTCCACGGCTACCCCTATTCCGCCGACTCCTCTACGGTCATCGTCGAGATGCGCGAGGAGGTCTGGCGGGCGGCCGGGTTCGAGGACACCGACGAGCGGGAGTCGATCGAGCGCTGCGCCAAGATCTTCGCCGACGCGCTCGGCGGACGCCCGCTGCGCTCCAACAACTCCACCTGGACCACCTTCCGCACGGTGGTCAACGAACGCTGGTCGCACGGCAACGTGGTCCTCCTCGGCGACGCCGCCCACACCGCCCACTTCTCCATCGGCTCCGGCACCAAGCTCGCCGTCGAGGACGCCCTCGCCCTCGCCGCGTGCCTCCAGGAGCAGGACTCCCCGGAGCGGGCGCTGGCCGCCTACGAGGAGGAGCGCAGGCCGGTCGTCGCCTCCACCCAGCGGGCCGCCCGCGCCAGCCTGGAGTGGTTCGAGAACCTCGCCCTGTACCTGGACCAGCCGTCCCGCCAGTTCGCCTTCAACCTGCTCACCCGCAGCCGCCGGGTCACCCACGACAACCTGCGGCTGCGCGACGCCCGCTTCACCACGTCCGTGGAGCGCGAGTTCGGCTGCCCGCCCGGCACGCCCCCCATGTTCACCCCCTTCCGGCTGCGCGGACTGACCCTGCGCAACCGGGTCGTCGTCTCGCCGATGGACATGTACTCGGCGGTGGACGGCGTGCCCGGCGACTTCCACCTCGTCCACCTGGGCGCCCGGGCGCTCGGCGGCGCCGGGCTGGTGATGACCGAGATGGTGTGCGTGAGCCCGGAGGGCCGGATCACCCCGGGGTGCGCCGGCCTGTGGACCGCCGAACAGGCCGGGGCCTGGCGGCGGATCACGGACTTCGTGCACCGGCAGGCCCCGGGCACCGCGCTCGGCGTGCAGCTCGGCCACAGCGGGCGCAAGGGCTCGACCCGGCTGATGTGGGAGGGCATGGACGAGCCGCTGGAGGACGGAAACTGGCCGCTGGTGGCCGCCTCGGCGCTGCCGTACACGCCGAAGAGCCAGATCCCGCGCGCCCTGTCCCGGGCCCAGCTCACGGACATCCGTGAGCAGTTCACCGCCGCCGCCCGGCGGGCCGCCCGTGCCGGCTTCGACCTGCTCGAACTGCACTGCGCGCACGGCTATCTGCTCTCCGGCTTCCTCTCCCCGCTGACCAACCACCGCACCGACGCCTACGGCGGCTCGCCGGAGAAGCGGCTGCGCTTCCCGCTGGAGGTCTTCGACGCCGTCCGGGAGGTGTGGCCGGGGGAGCGGCCCATGACCGTGCGCATCTCCGCGACCGACTGGGCGGAGGGCGGGACGACGGCCGACGACGCCGTCGCGATCGCCCGCGCCTTCGCCGCGCACGGCGCCGACGCGATCGACGTGTCGACCGGGCAGGTCGTCTCCGGCGAACGGCCCGAGTTCGGGCGCTCGTACCAGACGCCGTTCGCCGACCGCATCCGGCACGAGACCGGCGTCCCGGTGATCGCGGTCGGCGCGATCTCCTCCTGGGACGACGTCAACTCCCTGATCCTGGCGGGGCGTACGGACCTGTGCGCGCTGGCCCGCCCCCACCTCTACGACCCGCACTGGACGCTGCACGCCGCCGCCGAGCAGGGCTACGAGGGACCCGGTGCCCTCTGGCCGGCCCCCTACCGGGCGGGCAGCCGCCGGCCGCAGACCGGCCGCCTGGACGCCCCCAGGCCCCGGCTGACCCTGGACGGGTAAGGCCGACGGAACGCACGGTTCCGGTCACACGTCTTCCACGCGATCCGCACGGTTCCTGAACCGCCCGTTCAGGGTCGGCTGGCTAGGTTCGGTTGGTCGATGTGAATGACCGAAAAGAGACCGAGACTGCGATGAGTGACACCAGGCCCTTCCCCGAGCCCCCCGGATACGGCTACGGCCCGCCCGCGGCCCCGGAACCGCAGTACGCGGAGCCCGCGTACCAGCCCGCGTACCAGTCGGCCGGTACCGGCCGGCAGCGCCGCGGGGACGGTTCCGGCACCCGGCGCACCGCGCTGGTCGTCCACACGGTCGCCGACGTCGCGGCGGCGTTCCTGGCGCTGTGGATCGTCCTGTACCTCTTCGAGGCCAATCAGGGGAACGTGTTCGTCCGGTTCGTCCAGGACATCGCCGATGCCCTGGCCTGGTGGTCGCAGGACATCTTCACGATGGACACGGAGAACCTCCGGGTGGTCCTGAACTACGGCCTGCCCGCGGTGATCTACCTGGCGGTCGGACACGGCGTGGCGGCCCGCCTGCGCCGTTTCTGAGGGCATCCGGAGAGCCCCGCACACCGCGGGGCGGGCCCCGCACACCGCGGGGCAGGTCTCCACACCGCGGGGCGGGCCTCTTCACACCCCGACGAACTCCGCCCCCGCGTCCCGCAGCCGCTCGTGCAGCCCGCGGAAGACCGCCGCCGAGCGGGCGCCAGGCCAGTCCCCGGGCAGCAGGCGCGCGGGCAGGCCGGGATCGGCGTAGGGCAGATGACGCCAGGAGTCCAGGGCGAGCAGGTAGTCCCGGTAGGCGTCCTCGGGCGGGGTGCCGGGGCGCTTCTCCCAGGCGCGCAGCACGCGCGCGTGGGAGTCGAGGAAGGCCTCGTGCTGCGCGGCGATCGCGGGCAGGTCCCACCAGCGGGCCACCGCCTCGGCGGTCGGCGTGTAGCCCAGGTGCTCGCCGCGGAAGAAGTCCACGTACGGGTCCAGGCCCAGCCGCTGGAGGGTGTGCCGGGTCTCCTCGTACAGCCCGGCCGGGGCGATCCACACGCCGGGCGCCGCCGTGCCGAAGCCGAGCCCGGCCAGCCGGGAGCGCAGCACGTGCCGCTTCTGCCGCTCCGACTCCGGCACGGAGAAGACGGCGAGCACCCAGCCCTCGTCCCCGGGCGGTGCCGCGGTGTAGATGCGGCGGTCGCCGTCGTCGAGCAACTGCCTTGCCTCGGCGGACAGTTCGTATCCGGCCGCGCCCTGCGCCGTACGGGCCGGCACCAGCAGCCCGCGCCGCTTCAGCCGCGACACCGAGGAGCGCACGGAGGGCGCGTCCACCCCGACCGCGGCCAGCAGCCGGATCAGCTCCGCGACGGGTACCGGCCCCGGAGCGAAGCGGCCGTAGGCGCCGTAGAACGTGACGATGAGGGACCTCGGGGCGTGCTGTACGTGCTGCTCGGACACGTTGATCATGTTAGGTCGTCGGTGCCACCGGCCCGCCCTCGGTACGCAGCCGGAACCGCTGGAGCTTGCCGGTGGCCGTGCGCGGCAGCGCGTCCATGAAGACGATCTCGCGCGGGCACTTGTACGGCGCCAGCGCCGACTTGAGATACGCGCGCAGCGCCTCCGCGTCCGGCGCGGCGCCCTCCTTCAGGACGGTGTAGGCCACCACGATCTGGCCGCGCGCCTCGTCGGGCCGCCCGACGACGGCCGCCTCCAGCACGTCGGGGTGGCGCAGCAGCGCGTCCTCGACCTCGGGTCCGGCGATGTTGTACCCCGAGGAGATGATCATGTCGTCCGCGCGGGCGACGTAGCGGAAGTAGCCGTCGGGCTCGCGGACGTAGCTGTCGCCGGTGATGTTCCAGCCGCCGCGCACGTAGTCGTGCTGCCGCGGGTCGGCGAGGTAGCGGCAGCCGACGGGACCCTGCACGGCGAGCAGGCCGGGCTGCCCGTCGGGCAGCACGACGCCGTGCTCGTCCTGCACCCGCGCGCGCCAGCCGGGCACCGGCACTCCGGTGGTGCCCGGGCGGATGTCCTCGTCGGCGGCGGAGATGAAGATGTGCAGCAGCTCGGTGGCGCCGATGCCGTTGACGATGCGCACTCCGGTGCGCTCGTGCCAGGCGTGCCAGGTGGCCGCGGGCAGGTTCTCGCCGGCCGAGACGCAGCGCCGGAGCGAGGAGATGTCGTGGTCGTCGAGCTCGTCGAGCATCGCGCGGTACGCCGTCGGCGCGGTGAACAGCACCGAGATCCGGTGCCGCGTGATCGCGGGCAGCAGCTGCCGGGCGCCGGCCTGTTCGAGCAGCACGGTGCTGGCGCCGGCCCGCATCGGGAAGACCACCAGCCCGCCGAGGCCGAAGGTGAAGCCCAGTGGGGGACTGCCCGCGAAGACGTCGTCCGGCCGGGCCCGCAGCACATGCCGCCCGAAGGTGTCCGCGATGGCCAGCACGTCCCGGTGGAAGTGCATACAGCCCTTGGGCCGGCCGGTGGTGCCCGAGGTGAAGGCGATCAGGGCCACGTCGTCGGCCGCGGTGTCCACCGCCGGATACGGCTCCTCGGGCGCCGGGCGGTTCAGCAGGTCGTCCGGGGCGTCCCCGCCGAACGTCGTGATCGCGAGCCCCGGCACCTCCGCCTTGGCGAGGTCGTCCACGGCCCGGACGTCGCACAGCGCGTGCCTGATCCGGGCGATCTCGCACATCGTGCTCAGCTCGTGCGCCCGCTGCTGGGCCAGCACGGTGACGGCCACCGCGCCCGCCTTCAGCACGGCCAGCCAGCAGGCGGCCAGCCACGGGCCGGTGGGCCCGCGCAGCAGGACGCGGTTGCCGGGGACCACGCCGAGGTCGCCGGTGAGGAGGTGCGCGATCCGGTCGACGCGGGTGCGCAGCTCGCCGTAGGTCCAGCTCTCCCCGGAGGCGAAGTGGAACGCCGGGCGCCCCGGATCGGCGTGGTCCATCAGCTCGGCGGCGCAGTTCAGCCGGGTGGGGTAGCGCAGCTCCGGCAGGTCGAAGTGGAGCTCGGGCCACTGGTCGGGGGGCGGGAGGTGGTCGCGCGCGAAGGTGTCGACGTGGGCCGAGGTCGTCGGGCCGGTGCCGTCCCTGCTGGGGTCCATGGCGGGTCGCCCCCTTGCCGTGGTGGGCCGCCCTGGCGGGCGTCGTGGTGGGCTCGCACCCGGAGCGTATCGTGTTGGTGACGACAGTCAATGGTGCGCGATAACGTCAGGGGAGCCGCGTTCCCGCCGGGCGCCCGTGAACCGCTCACGGGCACCTCACGGGGGCCTTCGGGGAGAGAGGACCGGCCATGCCCGCCTTCGCGCTCGGACCGGAACGAACCGCCTGGTGCGCCGAGTTGCGCGCCCTGGCCGCCGACCGGCTGCGCCCGCTCGCCGAGAAGGGCGAACCCGGACGCGTCAACCGCCCGCTCGTCGCCGAACTCGGCCGGCTCGGGCTGCTGGAGCGCCTGTTCGCCTCCGGCGCCCTGGACCTGTGCCTGATGCGGGAGTCCCTCGCCCGCGCCTGCACCGAGGCCGAGACCGCCCTCGCCCTCCAGGGCCTCGGCGCCCACCCGGTGCACGCCCACGGCACCCCCGCCCAGCGGGAGAGGTGGTTGCCCCTCGTGAGCGAGGGCAGCGCGGTGGCGGCGTTCGCGCTCAGCGAGCCGGGGGCGGGCTCGGACGCGGCGGCGCTCTCCCTCACCGCCCGGCCGGACGGCCCCTCCCGCTGGCGGCTCACCGGCGAGAAGTGCTGGATCTCCAACGCCCCCGAGGCCGACCTCTACACCGTCTTCGCCCGCACCACACCCGGCGCCGGGGCCCGCGGCGTGACCGCCTTCCTGGTCCCCGCCGACCGCCCCGGCCTCACCGGCAGTGCCCTGGAGATGCTCTCCCCGCACCCCATCGGCGCCCTCCGCTTCGACGGCGTGCCCGTCACGGCGGACGACGTGCTGGGCGAGACCGACCGCGGCTTCCGGGTCGCGATGGGCACCCTCAACCTCTTCCGCCCCAGCGTCGGCGCCTTCGCGGTCGGCATGGCCCAGGCGGCGCTGGACGCGACCGTCGCCCACACCGCCGGACGGGACGCCTTCGGCGGCCGCCTGAAGGACCTTCAGGCCGTCGCCCACCAGGTCGCCGAGATGGCGCTGCGCACCGAGGCCGCCCGCCTGATGGTCTACGCGGCGGCGACGGCGTACGACGAAGGCGACCCTGACGTCCCCCGGCGCGCGGCGATGGCCAAGCTGCTCGCCACCGAGACCGCGCAGTACGTCGTCGACGCCGCCGTCCAGTTGCACGGCGCGCGCGCCCTGCGCCGCGGCCACCTGCTCGAACACCTCTACCGCGAGGTGCGCGCGCCCCGCATCTACGAGGGCGCGAGCGAGGTGCAGCGCGGCATCATCGCCAAGGAGCTGTACGCGACCCAGGAGGACGGCCAGTGACCGCCGAACGTGTGAACCCGCCCGAGCTGTCCCCGCCCACCGGCTTCTCGCACGCCGTCGTCGCCTCGGGCTCCCGCCTGGTGTTCCTGGCCGGCCAGACCGCCCTCGACACCGACGGCAAGGTCACCGGCGAGACGCTGCCGGAGCAGTTCCGGCGGGCCCTCGCCAACCTCCTCACCGCGCTGCGGTCGGCGGGCGGCACCCCCGTCGACCTCGCCCGCGTCACCGTCTACGCCACCGACGTCGCCGCCTACCGCGTGCACGCCCCCGAACTGGGCGCGATCTGGCGCGACCTGGCGGGCCGCGAGTATCCCGCCATGGCCGTCGTGGAGGTCGTGCGCCTGTGGGACGAGCAGGCGATGGTGGAACTCGACGGCTTCGCGGTGCTGCCCTGACCCTCCGGGTCGGGCGGACAACGGCAGTCCGGCGTACGGGCCCAGGGTCTAACATGCCGTCATGCCCGAGATCCGGCTCTCGGCGGGGACCGTCGAGTACGAGGACACGGGCGGCGACACTCCTCCCGCGGGGGCGTCTGGTGGAGATCGACGACAGCCGGACGCTGATCGCCGAGGACCGGCCGGAACGACTCGCCTCCGTACTACGGGAGTTCGTCGCGAGGACGGAGTAGTGACCGGCGGCAGCGGTCGGGCGGGTCGGGCGGGTCAGGCGGCCATGGCGAGTCGCTGCGCGGGCCCCCGGTGCGGCGCGACCACCCTGCCGTCGGGCAGCAGCTCACCGGTGTCGTCGAAGACGATCGCGCCGTCGCACCGCAGGCTCCAGCCCTGCTCGGGGTGGGCGGCGACGATGTGCGGGGCGCCGGAGTCGGCGGCGGGGCACGAGAACCGGTGGGAACACATGGCGCACCTCCAGATCGGCCGGACGGCCGGTACGACCGCCCGTACCTCCGACCATGCGCCCGTCCCGGGCCAGGCGGAACGGGCCGCCGCGAAGCGTGACAACACGCGGACACGGCAAGGACCGTTCACCGACGTTCGGGGCGGGACCGGGGCGGACGCGCCACCGAAGGGGTGAGGATCACGGCCGCCGGTGTGGGCGCCGGGTACCAGTGGAAGCCTCCGTTCCAGTCACCTCCGGGAGGTCCTTCCATGCCCGTACGCCGTCCCTGCCTCGGCGCCCTCGGCGCGGTCGCCGCCGCGCTGCTGCTCGCCGCGCCCGCCGCCCCCGCGACCGCGGACCCGTCCGAGACCGTGACCGTCGACCCGGCGGGCCGTCTGGCGGCGGACGGCACCGTCATGCTTTCCGGCACCTACCGCTGCACCGGAGCCATGGGCGTCGCCTTCGTCAGCTCCTCCGTCGGCCAGGGCTCCTCCACCACCCAGCAGGGCATCGGCGGTACCCGCGCCGTGTGCGACGGCGCCGAGCACCGCTGGGTGAACACCGGGCTGCCCTCCGCCGAGGAGCTCCGGGCCGGCCCCGCCCGCGTCGAGGCGACCGTCACCGAACTCGCCCCGAGCGGCCTGCTTCTGCTCCCCCGCTTCCACGCGGTGAGCCGGCAGGACGTGACGCTGACGAACGGCTGACGCGCCGGGGCCCCTCAGTCGGATCCTGCCGGGGTCACGGCGCCAGCGTCTGCCCGAGACGGGCTCCGGGGGGTGTCCCCAGGGCGGTCGCGCGCAGGGCTACGGTCCGGGCGAGGCCGAAACCGGTGCGCTCCACGGGGACGAACAGGAGCAGGCCGTCGCCCGAGTCCTCGCCCTCCGCGCCCAGGACGAGGCCGGCGCGTCCGGTGCCGGACAGGTCCGCGAGGGCCACGGCGGAGCCGAACCTGTCGCCCCTCTCGGTCGAGTCCAGGACGCCGGGGGTGTCCTGGCAGAGGGTGAAAGAGCCCGAGACCGTCGGACCGGTCGCGGTGCCCCGCAGAAGGGTGGCCTGACCGGCGCCGGCGCGGCGGACTCCGTCGCGGGTGAAGGCCTCTCCGGGCGCGCCGACGAGCACGTCCGCGTGACCGTCGGCGTCGACGTCGCCGACGGCGACCGAGGCGCCGAAGGCGACACCCGGCCGGTCGGCTCCGGCCACACCGACACCGTCCTGGCGGATGACCTTCAGGCCGTCCGTGGTGAGGCCGTGCGCGGTGCCGAGCAGCACGGAGACCTGGCCGCCGGGCGCACCGCCGGACTCGGAGGCATATGGCTGGCCGACGACGATGTCGTCGTAGCCGTCGCCGCTGATGTCACCCGCGGCGAGCGACCGGCCGCCCTTGACGGCGAGGGTCCCCGCCTCGGTCAGGCCGGTGGCCGAGCCCGCGAACCGGACGACGCGCCCCACACCGCCCGCGTCGAGGTAGGTGAGGGCGACGTCGGCGTAGCCGTCCCGGTCGAAGTCGCCGCTCACCGCGTCCGGACGAGCGACCGGGCCGGTGGCGCCGGTGAGGGTGCCGGAGGTGGTGGCGCCGCCGGTCAGGCGGACGTTCCAGCTGCCGCCGCGGCCGGTGCCGGCCGAGAACACGTCGGCCTTGCCGTCGCCGTCGAAGTCGCCGACCGCGACCGCCGAGCCGAGCCTCGCCCCGGCCGCCCCCGGGGTGCTGTACGAGAAGCCGCTGTCGAGCCCCGGGCCGTACAGCACGGTGACCGCGCCGCGGTCGGCGTGCCCGCTCGTGCCGTCCTTGCCGGGGGCGCCGATCGCGAGGTCTGCGTAGCCGTCGCCGTTCACGTCGCCCCAGGCGGTGGCGGCGCCGAAGCCGTCACCGGGCTCGCTCGAGCCGGGGACGCCCGGGCTGTTCTGGGTGAGCGTCCTCCCGGACCTCGCCGCCGGGCCGTCCGCGCCGCCCGGGACCACCGTCACCGAGCCGGCCCGGGGAGTACCGGCGGCGAGGTCGGGGACGCCGTCGCGGTTGTAGTCGGAGGTGGGTGGAGCGGGGTGCGGGCGTGCCCGCCCCGGCGGGGCAGGCACGGTCTCCGCGCTGCGCCCCGGCGGGGCAGGCGCGGTCTGAGCGGCCCGCCCCTTCGACTGCCCGGCCCGCACCGCGGGTCCGCCCGCGGGCGCCGCCTGCGCCGGAGCCACCGGAGACGCGACGGCGTACGTGACGGCCCCCGCCCCGCTCGCCAGGACCACCCCGCCGGTCAGCCACACGCTCCCCGTCAGTCCGGCTCCCCGCCACACACGCCTTCTCCGGCGACCCACAGCCCACCCCACGTCAGTTCCGTGTACGCACCACCCTTCTGGGGCGGTATCTGATCAAGCGCACAGACCCGGCCAGACGTCACACCGCGCCCCAGAGGACGCTGATGCCCCAGAGGACGCAGAGGAACCCACCTCCCCCCCCACACCACCTCCCCGGGCCTTTCGCCCGGGGCGCGCTTCCATCCCCTCGGCCGAGCCGCGGGCACACGACCGTGCCCTGCGGCTTCCCCGAAGCCGCAGGGCACGAACTCGCCGCCCCGGTCAGCGAATGCGCTTGGTGATCCAGCCGCTCCAGTGACCGTTGGCGTACCGGTGGTCGTAGTAGCGCTTGCCGTTGAGGCCGATGCAGGTGACGTTGAACGACCAGCCGCGGGTGTCCCAGACGTCCATCGAGTGGTGCCCGGGCTTGGTGCAGTAGCCGTTGTCCAGGTGCTTCCAGCCGCTCAGCCCCGAGCGCGAACTCCACTGGGTGTAGGCGCCCTTGTTCGTGCCGATGACGAAGGCCTGCCAGTACCCGTTCGGCAGCTTGATCTTGACGTCGCTCTTGCAGTAGAACGTGCCGCCCCACGGCTTGGCGTAGTGACACCAGCCGGAGGCGGATACCGACTTGCCGGTGGGGCCGCCGGCCGCGGGTGCGGCCGAGACCTGTGACGACGCCAGCAGCGGCGTCACGGTGACCGCGAGACCGCCGGCGAGCAGTGCCGACCGGCGCAGCAAGGACGAGGACATTTCACGCGCTCCTTTTCCAGACTCATGCACTTCGTGCGCATTGCACTTCACGTACTTCGCCGGAGGGCGCACAGCACCGATCCGGTACGCACGATGCTCCCGGCGCCGGAGCCGGGTGTCGTTGGCCGCCCGCGCACAGTTGTTGGCGTGGAGCGCACTGTCGCCCGGCGCGGGCGCCCGAGCAGAATGCATCCGGACCGATTCACCACAAACGGGGGCTTTCTCGTGGAATTGCTCTTCGACACCGCCGCCTTACCCGAACGCGACCGTGCCGCGGCATGGATGGACACCACCGCCCGCGCGCTGGTCACCACGGACTGCAGGCTGCTGGACGTGGCGCGGTTCCGGGCGCGCCTGCACACGACGGCACTGGGCGCCGGCCGCCTCAGCGTCATGTCCTACGGTCCGTTGCGGTCCCTGCGGACGCCCGGACTCATCCGGCGCTCGGACCCGGAGCACTACCAGGTGGCCGTCATCCTCAGCGGGCGCCAGCGCCTGGAACAGGCGGGCAACCGCGCCCTGCTGCACCCGGGCGACATGGTCTTCTACGACACCTCCCGTGCCTTCGACGCGCGGGTCGAGCCCGATGAGACCGATGACTCCGGCTCGGAGTCGCTGCTCCTGCAGTTCCCGCGGCGGCTGGTGCCCCTGGCGGAATCCGACCTCGCCCGGCTGCTGGCGGTCCCGCTGCCCGGACGCCAGGGCATCGGACGCGTCATGAGCAGGTTCCTGACCGACCTGGCGGCCGAACGGCCCCGGTGCGGCCCGCAGGACCTTGCCCGGCTGGGTTCCACCGCGATCGACCTGGCGGTCGCCCTGCTGGCCCACCACCTGGGCGACGAGCACGCCGGCGCGCCGTCCCGCTCACCGCGCGAGGTGCTGTTCCTGCGCGTCACGACCTTCGTCGAGCAGCACCTGCACCACCCGGAGCTGACACCCGCCGCGATCGCCTGGGCCCACCAGATCTCGCCGCGCTACCTGCACCGGATCTTCCAGGAGCACGGGACCTCGGCGGCTGCCTACGTCCGGGACCGGCGGATGGACCGGTGCCGACGCGACCTGAGCGATCCGGGCATGCGCCACCTGCCCGTGCGGGCCATCGGGGCGCGATGGGGCTACCCCGGCCCGTCCGAGTTCAGCCGCGCCTTCCGCACCGCGACGGGCCTGCCGCCCGGCCGGTACCGCGATCTGGCCCATGCCGCGTGCCTCGACGGCCGGTTGCCCTCCGCACCAGCCCCTCGGCCGGCTGCGGCTCCCGGTCGGTGACAGGCGCGGAGGACACGAAGGGCCGTCCCGCAGACCGTCCCCTGTCACTCGAGTAACAGGAGACAGCCCTTTGGCGCAGACAGGGAGGGCGCACTCTGCGCCCTTCCAGGTCACGTCTCATGGGGGGACTTCCTTGACCACACCCCTGTCCGGCAGAGGCCGTCACAGACGCCGGATACGCATCGTCCTGCCCGTCGCCGCCGCGGGCGCCGCCGTGGCCGTCACCGCCGCGCTGCTGACCGCCTCCGCGGGCGCCGCCACGGCCTCGGCCTCGCCCACCGTCAAGCCGAGCACCAGCTCCGCGTCGCTCACCGAGCTGACGGACCGCATCTCGGGCGCGCTGGCCACCGACAAGGACTTCAAGAAGGCGTCGAAGACCAAGGACACGAAGTCGGGCGGATCGGGCACGTCGTCCACGTCCTCCACCTCGTCCGGGTCCTCGTCCACCTCGACGACCAGCCCGATGATCATCGGCGGCACCACGACGAGCATCACCTCGGCGCCGTGGATGGCCCAGCTGTGGTACTACGACGACAAGGGCACCAGCGACACCGGTGACGACGTCGGCTTCTTCTGCGGCGGCACCGTCGTGGCGCCCACGAAGATCCTCACCGCCGCGCACTGCGTCAAGGGCTACGACTGGCACGCGAGCGGCGCCATCCTCACGGGCACCGACCAACTGCCCACCACCGACAGCTCCGACAACACCGACCTGCACGGCGGCACGGTCTCGGGCGTCTGGCGGCAGTGGAACCACCCGTCGTACAGCGCGACCACCATCGACAACGACATCGCCGTCCTGACGCTGCCGAACCCGATCAGCGCCACGCCGATCCGCATGGCGACGTCGACCGACACGGCGTCGTACGCGGCCGGGACCAGCGCCAAGCTCTACGGCTGGGGCCGCACCAGCTCCACCAGCAACGACATCTCGCAGACCCTGAAGACGGCGACGCTGCCCATCCAGTCCGACACCACGTGCGCGGGCTACTACGGCAGCGACTTCGTCCAGGGGCACATGGTCTGCGCCGGCCAGCCGGCGACCGGCAGCGACTCGGGGACCACCTCGGCCTGCAACGGCGACTCCGGCGGTCCGCTGATCGTGGGCGGCCGCGTCGTCGGCATCGTCTCCTGGGGTGTGAAGGACTGCGTGGCCGAGGGCGCGTACAGCGTCTTCACCAAGGTGCGGACGTACGTCGGCGCGGCCTACCCGCGCATCGACGACACCAACCTCAGCGGTGACCACAAGGCCGACCTGTTCGTGCGCAACAGCTCCACGTACACGGGCTACGAGAAGGACTCCACGGGCACCTCGTTCGCCACCCGCCAGTCCTGGGGCAGCTTCAAGGGCTACAACACGATCCTGCAGACGGACCTGGACCGGGACGGCTACCAGGACTTCGTGCTGCGCCGCAGCAGCGACGGGGCGGTCTTCTGGCTGCACTACATCCCGGCCACCCAGAGCTGGGGCACGAAGCAGATCTTCAGCGACTGGAGCACCCGCAAGTTCACCGTCGCCCCCGGCGACGTCACCGGCGACTACCTGCCCGACCTGCTGTCGGTCGACTCCGCCGGCTACCTGTGGATCTACCCCGGCCAGGGCAACGGCTCCTTCGCCACGCGCGTCAAGGTCGGCTCCGGCTGGGGCCAGTACAACTCCCTGCGCGGGCACGGCGACTTCAACGGCGACGGCAAGGCCGACCTGATCGCCCGCAACAAGAGCACCGGCTACGTCTACCTCTACCGCGGCACCGGCACCGCCGGCTCCGGGGCGTTCTCCACCCGGCTCCACGTCCGCACCTGGACCAGCGACTACAACGCCTTCGACGCCGTGGGCGACATCACCGGCGACGGCAAGGCCGACTTCCTGACCCGCACCAAGGGCGGCACGCTCTACCTGTACAAGGGCACCGGCCAGGCGTCCAGCTCCATCTTCGCCACCAGGATCTCGGTCGGCACCGGATTCCAGCAGTACGACATCTGGGGCTGAACCCCCGGGTGAACGGGGTTCGCCCCGCCGGCATCACGACGCGCTGTGCCCGACCTGCTCCCAGGCCGGGCACAGCGCGTCGCCGCGTTCCCCCGCGGCCCGCGGCCCCTCAGATGTCCCGGAAGATCTCGATCTGCGCCCCGATCGAGTTCAGGCGCTCGGCCAGGTCCTCGTAGCCGCGGTTGATGACGTACACGTTGCGCAGGACCGACGTGCCCTCCGCCGCCATCATCGCCAGCAGGACGACCACGGCGGGGCGCAGGGCCGGGGGGCACATCATCTCGGCGGCGCGCCAGCGGGTGGGGCCCTCGACCAGGACGCGGTGCGGGTCGAGCAACTGCAGGCGCCCACCCAGGCGGTTGAGGTCCGTCAGGTAGATGGCGCGGTTGTCGTAGACCCAGTCGTGGATCAGCGTCTTGCCCTGCGCGACGGCCGCGATGGCCGCGAAGAAGGGGACGTTGTCGATGTTCAGGCCGGGGAACGGCATGGGGTGGATCTTGTCGATGGGCGCCTCCAGCTTGGAGGGCCGGACGGTGAGGTCCACCAGCCTGGTGCGGCCGTTGTCGGCGACGTACTCCGGGCTGCGGTCGTGGTCGAGGCCCATCTCCTCCAGGACCGCCAGCTCGATCTCCAGGAACTCGATCGGCACCCGGCGCACCGTCAGCTCCGACTCGGTGACGACGGCGGCGGCCAGCAGGCTCATCGCCTCCACCGGGTCCTCGGAGGGGGAGTAGTCCACGTCGACGTCTATGGTCGGCACGCCGTGCACGGTGAGGGTGGTGGTGCCGATGCCCTCGACGCGGACGCCGAGCGCCTCCAGGAAGAAACAGAGGTCCTGGACCATGTAGTTGGAGGACGCGTTGCGGATGACGGTGACGCCGTGGTGGCGGGCGGCCGCGAGCAGAGCGTTCTCGGTCACGGTGTCGCCGCGCTCGGTCAGCACGATCGGCCGGTCCGGGCGGACGGAGCGGTCCACCACGGCGTGGTACTGGCCCTCGGTGGCCGCCACGTCCAGCCCGAACCGGCGCAGCGCGATCATGTGCGGCTCGATGGTCCGCGTCCCCAGGTCGCAACCGCCCGCGTACGGCAGCATGAAGCGGTCCATGCGGTGCAGCAGCGGCCCGAGGAACATGATGATGGACCGCGTGCGGACGGCGGCCTCGGCGTCGATGGCGGCCATGTCGAGCTCGGCCGGCGGCACGATCTCCAGGTCGGTGCCGTCGTTGATCCAGCGGGTGCGGACGCCGATCGAGCCCAGCACCTCCAGGAGGCGGTACACCTCCTCGATCCGCGCCACGCGGCGCAGCACCGTGCGCCCCCTGTTCAGCAGTGAGGCGCACAGCAGTGCCACGCACGCGTTCTTGCTCGTCTTCACGTCGATGGCACCGGACAGCCGCCGGCCGCCGACCACGCGCAGATGCATCGGGCCCGCGTAGCCCAGCGACACGATCTCGCTGTCGAGAGCCTCACCTATCCGGGCGATCATCTCAAGGCTGATGTTCTGATTGCCGCGCTCGATGCGGTTGACGGCGCTCTGGCTGGTGCCCAGTGCCTCGGCGAGCTGCGCCTGTGTCCAGCCCCGGTGTTGCCGGGCGTCACGGATGAGCTTGCCGATACGTACGAGGTAGTCGTCTGCCATGAGGCTGAGGTTATCTCAGATATGAGATGGCACCTCTTGTGGGGGGCCAGACGGGTGAGGCGCCGTCAGTGACGCTTGGCGGAATGGGTGCTGCGCCACCCGAAAGGTCCCGGCAAATCCATCGATGTCGTACGACGTCCGGTGCTGCTGTGCGTGTGCTTCGGCCCGTTCTTCCCGCCGGTCGTGATGGACCAGGACCGCTTGTTGATGTTCAGCCGCACCCCCGGAAGGATCCGGAAGCTCTTGCGGAAGGTGAGCCCCATGAGTGTCTCCGTTCTGAAGTCGTGCACAGCGGGCGATTTCAAGTGGTGCCGGCTTGCCCCGGCTCACCCCGCATACCCCCGTCCAGCCTGCTCATGGCACAACTCCCGTGCGGCACACGCGAGAACGCCCGGGCCGGCGGTCCGGCGCCGATCCGCGAGGGGCGCGAACGGTGTGGGTGTGCGCGTGCTCAGGCGCGGCGGCGCGAGGCCGGGCATGACCATCCGGCGCCCATGTACTAGAGTTATCTCGACATCGAGATATCTGCCAAGGCGCACCGCAGCCGCCACCTTGGTAAGGCTTGCCTAACTAAGGCTTACCTTAGCGGATTGGCCGAGATGCCGTGGCGGCAGGATCGTGGTGGTACGCGCACATCAATGAAGGAGACTGTCGTGTCGGCGAACAGCTTCGACGCCCGCAGCACGCTGCAGGTGGGCGACGAGTCGTACGAGATCTTCCGGCTTGACAAGGTCGAGGGCTCGGCCCGACTGCCTTACAGCCTGAAGGTCCTGCTGGAGAACCTGCTGCGCACCGAGGACGGCGCGAACATCACCGCCGACCACATCCGTGCCCTCGGCGACTGGGACTCCCAGGCCCAGCCGTCGCAGGAGATCCAGTTCACGCCGGCCCGCGTGATCATGCAGGACTTCACCGGCGTCCCGTGCGTCGTGGACCTCGCGACCATGCGTGAGGCTGTGAAGGAGCTGGGCGGTGACGCCGCCAAGATCAACCCGCTGGCCCCGGCCGAGCTGGTCATCGACCACTCCGTCATCGCCGACAAGTTCGGCACCCACGAAGCCTTCAAGCAGAACGTCGAGCTGGAGTACGGCCGCAACAAGGAGCGCTACCAGTTCCTGCGCTGGGGCCAGACCGCGTTCGACGAGTTCAAGGTCGTCCCGCCGGGCACCGGCATCGTCCACCAGGTGAACATCGAGCACCTGGCCCGTGTCGTCATGGTCCGCGACGGCAAGGCCTACCCCGACACCCTGGTCGGCACCGACTCGCACACCACCATGGTCAACGGCCTCGGCGTCCTCGGCTGGGGCGTCGGCGGCATCGAGGCCGAGGCCGCCATGCTCGGCCAGCCGGTCTCCATGCTGATCCCGCGCGTCGTCGGCTTCAAGCTCACCGGCGAGCTGCCCGCCGGCACCACCGCCACCGACCTGGTGCTGACCATCACCGAGATGCTCCGCAAGCACGGTGTCGTCGGCAAGTTCGTCGAGTTCTACGGCGAGGGCGTCGCCGCGACGAGCCTCGCCAACCGCGCCACCATCGGCAACATGTCGCCGGAGTTCGGTTCCACCGCCGCGATCTTCCCGATCGACGACGAGACCCTCAACTACCTGCGCCTGACCGGCCGCTCCGACCAGCAGGTCGCCCTGGTCGAGGCCTACGCCAAGCAGCAGGGCCTCTGGCTGGACCCGCACGCCGAGCCGGACTTCTCCGAGAAGCTCGAGCTGGACCTGTCCACGGTCGTGCCGTCCATCGCCGGCCCCAAGCGCCCGCAGGACCGCATCGTCCTGTCCCAGGCCGCCGAGCAGTTCACCAGCGACGTGCTCAACTACGTCCAGGCCGGCGAGCGCGCCGCGGAGGGCGTGGAGTCCCCGGTCGACGAGGCGTCCGCCGAGTCCTTCCCGGCCAGCGACGCCCCGGCCTACGGCCACACGGAGAACGGCGCGGGCGCCCCGCGGCACTCCGCCGTCGTCCCCGGCCCCGGCCCGTCGAACCCGGTGACCGTCGCCGCCCCCGACGGCACGGAGTACGACCTGGACCACGGCGCCGTCACCGTCGCCGCCATCACCTCCTGCACCAACACCTCGAACCCGTACGTCATGGTCGGCGCCGCCCTGGTCGCCAAGAAGGCCGTGGAGAAGGGCCTGACCCGCAAGCCGTGGGTCAAGACCACCCTGGCCCCGGGCTCCAAGGTCGTCATGGACTACTACGACCGGGCCGGCCTCACCCCGTACCTGGACAAGCTGGGCTTCAACCTGGTCGGCTACGGCTGCACCACCTGCATCGGCAACTCCGGCCCGCTGCCGGAGGAGGTCTCCAAGGCCGTCAACGACAACGACCTCGCCGTCGTCTCGGTGCTCTCCGGCAACCGCAACTTCGAGGGCCGGATCAACCCCGACGTCAAGATGAACTACCTGGCGTCCCCGCCGCTGGTCGTCGCCTACGCCATCGCCGGCTCCATGAAGGTGGACATCACCAAGGACCCGATCGGCACCGACGCCGAGGGCAAGCCGGTCTACCTTCAGGACATCTGGCCGTCCGAGCAGGAGGTCAACGAGGTCGTCGCCTCCGCGATCGGGCAGGACATGTTCGCCACGTCCTACCGGGACGTCTTCGCGGGCGACGCGCAGTGGCAGTCGCTGCCGATCCCGACCGGCAACACCTTCGAGTGGGACGCGGAGTCGACGTACGTCCGCAAGCCCCCGTACTTCGAGGGCATGACGATGGACCCGGCCCCGGTCGAGGACATCGCGGGCGCCCGGGTGCTCGCCAAGCTGGGCGACTCGGTCACCACCGACCACATCTCCCCGGCCGGCGCCATCAAGGCCGACACCCCCGCGGGCCAGTACCTCACGGAGCACGGCGTGGAGCGCCGCGACTTCAACAGCTACGGCTCGCGCCGCGGCAACCACGAGGTCATGATCCGCGGTACGTTCGCCAACATCCGCCTGCGCAACCAGATCGCGCCGGGCACCGAGGGCGGCTACACGCGTGACTTCACGCAGGAGGACGGCCCGGTCTCCTTCATCTACGACGCCTCGCGCAACTACATCGAGCAGGGCATCCCGCTGGTCGTCCTGGCCGGCAAGGAGTACGGCTCCGGCTCGTCCCGCGACTGGGCGGCCAAGGGCACCGCGCTGCTCGGCGTGAAGGCCGTCGTCGCCGAGTCCTACGAGCGCATCCACCGCTCGAACCTCATCGGCATGGGCGTCCTGCCGCTGCAGTTCCCGGAGGGGCAGACCGCCGAGTCCCTCGGCCTGACCGGCGAGGAGACCTTCTCCATCTCCGGCGTCACCGAGCTCAACGAGGGCACCACCCCGCGCACGGTGAAGGTCACCACCGACACCGGCGTCCAGTTCGACGCGGTCGTCCGCATCGACACCCCCGGTGAGGCGGACTACTACCGCAACGGCGGCATCATGCAGTACGTGCTGCGCAGCCTGATCCGCAAGTAAGGGATCACGCCACGCGGTCGGGCCGCGTCCCCGGGCACCGGGGGCGCGGCCCTTCGCCTTCCGGGGGCGCCCGGCGGCCGCCGCGCGAAGGGGCGGGCCCGAGGGCCCGCCCCTTCCTCATGCCGGACTCGCCGGACTCATGCGCGCCGTACCCGGGTCAGGCCAGCAGCTCCACCTCCGCCAGGGTCGCCGCGCCGTCCAGGACCAGGCGGTACTTCCGGTACGTGCCCGGCGAGGCGATCGTGAAGGGGCGGGTCTGCCTGTCCCAGGCGAAGGACTCGCCGGAGCGCTTGTCCACCGTCTTCCAGGTCGTGCCGTCGGTGGACGCCTGGAGGGTCCACCCCGTCGGGGCCCCGGCATGGTCCGCGGCCGAGGTCAGGGTGTACTGGACGGCCTTGGCGGGGTCGGCCACCGGCAGGTCCACCGTCGTCACCGTGGCGTCCGTCGACGAGGTGTCGTCGAACAGCGCCCCGTCGCCCTTCAGCACGTCCGCCCTCGGGCTCGGCACCTTGTCGTCGGTCGTGATCGACACCGGCGCCGCGTTCGGGCCGGTGCCCCACGAGGACGGCTTCGGCCCCATGTCGAACTCCAGCACCCCGCCCCTGGCGAGCAGCGAGTGCGGCAGCGCCGTGGACTTCCACGCCGCTCCGTCGAACCGCACGCCCTGGACGTAGACGTTCCGCGCGCTGTTCCCCGGCGCCTTGATCACCAGGTCGTGGCCGTTCTCCAGGTGCACGGTCGCCTTGGTGAACAGCGGGGAGCCGATGGCGTACTCGCCGCTGCCCATCACCAGCGGGTAGAAGCCCAGCGCCGAGAAGACGTACCAGGCCGACTGCTCGCCGTTGTCCTCGTCGCCGTGGTAGCCCTGGCCGATCTCGCTGCCGACGTAGAGGCGGGAGAGCGCCTCGCGGACCTTCGCCTGCGCCTTCCACGGCCGGCCGGCCGCGTCGTACATGTAGAGGACGTGGTGCGCTACCTGGTTGGAGTGGCCGTACTGGCCCATCCGGACGTCCCGCGCCTCGGTCATCTCGTGGATGACTCCGCCGTAGGAGCCGGTGAACTCGGGGGAGGCCGTCTCCGGCGTGGCGAAGTAGGTGTCGAGCTTCTCCGCGAGTCCCGTCCGGCCGCCGTACAGGTTGGCCAGGCCGCGGCTGTCCTGCGGGGCCGTGAAGGCGTAGCCCCAGCCGTCGGTCTCGGTGTAGTCGTAGCCCCACACGCGCGGGTCGTACTTCGAGGAGTCGACACGCCAGTCACCCCGGGCGTTGCGGCCCTGGAAGAAGCCCGCCCCGGGGTCGAACAGCTTCACGTAGTCCCGGGCGCGGTTGAGGAAGTACCGCGCCTCCTCCTTGTAGTGCTTCTCGCCCGTCTTCCGGTAGAGGGCCTCGCCCATCTTGGCGATGCCGTAGTCGTTGACGTAGCCCTCCATCGCCCACGACAGACCCTCGTGCGTGTCGGTGCCGGTGTAGCCGAGGAAGGGCGAGGTGCTCATGCCCTTGCGGCCCACGCCGGAGGCCGGGGGCACGACGGTGGCGTTCTTCAGCGCCGCGTCGTAGGCCGCCTTCGCGTCCATGTGGACGCCCTTGACGTAGGCGTCGGCGAAGGCGACGTCCGAGGAGGTGCCGGTCATCAGGTCGGCGTAGCCGGGGGAGGACCAGCGCGAGGTCCAGCCGCCGTCCTTGTACTGCTGCACGAAACCGTCGACCATCTCGCCCGCCTGACCAGGTGTCAGCAACGAGTAGGCGGGCCAGGTGGTGCGGTAGGTGTCCCAGAAGCCGTTGTTGACGTACACCTTGCCGTCGACGATCTTCGCGCCGGTGTGCGTCGGGGTGTCCGGGCCCGGCATGGGGGAGAAGGGCGAGGCGTACTTGTACGTGCCCCCGACCTTCTCGAAGCCCGAGTTCGGGTACAGGTACAGCCGGTAGAGGCTGGAGTACAGGGTGGTCAGCTGGTCCGGCGTGGCGCCCTCGACCTCGACCTTGCCGAGCAGCTTGTCCCAGGCGCGCTGGGCGCGCACCTTCACCGCGTCGAAGGACATGCCGTCCGGGACCTCCTGGCGCAGGTTGTCCTTCGCCTGGTCGACGCTGATCAGGGAGGTGGCCAGCCGCAGGGTGACGGTGCGGTCGGAGCCCGCGTCGAAGCGCAGACGGCCCTTGACCCCGCTCGCGGAGCCGTCCTTCACCGGCTTGTCGAACACGCCGTAGACGAAGAGGCGGGTCGCCCCCGTCGAGAGGCCGGACTTGACGTCCGAGTAGCCGGTGAAGGTCCCGTGCTCCTCGTCCAGGGTCAGGCCCGCCTGCTCGGTGACGTTGTCGAACAGCACGCTCGCGTCGTCGCCGGGGTAGGTGAAGCGCAGCACCGCCGCGTGGTCGGTCGGCGTCATCTCCGCCCTGAGGCCGTTCTCGAACCGCACCCCGTAGTAGTAGGGGCGCGCGGTCTCGTTCTCGTGGCGGAAGGCCAGCGCGCGGGCCGTGCGGCCGGTGTCCGGGGTGCCGGAGGCCGCGGACGGCATCACCTGGAAGGTCTGCCGGTCACCCATCCAGGGGCTCGGCTCGTGGCTCGCGCTGAACGCCTGGATCGTCGGCAGGTTGGCCTCGTTGTTCGCACGTGCGTACTCGTACAGCCAGCTCAGCGACGACGCGTTCGTGACCGGCGTCCAGAAGTTGAAGCCGTGCGGGACGGCGGTCGCGGGGAAGTTGTTGCCGCGCGAGAAGCCGCCGCTGGAGTTGGTGCCCCGGGTGGTCAGCGCGTAGTCCGACAGGTGCGCCTTGGGCGTCTCGGGGGCGGCCTGCCGGATGGCCACGTCGTCCAGCCAGCCCCGGAACTTCGCCGGGCCACTGGGGGAGTCGTAGGCCAGGAGGATCCGGTCCACCGTCTTGCCGGCCGCGACCGGGCCGATCCGGGAGACCACGTTGTTCCACTGGTTGACGTACAGCGCCTTGGCCGCGCCCTGCGCCCGCGGGCTCAGGCCGAAGCCGTGCTGGTCGGTGGCGCCCAGATCGCTCAGGTAGGTGCCGTCGGTGAACGCCAGGTCCACCGCCACGTCGGTGGCGTCGTAGTCCCGGTCGCCGTCCGCCATCGACGGGTAGAGGCGGTACGACAACTGCGTGTCGCGGGCCACCCGGACGTCGACGTCGAAGACCTTGTTGTACGAGTACGCCCGCCCGTCGGCCGTGTGCCGCCCCGCGTAGCGCAGCGCCCGCCTGCCGGTGAAGCCCGCGCCCGCCTTCGCGGTCGGTGAGCCGCTCGGGCCGCGGTCGACCAGCGAGAGCATGTCCTGCGGGACCGGGCCGCCGCTGCCGCCGGTGGAGAACTGGACGTCGGCGAGCTGGAGTATCCCGGCGCCGTTGTTCGCGGTGATGTCGATCCGGAAGTGCTGGTACTCGGCCGGCTCGGCCAGGTCGTACGTCTTCGTCCGGTACCGCTCGGAGAAGGTCTCGCCCGAGCGGGTGTCGAGGGTCTTCCAGTCCTTGCCGTCGGTGGAGCCCTTCAGGGTCCAGTCCCGCGGGTCGCGTTCGGCGTAGTCATTGGCGGAGGTGAGGGCGTATCGGGTGATTTTCGCCGGCTTGTCGAGGTCGAACTCGACCCATCCGGTGGGCTCGAACGTGAGCCACTTGGTGCCCGGCTCGCTGTCGACGAGGTTCTCCTTGACCTCGCCGGCGCCCGAGTTCTCACCGCTGGCCCGCACGTCGACCACGTGGTCGTCCACGTTCCCCGGAATGCCGGTGCTGTATCCGCCGTCCACGCCCGAGGCGCGCCTGCTGCCGTCCGGCGCGGTGTCGACCGTGTTCAGCCAGTCCGGCGCGGGTTCCCCGGACTCGAACGAGGACGCGAACTCCCGGCCGGCGGCCGGGGCCCCGCCGGGCAGGGCGACCGCCGCCCCCTGGGAGCCGACGGCCATAGTGAAGGCGGCCGCAAGGACGACCGCCGGACCCCATCTGTGCCGAACTCTGCGCTGCATACGAGGGCACCCTCCCTGGCTTCCCCGCGCACCGGACAACGTTGTCAACATCGGCGCGCAAGGACCAGTAGGGAGTCAAGTGGCCAGGGATGTCAAGGGTGTTGAGTGTGGCATTCGAGCGCAAAGCCGCGGATTTATCCGGCGAGGAACGCATAGACGGCTCATATCTCCGCGAGGTCTCAACTCGGAAAAGACCGACAGCCAACCTTGCATTCGATCTTGCTCAGTCGGCGGAAAGTGGACTATACCTGTCGGCGTCCGCAGGGCCGTTCGACCGGCCGGAAGCGGGCACCGGGGGAGCCGGAAAGGGTGGTTCGACGTGCGAAACGCGTCGGCCTCCTTGTATTCGCCGCGATCCCGGTGGATGACGCACGAAGTACTTCCTGCACGACCCAGCTTCACCTGACCGCGGTGCCGGGGAGGATCCGGTTCACCGCCTGAGTCCTGGAGAAGGCGAGGACTTGAGCATGGGATCCACTTCCGCAGACAACCACGGTGGCGTCGGCCGCCGCGATCTGATCAAGCGGTCCGCCGCACTCGGCCTGATCAGCGTTCCCGCGATGAGTTTCCTGTCCGCGTGCGCCAGCAGTGGCGGCGGGGGCCAGGACAAGGCCAAAGCGGGCAAGAAGACAGCGAAGAACCCGCTCGGCGTCAACGACACCGCGCAGATGGAATTCGTCCTGTTCGACGGCGGCTTCGGCAAGGAGTACGCCGAGGACGCGGTGAAGGTCTACGAGAAGGGCTTCCCCAAGGCGAAGGTGAAGTTCGCCGCCACCCAGAAGATCCAGTCGACGCTCCAGCCCCGATTCAACCAGGGCAACCCGCCGGACCTCATCGACAACTCCGGCGCCGAGCAGATGGACATGGGCGTCCTCGTCGGCAAGAACCAGCTCGCCGACCTCACTCCGCTGCTGGACGCGCCCTCTTACGACGACCCGAACAAGAAGGTCCGCGACACGCTGCGCCCGGGCATCGTGAAGATGGGCCAGTTCGACGGCAAGCCGGTCTGGATCTTCTACTACGCCTACACGGTCTACGGCGTCTGGTACTCGCAGAAGGCGCTCGCCTCGCTCGACGAGCAGTACCCGGAGACCTGGGACGCGATGCTCAAGGTCTGCGAGAAGGCCAAGAAGAAGGGCATGGCGGGCTGGACGTACGCCGGCAAGTACCCGTACTACCTCCCGTTCTCGCTCTACCCGATGATCGGCAAGGTCGGCGGCCGCGAGGTCCTCGACGCGATCGACAACCTGGAGCCGAACGCCTGGAAGCACCCGGCGGTCAAGGCCTGCTTCGAGGCCTACTACGAGCTCTACAAGAAGGGCTACGTCCTCAAGGGCACCCCGGGCCTGGACCACATCCAGTCGCAGACCGCCTGGGCCAAGGGCAAGGCGCTGTTCATCCCGAACGGCTCCTGGGTGGAGAACGAGTCCGCGAACGTCATCCCGAAGGACTTCGACCTCGCCGTCTCCGCGCCCACCGGGCTGGACGGCTCCGACAAGATGCCCTTCGGCACCATCTGGGCCTCCGGCGGTGAGCCCTTCATCGTCCCGGCCAAGGCGAAGAACGCCGAGGGCGGCATGGAGCAGCTGCGCATCATGCTCAGCGAGGCCTCCTCGAAGAACTTCACGGCCAAGGTGAAGTCGCTGACCGCGTACAACGGCGGCACCACCGGCATCACCCTCACCCCGGGGCTGAAGTCCGGCGTCGCGGCGCTGGAGAAGGCCGGGTCCAACGTGGTGAATCCGCGGCTGCAGGACTGGTACGTGCAGCTCCAGAAGGAGAAGATCGGTGTGGCCGGCCTCGGCGAGATGATGGCCGGCCGTCTCACCCCGGCCGAGGCCATCAGCAAGATCCAGGGCTTCGCCGACGAGGCCGCGAAGGACACGTCGATCAAGCACTACAAGCACCAGTGAGGGTCCGTCACCTGGTCCGGTCCGGCTGGCCCCGGCCGGACCGGACCAGGTGACACCACCCGCCCAGAGAACGGGGTCGGTAGCAATGCAGCACGGCAAGTACCGGTTCGTCGTGGGGTTCCTCGCGGTCCCCCTGGGGCTGTACGCGCTTTTCGTCGTCTGGCCGTTCATCCAGTCCATCTATTACTCGTTCACGGACTGGACCGGGCTGAGCCCCGAATTCAGGATGGTCGGGTTCGACAACTACAACAGGATGCTCGACGACGAGATCTTCTGGAAGTCGCTGCAGCACAGCCTGTTGTTCGCCCTGGTGCTGCCACTGGTGACGATCAGTCTGGCGCTGTTCCTCGCCTTCATGATCAATGTGGGCGGACGGCGCAGGAGGGGCGGGCCGGTGGTCTCCGGCGTCCGCGGCTCCTCGTTCTACAAGATCGTCTACTTCTTCCCGCAGGTGCTGTCGATCGCGATCGTGGCCCTGCTGTTCGCCTTCGCGTACAACCCGGACAGCGGAGCGATCAACTCCCTGCTGCGCGGCATCGGGCTCGACGGGGTGCAGCCGCTGTGGCTGGGGGACCCCGATCTCGCCCTGTGGTGCGTGATGGCGGTGCTCGTCTGGTCCACGGTCGGCTTCTTCGTGGTCCTGTTCTCGGCGGGCATGGCCTCCATCCCGGCGGAGATGTACGAGGCCGCGCTGCTGGACGGGGCCAGCCGGTTCACCACGTTCTTCCGGATCACCCTGCCGCTGCTGTGGGACACCGTGCAGTCCGGCTGGGTCTACATGGGCATCCTCGCCCTCGGCGCCGAGTCGTTCGCGGTCGTACAGATCATGACGACCGGTCCGGGCGGCCCCGACTACTCGACCACCGTCATGGTTCTGTACGTGTACCAGAAGGCGTTCCGGGACGGGCAGGCCGCCTATGCCACCACCATCGGCGTCGCCCTGCTCGTCGTCACGCTGGCCTTCGCCGCCGTGGTGATGCGGCTGGGCCGGCGCGAGCGGCTGGAGTTCTGATCACATGAAAACGACCGAGACCCCCGCCCCCGTTCCGGCCGAGTCCGGAATCACCGTCGCGAAGATCGAGACGGTGGCGCCGAAGCCGCGCCCGGAGAAACGGGAGGGCGGCGTACTCAATGTCTTCTCGCACGGCATTCTCGTCATCTGGGCGATCATGGTGGTCATGCCGCTGGTGTGGGCGGTGATGACGTCCTTCAAGGACGACAGCTCCATCTTCGGCTCGCCCTGGTCGCTGCCGGACAAACTCCACTTCGACAACTGGGCGCGGGCGTGGACCGACGCCAATATGAGCGACTACTTCCTGAACACCGTCCTGGTGGTCGGCGGGTCGCTCATCGGCACGCTGGTGCTGGGGTCCATGGCCGCCTATGTACTGGCCCGCTTCGACTTTCCGGGGAATCGCTTCATCTACTTCCTGTTCATCGGCGGCATGAGTTTCCCGATCATGCTGGCGCTGGTGCCCCTGTTCTACGTCGTGAACAACATGGGGCTGCTGAACACGATCCACGGGCTGATCCTGGTCTACATCGCCTACTCGCTGCCCTTCACGGTGTTCTTCCTCACCGCGTTCTTCCGGACCCTGCCCACCTCGGTGGCCGAGGCGGCGTTCGTGGACGGGGCCTCGCACACCCGGACGTTCTTCCAGATCATGCTGCCGATGGCGAAGCCCGGGCTGATCAGCGTGGGGATCTTCAACTTCCTCGGCCAGTGGAACCAGTACATGCTGCCGACGGTGCTCAACACCGACCCGGACAAGCGGGTCCTCACCCAGGGCCTGGTGCAGCTGGCCGTCAGCCAGGGCTACAAGGGCGACTGGTCCGGCCTCTTCGCCGGCCTGGTGATGGCGATGCTCCCGGTCCTGGCGGCCTACGTCATCTTCCAGCGCCAGGTGGTCCAGGGCCTGACGGCGGGCGCCCTGAAGTAGCCCGGGCCCGCCTCCGTCACCAGGCGGCGCAGGCCCGGGGCCGCTCGGGGTCCCACCGGCCCGAGCGGCCCATGACCCCCGGCCTTCCCCCGCCCGCGCACCGCGCCGGCCCGCGATCACCGCGCCCCGCGCCCCGCACCCGGCCACTCTCCAGGGGTGGCCGGGTGCGGGGCGCAAGTGTGTCCAAGGACCCGGAAACGGCTCAACCTCTTGACGGGAGGCAACCCGAACGGCTCAGCTTAGAGTTCACTAGTTGGACATAGACGGGGCCTCGCCGAAGCGGCCCCGCTCTCAGGAGGTCGTCGTGGAGACTCCAGGGTCGCAGTCGTCGCTGCACCGAGCCAACCTGGAGCGGGTGGTACGTGCAGTGCGCCTGGCCGGATCCCTCACGCAGGCGGAGATCGCGAGGACCACGGGCCTGTCCGCGGCGACGGTCTCCAATATCGTGCGCGAGCTGAAGGACGGCGGAACGGTCCAGGTCACGCCCACCTCGGCGGGCGGCCGACGGGCGCGCAGCGTGTCCCTGAGCGGGGACGCGGGCATCGTCATCGGCGTCGACTTCGGGCACACCCATTTGCGGGTCGCGATCGGGAATCTCGCCCATCAGGTGCTGGCCGAGGAGGCCGAGCCGCTGGACGTGGACGCCTCCTCGACCGAGGGTTTCGACCGGGCGGAGGTGCTGGTCAACCGCCTGATCGCGGCGACCGGGGTCGACCGTTCCAAGATCGCCGGCGTGGGCCTGGGCGTCCCCGGACCGATCGACGTGGAGTCGGGCACCCTCGGCTCCACCGCCATCCTGCCGGGCTGGACCGGCATCAAGCCCGCCGAGGAGCTGCGGGGGCGGCTCGGCGTGCCGGTGCACGTGGACAACGACGCCAACCTCGGCGCCCTCGGCGAGCTGGTCTGGGGCAGCGGCCGGGGCGTGAAGGACCTGGCCTACATCAAGATCGCCAGCGGCGTCGGCGCCGGTCTGGTCATCGACGGCAAGATCTACCGCGGCCCCGGCGGCACAGCAGGTGAAATCGGGCATATTACCCTTGATGAATCCGGCCCCGTCTGCCGCTGCGGAAACCGGGGCTGCCTGGAGACCTTCGCGGCCGCCCGGTACGTGCTGCCGCTGCTCCAGTCCAGCCATGGCACCGACCTCACGATGGAAGGCGTCGTACGGCTGGCGCGGGACGGTGACCCGGGCTGCCGTCGGGTGATCGCCGACGTCGGCCGTCACATCGGCAGTGGAGTCGCCAACCTCTGCAACCTGCTGAACCCGAGCCGGGTCGTGCTCGGCGGTGATCTCGCCGAGGCCGGTGAGCTGGTGCTCGGGCCGATCAGGGAGTCCGTCGGCCGCTACGCCATCCCCAGCGCCGCACGCCAACTCTCCGTCCTCCCGGGGGCCCTTGGCGGCCGTGCGGAGGTGCTCGGGGCGCTCGCCCTCGCGCTCAGCGAGATGGGCGATTCGACCCTTTTGGACGGCACGCTGTCCATGGCCGCTCCTGTCTTCACTTAGAGAACGGATGGCACCGTTGCCATCTCGTTAAGGATTTACTTCTTGACGTCGCACGTGTGGCCGAGTTGACTTCCAGCCACCTCGGCCGCAACGACGCGGCCTCGTCAGGGAGGTTTGTGAAGTGAACACGCGTATGCGTCGTGCGGCCTTTGCCGTTGCTGCTGGTGCGATGGCCGTCTCGCTTGCTGCCTGTGGCAGCGCCAAGGAGTCCGGTGGCGGCTCCAAGTCGTCCTCGGGTGCGAAGAAGGGCGACAACATCAAGGTCGGTCTGCTCCTTCCGGAGAACCAGACCGCGCGCTACGAGAAGTTCGACCGCCCGCTGATCGAGAAGAAGGTCGCGGAGCTCACGAACAACAAGGGCAAGGTCGTCTACGCCAACGCCAAGCAGGACGCCAGCCTGCAGAACCAGCAGGTCGACACCATGATCACCAACAAGGTGGACGTGCTGATCGTCGACGCCGTGGACGCTGCCGCCATCAAGAACTCGGTGCAGAAGGCCAAGGACGCGGGCATCCCGGTCGTCGCCTACGACCGCCTGGCCCAGGGCCCGATCGACGCCTACACCTCGTTCGACAACGTGACCGTCGGCAAGACCCAGGGCGACGCGCTGCTGAAGGCGCTCGGCTCCAAGGCCAAGTCCGGCAAGATCGTCATGATGAACGGTTCCTCCACGGACCCGAACGCCGCGCAGTTCAAGCAGGGCGCCCACTCCGTGCTCGACGGCAAGGTGAACGTCGGCAAGGAGTACGACACCAAGGAGTGGAAGCCGGAGAACGCCAACTCCAACATGGAGGGCGCCATCTCCGCCATCGGCAAGAAGAACCTCGTCGGTGTCTACTCCGCCAACGACGGCATGGCCGGCGGTATCATCACCGCCCTCAAGGCCGCCGGCCTCTCCAACATCCCGGTCACCGGCCAGGACGCGGAGCTCGCGGGTGTCCAGCGCATCGTCGCCGGTGAGCAGTACATGAGCGTCTACAAGCCGTACGCCCCCGAGGCCGAGGCCGCCGCCACCATGGCCGTCGACCTGGCCCAGGGCAAGGCGCTCGACTCGGTCGCCAAGGACAAGGTCGACAGCCCCACCACCAAGGGCGTCCCCTCGGTCCTGGTCCCGGTCACCTCGCTGACCAAGGACAACATCAAGGACACCGTCATCAAGGACGGCGTCTACACCGTCAGCGACATCTGCACGGCCCAGTACAAGAAGGCCTGCGACAAGATCGGTCTCAAGTAAGCAGCCGCACGCGCCCTTCCCTCTAGGCGAATTCGCTCTTGAATTCCCCCGACGGGACGACGGCGCACCCCAAGGCTCCTCCGGCGCCCCGCCATCAGACAGCCCCGCAAGCTCGTGCGGGGCGCCGGACGGAACTCTCCCCCATACTCTTCTGCACAACCTCCCGCCGGGTCAGGCGGCGAAGGAGATGGTTCACGTGTCCGCTACGCCCGTGCTGGCGTTGCGCGGGGTCTCCAAGCGGTTCGGTGCCGTCCAGGCGCTCACCGACGTAGAGCTTGAGGTCCACGCCGGTGAGGTGGTCGCCCTGGTCGGCGACAACGGCGCCGGAAAGTCCACGCTGGTCAAGACGATCGCCGGCGTGCACCCCATCGATGAGGGCGCCATCGAATGGGAAGGCAGGTCCGTCCAGATCAACAAGCCGCACGACGCCCAGAACCTGGGCATCGCGACGGTGTACCAGGACCTCGCGCTGTGCGACAACATCGACGTCGTCGGCAATCTCTACCTGGGCCGGGAGCTCCGCCAGTACGGCGTCCTGGACGAGGTCGAGATGGAGCGCCGCTCCCGCGAGCTGCTGGACCAGCTGTCCATCCGCATTCCCAGCGTCCGTATCCCGATCGCCTCGCTCTCCGGCGGTCAGCGCCAGGTCGTGGCCATCGCCCGCTCCATGCTCGGCGAGCCCAAGCTGGTCATCCTCGACGAGCCCACCGCCGCCCTCGGCGTCGAGCAGACCGCCCAGGTCCTCGACCTGGTGGAGCGGCTGCGGGAACGCGGCCACGCCGTGATCCTCATCAGCCACAACATGGCCGACGTGAAGGCGGTGGCCGACAAGGTGGCCGTCCTGCGCCTGGGCCGCAACAACGGCGTCTTCGAGGTCAAGTCGACCTCGCAGGAAGAGATCATCTCCGCCATCACCGGCGCCACGGACAACGCCGTGACCCGTCGTGCGGCGCGCACCAATGGGGAGATCAAGAAGTGAGCATCGACAAGACCTCCGCGTCCCCCGAGGACACGGTCGTGGAGAACCCCGAGGCGGCACGCGGCTCCGACGTCGCCGTCGACCCCCGCCTGCTGGTGCGCGAACAGGGCTTCGCGGGCTATCTCACCGAGTTCAAGCGGAAGATGAAGGCCGGCGACCTCGGCTCCATCCCGGTCGTCCTCGGTCTGGCCATCATCTGGATCATCTTCCAGAGCCTGAACTCCAACTTCCTCACCGCGGGCAACCTCTCCGACATCTCCGTCGCCATGGTCGGCACGGGCATGATCGCCGTCGGCATCGTGTTCGTCCTGCTGCTCGGCGAGATCGACCTGTCGGTCGGTTCCGTCTCCGGTGTGGCGGGCGCCAGCTTCGCGGTGCTGAACGTCACCAACGGCATGAACGAGGTGCTGGCCTTCGTGCTGGCCATCCTCACCGGTACGGTCGCGGGCGCGATCCACGGCTTCTTCTTCGCGAAGATCGGTGTGCCGGCGTTCGCGGTCACCCTGGCCGGTCTGCTGTTCTGGAACGGCTTCATGCTCAAGATCCTGGGCGACAACGGCACGATCAACCTGAACAGCGACGGCCTGGTGGCCAAGCTGACCAGCTACTACTTCTCCGACGTGGCCGCCGCCTACGGTCTGGCCATCGCGGTGACCGTGCTGTTCTTCCTCAGCTCCTTCTTCGGCAACAAGCGCCGCGAGGCCGCCGGGGTGCCGTCCCGGCCGCTGAGCGAGACCATCCTGCGCACCGCGATGCTGGCCGTGGTCGCCTTCGCCGCGGCGATCGTCTTCAACCAGTACAAGGGTCTGCCGCTGGCCGTGGTGATCTTCGTCGGAATGCTGATGATCACCGACTTCGTGCTGCGCCGTACCGCCTACGGCCGGAAGATCTTCGCGCTCGGCGGCAGCGTCGAGGCCTCCCGCCGTGCCGGTATCAACGTCGAGATGGTCCGGATCTCGGTCTTCGCGATCTCCGGCACCTTCGCGGCCATCGGCGGTCTGTTCATCGCCTCCAAGATCGCCTCGGCGAACCAGGGCGCCGGTGGCGGTGACCTGCTGATGAACGCGATCGCGGCGGCCGTGATCGGCGGCACCTCCCTCTTCGGCGGCCGGGGCCGCACCTGGAACGCGCTCCTCGGCGTGCTGGTGATCGTCTCGATCCAGTACGGCCTCGCCCTGGAGGGCATCGCCTCGCCGGTCCAGTACATGATCACCGGTGGCGTGCTGCTGGCGACCGTCGTCATCGACGCGGTGACCCGCAAGACGCAGAAGACGGCCGGCCGCGCGTAGCGCTGCCGACCCAGACCACTGTGCCCGGTACCAATGGCGGTACCGGGCACAGTCGTGCCCGCACAGTCGTGCCCGCACAGTCGTGCCCGCACAGTCGTGCCCGCACAGTCGTGCCCGCACAGTCGTGCCCGCACAGTCGTGCCCGCACGGTCATGCCCGTACGGCCGTGCCCCTCGGGCCGTGCGGCGCGGTCCGGCCCGTGCCGTGAGGCCCGGGCGCGGCCGTCCCCCGGGGCGGGGCCGTTCGCGTGACTCAAGACGCACGGCCCGGACACCGGGCGCTCGGGCGGAACATTAGACTCGACAAGCCCGGCAACAGCTCGATCAGCTCTACTGCAAGGAGGCACGGGTGCCGCTGCTGACCCGCATCACGGGACCGCGCGATCTGGACCGGCTCAGCCTGGAGGAGCTGGACCAGCTGGCAGAGGAGATCCGGACCTTCCTCGTCGACGCCGTCGCGAAGACGGGCGGCCACCTCGGTCCCAACCTCGGTGTCGTGGAGCTGACCATCGCCCTGCACCGGGTCTTCCACTCGCCCAAGGACAAGGTGCTCTGGGACACGGGCCACCAGTCCTACGTGCACAAGCTGCTCACCGGCCGCCAGGACTTCTCCCGCCTGAAGATGAAGGGCGGCCTGTCCGGCTATCCCTCGCAGGCCGAGTCCGAGCACGACGTCATCGAGAACAGCCACGCCTCCACGGTCCTCGGCTGGGCCGACGGCATCGCCAAGGCCAACGAGCTGCTCCAGCGCGACAGCCACGTCGTCGCGGTCATCGGCGACGGCGCGCTGACCGGCGGCATGGCCTGGGAGGCGCTCAACAACATTGCCGACGCCAAGGACCGCCCCCTGGTCATCGTCGTCAACGACAACGAGCGGTCCTACGCGCCCACCATCGGCGGCCTCGCCAACCACCTGGCCACCCTGCGCACCACCGACGGCTACGAGCGCTTCCTGGCCCGCACCAAGGACCTGCTGGAGCGCACCCCGGTCGTCGGCCGTCCGCTCTACGACACCCTGCACGGCGCCAAGAAGGGCCTGAAGGACTTCATCGCCCCGCAGGGCATGTTCGAGGACCTGGGCCTGAAGTACGTCGGCCCGATCGACGGCCACGACATCGAGGCCCTGGAGTCCGCGCTGGCCCGCGCCAAGCGCTTCGGCGGCCCGGTGATCGTGCACTGCCTCACCGAGAAGGGCCGCGGCTACCAGCCCGCCCTCCAGGACGAGGCCGACCGCTTCCACGCCGTCGGCAAGATCCACCCCGACACGGGCCTGCCGATCGCCTCCTCCGGCGCCGACTGGACCAGCGTCTTCGGTGACGAGATGGTCCGGCTCGGCGAGGAGCGGGCGGACGTCGTCGCCATCACCGCCGCCATGCTCCAGCCGGTCGGCCTCGACAAGTTCGCCAAGGCCTTCCCCGACCGGGTCTACGACGTCGGCATCGCCGAGCAGCACGGCGCCGTCTCCGCGGCCGGCCTCGCGCACGGCGGGCTGCACCCCGTGTTCGCGGTGTACGCCACCTTCCTCAACCGCGCCTTCGACCAGGTGCTCATGGACGTGGCGCTGCACAAGTGCGGCGTGACCTTCGTCCTGGACCGGGCCGGCGTCACCGGCACCGACGGCGCCTCCCACAACGGCATGTGGGACATGTCCATCCTGCAGGTCGTCCCCGGCCTGCGGCTGGCCGCCCCGCGCGACGCCGACCAGGTCCGCGCCCAGCTGCGCGAGGCCGTCGAGGTCGACGACGCGCCGACCGTGGTCCGCTTCTCCAAGGGCGCCGTCGGCCCCGCCGTACCCGCCGTGGGCCGCGTCGGCGGCATGGACGTGCTGCGCGAGCCGGGCACCGACCGGCCGGACGTCCTGCTGGTCTCCGTCGGCGCCCTCGCGCCGATGTGCCTGGAGATCGCCGGACTGCTCGACCGGCAGGGCATCTCCACCACCGTCGTCGACCCGCGCTGGGTCAAGCCCGTCGACGCGGCCATGGCCCCGCTCGCCGACCGGCACCGGGTGGTCGTCACCGTCGAGGACAACTCCCGCGTCGGCGGTGTGGGCTCCGCGGTCGCCCAGGCCCTGCGGGACGCGGGCGTCGACGTGCCGCTGCGCGACTTCGGCATCCCGCCGCGCTTCCTCGACCACGCCTCCCGCGCCGAGGTGATGGCGGAGATCGGCCTGACCGCGCCGGACATCGCCCGCCAGGTCACCGGACTGGTCGCCAAGCTGGACGGCCGGTTCGACCGCCCGACCGCGGACGTCGACGAGGTGCAGCCCGCGCGCGACTGAGCCGCGGGCGCGGCCCCGACGGGACCCTCCGGGCCGGTTCCGCCACCCTGTACCGGTGGCGGAACCGGCCCATCTGCGTGAACCTGCCTGTGCCGGGGCATACGCATCCCCAGCCCTCTCGACCATGTCGAGGACGACGCGCGTGGGAGGTAGGCCCGTGAGCAGTGCGCTCTTCAGGACGAAGAACGTCGAGCAGTCCATCCAGGACACGGAGAAGCCGGAGCACGCGCTCAGGAAATCCCTCTCCGCCCTCGACCTGACCGTCTTCGGCGTCGGCGTCATCATCGGTACCGGCATCTTCGTTCTCACCGGCAAGGTCGCCAAGGAGAACGCGGGCCCCGCGGTGTCCCTGGCCTTCGTCGTGGCGGCCGTGGTCTGCGCCCTCGCGGCGCTCTGCTACGCGGAGTTCGCCTCCACGGTCCCGGTGGCGGGGTCCGCGTACACGTTCTCGTACGCCTCCCTCGGGGAGCTGCCCGCCTGGATCATCGGCTGGGACCTGATCCTGGAGTTCGCGCTCGGCACGGCGGTGGTGGCGGTCGGCTGGTCGGGCTACATCCGCTCGCTCCTGGACAACGCCGGCTGGCACCTGCCCGCGTACCTGTCGGGCCGGGAGGGCGCCACGGGCTTCGGCTTCGACGTCCTGGCCGCCGGTCTGGTCCTGGTGCTCACCGGCATCCTCGTGCTCGGCATGAAGCTGTCCGCGCGCGTCACCTCGATCGTCGTCGCCATCAAGGTGGCCGTGGTCCTGCTCGTGATCATCGCCGGGGCGTTCTTCGCGACCAGCAGCAACTACAAGCCGTTCGTCCCGCCGACCCAGTCGGTGGCCGCCGAGGGCTCCCTGAAGGCCCCGCTCATCCAGCTGATGTTCGGCTGGGCACCGGCCAACTTCGGCGTCATGGGCATCTTCACCGCAGCCTCGGTGGTCTTCTTCGCCTTCATCGGCTTCGACATCGTCGCCACCGCCGCCGAGGAGACCCGCCATCCGCAGCGCGACATGCCGCGCGGCATCCTCGGTTCGCTGCTCATCTGCACCGTGCTGTACGTGGCGGTGTCGATCGTCGTGACCGGCATGCAGAACTACAGGAACCTGTCGGTCGACGCCCCCCTCGCGGACGCCTTCAAGGCCGTCGGGCACCCCTTCTACGCCGGTCTGATCAGCTTCGGCGCCGCCATCGGCCTGACCACCGTGTGCATGATCCTGCTGCTCGGACAGAGCCGGGTGTTCTTCGCGATGAGCCGCGACGGGCTGCTGCCGCGCTTCTTCTCACAGGTCCACCCCCGCTTCCGGACCCCGCACCGGCCGACCATCCTGCTCGGCGTGATCATCGCGATCGTCTCGGGCTTCACCAGCCTGAGCGAGCTCGCCGAGCTGGTGAACATCGGCACGCTGTTCGCCTTCATCGTGGTGGCGATCAGCGTCGTCATCCTCCGCAGGACCCGCCCCGACCTGCACCGCGCCTTCCGCACCCCCTGGGTGCCGGTCATCCCGATCCTGTCGGTGTGCGCCTCGCTGTGGCTGATGCTGAACCTGCCCGCCGAGACCTGGCTGCGGTTCGCGATCTGGATGGTGATCGGCTTCGCCGTCTACTTCCTCTACGGCCGTACCCACAGCCGGCTCGCCCGGGGCGAGGCCGCCGCGACCGGCGAGACCACCAGGCCGGGCAGCGGCACGACGCCGTAGGCCACCACGCCGGTGGGCGTGTGGCGGTTGACGCAGGCCGGGGAAGGTCACGGGCCCGCCCAGTGCGCCGGGCGGGGGCCTCCCGCTTCGCTCAGTCGCGCCCGCGCACCGCGCGCGGCCCGGTCACCTCGGCGCCCAGCTCCGTCACCCGGCGCCGCAGCTCCCGGTCCGCCGTGACGACCAGGACGGCACGGTCGCCGGCCCCCTCGACCAGCTCGACGACGCGGTCGTCGCCGCTGCCGGGCGCCGCCTCGACCCGCACCCCCGGCACCGGCTCCACACCGCGTGCCGCGCCCTCGACCACGAGGACGATCTCGGCCGGCCCGGACAGCTCCGGCACCCCCTCCGCCGCCAGCCGGTCCCGCAGCCGCTCCGCCGCACCCCTGCGGTCCCGCCACCAGCCGTCGGGCACCGACCCGACGACATTCGCACCGTCGACGATCACGAGCAGGGAAGCGCTGCCACTGTCCTCGGTCATGGCCCCAGCCTCGCACGGTCCCGCACTCCCTCAGGCCCAGGGGACGGGTCAGGCAACGGTGCTCCGATGCTCCTCCCAGGCGCGCGCCGCACGCCGCACGGGCTTCGCCCGGTCGTCAGGGCTCTCCGCGGCGAGTAGGGGGCCCGCCCGGCGCCCTGCCTTCCCTGCAACACGGGGAAGGCAGGCCCGCCCGTTCGCCGACCACCCTCGCGTCATCGACAAGACGCGCACCTGCTCACGGCTCTCGCGCCCAGCGCGCGGTGACCGTGTCCACCGCCGTCACCGCACGCCCCATCCGCGTCGTGTCGTCGCGTACCGCGTGGGCGAACTCGACGTGCAGGAAGGGGAGATCCTCGCTGTCGGCCCGGCCGCCCTGCACGTTCTCGTGGCCCTCCAGCGGGCAGGAGCGGGCCCAGGCCCGGCACACCGCGAAGCCCTTCGCGCGCAGCGCGTCCGCGAGCCGGCGGCCGTCGTCGCGGCCCGCCGACCCCCTGCCGGTGGAGGCGACGACGTCGTAGCCGGGCGCGGAGTCGTCGGCGAAGCCGTGCACCTGGATGCCGGGCAGCCGGCGCCGGGCCAGCTCGTCGCACACCGCGTCGAAGACGGTGTCCCGGCGGTGCGCCACGTCCGCCGCGTCCCCGCGTCCGGCTTTGCGATGTGCTCCCGCAATGACGAGGATGCCGCCCGGGGAACCGCGCAGGACGCCGACGCCGAGCTGCTCCGTGCCCTGGTCGGCGACCGGGTGCGGGACCTGGACCGACCAGCGCGCGCGGTGGTCGAGGTCGACGTACATCCGGCCCCAGCCGCGCGGTGCCACGGCGTCGTCGGTGCGGTCGGCGATCTCGGCGTAGCGGTGTCCGGAGACCCGGTCGACCAGGGTGCGGACAGTGAAGTCCAGTTGTGAGAGCTGCTGTTGTGCCTGGCCGCGACGGCCGTCGAGGAGCTGGCCGACGGCTTCGGCGACGCGGGTGCGATCGTCCCGGGTGGGCGGCCGGTAGCCGCGGTCCGGGCCGAACCGGCTCGTGTAGTCCGCGACCACACGGGCCAGGTCGACGCCGTCCGCGTGGCCGTCCGCGCGGTCGCCGCCGGCCGCCCGCGAGCCGTGGGAGGCGCGGAGCACGGCGGTCGCCGCACCGGCCAGACCGGCGATGACCAGCAGAATTGTTGCGATCGTTATGATGCGTGAGCGGTTGGCTCTCATGGTTGTATCAAGATATCCCGGTGACCAGACGCCGTAGCCGCACCCTGCTGACCCTGCTGATGCCCCTCCCGCTCGTCGCCGCCGTCGCGGGCTGCGGCCTCGTTTCCGGCGACGGGGACGACAAGAGCGGGGGACGCACCTTCACCGTCGCCGCCGCCGGGGACATCCTGATGCATCCCGAGCTCGTCGACCAGGCGCGCAAGGACGCCGAGCGGACGGGCAAGGGCGTGGCCGGGCTGGACTTCGGGCCCATGATGGCCGGCATCAAGCCGGTGATCAGCAGGGCGGACCTGGCGATCTGCCACTACGAGCCGGTGATGGGCAAGCCGAACGGCCCCTTCGAGGGCTTCCCGGACTTCCAGGTGCCGCCGCAGACCGCGAAGACGGTCAAGGACCTCGGCTACGACACCTGCTCCACCGCCTCCAACCACACCCTCGACCACGGATACGGGGGCGTGAAGCGCACCCTGGACGCGCTGGACGCCGCCGGGGTCAAGCACACGGGCTCCTTCCGGACCGAGAAGGACGCTCTCACCCCGCTGATCATGGACGTCAAGGGCGTCAAGGTCGCGCAGATATCCTTCGCCTACGGGTTCAACGAGCCCCACCGGCTGCCGAAGGACAAGCCCTGGCTGGCCAACCAGCAGGACCTCGGCCGGATCAAGGCCGCCGAGCAGCGGGCCCGCAAGGGCGGCGCCGAGGTGGTGATCCTCTCCCTGCACTGGGGCCGCGAGCACTACCCGAACCCCTCCTCCTCGCAGCTCACCTTCGCCCGGCAGATCGCCCAGGAGACCGGGATCAACCTGGTCATCGGGCACCACGCGCACGTCGTCCAGCCCATGGAGAAGGTCGACGGCACCTGGATCGCCTACGGCCTCGGCAACCAGATCGCCCGGCACGAGGTGCCGACCGGCCTCACCGAGGAGGGCGTGATCGCCTGGTTCACCTTCACCGAGCGCGGCAAGGGCACCTGGGACGTCCAGCCCCGCTTCGAGCCGACGCTGCTGGAGATCCCGCCGGATGCCGAGAACACCGGGAGCGGCGGCACCACCACGGCCTCGGACGACGACGCGCGCGACTACCGGCTGCTGGACGTGCCCGTCGCGCTCCGGGACGGCCACGACCTCACGGGCCGTCAGCGGGCCCGGCTGCGCCTGGCCTTCGAGCGCACCGAGGGGACCCTGCTGAACCGGGGAGCGGCCGAGGACGGGCTGAAGCCGCTGACGCCGATGCCTGAATAGCGACTGTCCGAACAGCGACGGCTTCTGCCCGGTCATGACCGGGTAAAACGCGGATGTTGCGCAGATCACGTCGCGCTTACCGCAACCTCACCCGGTCCTTACTTGTCTGGATTCCGGGTGCACCAGTACCACCGGTGTGCCCGGACCCCGTCCAGCCCACGCTTCACCCTGCTTCCCGTGCGGGACCGACCGCCCGCACGAGCCTGAGAGGACCGTCCCTTGGCGTCTCCGCCCCCGGCGCGGCAGCACCGAGCCCGCCGACGAGCCGACATGTCGCTGATCGGCGGAATCCGCCCACCGATCGCGGTCCTGTCGGTCCTCCTGCTGTCGCTCGCCGGCATCACGGCACTTGTGCTGGGCCGCGTCGACAACGCCGGTGTGCCGAAGGCGGTGCTCACGTCCCAGCAGCACTTCGCCGAGGACGGCGCCATCGCGCTGCGGGCCTCCATCGACGAGTCCGTGACCGACCTCACCCGGTCCGCCGCGCTGTTCAGCGCCGGCCAGCCGGTCTCCGGCGACGCCGTCCTCGACAAGCTCGGCAGCACGTACCAGAAGTGGATGGGCACCGCCGTCGTCGAGATCGAGTCCGGCAAGCTGGTCGCCGCCCGAGGCGAGACGGTGCCGCTGACCTCGGTGGACACCTCGGCCCTGGGCGACGAGGGCGGACTCGCCCCCCGCATGGTCACGTTGAGGAACGGCGAGGTGCGCCTGCTGTCCTTCGCGCTGCTGTCCTGGCCGGGCAAGCCGCAGTTGCTGCTCGTGGCCTCCAACAACCTGAAGTTCCCGGGCATCAGCCTCGGTCAGTTCCGGTCGATCGCGGTCGTCGACCGCGGCGGCTCGATCCTCAGCAGCGACGGCATCGCCGAGCCGGAGCAGGTGCGCACCAGCCTCGACCGCCAGGAGATCACCGCCTCCCGCAAGCAGCTCAAGGACTTCGCCCGGAGCGCGGCCCGCGAGGCCCGGCAGGACCCGCGCAGCAGCAAGACGCCCGGCACCGGCGGCTACCAGGGCGTCAGCGGCAGCCTGCTCGGCGGGCGCCTGCTGAGCGAGCAGTCCGTCGCCGGCTACGCCACGCTCGCCTCTCCCGAGCCCGGCGAGATCACCACCGCCTCCGGACTCGGCCTGTCGGTGGTGGCCATGGTCAAGGTCGCCGAGGACCCCACCCGCGCCACCTCGCCCGTCTTCGGCCTGCTGGCCGGCGGCGCGCTGCTCCTCGTCGGCGGCATCGCGGTCGGGGTGCTGCTGGGCACCGTGCAGCGCCCGCTGATCCGGCTGTTCCTGGAGGCCCGCCGCCTCACCCGCGGCGACCTGACCCGGCCCGTCACCGTCCCCGGCTACGGCGAGGCGCACCGCATCGGCGGCGCCCTGGAGCGCCTGCGCCGGCAGCTGATGGGCGAGAGCACCGACGCCACCGGCGCCCCGGCGCGTCCGCGCGGGCCGCGCCGGGTTGGCACCCGGGCCCTGCTCGTGGCCTGCGCGGTGCTGCTGCTGGCCTGGTCCGCGCCGCTGATGCTGCTGCTCAACCGCGCCGACAGCACGGCCGTCGTTCCGCAGCAGCTCGTCAACGACCAGCGCGAGCGCACCGACACCCTCAGCGACCGGGTGCGCCGGGCGCTCAACGAGGGCGAGGTCGACCTCCAGTCGGTCGCGTCCCTCATCGGCAACCGCACCGAGCCCGCCGCCATGGACGCGGTGCTGGAGCGCACCGTCCACGAGAACCAGCGCTACCGCTCGCTCTACGTCGTCGACGCCTCCGGCGAGGTCCTGGCCCGGCAGGGCAAGGAACCCCGCGTGGTCAGGTCCAAGCGCGCCGCCGAGACCTCGATCCGGCTGCTGGGCCACGGAGGTAAGGAGCCCGTCGTCGTGGGCACCGCCGAGATCCCGGGCCGGGACGGCGCCGCGCTGGTCGGCGAGTTCCGGGCGGAGTTCCTCAACGCGCTGCTGAAGCGGCCGGGCCTCGGCGTGGTCCGTCTCGTCGACGACAAGAGCGAGGTCATCGCCGGCAACACCGGCTTCCTCGCCTTCGACTCGCTGCCCGACGAGCATCTGGAGGACCTCGTCGCGGCCACCGGCCAGACGCTCGGCAGGAAGGCCCGCGCGGGCGGTGTGCTCTACCGCCACGACGGCGTGCGGATCGCCGCCGCCGCGCCCTTCGCGGGCAGCGGCCCGGCCGAGTCGCTCGGCTGGAGCGTGGTCAGCTGGCAGCCCGCGGCCCGGCTCGCCATCCCCGAGTACGACACCCAGAACCGCACCGTGCTGGCCGGTCTGCTCGGCGCCGCCGCGGCCGCCGCCTGCCTCGGCTGGCTGCACATCGTGGTGGGCCGGCCGCTGCGGGCGCTGGCCGACCGGGCGGAGGCCCTGGCCGGCGGCGACCGCAAGACCGTGCTCTTCCCGCAGCACCACGACGAGGTCGGCGCGGTCACCCGCTCCCTGGAACTCGTCCGCCAGCAGCTCCAGGACCAGCGCCGGCAGCAGCCGCAGCGCGGCGCTCCCCAGCGCGCCGGCGGCGCGCAGGACCCGTCCCCGTACGGGCCGCCCGACCCCCACGGTCCGCACGACCCCCACGGCCCGCAGGACCAGCAGTACGTAAGGAACTGATCACCGGTGCTCTTCCTCTACACCGTGCTGCTGGTCTGCTGCGCGATCCTGCTCGTGGCGGGCATCGTGGAGCAGCGGCGGCATTTCACCAACCTGGACAACATCCCGACCCGGGTGCTGGTCAACGGCATCCGCGGCAAGTCCTCCATCACCCGGCTGTGCGCGGGCGCCCTGCGCGGCGGCGGTCTGACCACGGTCGCCAAGACCACCGGCACCGCGGCCCGGTTCATCCACCCGGACGCCACCGAGGAGCCGGTCTACCGCAAGTTCGGCATCGCCAACGTCGTCGAGCAGATCGGCATCGTGCGCCGCGCGGCCGCGTACAACCCGGACGCGCTGGTCATCGAGTGCATGGCGGTGATGCCGGCCCTGCAGGAGATCAACCAGTCCAAGCTGATCCGCTCCACCATCGGCGTGCTCTGCAACGTCCGTGAGGACCACCTCGCGGAGATGGGCCCGACCCTGGACGACGTGGCCCGCTCGCTGTGCCGGTCCATGCCGGAGGACGGCATCTGCGTCACCGCGGAGAAGGAGCGTTTCCACATCCTCCAGGAGGAGGCGGACGCCCGGAACTGCGAGCTGATCTACGCCGACCCCGAGACGGTCAGCGACGAGGAGCTGCGCGGCTTCAGCTGGTTCACCTTCAAGGAGAACGTCGCCATCGCGCTCACCGTCGCCGAACTGCTCGGCGTCGAGCGCGAGACGGCCCTGCAGGGCATGTACGACGCCCCGCCGGACCCCGGCGTGCTCTCCGTCGAGCGCTACCTCACCCACGACGACAAGAAGCTGCGCTTCGCCAACGTCTTCGCGGCCAACGACCCCGAGTCGACGCTGATGAACATCAACCAGCTCCTCGACCTCGGCGCCGTCCACCGCCCGCTCAACGTGGTCATCAACTGCCGCCCCGACCGCGTCGAGCGCAACGGCCAGATGGGCGAGATCATCCCCGACCTCGACCCCGAGCAGGTCTTCGTCATCGGACACCCGGCCAAGTCCGCCATCGACGCCATCCCGGCCGAGTACCGCGGCCGGGCCGTCGACCTCGGCGGCGACCGCCGCGACCCCGAGGAGTTCATGGCCGAACTGCTCGGCAGGCTCGGCCCGGACTCCTCCCTGGTCGCCATCGGCAACATCCACGGCCAGGGCGAGGTGCTCCTGGAGCATCTCGCCGAACTCCCGGCCGACGACAGCCCCGACGACTCGCCCACCGCGCCCACGGCCCCGGCCGGGCGCCCGGAGCCGGCCCGCCATCCCGAGCACGTCGAGACGATGCAGCTCTACGCGCCGCGCATCGACCCGTATCAGCCCTACTCGGAGGCGTACGAGTCGCGGTACACGCAGGTTCGACACGCCCCGGAGATTCCCCAGCAGCGGGAGGCCTCGCACCCGTACCAGGAGCCCGCGGTCCAGGGCGCGCACGCCCGGCCGTACCCGCAGGGCGCCTGGCCGCAGCACCAGCACCAGGGCCCGCCCCAGGACCTGCCCCAGCACCAGAACCAGGACCTGCCCCAGCACCAGAACCAGGACCTGCCCCAGCACCAGGGCGGGCACCAGTCCCAGCCGCAGCACCAGGGCCAGAACCCGCCCCAGGACCGCTCGCGGGGCCTGTTCGAACCCCGCGTCCGGCCCACGCACCCCGCAGACGACCACCAGCAGTGGCACAGCCCAGGAGAGCAGCGTTGATCCCCTCCGTCCTCACTCCCGAGATCGCCGCGATCGGCATCGGCCTGGGCCTGATGTTCTCGTTGATGTGCTACCTGACGACCAACCTGTCGCCGGGCGGCATGATCACGCCGGGCTGGCTCGCGCTGACCCTGATCGAGGACCTGCAGCGGGCGGCGCTGGTCGTCGGGGTGACCGTGCTGACGTACGTCACCACGCTGGTGCTGCAGAAGTTCGTGATCCTCTACGGCAAGCGGCTGTTCGCGGCCGTGGTGCTCACCGGCGTGCTCATCCAGGCCACCGTGATCATCGTGCTGCAGATGGAGTTCCCGCTGCTGTACGCCAACCAGACGCTCGGCTTCATCGTCCCCGGCCTGATCGGCTACCAGCTGGTGCGTCAGCCGAAGGGCGCGACGCTGCTGTCCACCGGCTCGGTCACCCTCGCCACCTACGTGGTCCTGACCGCCGGCATCCTCCTCGGCGCCCTGCCCTCCGCCTGAACCCGCCCGTCCTACCGCACCCCTGGAGCCCACACCATGCCGAAGCGCAAAGGCCGGCCCGTCGTCCACGCGGCGACGGTGCTGGCGCTGCTCGCGGGCAGCGCGTACTTCACCTACGAGCTGCGCAAGGACGAGCAGGCGAAGGTCCCGGCCGCGCAGACGGTCACCGACAACGCGGCCCTGAGGAACTCGGGCGGCAAGGCCACCGGCAAGCAGAGCTGGGAGCGCCTGAACAACCCGGCGCGCTCGGTGCTGCGCGACGCCGGGGGAGCGGTCGTCGCCACCTTCACCGACGGCGCCCGCACCGCCACCCTGAAGGGCCCCTCGCGCACCTTCGCCGAACCGGCCGCCACCACCTCGCGCGTCGTGACCGACGACTGGGTCCGTCTCATGCCCGAACCCTGGACCAAGGGGGCCGAGAACGAGCAGTGGTTCAAGGACTGGTTCAAGGAGTACTACGGCAGCCAGGAGGACGACATCTTCGCGATCGCCTTCCAGTACGTGCAGGGCGCGCCGGTCAAGAAGAACTCCTCGGGCGTCCCGTACGCCGGTGACGCGGTGTTCGGCCCGTTCAAGGCGGACGGCGTGGACCGCCTGGAGCAGAACGACTTCTACGACTACCTCGGCATCCCGTACACCTTCCGCAACGGCACCACCCTGTACCCGCGCAAGGAGCGTTACCGGGCGCTGGACTGCTCCGGCTTCATGCGGATGGTCTGGGGCTACCGCGCCCGCTATCCGCTGATGGCGTCCAACGCCCTCGGCGACGGGCTGCCCCGCACCGCCGACGGCATGGCCCGCTCCAAGGCTGGCGTCGACATCATCAAGCTCCAGGGCCCGTCCCCCTGGTACGTCCGCCCGGCGAACATCGACGTGCTCCAGCCGGGCGACCTGCTGTTCTTCAAGATGGACCACCGCACCGGCAACCACATCGACCACGTCGGCCTCTACCTGGGCCTGGACTCCGAGGGCCACCGCGTCTTCGTCTCCAGCCGCAAGGAGGTCAACGGCCCCACGATGGGCGACAAGGGCGGGGCGTCCCGCATCGACGGCAACGGCTTCTACGCCGGGCTGTTCCGCAGCGCCAAGCGGCTGTGAGCCGGACCGGAACCGGCGACGGGAGCGGGCGGGCACGGAGCCGCGGCCCCGCGCCCGCCCGTCCCGCTCGCGGTGACGGCCGGCTCCTCCCTGCCCGCCGCAAGGACGAGCCGGGGCTCGACCCGCGGGCGTCACAGGAGGCCTGAGGAGGGTTTCCGCCCCTCAGGACGCCGTGGCCCCGTGGGCGGGCGACTTCCGCGCCGACTCGGGAACGGGCCGGTCCTTGCGCAGGGCCTGCCACAGCTCGTCGGCCTGGGGCCGCGCGGCCACCACGCGGTTGGGGTCCCGGACGTCGTACTTCACCGGCAGCATGATCGTCTCCATGGTGGCCGGGTCGATGCCGTTGAGGCTTCGGCCGAACTCCGCCAGCCTGCTGAGGGAGGCGAGGTCGGAGTCGGTGGTGAGCGCCTGGGTGAGGCTGTCGGCGATCTCGTAGGTCTTGGCCGGGCTGCCCAGCAGATCCTGCTTCTTGATCTCGGAGAGGAGCGCGGTCAGGAACTTCTGCTGCAGGGTGATGCGGCCCAGGTCGCTGCCGTCGCCGTAGCCGTAGCGGGTCCGCACGAACTTCAGCGACTGGGTGCCGTCGAGCCGGTGGGTGCCCGCCCCGAGCCGCAGCCCGCCCTTGTGGCCGTCGATCGGCTTGTCGAGGGTGACGGTCACCCCGCCTATCGCGTCCACCAGTTCCTTGAAGCCGGCGAAGTCGATCTCGACGTAGTGGTCCATGCGGATCCCGGACATCTTCTCCACCGTCTTCACCGTGCAGGCCGGACCGGCCAGTGAGTAGACGGAGTTGAACATGACGCGCTTCGCCGGCGGCAGCTTCCTGCCGTCGGAGGTGGCGCACTCGGGGCGGGTCACCAGGGTGTCGCGCGGGATGCTGACGGCGACGGCCCTGCTGCGGCCCTCGGGTATGTGGATCACCAGGGCGGTGTCGGAGCGCGCTCCGGACACCCTGCCCGCGTCCAGCGCCGCGTTCGCCCCGGCCCGCGAGTCGGAGCCCAGCACCAGGAGGTTCTGGCCCGACGTCGGCAGCTTCTGCGGCCGGTCGTCGCCGATGGCCCGGTCGAGGTCGACGCCCTTGATGTTGGAGTCGAGATCGCGGTAGAGCCAGTAGGCGGTGCCACCGGTGGCGAGCAGCAGCACGAGGGCGCCGAAGGCGATCCGGCGCCACACCCGCCGTCGCCGGCGCGGCGACCCGCCCTCCGTGCCGTCCGCCGCTTCGTCCTCGTCCCTCGGTCTGTCGGTGTCCGTCTCCGCGGGGGCCTGCGTCATGCCTCGGTCCTCTCTGTCACTCGTTCTGTCACTCGCCGGCTCGCTGTCTTGGTCCGTACGTGGGGCAGGGGCACGAGTGGGGGGAGACCGGGCCCGCACGACGCCGAGCGCCGCGCTGAGCTCGAACTATAGACCGAATGTGGGGCCCTGTACGGGTTGCGGGCGTAATCCACCGCTCGCCGGGGTTCCGGACTGCCCGTCACATCGGAGCGCGATCTCGCCCGCGCCTGCGTGTAGTTGACAGTAATGTGAACGACCAGTGATGATGCAGTGTACATATGAAGTTTAAACTATTGTCGTCAAGGTAATGGTGTCGGCACCGTCGCCGGCATGTGATACGCGGTCGCCCATTTCGAGCCGGGGGCACGGGGGCGCGTGACCGCCGTTGCCCACCAGGCCTCGACCGGTGGGAAATAAGGGGGAGGCTGTGTTCCTGCGTGCGTCGGCCCGGGGGGAGGGCGGCGGCATGACGGCCGCATCCGTGGACGGGGCGGAAGTCAGGTGAGCCCGCACAATCCCGAGGCGAGCGTGCTCGTCTCGGGCTATCGCTCTCTGGTGCCCGTGGGGGCTCGGCGTCAGATCGTCCGGCGGGTGCCCCGCCCGCTGCGGACCGCGGTGATGCGTTCGCTGACCGTCGCCGACGCCGCGCGATCCGCCCTGGTGGTCCGGGCGCTCGACGACCGGCGCCGCGACGGCGCCGGACACGCCTCCACCGGGCCGATCCGGGTCGTGCGCGTCGACGGCAGGCACCGCCGTGCCGTCGAGGTGCCCGGGATCACCGCCTGGGCCGCTCGGGCGCGGAACCTGCACATCCTGGTGGCACTGCTGGAAGAGGCCGGCATCGACCACTTCTGCGTGCGCGGCACCGCGTCGGTGAATCCCTGCGTGGCCGTACCGGAGCGCCTGCGGACCGACGTGGAGGAGGTCCTGCGGATCGTCTGCGGGCACAATCCCGGCTACGTCGGCAGTGCCTCCCGCGGCCAGATGCGGCCGGGCGCCTCGGCGGCGAGCTGGCGTGCCCTGCGGGCGCAGCGCGTCCTGCGCCTCGCGTGGAACGTCTGCGACCCCACCGGCAATCTGGTGTTCGGCCGGGAATCCGGCTGTGACATCGAGTTCTGGGCCGAGCGGGAGGGCCGGCTCGTCGCGCCCCGCCCGAACCGCGTGGTGAGCGAGGTCCCGGTGGACGCGGGCCGCTGCTGGGCCGAGCAGAAGCGATTCAGCGAGGTGCCGGTCATGTACACCACCGGCCAGGCCCGCACGCTGCCGGAGTTCGTCGCCGCCCTGCCCGACGACCATCCCTTCCCGATCGACGTGGTGTACACCTGGGTGGACGACTCCGACCCGCGGTGGCGCGCCCGCAAGGACGCGACGCGGCGGGTGCTGGAGCGGGGCACCGGTGAGCACGCCCTGCACGAGCAGGCGGCGAACGACTCCCGCTACACCAGCCGCGACGAACTGCGGTACTCGCTGCGGTCGATCCACCAGTACGCGCCCTGGGTCCGCACGATCTTCCTGGTCACCGCCGGGCATGTGCCGTCCTGGCTCGACACCGACTTCCCCGGGATCAAAGTGGTCGACCACCGCGAGATCTTCTCGGACCCGGACGCCCTTCCGACGTTCAACTCCCACGCCATCGAGAGTCAGTTGCACCACATCCCGGAGCTCTCCGAGCACTTCCTCTACCTGAACGACGACGTCTTCCTCGGCCGCCCCGTGCAGCCCGGGAAGTTCTTCCACTCCAACGGACTGTCCAAGTCGTTCCGTTCGAACGCGCTGATCCCGTCGGGCCGCGCCGACTCCGCCGACCTGCCGGTCAACGCCGCGGGCAAGAACAGCCGGGGGCTCATCGCCCAGCAGTTCGGCACCGTCATCTCCCAGAAGATGAAGCACACCCCGCACGCGCTGCGCCGCAGCGTCCTGACGGAGATCGAGCAGGTCTACGCCCACTCGCACCGGACCACCCAGCACTCCCGCTTCCGCTCGCCGCACGACGTCCCGATCGTCTCCTCGCTGTACCACTACTACGCGTACCACTCGGCGCGGGCGACGGTCGGGGACATCCGGTACGCGTACGTCGATCTGGCGGACGGCCTGGCCCAGCGCCGGCTCGACGGGCTGCTGGCCCGGCGCAACTTCGACACCTTCTGCATGAACGACACCGTGCCGGCCGCCGACCCCGTGGCCCAGGACCGTATGGTCGCGAACTTCCTGGACGCCTACTTCCCGGTGCCCAGCCCCTACGAGCGCCCCACCGGCATCCGCGCACCGCGGACCGCCCCGGTCGCGGAGTTGGGCGGCGTCCGCGCATGACCACTCGTACGTCCGGCCCTGCCACCGAGTCCGGCAGGGCCGGGAACGAACGGCGCGGACCGCGCACCCTCCTGAGCGCGCTGCGCCTCCGGCTGACGCTGCGCCTGTTCGTGCCGCTGCGGAAGAACCGCACCGCACGACTCCGTTACGCGGCCGTCCTCGACGGCCAGACGGTGAACCTGCACGCCGTGCTGCCCCCCTCCGTCCCGCTGCCCGACCGCTCCGAGGTCGTGCTCCGCCGGGGCCGCGGACGGCATCACGCCCCGGCGCAGGTGTACCGGGGCCCGCGCGGCGAACTCCTCATGGACGCCGCGGTCCTGATGGGAGCGGAGGTCGGCGGCGTGCCCGCCGGGGCCGGAAAATGGAAGCTCCGGCTGCGGACGTACACGGGGCGCCGGTCGCGGTCCCTGGCGCTGCTGCTCCTGGAACCGCCGGTTCCCTACGAGGGCCCCACCAAGCCCATGGCGGCCTCCCCGGTCACCGGCGCACGCCACCGCGTCGGCCGCACCGTCACGGGCACGGCCCGGATCGTCAGCTCGGCCCCGCGGCCGGCCGTCGAGGTGTCCAAGGTGCACATGGCGCACTCCGGAGTCACCGTGGACTTCCGGGTCCTGGGCACGGCGGCGCACGCGCCATGGGTCGAGTTCGTCGCCGCCGGGCGCCGGCTCCGGCAGCCCGCCCACGTCCTGGGCCAGGGCGCCTTCCGGACCGTGGTCCCGCTGGACCGGATGGAGCCCCGGTCCTCCAGACCGGAGCACTGGGACGTCGTGCTGTGCCAGGAGGCCGGGCCGTCGCTGCGGCTGGGCCGGCGCCTGCACGACGTCCGCAATCCACGGCGGGTCTTCGCGATGCGCAGCATGGCCATGGCCCCGATCGGCCGCACCCCGATGATCGTCCAACCGCGCTACACCCCCGCAGGGAACCTCCGTGTCACCTGCACGCGCATGCCCGAGGCAGACTGAACCCGAGAAGTGAAGATCACATTCCTGCTGACCACGGCGGACGCCGTCGGCGGCACCGAGCGGGCCGTCTTCAACCAGGCGTCCGAACTCGCCGCCCGGCACGAGGTCCGCGTACTCAGCGCTTTCAAGAGCAAGCCCGCGCAGTTCTTCGCGCCCGACGAGCGAGTACGGGTCGAGTACCTGGTCGACCTCACCGGCGACGCTCCCCGGCCGCTGCGCCCCAGCACCGTGGACGACGCGGTGTGGTCCGGCCTGGCCGCCCGGCCGAGCGACATCGTCGACCGCTCCTGGGAGTCGGCGTTCAGCCGGCTCACCGACCTCGAGCTGGAACTCGCCCTCCAGGAGACCGACACCGACGTCCTGGTCACCACGACTCCCGCGCTGATGGCGCTGGCGGTCCGGCTCGCCCCCGCGCGGGTGATCACCGTCCACCAGGAGCACCGGGTCTCCGAACTGCGCGGCACGAGCGGTGAACCGCTGCTGCGGTACGCCTCCCGGCTGGACGCGCTGGCCGTGCTGAGCGAGCGGACCCGGGAGTGGTTCGCCGAGACCCTCCAGGCGGCCGCTCCCCGTCTCGCCGTGGTGCCGAACGCCCTGCCGAGCGGCTTCCGGCCCCGGTCGACCCTCGAGACCCGCACCGTCGTCATCGCCGGGCGGCTGGTCGCGGAGAAGCAGATCGACCACGCCCTCACCGCCTGGGCCAAGGTGGCCCCCCGCCACCCCGACTGGCAGCTGCGCGTGTTCGGGGACGGCCCGCTCAGCGGCGCCCTGCGCCGGCAGATGGACATGCTCGGACTGCACGACTGCGTGCAGCTCAACGGCAACTCGCCCTACCTCGCGGAGGAGTGGGCCAAGGCCAGTGTCGCCCTGCTCACCTCGCGCAACGAGGCCTTCGGGCTGGTGCTCGCGGAGGCGCAGGCGGCGGGCGTCCCCGTCGTCTCCTACGACGCGCCCAACGGCCCGCGCGAAGTGGTGATCGACGGGCAGACCGGCGTTCTGGTGCCTCCCGGCGACATCGACGCCCTGACCTCCGCACTGCTGCTGCTGATCGAGGACGCGGAACTGCGCCACCGGATGGGCGCCGCGGCGCTCGCCTCCGGCGGGCGCTTCTCGCCCGCCGTGGTGACCTCCCACTGGGAGCGGATGTTCCACGAACTCGTCGCGGAGCGCGACAGCGGGCGCCGCGACGCGGTGAAGGCGGAACGCCGGGCGGTGCACGCCCACCTCAGCGGCCCCGGCGGCAGCGTGCCGGCGGCCGCGCCCGCCCCTCCCGGCTCGGTCCGCTCCAGCGGCCAGCGTGCGCTGGAGCAGCGCCTGCTGGCGAGGCGCGAGCTGGTGCACGACGGCGGTCAGGTGTGCCGGCTGATGGAGTGGGAGTCGCCGTGGGACGTGGTCCAGGCGAACCTCGCGCTGGCCGCGGGAGCCCTGGAGGGCGCGGGCATCCCGTACCTGGTCGTACGCGACCACATGGTGCGGCACTCGGTCGCCGTCCACGGTGTGTACCGCGAGGCCGTCTTCAAGGCGCTCGCCGACCGCTACGCGGACGAGGCCGTGTACGCCTCCGTCCTCAACGAGGGACAGAAGACGGTCGCCACCGTTCTCGCCGGCCTGGTGGGCGAGTACTCCGGCACCCCGTCCTCGGGCATCCGGGTCCACCAGAGCGTCGTGTCCCCGTCGCGGACCCTGCGCCTCGGCGCGATCTACGGCTGCACCGTCACCTTCTGGGACGACGAACCGGACGACGAGGACCATCTCAGGGCCCCGGTCCGCACGCTGATCGGCGACCGGGTCCCGCACAGCGCCATGCGGCGCAGCACGATCACCCTGGGCGACCGCCGCTACCCCACGATCGTGGCCTTCGGACAGGTGCTCCACGGCGACATCGACTTTCCCGTGGACGCCGTCTACACCTGGGTGAACGGCGCCGACGTGGCCTGGCTGGAGCGGAAGAACGAGTTCCTTGCCGCCCGGGGGATGGAGACCCAGGACGCGGCCACGAGCGCGGCCCGCTTCCGCGACCGGGACGAACTGCGCTACTCCCTGCGCTCCATCGACATGTACGCCCCGTGGATCCGGAACATCTACATCGTCACCGACCGACAGGTCCCGCACTGGCTGGACCAGTCCCACCCACGGGTGCGGGTCGTCGACCACACGGAGATCTTCGGCGACCGCGGGGCGCTGCCGACGTACAACTCGCACGCCATCGAGAGCCAGTTGCACCACATCGAGGGGCTCGCCGAGCACTTCCTCTACTTCAACGACGACGTCTTCCTCGGACGCACCGTCCAGCCCGGCATGTTCTTCCTCGGCAACGGACAGGCGAAGCACTTCATGTCTCCCACGTCCGTGGCGATGTCCCCGCCGTCGCACGAGGACGAGTTCAACATCAGTGCCGCGAAGAACAACCGGGCCCTGATCGAGCGGTCCTTCGGACAGACGCTGGTGCACTCGTTCCTGCACGCGCCCCACCCGCTGCGGCGCAGCGTGCTCGCCGACATCGAGCGCGAGTACGGGCAGGCGATGAAGGCCACCGCGCGCAACCAGTTGCGCAGCCACAGCGACGTCTCGGTCGCCTCGTCGCTGCACCACTACTACGGCTTCCACACCTCGCGCAGCGCACCCGGCGGCATCTCCTGCGGATTCGTCAACGTCGGACTGGCCGAGCACGGGCCGCGGCTCAACCGGATCCTGACGGCGCGTCCCCACGACGTGTTCTGCCTCAACGACTTCCACGACGGCGATGTGCCGGAGGAGGAGCAGGACGCGATCCTCGCGGCGTTCCTGCCGAGCTACTTCCCGGTCGCGAGCCAGTTCGAGACGGGGTCCCTGCGCAACCGGCGCGCCCACTCCGGCTATCTGCCCGGATGGCCGCTGTGACCCACTCCGACCCGACCGACGGGAGAATCCCCAGCGTGTCCAGCCCCGCCTCCGTGCTGCAGATCGTGGCGCACCCGGACGACGACCTGTACTTCATGAACCCGGCGACGTTCCAGGCGATCAAGGCGGGCACACCCACCACGACGGTCTATCTGACCAGCGGCGACGCCTACGGACGGAACCCGCGCCCCTGGCAGGTGTCGCCGCCCGCCGAGGACCGGGAGGCCTACGGGAAGGCGCGGCAGAACGGCATCAGGGCCGCGTACGGTGCCATGGCACTCGGCGACCGCACGGCCGCCTGGACGCCCTCCACCCTGGCCACCGCGGGCGGCGCCGTCGCCGAGGTCTACTCCCTGGCCGAGGCGCCCTGGGTGAGGCTGGTCTTCCTCAACATCCGGCAGCACGGCACCCCCGAGGGCCCGCCGCGCAGCCTGCACGTGCTCTGGCAGGAGGAGGCCGAGCGGGTCCCCACCCTGCGGGTGAGCGGCGGACTCGTCGACGAGCAGTACTGGTACACGCGTTCCGGGCTGGTGGACACGCTGGTCCAGATCCTCGGCCTCTTCCGGCCGACCCTGGTGCGCACCATGGACCCGGACCCGGACCGGCTCGTCCACGACGAACGGTTCCCGCAGCACCACGACTTCGGCGATCTGGCGGACCACAGCGACCACACCGCGGCCGGCCTCTTCTCGTGGGTCGCGCTGGACCGCTACCGGGGCCCCGGCGAGGACCGCACCTTTGTGGTGGAGGCCTTCCGCGGCTACTCCAACGAACGGTGGCCGCACTCACTGGGCCCGCGGGCCGTCTCGCTCAAGGAGTACTTCCTCAACGTCTACGGCGCGGCGGACGGGTACGACTGCGGCGATCCGGCCGGCAGCGGCGACTACGCGGTCGGCCTGAGCGCACGCGGCACGGGATGGGTGCAGAGCACCACCCCGCGCGATCCGGGCGGGATCCGGCTCGGGCGCGACGCGCGGGGCCGTCTGACCGCGTTCGCCGTGGTCGACCAGCAGGCAGCGGTGTGGCTGGAGAGGCAGCCGGGCAGCGACCGGTGGCGCGGACCGTTCTTCCTGGGCGGCGGGCCGCTCTCACCGGGACTGGCGGTGAGCCTGACGCCGGACGGCCGCTGGCAGCTCTTCGCAAGGCGCATGTCGCACCTGGGCCCGGACCACACGCACCGGCGGGAGATCGTCCTGCTCGAACAGGCCGAGCCGGACGGGGCGTTCGCCGGCTGGGTCATCCTCGGCAACCCCTCGGCGGGGAACCCCGAGCGGGACCGGCACCTCGGCGCCCCGGCCGTCACCCGTGACGCCATGGGACGGCTGCACCTCTTCGTCCGCAACGGCGGACAGGGCCTGCACACCCGTGTCCGGGAGACGGACGGCACCTGGAGCGGATGGACCGACCTGCGCGGCCACGAACTGCAGGAGGGCATCACGGCCCTGACCGCGCCGAACGGAAGGGCGGAGGTCTTCGCCGCCAGCCGGGAAGGGGTCTTCCACTGGGCGCAGGGCTCCCACCTCGAGCCGCTGAAACGCGCCCCCCGCTTCCGGCTCACGGTCCCGGCCTCACCCGCCGCGGCCGTCGTGCAGCCGGACGGCCGGGTCATGACCGTCTACCGGCAGCCCGACACGGGACGGCTGCTCATGGCCGAGGAGGACACGCAGGGCGGCCGATGGGCCAGGCCGGCCGTGCCGATCGGTGGACGGGGCGGCTTCGGCGCGGTCTGCTGTGCCCCGGGGGACGACCCGGAGACCGGGACGCTGGTGGCCACCCGCAGCGATCTGGGCGGCATCGCCTACCGCTTCCTGCCCGGCGACCACCCCTGGCAGGAACTGCCCACCGACGACCTCGGCGGTCTGTCGGCGCACGCCCCCGCCGCGGCCTTCGACGTGTTCGGCCGCGCCGTGATCGCGGTGCTGGGCGCGGACGGCCGTCCGGCCGTCGCCCGCCAGGCCGGCCGCGGTTCGGTCGGGTTCGGGCCGTGGCAGGCCCTGGGCTGAGGGGCCGTACCGCGAACGGCACGGAGCCCCCGCCGCGCGGCGGGGGCTCCGTGCCGTCAGGGCGACGCCTAGGCGGGAACCGACGCCGCGCCCGGAGCCAGGAACCTCTTGCCGTTCACGCGCTCCGAGACGCCCTCGCGGTCCAGGTACGGCGTGATGCCGCCCAGGTGGAAGGGCCAGCCGGCGCCCGTGATCAGGCAGAGGTCGATGTCCTGGGCCTCGGCGACGACGCCCTCGTCGAGCATCAGGCCGATCTCCTGCGCCACCGCGTCCAGGACACGGGCGCGGACCTGCTCCTCCGTCAGGACGGTGTCGCCCTGCTTCAGGAGCGCGGCGACCTCCGGGTCCAGCTCGGGCTTGCCGCTGTCGTAGACGTAGAAGCCGCGCTTGCCCGCCTCGACGACCGCCTTCAGGTTCGGGGAGACCGTGAAGCGGTCCGGGAAGGCCCGGTTGAGGGTCTCCGAGACGTGCAGGCCGATCGCCGGGCCGACCAGTTCGAGCAGGACCAGCGGGGACATCGGCAGGCCGAGCGGCTCGATCGCCTTCTCCGCGACCTCGACCGGGGTGCCCTCGTCGATGACGTTCTGGATCTCGCCCATGAAGCGGGTCAGGATGCGGTTCACGACGAACGCCGGGGCGTCCTTGACCAGAACCGCGGTCTTCTTCAGCTTCTTGGCGACACCGAACGCCGTGGCCAGCGAGGCGTCGTCGGTCTGCTCGCCCCGGACGATCTCCAGGAGCGGGAGGACGGCGACCGGGTTGAAGAAGTGGAAGCCGACGACCCGCTCGGGGTGCTTCAGCTTCGACGCCATCTCCGACACCGACAGGGAGGAGGTGTTGGTGGCGAGGATCGCGTGCGCCGGGGCGACCGCCTCGACCTCCGCGAACACCTTCTGCTTGACGCCCATCTCCTCGAACACGGCCTCGATGACGAAGTCCGCGTCAGCGAAGCCCTCGGCCTTGTCCAGGACACCGGTGACCAGCGCCTTGAGGCGGTTGGCCTTGTCCTGGTTGATCCGGCCCTTGCCGAGCAGCTTGTCGATCTCGGCGTGGACGTAGCCCACACCCTTGTCGATCCGCTCCTGGTCGATGTCCGTCAGCACGACGGGCACCTCGAGGCGGCGCAGGAAGAGCAGGGCCAGCTGCGAGGCCATCAGACCGGCGCCGACGACACCGACCTTGGTGACCGGGCGGGCCAGGCTCTTGTCCGGGGCGCCGGCCGGGCGCTTGCCGCGCTTCTGCACGAGGTTGAACGCGTAGATGCCGGAGCGCAGTTCGCCGCCCATGATGAGGTCGGCGAGGGCCTGGTCCTCGGCGTCGTAACCCTGCTGCAGGTCGCCGTTCTTGGCGGCGGCGATGATGTCCAGGGCGCGGTAGGCGGCCGGGGCCGCGCCGTGCACCTTGCCGTCCGCGATGAAGCGGCCCTTGGCGACGGCCTGGTCCCAGGCCTCGCCGCGGTCGATCACCGGACGGTCGACGACGATCTCGCCCTTGAGGACGGCCGCCGTCCAGATCAGCGACTGCTCCAGGAAGTCGGCGCCCTCGAAGATCGCGTCGGCGATCCCGAGCTCGTAGACCTGCTTGCCCTTGAGCTGCTTGTTCTGGTTGAGGCTGTTCTCGATGATGACCGAGACGGCCTTGTCGGCGCCGATCAGGTTCGGCAGCAGCGCGCAGCCGCCCCAGCCGGGGACCAGGCCGAGGAAGACCTCGGGCAGCGAGAACGCCGGGATCGCCGCGGAGACGGTCCGGTAGGCGCAGTGCAGACCGACCTCGACACCGCCGCCCATCGCCGCGCCGTTGTAGTAGGCGAAGGTGGGCACGGCGAGCTTCGACAGGCGCTTGAAGACCTCGTGGCCGCCCTTGCCGATGGCCAGCGCGTCCTCGTGCCGCTTCAGCAGCTCGACGCCCTTGAGGTCGGCGCCGACCGCGAAGATGAACGGCTTGCCGGTGACGCCGGCGCCGACGATCTCGCCGTCCGCGGCCTCCTTCTCGACCTGGTCGATCGCGGTGTTCAGGTTCGCGAGCGACTGCGGGCCGAAGGTGGTCGGCTTGGTGTGGTCGAGGCCGTTGTCCAGGGTGATCAGGGCGAAGCGGCCCGCGCCCAGCGGCAGGTCGAAGTGGCGTACGTGCGCCTGCGTGACGACCTCGTCCGGGAACAGCTCGGCCGCGCCCTTCAGGAGTTCAGCGGTGGTGCTCACTTGTCGCCTCCGTCGAAGTGCGGGTTCTCCCAGATGACCGTCGCGCCCATGCCGAAGCCGACGCACATGGTGGTGAGGCCGTAGCGGACCTGCGGCTGCTCCTCGAACTGGCGGGCCAGCTGCGTCATCAGACGGACGCCGGAGGAGGCCAGCGGGTGACCGAAGGCGATCGCGCCGCCGTACTGGTTGACGCGCTCGTCGTCGTCCGCGATGCCGTAGTGGTCGAGGAAGGCCAGGACCTGGACGGCGAAGGCCTCGTTGATCTCGAACAGGCCGATGTCGGAGATGGACAGACCCGCCTGGGCGAGGGCCTTCTCCGTCGCCGGGATCGGGCCGTAGCCCATGACCTCCGGCTCCACACCGGCGAAGGCGTAGGAGACCAGGCGCATCTTGACCGGCAGGCCGTTCTCGCGGGCGAAGTCCTCGGACGCGATGATCGAGGCGGTGGCGCCGTCGTTCAGGCCGGCCGCGTTGCCCGCGGTGACCCGGCCGTGCACGCGGAACGGGGTCTTGAGCCCGGACAGGTTCTCCAGGGTCGTGCCCGGGCGCATCGGCTCGTCGGCGGTGACCAGGCCCCAGCCGGTCTCGCCGGCCTCGGGGGTGGTGCGGCGCACGGAGACCGGCACCAGGTCCTGCTGGATCTTGCCGTTGGCGTACGCCTTGGCGGCCTTCTCCTGCGAGCGCACCGCGTACTCGTCGGCGCGCAGCTTGGTGATCTGCGGGTAGCGGTCGTGCAGGTTCTCCGCCGTCATGCCCATGAACAGGGCGGACTGGTCGACCAGCTTCTCGCTCACGAACCGCGGGTTCGGGTCCACGCCCTCGCCCATCGGGTGGCGGCCCATGTGCTCGACACCGCCCGCGACGGCGACGTCGTACGCGCCGAACGCGACGGAGCCGGCGACGGAGGTGACGGCGGTCAGCGCGCCCGCGCACATGCGGTCGATCGAGTAACCGGGGACCGAGGTGGGCAGGCCCGCGAGAATGCCGGCGGTACGGCCGATGGTCAGGCCCTGGTCGCCGATCTGCGTGGTCGCGGCGACGGCGACCTCGTCGATCTTCTTCGGGTCGAGGCCGGGGTTGCGGCGCAGCAGCTCCCGGATCGCCTTCACGACGAGGTCGTCGGCGCGGGTCTCGTGGTAGATGCCCTTCGGGCCCGCCTTGCCGAACGGGGTGCGGACGCCGTCTACGAAGACGACGTCCCTGACGGTACGAGGCACGATGGCTCTCCTCCAGGGTGCGGGATGGCACTGCTGCGACGCGCAGCACTGAGCGCGCGCTCAGGCCCATGCTACTTGTGGGTAACGTAGCTGCCCAGTCCTGCCGGGGGGAGCGGCGAACGTCACACCCGGGCGGGTGACCCCGACGTCACGGGAGACTCCGGATCCGGGGGTGCCGTCGGCGCAGGCCACGGAGAGGGTTCTCCCGACCGGGCTGAGCGCCGGCGCCCCGACCCTGCCGGGAGAGGAGAAGCCTTCAGGCGCCCTTCGCCGTCAGCGCCGCCACCAGCACCGGCGTGACCAGCTCCACCTGCCACGGACGCGCCCCGTGGCCGGTGAGCGCGGCCGCCACCGACTCGGCGTCGACGTCCTTCGGCGGCTCCCAGCACAGGCGCCGCACGGCGTCCGGCGCGACCAGGTTCTCCTGCGGCATGGCGAGCCGCTCGGCCAGCGCCGAGACGCCGGCGCGTGCCGCCGACAGTCGCGCGGCGGCCGCCGGGTCCTTGTCGGCCCAGGCCCGGGGCGGCGGAGGTCCGGTCACCGGCTGGCCCGGCTGGGGAAGCCGGGGGTCGGGCAGCGCGCGGGCGCGCTCCACCGCGGCCTGCCACTGCTCCAGTTGTCTGCGGCCCATGCGATGCCCGAAGCCGTTCAGCGCGGCCAGGGCGTGCGCGTTGGACGGCAGGCCGAGCGCGGCCTCCACGATGGCCGTGTCCGAGAGCACCTTGCCGGGGGAGACGTCCCGCCGCTGGGCGATCCGGTCCCGGGTCTCCCACAGCTCCCGCACCACGGCCAGCTGCCGCCTGCGCCGCACCTTGTGCAGCCCGGACGTACGGCGCCAGGGCTCCTTGCGAGGCTCGGGCGGCGGCGCGGAGGCGATGGCGTCGAACTCCTGCCGGGCCCACTCCAGCTTGCCCTGCCGGTCCAGCTCCTTCTCCAGGGCGTCCCGCAGGTCGACCAGGAGCTCGACGTCGAGGGCCGCGTACCGCAGCCAGGGGTCGGGCAGCGGCCGGGTCGACCAGTCGACGGCGGAGTGGCCCTTCTCCAGGACGAAGCCGAGGACGCCCTCGACCATGGCCCCGAGCCCGACCCGCGGGAACCCGGCGAGCCGGCCGGCCAGCTCGGTGTCGAACAGGCTGGTGGGCACCATGCCTATCTCGCGCAGGCACGGCAGGTCCTGGGTGGCGGCGTGCAGGACCCACTCGACGCCGTCCAGCCGGTCGCCGAGGACCGAGAGGTCGGGGCAGGCGACGGGGTCGATCAGCGCGGTCCCGGAGCCCTCCCGGCGCAGCTGCACCAGGTAGGCGCGCTGGCCGTAGCGGTAGCCGGACGCGCGCTCGGCGTCGACGGCGAGGGGGCCGGAGCCGGAGGCGAACGCGGCGATCACCTCCGCGAGCGTCTCCGCGTCGGCGACGACGGGCGGGATGCCCTCGCGCGGCTCGAGCAATGGGATCGGCGCCCCTGTGTCAGAAGATCCGCCGTCGTCCGGAGGGGCGCCTCCGGTGGTGCGCAGTGGGCTGTCTGCTGCGGTCTTTTGGGCGTCGGTCACCTGTCAAGGGTATCCGTGGATGGACGACGCCCGCCGACGGAACGTTCCGTCGGCGGGCGCCGGGGGGTCGTAAACCGGTCAGGTCGATGACACGTCCGGTTGACGACCGGCAGGGAGGAGGCGGCGGGACCGGCTGTCGGCACCGGTCACGTGGGGGAATCGTCGCGATTCTCGGCCTGATCCGCGAAAAGGGTGACGTGGGCGGGATGGATCTTGCTCAGTGCGGTCGTTCGGGTGCCGGGAACCGGCTCTGGTCAGTGGATGATGCCGGTCCGCAGGGCCACCGCGACCATGCCGGCGCGGTCGCCCGTGCCGAGCTTGCGGGCGATGCGGGCGAGGTGGCTCTTGACGGTCAGCGCGGACAGGCCCATCGAGACGCCGATCGCCTTGTTCGACTGGCCCTCGGCGACGAGCCGCAGCACCTCGACCTCGCGGCCGGACAGTTCTCGGTAGCCGCCCGGGTGGCTCGGGGCACCCGGGGGGCGGCGGTGCAGCCGGGCCGCGGCCGAACCGATGGGGGCGGCACCGGGCCGGGTGGGGAGCCCGAGGTTGGTGCGGGTGCCGGTGACGACGTAGCCCTTCACTCCGCCCGCGAGGGCGTTGCGGACGGCACCGATGTCGTCGGCGGCGGACAGGGCCAGCCCGTTGGGCCAGCCGGCGGCGCGGGTCTCGGACAGCAGCGTGAGCCCGGACCCGTCGGGCAGGTGGACATCGGCGACACAGATGTCGCGCGGGTTGCCGATGCGGGGGCGGGCCTCCGCGACGGACGACGCCTCGATGACGTCGCGGACTCCGAGCGCCCACAGGTGCCGGGTCACGGTGGAACGGACGCGCGGGTCCGCCACGACGACCATGGCGGTCGGCTTGTTCGGGCGGTAGGCGACCAGGCTTGCGGGCTGCTCGAGGAGAACGGACACCAGGCCTCCTGGGGGGGGGTGGGGGACGGGGCCGGCTTGTGGGGGCGAAGCCGGGACTAACCGTGCTTGCAAGGTCACAGTCGTCTTCGGCACCAAACCCGGTGTCCTTTAGAGAATGATCACGATCTGGTGAGTAACAATCCGTGCAATTCGGACACGCTATCGATCATCCGAAGATCGAATCGGTTCGGACGGAGCCGTTCGGCGTCGATACCCGCCCGAATATGGCCGTATCGACAAAGGGACAGCAAGAAGGCGGTAAGGCGCCCGGGGAGGAGCGCGCAGCGATCGGCCGGCCCCCGCGTCCGGGACGAGGGGGCCGGCCGACGGGTGCGTTTCGGCGCGGGGGTTCGGCGCGTGGGGCCGGTGGGCGGGTTCAGCGCGACTGCGGACCGCGCCGCTGCGGGAGCGTCACCACCGACGCGTCGCCCGGCCCGGCCGGCGGCAGCCCCGCGACCTGGGCCAGCAGATCGCACCAGGACGCCAGGTGGGCTGCCGTGTCCGGCGCCCCGCCCAGCCCCTCCCGCGGCGTCCAGGAGGCACGGATCTCGATCTGCGAGGCGGCGGGGCGTGGCGACAGCCCGCCGAAGTAGTGGGAGGAGGCGCGCGTGACGGTGCCGCTCGGCTCCCCGTACGTCAGACCGCGCGCCTGGAGCGCGCCGGTCAGCCACGACCAGCACACGTCCGGCAGCAGCGGATCGACGGCCATCTCCGGCTCCAGCTCCGCGCGCACCAGGGTCACCAGCCGGAACGTGCCCTGCCAGGCCTCGTGCCCGGCCGGGTCGTGCAGCATCACCAGGCGGCCGTCGGCGAGTTCCTGCTCGCCGTCGACGACCGTGGCCTCCAGGGCGTACGCGAACGGGGCGAGGCGCTTCGGCGCGGGCACCTGCTCGATCTCGACCTGCGGCCGCACCCGTGCCGCCCGCAGCGCCTCGACGGCGGCCCGGAAGGGCAACGGAGCCGACCTGTCCGCATGTCCCTCCTCCTTCGCGTCGTCCATTCCGTCAGCGCCGTCCGACAGTCGTCCCTGTGCCGCAGCCATGCGGGGAAGAGTAAGGGGAACGGAGCTCCGGTGCAGGGCAAGACACCCCGCCGGGGGCCGTGGCAGCGCGATCCCGCACCTCGCACGAAGTGCGCTTCCGGCCGTGCGAGACTTGCCACCGTGAGTGCCAACGAGACCCCCGCGGGCCGGCCGCAGCCGCAGCCGTCGACAGCCACCTACGACTCCGCCTTCCTCCGGGCGTGCCGGCGCGAGCCCGTGCCGCACACACCGGTGTGGTTCATGCGGCAGGCCGGGCGCTCCCTCCCCGAGTACCGCAAGGTGCGCGAGGGCATCCCGATGCTCGAGTCCTGCATGCGGCCCGAGCTGGTCACCGAGATCACCCTCCAGCCGGTCCGCCGGCACGGCGTGGACGCGGCGATCTACTTCAGCGACATCGTCGTGCCCCTGAAGGCCATCGGCGTCGACCTCGACATCAAGCCGGGCGTCGGCCCGGTCGTCGAGCGCCCGATCCGCTCCCGCGCCGACCTGGACCGGCTCCGCGACCTCACCCCCGAGGACGTCTCCTACGTCACCGAGGCGATCGGCCTGCTCACCCGCGAACTCGGCGCCACCCCGCTGATCGGCTTCGCGGGGGCGCCGTTCACCCTCGCGAGCTACCTCGTGGAGGGCGGCCCGTCCCGCAACCACGAGCACACCAAGGCGCTCATGTACGGCGACCCGCGGCTGTGGGCCGACCTGCTCGACCGCCTCGCCGACATCACGGCCGCCTTCCTGAAGGTGCAGATCGAGGCGGGCGCGAGCGCCGTGCAGCTCTTCGACTCCTGGGTCGGCGCCCTCGCCCCCGCCGACTACCGCCGCTCGGTCATGCCGGCCTCCCGCAAGGTCTTCGAGGCCGTCGCCGGGTACGGCGTCCCGCGCATCCACTTCGGCGTCGGCACCGGCGAACTGCTCGGCCTCATGGGCGAGGCGGGCGCGGACGTGGTCGGCGTCGACTGGCGCGTCCCGTTCGACGAGGCCGCCCGCCGCGTCGGCCCGGGCAAGGCGCTCCAGGGCAACCTCGACCCGGCGGTCCTGTTCGCCGGCCCGGAGGCGGTCGAGGCCAAGACCCGTGAGGTGCTGGACGCGGCCGCGGGCCTGGAGGGCCACGTCTTCAACCTCGGCCACGGCGTCCTGCCCACCACCGAGCCGGACGCGCTCACCCGTCTCGTCGAGTACGTCCACACGCAGACCGCGCGCTGAGCGCGGCGCTCACCACGTGTGCCGGGGCCGGGCCTGCCTGCCGAAGAGCAGGCGGCCCGGTTCCGGCGGGGGCGGTGTGCCGGGGCGCAGCGGCAGCGCGATCAGCATGCCGACGAGGAAGCCGACGACGTGTGCCGCGTACGCCACGGCGCCCGTGCCGGACACCCCCTCCCCGGACGAGTACAGCGCCTGCAGCACGAACCAGAAGCCGAGCACCAGCCAGGCCGGCAGCCGCAGCGGCAGGAAGATCAGGAAGGGCACCAGGACCCACACCCGGACCCTGGGATACAGCACCAGATAGGCGCCGAGCACACCCGCGATCGCTCCCGAGGCGCCGATCAGCGGCGTGGCCGAGTCGGCGTTGAGCACCGCGAAGCCGTACCCGGCCGCGTAGCCGCAGGCGACGTAGAAGAGGAAGAACCGCACATGCCCCATGCGGTCCTCGATGTTGTTGCCGAAGATGTACAGGAAGAGCATGTTGCCCAGCAGGTGCAGCCAGCCGCCGTGCAGGAACATCGCCGTGAACACCGACAGCGGCGGGGACTTGTCGTAGCCCGGCGGGCCCAGCACGCAGCCCGGCCCGTGCGCGCCCACCCCGACCGCGCCGGTCGGCACCAGCGACGGCAGCTGATGGTGGATCAACTCGCGCGGCACGGCGGCGAAGTGGTCCGTGAACGCCTGCAGATGGCACAACCGCGACAGGGAGCTGTCGCCCGCCACGGAGCCGGCCAGGCCGGGCATGAACAGGAACACGGCGACGTTCGCGGCGATGAGGGCGTACGTCACCCAGGGGGTACGCCGCACCGGGTTCAGGTCGTGCACGGGTATGACCACAAGGGAGTAGTGCCCGCCATGCGCCCGGCGAATCGATGAACGCGGCCCGGCGGACGTCCGTATGTCTCCTCGACGGCGGCGGCACAGGGATGCGGGCCGCGGGGACGACGTGAGGATCAGGCGATGAACGACCGAGTTACTCCTCCGATGCACGCCCTGCCCGACGGCGAGGCGGAGATCTCGCTGGTGGTGCGGCTGCCGTGGGAGGACGTGGCCCGGCTGGGCCAGGAGGCCGGGCGGCTGGCCGCGCAGATGCAGCGGCCGGTGACGCTCGACGAGGCCGTCAGCAACCGGCTGCGGTCCACCCGGCCGGCCGCGGCGCACGCGAAGCCGGCCGGGGAGCAGCCCGCCGCGGTGACGTCGTCCAGCGCGTCGGTGTCGTCGCTGCCGCCCCGGCTCAACGGGACGGCCTAGAGGTGCCGTCCCCGGAGGTCGGTGCGGATCCCCGCGCCCCGGCAGGATCCGAAAGGGAGTCCCTAGCGGCCCCGCACCTTCGCGGCCGCCTTCCTCGCCGCCACCAGGACCGGGTCCCACACCGGTGAGAACGGCGGGGCGTACCCCAGGTCCAGCGCCGTCATCTGTTCCACCGTCAGGCCGGCCGTGAGGGCGACCGCGGCGATGTCGACCCGTTTCGCCGCGCCCTCGCGGCCGACGATCTGGACACCGAGCAGGCGGCCGGTGCGGTGCTCGGCGAGCATCTTGACCGTCATGGGGGAGGCGCCGGGGTAGTAGCCCGCGCGGCTCGTCGACTCGATGGTGACGGTCTCGAACCGCAGCCCCACCCGGCGCGCGTCCTTCTCGCGCAGCCCGGTGCGCGCGATCTCCAGGTCGCACACCTTGCTGACCGCGGTGCCGACCACGCCCGGGAAGGTGGCGTAACCGCCGCCGATGTTGGTGCCGATGACCTGGCCGTGCTTGTTGGCGTGCGTGCCCAGCGGGACGTGCCGCGTCTGCCCGGAGACCAGGTCCAGGACCTCGACGCAGTCGCCGCCGGCCCAGATGTTCTCGTGCCCGCGCACCCGCATCGCCCGGTCGGTGAGCAGACCGCCGTGCGCGCCCAGCGGCAGCCCCGCCGCCCGCGCGAGGGCCGTCTCGGGGCGGACGCCGATGCCGAGCACGACGACGTCCGCCGGGTACTCGGCCTCGGCGGTGGCCACCGCCCGGACCCGGCCGTCGTCCCCGGTGAGCATCTCGGTCACCTCGGTGTCGTCGACCATGGTGATGCCGAGCCCCTCCATGGCCTCGCGCACCAGCCGGCCCATGTCCGCGTCGAGCGTCGACATGGGTTCCCGGCCGCGGTTGACGACCGTCACCTCGTAGCCGCGTTTGATGAGGGCCTCGGCCATCTCCACGCCGATGTAGCCCGCGCCGACCACCACCGCCCGCCCGGGACGGGCCGCCCCCGCGTGGTCCCGCACGCGGGTCAGGGTGCCGAGCAGCGCCTCGCCGTCGTCCAGCGTCTGCACACCGTGCACGCCGGGCGCGTCGGCGCCGGGCAGGTCGGGCCGGACGGGACGGGCACCGGTGGCGATCACGAGATCGTCGTACGACGTCCAGGACTCGGCCCCGGAATCGAGGTCCCGCGCGCGGACTCGGCCCCGGGCGACGTCGATCTCCGTGACCTCGGTGCGCAGACGCACGTCGATGCCCCGCGCGCGGTGCTCCTCGGGCGTGCGGGCGATCAGCCGGTCCCGTTCGCCGACGTCGCCGCCCACCCAGTAGGGGATGCCGCACGCCGAGAACGAGGTGAAGCGGCCGCGTTCGAACGCCACGATCTCCAGCTCGTCGGGCCCGCGCGTCCGCCGCGCCTGCGACGCCGCGGACATCCCCGCGGCGTCGGCCCCGACGACGACCAGACGCTCTCCCGTTCCCCGCGCACCGCTCATGCTCATGCGAACACGCTACGGCCACACGGCACTTCAGGGGCGCCGGCCCTGCTCCCCGCCCGGTCGTGGCGCCGGCGGGGCCGCCGGCAGCGGTCCGGCCGCGGACGGCGCGGGGGCCGGCGCGGCCGCCGGGCGGCGGGCCCGCCGGGGCCTTACGAACCGCGCCCACACCACGGCGAACAGCGCCGCCGTCGCGGCGAACGGGAGCACCGCGCCGAGCGCCAGGGCGATCCAGCGGACCACGGTGACGAAGACGTGCCAGCCGCCGGTCACCGCGTCCACGAAGCCAGGCCCGTCGTCCCCGGCGGCCCGGGTCACCGGAGTCTCCGACAGCGACAGGGTGATGGTGGCCAGGCTCGTGCGGTCCTTCAGAGCGGCCTGCTGGGCCAGCAGCGCCTCCAGATCGGACTCCCGGCGGCTCAACTCGCCCTCCAGCGTGACCACGTCACCGATCTTGTCGGCCCGGTCCATCAGGGCCCGCACCCGGGCCACGCTGGCGCGCTGCGACCTGATGCGGCTCTCGACGTCGACGACCCGGTCGGTGACGTCCTTCGCCTTCGCCGTGCGCTCCAGCAGCTTGCCGGTGCCCGCCAGGTCGGTGAGGACCTCGTCGTACCGGTCGGTGGGCACGCGCAGCACGACCCGGGTGCGCTCGTGACCGCCGTCGTCCCTGCTGGTGCTCTCGTCGCCGACGTAGCCACCCGCGTCCTCGGCGGTCGCGCGGGCCGCGTCGAGCGCCTTCGGAACGTCCCGGACCTGCACGGTGAGGGAGGCGGTGCGGATGATGTGGCTCGCTGTGATCCGGGGCGCCGCGGTGCCCTGCGGGCCCGCCTTCGCGTCGGAGGCCGCGCCCTCGTCCGCCGCGCTCCCGTCCGCCGCCCCCCGTCGGGCCTCGCCCGCGGCGGCGGACTTGTCGCCGGAGCCGCCGCCCGCGGCGCACCCGGTGAGCGCGAGCGCGGTCGCGAGCAGCAGCCCGGACAGGGCGTGAACGGGTCGGACGGAACGTCGTACGCGCATGTGGACCTACCCCCGGGGGATCTCTTGACGACTGACGCTCCTTCGACGCCCGGCCGGCGCGGAACGTTGGCCAAAAACGATCCCGATGCGGTCACGGTCGGGACTCGTGCCGGACACCGGGGCACGGCGGGGAGTGCCGGTGGGGTCTGAGAGAGTGGGGCCATGAGCGCAACGGGTGCGGAATCGGGGCATGTCGTCGTCATCGGAGCCGGGATCGCGGGGCTGGCGGCCGCGCACCGGCTGCTGGAGCGCGGGGCGCGGGTGACCGTGCTGGAGGCGGCGGGCCGGGTCGGCGGCAAGCTGCTGCCCGGCGAGATCGCGGGCGTGCGGGTGGACCTGGGCGCCGAGTCGATGCTGGCCCGCCGCCCCGAGGCGGTCGGCCTCGCCCGCGAGGTGGGCCTCGGCGACCGGCTGCGGCCGCCGGCCACCGCGACCGCCTCGATCTGGACCCGCGGCGCGCTGCGCCCCATGCCCAGGGGACACGTCATGGGCGTCCCGGGCACCTCCGCCGCCCTCGCCGGCCTGCTGTCCGACGAGGGACTGGCCCGCATCGAGCGCGACGCGGAGCTGCCCCGCACCGAGATCGGCGACGACGTGGCCGTCGGGGAGTACGTGGCGGCGCGCCTGGGCCGCGAGGTCGTCGACCGGCTGGTCGAGCCGTTGCTCGGCGGGGTCTACGCGGGCGACGCCTACCGCATCTCGATGCGTTCGGCCGTCCCCCAGCTCTTCGAGGCGGCCCGCGCGCACACCTCACTGACGGAGGCGGTGCGCGAGATCCAGGCGAAGGCCGCCGCCGCGGGGCAGACCGGCCCGGTGTTCCTGGGCATCGAGGGCGGTGTGGGCCGGCTCCCGCTCGCCGTGGCGGAGTCGGTACGGGCCCGCGGCGGCGAGATCCTCACCGGCACCCCGGTGACGGAGCTGCGCAGAGAGGGGCCGACGGCCTGGCGGGTGGTCGCCGGGGACCGGGCGCTGCACGCCGACGCCGTCGTGGTCGCCGTGCCCGCGCCCGTGGCCGCCGGGCTGCTGGCCGCCGAGTCCCCCGAGGCCGCCGCGGAGCTGCGGGCCGTGGAGTACGCGTCCATGGCGCTGGTCACCCTGGCCTACCGCCGCGGCGACACCGCCCTGCCGGAGGGCAGCGGCTTCCTGGTGCCGCCCGTCGACGGGCGCACCATCAAGGCCTCCACCTTCGCCTCCGCCAAGTGGGGCTGGATCGCCGACGAGGACCCGGACACGGTGGTGCTGCGCACCTCGGTCGGGCGGTACGGCGAGACGGAGATCCTCCAGCGGGAGGACGCCGACCTCGTCGAGGTCTCCCGGCACGACCTGCGCGAGGCCACCGGCCTGGACGCCACCCCGCTGGAGACCCGGGTCACCCGCTGGGACGACGGCCTGCCGCAGTACCCGGTCGGCCACCACGCGCGCGTGGCCCGCATCCGCGGGCACGTCGCCAAGCTCCCCGGCCTGGCGGTGTGCGGCGCGCAGTACGACGGCGTCGGCATCCCCGCCTGCGTGGCGAGCGCGTACGCGGCGGTGGACCAGCTCGGCGGCGACCTGAGCGCTGTGCAGGAACTCACCGCCCACCCGGTGCAGAGCCTGCACGGCGGAGCGGGAGAATAGCCCCATGAGTGACGACGCCTCCACCACCGAGTCCGGCAGGATCCCGAACAAGGGCAAGCTGGCCAAGGACCTCAACGAGGTCATCCGCTACACCCTGTGGTCGGTCTTCAAGCTGAAGGACGCGCTCCCCGCCGACCGCGCCGGTTACGCCGACGAGGTCCAGGAGCTGTTCGACCAGCTCGCCGCCAAGGACGTGACGGTCCGCGGCACCTACGACGTCTCGGGCCTGCGGGCCGACGCGGACGTCATGATCTGGTGGCACGCCGAGACCAGCGACCAGCTCCAGGAGGCGTACAACCTCTTCCGCCGCACGAAGCTGGGCCGCGCCCTGGAGCCGGTCTGGTCGAACATGGCGCTGCACCGCCCCGCCGAGTTCAACCGCTCGCACATCCCGGCGTTCCTCGCCGACGAGACGCCGCGCAACTACATCAGCGTCTACCCCTTCGTGCGCTCCTACGACTGGTACCTGCTGCCCGACGAGGACCGCCGCCGGATGCTCGCCGACCACGGCAAGATGGCCCGCGGCTACCCGGACGTGCGCGCCAACACGGTCGCCTCCTTCTCCCTCGGCGACTACGAGTGGATGCTCGCCTTCGAGGCCGACGAGCTGTACCGGATCGTCGACCTCATGCGTCACCTGCGCGGCTCGGAGGCCCGTATGCACGTGCGCGAGGAGGTCCCGTTCTTCACCGGGCGCCGCAAGGACGTCCCGGAGCTGGTCGCGGGTCTCGCCTGACCCCTGCCGGCCGGCCCCGGGGCGGGACCGGTCACCCGTGGGCGGGAAGCCGGCCGGACCTCCCCCTGGGGGTGTCGCGCGGGCTCTTCCGCTTGGCGGCGGCCTGCGGCTTCGCCGCCCGGGGCTCCGGGTGCGGCGCGCAGGCCGCGCGCCGCACCGGAAGGCGCCCCTCCAGCAGGTAGGCCTCCAGGTGCGCGTTCACGCAGGCGTTCGGCCCGCCCGCGATGCCGTGGGTGCCCGCGTCCCGCTCGGTCACCAGCACCGAGCCCGCCAGCCGCCGATGGAGTTCGAGGGCGCCGTCGTACGGCGTCGCCGCGTCCCGCTCGGCGGCCAGGATCAGCGTCGGCGGCAGCTCACCGGGCCCGGTCCGCACGTCCAGCGGCCGCTGCCGGGGCGCCGGCCAGTAGGCGCACGGCAGGTTCGTCCACACGTTGTCCCAGGTCTCGAACGGCGCCACGCGCGCGAGCCGCGTGTTGTCCCGGTCCCAGACCCGGAAGTCCGTCGGCCAGGACGCGTCGTTGCACTCCACGGCCGTGTAGACCGCCGCCCCGTTCTCCGCCTCGACGGCCCCTTCCTTCAGCGGCGCGGCCAGGGCGACCAGCGGCTTCGGATCGCCCTTGAGATACGCCGACAGCGCCCCGGCGCTCCGCGGCCAGTAGTCGTCGTAGTACCCCGCGCTCAGGAACGCCCCCTGCAACTGCCCCGGCCCCACCGCGCCGCCCGCCGGTTTCGCGGCCAGCCGCGACCGCGCCCGTTCGTAGCTGCGCCGCACCGCCTCGGCCGTGCGGCCGAGCCCGTACACGGCGTCGTGCCGGGCCACCCACTCCCGGAAGTCCGCCCAGCGGCCCTCGAACGCGGCCGACTGGTCGAGGTTGTCGCGGTACCAGATCCGCGCGGGATCGGGGTTCACCGCCGAGTCGAACACCATCCGGCGCACGTGCGAGGGGAACAGCGTCGCGTAGAGGGCGCCGAAGTAGGTGCCGTAGGAGGCACCCATGAACGTCACCCGGTCCTCGCCGAGCGCCGCCCGCAGGACGTCCAGGTCACGGGCGTTGTTCAGGGAGGTGTAGTACCGCAGTGCGGAGCCCGCGCGCCGGCCGCAGCCCCGCGCGTAGGCCCTCGCCTCGGCGACGCGCTGCTTCTTGTACGCCTCCGAGGGGTGCGCCGGCGCGGCCGAGGGACCCTTGAAGTGGCTCTTGGGGTCCTCGCAGGACAGCGGCGCCGACTGGCCCACCCCGCGCGGGTCGTACCCGACGAGGTCGTACGCGGAGGCGATCCGCTTCCACTCCGGCAGCAGCCCGACCAGCGGGAAGAGCAGGCCGGAACCGCCCGGCCCGCCCGGGTTGTAGACCAGGGCGCCCTGGCGGGGCACCTTGCGCTTGCTGTTGCGCGGGTCTTTGTGGGTGGCCCGCACCCGGCTGACGGTGAGCCGGATCTGCCGGCCGCCGGGGTGCGCGTAGTCGAGGGGCACCGAGACCGTGCCGCACTCCATGGTGCGGGGCGCGTCCGGCATGTCGGCGCACGTGCCGAAGTCGACGCCCGCCGCCCGGGCGCGCGCCGCGGCCGCCGCCGTGCCGCCCAGCTCGGCCGCCGCCGTGCCGTGCAGGGCCGCCGCCCCGGCCCGCGGTGCCGCCGTAGCGCCGCCGGTGCCGACGGCCGGGAAGGCGGCGAGGGCGGTCAGGACCAAGGATCCGGCGGCCGTACAGACGGCGGCAGCTCTCATCACGTATCCCTTCGGCGCACGACGGCAACAGAAGGGATATTTCGTACGCCCATGGAGGAAGGCAAGCACCGGCCGCCCGGTGTCGGGCCAATGCCCCCGATGCGCCCCGTGCGGGCGCCGCACTCCGCGGCGTCCGCGGCGTCCGCGGCGGCCCGGCGGACGCCGCGGCCCGTCAGACGTGTCAGGGCTGGTCGCGGTGGGTGAGGGCCGCCCGCAGCTCCGGCTCGCCGATCGCGCGGATGCCGCGTACGGCGATCGAGGCCAGATACGAGCGGTCGTCACCCACGCCGGTCACCCGCCGGGGCAGCGCGCCCAGCAGCCGCTGCCCGGCCGGGGAGGCCCACGGCGAGTACGGGTGGACCTCCACCCGGGCGATGGCGAGACAGCTCAGGGTGAGCGCGAGGGGCAGCGCGAACCAGAGGGCGACCAGGTCGCGCGGCATCCCGGTCGGGCCGGGCATCAGCAGCGCGGTCACGCCCAGCGCGAGTACCACCAGCGCGGCGGCCCGCACCTGGCGGACCCCGGCCGCGACCGTCGTCCGCGCCCCGTCCGGCACGGCCAGGCCCGCGCGGACCAGCCGGTCGGCGAGGCCGCGGACCGCGTCGGTGGCGGCCGTGGCCGCCCGCACCGGCGCGATCCGGGACTGCCCCTCCGGTCCGATCGCGCCGATGACCGACCGCTCCATCTCGTCCCGGCCGCGCGGGTCGACGACCGTCGCCCAGCCGGTGTGCGCGAGCAGCAGCCGGCGCTGGCGCGCCATGGAGACCAGGGTCACGTCGGCGACCCGGGCGGGCCCGCCCGACAGGAACGCCGCCTCGTAGAGCGTCAGATCGTGCCCCCGGGCCGCGTCCGCGTCGACGGCCGCCGCGCGCACGGCGGCCAGGCACAGCCGCGTGCACGCCGCACCGGCGACGGCCCAGGCCAGCAGCAGGAGGAGGACCCAGAACATGACGCGTTTCTATGCCAGGGGCCTGGGAAACGCCATGCTCTGTTCATCATACGGACGCAGTGTGGCTGAGATGTGACGTTCCGTTGGTTCTCCGAGGCCGAGGCCGAGGCCGGGTATGGGGCCGGGGCCCGGTCACGGGGTCCGCGGGGGCGGGCTGGAGGCTGCCGGCGGGAGCGAGTAGGTCGGGGACGCCGGCGGGGTCAGCGGAACGACCTCACCCGCGCCGACGGTCGGGGCGGGCGTTCCGGAGGAGACGCCGGGAGAGGGGCCGGTGCTCGCGGCCAGGTCCGCGGCCAGCGCGGCGAAGTCGACGAACCCGGTGGCCTCCAGCGCCCGGATGTGGTCCAGCACCGTCGTGTTCGCGTCGTCGGCGAGGGCGCGCACGAGCGTGTTCTGCGTGCTAGCCCGGACCTGGGCGACCAGTGAGAACACCCTGCCGTGCGCGAGGCGCGCGATGTTGGCGAACCGGCGGTCGAACTCCCCGCCGTGCGCCGCGCCGAGGGTGGCGAGCCACTGCTTCTGCTGCGCGGTGGGCTCGTTGGGCAGGCCGAGCCCGAGCCTGGCGGCGACGTCGCGCACCCGCCCGTCCAGGAACACGTGCCCCGCCACGAGGTGCCGCCCCGCCGCCCGTACGGCCCTGGTGGTGCCCTTCTGCTGGGCCTGCCGCCCCGCGGGCAGTTCCCACAGGCCCGCCAGCCGCACTTTGGTGACGAAGTCGCGGTCGAGGGCGGACAGCGGCCCGTACGGTGTCGCCACCGTCCCGGCGCTGAGCACGTCGGCGGACGCGGCGGCCGGGCGGTGGGCGTAGGACCAGAGCGGGAAGAGCAGCGCCACGAGGGTGGCGGCGAGCGCCGAGACGATGATCCCGGTACCGCTGAACACGCCTCTGCCCCTGACGGGGGGTCGCGGTCGCATGGTGCCTCCTGTTACGGCACCGCACGTCAGTGCGCTTCGGGACGGGGGAGTTGGCATATTACTGCGGGGCGTGGGGTGGTCATCGCGGGGGATGATGCGGTGCAATTCGGGCTTTGGGGTGCGTTATGTGCCGGGAGGTGCGGCGGACATGTCGTGGTAAAGGGGAAGAGGAACGGGTGAGTCGGACGTTGGCGGCGCAGGGGCTGTTAAGTCCGGCACACCGCGGCCGGTCGGCCGTCTCTCGGCGGTTGCCCGGCCCTCGGCCGTCCGTCGTCCGCCGGTCGCCGGCCATCGGCGAGGGGCGCGAGCGGGCGTGGGAGCGGTCAACGCCGGGACAGGATCCGGCGGGCGGCGCGGGAGATCCGCACCGCCGGGCGCCCCGACCTCGGAACCGGGCCCGACCGCTCCCGCCACCACTCCCGCAGCTCTCGCCGGGTCTCCGCCTCCTGCGGCCGCCCGGCGTCGAGCAGGAAAGCGGCGAACTCCATCGCGTCCCGCCGGTAGCCTCCGGCCATCGGGTGCCCGTGCGCGTAGTCGAGGAAGGCGGAGCGGTACCCCTCCCCGAGGATCGCGGGCAGCTCCGGCGCCACCTTCGCCACCACGCTCGCCCGCTTCGACGCGAGCGCCCGCGCCTGCACGCCCAGCCGCACCCGGTCGAACCCCTCCGGCACGGGCGTCCCGGCGACGAGCGCCGACAGCAGCGCGGTCTGCGCGAGAGCGACCCGCTGCCGCGCACTTCCGAGGCCGACCTCCCGCAGGGCGTCGTGCGGACCGGGGCGCGGATCGGCGCCGGGGAGCGCCGGACGCGCGCCGGCGGCGGCAGAGCCGGCAGGGGGCGGAACGGCGGCGGTGCTCGCCCTGTGCGCCGGGTCCGGTACGGCGGTGGGGTCCGCCGGGCGGGATCCGGTGGCGGCGGGGGCCGCCCGGCCCGGTGTGGTGGGGTCCGCCGGGTCCGGCGCGGTGGCGGTGCTCGCCGGACGCGGGTCGCCGGCGGCCGGTCCCGTCGGCCGGGGTGCCGTGGGGGCGCCCGGCCGGATCGCGGCCGTGGTGCGGCCCGCGTGCACCGCCTGCCGGATCGCTTCCAACTCCCGCTCCAGCTCGACCGGTTCGGGGAAGTTCTCGTCGCGTTCCAGCAGGACCCCGGGCGGCGACACCCGCGAGGCGAGGTCGGCCAGGATGCCGAGGACGGGCCGCGGGACCGGGTGGGCGTGGCTGTCGTGCCACACGCCGTCCCGCTCGAAGCCGCCCGCGACATGCACGTAGGCGATGGCCTCCACGGGCAGTTCGGCGAGCGCCTTGGCCGGGTCCTCGCCGCGGTTGACGTGGTTGGTGTGCAGATTGGCCACGTCGATCAGCAGCCGGACGCCCGTACGGTCCGCCAGCTCGTAGAGGAACTGACCCTCCGTCATCTCCTCGGCGGGCCACGCCAGCAGGGCGGCGATGTTCTCCACCGCGAGCGGCACCGGCAGCGCCTCCTGCGCGATGCGCACGTTCTCGCAGAGCACGTCGAGGGCGTCCCGGGTGCGCGGCACCGGGAGCAGGTGCCCCGCCTCAAGACGCGGGGAGGCGGTCAGCGGGCCGCCCCCTCGTACGAACGCGATGTGCTCCGTGACCAGCGGCGACCCCAGCGCCTGCGCTCGCTCGGCGAGGGCGGTCAGCCGGCCCTCGTCGGGCCGTTCGGCGCCGCCGAGGCCGAGCCCCACGCCGTGCGGCACCACGGTCACCCCGTGGGCCCGCAGCCGCAGCAGCGACTCGGGGAGGTGCCCCGGGCACACGTTCTCGGCCACGACCTCGACCCAGTCGACGCCCGGCATGTGCTCCACGGCGTCCGCGATCTCCGGCCGCCAGCCGATGCCCGTCCCCAGTCGCTCCATCGTCCCCTCCTCCGGGCCCCCGCCCGCCTCCCCGCGCCCGGCACCCCGTGCCGTCCCCTTCGGCCCCTCGGCCCCTGCTGCGGGGCCGGTACCGGCGTGACGGGGGTATGGCCCCGCGGCGCGCCCCCGAACCGCGCGGCCCCGTCTTCAGAGCAACATTTGAGGTTCGGGCGGCGACGCGACGGTGGGCGACGGGACAGTGGGGGACAGGGCGGTGGGCGACGGAACGAGGGAGGACGGGGCTAACGCAGCGCCGGATGGTCGGCGACCACCGTGCAGGACCCGGGAGCGATCTCGGTGAAGCCCGCGTCGCGCACCACCGGCAGCCCGCTCCCGGTCAGGCGGCGCCAGTGGTCCGGCCCGGCGGTGCGCACGGCGAGCGGGAACCCGGCGTCCCGCCAGGCCTCGCGCTCCCCGTCCGTCAGCTCCCACCAGGCGAGCTGGGCACCGTGCCCGGCCTGGGCCATACCCTTGCCCGCGGACATCTCCAGGTCCGGGCTCAGCCACAGCACGGGCGTGCCCGGGTCGGCCGGGGCGGGCGGTTCGGGATCGTCGAGATCGGTTCCGGAGACCTGGAGCTTGGCCAGTTCCTTGGGCCAGCCGTCCAGGGGGACCGGCGGGAAGACCCGTACCTCCGCCGACTTGCCGGTGACCGTGATCCCGGGCAGTTCCTCGGCCCGCCGCCACTCGGCACCGCGCGCCCGCCGGACCACCTTCCGGATCCGGGCGTCCTGCCAGTCCCGTACGGCCCGCGCCCACTCCCCGTCGCCGAGCGACCGCTCGTCGGCGAGCATCACCAGGACCGCCCGGGCCGCGGTCTCCAGCGCGTCCGTACGGGCCGGGGGAGCGGCCCGCTCGATCCGCACCACCAGCGGCAGCACGAACTGCGGCGCCTGGTCGCGGACACCGGGCTCGGACCGGAACGGGCTCTCCTGAACGGGGATGTCGTTGTTCACGCCCACCAGTGTGCCAACCCCGCGCCGCGCTCACGGCGGGCAGGTGGGGCGCCTTCGGCGCGGGACCGGTGGTCAGCGGCCGGTGGACTCGCCGATCAGCTCGGACACCTTCACGAAGCGGTACCCCTTCCTGCGGAGCTCCGGCACCACTGCGCGCACCACGCGCTCGGTGGTCGGGGCCGCGCTGCGCGTGCAGTGCATGACGACGACCGATCCCGGCCGCACCCCGTCGAGCACCTGCCGTTCCACCGCGTCCGCGTCCGTCGCGAAGGCGTCGCCGCTGATCACGTCCCACTGCACCGCGGTCACCCCGAGCCCGCTGAGCGCCCGCAGCGCCCGCTGGTCGTAGCAGCCGCCGGGGAAACGGAAGTACGGCATCGGGTGAGGCACGCCCGCCTTGCGGAACTCCTCGTACGCGCGCTCCACGTCCGGCCGCATCCGGTCGGCGGAGACCCTCGGCAGGCCGTAGCAGTCGCCGGTGAACGCGTAGTGGCTGTAGGAGTGGTTGGCGAGTTCGAAGAGCGGGTCCCGGCCGATGGAGCGGGCCTCCTCCGGGTACTCCTCGGCCCACCGGCCGGTCATGAACACGGTGGCCGGCACCTTCAGCGAGCGCAGGGTGGCGATGAGCGCCGGGTTGTCGAAGTGCTCGCCCGCCGCCGCGCGCGGCCCCTGGTCGGCGGTCATGTCGGCGTCGAAGGTGAACGCGACCGTCTTGCCCCTGGTCCGCGGGCCGTGGCTGAAGACCGGGGTGAGGCCGCCGGGGCCGGGGGCCAGGGAGGGCGGCCGGGAGGGCTCCACGGCGGAGGGGGAGGCGGGGGACTTCGAGGGGCCGGGCCGGTCGGCGCGGGGGGCGTGGGTGGTCCCGCAGGCGGCGAGGGCGGTGCCCAGGAGGCAGACCGCGGTCGCCCGTCGTACAAGTCGTACGTGTAGTACAAGGCTTACAGGTCTTACCAGTCTGACGAATGGGGTCACCGAACGTACGTTAGGACCACCTCCGGTCATATGAACGGCGGCGCGACTGTGCGGTCACCCGCCCGGCCGCCACCCACCGGATCCGGAGCGCACCCCCGATTTACGGTGGAATTCCGAGAAGCTTTTCGCCTCAACTTCTTTCGGACGGTAACAATTCAACGCGCTATTAAATGGCGCATTTGATTTGCCATCGCACGGTCCGCGGGCGAGACTTGGAGAAACAAGACGTAGAGCCATCCGTGGTCCGACTCTGCGCCGCCCCGACGAGCAGAACAAAGGGGCCGAGCCGGTGGAAAAGCAGCTGCAGATCCTCCTTTCCGAGGAGGGCGCCGAAGCCGAACGCGTGGAGACGCTGACCGGATATCTCCGTGCGGAACTGCTCCAGACCGACGTGGACGACGTGACGCCCCTTCCCGGTGGCGAGGCACCGCCCGGCGCCCGCGCGGTGGACGTCACCCAGATCGGCGCCCTGCTGGTGAGCCTCGGCGGCTCCGTCACCGCGCTCAACCAGGTCGTGGCCGTGGTGCGCGACTGGTGGGGCCGGTGCCGCGACAGCCGCCCCTCGCTGCGCCTGACCATGGACGACGACGTGCTGGAGATCTCCGAGGCGACGCCGGAACAGGTGACGGAGGCGTTCGACCTGTTCGTCCGCCGCCACTCCACCGTGGGGACATAGCCATGGGCGCATCGCGGCGCGCGCTGATCATCGCCAACGACAGCTACCAGGACGCCGGGCTCAGGAGGCTGAGGGCGCCGGCCCAGGACGCCGTCGCGCTCGCCGACGTGCTGCACGATCCGCAGATCGGCGACTTCGCGGTGGACGTCGTGAAAAACGAGCCGGCCCATGTCATAGAGCGGCGCGTAGAGGCTTTCTTCTCCGACGGCCGGCCGGGCGACACGCTCCTGCTGCATTTCTCCTGCCACGGCCTCAAGAGCGAATCCGGCGAACTGTACTTCGCGGCCGGCGACACCGATCCGCGTCTCCTCGGCTCCACCGCGGTCGCCGCCCAGTTCGTCCGCCACTGCATGTTCCGCACCCGGGCCCACACGACCGTGCTGTTCCTCGACTGCTGCTACGGCGGCGCCTTTTCCCGGAGCGCGTCCGCGGTGCGCGCCGCGCACGACGTGAACGTCCTGGAGTCCTTCGCGGGCACCAAGCTCGGCGGCGGCCGGGGCTGGGCCGTCATCACCGCGTCCAACTCCATGGAGTACGCCTTCGAGGGCAGTGAACTCGCCGAAAACACCGGCCCCCGGCCCTCGGTGTTCACCCACGCCGTGGTGCAGGGCCTGGAGAGCGGCGAGGCCGACCGCGACGGCGACGGCTGGGTCTCCCTCAACGAGCTCTACGACTACGTCTACGACCACGTCCGGGAGCAGAACCCGAACCAGACCCCGAGCTGCACCTCCGAACTCCAGGGCGACATGCATGTGGCGCAGAGCCGGCGCCGCTGCCGCTGCACGATCGACCCCACCCCCATTCCGGCCGCCCTGCGCACCGCCATGCGCAGCAAGGTGATGTACACCCGCCTCGGCGCGGTGGCGGAGCTGAACCTCCGCATGGAGAACGACGACCTCTCCATCGCCGAAGGAGCGCGGCGGGCACTGGCGGACGTGGCGCAGAACGACATCCAGTCGGTCGCGGACGTGGCGAGCCGGGCCCTGCGCGAGGTCGCCGTCCGGCCGTCCCCGGCGCGCCTGGACTTCGGCCGGGTACCGCAGGACGCGCCCGCCCCGACGCTGTCCGTGCGCCTCCAGGGCCCGCCCCTGGCCTGCTGCTGCGAGCCGCAGGCCCCGGGCGACTGGCTGCGGATCGAGGAGTCCGCCGAGGGTCTGGAGGTCCGGGTCGACACCTCGACGCCGGGGCACCGGAGCGGCGACATCGTGCTCAAGGGTGTCGCCGGGGACGCCAGGCTGCACACGGAGGTCGAGATCGCACCGGCCCCCGAGCAGCCGGCACCGGAGCCCGCGGCCCCCGGGCACGCGGCCCCCGTGCCCGCGGCTCCCGGGCACGCGGTCCCCGAGGGCCCGGCCCCCGCACAGGACGGCGACGGCCAGGAGCCTTCGCCCGCGCGGGACGACGGCGGTGCCGGTGGCCCGTCCCGCCCCCGGCCGGTCACGGCGCGGATCACCTCGCCCCAGGCCCCTTCGCCCCAGGCCCCTTCGCGACCGACGCCGACCGTGGCGGCCCCGGTGTCCCCGCCCCGCGACGAGACGCCCGCCGCCGAATCCACTGGTCAACCGGGCCGGCCGTCCGGACCGCCCGACCAAGTGAGCCGGCCGCGCCGGCGACCGGCCGCGCCGGACTCCCGGGACACCGTCCTGGCCTCCCGCACCCCCGGACCCGCCGCGAAAAAACGCCCGCCGTCCAAGGAGTCCGCCCCGGACCGGCCGTCTCCCGCACCGCCCCCGCCTCCGCCGGCGACGGTACAGGCGGGCACCGACGGGACCCCGCCCCGGAGCCCGACGAGCCGCTCGGCCCGGCGCGCGCCCGCACTCGCCACCGCCGCCCTGGTGCTCGCCCTCTCGTCGGTGACGACCCTCGTCGTGGCAGCCGTCACGGCGGTGCCGGCGGTCGTGAACTGGACCCACGCCCATGGAAGCCACCTCGTCGACCACGTCCGCGGCACCCCGCTGCTGCCGTCGCTGACCACCGCGCTGCTCACGGCGCTGGCGGCGCTGATCTGCGGCGCCGTCGGGGCGTACGACGTCGCCGCCCGCCCCGACCGGTACTCCATGGCGTCGACCAGCGTGACCAAGAGCCTGGCGTGGACGGCCAAACTGCTGGCCATACCGGCCCTCGCCCTGGGGATCCTCCTGGGCATCGCCTACCTGGTCGTCCACGCTGTCTTCGACTGACCCGGCCGGCCTGCCGGGTCACCATCCGGCGCGCACTGGGCACCCGACGGGGTGCCGTGCCCGCCCGGAGCCGGCCAGGGCCCGCGACCCACGGCAAGATCCGAAAGAGGTCCCAGGTCAGCGGCCGTAGCGCCCGGTCAGCGATCCGACCGCCAGCGCGTGGCCGTTCACGGCCCGGCGTACGTCGTCCGCCGTGGCGTCGGTGGCGAGGCCGAGCCGCCGGTCGGTGGCGTACACCGTGAAGACGTAGCGGTGCGGCTTGCCCACGGGCGGGCAGGGGCCGCTGTAACCGGCCTTCGTGAAGCTGTTGCGGCCCTGCGTGGCTCCCGGTGGCGTCCGGCCGGCGGGCACCCCCGTGGTGTGCGGGTCGATGTCCCACATCAGCCAGTGCGTGAAGGGGCCGCGCGGCGCGTCGGGGTCCTCGAGCAGCAGGACGAGGCCGGTCGTGTGCGCGGGGGCACCGGTGAAGGTCAGCGGCGGCGAGACGTCCTCGCCGTCGCACGTGTAGGGGCGGGGGATGGTGCCGCCGTCGCCGAACGCCGGGCTGGACACCGCGATCCGCCGCGCGGCCGTGGGCGTGGGCACGCCCGAGCCGCCTTCGTCGTCGCCGCACGACGAGACGAGCCCCAGGGCCGCCACCGCGGCGAAGATCACGAGCCTGTTGCGCATGCCGGGCACGCTAGCCCCGCCGCGACGGCCCCGCCAGCCACACCGGCATCGGCAGGGGCCGCGCCGGCGTCCCGGCCGGCCCCTCCCGGCGGCTCTGCGCCCGCCCCACCCCGGCGGCTCCCCGCCCGGCCTACGGCGTGCTCGTCGGCGTCGGCCGGACGTCCCGGGGGAGCGGGGCGGACGGCGCCGCCTGGGTCGGGGCGAGGGACGGTTCGATGCCTGGGGGCCCCGCGGCCGTACGCGGGGTGCCGCCCTTGGCCGTGGCGTCCTGACCGGCCGGGTGCGCCTGGTCCTGTTCCGGCTGCTGGGCGCGCTCCAGGAAGCGCAGCAGCTCGACCGGGAAGGGCAGGACGAGGGTGGAGTTCTTCTCTGCGGCCACCGCCACGATCGTCTGCAGCAGCCGCAGCTGGAGCGCGGAGGGCGTCTCCGCCATCTGCTGGGCCGCCTCCGCCAGCTTCTTCGAGGCCTGGAGCTCGGCGTCCGCGTTGATGATCCGGGCCCGGCGCTCCCGGTCGGCCTCCGCCTGCCGGGCCATGGACCGCTTCATCGTGTCCGGCAGGGACACGTCCTTGATCTCGACCCGGTCGATCTGCACGCCCCACCCGACGGCCGGGCTGTCGATCATCAGCTCCAGGCCCTGGTTGAGCTTCTCCCGGTTGGAGAGCAGGTCGTCGAGGTCGCTCTTGCCGATGATCGAACGCAGGGACGTCTGGGCCATCTGCGAGACCGCGAACTTGTAGTCCTCGACCCGGATGAGCGCGTTCGGCGCGTCGACGACCTTGAAGTAGACGACGGCGTCCACGCGCACGGTCACGTTGTCCCGGGTGATGCCCTCCTGGGCGGGGATCGGGAGCGTGACGATCTGCATGTTGACCTTGTAGAGCCGGTCCACGAACGGGATGATCAACGCCAGGCCGGGCGTGCGCGCGTCCCCGTTCAGCCGGCCGAGCCGGAACACCACCCCGCGCTCGAACTGCTTGACGATCCGTACGCCTGCCGCGACGTACACGAGGCCCGCGACCCCGGCGGTGATCAGTATGGCCACCAATTCCTGAAGCATGACGACGACCTCTCGTCAGCCGCTCGGCACTTTTGCGCCTTTCCCAAACGATATGCCCGGTATGAGACCGCGGTCGAGGCCAGGGCCACGACCGCGGTCCGGCGCGCGGGACGGTTACGGCGCCGGGGCCTCCGCATGGGTCGCGGCCCGCGGAGCCGTGACCTTCACCGGGTCGGTGCCGGCCGCGCTGTGCCGCTCGGCCCAGCTCTCCAGCGCCGTACGGCAGGCGTGGTCCAGATGGTGCAGTCCGGACAGGTCCAGTTCCACGGGACGGTCCTGGGGGAGCGCCTCCAGGCTGTCGAGGATCTTCGGCAGCCGCAGGAAGGTCGCGTTGCCCGCCAGACGCGCCCGCACCGGACCGGCACCCTTGTCGACGACCTCCAGCCTCACGTGCGACGCCTCCCAGGCGGTCTTGGCGACCGACAGGGCCAGACCGATCAGCACCCCCTCGAACATGTTCACGGCGACGATGGACACGGCCGTCACCACCAGGATCAGCGCCTCGCCCCGATACCCGCGCCACAGCGACACGAGCTGCCGGAGCGGGATCAGTTTCCAGCCCGCGTGCACGAGGACAGCGGCGAGGGCGGGCAGGGGTATGAGCGCCAGGGCCGCGGGGAGCAGAGCCGCGAACAGCAGCAGCCAGACGCCGTGCAGGACCCGGGAGGCCTTGGTGCGGGCGCCGGCCTGGACGTTGGCGGAGCTGCGCACGATCACGGCGGTCATCGGCAGCGCGCCGAGCAGCCCGCACACCGCGTTGCCGGCTCCCTGGGCCATCAGCTCCCTGTCGTACCGGGTGCGCGGGCCACTGTGCAGCCGGTCCACGGCCGCCGCGCTGAACAGGCTCTCCGCCGAGGCGATGAGAGCGAAGGCGAGGATCGTGCCGAAGATCGCGGGACGGCCCAGCACGCCGAAGGCCTCGGCGCCGGGCGGCTGGACCGCGCCGAAGAGGCCCCGCACCTCGACCGTGGCCACCGGCAGCCCGAGGGCCAGGGACACGACCGTGGCCAGCAGTACGGCGGTGAGGGCGCCCGGCACCGCGCGGACCCGCCGCGGCGTCCGCTGCCACAGCACCAGCACGGCGATGGTGCCGGCACCGACCGCGAGCGAGACGAGCGCCTCGGTGCTGCGCAGGGCGTCGACGGCGGCCCCCGGCAGCCCCGCGATCTTGGCGAGGCCGGACGCCGGGGCCTTGAGCCCCGCCGCCGCGTACAGCTGGCCCGCGATGATCACCAGTCCGATGCCGGCCAGCATTCCCTCGACCACCGAGAGCGAGATGGCCCGGAACCAGCGCCCCCACTTCAGCGCGCCCAGGACCAGCTGGAGCACTCCGGCGGCCAGCACGACGACCCCGAGCGCGGGCAGCCCGAACTGGCGGACCGCCTCGAAGACGAGCACGGTCAGACCGGCGGCCGGGCCGGACACCTGCAGGCTGCTGCCGGGCAGCAGCCCGGTGACGATGCCGCCCACGATGCCGGTGACCAGGCCCAGTTCGGCCGGGACGCCGGAGGCGACGGCCACGCCGACGCACAGCGGCAGCGCGACCAGGAACACGACCAGCGAGGCGGCGAAGTCCTGCCGCAGATGCGGGAACCTGTTGGTCACGGCGCCGCTCACAGGGCCGTGAAGGTGTCGGTCTGCGGGCGGTGCGCCAGTACGGCGCCGGTGTGCACCTCGTAGTACCAGCCGTGCAGGGTCAGCCGGCCGCTGTCCAGCTTCTCGGCGACGCAGGGGTACGCGCGCAGCCGCAGCAGCTGGGTCAGGACGTGGCTCTGCACGCCCTCGGCGACGGCCGGGTCCTCGGCCGAGCCCTCCGGCCGGGGCGTGGCGCCCGCCAGCCAGTCCCGTACGGCGGGTACGGCGTCCAGGTCGTCGCCGCGGACGAGGGCGCCGACGGCGCCGCAGTGCGAGTGGCCGCAGACGACGACGTCCCGCACGCCCAGCACTTCCACGGCGTACTCGATGGTCGCCGCTTCGCCGGTGGGGTGCCCCGAGGCGTGCGGCGGCACGATGTTGCCGGCGGTGCGCAGCTCGAAGAGCTCGCCGGGGCGGGCGCCGGTGATCAGGGCCGGGACGACCCGGGAGTCGGAGCAGGTGATGAACAGGACTTGGGGGGACTGGCCTTCGGCGAGCCCGGCGAACTCCTCAGGGCGCTGTCCGAACGTACGGGCGTTGTCGATGAGGGGCTGCATGTGTGGTGACTCCTCCTGGCGCGCCGTGGGGGCGCGTCCGGTCTGCACGACGGGTGGGGGGAGACTGCGCTGCCGCTCGGCAGGACTGCCCGCTGCGCGGCGGGACTGCTCGCTGCTCGGCAGGGTGAGAGGAGCTCGGCGGAGCCGCTCGGCGGTGCTTCTCGGCCGAGGTGCTCGGCTGAGGTGGGAGGTCTGGGGCCGGGTCAGGTGTCGCTCAACAGGGCGTGCCGCTCGGCACGGTGCGCTGCTTCGCGGGTCGGGCCGCGAGGCGGGGCGCGGTGCTCGGCAGCGTGTGGTGCCGTCCGGCGGGATCGGCCGCGCTCGTCAGCAGCGGAAGACCTGGAGTGCCGCCGGGGTGCGGTCGGCCGGGGGTCTGGACGTGCGGGAGTGGGCGGCGCCGGGGCCGGCCGCCTCGTGGGCGGCCGCCGGGACGTCCTTCAGCGCGGGGCGCTCGGGCGCCTCGGGAGCGGAGTCGGCGAGGCGCTGGCGGTCGCGGGTGCGCAGGGGGCCGGTCGGGTTTCCGGCGGGGCCGCAGTCACGCGGCGTCGCCGACTGGTGGTGCGCCGCCGCGCCGGAGGGTGTGATTCCGGTCGGAGTCTTGGCCTCGGGATGACGGACGGTATGCGCGTATGCGAAGGAAGGGGTCGCCGCGAAGACGGGAAGGGCGAGCAGCATGGCGGTGAGGAGGGCGAACGCGGTCCGGGCTGTTCCACCTCGGAACATGCGCCTCCCTCCGCTCGTCTCGCATCTCTGGTTCCGACCAATGGTTGGTCAACTACTGGTCAAGAGACACGGTAGCCCTGCAAAGTAGTTTGCAGGGTCAACTCCGCGTCGCGCGAGGAAGAGAGCCTCAAAAGTGTGGGTGTGTTGGCGCGAACCGGCTCTTGATCAGTGCGAGCCGCTCGGGTAATGAGGGTCTGTCGGTGACCGTCAGTCGCCGTCGACGAGCCCCTTGGCGTCCCGGGCGAGCGCGGTGAGCCGGGATATCGCGCGGAAGTACTTCTTGCGGTAGCCGCCGTTCAGCATCTCCTCGCTGAACAGCCGGTCGAAGGGCAGACCGGAGGCCAGGACGGGCACCTCGCGGTCGTAGAGCCGGTCGGCGAGCACGACGAGGCGCAGCGCCGTCGACTGGTCCGGCACCGGCCGGACGTCGGTCAGGCACACGGCCCGCAGTCCGTCGGTCAGGGCGCCGTACCGGCTGGGGTGGACCTTGGCCAGGTGCTCCAGCAGGTGCGGGAAGTCGTCGAGCGAGGCGCCCTCGGTGGCGTACGCCGTCTTCGTCACCTGCTCCTCGGAGTAGGGAGCCGGTGCGTCGGGCAGACCGCGGTGGCGGTAGTCCTCGCCGTCGATGCGCAGCGTCCGGAAGCGGGCCGACAGCCCCTGGATCTCGCGCAGGAAGTCGGCGGCCGCGAACCGGCCCTCGCCGAGCTTGCCGGGCAGGGTGTTGGAGGTGGCGGCGAGCGCGACGCCCGCGTCGACGAGCTTGCCGAGCAGGGTGGACACCAGCACCGTGTCGCCCGGGTCGTCCAGTTCGAACTCGTCGATGCAGAGCAGCCGGTGGCCGGAGAGGGTCTCAACCGTCTTCTGGAAGCCGAGGGCGCCGACCAGGTTGGTCAGCTCCACGAAGGTGCCGAAGGCCTTGAGCGCGGGCTCGGCCCGGGCGGCGTGCCACAGGGAGGCCAGCAGGTGGGTCTTGCCGACGCCGTAGCCGCCGTCCAGGTAGACCCCGCGGGGGCCGGCCGGGGCCTTCGCGGCCTTGGCCCGGCCTCGGCCGAGTCCGAAGAGGCCGCGCTTGCCGGAGCCGGTGGCGTGCGCCCCGCCGAGCCCGGCCGCGAAGTCCTCCAGAACTCCCACGGCCTCGGTCTGGCTCGGCTGCTTCGGGTCCGGGATGTACGTGGCGAAGCGCACCGCGTCGAAGCGCGGCGGCGGCACCATCTCGGCGACCAGCCGGTCGGCCGGGACGTGGGGCTCGCGGGCGCACAGGGACTGCGGGGCCGCGTCGGCTGTCGGACGGAGGCGGCCGGAGGCGGCGGTGGAGGAGGACACGGTTCCCCATGCTAAGCCGCGTGGAACACTGCACGTCATGCGACGCCTGTTCCCTGTGACCGACGAAACAGCAGCCCAGGCCCCGGGAGAGGCCCGCGGGGCCGGTGGTGCGCACGTGCCCGGCGCCCCGGCGGACCGGGAGTGGAGCCTGTCCGAGCTGGCCGCCGCCTACGCCTACCCGGAGCCCGGCCCCGGGGGCCGGGGGTCCTGGCTGCGGGCCAACATGGTGTCCACGCTCGACGGCGCGGCCCAGCACGAGGGCCGTTCGCAGCCCATCTCCAGCGCCGCCGACATGCGGATCTTCGGCACGCTGCGGGCGCTGGCGGACGTGGTCGTGGTGGGTGCGGAGACGGTACGCCAGGAGGGGTACCGCCCGGCCCGCGCGCGCGAGGAGTTCGCGGCGATGCGGGCGGCGGCCGGGCAGGGCCCGGCGCCGGCGATCGCGGTCGTCACCGCGAGCCTGGAGCTGGACTTCTCCCTTCCGCTGTTCACCTCGCCGCTGGTGCCGACGCTGGTCCTGACGGGGGCCGCGGCGCCCGCCGACCGGGTCGCGGCGGCCGGGAAGGCGGGCGCGAAGGTGGTGACCGCCGGGGACGGCGCGGGCGTCGACCCGGCGCGGGCGGTCGCCGCGCTGGCCGGACTGGGCCACACCCGCCTGCTGACCGAGGGCGGCCCGCGCCTGCTGGGCCAGATGGTGGCGGCCGGGGTCCTCGACGAGCTGTGCCTGACCGTCTCCCCGATGCTGACCGCGGGCGACGCCCAGCGGATCGCGGGCGGCCCCCCGGTCCCGGTCCCGCGCCGCTTCACCCTGGCCTCCCTCCTGGAGCAGGACGGCTTCCTCTTCACCCGCTACCACCGCGCCTGACCACCGTCCGGGGCCGGCGAGCCGGGTGCGCGGTCCGGCGACTGCCGGCGGCGACCCGTCCGACGAGGGCACTGACCGTGCGCGAGGGGCCCCGGGCGAGCCGCGACGGACCCGGGGAACTGGCACAGGCCCGGCGGACTGCCACGGAACCGGCGCTTCCGCGGCGGCCGCCGGGCCCCGGTGGGGCGGCTGCGTGGCCCCTTCGCGGGCGCCGGTGGTCCCGGAGTCGGCCGCCGTTGGTCCCGGGAATGGCGGAATTGATCGTTCCGCTTTGTTGCGGCTGGGCACACTAAATCCGGCAGTACCCGTGCGATCACGGGGCAGGATGGTTTCCGCAGGGGCCGCGACGGCCCACGGGGAGAGAGGGTCCGCGGGCCCTCGAAGGAGAAGAGGCGCCTGGTGTTCACAAGCGTACTGATGATCGAGAAGGCCCTGACGTCCGCCGACGTGGAGTTCGTCACCACCCTTCACGGGGAGGAGCCGGTCGCCTTCCACGTGCTGCTCCAGCCGCGCGGCGACCAGGCGGACCGCCTGCTGCGGGCCATCGACGACATCGCGCTCGGCGAACTCGACGAGGCGGCGCGCGAGCGTGAGACCCCGGAGGGCGAGGAGGCCAAGAGCGCCGGTCAGCAGGCCCTGGAGGTGTCCCTGAAGGCCCTGCGCGCGGCCGGCAGCGAGGCCGAGGGCCGGCTGGTCGAGGACCACCCCCTGGACGCCCTGAAGGGCCTGGTCGGCGAGACCGGGGCCGACGAGGTGATCGTCCTGACCGACCCGCACTACGTGGAGGAGTTCTTCCACCGCGACTGGGCCTCGCGGGCGCGCCACAAGGTGGGAGTGCCGGTGCTGAAACTGTTCTCGCACAGCAAGGCATAGTCTTGGTCGCGCCCTCCGCCGGAGGGCGCGACCGTCGTCCGCCGGAGGGCGCGACCGTCGTCGTACCGCTCGTCGTACCACCTGGGGAGAAACGCGCATGGCACCCGGCCTTCCTACCGCCATGGACCGACCGCACTTCATCGGCATCGGCGGCGCCGGAATGTCGGGCATCGCGAAGATCCTCGCCCAGCGCGGGGCGAAGGTGACGGGCAGCGACGCCAAGGAGTCGGCGACCGCCGAGGCGCTGCGGGCGCTCGGGGCGACCGTGCACATCGGGCACGCCCGCGAGCACCTCGCCGACGACGCCGACTGCGTGGTCGTCTCCTCGGCGATCCGCGAGGACAACCCGGAGCTGGCCCGCGCCGCCGAACTGGGCATCCCGGTGGTCCACCGGTCCGACGCGCTCGCCGCGCTGATGACCGGCCTGCGCCCGATCGCGGTGGCCGGCACCCACGGCAAGACCACCACCACCTCCATGCTGGCGGTCTCGCTCACCGAGCTGGGCCTGCGGCCGTCGTACGCCATCGGCGGCGACCTCGACGCCCCCGGTTCCAACGCGCTGCACGGCGAGGGCGAGATCTTCGTGGCCGAGGCCGACGAATCGGACCGCAGCTTCCACAAGTACGCCCCCGAGGTCGCCATCGTCCTCAACGTCGAGCTCGACCACCACGCGAACTACGCCTCGATGGACGAGATCTACGAGTCCTTCGAGGCCTTCGCCGGGAGGATCGTGCCCGGCGGCACGCTGGTGATCACCTCGGACCACGAGGGCGCGCGCGAACTCACCCGGCGGCTGGCCGGTTCGGTGCGCACGGTGACGTACGGCGAGGCGCCGGACGCCGACGTGCGGATCCTGTCCGTCGTGCCGCAGGGCCTGAAGAGCGAGGTCACCGTCCTGCTGGACGGCGCCGAACTCACCTTCACCGTCTCCGTCCCCGGCCGCCACTACGCGCACAACGCCGTCGCCGCGCTCGCCGCGGGCGCCGCCCTCGGCGTCCCGGCCGCGGAACTGGCCCCCGCGCTGGCCGCGTACACCGGGGTCAAGCGGCGCCTTCAGCTCAAGGGCGAGGCGGCCGGCGTCCAGGTGATCGACTCCTACGCCCACCACCCCACGGAGATGACGGCCGACCTGGAGGCGATGCGGGCGGCGGTCGGCGACGCCCGCATCCACGTGGTCTTCCAGCCGCACCTGTTCTCCCGCACCCAGGAGCTCGGCAAGGAGATGGGCGAGGCACTGGCCCTCGCGGACGCCTCCGTCGTCCTCGACATCTACCCGGCCCGCGAGGACCCGATCCCCGGTGTCACCAGCGAGCTGATCATCGCCGCCGCCCGGGCCGCGGACGCCGACGTGACGGCGGTGCACGACAAGGCCGAGGTGCCGGACGTGATCGCGGGAATGGCCAAGCCCGGCGATCTCGTTCTCACCATGGGCGCGGGCGACGTCACCGACCTCGGGCCGCGCATCCTTGACCGTCTGTCGAAGTGAGGGGCTGAGGGCGAATGCCGTACGACGTCGAGAAGCCGGACGAGCAGTGGCGGGCCGAGCTGACCCCGGCCGAGTACGCCGTGCTGCGCCAGGCCGGCACGGAGCCCGCCTTCGTCGGTGAGTACACCGACACCAAGACCGAGGGCGTCTACTCCTGCCGGGCCTGCGGGGCCGAACTGTTCACCTCCACCACCAAGTTCGCGTCCCACTGCGGCTGGCCGTCCTTCTACGACCCGAAGGACACCGACGCCGTGGAGCTGGTGGCGGACCACTCGCACGGAATGGTGCGCACCGAGGTCAGGTGCGCACGCTGCGGATCGCATCTCGGACACGTGTTCGAGGGTGAGGGGTATCCCACCCCGACCGACCAGCGGTACTGCATCAACAGCATCTCGCTGCGGCTGGCGCCGGCCGACGAGTAGGGCGGTGCCCGGCCCGGGCGGCTCCGCGCTTTGCGGCTGACCGGGACGGTGGGACACTGTGTGACACAGGTGACGTTCTGCGCGTCACCGGCACTCTTCACTTTCCTCGGCGGAGGCGGGTGGGAAAAACATGGTCACAGCTTCCAACGTCGTACTGGCCGCGTCGCCGCACTCCTGGGCGGTGGTCACGGCCTTCATCCTCGGGCTCCTCGTCGTGGTCGGGGGGCTGGTCTGGGCGGTCTGGCTGGGCATCAGGGTGATGCTCAGGGAGCCCGACCGGCCCAGCGAGGCCGAACAGCCGCACCTGCCGGTCACCGGGGCGGTCCACGAGATCCGGGAGCTGAGGGAGCCGGACGAGGTGCACGCACACGCCGACGACGGGTCGCGGCTCATGCCGTACGAACTCCACGCCACCGGCACCCGGCGCAGCCACGACCAGCACCGGCACCGCTGGAGCCCGGGCGGCAGCGGGTCCTTCGGCAGCGGAGGCCCCGGGGCCCACTGACGGTCGTACGCCCGGCCCGGTGTTCTGTTCGACGCCGGGCCGCGCGTCGCCGGGGGCCGGCCACTTCGGGCGACCAGGACCTGTCCGGCCGATCAAGTCGCGGGAGGGCGAGGGTGACCGGTCAACGCCGGCGAGCGGGGTCTGGTGCGTGCAGATGCAAGGCGGAGGAGGGAGTCGACGCGGAGCGTCGGCGAGTGACGACAACGCGGCTGGGGGTGCCCCCTGCTCGAAGAGCTTGGGGGAGTGCGTGCCAGACCCCGCGCCTGCGGCATGATCGGCCGGACAGATCCTATTAGACTCTCCGGGCACGGCCCGCGCGACCGTGGGCGAGAGCGGGGAAAGCCCGCCAGACCCGAAGGGCACTCGGCGTTTTGATACGGATAGATTCAGTCACCAAGCGGTATCCGGACGGCACGGTGGCGGTCGACCGGCTCTCGCTGGAGATCCCGGACCGCTCCATCACCGTCCTCGTCGGCCCGTCCGGCTGCGGCAAGACCACGACCCTGCGCATGATCAACCGGATGGTGGAGCCTACCGAGGGCGCCATCCTTCTCGACGGCGCCGACATCAGGAAGCAGCCCGTCAACGCCCTGCGCCGGTCCATGGGCTACGTCATCCAGAACGCGGGCCTCTTCCCGCACCGCACCATCGTCGACAACATCGCGACCGTCCCCCGGCTGCTCGGCTGGGGCAGGCAGCGGGCCCGCGCCCGGGCGGCGGAGCTGATGGAGCGGGTCGGGCTCGACTCCGCGCTCGCCAAACGCTATCCGTACCAGCTCTCCGGGGGCCAGCAGCAGCGCGTCGGCGTGGCGCGGGCGCTCGCCGCGGACCCGCCGGTCCTGCTGATGGACGAGCCGTTCTCCGCCGTCGACCCGGTGGTGCGCAAGGGACTCCAGGACGAGCTGCTCCGCATCCAGGCCGAGCTGGGCAAGACGATCGTCTTCGTCACCCACGACATCGACGAGGCGATCAAGCTGGGCACCATGGTCGCGGTGCTGCGCACCGGTGGCAGGCTCGCCCAGTTCGCGCCGCCCGCCGAACTGCTGTCCGCGCCCGCGGACGCCTTCGTCGAGGACTTCCTCGGCACCGACCGCGGCATCCGCCGGCTGTCCTTCTTCGCCTCCGCGGAACTGGAGCTGACGACGGCACCGGTCGTCGCGGTGGACTCCACCGCCGAGCAGATCGCCGCCCGCGCCGCGACGGACGCGCCCTACCTGCTCGTCACGGACGCGGACGGCAGGCCGCTCGGCTGGAGCGAGCCCGCCGCGCTGACCGCCGGGGACGTGGATCCCGCCCGGCTCCTGCCGTACGGGCGGCCCTTCGCCCACGGCAGGGACTCGCTGCGCGCCGCGCTCGACGGCGCCGTGCTGTCGCCGACCGGCTGGGCGGTCGCCGTGGACGGTACCGGCCGGGTGGCCGGCGTCGTCTCGCAGGCGACCATCGGCGAGGCGATCCGCAGCGCCCACGCCCAGGGCCGCGCCGACGCCGGCGCCGAAGCCGAGGTCGACGCCGGCGCTCGTGCCGACGCCGAGGCCGCCCGATGAACCGCTTCTTCGACATCCCGAGCGACCTCCAGCACAGCTGGCTCGGCCTGATCGGCCTGCACCTGCGCGAGGCCCTGCTGCCGGTGCTCGCGGGCCTGCTGGCCGCTCTTCCGATCGCGCAGCTGTGCGTGCGGTTCCGCTGGCTGTACCCGCCCGTGCTGGGCGTCACGACCGTGCTGTACGCGATCCCCTCGCTGGCCTTCTTCGTCGTCCTCATCGACTACACCGGCCAGACCGAGGTCACGGTGATGATCCCGCTCGCCGTATACAGCCTCGTCGTGCTCGTCCCGGCGATCGTCGAGGGGGTCCGCTCGGTGCCGCGGGAGACGCTCGCCGCGGCCACCGCCATGGGCCTCGGGCCCGTACGGCGTTATCTCCAGGTGCAGTTGCCGATCGCCGCACCCGCGATCATCGCCGGGCTGCGTGTGGCGACCGTCTCCAGCATCAGCCTCGTCAGCGTCGGGATGCTGATCGGCAACCAGGGCGCGCTGGGCAACCTGCTGCACGACGCCAACATCTACAACCGGCCCGAGCTGGCGGTGAACTCCGTGGTCACCACCGCCGCCCTGGCGGTCCTCGCGGACGCCGCGCTGGTCCTCCTGCGCCTCGCGCTGACCCCCTGGATGCCGCGCGGCACCGGCCGCCGCACTACGCGGACCACCCAGGCCCGGCCCGAAGCGGCCGCGCCCGCCCTGGAGGACGCCGCCCGGTGAACGTACTGCACTTCGTCAACGCCTTCTTCGGCGACAGCGCCCACTGGCACGGCTACGACGGCATCCCCACGCGCGTGGGGGAGCACATCCGGTACTCCCTCATCGCCCTCGCGCTCGCCGCCCTCATCGGACTCCCGGTCGGCCTGGTCACGGGCCACTACGGGCGCGGCGGCAACGCCCTCGCCCTGATCGCCACCGCCGGGCGGGCGCTGCCCAGCTTCGGCCTGCTGGTGCTGATGTTCATCGTGCTCGGCCTGGGCCTGGTGCCGGTGATGATCCCGCTGGTCGTGCTCGCCGTACCGCCGATCCTCGTGACCACGTACGAGGCGCTGCGGTCCGTCGACCCCTCGCCGGTGGACGCCGCGCGGGGCATGGGGATGGGGGAGTCCCGCATCCTCTTCCACGTCGAACTGCCCGCCGCGCTCCCGCTGATCCTGAGCGGCCTGTGCTCGGCGGCCATCCAGATCGTCTCCACGGCCACCATCGCTGCCTACGTCAGCCTCGGCGGCCTCGGCCGCTACATCGTCGACGGCCTCTACCAGCGCGACTACGAGAAGGTCGTCGGCGGCGCCGCGCTGGTCGCCGTGCTGGCGCTGGCCACGCTCGCGCTGTTCTGGGCGGTGGCGCGCTGGGCGGTGTCGCCCGGGGTGCGCCGCAGCGGCTGACCCGCGGGCGGGTATCCGACCTCCCTCGGGTGGAGAGCGTCCATCGAGGCCGATCGGTGACCCGGCCGCACTTGACTGACCGAGAACCCCCTGGATTGGATCGGAATACGACGTGCCAACTCCTCAGCCCGGAACGGGAACCGTGACTTCTCACACGAAGAGCACCAGGTCAACCACGAAGCGCTCCGGCGCCGCCGCCGTCGTCCTCGCCGTCACCGCGGCGCTCGTCGCGGGGTGTTCGTCGTCCGGCGGCAAGAGCGACAACCCCCTCGCGGAGAAGAAGGCCGCGGGCGACACCGTCGTCGTCGGCTCCAACAACTTCGCCGAGAGCATCCTGATCGCCGACATCTACGGCGAGGCCCTGAAGGCCAAGGGCCTCAAGGTCAGCTACCGGCCCAACATCGGCAGCCGCGAGACCACTTACGGCCTGCTCAAGAACGGCTCCGTCACCGTCCTGCCCGAGTACAACGGCGCGCTGCTGGCGTACCTGGACAAGAAGGCCGCGCCGAAGACGGTCGAGGCGACGACGGCCGCCATCAACTCCAAGCTGGACCCCAAGCTGACGCTGCTGAAGCCGGCGCCCGCGCAGGACAAGGACTCCGTCACGGTCAACGCGCAGACCGCCAAGAAGTACGGCCTGACGGAGAAGTCCTCCGTCGCGGACCTCAAGGACGCCGCGAAGGACATGGTCCTCGGCGGATCGCCGGAGTTCCAGACCCGGCAGCAGGGTCTGGTCGGCCTGAAGTCGGTCTACGGGCTGGAGTTCAAGTCCTTCAAGGCGCTCGACGCGGGCGGCCCGCTCACCCAGGCGGCGCTGAAGAAGAACACCGTGCAGGCCGCGGACGTCTTCACCACGGACCCGACCATCTCCAAGGAGAAGTTCGTCGTCCTGCAGGACCCGAAGAACCTCTTCGGGTTCGAGAACGTACAGCCGCTGGTCTACAAGTCGGGCCTGAACCAGAAGGGCGTCGACGCGCTCAACGCCGTCTCGGCCAAGCTGGACACGGCCACCCTGCTCGACCTCGACACCCAGGTGCAGTCGCAGAACAAGGACCCGCTGGACGCGGCCAAGGCCTGGCTGAAGTCCGCCGGCCTCGGCTGACGAGCCGACGAGCCGACCAGAGGGAGCACACGGGCCCGGGCGTCTTCGCCCGGGCCCGTGCCGCTGCCGGTGGGCCGGAGGCACGTCTGAGAGCGCTCTCACAACTCCTGCCCGCTTCAGATGTCCCTCCGCCCCACCATCCCCCTGTTGCGAAGGGATGACCGTCCGGTAAACGGTGATTGCGCGATGTATTGACGCGTTGTCAGGCCCTGCCTAGCCTCAACGTTCTGAGAGCGCTCTCAAACCCAACCTGGGAGCGGTGCACGTCTCCATGTCCTCGACCTCGTCGCGTGCCGGAGCGCACGCGCGACCCCACGTTCGGGAGATGCCCACACATGTCAAGAGACAGCGATCAGCCCCACAGAACGGCGCTGAACCGGCGCGCGGCGGTGTTCCTGGCCGTCGCCGCCCTGCTCGGCGCGGCCCTGGCCGTCCTCACTCCCCGCACGGCCGACGCCGACACGGTGGGCCAGGGCAGTTACACCACCAAGGCGCCCGGCCCGCTGCCCTCGGGCTGCGCGGACCTGTCCACCAATCCACGCCACTGGGTCACGGCCAACGCCCCGTCAGGTGCCGTACCCACCAACGACTGGTGGTCGTCGATCCTCTGGAAGCGCACCAACTGCGCCTACGGGGAACCCCTGTTCGCCCAGCCCCTCGGCTTCCGCGCCCAGTCGGGCGGACTGGGCTTCTCCTACAGCACCAAGCCGGCGATATCCGGCGGCGCCAAGGGCGTGGGCGAGTACCACTTCAACTACCAGGAGGACTTCGTCGCCGGTGTCTCGGGTCTGGCCGCCCCCGAGGTGAAGGTCGACGACTGGAGCGACTGGACCGTCAGCCCCTACCTGAGCGACGGGGCGCACACCCTGCGGGCGACCATCGGCTCCGGTCTGCCGTTCGCCTACTTCCGGGCGACCGGCGGTGACGCACGGATCAAGGCGGCCTCCGACGCGACCGTCGACGTGTGGTCCCGCTCCGGCTCGACGATCGGCTACACGATCAACGGCCACGACTACGTCGCCTTCGCCCCGACCGGCGCCACCTGGACGGTCGACGGCTCCACCTTCACCTCCTCGCTCGCGGGCAAGGACTACTTCTCGGTCGCCGTACTGCCGACCACGCCCTCCACCCCGGCCGCCGACCGGGCCGCCCTCGCCGACGAGTACGCGAAGTACGCCCACAACCACGTCACCGGAACCGCGGTCTCGTACCGGTACGACGAGGCGGACAGCACCGTCACCACGACGTACCGCCTCACCACCACCGCCCGGGAGGGGACGGGGACGGGCACGGTCGCGGCGCTGCTGCCGCACCAGTGGCGCCACCTCGCCGGTGGCACCCCGCTGCCGCAGAAGTACGTCTCCTCGCGCGGTCCGCTCAAGGTGCTCACCGGCATCACGTCCTTCACCACCTCGATGGTCTTCCACGGCGTGCTGCCCGAGGTGCCGGCCGTCGCCGACGGCTCCGGGGCCGACGCCGCCACGCTGCAGAACTACCTGAACGCGGAGAAGGCCGATCCCACCCGCCAGCAGAGCGACGACACCTACTGGACCGGCAAGGGCCTCGGCCGGGCCGCGCGCCTGGCGGAGATCGCCGACCAGACCGGCAACAAGGAGGTGCGCGACGCCGCCCTCTCCGCGATCCGGTCCAAACTGACGGACTGGTTCACCGCGTCCCAGGACAAGACGGGCCACCTGTTCTACTACGACGACAAGTGGGGCACCCTGATCGGCTACCCGGCCTCCTACGGGTCCGACCAGGAGCTGAACGACCACCACTTCCACTACGGCTACTTCGTCGCCGCGGCCGCGACCCTCGCCAAGTTCGACCCCACCTGGGCCGACGCGAGCCACTACGGCGGCATGGTCGACCTGCTCATCCGCGACGCCAACAACTACGACCGCACCGACAAGCGCTTCCCCTACCTGCGCGACTTCGACATCTACAGCGGCCACGACTGGGCCTCCGGCCACGGCTCGTTCGCCGCCGGCAACAACCAGGAGTCCTCGTCCGAGGGGATGAACTTCGACAACGCGCTCATCCAGTGGGGGATCGCGACCGGGAACAAGGCCGTCCGGGACGCCGGCATCTACATGTACACCACGCAGGCCGCGGCCATTCAGGACTACTGGTTCGACACCGAGGACCAGATCTACCCGAGCGACTTCCCGCACAAGGAGGTCGGCATGGTCTGGAGCAACGGCGGGGCCTACTCGACCTGGTTCTCCAGCGCTCCCGAGCAGATCCAGGGCATCAACCTGCTGCCGGTGACCGGCGGACACCTCTACCTGGGCAGCGACCCGGCCTACGTCAAGGCCAACTACAAGGAGATGCTGGACCAGAGCGGCAAGACACAGCCGTCCATCTGGACCGACATCTGGTACGAGTACCTGGCCCTCGGCGACGGCGACGCGGCCCTGGCCGCCTTCCGCGCCAACAACTCCTTCACCTCCGAGGAGGGCGAGAGCAAGGCCCACACCTTCCACTGGATCCGCAACCTGGCCGCACTCGGCACCGTGGACACCCGTGTCACGGCCGACAATCCCCTGGCCTCGGTCTTCGTGAAGGACGGCGCGCGCACCTACGTCGCCTCCAACGTACTGTCCGAGGACGCGACGGTGCACTTCTCCGACGGGACCACCGTGCAGGTGCCCGCGGGCAGGACGGTCGCCTCCGGGGCCCTCGACTGGAGCGGCGGCAGCGCCGCGGGCGGCACTCCGCCGAGCCCGACGCCGACCACCAGCCCCACGGACAGCCCGTCCCCGACCCCGACCGAGACCTCGAGCCCCACGCCCACCCCGACGGGCACCGCCTCGTCGCCGACGCTGTATCCGCAGAGCGACGGAACCCTGGCGAGCACCTCCGGCAGCGCCGGCAGCGCCACCGTGGCCTCCGCCGACGGAGTCAACCACGACGGCACCCCGTACAAGCCGTACACGCTGAAGGCCGACGGGCTGAACCTGAAGTACGACGGCGGAGCCCTCACCTTCGACCTGGCCGTCGACGCCAAGCAGGTCGTGGGCAACGCGGTCCAGCTCCAGGTGTCGTACGACTGCACCGGTGACGGCGACTTCGAACGCGTGGAGACCTACCGGTACTTCGCCACCGACCCGCTGAACGGCTGGGAGCACTACACCGAGAAGGCGGGACTCGCCTCGGCGAGCGGAACGGCGTGCGACCTGAAGGGCGGAACCGTGCAGGCCAAGGTCTGGAGCGCGCTGGGCAACAGTGACAACCTCCTCGGCACCGGCGGTCTGTCGGTGCTGCGGCTGCCCTACACCTGAGCCGGACCGGCAGGCGGGCGGACCGTGTTCCGGACCCCGCCCCCTGCCTTCCGCTCCCTCCGGCGCTGCCTGCGCCCGCGGCGCGGCTCCTGGTCCGGGAGCCAGCCGAAGGCCAGGCAGCTGCCGGTCACGCCGAGGAGGAGGCCCAGGAAGAAGCCGCCCAGGTTCGAGGTGAGCCAGGTGCCGAGGGACAGCAGGATGCCTACGAGGGAGTAGAACAGCCGCTGGGCCGGGTTGAACAGGGTCAGCAGACCGCACAGCAGCATCAGGGCGGGCAGCAGGTACCCGGCCAGACCCTGCATACCGATGTGCATGACGACCTTCAGGGACGCCTTCTCGGTGAGCAGGATCTCCGCCCCGCCCAGCGTCAGCAGCAGCCCGCCCCAGAAGGGGCGGCGGGCCCGCCACCGGCGGAAGGCCCCCCGTGCGTCCCGGCGGGACCGGGCCGGCGTGCCCGGCCGCGTGTCGTGCGTCATCGGTTCAGCAACCCGAGCCGCTGAAGCGGAGCTTGAGGCCCGGCAGCTTGAAGACGCCAGCGGTGGTGGCGTAGTTGGTCTGCCGCAGGTCGGCGATCCGGACGGTGTCCGCCTGCTGGCTGAACACGCCCTTCGGGCCCCGCACCCCCGCCTTGGTCAGCATGCTCGCGTCGTTGCCGATCTCGATGTTGTCGAACGCGGCGTCGCCCGACAGCTCGGTCGAGTCGGTGGTCAGATCGGCGGCGGTCACCTTGTCCGCGCCGCTGCCCGCGGTGATGAGCAGGTTCGTGCCGCCGAGGTCGACGCTCTGGCAGAGCTTGGTCAGCGTCGCCTTCTTGATCGCGGAGGTCACCACCAGGACCTGACCGCCGGTGTCGCCCGCGTTGGGGCTGTCCTCGGCCATGTTGTCCAGGGCGCCGAACTGTTCGAAGCCCGTGCCGTTCAGCTCCGTCGCGGTGACCGTGAACGGCATCCCGGAGATCGCGAACTGCACGCCCAGCGCTCCCTGGGCGGTGAGCACCGCCAGCCCCGCGGCGACCAGCGTCGCAGGTACGGCCAGGATCGCGGCACGGCGCAGCCGGACCCGGCCGCCTCTCTCCGTGCCGTCGGCCGTCCCGGACGCCGCGGGCGTCTCGGTGACGGAACCGCTTTCCGGCTGCTCGGGGGTGTTGCCGGCGGACGACGTGGGGTCCGAGGACGAGGCCATTTCTCTACTCCCATGGGCATGGTCAGTGCGGTCGGAGTGCGGCGGCCCGTTGCCCTGGCGCGGACAGCGGCTGCGGCGCGGCGCCCTCGCGACTCCCGGTGGATGCAAGGGCTTTCTCATTACGCAGCAGTAGCCGTCGAGGAAGTTACCGGTGGTTACATTTGCGGGTCAAGGTGCTTGTAAAAGTTGCGTGGCGATTGTGTGCCGCCTGCCCGGTCCGCGGGTCGTACCGACCCCTGGGGATGTCAACTCCCTTGCTTTGCCTTGACGTTGACTGGCGAGTAGGTCTACAACTCTGCCTGGCCCTCCCGGATCCGTGGCGCCGGATCCGCCGCGCGGCGCGACCGCGTGCCCTCCCGGACTCCGCCCTGCCGACGTGCGCTCTCGTGACGCCCAGCACGCATCCCCCCATCCCCCCTGGCACCCGCGCGGACGCCTTTCCCCTTCGGCGCTCCGCGCCGGTGGACGCCTCACAGCGTCCCGCCCTCGCACCACCCCCCCCACTCCAGAAACGAGGTACCCGCATGCGTACGCGTCCCCTCCTCACCCTCGCCGCCGCGGTCGCCGCACTCTCGCTCCCCGCGTTCGGCACCGCCTCCGCCGCCGGCACCCCGGTGCTCACCACCGGGAGTGCCGGCGGGGCGGCCGTCGCGGTCGGCGACACCCTCACCGCCCAGCTGGCGAGCGGCACCACCGCCACGCTCCGCTCCAGCGCGACCGGCACCAGCGGCGTCTCCTGCACCTCGTCGACCTTCACCGCGTCCGTGACGGACAACCCCGCCGCACCGGGCACGGCGACCGAATCGGTGAGCGCCCAGACCTTCGACCCCGCCAGTTGCACCAGCAACGTCACCGGTGTGCTCGGCGTCAACAGCATCACCGTCGACAACCTGCCGTACACCACGACCGTGTCCTCCGACGGCACCCTCGCCGTCGCTCCGGCGAGCGGCTCGACCGTCCAGACCACGGTGAAGCTGCGCACCCTGCTGGGCGGCGTCACCTGCGTCTACCAGGCCCCCGGCCTCAGCGGCGGGGCAGACAACGCCGACAACGGCATCACCTTCACCAACCAGCAGTTCAGCAAGGTGTCCGGCTCGTCGCTGTGCTTCAGCAGCGGCTTCTTCACCGCCAAGTACGCACCGGTGACCGACGCGGGCGCACCCGTCTTCGTCAACTGAGCAGTGCGATAACGAGGTTCAGCGTCGGCGCAGACGCAGCGCCAGGGCGGCGCCCCCGGTGAGCACCAGCACCACGGCGGCGCCGCCCGCCAGCATCGGCGCGGACGGACCCGAGCCGGTACCTGCCGTGGCGGCCACGGGGCCGGTGTCGGTGTTCGCGCCGCCGCCCGACCGAGGGGCGGCCGCGGTCGAGCCCTCCGGGGAGGATGTTCCCGGGGCCGCGGCCGTGCCGCCCCGCCCGGCCGACGCGCCGCCCGACGCCGTGCGCCCGCCCGTGCCCGTCCCGACCGTGCCCGTCCCGCCCGTGCCCTTGCCGAACACCACGTCGGAGCACGAGTAGTACGTGTCCGGCGTGCTGCTGTTCTGCCAGACGGTGAACAGCACATGGCGGCCCGTCCGGTCGGCGGGCAGGGTGGCCCCGATGCGGTACGCACCGCCCGCGAACGCCGGGTCCTTCACCTCGGCGAACGGCCGCGCGGGCAGATCGGACCAGGTCAGCGGCTTCGTGGGGTCGTAACCGGGTTTGGTCAGGTACAGCTTGAAGGTGCCCTCGTGCGGGATCGTGGAGGCGTACTTCAGGGTGAGCTTCGCCCCCGGCGTCAGACGGGTCGAGGGCCAGTCGGCGCGGGCGAGGTCGAGCCCCTTGTAGGCGGGCAGACCGCCGCTGCACAGCTTCCCGTCCGCGATCATCTCGCGGTCCCTGCCGTTCACGTTCGCCACCCGCAGGTTGTCCCACGCCGTGAAGGGGGCGCCGTTCGCCGCGATCGCCGCCCGGCAGGCCGCCGTACCGGCGTCGCCGCCGTCCGGCGAACAGGCGTATACCCGGCTGACCGGGTCCGTCGGGGCGCCATGGGCCTGGGCGGGAACCGCCGCCCACACGGTGAGCAGGGCGGACGCCGCCGCGGCGGCTCCAGTGACCCTGAGGGGGGCGGTCATCCGAGTCACGGGGACGTCTCCTCGGCCGGCGCGGGAACGGTTTGTTCCATGCAGTACGGAAGACGCGCCTCGCGCGTTCAGACCCGGTGCGGGGGAGAGCCCGCGGGGTCCCCGGCGCCCGTCCGGGTTCAGCCTCCGAACGCCTCCAGGTGGTCCACCGCCCAGTCCCGGTAGTCGCGCGCCGGGCGGCCGAGCAGCGCCTCCACCGTCGGATGCACCCGGGCCTTCGCGCCGGACCGTCCGCGCGCCGCGCTCTCCAGCAGGGCGTCGGCCAGGGGCGCCGGGTAGCGGGCGCGGAGCAGCCCGCGCGCCGTGTCCGGTGCCAATTCCTCGAAGCGCACGGGCCGTTGCAGCAGCTCGGCCAGCACCCGGGTCTGCTCGGCGGCGCTCACCGACTCCGGGCCGGTGAGGGCGTGGGAGCGGCCCGTGTGGCCGTCGGGGTCCAGCAGCGCGGCCGCCGCGACCTCGGCCACGTCCCGGGGGTCGACCGTCGCGTTGGGCGCGTGTCCGCCGGGCGCGCGCACCACGCCCTCCTCCCGTACGGAGCGGGCCCAGCTCAGGGTGTTGGACATGAAGGCGCGCGGGCGCAGCATCGTCCACGACAGCCCCGACTCCCGCAGCAGCCGCTCGTTTTCGCGCTGCCAGGTGGTGATCAGATCCGTGGCCCCGGCGTCGGTCACCGCCAGCGCCGACAGCTTCACCACATGGCGTACTCCCGCGCGGAGCGCCGCCGTCACGAAGTGCTCGTCGTGGGCGGGGGTCAGCGGGTCCGCGGTGACCAGCAGCGCCGACCGCACCCCGGCCAGGGCGCGTTCCAGGCTCGGCGGATCGCCGAAATCCCCCGCGACGGTCTCGACTTGCGGGCCGGGAGCGACCCGGCGCGGATCGCGGGTCAGCACCCGCACGGGCGCCACGCCGGACAACCGCCGCGCCACCAGACGTCCGACGGTGCCGGTCCCACCGGTCAGCAGGATCACGGCTCAGGATTCGCCGGTCCCGAGGGCGGCCAGCACCCGTGCACCCCGGTCGGGTTCGGCGTCCAGGCGGCGCAGCAGCCCCGGCACCGCGAGGCTCGGCAGGATGTGCCCCCACAGCACGGAGATGCGGTGCCCCAGGTCGTCCCGGCCGGTCAGGGCCCGCGACATCAACTGGATGCCGGCGAACGCGCCGACCAGCAGCTCCACGGTCTCGCGCGGCTCCACGGTCGGCAGCAACTCCCCCTGTTCGCGAGCCTGTTCCATGAGCCCCATGAGGTGCTCGGCCCACTGGAGGAACGGCCCGGTGTGGTCGACGCCGGGCGGTGCGCACTGGTCCACGGTCAGCCGGACGCTGCCGCGCAGCAGGGCGTCGCCGAGCAGGCGCCGGGCCACCACGAACGTGGTGTCGATGATCTCCTGCAGCTTGCTCGACCGCGGCGGCACCGCACCGAAGTCCACCTGCTCGTCCAGCACCGCCTGGGCCAGGGACTCCTTGGACGGGAAGTGGAAGTACAGGGCGCCCTTGGTGACATCGGCCCGCTCCAGCACCATGGCGATGGTCGTGGACGTGTAGCCGTGCTCGTCGAAGACCGCACCTGCCGCTTCCAGGATCGCCCTGCGCGTCCTGATGGCGCGCTCCTGCTTCGCCACAAGAACCCCTCCACTGCGCCGAGTCGGCCGGTCGCCGCCCGTGCGCCGGACCGGCCGCGCACAGGTCCGGTCCACCCGATCTCATTGAAAACAAACCGGTCGGCTCGTATTCTAGCGCTCACCGGCGCGGGCAACTCGCCGTCCGCCAAGGCTTTCAGGGGACCCAGGAGGGGACATGCCTCAACTGCGGCAGCTCGCCGAGTTCCCGGCGGCGGCCACCGATCCGGGGGCCGTCCTGACGGCGACCGTACCCCGCCAGCTCGTGCACCGCGCGGCGGTGGCCGAGACCTTCCTCACCGGATGGGCCAGGAACGGCGACGACCACTTCACCGTCACCGCGCAGTGGCCGCGGGCCCACCAGTTACACGTGTCGCCGGACCGGACCGCCTACGAGCCGCTGCTCGTGGTCGAAACCGTCCGCCAGAGCGGGACGTTGCTCGCCCACACCGAGTACGACGTGCCGCTGACCCACCAGTTCGTGCTCCAGGAGCTGCGCGTCACCACGTACCCGGCGCAGCTCGCCGTCGGTCCCCTGCCCGCCGAAACCGACCTGGACGTCCACTTCTCCCGCTCCGGCAGCCGGCGCTCCGCCTCCCTCACCTACGAGGTGGACGTGCGCCGTGACGGGGAGCGGGTGGCGGCCGCGCACGTCGCCTTCACCAGCGTCGGAGAGTCCGCCTACCGCCGGCTGCGCGGCGGCCGAACCGTCGAGGGTGTGACCGCCCTGCCCGTCCCTCCCGGCCTCCCGGCCGCCGACGTGCACCGCGCGCTGCCCGCCGACGTGGTCCTGGCGCCGACGCGTGACGAGGACCGCTGGCAACTGCGTGTGGATACCGAGCATCCCGTTTTCTTCGACCATCCGCTCGACCACGTGCCGGGCATGCTCCTGCTGGAGGGCGCCCGCCAGGCCGCCCGTCTGCGCATGCCCGCCGACCGGCCGCAGGCGGCCTTCCGTGCCACCTTCCACCGCTACGCCGAACTGGACCTGCCTACGTGGATCGAGGCGGAGACCACGAGCGGCGGCGAGATACGCGTCACCGGAATCCAGGAGGGGGCAACCGTCTTCACCTGCGTGGTGAACGCCGCGGGCTGGTGAGCTATCGTGTACGGGGAGTCAGAAACAAACGGCATGTCCCGTTCTTTGCAAGCCCCGGGAGTGTTCTGTCGATGCCGAGGCAGTTACGCGCCGAGCAGACCCGCGCGACGATCATCACGGCGGCCGCCGACCTGTTCGACCTACACGGCTACGAACGGACCAGCCTCAGCGACATCGTGGCGCACGCGCGGGTCACCAAGGGCGCGCTGTACTTCCACTTCGCGGCCAAGGAGGATCTGGCCCACGCCATCATGGAGTTGCAGTCCCGGGCCTCGCGCCGGGTGACGAGCGAGGTGGACGAGCGGGGCTGCTCCTCGCTGGAGGCGCTGATCCGCATCACCTTCGCGCTGACCCGGCTCACCGTCGAGGGCCCGGTCACCCGGGCCGGCCTGCGACTGGCCACCGGCGGGGTCGAGGTGCGGCCGCCGCTGCGGCACCCGTTCACCGAGTGGCTGGAGATCGCCACCCGCAAACTCCTCGGCGCGGTCCGGGAGTCCGACCTCCACCCGGACGTCGACGTGCACGCCGTCGCGCACTCGCTCGTCTGCTTCTTCGTCGGCACCCGGATCGCGGGCCGGCCGCTGGAACCGGCGGCGCGGCTGCCGCGCCGGACCGCCGAGATGTGGCACGTCCTGATCCGCGGCCTGGTCCCGGTGCACCGGCGCCCGCGCTACCTCACCCTCGCCACCCAGCTGGAGCGGGAGATCGCCGCAGTCTGACCGGCCGGCCGGAGCGGCGACGCCGTCGAGCGATGAGGCGCCGAGGAGCGGTGACGATCCGGCGGGCGGTGACGTCTCCGGAGGCGGTGATGATCCCGGCGAGCGGTGACGATTCCGGGGCGGTGACGACTCCTGCGAGCGGTGACGACTCCGGGGGCGGTGACGATTCCAGGGGCGGCGACGACCCCGGCGGGCGGTGACGACTCCGGCGAGCCCCGGGGAGCGGAAGATCGGGACGCGGACACCGGCGGGGTACGGTGAGGCGTATGCCCGACATCCCGTCCGCGCCCGTGCTGCTCGGCAACGAGCCCGGCTCGTTCCCGCACAGCGTGCTGGCCGAGCGGCACCCCGCCATCATCCGGCAGGTGCGGGACGCCTTCCCCTACGGCCCCGAGCAGCACCGCGCCCTCGACGCCCTGCTGGAGAGCTGCACGGAAGGCGTCGTCGAACCGCTCCCCGCCGACGCGCACGACCGCGACCGCTGGCGGGACTGGGGACTGGACTCGTACGCGGGCCGGTCCTGGTTCGACGTGCCGTGGCTGTGGTCCGAGAGCTACTTCTACCGCCGGCTCCTCGACGCCGTCGGCTACTTCGGCCCCGGCCCCTGGCAGGGCATCGACCCCTTCCGGCCCTCCAAGCTCGCCGAACTCGACGCCGGGGAGACGGACGAGGAACTCGCCGCGCTCGACGGACTGGAGGGCGAACCGGCCCAGGAGCGGGCGCGGGCGCTGCTGCACGGCTCCCTCTGGGGCAACCGCGCCGACCTCGGCTTCCGGCTGTCGGCGGCCGGTGCCGAGGCGGACCGGGCCGCCCCCGGACTGGTCGCCGACGACAGCGACGCCCTCTGGCAGCTGCTGCCGCCCTCCGGCACGGGCACACTCTGCCTCATCGCCGACAACGCCGGCCGTGAACTCGTCCCCGACCTCCTCCTCGTCGCCCACCTCCTCGACCACGGCCGGGTCGGGCGGGCGGTCGTGCACGTCAAGCCGTACCCGTACTACGTCTCCGACGCGACCACCGCCGATGTCGTCGACGCGGTGCGCCGGCTGCTGGCGGCGCCGGGCGCGGCCGCCGGCTACGGCCGGTGCCTGTGGTCGGCGATGGCCGACGGCCGCCTGACGGTGCGGGCCCACCCCTTCTCCTGCGCTCCGCTGCCGTACGCGGACATGCCCGGCGACCTGCGCGGGGAGTTCGCCGCGGCCGCGCTGACCGTGCTGAAGGGCGACCTGAACTACCGGCGGCTGGTGGGGGACCGGCTCTGGCCCCCGACCACCCCCTTCGCCGACCTCACGACCCCCTTCCCCGGCCCGGTGGCCGCCCTGCGCACCCTGAAGTCCGATGTGATCTGCGGTCTCGACGCGGACACCGAGGCGGCGCTGGACGCCGCCGAGGGCGGGCGCTGGCGCGTCGGCGGCACCCATGCGCTGATCCAGGTCAGGACGTGACCGCGCCCGGCGGACCGCGGCGGGCGCCCGCGGTCCGCGCGTACGCCGGTCTCAGGCGACACGCACGGGCAGGGACTTCAGCCCGTTGATGAAGTTCGACACCAGCCGCCGGGGCGGTCCGGCGAGCTCCGGCGGCGCCGGCAGCACCCGCAGCGCCTCGGCGTACAGCAGCCGCAGCTGCAGCCGGGCGAAGTGCGCGCCCAGGCAGACGTGCGGGCCGTCCCCGAAGGAGACGTGCGGATTGCGCCCACGAGCGAGGTCGAGCCGGTCCGGTGCGCAGAAGACCCGCTCGTCCCTGTTGGCCGAGCCGTGGAGGACGACCACCTTGTCACCGGCGCGGATCCGGCGGCCGGCCAGCTCGGTGTCGCGCGCGGCGGTGCGGCGGAAGGTGAGCACCGGCGGATGCCACCGCAGCAACTCCTCCACCGCCGAGCCGAGTTCCACCTCGCCCGCCCGGAGCCGCCGGTACGCCTCCGGGTGCTCGGCCAGCGTCAGCAGCCCGCCGGGGGCGGCGCTGCGCACGGTGTCGTTGCCCGCCACCGTGAGCAGGAAGAAGAACATCTCCAGCTCGGCGCCCGCGAGTTCGCCGTCGTGGGCGAGCGTGGTGAGCACGTCGTCAGCCGGGTGCCGCCGTTTGAACGCGGCCAGTTCCCGGGCGTAGGCGAACATGTCGCCCAGCATCGCCGGTGAGCGCGGATTGACCGGCCTGCCCGCCGCGTCCCGCACCGGGGCGCCGGCTTCGTCCGGGTCCTGGTAGCCGATGACCCGCTGGGTCCAGTGCAGCAGCAGCTTCCGGTCCCGCTCCGGCACACCGAGCAGGTCCGCGAGATTGAGCAGGGCGTAGTCGTCCGTGACGGCGGTGACCAGGTCGACGGTGCCGTCCGCCGCCCGGGCCGTCTCCAGGGCCCGCGCGAACAGGGCGCGCGCCCGTTCCTCCACGACCGCCGCGAACCGCTCGATGCGGCCCGGGGTGAACGCCCGGCTGACCAGGCGCCTGAGCCGTCCGTGTCCGGGCGGGTCCTGATTGAGCATCATGCGCCGGATGAACGGCAGGTCCCCGGCGTCCGGATCGCGGATCTGCGTGGCGCCCAGACACGACGAGTACGTCGCCGCGTCCTTCAGCACACGCACCACGTCCGCGTGCCGGGTCACCGCCCAGAACCCGGGCCCGGCCGGCCAGCCCAGCACCTCCGGCTCCTCCTGCCAGGCCACCGGATGATGGTCGCGCAGGACCCGGTAGGCGGCGTACGGCACCCCGGCGCCGTACCGGCGCGGGTCGAACACGTCCGGAACCGGTGGGGCCGCGCGCGTCGTCACGCCCTCTCGCCGTCGTCGGCGCGCAGGAAGTCCTCCACCACACGGACCAGTTCCAGCGGGGTCTCGTCCATGGCGTAGTGCCCGGCCGAGGCCATCTCGTGGAGTTCGGCCCGCGGGTACCAGCTCATCCAGGTCTGCCGGAGCAGCGCGGCGGACAGCGCGGGGTCGAGGGCCCCGGCCACGGCGAGCGCCGGTACGCCGGCCCCGCACACCCCGTCGTGGAAGTCCTCCCCGGCCCAGGAGTCCAGCCAGGCGCGGAACGCCTTGGAGTCGCTGCGCTCCAGCGACCGGGCGACCATGCGGTCCAGCCAGGCGGCGGGCCGGCGGCCGCCGGTGGTGAAGTCGATGATGGCGCGCCGGTTCTCCGGCCGGTCCGCCGCGTCCGCGAACAGCTCCCACTGGCCGGGCGGCAGGTCGAGGCCGCAGGCGGGCACGGGGGAGACCCCGGCGATCCGCCGCAGCCGGTCCGGAGCCGCCGAGAGCAGCCGCTGCGCGACCGCGCCGCCCATCGAGTGCCCCACCACCGAGAAGCGGTCCCAGCCGAGCCGGTCGGCCAGGTCCACCAGGTCCCGGGCCGCCTCGGAGGTCGTGTACGCCCCGGCGGCGTCCCTGGCCTCGCCGTAGCCGCGCAGATCCACCAGCGCGTAGGTGAGGTGCTCGCGGTCCAGATCGGGCAGCACGGCCGCGTACGCGGACCGGTCGGCGAACCAGCCGTGCACGGCGAACACCTTGTGGGCGCCGTCGCCGTGCACTTCATGAGGAAGCACGAAGGTCGTCATACGACCACCGTGGACCGGGAAGCAGGGGGCGGCAAGAGGCCGGACGGTGGACGCGGGGGCGAATGTCCCCTGTTCACCGACCGGTTCACGCGATGGTGTGATCACGTCCGGGCGGGCGGATGCCGCCGGAGCGCCACGGGTAGGGCCCGGCCATGACGCACCAGCCCTTCGAACTCCCGCACTTCTACCTGCCGTATCCCGCGCGCCTGAACCCGAACGTCGACGAGGCCCGGGCCCACTCGACGCGATGGGCGCGCGAGATGGGCATGCTGGAGGGGTCCGGGATCTGGGAGCAGGCCGACCTCGAGGCGCACGACTACGGACTGCTCTGCGCCTACACCCACCCCGACTGCGACGGACCCGCGCTCTCACTCGTCACCGACTGGTACGTGTGGGTCTTCTTCTTCGACGACCACTTCCTGGAGACCTTCAAGCGCAGCCAGGACCGTGCGGGCGGCAAGGCGTACCTGGACCGGCTGCCGCTGTTCATGCCGCTCGACCCGTCGGCCCCCGTCCCGGAGCCGCGCAACCCGGTCGAGGCGGGCCTCGCGGACCTGTGGGCGCGCACGGTGCCGGCCATGTCGGCCGACTGGCGGCGGCGGTTCGCGGTCGCCACCGAGCACCTGCTGAACGAGTCCCTGTGGGAGCTGTCCAACATCAACGAGGGCCGGGTCGCCAACCCGGTCGAGTACATCGAGATGCGCCGCAAGGTCGGCGGCGCCCCCTGGTCGGCCGGGCTCGTGGAGTACGCGACCGCCGAAGTGCCCGCGTCCGTCGCCGGATCGAGGCCGCTCAGGGTGCTGATGGAGACCTTCTCCGACGCCGTGCACCTGCGCAACGACCTGTTCTCCTACCAGCGGGAGGTGGAGGACGAGGGCGAGTTGAGCAACGGCGTGCTCGTCCTGGAGACCTTCTTCGGCTGCACCACCCAGGAGGCCGCCGACACCGTCAACGACGTCCTCACCTCGCGCCTGCACCAGTTCGAGCACACCGCGCTCACCGAAGTGCCCGCGCTGGCCGCGGAGCAGGGTCTCACCCCCGGCGAGGTCGCGGCGGTGGCGGCGTACGCCAAGGGCCTGCAGGACTGGCAGTCCGGCGGCCACGAGTGGCACATGCGCTCCAGCCGCTACATGAACGAGCGGGCGCGGCCGACCACACCCCGGCACCACCCCACGGGTCCCGGCACCTCGGCCGCCGACGTCGGCACGCTGCTCGCCGCGGCCGGTGCCATGGGGGCACCTCCCACGCCGTTCAGGCAGTGGGGGAGGTCGCGCGCCTACACGCACGTCCCGTACCAGCGGGTCGGACCCGCCCGCATCCCCGACCTGTACATGCCCTATCCGGTGGAGCTCAGCGGACATCTGGACGGCGCCAGGCGCCGGCTCGTCGAGTGGAGCCACCGCACGGGCATCCTCCGTGAGGGTGTGTGGGACGAGGACAAGCTCGCCGCCTACGACCTCGCGCTGTGCTCGGCGGGCCTCGACCCGGACGCCACGCCCGAGGCACTCGACCTGAGCGCGCAGTGGCTCGCCTTCGGCACCTACGGCGACGACTACTACCCGCTGGTCTTCGGGCACCGGCGCGACCTGGCCGCCGCCAGGCTGACCACGGCCCGGCTGTCGGCGTGCATGCCGGTGGAGGGGGAGGCGGCGCTCGTCCCGGTGAACGCCATGGAGCGCGCCCTGTGCGACCTGTGGGCGCGCACGACGGCGGAGATGACCCCGGACCAGCGGCGCACCTTCAAGCATGCGATCGACGTGATGACCGAGAGCTGGGTGTGGGAGCTGTCCAACCAGCTCCAGAACCGCATCCCCGACCCGGTCGACTACCTGGAGATGCGGCGCGCCACCTTCGGCGCCGACCTCACCCTGAGCCTCTGCCGGATGGGCCACGGCCCGGACCTCCCGCCCGAGGTCTACCGCAGCGGCCCGGTCCGCTCGCTGGAGAACGCGGCCGTCGACTACGCCTGCCTCCTCAACGACGTGTTCTCGTACCAGAAGGAGATCGAGTTCGAGGGCGAGATCCACAACGCCGTGCTCGTGGTGCAGAACTTCTTCGGCGTCGACTACCCGGCCGGGCTCGCCGTGGTCCACGACCTGATGACCCAGCGGATGCGGCAGTTCGAGCATGTCGTCGCCCATGAACTGCCCGTCGTGTACGACGACTTCGAGCTGTCGGAAAAGGCGCGCGAGGTCATGCGGGGCTATGTGACCGATCTGCAGAACTGGATGGCGGGCATCCTCAACTGGCACCGGAGCGTGGACCGCTACAAGGACGCGTGGCTGTCCCGGCGTACCCACCGCTTCCTGCCGGACCGCGCTCCCGTCCTGCCGGTCGGCTGACCCCGCGAGGCGCTCCTGGCCGGGCCCGTCGGTCCGGCCCCCTGGACCGGGACTCCTGGACCGGCTCCCCTGGGCGGGGTCGCCCGGACGGGGGCATGCCGGGCCGGGCCTTCCGGTCAGTCTCACTCTTTCGTGGCTCGTGGTGCGCCGGTGCCCCGGGTAGCTCACCAGCCGGAGGCGATCCATGGAACAGACCGCGTTGCGTCCCAAGCCGATGCCCGGCCGGGAGCCCGCCGGCACCACGCGCGGCTCCGCCGGCCACCCGCGCGCCGCGCGCCGGCGCGGCCGCCGGGTCACGACCCTGCTGCTCGGCCTGTGCGCCGGCCTGCTCCTGGTGCTGTCCGGGGTCGGCATCGGCACAGTCGGCGCCGCGGTGATCGGCATGAACAAGATGTCCGCGCCGGCGCGGCAGGAGGCCGGGCCCGGGGCGGCCCCGGCCCCTTCGGCCCGGTCCACGCCGGGCCCCGGCCCGGCGCCGGTGAGCATGACCCTGGGAGTGGAGGCGGTGGACGACGACCGGCCGGGCGCGCGAGTCGTCGGCGTCCACGTCCCCGGGCCCGGCTACTCGGCGGGCCTCGTCCGCGGGGACGTACTCCTGGTGTTCGGCAGAACCCGGATCGACTCGGCGGCGGACCTCGCACGCGCGGTAGCCCGGGCCCGCCCGGGCCGCACGGTGACCCTGACGGTCCGGCACCGCAGCGGCGGCTACCAGCAGCTCACGGCGACCTTGGGGGTCGTCACCTGACCCCCTTGCCCCACCGGGCCGGCGCGCTCGGGGTCCGGGCTCGGCGCCGGGCGCACGCCGGAGGGGAGGCGCCCGGCCCGCCCGCCGGCCGAGGGGGTCGGGCCGCGCCCCGGCCGCCGGGGTCGGTCCCCCCCAGCGCCGGGGCGGAACAAGCGGCGATCGGCTCGCGCTGCCCCGTTCGGGCGGGCAGGATGCTGCCCGTAGCTTTCAACGTTCCTTGAGCCGCACACGGAGGACCGGATGACCGGCAGCGCTGCCGCGCCCTTCACCGCCGACGACTACAGGGCCCGGATGGAACGCGCTGCGCGGGCCGCCGCCGACGCCGGACTCGCCGGGCTGCTGGTCGCGCCCGGTCCGGACCTGGTCTGGCTCACCGGCTACGAGCCCCCCGCCGCCACCGAGCGGCTCACGCTGCTCGTCCTCGACGCCGGACACGATCCCGTCCTCGTCGTCCCCACTCTGGAGGCCCCGGACGCCTGGAAGGCGGCGGGCGCGTCCGCCCTGACCCTGCGCGACTGGACCGACGGCAAGGACCCCTACGCCCTCACCGCCGGCCTCCTCGACGGCAGCGGCCGGTACGGCATCAGCGACAACGCCTGGGCCATGCACCTGCTCGGACTCCAGCGGGCCCTGCCCGGCACCGCCTACGCCTCCCTCACCCAGGCTCTGCCGATGCTGCGCGCCGTGAAGGACGTGGCCGAACTGGAGCTGCTGGCGGCCGCGGGCGCGGCCGCGGACCAGGCCTTCGAGGAGATCCGGAACGTGCCCTTCGCCGGGCGCCACGAGACCGACGTGGCCGCCGACCTCGCCGGTCTGCTGCGCCGGTTCGGGCACTCCCAGGTCGACTTCACCATCGTCGCCTCCGGGCCCAACGGCGCCAACCCGCACCACGAGGTCGGCGACCGCGTGATCGAGCGCGGCGACATGGTCGTCCTCGACTTCGGCGGGCTGAAACAGGGCTACGGCTCCGACACCTCCCGCACCGTCCATGTCGGCGAGCCCACCGACGAGGAGCGCCGGGTGCACGACCTGGTGCGCGAGGCCCAGGAGGCGGGCTTCCGGGCGGTGCGCCCCGGAGTCGCCTGCCAGGAGGTCGACCGGGCCGCGCGCGCGGTCATCGCCGACGCCGGGTACGGCGAGTACTTCATCCACCGCACCGGCCACGGCATCGGCGTCACCACGCACGAGCCGCCGTACATGATCGAGGGGGAGGAGCAGCCCCTCGTGCCCGGCATGTGCTTCTCCGTGGAGCCCGGGGTGTACCTGCCCGGCCGCTTCGGGGTACGCATCGAGGACATCGTCACGGTGACCGAGGACGGCGGCCGCCGCCTGAATGACACGACCCGCGAGATGGTGATAGTGGACTGACCGGACACCAGCGGCCCCTGCACGCAACCCGGACGACACGGCGCGACCATGACCCAGGCACCGACACCCACCGCGGACACCGTCCGCCGGCTGGTCCGCACCCTGCTCAAGGAGGACGCGGGCCCGGCCGCCGGACCCGAGATCCGGCCCGTCGCCGAGGGCGGCGGGCACTCCACGTGGTGGGTCGGCGCCCGCCATGTGCTGCGGCTCGCCCCCGACCGCGAGGCCGCCGCGCGCCAGCGCCGCGAACTGCGCCTGCGCGACCTGGTCCGCCCGCACCTGCCCTTCGCCGTTCCGGCGAGCGTCGCGCACGGCGAGTGGGCGCCGGGGCTGACGTACACGCTGGACACCAGGGTCGCCGGCGGCACGGCCGGGGACCACGAGGTCTCCGCCGTCGGGGAGGACGACCTGGCCGGGCTGTTCACGGGGTTGCGCGAGGTTCCCGCGCGCCAGGCGGAGACGCTCGGCGTCCCGCGTGTCGCGCCGCGCTCCCTGGAGGCGCTGCGCCGGATGGCGGTGCACGCCGCCGAGCGCCTCGGCGCCGCCGACGAGTTCGACTCCGCGCGGATGACCCAGCTTCCCCCGACCGTCGCGGCCCAGCTCGCCGCCCAGCCGGGCACCGCGGTCCTCATCCACCACGACCTCGGCGGCGATCACCTCGTGGTGAGCGCGGACGGCCGGGTGCGGGGCGTCCTGGACTGGACGGCGGCGGTCGTCGGGGACCCGGCCGAGGACATCGCGGGCCTCGCCCGCGCCGTCGGTTCCCCCGCCGCGGTACGCGCCGCCACCCTGGCCGGGTACGGCGCCCGGCCGTGCCTGCGCGGCCTGTGGCTCGCCCGCTGCGACACCGTGATCCGCCTCGCCGACCGCCTGGAGGGCCGCGACGACACCCCGCTGCCGCCGCTCAGGTCCCAGCTCCGCCACGCCTGGGAGGCGATCCTGCTCGAACGCGTGACGGAACTGCGGGAGGACGGCGGAAGCGAGCACTCCTGACCGTGCGGGTGACGGCGGGGACGCGGGCGCCCGGGGCGACAGACGAAGCGGCGAGGGGCCGCGGGTGGTCTTGCGGCCCGGTGATGCCCCTGCGGCCGGGTGGTCTTGCGGCCCGGTCAGCCCCTGCGGCCCTCCGGCCCGGTCAGCCCCGCGCCCCCCGCTAAGGGCCCCGCGACCCCCGGGGGAGGTGCGAGGGCCGCCCTTCGTCCGGCCCTCGGGTCAGCTTTGCAGCAGCACCACGCACGACTCCCCGGGCACGTGCAGCATCCCGGCCGCGTCGGGTGCCTCCACCGGGTCCCAGGCGGCCAGGACGCGGGCCGGGTGGGTGCCCAGCGGGATCGCCGCCGGCTCCTTGCCCAGGTTGACCGCCACCCGCACGTCCCCGCGCCGGAAGGCGAGCCAGCGGGCCTCCTCGTCGTAGGCCACCTTGGTGTCCGCGAGGTCGGGATCGGTCAGGTCCGGCTGCTCGTGCCGCAGGGCGATCAGCCGCCGGTACCAGTCCAGCACGCGCGCGTGCGGCTCGCGGTCCGGCTCGGACCAGTCCAGGCAGGACCGGTCCCGGGTCGCCGGGTCCTGCGGGTCCGGCACGTCCTCCTCCGCCCAGCCGTGTGCGGCGAACTCCCGTCGCCGGCCCCGGCGCACCGCCTCCGCCAGCTCCGGGTCGGTGTGGTCCGTGAAGAACTGCCAGGGCGTCCCCGCCGCCCACTCCTCGCCCATGAACAGCATCGGCGTGAACGGGGCCGTCAGGGTGAGCGCGGCCGCGCAGGCCAGCAGCCCGGGGGAGCCGGACAGGAGCGTGGACAGGCGGTCCCCCTGGGCGCGGTTGCCGACCTGGTCGTGGGTCTGGCTGTAGCCGAGCAGCCGGTGTGCCGCCACCCGCGTACGGTCCAGCGGGCGGCCGTGGTGGCGGCCCCGGAAACTGGAGTACGTCCCGTCGTGGAAGTAGCCGCCGGTGAGCGTCTTGGCCAGCGCGGCGAACGGGGCGCGCCCGAAGTCGGCGTAGTAGCCCTGCCTCTCGCCGGTCAGCGCGGTGTGCGCGGCGTGGTGGAAGTCGTCGTTCCACTGGGCGTGCAGGCCGAGGCCGCCCTCCGCGCGCGGGGTGACCAGCCGCGGATCGTTGAGGTCCGACTCGGCGATCAGGAAGAGGGGGCGGCCGAGGTCGGCGGAGAGCGCGTCCACCGCCGTCGACAGCTCCTCCAGGAAATGGCACGCGCGCGTGTCCACCAGCGCGTGCACCGCGTCCAGCCGCAGCCCGTCGATCCGGTACTCGCGCAGCCAGGCCAGCGCGCTGCCGAGCAGGAACGCGCGTACCTCGTCCGAGCCGGGCGCGTCCAGGTTGACCGCCGAGCCCCAGGGGGTGTGGTGCGTGTCGGTGAAGTACGGCCCGAACTCGGGCAGGTAGTTGCCCGAGGGGCCCAGGTGGTTGTGCACCACGTCCAGGACCACGCCCAGCCCCAGTTCGTGCGCCCGGTCGACGAAGCGCTTCAGTCCCTCGGGCCCGCCGTACGGCTCGTGCACCGCCCACAGCGACACCCCCTCGTAGCCCCAGCCGTGCCGGCCGGGGAACGGGCACACGGGCATCAACTCGACGTGCGTGACACCCAGTTCGGCCAGGTGCTCCAGCCGTGCGGCGGCCGCGTCGAAGGTGCCCTCGGGGGTGTACGTGCCGACGTGCAGCTCGTACAGGACGGCACCCGGCAGCGGGCGCCCGGACCAGTCCGCGGCCCGCCATGCGTAGCGCTCGTGGTCGACGACCGCGCTCAGCCCGTCCGGGCCGTCCGGCTGCCGCCGGGACCGCGGATCGGGCAGCACGGGACCGTCGTCCACCGCGAACCCGTAGCGCGAGCCGTCGCGCGCGTCGGCCTCCCCGATCCACCAGCCCGGCCGTTCCGGATCGTGCTCCAACGCGCGCGTGAAGCCGTCGCAATGGAGTGTCACTCGGCCGGCCTGCGGTGCCCACACCTCGAACTGCACGGACGGTTCCCCTTCGTCTGCTCACCGTGATGTAGCCCGTCCATGGTGCTTGAAACGAGATCAATCCGCCTGCCCATCCCGGCTTTTGCGGCGGGTGTCGTCGAAACCCCGCACCCGGGGCGGTTTCCGCGTGTGCTGGACACCCGGGACGCGCTGGCGGACAATCGCCAGCGTGACGTCGTCCTCCGAGTTCTCCACCTACCCCGCGCGGTTGTCGGACGCGGAGCGCGACAAGGCGCTGCGGGTGCTCCGTGACGGCGTCGCCATGGGCAGGCTGTCGCACGACACGTTCGTCCGGCGCCTCGAGCTGGCCCTGGCCGCCCGCCGGTCGGACGAACTCGCCGCGCTCACCTCGGACCTGCGCGCCGAGGGCCGCGTCTCCCGTCTGGTGTTCGGCACCGTCGAGGCCGTCTCCGGCTTCACCGTACGGCTGCGCAGGTCCTGGCAGGCCGAGCGGCTGCCCAAGCTGCTGCTGCCGCACCCCGGGTCGGGCCACCCGCTGCGCATAGGCCGCGACCCCGCCAGCGGCCTGCGGCTGAACCACGACACGGTCTCGCGCGTGCACGCCGAACTGCGCCATCAGGGCGGGATGTGGGTCCTGCGGGACCTGGGCTCGACCAACGGCACGACCGTCAACGGGCGGCGCGTGATCGGCGCGGCCGTCGTCCGCGCGGGCGACCAGGTCGGCTTCGGGCGGGTCGCCTTCCGGCTCGCCGCTCCTTGAGCCGTGCCGCTCCTTGAGCCGTGCCGCTCCTTGAGCCGTGCCGCTCCTTGAGCCGTGCCGCTCCTTGAGCCGTGCCGCTCCTTGAGGGCTGTCGGCGCCCGCCGAATCCAGCCGCGCGCTGAGCCGGGCCGCCCAGTGAATCCCGCGGCCCGCTGAGCCGGGCCGCCCCCTCAGCCCCGCCGCCCCCGCGCCCGCCACCGACCGCGCCGCTCCTCACCTCTGGCCCGTGCATCACCCAGCGCGGTTGGTCAAGTCCGTTTTCGGACGGCACTGTTGACGTACTGCACAAGTCGTGACTGACTGTGCGTACCTCCTGCACACCAGGTGAAACGACGGCGCCACATTGTGGAGGTGTGCCCTGCCGCCCCTCCTCCGCTACCCGTCCGTCGACGAGCTGGGCGCCCGCGCGGCCGCACTCGTCGCCCGCCGCCCCGAGAAGGCCCGGCTGCGCCGCGTGGGCACCTCCCGCGCGGGCACGCCGATGTGGCTGCTCTCCGTCGGCCACGGCGAACGGCAGGCCCTCGTCGTCGCCGGGCCCCACGCCAACGAACCCGTGGGCGGGGCCACCGTCCTCCGGCTGGCCGAACGGGTCCTCGCCGAACCCGGCACCGGCGAGGACTCCGACGTCACCTGGAACCTGCTGCTCTGCCTGGACCCCGACGGCTCCCGCCGCAACGAGGGCTGGCTCACCGGCCCGTACAGCCTCGGCCGGTACTTCCGAAACTTCTTCCGCCCGGGCTTCCTGGAGCAGCCCGAGTGGCTGCCCGACGGCGCCGGGGCGGCCGCGCTGCCGGAGACCCGCACCCTGCTCGACCTCCAGGACGAGCTGCGGCCCTTTCTGCAGTGCTCGCTGCACGGCGTGGACGTAGGCGGCGGCTTCGTCGAGCTGACCCGCGACCTGCCAGGCCTGCCGCAGCGCGTCGCGCACACCGCGGCCCGCCTCGGCATCCCGCTCGAACTCGGCGCCTACGACGCCCTGTACTGGCCCGGCCTGGGGCCCGCCGTCTACCGGATCCCGCCGCCGCGCCGGGGCGACCTGGCCGCAGCCATCACGGAGGCCGCCGTGGAGTCGACGTGGTTCCACCCGGTCCGGCACGGCACGGTGACCGCGGTGGTCGAGGCCCCCATGTGGGGCGTGGCCTCGGTGGCGGACGGCGCCCCGCACCCGGACCCGGACGCGGTGCTGCGCACGGTGAGCCGCGGCCTGCGCCACGACACACGGCTCCTGGAGCGGCTGCTGGCGCGCATCCGGCCGCACCTGGCCGACACGCCGGACGCGGCCCGGCTGCTCGCTCCCGTGGACGACTATTTACTGGTCTGCCCCGGACTCGCCGACGCCTGGGACCCCGGCGCCCTGGGTGGGGGGCGCCCGCTGCCGCCGCTGACCGCCGCCCACCTGGTCGCCCTGCGCATCGCCGGGCGGCGGCTGGCCCTGCGCACCGCCGGGCTGCTGCACCGGCTCGTGCGCGGCGCCGGGCGCGATCCGGCCTGCGCCCTGCCGGAGCTGGAGCGGCTCATCGAGGAGTGGTGCGCCGACTACCGCGACGGCTTCGGAGCACGCTGGGTACCGGTCGCCCGGCAGGCCGAGTACCAGACCCGGGTGGTGCTCGCCGCGGCCCGGCTGGCCGGGCGGTTCCCGCATCCCTGCTCCCGTTCGGGTGAGCCGGACTGGGGTCCGCAGGCCGCCGTGCCGATACACCGGGAATGACACCCTTCACCAAGGCGACCGCGAAGCGGCTGCGGCGCGTGCTGCCGGCCGCGGCCGCCCTGCTCCTCGCCTGCCCGGCCCCGGCCCAGGCGGCGCACCAGCACACCGGCCCGGGCGACTGGCTCTACGTCACGGTCACCCGCGGTGACGCCCGGGCCGGCGACACGCGCCGCGCCCTGCTGCTGTGCGACCCGCCTTGGGGCCACGTCCACGCGGCCGAGGCCTGCTCCCAGCTCCGCGCGGCGCGCGGCGACATCCGCGGCATCCCGCGCCGGGAGGTGTTCTGCGCGATGGTCTACGCACCCGTGACCGTCCACGCGAGGGGCCGCTGGCAGGGGCGGGCGGTCACCTACACGCAGACCTTCGCCAACACCTGCGAGATGAAGGCGCGCACGGGCGAGGTGTTCGCGCTGGACCGCTGACGGCGGACCCGCGGGCGGCCGCCGGGACCGCGCGCGTGACGGTGCCGCCGGGACCGCGCGCGTGGCGGTCGCCGCCGGGCCGACGCGCGCGAAGGCGGCCACCGGGCCGCCCGATCGCGCGCCCGCGCCCGGCGGTCGCCGTCAGGCCGCCCGGTCGCGGGCGTGCCGTGCGGTGGCGAGGACCGTACGGCACTGGTGCTCGACCTGGTGCTCCAGCGGCACCCAGCGGGCCCGGAAGCGCTCCGCGAACTCCTCGCTCCAGGACGCCACCAGCCGCTCCAGACGCGGCGCGCCCGGGTCGTCGGCCTCCCTGAGCACCCGCCGCAGCATCGCCGCGGTGCGCAGGGGCAGCCGGCGGCCGAAGGCGTCCACGCTCCCGACGTACGCCCGCGTCGTGTCGGCCGGCGGGGTGTGGACCCAGTCCGAGGCCAGGCCCGGCATCAGGCTCAGCACCCACGTGGCGGCCCGGAGCAGCGGCCCGTCGGCCCCGGCCAGCCGGGGCAGCGCGTCGGCGAGCACCAGCTCCACCTCCCGCGCGTCCCGCAGCAGCCGGTGCGCAAGCCGCCGGATCGCCACCGCCGGAGCGGGATGCGGGGCGGGGTCGTCCACCAGGTCGCTCGCCCACATCGGCACCTCCACCACCGCCGTCAGACCGCCGTAGCGGTGCACGTGGTACCAGGTGCTGTGCCGCGCGTCGTCCGGCAGGCTCGGGTAGGCCGGATCCGAGCCGGGCTCCGGCATCACCCGCACCCCGGGCCCGGACGCGGGCCAGCCCGCGGCGTCCGAGGCGCCCGTCTCCACCGGGATGCGCAGCTCCGCCGCCGACTTGGCGAACGGCTCCGCGAGTCCGGGCACGTCTCTCGTCAACTGCACCCAGCTGCCGCCCAGATCGGTGCCGTGCAGGGTGACCTGGAGGTAGGGCCGCAGCGCGTCGATGACCCCGGTCAGCGCGCGCGTCTCGGGCGGCAGCCGGTCGGGGGGAAGTACGGAGGGCGACCACTCCGGCTGCTCGGGCCCGGCCGGCCGGAAGAAGCCGAGGTGGTAGTCGAGCAGGCTGCGCGGGGCGGGCGTCACGTGCAGGCTCGCCCCGTCCGGGTCCGCGCACAGCAGGAAGTGCCAGGAGGTGTCGGCCCGCAACGGCCACTCGTCCAGGACGCGGTGGGCGAGCGCGAGCAGGGTGGAGCCGCCGGTGGGCTCGTTGGCGTGCGCCCCGGCGACCACCAGCACGGAGCGCCGGGCGTGGCCCACGGACAGCAGGTGCAGCGGCCGGCCCGCGCGGGAGAGGCCCACCTGATCCAGGGAGCACAGGTCCGGCCGGTGTGCGGCCAACGCGCTTGCGGCGGAGACCAGTTCGGGAACGGTGGGGTAGCGCAGCTCCGGCAGGAGACTCACCCCCGATGTGTCCGACCGGCTTCGCATCCGCAGTACCCCACGGACTCGGTGAACTGTCAAGCACGCCCCGGGGAGCCGCCCGGGGGCGCCCGGTGGCACACCCACCGGAACCCGATCTTCAGCCGCCGGACACGGCCCCGGACACGCCCCGCCGGGCAGGCCTCAGGACCCGGCGGCCGCGGCCCCGCCCGCTTCGGCTCGCTCCAGCAGGGTCACCGGCAGGCGGGCGAAGAGTTCCGCCAGGGGGACCTCGCCCTCGAACCGGCGTTCCGGCGCCAGGGCGTCGGTCCATCGGCCCGGGGGGAGGGGCAGCCGGGTGTCGCGCCAGCCGCCCGCCTCCGCCAGGCGGAGCGACAGCCGGGTCACGGCCGTGATCGCCGCGCCGGACCGCACGAACGCCAGGCAGTGGTCCGCGGCAGGCCCTTCGGCGGGCAGCGGCGCGTACGTCGCCGACTCACCGAAGACCTCCGGCCGCCGGGCCCGCAGCCCCAGCGCCGCCGCCGTCACCGCGCCCTTCTCCCCGGGATCCACCGGCGGGAACCGCACCGGCCGCCGGTTGTCCGGGTCCACCAGGGCCCGGTACTCGGCCTCCGTGCCCTGGTAGACGTCCGGCACGCCCGGCATCGTCAGATGCGCCAGCGCCGTCCCCAGCACGTTCGCCCGGATGTGCGGCTCCAGCGAGTTCCGGAAGTCCGCGACCCGCTCGCCCGGCACCCCGCAGGGCCCCTCCGCGACGAACCGCGCCACCGCCTCCTCGTACGACGGCTCCTGCTCCGTCCAGCTGGTGAAGAGCCCCGCCTCGCGCGCGTGCTTCAGCAGGGCGGGCCCCACCCGCTCCGCGTCCGCCGGACCGAGCCCGAACACCGTCTGCCAGGCCGCCCACGCGAGCTGCCCGTCCGGCACGGCCTCCTCGTCGCGCGTCACCTCGGCGAGCAGCTCCGCCCAGCGCCCGGGGCACTCCGTCAGCACGGCCAGCGCCGCCCGGACGTCGGCGCTGCGCTTGGTGTCGTGGGTGGTCACCACGGTCCCGGTGGCGGGCCAGTCGCGCTGCACCCGCGCGCAGTAGGTGTGGAAGTCCTCCGCGGGCACCCCGGGGTGCCCGGGATCGCCGCCGACCTCGTTGGCCGCCAGCAGCGGCACATAGCGGTAGAACGCCGTGTCCTCCAGGGACTTCGCACGCAGCGCGGACGAGGCCTGCGCGAACCGCGTCCGCAGCTCCGCGGCCCCCGCCCCCGCGCCGGCCCGCCCGAGCAGGACCGCGCGCACCACGTCGACCGCCCCGCCCTCCTCCGGCACGGTGAAGGCGAGCCGGGCCTCCCGCGCCGCGTCCGCGGTGACCACCCGCGCCGCGTCGACCGAGTCGTAGGGCCGGTACACCTCCATCCGGACGAGCAGCTCCCGCAGCGCGGTGCGCAGCGCCCAGGGCGCGCGGTCGCGCAGCGCCGGGTCGGGCGAGCCGGCGCACAGACGGCTCGCCACCCGGGTCAGCCGATCCGTCTCGGCGGCCAGCTCGTGCGTGATCACCTCGTACGCCGCCCGCCGCGCCGTCGCGTCCCAGTCGCCGCCGCGGTCCGTCTGCGGGGCCGCGAACCTCCGGTACGCGTCCGTCAGCTCGCGCGCCCCCGCCGGGTCGGTGAACAGGCCGTCGACGTGCCGGAGGGCGTCGTAGCCGGTGGTGCCCGCGACCGGCCAGGACACCGGCAGGTGCTCGTGGTCCGCGAGGATCTTCTCCACGACCGTCCAGCGGCCGCCGCTCGCCGCGTGCAGCCGGGCGAGATAGGTGTCCGGATCGGCGAGGCCGTCCGGGTGATCGACGCGCAGCCCGTCGACGACGCCCTCGTGCAGCAGCTCCAGGATCTTGGCGTGGGTGGCCTCGAACACCTCCGGATCCTCCACCCGCACCCCGATCAGGTCGGAGATGCTGAAGAACCTCCGGTAGTTCAGCTCGGTGCGGGCCAGCCGCCACCACACGGGGCGGTACCACTGGGCGTCGAGCAACTGCGGCAGCGGCAGCCCGCCGGTGCCCTCGCGCAGCGGGAAGACGTGGTCGTAGTAGCGCAGGACGTCGCCGTCGGCCTTCAGTTCGCCGATCTCCTCGCCGACCGGGCCGCCGAGCACCGGCAGCAGCACCTGGCCGCCCTGGGCCTCCCAGTCGATGTCGAACCACCGGGCGTAGGGCGACGAGGGCCCCTCCCGCAGCACCTCCCACAGCGCCCGGTTGTGCCGCGGCGCCATGGCCATGTGGTTCGGCACGATGTCCACCACCAGGCCGAGGCCGTGCTCCCGCGCGGCGCGTGCCAGCGCGCGCAGCCCCTCCTCGCCGCCGAGCTCGCCGCGCACCCGGGCGTGGTCGACCACGTCGTAGCCGTGCGGGGAGCCGGGGACCGCCTCCAGGACGGGGGACAGGTGCAGGTGCGAGACGCCGAGCGAGGCCAGGTACGGCACGGCGGCGGCCGCGGCGGCGAACGGGAAGTCGGGCTGGAGCTGGAGCCGGTAGGTGGCGGTGGGCACGAGGGGGGCGGGGCGCTCCTGTGTCATGGAGGGTTACGTACCCGCCCCACCGGCTTTCCTGTCACCCGCGAACCCGCCCGGGCCCGGGGAGCCGTCCCGCAGAGAGGGGAACCCGCCCGCGGACGCGGGAACCCGCCCGGGCCCGGCCTCTCGGCCTGGCCGGGCGGGCCCGGGTGGTGTCGCTAGTTCGGCCGCTGGAGCACGGTCAGGCTGCGGTCCCTCAGGGGGATCCGCTCCCCGGCCTGCACCTTCGGCCCGGTGCCAGGCGGGACCGGGTCCGTGCGGGCGGTGTCGACCACCACCTGCCACTCGTGCCCGTGATGGGTCGGCACGAGGAACTCCAGCGGCTCCGGCGCCGCGTTGAACATCAGCAGGAAGGAGTCGTCGGTGATGCGCTCCCCGCGCTGGCCCGGCTCCGAGATCGCGTTGCCGTTGAGGAACACCGTCAGCGCGGACGCCTGCGCCGAGTCCCAGTCCCGCTGGGTCATCTCGGCCCCCTCGGGGGTGAACCAGGCGATGTCGGACAGGTCGTCGTGGGTGCCCTCCACCGGCCGCCCGTGGAAGAACCGGCGCCGGCGGAAGACCGGGTGGTCCTTGCGCAGCTCGGCCATCGCCCGGACGAAGTCCAGCAGCTCGTCGCCGTTCTCGTCGGGGTCCGGCCACCGCACCCAGGACAGCTCGTTGTCCTGGCAGTAGGCGTTGTTGTTGCCGCGCTGGGTGCGGGCGAACTCGTCGCCGTGGCTGACCATGGGCACGCCCTGGGAGAGCATGAGCGTGGCGAAGAAGTTGCGCATCTGGCGGGCGCGCAGCTCCAGGACGTCCTCGTCGCCGGTCTCGCCCTCGGCTCCGCAGTTCCAGGACCGGTTGTGGCTCTCACCGTCCCGGTTGTCCTCGCCGTTGGCCTCGTTGTGCTTGTCGTTGAAGGCCACCAGGTCGTGCAGGGTGAAGCCGTCGTGGCAGGTCACGAAGTTGATCGAGGCCAGCGGGCGCCGGCCGTCGTCCTGGTAGAGGTCGGAGGAGCCGGTGAGCCGGGAGGCGAACTCCGCCAGGGCCCGCGGCTCGCCCCGCCACAGGTCCCGGACGGTGTCGCGGTACTTGCCGTTCCACTCCGTCCACAGCGGCGGGAAGTTCCCCACCTGGTAGCCGCCCTCGCCCACGTCCCACGGCTCGGCGATCAGCTTGACCTGCGAGACCACCGGGTCCTGCTGCACCAGGTCGAAGAACGACGACAGCCGGTCCACCTCGTGGAACTGCCGGGCCAGGGTCGCCGCCAGGTCGAAGCGGAAGCCGTCGACGTGCATCTCGGTGACCCAGTACCGCAGCGAGTCCATGATCAGCTGCAGCACGTGCGGGGACCGCATGAGCAGGGAGTTCCCGGTGCCGGTGGTGTCCATGTAGTACCGGGGGTCGTCCGTGAGCCGGTAGTACTGGGGGTTGTCGAGGCCCTTGAAGGACAGCGTCGGCCCCAGGTGGTTGCCCTCGGCGGTGTGGTTGTAGACCACGTCGAGGATGACCTCGATCCCGGCCTCGTGCAGCGCCCGGACCGCCGACTTGAACTCCAGGACCTGCTGACCGCGGTCGCCCCAGGAGGCGTACGCGTTGTGCGGGGCGAAGAAGCCGATCGTGTTGTAGCCCCAGTAGTTGTTCAGGCCCATGTCCACCAGGCGGTGGTCGTTGACGAACTGGTGCACCGGCATCAGCTCCAGCGCCGTGACCCCGAGCTCCGTCAGATGCTCGATGATCGCCGGGTGGGCCAGGGCCGCGTAGGTGCCGCGCAGCTCCTCGGGCAACCCCGGGTGCCGCATGGTGAGGCCCTTGACGTGTGCCTCGTAGATCACCGTCTCGTGGTACCCGCGGCGCGGCGGACGGTCGTCGCCCCAGTCGAAGTACGGGTTGACCACGACCGACGTCATCGTGTGCGGCGCCGAGTCCAGGTCGTTGCGCCGGTCGGGGTCGTCGAAGTGGTAGCCGTACACCTCCTCGCCCCAGTGGACCGAGCCGCTGATCGCACGCGCGTACGGGTCGAGCAGCAGCTTCGAGGAGTTGCAGCGCAGACCGCGCTCGGGAGCGTACGGCCCGTGCACCCGGAACCCGTACCGCTGCCCCGGCATGATGCCGGGCACGTACGCGTGCCGGACGAACGCGTCGCTCTCGCGCAGTTCCACCGCCGTTTCCGAGCCGTCGTCGTGCAGCAGACACAGCTCTACTCGGTCCGCGGCTTCGGTGAAGACCGCGAAGTTGGTACCGGCGCCGTCGTACGTGGCGCCGAGCGGATACGCCTCTCCAGGCCAGACCTGCATGGATCACGACTCTTTCAGGTGTGCGGCACCGCCGGTGGCGCCTTGCCTCCGAGTCTCCCCGAAAGCGAGGGAACCACCCATGACTTATGTCCCTCTTACCCGTCGACCAGTGCATACGCGGTATGACGCCCTCTTGTCGACCGACCGGCGCATACACCCGTATGCCGAACCAGTGGGGCAATCGAGTACTCCCGTGACCGAAGGGGAGCAGGGGCAAGAGGTGCGTCGAGCAGTGCACCGACATCTGCGCGAGGTGGTGGCCGGGGCGGCCGTCGCGGTGGCGGGGGCCGCCCCGGCGGTGGCGGCCGGTCCGCCGGGCACGGCGGACGCCGACGAGTCGGGCGGCACCCGGGGGACGCGGGCCGCCGGGGCGGCGGTCCCGGGGCGGGACGCGGCCGCGCCCGGCGTGGTCGAGGCGGCCCCCCGCCGAGGGCGCGAAGGGCACGGGCACCGATCCGCTCACCGGGGACGAGCCCCGGCGGGCCGAGGCGGCGGCTCACGTCGGGCACCCACTACGTCGCCGCGACGGACGAGCCCCGGCGGGCCGAGGCGGCGGCCCTCAGCGGGCAGCGGGTGGCCGCCGGTACGGACGCCGAGGGGCTCCGCGGCCCGCGGCGCCCCGGCGCCAAGCTCGGCGCACCCGAGACGGACGAGCTGGACCACCCGCACCCGCCCCGGCGCGCCGACGTGACCTTCCACGACCACCGAACGACACCCTCGTCACCCGGACGGTGGACCTGGCCGCCGGCCGGGTCGTGCACACCGGCAGCCGGCACGGGCGCTCCTTCGTGCTCGACCTCGGCGCCCGCAGGGCCGGCCGGCTCGACGGCTGAGCCGCGCCCGCCGGCCGGACTCGCGGCGCCGTGCGCCTTCCCGCAGCGAGGAGCTCGCGGGCGCCGCGCGCAACAGCCGCTGGTGGCGGATCGTCAGCGCGTGCGGCCGGAACAAGGACGACCACCCCCGGCCGTACGAGCTCGTCCCCGCCGCCACCAAGTGGCTCCCGCGCGACGTCACCGTTATGAATCCGCTCACGCCGCACAGCCGGCCGATCAGAACGGGCATGCGCAAGAACGTAGTTGAGAAACGAGCTGTCCATCCGGCTGCACCGCGGACCGCTCCCGGAGTACCCTTCCTTGATCGTTGGGACGGGGAGAGCTCGGGGGAGCGGAAGGCGGTGCACGGGTGGGCTCGGGAGGCCTGGAGCTGCCCCCTGGTGACGAAGGTCACGAGGGGAACTCCGCAGACGTCCCGCCCGGCGCGGTGTCCCTGGCCCGGCCGATGGACGCGGGTGCCATCGGGCCGGAGCTGGACTGGGACGCCGACGCCTGGCGCGAGGTGCGCACGCGCGCCCAGCGGGCCGGCCGGGCCTACATCTGGCTGAACCTCGTCGAACAGCGGCTGCGCGCCGTCGTCTCCGCCGTGCTGCGGCCCGTCTACGAACCCGTCCACGGCGACGAGTGGGTGGTCGCCGCCGCCGGACCGGCCGGCCAGGAGTGGGTGCAACGCGCCGTCGCGGTCCGCGAAGTCAGCCGCCGCAAGGGCTACTTGCTCGACCCGGCCGACGACAACGTGATCAGCTTCCTCACGCTGCCGCAGCTGCGCGAGCTGATGGTGCAGCACTGGCCCTGCTTCGAGCCGTACATCGACGAGCGCCGGGACGTCGAACTCGCCCTGGACGAGCTGGAGGTCACCCGCAACGTCGTCTCCCGCAACCGGGCCCTGTCGGAGGCGGTGCTGAACCAGGCCGAGCGGGCCTCGGCGCGGCTCCTGGAGATCCTCGGGACGGGCGGCGACGTGCCCTCCGCGCGGCGGCTGCCGGTCGACGCGGTGGAGGACCTGGTCGGCGACCGGTACGCGGACGTGGTCGCCGTGCACCCGGACCGGGTGCGGCTGCTGCGCCAGTTCCCCGCCGAGGACATCTTCGGCGGCGCCCGCCGCCTGGACGCCATCGGCATCGGCCTGAACCTGCTGGTGCAGAACTTCTCCGGCCGCCGCCTGGTGCGCCTGGCCGAGGCCGGCGGCCGGGTGCGGCTGCTGTTCCTGAACCCGGCCTCCAGCGCCGTCAAGCGGCGCGAGCGCGAACTCGGCCTCAAGCGCGGCGAGCTGAGCCGGTCCGTGGAGATGAACATCCTGCACATGCGCCGGGTGCGCTCCCGGCTGCGCGATCCGGGCGCCTTCGAGATCCAGGTCTACGACGAGACACCGCGCGCCACGGCCTATCTGGTCGACGGCGACGGCTCCGACGGCATCGCGGTCGTGCAGTCCTATCTGCGGCACAGCCGGGGCATGGAGGCGCCGGTGCTCGTGCTGCGCAACGGCAACCGGGTCGTCAAGTCGGACCAGGTGGACGAAGGCGGTCTTTTCTTTACCTATCGCGAGGAGTTCGAGCTGATGTGGGCGGATTCGCGCCCGGTGTCCTGACGCCGCCCCGCCCGCGGGGAGCGGAACGCGGTCCCCGGATTGTCAGTGGCGCGTGCGAGGGTGGAGATCACTGGGGGAGAGCACCACCGAGAAGGGGGGCCGCCATGGGCTGGCACCGGGAGCTGCTGATCGGCTTCGACCTGGAGACCACCGGGACGGATCCGCGCGAGGCGCGCATCGTCACCGGCGCCGTGATCGAGGTCAGGGGAGGGGAGCCGCTCGGGCACCGCGAGTGGCTCGCGGATCCGGGGGTCGACATCCCGGCCGACGCGGTCGCGGTGCACGGCATCAGCAACGAGCGGGCGGCCGCCGAGGGCCGCCCGGCCGACCAGGTGGCGGACGCCGTCGCGGACGTCCTGGTGGGGTACTGGAAGACGGGCGTGCCGGTCGTGGCGTACAACGCGGCCTTCGACCTGACCCTGCTCTCCGCCGAACTGCGGCGCCACGGGCTGCCGTCACTGCGCGACCGGCTGGGCGGCGCCGAGCCGGGCCCCGTCGTCGACCCGTACACCATCGACCGCTGGGCCGACCGCTACCGCCGCGGCAAGCGCACCCTCGAAGCGGTCTGCACGGAGTACGGCGTCGTCCTCGACTCCGCCCACGACGCCTCGGCCGACGCGCTCGCCGCGGCCCGCCTGGCCTGCGCGATAGCCGCCCGCCACCCCAAGGTCGCCGCCCTCGGTCCGGCGGAGCTGCACCGCCGCCAGATCGAGTGGTACGCGCGGTGGGCGGCCGACTTCCAGGACTTCCTCCGCCGCAAGGGCGACCCGGACGCGGTGGTCGACGGCACCTGGCCGCTGCGGGAGCCGGCGGGGGAGACGGTCTGACCCGCGTCCGGCCTCCGCGGCCGACCGCCCTGGGCGGACCGCCGGTGGGCCGCGCGCCGCGGACGGCCGCTCAGAACGGGTACCAGCGCACCGTCTCGTCCCCGTCCCGCAGGGAGGCCACCCGGCGTTCGAACTCGGCCAGTGCCCCGGGGCCGGCCGGGGCGTGCTGGGCGACCCAGGCGCAGCTCGCCGTCTCGCGGGCGCCGCGCAGCACCGAGCAGCCCTCCCAGGCGCGCACGTCCCAGCCGTAGGCCGTGGTGAAGGCGTCGTACGCCTCGGCGGGCAGACCGTAGCGGTCGCGGGAGAGGGCCATGACCACCAGGTCGTGCTCGCGCAGGTCGGCGGAGAAGGTCTCCAGGTCGACCAGGACCGGGCCGCCCGGACCGACGTGCACATTGCGGGGCAGCGCGTCGCCGTGGATCGGGCCCGGCGGCAGACGCGGGGTGAGCGCGGCCGCGGCGGCCGCGAAGCCGTCGCGGCGCTCGCGCAGGTACGCCGCGTCCGCCGGGTCGATCGCGTCGCCCGCGAGCCGAAGCCAGCGTTCCACGCCGCCCAGCAGGTCCCGGGGCGGCAGGTCGAAGGGAGGCAGGGGCAGCGTGTGGACGACGCGCAACAGGTGGGCCAGGTCGCGGGGTTCGGCGGGACGCACCGGATCGGCCAGCCGGTGCCAGACGGTCACCGGGTGCCCGTCGACGAGCAGCGCCTCGTCGACGGCGGCCCGCACCGCCGGGACCCCCGCATCGGCCAGCCACACGGCGGTCCTCAGCTCGCGCCGGGCCCGGTCCAGCAGTTCGGCGTCGCGGCCCACCTTGACGACCAGGTCACCGGCGGCGAAGACCGCGTTCTCGCCGAGTGCGAGGAGGCGCGCGTCCCGCACCGGGCCGGGCAGCGCCCCCGCCGCGGCCAGTACGTCCCGCGCCCGTGCCTCGTCCATCGTCCGCCTCCGTGTCCGCGCCGGCCGGCGGCCGCTCGCGTTCGCGTGCGCCGCCCCGTGCGCTTCGCGGTGCGCGTTGCGCGGTCGCCGGGCTCCCGTTCGTTCGAACGGCCAGTGTCCCATTCGGCGAGGTCGCGGCCCGCGTGCGGTGCCCCGAGGGCGGGGACGCCGTCCCGGCCGGGCGAAGACGGGTCCGGCGGGCGATCGTGGCGCCGCGCCGACCGCGGGCCGCGCGGGCGAGGGCCCGCCGGCCTCCCGAAGCCGACGGGCCCTGCGTTCGCGGAGCCGGCCCCCTGTCGCGGGGCCCGGCCCTCGATGTCCCGGTCGGGAGGCCGGGGTCAGACCCCCAGCCGCTCGCCCTCGGTGCGTGCGGGGGAGGCGGCGGCGCCCGCCTCCGGCGCCTCGTCGTGCGTGAGGTCGGGCAGCCGGTGCAGCCACCTCGGCAGGTACCAGTTGCGCTCCCCGAGCAGCGCCATCACGGCGGGCAGCAGCACGCCCCGGATGACCGTCGCGTCGATGAGCACCGCGGCCGCCAGGCCCACGCCCATCTGCTTCATGGACTGCATGGACAGCGTCCCGAAGATCGCGAACACGGCGACCATGATAACCGCGGCACTGGTGACGACCCCCGCCGTGGTGACCACGCCGTGCTGGATGGCGTCCTTCGTGGTCCGGCCGCGCAGCCGTGCCTCGCGGATCCGGGAGACCACGAACACGTGGTAGTCCATCGACAGGCCGAAAAGGATCACGAAGAGGAACAGCGGCAGCCAGGTGACGATGGCGCCGACGCCCTCCGCGCCCACCAGGGACGCGCCCCAGCCGTGCTGGAAGACGGCGACGAGGATGCCGTACGCCGCGCCCACCGACAGCAGGTTCAGCACGATCGACGTGATCGCCACTGTCAGCGAGCGGAACGACACCAGCATCAGCAGGAAGGCGAAGACAACGACGAAGGCGAAGACCGGCACGACCGAGCCGACGAGCTGCTCGTTGAAGTCGTGCGAACCGGCGACCTGCCCGGTGATCGGCGCCCGGACCCCGTCGACCGCGCCGAGCGTCGCGGGCCGCACCTCGTCGCGCAGCTTCTCCAGGCTCGCGCCGGCCTTGTCGAAGTCGGAGCCGCCGACCAGCGGGACGTAGACGAAGGCGACGTTCCGCGCCGCGTACGTCCTGATGTCCACCGGGCCGCGCGAGGCACCCGAGGAGACCGCCCGCTCCTTGAACCGCGCCAGCGCCTCCTGGACCTCCGGCGCCTTGATGTCCCTGGCCTTGACGACCACCTGGGCCGGCTCGGAGCCGCCGGGGAAGGCGTCGTTGACCCGGTTGTACGTCTGCACGATGGGCAGCGAGTCGCCGAACTCCTGGTCCAGCGTGAGCTGTGAGGTCTTCATGCCCAGCGCCGGCGCCGCGACGGCGAGCAGCGCACCGACGGCCACGACGACGGAGACCACGGGCCGGGCCAGCACACCCCGCAGCACGGTGGTCCAGAACCGGCTCTCGCCGCTGCCGCCCCGGCGCCGCCGCCGCAGGAACGGGATACGGCCCTTCTCGACCCGCTCGCCCAGCAGCGACAGCAGCGCGGGCAGCACGGTGACCGAGCCGACCATCGCGACCGCCACCACCATCAGTGAGGCCAGACCCATCGCCTCGAACTCGGCGAGCCCGGTGAACAGCATCCCCGCCATCGCCACGCACACCGTGACACCGGAGACGACGATCGCCCGGCCGCTGGTCGCGGCGGCGATCCGCAGCGCCGTCCCCGCGTCCCGTCCGGCGTCCCGCTCCTCCCGCTCCCGGCGCAGGTAGAACAGGCAGTAGTCGACGCCGACCGCCATGCCGACCAGCAGCATCACGGAGTTCGCGGTGTCGCTCATCGGCTGCAGATGGCTCACGATGCCCATCAGGCCCATCGTCGCCATGATCGCCGTGACGGCCAGGGCCACCGGCAGCAGCGCGGCCACCAGCGCGCCGAAGGCGATCAGCAGAATGCCGAGGGCGACCGGCACCGCGGAGTACTCGGCCTGCTGGAAGTCGTTCCCGAAGGCGTCGGAGTACTGCTTCCTCATGCTGGCGCCGCCGATCTCCTCGATCCGCAGCGAGCCGTGGTCCTTCTGGACACGCTCGACGGCCTTCAGCACCGGCTCGACACGCTCGCCGGCGGTGTCCGCCGCGCCCCGAATGTCGAACTGCACCAGCGCGCTGCGGCCGTCCTTCGAGATCGTCCTGGTGTCGTACGGCGAGGTCACGTCCGTGACCCGCCCGGTGGCGCCGACCGCCGCGACGACGTCGGTGACGGCGGCCCGGAACTCCGGGTCGGTGGCCTTCGTCGTGCCGTTCCGGGCCTGGACCAGGACGCTCTCGCTCGCCGGCTGCTTGATTCCCGCGTCCTCGATGATCTTCGCCGCCGTGTGCGTCTCGCCCTTGAGCTGGTCGCTGTCCTTGACGTCCACCCGGCCCGCCGCCGAACCGAGTCCCATCGCCAGGACGACGAACACCACCCAGATGCCGACCGCCGCCCATCGGTGCCGTGCGCTCCAGCCGCCGGCCCGCGCGGCGAGGCCGCGCACCCGCGCTTCCTGGTTCCCCATGACGGCCTGCCCCCTCGTGCGCGGTGACGGCCCCCTGCCGCCACCTTCCGCTCCGACGGTAGGGGCGGCAGGGGGGACGTCTCGTCGTGCTGGCCGGTGAAGTGCCGCGACCGCGGCTACTCCTCCCGGACCCCGGCTCCTCCGCACCGGGGAGGACGGCGGCCCCTTACAACTACCGTGTGTTCTAGGGGGTGATGGCCAGGGTGTCCGTTCCGCCGGAAGGGCTCGGCTTTGGGAAGAGGAAACCTTGTTGAACACGTCACAGCCGCGTGTAGGAGTTGATCCACACGCCGGGATCCGCAAGGGTTTCTTTCGTCCGGCCCCACGGCCGGTGGCCGTCGTGCCCGCCCCCACGGGGCACGACGGCCGCTCTATGGTGGGGGCATGACGAGGTATGCGGCGCTGCTGCGCGGGATCAACGTCGGCGGCAGCAGAAAGCTCCCGATGGCCGAGCTGCGCGCGCTCATGGACGGGCTCGGCTACGCCGGGGTCGGCACCTATCTCCAGAGCGGCCAGGCCGTCTTCGCCACCGGGCACGGCGACGAGGAGTCGCTCGCCGCGGAGCTGGCGTCGGCAGTCGAGAAGCGGTTCGGTTTCACGGTGGACGTGATCGTGCGCGACCACTCCTATCTGCGGGCCGTCGCCGAGGCCTGCCCGTTCCCGGCCGCCGGGCTGGAGGGGAAGCAGCTGCACGTCACGTACTTCTCCCAGGCCGTCGAGGCGGCCCGCTTCGCGGAGATCGACCCCGGCAGCCATCTCCCCGAGGAGTTCCGCCTCGGCGACCGGGCCCTGTACCTCTACGCCCCCGACGGCCTCGGCCGTTCCAAGCTCGCCGAGCAGCTGTCGCGGCCCCGGCTCACCAAGGGGCTGATCGCCACCACGCGGAACTGGAACACCGTGCTCAAGCTGATCGAGCTGACCGCCGGGGAGTGACCGCGGGGCGCCGTTCGAGGAGCCGCCCCGCCGACGGTGGCCGACCCGGGTGGACCAGGGAAAAGCCCGCTGATTGGGCCGGGAAGGTGTGCCGGTGCGCCGTTAGCCTCGCGGACATGACGACCACCTCGCCCACCCGTGTCGACTTCTACTTCGACCCCGCCTGCCCCTTCGCCTGGATCACCTCCCGCTGGCTGCTGGAGGTCGAGCGCGAGCGGCCGCTCGACCTCCGGTTCCACGCGATGAGCCTCTACCTGCACAACATCGGCAACGAACTGCCCGACTGGTACCGGACATTGGTCGACAAGTCCCTCGGCCCGGTACGGGTCGCCGTGGCCGCCGCCGCACAGTACGGCGACAAGGTGCTGCGCGACCTCTACACGGCGTTCGGCACCCGCATCCACGAGGGCGCGGGGGAGGACTTCGACGCGGTGATCGCCGAGTCCCTCGCCGAACTCGGACTTCCGGCCGAACTCGCCCGCGCCGCCCACGACCCGTCGTACGACGACGCCGTGCGCCGCAGCCACGACGCCGGTGCCGAGCCCGACTCGGGCGGCTACGTGGGCACGCCCACCCTTCATGTCGACGGGACGGTGTGGTTCGGCCCGGTGCTGGGCGCCGTCCCGCGGGGTGCCCGCGCGGCCGAACTCTTCGACAGCTTCCGGGTGTTGGCGAGCTGCCCCGACCTCTTCGAACTCAAGCGCACCCGCACCGGCGCCCTGCGGTTCGACTGACGGCCGAAAATCGACCCTGACGCACGCCCCGCGGTGACACATGCGCCCGTCGTGACGCTGAAGCAGAAGCCGACCACGGCACGCCGGCCTTCCGGCGGGCGGTGGCCGGCCGCCCGCGGACCGGCACCACGGGGGAGTGCCGGCCCGCGGACACCTCCCGTTTCCCGGGCCGGGACAGCCCGCCCGGCCCCCCGGCTCCCGGGACAGCCTGCCCGGCCCCCCGGCTCCCGGGACAGCCTGCCCGGCTCCCGGGACAGCCTGCCCGGAGCCCGGAGCCCGGAGCCCGGAGCCCGGAGCCCGGAGCCCGGAGCCCGGAGCCGGAGCCCGGAGCCGGAGCCCGAAACCGGGTCGCCCTCAGGCGCCCAGCGCGGTCAGGGCCGGCCTGCGCGCCGCGTCGTACCGCTCCAGCAGTACGCGTGCCACCTCCGGGGCCGGGCCCAGCACCTCGGCCAGGACGTCCGCCCGCGCCTCGGCCGCGCCCCGCGCGATGCGGTCCGGCAGAAAGCCCGGCGCGAGGACGTACGGCGCGACCGCGACCCGCGCGCAGCCGAGCGCCCGCAGTTCCCGCACCGCGTCCTCGGTGCGGGGCAGGGACGCGGAGGCGAACGCGGGCCGCACGGCGCACCAACCGGTGTGCCGCCACTCCCGCGCGATGTCTGCGATCACCGCGCTCGCCTCCGGGTCGGTGGACCCCGCCGAGGCCAGCACGAGCCCGGTCGAGGACTTCTCGGCGGGGTCCAGCCCCGCCTCGTACAGGCGCCGCTCCAGGGCCCCGATCAGCAGCGGCGACGGGCCGAGGACCTCCGCCTGCCGGATCCGCAGCCGCGGGGGCGCCTCCCGCAGCACCGCCGGGATGTCCGCCTTCGCGTGGAAGGCGCGGGTCAGCAGCAGCGGCAGGACCACGACGTCCCGCACCCCCTCCGCCGCCAGCGACCCCAGCACCGCCGGCACGGACGGGACGTTGAAGTCCAGGAATCCGGTCTCCACGCGCAGCCCGGGCCGCATCCGGCGCACCCTCTCGACGAGGGCGTGCACGGTCGCGGCATGGCGCGCGTCGCGGCTGCCGTGGGCGACGACCACGAGGACGGGGGACGGGTGGCGCATGGGAGTTCAGCCCTTGACGAGGAGTCCGCGGCTGCGCAGCACCCACCGCTCCAGCGGACTGAAGATCAGCAGGTCGATGGCGATGCCGACGATCAGGATGAGCAGGATGGCCTCGAAGACCATGGCCATGTCGCTGGCGTTGCGGCCGTTCTCCAGCAACTGGCCGAGGCCCACGCCGAGGTCCGGGAAGGAGGCGATGATCTCCGCCGCCATCAGCGAGCGCCAGGCGAACGCCCAGCCCTGCTTCAGACCGGCCACATAGCCGGGCAGCGCGGCGGGCAGCGTGATGTGCCAGGTGCCCTTCAGGCCGGACGCCCCCATGGTGCGGCCCGCCCGCAGGAACAGCGGCGATACCTGGTCGACGCCGGAGACCAGGCCGTTGGCGATCGAGGGCACCGCGCCGAGCAGGATCACCGCGTACATCATCGAGTTGTCCAGGCCGAGCCAGATCACGGCCGGGGGCACCCACGCCACCGACGGCAGCGACTGCAGACCGGACAGGATCGGGCCGATGGCCGCGCGCACGAACCTCACCCGGGCCACCAGCAGGCCCAGAGGGGTGCCGATGAGCAGGGCGAAGAAGAAGCCCAGCAGACCGCGCGAGACGCTGGTCCAGATGAAGCCGAGCAGGGTGCCCTGCAGCCACGCCTCCCGGACCGTGTGCCACACCGCGGCCGGCGAGGGCAGCTTGGTCGGGTCCGCGACGATCCTGAGGGTGATCAGCCCCTGCCACACGGCGAGGACCACCACGACGGCGATCACCGGCGGCAGGATCTTGTGCACGAGGGTCTGCCGGAACGGCGGGCGGCCCGCCGTCCTCGCCTCCAGCGCGTCGAGGCCCGCCTCGACGCTCGCCGCGTCCTGGGCCGTCCTGGTCTCAGTGCTGGCCATGGCGCCGGATCTCCCCCCGCAGTACTTCGGTGATCTCGATGGACAGTTCGGCCACCGGGGCGTCCTCGATGCGCCGCGGCTGCGGAATGTCGACCGTCCACTCGCGGGCCACCCGGCCCGGCCGGGAGGACAGCAGAACGACGCGCTGCGCGAGACGTACCGCCTCGCGCACGTTGTGCGTCACGAACAGGACGGACAGGCCCGTCTCCTGCCAGATCCGGGTCAGCTCGTCGTGCAGCACGTCCCGGGTGATGGCGTCCAGCGCGGCGAAGGGCTCGTCCATCAGCAGCAGGCCGCTCTCCTGCGCGAGGGCGCGCGCCATCGCCACACGCTGGCGCATCCCGCCCGACAGCTCGTGCACCCGCTTGCCGTACGCGCCCTTCAGCCGGACGAGTTCGAGCAGCTCCTCGGCCTTGCCGCGCCGGTCGGACCGGGGAACCCCCCTGAGTTTCAGGGCGAGTTCGATGTTCTTGCCCGCGGTCAGCCACGGGAACAGGGCGTGCTCCTGGAACATCAGCGCCGGACGCCCGCCCGTCGTGATGGAGCCGGTGGTGGGCCGGTCCAGGCCCGCCACCAGGTTCAGCAGCGTGGACTTGCCGCAGCCCGAGGCCCCCAGGAGGGTGACGAACTCGCCGGGCGCGACATCGAGGCTGATGTCGTCCAGGACGAGCTGCCGCCCACCCGGTCCCGCGAAGGACTTCGAGACACGCTCAAGGCGAGCCGCGTGCGCGACGGATTCGTCGGCCTTGGCGAGGATCGTGGCCATGGTCGTCACCTCCTGCAATGGGTCGGGGTCGTGGGTCAGCGTGTGCCGAGACCGGCGTCGGACACGGTGCTCCGGCCCGCGCCCTCAAGGACCTTGTTGAGGATCGTGAGGTCGTAGATCCCCTTCAGGTCGGGCTCGGCCAGCAGACCGGCCCTGGCCGCGTGCTCCGCCTCGGTGCCGAGGGTCGAGGCCAGCGGGTCGTCGGTGGTCTGGATCGACTTCCACGCGGGGTCCAGGACGTTCGCGGGCAGCGCCTTGCCGGAGTCCGCCTCCAGCTGCCTGTTCGCGGCGGCCTTCGCCCGGTCCGGGTTGGCGTGGATCCACTTGTTGGTCGCGACGGAGGCCCTCAGCACGGCCTCGACGGCCTTCGGATGCCGGGCGAGGAACTTCTGCGACACGATGATGTTCGTGATCACGAACTTCTTGCCGGGCCACAGCGAGGACTCGTCGAGCAGCACCCTGCCGCCCTCGGCGACCAGCTTGGACGCGGTGGGCTCGGGGACCCAGGCGCCGTCGATCGAGCCGGACCTGAAGGCGTCCGGGGTCACCTTGTTGTCGCTGCGGACGACGGTGACGTCGCCCTTGCCGCTCTGGGGGTCCACCTTCCAGCCCTGGCCGGCGGCCCAGTTGAGGAACGCGACGTCCTGCGTGTTGCCGAGCTGGGGCGTGGCGATCCGCTTGCCCTCGACGTCCTTCAGGGACGTGATCTTCTTCGGGTTCACGACCAGCTTCACACCACCGGACGCCGAACCCCCGATGATCTTCAGGTTCTTGCCGCCCGACTTGGTGTAGCCGTTGATCGCGGGGGAGGGGCCGATCCAGCCGATGTCTATGGAGCCGGCGTTGAGGGCCTCGATCTCGGAGGGGCCGGCGTTGAAGGTGGCGTACCGGGCCTTGGTGGCGCCGAGTTCCTTCTGGAAGATGCCCTGCTCACGTCCGACGAGCGCGGTCGCGTGGGTCAGGTTGCCGAAGTAGCCGATCTTCACGGAGTCGAGGCCGTCGACCTTCTTCGCCCCGGCGGCGACCTGCTGGCGGGAGGAGTCGTCCTTGGCCTCGGAACCGTAGCCGCAGGCGGCCAGGGTGAGCAGCGGCAGCGCGGCGATCACCGCGAGGGTACGGCGGAGCGAGGGTGTGGCAGGCACGGGAGGGTTTCCTCTCGGAGGCCCGGCGGTCACGGTCTCTCAGGTCGTGGCCGGGAGGTCGGCAAAGGGTTTTCGTCGCTTCCTGTGGGGGGACGGGGCGCGCAGGCGGTGCGCGTACGTCATCGCGCACATCGCGCCACTCCGCCCTGCCCGCTTCCGAGGGCGCCGCTGCCGACCCGGCCGCCCTCCTTCGCGAACGTCGTGTAGAAATCGGTGGAGTTCATCTCAGAAGTCCCACCCGTCGTCCTCGGCCCCGTCCCGGACCGGCTCCGGCGCGGCGAACGACTCGCCGACCATGCCCGCGGTCAGCGTGGTGCCGTCGCTCGGGTCGATCAGGATGAACGAGCCGGTGCGGCGCGAGTCGGCGTAGGAGTCGACCGGCAGCGGCTCGGCGGTGCGGATCTTCACCCGGCCGATGTCGTTGGCGGCGAGCTGTCCCGGGTGCGGGTGCAGGGACAGGTCGTCGAGGGTGAGGCGGGAGGGGATGTCCTTGACGATCGCCTTGACCGTGCGGGTGCCGTGCTTGAGCAGCACCCGGTGGCCGACGGTGAGCGGCTGGTCGGCGACGTGGCAGACGGTCGCCTCCACGTCCTGCGTGGTCGCGGGCGCGTCCTTGCTCGGCACGATCAGGTCGCCGCGCGAGACGTCGATGTCGTCCTCCAGCTGGACGGTCACCGACTGCGTCGTCCAGGCCACGTCGACCGGCTCACCGAGCAGGTCGATGCCGCTGATCCGCGAGGTACGCCCCGAGGGCAGGACCGTGACCCGCTCGCCGACCCGGAAGCCGCCGGCGGCGATCTGGCCCGCGTAGCCCCGGTAGTCCGGCAGATCGGCGGTCTGCGGGCGGATCACGTACTGCACGGGCAGACGCGCGTGGCAGTGCGCCAGGTCGTGGCTGACCGGCACGGTCTCCAGGTGTTCGAGGACGGTGGGGCCGCCGTACCAGTCCATGGTCGCGGACGCCTCCACCACGTTGTCGCCGGCGAGCGCGGAGATCGGGATCGCGGTGACCTCCGGGACGCCCAGCTCGGTCGCGTACGCCGTGAACTCCTCGGCGATTCCGGCGAACACGGACTCCTGGTAGCCGACCAGGTCCATCTTGTTCACGGCGAGGACGACGTGCGGGACGCGCAGCAGGGCGGCGATCGCGGCGTGCCGGCGGGTCTGCTCGACCACGCCGTTGCGGGCGTCGACCAGGATCACCGTCAGCTCGGCCGTCGAGGCGCCGGTGACCATGTTCCGGGTGTACTGCACATGGCCCGGGGTGTCGGCGAGGATGAAGCGGCGGCGCGCGGTGGCGAAGTAGCGGTAGGCCACGTCGATGGTGATGCCCTGCTCCCGCTCGGCGCGCAGGCCGTCCGTGAGGAGGGCGAGGTCCGGGCCCTGCTGCCCGCGGCCGGCCGAGGCGCGTTCCACGGCCTCCAGCTGGTCGGTCAGGACCGACTTGGAGTCGTGCAGCAGACGGCCGACCAGGGTCGACTTGCCGTCGTCGACGGAGCCCGCGGTGGCGAACCGCAGCAGGGTGGTCTCCGACAGCTGCTCGACCGACAGCGGCTCGGTGGGTTCGGTGGTGCTGGTCATGGCTAGAAGTACCCCTCGCGCTTGCGGTCTTCCATCGCGGCCTCGGAGAGCTTGTCGTCGGCGCGGGTCGCCCCGCGCTCGGTCAGCCGGGACGCGGCGATCTCGGCGATGACCGCCTCCAGCGTCACCGCGTCGGAGTCGACCGCGCCCGTGCACGACATGTCACCGACGGTCCGGTAGCGCACCTGGCGCTTCTCCACGGTCTCGCCGTCCTTCGGACCGCCCCACTCGCCCGCCGTCAGCCACATCCCCGACCGCCGGAACACCTCCCGCTCGTGCGCGAAGTAGATCTCCGGCAGCTCGATGCCCTCCCGGGCGATGTACTGCCAGACGTCCAGCTCGGTCCAGTTGGACAGCGGGAAGACCCGCACGTGCTCTCCGGGCGCGTGCCGCCCGTTGTAGAGGTTCCACAGCTCGGGGCGCTGGCGCCGCGGGTCCCACTGGGAGAACTCGTCGCGCAGCGAGAACACCCGCTCCTTGGCGCGCGCCTTCTCCTCGTCGCGGCGGCCGCCGCCGAAGACCGCGTCGAACCGCTCGCTCTGGATCTTCTCCGTCAGCGGCAGCGTCTGCAGCGGGTTGCGGGTGCCGTCGGGGCGCTCCTTGAGCACACCGCGGTCGATGTAGTCCTGCACGGAGGCCACGTGCAGCCGCAGGCCGTGCCGGGCCACCGCGCGGTCGCGGTAGTCGATGACCTCGGGGAAGTTGTGCCCGGTGTCGACGTGCAGCAGCGCGAACGGCACCGGCGCGGGCGTGAACGCCTTCAGCGCCAGGTGCAGCATGAGGATGGAGTCCTTGCCGCCGGAGAAGAGGATCACCGGGTTCTCGAACTCCCCCGCGACCTCGCGGAAGATGTGCACCGCCTCGGACTCCAGGGCGTCGAGGTGGGAGAGCGCGTACGGGCTCCGGGTGCCGTCCTGGAGCTCGGTGGCGGTCGTCATGCCAGTCCCCTTTCGCTGAGCAGGGCGTACACCGACGCCGCGGACTCCTGCACGCTCTGGTGCTGCGACTCGATCCGCAGATCGGGCGACTCGGGCTCCTCGTACGGGTCGTCGACCCCGGTCAGGCCGGTCAGCTCACCCGCCGCCTGCCGGGCGTACAGGCCCTTCACATCGCGCACGGAGCACACCTCCACCGGGGTCGCCACGTGCACCTCCAGGTAGGCCGTCCCGTTGGTTTCGTGCCGCTTGCGCACCGCGTCGCGGCTGTCCGCGTACGGCGCGATCACCGGGACCAGCGCGGTCACGCCGTTACGGGCGAGGAGTTCGGCGACGAAGCCGATGCGCTGGACGTTGGTGTGCCGGTCCTCACGGCTGAAGCCGAGACCCGCGGAGACGAACTCGCGGATCTCGTCGCCGTCGAGCACCTCGACGCGGTGGCCCTCCGCGCGCAGCCGGCCGGCCAGCTCGTGCGCGATGGTGGTCTTGCCGGCACTCGGCAGACCCGTGAGCCAGACGGTGGCTCCGGTGGTCACGTGGAACTCCTGATTCGTAGAGAGCTCGGTCATGGTCAGCCGTGCAGCCCGCACTCGGTCTTGGCGCGTCCCGCCCAGCGGCCGGCGCGCGCGTCCTCGCCCTCCAGCACCCGCCGGGTGCAGGGGGCGCAGCCGACGGAGGGGTACCCGTCCATCAGCAACGGGTTGGTGAGCACGCCGTGTTCGGCGACGTAGGCGTCCACGTCGGCCTGGCTCCAGCGGGCGATGGGCGAGATCTTGACCTTGCGCCGCCGGTCGTCCCAGCCGACGACCGGGGTGTCCGCCCGGGTCGGGGACTCGTCGCGGCGCAGCCCGGTCGCCCAGGCCCGGTAGCCCGCGAGCCCCTCCTCCAGCGGCCGCACCTTGCGCAGCCGGCAGCACAGGTCGGGGTCGCGGTCGTGCAGCCTCGGGCCGTACCCGGCGTCCTGCTCGGCGACCGTCTGCCGGGGGGTGAGCGTGATGACGTTGACGTCCATCACGGCCTCCACCGCGTCACGGGTGCCGATGGTCTCCGGGAAGTGGTAGCCGGTGTCCAGGAACACCACGTCCACGCCCGGCAGGGCACGGGAGGCGAGATGGGCGACCACCGCGTCCTCCATGGACGAGGTGACGCAGAACCGCCTGCCGAAGGTCCGCGCCGCCCACTGGAGGATCTCCAGGGCGGAGGCGTCCTCCAGGTCCCGGCCCGCCTGCTCGGCCAGCGCCTTCAGGTCGTGTTCGGTGGGTTCTTCCTGAGTGGTCGTCATATCCGCTCGTCCCCTTGGTCGTCGGCCCGCCTCAGCCCCCGCGCCAGCAGCCCCAGGAACTTCAGCCGGAAGGCCCGGTTGCACGCCGCGCATTCCCAGGCACCGTGGCCCTCCTCGCTCGGCCGCAGGTCCTCCTCGCCGCAGTAGGGGCAGTGGAAGGGCACCGCACGCTCGCTCACGACAGCGCCTCCTCGGAGGCGCGGGCGGCCCAGGCGGCGAAGCGCTCGCCGTCCTCGCGCTCCGCCTGGTAGCGCCTGAGGACGCGCTCGACGTAGTCGGGCAGCTCCTCCGAAGTGACCTTCAGACCGCGGACCTTGCGGCCGAACCCGGCCTCCAGGCCCAGCGCGCCGCCCAGGTGCACCTGGAAGCCCTCGACCTGCTCGCCCTCGTCGTCGACGACGAGCTGGCCCTTGAGACCGATGTCCGCGACCTGGATACGGGCGCAGGCGTTCGGGCAGCCGTTGAGGTTGATGGTGATCGGCTCGTCGAAGTCCGGCAGGCGGCGCTCCAGTTCGTCGATCAGGTGGGAGCCGCGGGCCTTGGTCTCGACGATGGCGAGCTTGCAGAACTCGATGCCGGTGCAGGCCATGGTGCCGCGCCGGAACGAGGACGGCCGGGCGGTCAGGTCCAGCGCCTCAAGGCCGTCGACCAGGGAGTCGACCTGCTCCTCCGCGACGTCGAGGACGATCATCTTCTGCTCGACGGTGGTGCGGATCCGTCCGGAGCCGTGCGACTCGGCCAGATCGGCGATCTTCGTCAGCGTGGCGCCGTCGACGCGGCCGACCCGCGGCGCGAAACCGACGTAGAAGCGGCCGTCGCGCTGGCGGTGCACGCCGATGTGGTCGCGCCACCGCTGCACGGGCTGCTCGGGGGCGGGACCGTCGGTCAGCTTCCGCTGCAGGTACTCGTCCTCCAGCACCCGGCGGAACTTCTCGGCACCCCAGTCGGCGACGAGGAACTTCAGCCGGGCCCGGTTGCGCAGCCGGCGGTAGCCGTAGTCGCGGAAGATCGAAAGCACGCCCTCGTAGACGTCCGGGACCTCGTCCAGCGGCACCCAGGCGCCCAGCCGCACGCCCAGCTTGGGGTTGGTGGACAGGCCGCCGCCGACCCACAGGTCGAAGCCCGGCCCGTGCTCGGGGTGGCGGACGCCGACGAACGCGACGTCGTTGATCTCGTGGACCACGTCCAGCACGGGCGAACCCGAGATGGCCGTCTTGAACTTCCGCGGGAGGTTCGAGTACGCCGGGTTGCCGAGCACCCGGCGCTTCATCTCCTCCAGCGCGGGGGTGCCGTCGATGATCTCGTCCTCGGCGATGCCGGCGACCGGGGAGCCGATCATCACGCGGGGGGTGTCGCCGCAGGCGGTCACCGTGGACAGCCCCACGGCCTCCAGCCGGTTCCAGATCTCGGGCACGTCCTCGATGCGGATCCAGTGGTACTGCACGTTCTGCCGGTCGGTGATGTCGGCGGTGCCACGCGCGAACTCCTGCGAGATCTCGCCGATCACCCGCAGCTGCCGCGTGGTGAGCGCGCCGCCGTCGACGCGGACCCGCAGCATGAAGTAGCGGTCGTCCAGCTCCTCCGGCTCCAGGACCGCGGTCTTGCCGCCGTCGATCCCGGGCTTGCGCTGGGTGTAGAGGCCCCACCAGCGCATCCGGCCGCGCAGGTCGCTGGGGTCGATCGAGTCGAAGCCCCGCTTGGAGTAGATCGTCTCAATACGTGTCCGCACATTGAGACCGTCGTCGTCCTTCTTGACCTGCTCGTTGCCGTTGAGCGGGGTGAAGTGACCCACGGCCCACTGACCCTCGCCACGGTGACGGCTCACCTTGCGGCGGGGAGTCGCGGCGGCGGGCTTCTGGGGGGTGGCGGCCATGGCTGATACGTCCTTCGGGACTTCGAAACAGGCAGGAAACGGCCCTGACCTGCGCGGATGTACGCAGGGGGCACCCGCGTGCGTCAGTGCGCGGCAGGCGGGGAAAACGGGGGATCGGCGTTGCCGGACCCGGGGCGAAAGGCCTCCGGGGTCGGATCAGCTCGCCGGACAGATGGCGCTGGACATGCGGCCGAGGTCGACGTGCCGTCGACTCACCAAGGCGATTCCAGTTCCAGACATGACGGCAGCGTGGCACGGAGATCTGGACACAGTCCAGCTTTATCCATCATGCGGACACCCTTGTCCCGGAATACGGGACAAGGGTGTCTTCGGTCACAGGGTGCGGCAGCGGCCCGGTCCGTGCAGGTCAGGCCGGGTACGCCCCGGGCCAGGGGCCCGGAGTGGGAACCTCCGGTTCCTCCTCGACCTGGGTGTCGAACAGCTTGAACCCGCGCCGCTCGTAGTTGTCCATCGCGTGCTCGCCGTCCTTGCTGCACGTGTGCACCCAGACGCGCTTGGTCGGCGCGAGCCCCGGCCACCGGTCCGCGAGGTCCCAGGCGCGGGCGGCGCCGTACGACAGCAGGTGCCCGCCGATCCGGCGGCCCCGGAAGGCGGGGATCAGCCCGAAGTAGACGATCTCCACGACCCCGTCGTCCTGCGCCTCCAGCTCGATGTACCCGGCCGGCGTGCCCCGGTCGTACGCCACCCATGTCTCGACGGCCGGCCGCTCCAGGTGCTCCCGCCACCGCGCGTACGACCAGCCGAGCCGGTCCGTCCAGCGGATGTCGCCGCCCACGGACGCGTACAGGAACCGGCTGAACTCCGGTGAGGGCACCTCGGCGCGGACGATCCGGACGTCTCCCTCGGGCGCGGCGGCGGGAAGGAGGTCGCTCGGGGCGGTCTGCTCCAGGGACCAGGTGGTCACGGCGATGTTCGTCATGCCGGTCAGGGAATCACCCGCCCCCGTGGGCTGTCGATCGTAGGTGACCACTGTCGCAGCGTGCTCCACGGGGGACGGCTATCGCAGCGCGCGCTCCACGGAGGACAGCGGCACTGCGAACAGGGTCCGCCCCGACAGCGACCAGACCTCGCCGGTGCCCTGCCAGTAGGACAGGGACCCGGTGCCGTCGCCCCAGCAGCGGTGGGTGTCCTCGGAGCCGCACGTGGCCGCCTTCGCGCCCCGCACGTCCTGCCGCCACAGCGTGCCGTGCCCGCCCCGGGAGCCGGGGGGCCGGACCAGGTACCAGCCGGGACGCGCGGACGGGCCGGTCCGGTACGACAGCACGCCCCGCACCCCGTCCGCCTTCGACTCGTACGCCTCGTCCGCGGCCACCGTCCCGGCGGAGCCCGCGGCCAGCAGGCCGGAGCGGGCCGGGTCCCGGCTGAACGAGTACCGCCACAGACGCGTGGGCCGCTCGCTGCCCCGGGGCCCCGCCTCGCTCGCGACCAGGCTGTCCGGAGCGGAGCCGCGGTCCAGCGACAGGCTGTCGGGACAGGGGGCGCCCGGTGCCGCCCGGTCGCATCCCGCGCCGACCGGGCGGTACGAGGCGACGGCGGGCAGCACCCAGCGGTAGCCGTGGGCCGACCATCCGCCGGGCACCTTGCCGACCGCGTCCCCGGCGACGGTGGCGCGCTGGATGCGGTGCAGGTCGAAGACGTACAGCGCGTCCCGCTCGGCGCCCGAGGCGGTGACCAGGAGCTTGTCCTGGTACCAGACCATGCCGGACACCCGCGAGACGAGCCCGCGGTAGTCGCGCCCGCCGTCGACCGGGACGGCGAGCAGGGCCCAGGTGTAGCTGAGGCGGGCCGGGTCGTCCGCGTCGACGAAGGCCACCCGGGCCAGCCCGCGGTCCGCGTCCGGGCCGCCACCGCGGGTCCAGCCGGAGAGGATCACGCGGTTCGTCCCCCACGCGCCGTCGTCGTCGGCGTCGCCCGAGGTGGTCACCGACTCCGGACGCCACAGGCTCGTGGCGGCGTCGGCGGGGTCCCAGCAGTACGCGCGGGTGGGCTCGGGCACGACCGGCAGCGCCTTCCGCTCCTCGCGGGTGCAGTCGGCCGCGTCGCGCAGCGTGCGGTCGGCGGCGCGCAGCACCGCGCCGACGCCGACCGGCCGGCCCATCGCCGCGGCCAGCCGGTCCAGGGACCGCTGCGGCACCCGCTGCTCGGTCAGCCGCAGCCGGCCGAGGTCGGCGGGGGAGGTGAGCGCCTTCAGGGCCCCGGGGCTGTTCTCGACCGTGGCCTGCGAGGCGCTGATCAGCGTCGCGGCGGCGGTGAGGGCGAGGGCCGTCCCGGACAGGACGGCGCGCAGTGCCCTGCCCCGCCGGCGCCGGCGGTGTCGGCCGCGATGTTTCATGGACAACCTCCCGAGGCGGGCCAACTGCGCCGCAAGGTCAGTGCGTTGACCAAGGAGCAGGTGGGGCGACCCAGAGGCGATGCTACGGCAGTCCGGGGCGCCGCAGGCATAAGACCCTGCAAATATGCGGAAGATGTCACCTAAAGGCCATCCGTGCTACCTCACGCGAACCTCTCACGGCACCCGGCCCCCCTCACGCCCGTTCCGCACCGTCCGTGCCGCCGAGTGCGGCAGCAGGTCGCGCGGATCCTCCGGCAGCACCACCTCGACCTCCGCGTCCTGGCCGAACCGGTACGGCCGGTGCTCCAGGAACGCCCCGAGATAGCGTCGTACCCGGGACATCTCGGCGCGCACCGTCACCCTGCGGGCCGGATCGCCGAAGACGTCCTCGGCCAGCTCCGCCGCGCTGCGGCCGGCGCGGTGCACGGCGAGCAGATACAGCAACTCTGCGTGCCGGGGACTCAATTCGTGGCTCCAGGAGCCCGCACCGCCGGAGACCGTCACCGACCAGCGGCGCGGCCGCCCCAGATCCAGCGCGATCCGGGCCGCGCCCTGCCCGGCCGGATCCTCACCGGCCCGCACCAGCCAGCCGCCCGCCAGCGGCTCCAGGCGGCACAGGCCGACCGAGGGCAGCCACCGGCGACCCGCCGACGGCGACTTGGGCAGCACGATCCGCGGGGTGTACGGCATTCCCGCCACCGCCGCCGTCCAGCCGTCCCGGTCCACCACCGCCGCGCGGCCGCCCAGCCGGGCCAGCACCGGCGCCGCCACCGCGCGCAGCCGCTCCAGCGAGGCCAGATGCCGCTCCCGCAGCCTCGCCTCGGCCAGCTTGGCCACCGAGTCGACCCAGGCCAGCGTCGCCGGGTGCATGGTCTCCAGCGGGCCGCTGACGTCCACCACACCGAGCAGCCGGCCGTCCCGGGGGTCCGTGATCGGGGCGCCGGCGCAGGTCCAGGCCGCGTGCGAGCGGACGAAGTGCTCGGAGGCGAATACCTGCACGGGTCTGCGCACCACCGCCGGGGTGCCCACGCCGTTGGTGCCGACGACGTCCTCCCCCCAGTCCGCGCCCAGTTCGAAACCCAGCCCGTCGGCCCGGCGCAGCACCGACGGGCTCCCCTCCCGCCACAGCACCCGGCCGTCCGCGTCGGCGACCACCATGATGTGGTGGGCGACGTCCGCCACCGACAGCAGACCCTGGCGCAGCACCGGCAGCACCGGCCTGAGCGGCGAGGTCTCCCGGCGCCGCTCCACCTCCTCGCGGGGCAGCAGCCCGGCGCGGAAGTCGCGGTCGGGGTCGACCCCGCCGCGCAGCATGCGTTCCCAGGACTGCCCGATCACCGGCCGCGGAGGCATCCGCGTGCGCTGCCCGGCGAGCGCCGCGGAGCGCACCTCGCTGAGCATCCGTGCCGCCAGCGCCGTATCGGTGGCGGCGAGCTGCGTCACGTCCCTAGGCGCTTTCGCCACTGGGTCCTCCCGGAGACGGGGCCACGGGCAACCGGTGCCGGCGGCCCGTTTCAGCCATGAACCGGCGCCCTCCCGGCTGTCCGGTTCATAGTGCCGCTCTCCGGTGACGGAAGGGCACAGTCCGGTCACGGCACCAGGAAGTTGCAACCCCTTGCAACCCTGGTGGACGGACCCGTGCTGTTTGAAACTTGTGCGACGTCGCCCCGTGCGGCGTCCGTGGCCTCGAACGGGCCGGATCAGCGGGGGTGGTGCCGTGTCGGCGCAGCACCACCCCCGCGTCCCCTCCGGGGCACCGAGAGAAGACCGGTCGCCCGGTCTCTTTCAGGACACCGGCCGCGCCCGCTCCACCACCGAGGCCAGGTCCAGTGTGTGCGGCAGGGTCCCGAAGGCCGACCCCCAGTCACCGCCCAGACGCGAGGCGCAGAAGGCGTCCGCCACCGCGGACGGCGCGTACCGCACGAGCAAGGCACCCTGGAGTACCAGCGCCAGCCGCTCCACCAGACGCCGGGCCCGCCCCTCGACGCCGTCCAGGTCGGCCAGTTCGGTGAGCAGGTTCTTGATCGCCCCGTCCAGGCGGTGGTCGGCGCCGCGCGCCCGGCCGACCTCCCGCAGATAGGCGTCGAGCGCCGCCGGCTCGCGCCGCAACGCCCGCAGCACGTCCAGCGCCTGGATGTTGCCGGCTCCCTCCCAGACGGAGTTGAGCGGCGACTCCCGCACCAGCCGGGCCATGCCCCATTCCTCGACGTACCCGTTGCCGCCCAGGCACTCGGAGGCCTCCACCGCGACCGGCGCGCACCGCTTGGTCACCCAGTACTTGGCCGCCGGGACCGCCAGCCGCAGGAAGGCCCGCTCCTGCTCGCCGCCGTCGTCGTAGGCGGCGGCGAGCCGCAGCGCCAGCGTCGTCGCCGCCTCCGACTCCAGCGCCAGGTCGGCCAGCACGTTGCGCATCAGCGGCTTGTCCACCAGCGGGCCGCCGAAGGCCGCGCGGTGGGTGCAGTGGTGGACCGCCTGTGCGACGGCCTGCCGCATCAGCCCCGCCGAGCCGAGGGCGCAGTCGAGGCGGGTCGCCGCCACCATCTCGATGATGGTGCGCACCCCGCGCCCCTCCTCGCCGACCCGGCGCGCCCAGGTGCCGTCGAACTCGACCTCGGCGGAGGCGTTGGACCGGTTGCCCAGCTTGTCCTTGAGCCGCTGGATCAGGAACACGTTCCGCGTGCCGTCCTCCAGCACCCGCGGGACCAGGAAGCAGGTCAGCCCGCCCGGTGCCTGCGCCAGCACCAGGAAGGCGTCCGACATCGGCGCCGAGCAGAACCACTTGTGCCCGGTCAGCTCGTAGGTGCCGTCCTCGGCGAGCGGCCGCGCGGCGGTGGCGTTGGCCCGTACGTCGCTGCCGCCCTGCTTCTCGGTCATGCCCATCCCGAACAGGACCCCGGCCTTGTGCCGGGCGGGCCGCAGCTCCCGGTCGTAGATCACCGACGTCAGCCGCGGCTCCCACTCGGCGGCCAGCTCCGGGTCGGTGCGCAGCGCGGGCACCGCCGCGTGCGTCATCGACAGCGGACAGCCGTTGCCCGCCTCGACCTGTGTCCAGACCACGAAGGCCGCCGCCCGCCGCACATGCCCGGACGGCCGCGCCCAGGCCGCCGTGAGGCCCGCCGAGACGCCCTTGCCGAGCAGCCGGTGCCAGGCCGGGTGGAACTCGACCTCGTCGACGCGACGGCCGTGGCGGTCGTGGGTGCGCAGGCGCGGCGGGTTCTCGTTGGCCTGCGTCCCCCACTCCTGCAACTGCGCCGAGCCCGCGGCCCGGCCGAGCGCCGACAGCTCGCCGCGCACCTCGTCGAGCAGGTCCGCCCCGACATGCCGCCCGACGGCCTCGGCGAGGGCGCGGTCGGTGGCGAAGACGTCGTGGCCGGACAGGGGCGGCGCCTGGTTGGTCACGGTATGAGTGCTGGCTGCCATGGAACGGAACCTACCCCGTGGTACGGCGCCGGTCATCAGACGGGCGCCGCGGGCGGCCCGCCCCCGCCCGCGCCCGGTGTCCTGCCTGGTCGACGCCGCCGGGGGGTGGGTGCCGCCGGACGGGACGGAGATACCTTTGGGTCGTGCAGCCAGCAAGCGAAACCCCCGACGGTCCCTCCGGCCGACTCCACCGGGCACGGGCCCTCTACCGGAACGTGTCCAAACGCAGGACCGCCTGGCTGCTGCTGAAGGACACCGTCAACTCGTGCATGGAGTACCGGATCCTCGGCCTCGCCGCCGAGGCCGCCTTCTTCTCCCTGCTCTCCGTACCGCCGCTGCTGCTCAGCCTGATCGCCCTGCTCTTCTACGTAGACGCCTGGACCGGCGCCGACACCATCGGCAGCCTGGAGCGCAACATCCTCGACGCCTCCCGCACGGTCCTGTCCGACCAGGGCGTCAAGGAGATCACCCAGCCGATCCTGCGCGACGTCATGAAGGGCGGCCGGCCCGACGTGATCTCGATCGGCTTCCTGCTCGCCCTGTGGTCGGGCTCCCGCGCGGTGAACGTCTTCATCGACACCATCACCGTGATGTACGGCCTCGACGGCGTCCGGGGCATCGTGAAGACCCGGATGCTGTCCTTCGGACTGTTCGTCGTGGCCCTGCTGGTCGGCTCGATCGCGCTGCCGCTGATGGTGGCGGGCCCGGACGCGGTGGTGCGGATCGTGCCGTGGTCGACGACCCTCGTGCAGATCCTGTACTGGCCCGTCGTGATCGTCCTGTCCATCGCCTTCCTGACCACGCTCTACCACGTCTCCGTTCCGGTGCGCTCCCCGTGGATCGAGGACGTGCCCGGCGCCCTGGTCGCCCTGGCCATGTGGGTGGTGTGCAGCTTCCTGCTGCGCATCTACCTCACCAGCACAGTCGAGGGCCCCACCATCTACGGCTCGCTGGCCGCGCCCGTCGCCGTGCTGCTGTGGATCGGGGTGTCCGCGTTCGCCGTGCTCGTCGGGGCGGCGGTGAACGCCGCCATCGACCGGGTCTGGCCGGCCGCCGCCACGGCCGCCGCCCGCGCCGCCAACGAGCGGGTCCGCGAGGCGCAGATCACCGAGTACGTCGCCCGCGCCGCCGCGGCCCGCGAGGCCGACCCCGACGACCCCGACATGCCGTCCGAGTTCCCGGAGCGCTGGTCCCGCTTCCTGCCCCCGGAGGACTTGTCGGCGCGGCTGCGCACCCATGTGAAGAGCACGCATGTGAAGAGCCCGCACAAGGACGACCCGGACGGGTCCGCGCACGGGAAGTGACGGGCGCGGATCGACCGAGGACCGGGGGTTCGCCGACGGCGGGGGTTCGCCGAGGGGCCGGGTTCGCCGGCTGGGCGGCGCCCGACGCCCACCGGGCCGGCCGGGGCCCCGGCCGGGACGGGGCAGGCCGGATGCCGTACGTCCGCCCCGCGGCGCCTCGGGCGCCGACGGACGTCCGCCTCCCCGGCGTAGCCTGGCGGGCGTGGCAGTGGAGGTCCTCGGGCAGGCGTCCGGATACGCGGAACGGCCGTCCCGGCTGGCCGGCGCGGTGGTGTGGACGAACGTTCCGGCCGCCGGGGCGCGGCCGGTGCTGCCCGACGGGTGCATGGACCTGCTGTGGAGCGAGGGACGGCTGCTCGTCGCCGGGCCGGACACGCGTGCCCACGACCCGGGGGACACCCCCGCGCGCTGGGTCGGCGTGCGGTTCTTCCCCGGCACGGCGCCCGCCCTCCTCGGCGTGCCCGCCCACGAGCTGCGCGACCGGCGCGTCGAGCTGGCCGACCTCTGGCCCGCCGCGGTCGTACGGCGGCTGCGCGGACGGATCGACGCGGCGCCCGACCCCGCGGCCGCGCTCGAAGAGGTGGCCCTGTGGCGCGCCGCCGAGGCGGACCCGCCCGACCCGCTGACGGCGCGGATCGTCGCCGCCCTGGACGCGGGCCGCCCGGTCGCCGCGACCGCCGACGAACTCGGCCTCGGCGTACGCCAGTTGCACCGCCGATCGCGCGACGCCTTCGGCTACGGCCCCAAGACGCTGGCCCGCGTGCTGCGCCTGCAACGGGTTCTGGCCTCGGCCCGCGCCGGAGTGCCCCTCGCGGAGACGGCGCTCCGGGCCGGGTTCGCGGACCAGGCCCATCTGGCCCGCGACGTCAGGGGGCTGGCGGGGATGCCGCTCGGGCGGCTACTGGGCGCCCGCGGGTAGCGCGGCGAACAGGTCGACGCCGTTGCCGTCCGGGTCGTGCACCACCGCGTAGCGCATCCCCCAGAAGGCGTCCCACGGCCTCAGCTCCCCGTGGTACCCGGCGCCGACCAGCTCCTCGTACACGGCGTCCACGTCGGCGGGCGTGTCGCACCGGAACGCCAGGGAGATCCGCCCGCCACCGGCCGGCGGCCGCCAGGCGGGGTGGAAGGAGCGGACGGTGTCCTCGGTGTCCAGGGCGAGCGTCGCGCCGCCGGGCAGCGCGGCCTCGACGTGCGGCTGTTCCTCGGCCCCCTCGGGGAAGACGAGTCCGAGCCTGCGGTAGAAGGCCAGGGAGGCCGCCAGGTCGGAGGCGACCAGGCCGATCACGGCGAATCGTGGAGTCATGGCGCCACCGTAGGCACCTCCGTCGCCGCCGGTCTTGAAGGAATCGGGCACGGACCGTTCAGCCGAAGGTCACCGGCCCCCGCGGAGTGTCCACCGTGAAGGAGAACCCGGCCGGGCCCTCCGCGATTCGCAGCCCGGCGTCCACGGCGGACAGCGGCGCGCGCAACTCCTCCGGGTCGGGGGCGGTGGCGGACAGTTCGAGCAGCGGAGTGACGGGCAGTCCCGAGGCGGTCGGATGGGTGGAGGGACTCCAGTCGATGAGGAAGGGCACCAGGCCGGAGGGATGTCCGGCGCCGTCGGTCAGCCGCCACCGCAGCAGGACGCCGTCGGGGCGGCGCCGGCTCATCTCCCGTACCTCGCCCGGGTCGTAGCCCCGGCTCCGGGCGCGGGCGACCGCGGCGTCCAGGTCGGGCGGGCTGATCGCCCAGGTGATCGTCCGAGCCGAGGCGAGCCCGTTCACCCCGAAGGGGCGCGGGCCCGGCGGCACGGGCTGCTCGGGGTCCGGACCAATGATCTCCAGATAGCGGGAACCGCCCAGGCAGACCAGGTGGTTGCGGGTGCCGAGCCCGACATGGACGCCGCCGGCCGCGGGGGTCACACCGGTACGCCGGGTGAACTCGGCGACGGTGGCCGCCAGATCGGGGGTCGCGAGGACCAGGTGGTCCAGCGTCGCGGGAATGGCGTTCATCCCGGCTCAGGCTACGCGGCCCCGGCCCGTTCGGCGCCGGGAACGGCGCACCGGCGGAGGGCGACCGAGGCCGCAACGGCCGGTAGGCGTACGTCCGTCAGGCGGTCCCGCGTTTCCGCCCGGGCCCGGCTCAGGCGATCCGGGCCAGATCGGCGCGGCGCACCGCGCAGGCCGGCGGCAGGCCCGCCGCCAGGCGTTCCAGCTCCTCGGTGACGGCCCGCCCGAGACGCTCCAGCTCGTTGCCGAGCGAGCCGGCGATGTGCGGGGTGAGGAAGACGTTCGGCAGGGTGTGGAGCGGGGAGCCCGCGGGCAGCGGCTCGGGCTCGGTGACGTCCAGGATCGCCCGCAGACGGCCGGAGACCAGCTCGTCGGTGAGGGCGTCCTGGTCGACGAGCGCGCCCCGGCCCGTGTTGACCAGGACGCCGCCGTCCGGGATCAGCGCGAGCCGTGCCCGGTCGAGCAGCCGGCGGGTCTCGGGCAGGTCGGGAGCGTGCAGGCTGACGATGTCGCTGCGGCGCAGCAGGTCCTCCAGCGGCAGCGGCTCGGCGCCCAGCGCGGCGGCTTCGGCGGCGTCCACCCAGGGGTCGTGGAGCAGCACCTCGAAGTCGTGCGGCCGCAGCAGCTCCAGCAGGCGGCGGCCCACCCGCGAGGCTCCGACGATCCCGATCCGGCGGCCGGCGTTGCCGAGGCCGGCCGTCTCGGCGGCCGAGGGGTGCGCGTGGGTCGCGCGGTAGCGCTCGCGCAGGGCGAAGGCGTCCTTCCCGGCGAGCAGGATCATCGCGAGCGTGTACTCCGCGACCGGCACCGCGTTGGCCGCCGCGGCACTGGAGACGGCGATCCCGCGCTCCCACACGGCCTCGCCGATCAGGGGGCGGACGGAGCCCGCGGCATGGAGGACCGCCCGCAGCCGGGGCGCCGCGTTCAGCGCGTCCTCCCCGATACGCGGGCAGCCCCAGCCGGTGATCAGCACCTCGGCGCCGGCGAGCGCCGGCGCGGCGGCGGGGTCGGCGAAGTTCCGCACGACGAGCGCGGGATCGAGCCGCGCCGAACGCCGCAACCGGGCCATGAGAGGGGGCGGGAAGAGCCGGGGGAGGTGCACCGGATCCATGGCGAGGACGGCCCTGAGCAGACGGTCCTTCGGCGGCCGATCCCTGGGCGGCCGGCCGCCGGCCACCTGGTCGCCGGCTGTCTGGTCGCTGGGCGCATGGTCGCCGGCCACCTGGTCGCTGGGCGCCTGGTCGCTGGGCATGACTCTCCTGAGGCCGTGGGGGGCGGGGGGTGGAGCGGTTGGGAGGCGCTTTCCGGCGGCGCCCGTCGACCGTAGGGGCCGCCTCCCGGGAGGGGCAATGGCCCGGTGGCCGTTCCGTGGTCCCCGTACTCCGAACGGCGGTGCTCATGACGCCGCGCACGGGAACAGCGGGGGACGATGGAGTGCTCTGACGGTACGGGGTGCAGCGAGCGCGGCACGGCGAAGGGCTGGTGGGGCGTATGACGGCAGGCCGGACGGATCCCGTGGTCAGGACGCCGTACGGGGCGGTGCGCGGCAGGTACGAGCGCGACGTGGCGGTGTTCCGGGGCATCCCGTACGCCGCGCCGCCGATCGGCCCCCGCCGGTTCCGGCCACCCGTGCCGCCCGAGCCCTGGGACGGTGTGCGCGACGCCGGCTCCTTCGGCCCGACCGCGCCGAAACCGCCGTACTCGGCCGCCTTCGCCCCGTACCTGTCCGACCCGGACGTCCCGGGTGACGACTGCCTCAACCTCAACGTCTGGACGCCGCGGCCGGATCCGGGCGCGCGGCTGCCCGTCATGGTGTGGCTGCACGGCGGCGCGCTGACCCGCGGCTCCTCGGCCGTGCCCGTGTACGACGGGCACGCCTTCGCCCGGGACGGCGTCGTCCTGGTCTCGGTCAACTACCGCCTGGGCGTGGAGGGTTTCGGCCTCTTCCCGGACGCGCCCGCCAACCCGGGCCTGCGCGACCAGCTCGCCGCGCTCGTCTGGGTGCACGAGTCGATCGAGGCCTTCGGCGGCGACCCCGGCCGGGTCACCCTCTTCGGCCAGTCCGCCGGGGCGATCAGCATCGGCGCGCTGATCGCCGCCCCGCAGGCCCGGGGCCTCGTCCGGCGGGCCGTCCTGCAGAGCGGCCCGCCTGAGGCCTCCGACCGCGACAAGGTGCGGCGGATGGTGCGCCGCATGGCGGCCCGGCTGAAGGTCCCCGCCACGGCCGAGGCCTTCGCCGCCGTCGACCGCGACCTGCTGCTGCGCACCCAGGCCGATGTCGGCCGGCTGAGCAGCCCCGTGCTCGGCGGGCCCGCGTTCGGCGTGGTCACCGACGGCGACCTCGTCCCCGGCGACCCGCTGGCCGCGCTGACGGAGGGCGGGGCGGCCGGCGGTGTCGAGCTGCTCCTGGGCTGGACCCGGGACGAGTACCGGCTGTGGCTGGTGCCGGGCGGCCTGCTGGAGCGCGTCGACCGGCTCGGCGCGGTCGCCCTGGCCGGGGCCATGGCCCGCTGCCACTGCGGGCACGAGGTGGTCCGCGGCTACCGCGCCCTGCATCCGGGAGCGGGCACCGCCGAGATCGTCGGCCAGATGGTCACCGACCACCTGCTGCGCCGCCCGCTGCACCGCCTGGCCGACGCCCGCCCCGGCTCCTGCCACGTGTACGAGTTCGCCTGGCCCTCGCTGCGGCCCGGCCTCGGCGCCTGCCACGCCCTGGAGCTCGGCTTCGTCTTCGACACCGGCCACGTCCCGGAGTCCCGCAGACTCGCCGGCGAGGGCGCCCCGCAGGAACTGGCCGACGCGATGCACGCCGCCTGGGTGCGGTTCGCCGCCGAGGGCGACCCGGGCTGGGAGGCGTGGGACGCGGCCCACCCGGTACGGATCTTCGGCGACGGCCAGCCGTACACGGCCCTGGGGCCCCGCGACGCGGAACTCGCCCTGTGGACGGCGGGCGCCCCCGCCGGTGAGACCCCACCCGCCCCCGCCCCGCCGGCCACCACCCCGGCCCGAACGGCGGAACTCCGCGCGGTCGTACGACGCCTCAGACGCTCGGGCGGCGTTGGCAAACCCTGAGCCGGCCTCCCGGACGGGCTTCCCGCCGGGCCGGCGCCTTGGCCGGCCTCGCGGGACGGCTTCCCGTCGGGCTGGTGTCCTTGCCGGGCTTGCGGCCCCCTGGCCTTGTGCCCGTGCCGGGCTTGCGGCCCCCTGGCCTTGTGCCCGTGCCGGGCTTGCGGCCCCCTGGCCTTGTGCCCGTGCCGGGCTTGCGGCCCCGGCCCTGCATTGGACCGGTGGCCCGGATCCGGCCGGGAGCCGCGGGGACGCTCCTTCGCCGGGCCTGTGTCCCGGCTCCGCTCGGGACTCGTAGGCCTGGTCCTCCGCCGGACCGGCGCCCGCTCCCCGCCCGGCGCGTGCCCCGGCCTCTGCCAGGTCCGGGGCTCCTTCGCCGGGCTCGGGTCGGTCCTGTGCCGAGGGCGTGGGCCGCTGCGCCGGCCGCCCGAGGGCGCAGGCCCCGGGCGGGGTCTGTGGGCCCGGGCCCTCTGCCAGGCCGGAGGCTCCCTCCACCGGGGCCGGAGTCTTGTGCCCTTCGCCGGGCAGAGCCCCCTCGGCCGGGTCCGGGCGTGGTCCGGTGCCGTGGTGCGTGCGGGCCGCGGCGCTGGTCGCGCGACGGCAGGGCCCGAGCGGGCTCCGTGGGCCCCGGCCCGCGGCCAGGCGGGCGGCTTCCTCCTCTGGGGCCCAAGGCCCGTGCCCACTGCCGGCGGCGCGAGCTCCCTCCGCCAGCTCCGGAGCCTGGCCCTCCGCCAGGTCCGAGGCCCCCCGGCAGGCCCGGATTCAGCTCTCCGCCAAAGTCCGGGCCACCTCGCTGATCGCGTGGGGGCCCACTCGGCAGCAGCCGCCGATCAGGCGGGCCCCGGACGCGCGCCAGGCCCGTACCTGTGCGGGGGTGAAGGTGGCGCGCCCCTGCCAGGCGCGGGCCTCGGCGTTCCAGGTCTCGCCGCTGTTGGGGTAGACGACGACCGGCTTGCCGGTGACACGGGCGGCCGTCGCCACCGCGGCGTCCGCGTCGCGCGGGGCGCAGCAGTTCACGCCGACCGCGATCACCTCGTCCCTCCCGGCGGCCAGGGCGAACGCCTCGCGCAGCGGCTGCCCGGCCCGGGTGCGGTCGCCCGCGACGGTGTACGACAGCCAGACCGGCACCCCCAGCCCGCGCACCGCCCGCAGCAGCGCCTCGGCCTCGTCGGTGTCCGGGACCGTCTCCAGCGCGAGCACGTCGGGCCGGGCGGCGGCCAGCACCTCCAGCCGGGGCCGGTGGAAGCGCTCCAGCTCCGCGACCGTGAGCCCGTAGCGGCCCCGGTACTCCGAGCCGTCCGCGAGCATCGCCCCGTACGGTCCGGCCGACGCCGCCGTCCACAGCGGCCGGCGCACGCCACGCGCTCGTGCCCGTCGCGCCGCCTCCCGCGCCGACTCCACGCTCAGCGCCATGAGTTCGGCGGCCCGCTCACGGCCGATCCCGCGCTTGGCGAACCCTTCGAACGTGGCCTGGTAACTGGCCGTGATCGCCACGTCCGCGCCCGCCTCGAAGTACGCGAGGTGCGCCTCGGTGACGGCCTCCGGCCGCTCGTCGAGCAGCCGCGCCGACCACAGCTCGTCGCCCAGATCGTGCCCGGCCGCCTCCAGCTGGTTCGACAGTCCGCCGTCGAGGACGACGGTCCCGGCGGCGAGCGCCTCGGCGAGGGTGGGGGAGGTGTCGCTGGTCATGTCACGACGCTAACGGACGGGCCGGCGCGGGACCGGGCGCGCGGAGCCGGGCGTCCGGAGCCCGGTGTCCCGGGGCCGGCCACGCGGCGCGTCGCGTCCGCCGCGAGCCGCCTCGGCCCTTCCCGGCGCTGGTGTCCCGGGCCGCCCGACGCTCAGGTGTCCAGCACCTGTTCGAGCCGCAGTGCGAACGCCTCCGGATGCTCGACCGCTCCCAGGTGCCCTCCGGGGAACTCGGCGAAGGTCCCCCCGGTCCGCTCGGCGAGACGCGCGGCGGTCCGGTGCAGCAGCAGCCCGCGCGAGCCGGCCCCGGAGGCCGCCGTCAGCCGTGTGCCCGCGCGGTCCGTGCCCGGCGCGCGCGACGCGGACGGAACGTGTGACGACCCCGGAGCGGGTGGCGCGTCCGCCACGGACGACGACTCCGCGACGGACGACGACTCCGCGACGGACGGCCCGGACGGAACGTACGACGTGAACGGGACGAGCACATGGGCCAGGAAGACCGCCATCGGCGAGGACAGCTCCTCGGCCCGGGACAGCGGCTGCCCCGCCCCGGCCTCCACCGCACTGGGCTCCCGTCCCTCGAGCACGTCGGTGAGCCGTGCCCCGGCGGCCCGAGGGCCCGCCGTGCGGTAGGCGGCGTACACCTGCCGGAACCGTTCGTCCTGCCGGGCCCCGTCCGGCAGGACGGCCACGCACGGCGCCTCGTGGGCGACGACGTGCCGCAGCCGGCCGGGATGCCGGGCCAGCAGGTCGAGGGCCGCGATGCCGCCCGAGCTGGTGCCGAGCACGAAGGCGCGCTCGCCCCGCGGCAGCACCGCGTCGAGCACCCGCCGCGCCCCCTCGCTCCACCGCTCGACCCGCTGGTCCGCGACGGGATGCCCGAGGCGTCCGTGGGCGAGGCCGAGCGGGTCGTACGTCACCACGGTGAACCGCCGGGCCAGGCCCTCCGTCAGGCCCTCCAGCCCCATCGGGTGGCCGGCCCCGCCCGGCAGGACGAGCAGCACGGGGCCGGTGCCCCGAACGTCGTAGAACAGGTCGGTCATCGGGTCTCCTCCTCGCGGGGCCAGTGCGTCAGGGCCGTGTGCAACGCGTCGACCGCCTTCGCCCAGGACGCCGCCACGTCCCGGGGGGCGCCGAAGCCGCCGGCCGCCTCCAGCAGGCAGTAGCCGTGGAACGTGCTGCGCAACAGCCGTACCGCGTCGGTGAGATCGGGCTCGGGCAGGCCGTAGCCGCGCAACATGCCGTAAGTGATCTCGGCGGTGCCCTTGAGCTGGGGCGAGGTGGCGGCCAGGGACTGGTCCACGCGGATCTGCGTCGCCGCGTACCGCCCGGGATGTGCGAGCGCGTACGCCCGGTAGGCGTCGGCGAAGGCGCCCAGCGCGTCCCGGCCGGCCCGCCCGGCCACGGCGGCGGCTATCCGGTCGACCAGCTCGCCGCCGGCCAGCAGCGCGACCCGGGTCCGCAGCTCCCGCAGGTTCCTGACGTGCGAGTACAGGCTGGCGTCCTTGACGCCGAACCGCCGCGCCAGCGCCGAGACGGTGACGTTCTCGAAACCCGCCTCGTCGGCGAGATCGGCCGCCGCCGCGACGAGACGTTCGACGGTGAGTCCGACACGGACCACGGCTGCCCCCTGTCCAGCCGTCCAGTGCTCACCTAGAGGCCCTAGGAATGAGCCTAGCAGTCCTAGCTCGAGGGTTACCCTGAACCTTCGCGCCAACTGGTCCATATTTGAACATTGTTGAGAAAACCGTTCACCTTTTTCCGTGAACGGCTGTCCCCGCTACGTGCGTTACACTCGAGACCGAGCCGACCGCCGGGAACTCCCGGCAATCGGCCGTGCGTTGGTGGTCCAAGGAAAGACGTCCCGCTTCCTGCGGGGAGATGCAGGTGCAAGGCCTGCCCGGCGCTCGACACCGAGCCCCGGTCCGCGTTGTGCGGGCCGGGGCTCGTGCGTTGCGGGGCCGCGGGACCGTGTCCGCCGGATGGCCGTACGGCTCTGTCCGCATGGCGCGCGGGGGGGGGCCTCGGTGTGTGGTTTTTGTGATGGTCCACAATTCCCATACGCCGCAGGCCCGTTGGGCATATGCGGCTGATAAGATCATTCCACTTTTCGGTAGGCTGACGGCGTGTCATGAACGCGTACGGGGGACAGTCTCGAAGGCCCCATCGCTAAGGAGTGATTTCTGGTCCGCCTGTAGGTCCGCGGCCGTTCGGGGCCTGGCTCCGCCGTCCGCACCGTTGGGCTGCCCGCTCCCGGCGCGATGCGACTTGAAGAGAGTCTCATGACGTCATTGATCCAGGATCCACTGCTGTGGATCTTGCTTGTGGTGCTCGCCGCTGCGGTCGTCGCAGTGCTGCGCGCCCGGAGAACCAACATGGCGCTCCGAAGAACGAAGAACGACCTGGAGACCGGACTGGGCCGCGCCCACGCCGAACTCGGCCAGGCGCGGACGCACATGGCCGCGCTCGGCACCCGGCACGAACTCGACCTCGCGGACGTCCGGGCCGACGCGGAGTCGTCGACCAAGGCGGTGCTGAAGTCCGCCATGGGCACCCTGCAGTCCCTCGCCGAGGAACAGCAGGTCCTGCTGGACAACCTGCTCAAGAAGTACGGTGACGACACCGAGGTCCTGGCCGACCTGATGTCGGTCGACCACACCGGCAGCCAGTTCGGCCGCCGGGCCAAGGGCATCTCGGTGCTGTGCGGCGGCTGGCTGGGCCGGCGCGACGGCGCCGCCACCGTCTACGACGTCGCCCGCAGCGCCCAGGGCAGGATCAAGGACTTCGACCGGGTCGGCGTCCACTCGCAGGTCAGCGTCTCCATCACCAGCAAGGCCGTGGAACCGGTCGCGGTCGTCCTGGCCGAACTGCTGGACAACGCGACGACCTACAGCGCCCCCGGAACCCCGGTCGAGGTCAACATCCAGGCCGTCCCCACGGGCGTGTGCTTCATCGTGGACGACGCCGGCCTCGGCATGGACCAGGAGACCAAGGACCGGGCGCAGGTCCTGCTGTCCGCCGACGGCCCGGTCGACATCACCGGTCTCGGCGACCCGCCCCGCTTCGGCTTCGCCGTGTGCGGGATGCTCGCCGCCCGGTACGGCTTCGCCGTCTCCGTCGGCTCGGTGTCCCCGTACGGCGGCGTGCGTGCAGTGATCCGCGTGCCCGAAACTCTCCTCGCCGCCGGAGGTCCCGCGCCCGTGGCCGAAGCTCAGGAACCCGCCGGCCAGGAGCCCGCCCCGCAGCGACTGGCACCGGTCCCGGTGGGCCCCTCTCACGTGGTGGGCACCACCTCCGGTGGTCTGCCCAAGCGCCGGCGCCGCCAGGGAGCCATCTCGGTGGTACCCGCGCCCGTCACCGCGGCCTCCGCCGACGACCCGGCGGACGAGCCGGACAGCGAGGTGACGGCCTCGCGGCTCGGCGCCTTCGCGCGCGGAACACAGCTCGGGCGGACCTCGAACACCACGGAAGGACCTGACCACCAGTGAACACCGACCTGTCGTGGGTGCTGAACGACGTGCTCGAGGTACGTGGAGCCCGCCACGCGGTCCTCGTCTCGGGCGACGGCCTGCTGCTGCAGCGCTCGGACGACATCACGCGCGACGACGCGGAGACGAACGCCGCGGCGATGAGCTCCATGCAGTCGCTCAGCCGCGCCGTCGCCGGGTTCGTCGGTGCCGGGCACGGCGTCTGGAAGCAGACGCTGCTGGAGTACGACGGCGGCTGGATCTTCCTGATCGCCGCGGGCCAGGGCGCCTACCTGGCCGTCTCGACCGCTCTTGACGTCGACATGGAGGCGGTGTCCTTCCGGATGCAGAAGACGGTGGCTGCCCTGAGCAAGGCGATGAGTGTGGGGCCCCGCTCGGACAACGGTGCCGGCGCATGACGACGCCCCGCGAGGAAGCGTCCGTCACCAGCGACTTCGTTCGCTCCTACGTCATCACCGGCGGCCGGAGCCTGCCGGCCTCCGATGACCTTGCCCTGCACACCCTGGTCACCCTGGCTCCCGAGCGGACCCTTCCGCTGGGGGCCGGCCCCGAGGTGCGGGCGATCTGGGACCTGTGCGCGGGCGGCTACCTGTCGGTCGCCGAAGTGGCCGGCCACCTGGGCCTGCCGGTAGGGGTGGCAAGGCTGCTGCTGACCGATTTATTCGAGCAGGGGCACCTCTTGCGCCGCACCGAGCCGCCCCGGGCCCAGAACGTTGACAGAGCGATCCTCGAGAAGGTTCTCCATGGACTCCACTCCTTCATCGGCTGAGACGGCCGCTGGATCCATCTACGTCTCCAGTGCGGTGACCAACGCCGCCAAGATCCTGGTCGTAGGGCATTTCGCCGTGGGCAAGACGACCTTCATCGGCTCGCTGTCGGAGATCACCCCGCTGCGCACCGAGGAGAAGATGACGCAGGCGTCCGTCCACGTGGACGACCTGCGCGGCGTCACGGACAAGAAGACCACCACCGTCGCTCTGGACTTCGGCCGGCTGACGCTCAGCGACGAACTGGTCCTGTACCTGTTCGGCACGCCCGGACAGCAGCGCTTCATGCAGCTGTGGGAGGACATGGCGCGCGGGGCGCTGGGAGCGCTGCTCCTGGTGGACCCCGCCCGGCTGGAGGAGACCTTCCCCGTCATCGACCTCGTCGAGGGCTACGGGCTCGAGTACGCCATCGCCGTCAACACCTTCGACCCGGACAAGGTGTACGAGGAGGCGGAGGTGCGCGAGGCTCTCGACCTGCTCCCCGACACCCCCGTCGTCTACTGCGACGCCCGCGACCGGAAGTCCTCCGGAGGGGCGCTGATCGCGCTGGTCCGCCACCTGCTCGCTCGCGCAGCCTGACACGCTCACTCCCCGCCCGGGCCCTGGGGGCCCGGTGCCAGCAAAGGAATCCCATGGACCGTCAGACAGTCCCCGCCCCCGCGGGCGGCAGATGCCCCATGCACGACGCCACGTTCGCCGCCGACCCGCAGGCGGTCTACGACCGGCTGCGCGCCCACGCCCCGGCCGGCCCGGTCGAACTCGCCCCCGGCGTGGACGCCACCCTGGTCGTCGGCCACGAGACGGCGCTGCGCGTCCTGCAGAACTCCACGCTCTTCGCCCGGGACGCCCGCCGTTGGAAGGCCCTCAACGAGGGACGCGTCAGCCTGGACAGCCCGGTGCTGCCGATGATGGCGTACCGGCCCAACTGCCTGTTCACGGACGGGGCCGTGCACCTCAGGCTGCGCAAGGCCGTCACCGACAGCCTCGCCAAGCTCAACATCACCCGCATCCGCCGGGACGTCGAGCCGATCGCCGACTACCTCATCGACCAGTTCAGCGAGCGGGGGCGCGCGGACCTCCTCAACGACTACGCCAAGCTGCTGCCGCTGCTGCTCTTCAACAAGATCTTCGGCTGCCCGGCGGACATCGGTGACACCCTGACCAGCTCCATATCGGCGCTGTTCGACCTCAAGGACGTCATGCGCGCCAACGAGGAGCTCACCGCCTGCCTCATGGAGCTCATCGCCCTCAAGCGCCGCCGGCCGGGCGACGACGTCACCTCCTGGCTCATCCAGCACCCGGCCGGTCTCACCGACGAGGAGCTCAAGGACCAGCTCGTCATGCTGATGGGCGCCGGTGTCGAACCCGAGCGCAACCTGATCGGCAACGCCCTGCTCCTGCTCCTGGCGCCGGGCACGGCGGGCCGCGACAGCGGCATGCTGATCGAGGAGGCGCTCGACCACGTCCTGTGGAACCAGACGCCGATCGCCAACTACGCCACCCACTACCCGGTGCAGGACGTCGACCTGGGCGGCCATGTCGCGGAGGCCAACACCCCGGTCGTCATCAGCTTCGCCGCCGCCAACAGCGACCCGGCGCTGACCGAGGCCCGCCGCACCCACAGCAAGGGCGCCCACCTGGCCTGGGGCGCCGGCCCGCACGCCTGCCCGGCCAAGGATCCCGCGCGGGTCATCGCGATCACCGCGCTCGAAAGGCTCCTCAACGCCCTGCCCGACATGATGCTGGCCGTACCCGAGGAGCAACTCCAGTGGCGTCCGGGCCCGTTCCACCGGGCCCTGGTCGCGCTGCCGGTCGCCTTCAGCCCGGCGCCGGCCACCCGGATGACGTCCGCGCTGCGAAACGGTACGGCGTCCGCGGGGGAGCAGCCGCTGCCCACCGCCCCCGCCGCGACAGCCCCTCAGCAGCCCGCGCGGCGCAAGGGTTTCTGGAGCAACTTCCTGGATATTTTCCGGGTTTGATGCACGGCATGTGACGGGAGCAACACACAGTGGCGCATGGCGGAGGAGAGGGGAAGGGTAGATTCCGGCGGTAACGGTAGCGTCCAGCCGAAGGAGCCATGCGTGACCGCCGTTGGCGAGATACGCGGTACCACGATCGACCGCCGATCCGTCATTTCCCTCCTCCGTCGGCTGCGTTCCGACGAGGGGCAGGCCAACCCCCTCCCGCTCTGGGCCGAGTTGCGTGCCCTGGGTGACGTCGTGCCCGCCCCCTGGGGCGGCTATCTGGTGACCGGATTCGAGGCGTGCAGCCAGGTCCTGCGCGGCCGGAACTGGCTGGTGCCGGACTTCGCCTGGCAGCAACGCCATCCCGACAACCAGCGCTGGCAGGCCGTGGCCACACGCGAGATGACACGAACGCTGCCCCGCCTCAACGGGACCGCTCACACGTGTCAGCGGCGGGCGCTGGGCAACCCCTTCGACCGCCGGACGCTCGAAGCCCTCGGGCCCCTGATCGCCGCCCAGGCCTCGCCGCTCCTGGACGACCTGGAGGACCGGCTGCGCACCCAGGGCGAGGCCGACTTCGTCCGCACGGTCAGCGAGTGGCTGCCGGTGCGCACCACCGGTCAGTGGCTGGACATCCCGGCCGAGCACCACGCGTACATGCTCGACTTCACCCACCGTCAGGTGTACGCCCAGGAGTTGCTGCCCACCAAGAGCGAGCTGGCGATCTCGGCCGTGGCCACCCTGGAGATGCGGTCCTTCTTCACCGAGCTCGTCCGGCAGCGTCGCGCGCACCCCGGCGAGGACGCCCTCACCGGCTGGATCCACTACTTCGACGCCCTGTACCCCGACGACCGCGCGACCGCGGACCGGGAGCTGTACGACCTGACCATGTTCGTCGCCATGGCCTCCCTGGAGACCACCGCGACCCTGCTGACCAGCGCCGTGTGGCTCATCACTCAGGACCCGGCCACGCTCGAGCGGCTGCGCCGCCACCCCGAGCACGTCGACGACGCGGTCGAGGAGGTGATGCGGTACGACCCGCCCGTGCACCTCAACACCCGTGTCGCCGCCGACGACACGGTCCTCGCCGGGGTCCCCATCGCCCGGGACGCCATGGTCCACGTCCTGTACGGCGCCGCGAACCACGACCCGCGCCGCAACGAGGACCCGCACGTCTTCGACGTCCTGCGCAACGGCAGCCACCTGACCTTCGGCGGCGGCGCCCACTACTGTCTCGGAGCGGCCCTCGCCCGCCTTGAGGTCAAGGTGCTGTTGACCCTGCTGCTGGAACGCTTCCCCACGCTCCGGCCCACCGCGCCACCCACCTACGCGGCCGGCCGGATGGTCTTCCGACGGATCACCTCCCTGAAAGTGACGACATGACCCCCCGGCCCCTCGGCACGCTCCCGGCACTCCCGGAAGACCGCATACTCAAGACCCTGCGCACCTACCGGCAGGGTCCCGTCCTCACCGTCGAACTCCACGTCCCCGAGCAGGGCAACGTCGTCACCGACGCCATGCTGGACGACCTCCTGGAGGTCCTCCACGAGCAGGACCCGGCGGTGCGGGTGGTCGTCCTCGCCGGCGCCGGCGACGACTTCAGCCTCGGCGGGGACCGCGGCGAGTTCGCCCAGCACCTCACCCACGACCCCAGCGCCGGCGGTGTCCGGGTGTCCGGCGCCAAGGCGCGCCGCGTGTGCGACGCGCTCGGCGAGAATCCCGCCGTCACCATCGCCCGCCTGCACGGCAGGGTCGTGGGAGCGGGCTTCGCCCTGGCGCTCGCCTGCGACCTGCGGGTCGCGGCCGACGACGCGACGTTCCGGTTGCCCGAGCTCGCCCTGGGGCTGCCCTCCGCATGGGGCGGTGTGCTGCCCCGCCTGGTCAGCGAGGCCGGTGCCGCCCGCGCGCGTGAACTGGTCCTCACCGGGCGTTCGTTCACCGCTCAGGAGGCCGTGCACCTGTCGGTGCTGCAGAAGGCCGTCCCGGCCCATGAGCTGGACGCGGCGGTCGCCGCCTGGGCCGGACCCGTCGCCCGTCGCCCGGCCGCGGCGCTGCGCGTCACCAAGACGCTGTTCCACTCGCTGTCCGCGGCGACCCGCATGGCCGACGTCTCCGCCCTGGACGCGGAGCTGATGGCGGCGGTGGTGTCGGAGCTGCACCACGCCCGCGCGGCCGACTGACCGCCGCCCGCCCGGGGCCGGGACCGCCCGCCGCCCTGCCCCCTCTCGGGGAGCCGAGCGGGCGGCCTCGGACGCCGAGCAGCCCCCGTGGCCGAACCGCCGGGTCGGGCATCCCGGGCACTGGATGCAGGGCGCCCTCGGTGGGCACGGTCCACGGAAGGGGGACAGCGCCCCGGGGCCGGCCCGCCGGGCGGTGCGGGGCCGGTCGGGCGGCCCCGGGGGGACCCGGCAGGCCGGACGCTCGGGCGGGGGCATACCGTGAGGAGTCGTACGTCCGAGCCAGGAGGAGAGACGGGATGGGCAGCCGCACCGCGCTGGTCGAGGATCTGATGGAGCGCTTCCCGCACGTGCCGCGGGAGGCCGTCTTCAAGGAGGACCTGCTCAGGGGCGGTGTGGCCTTCGACCCGTCCGCCCTGAGCGACAACGACGACGGGGACGTCAAGCCGAAGTCGTACTTCATCTTCTCCTTCGACCACGGCACCCTGCCCGAGCTGGGCGAGGCCGCGCTGCGCCGCCCGCCGGAGGAGATCATCCTCACCGGCGGCCCCTACGACCTGCGGCGCACCGTCGTCTCCGTGCGGGTCAATCCGGCCTCCCCGTACCGGGTGGCCGCCGACGGGGAGGGCCTGCTCGGGCTCTACCTCGACGGCAAGCGGATCGCCGACGTGGGCGTCCCGCCCATGCCCGAGTACTACCGGCACACCCTGTCCAACGGGAAGTCGGTGATGGAGGTCGCCCCGACCATCCAGTGGGGCTACCTGATCTACCTCACCGTCTTCCGCGTCTGCCAGTACTTCGGCGCCAAGGAGGAGTGCCAGTACTGCGACATCAACCACAACTGGCGCCAGCACAAGGCCGCCGGACGCCCCTACACCGGCGTCAAGGACGTGGACGAGGTCCTGGAGGCGCTGGAGATCATCGACCGGTACGACACCCAGAAGGCGTCCACCGCCTACACCCTGACCGGCGGCGCGATCACCAAGACGGTCGGCGGCCGCGACGAGGCCGACTTCTACGGCCGGTACGCCAAGGCCATCGAGGAGCGCTTCCCCGGCCGCTGGATCGGCAAGGTCGTCGCCCAGGCGCTGCCCAAGGACGACGTACAGCGTTTCAAGGACTACGGCGTGCAGATCTACCACCCCAACTACGAGGTGTGGGACCGCCGCCTGTTCGAGCTGTACTGCCCCGGCAAGGAGCGCTACGTCGGCCGGGACGAGTGGCACCGCCGCATCCTGGACTCCGCCGAGGTGTTCGGCGCGCGCAACGTCATCCCCAACTTCGTCGCGGGCGTGGAGATGGCCGAGCCCTTCGGCTTCACAAGCGTCGACGAGGCCATCGCCTCCACCACCGAGGGCCTGCGCTTCTTCATGTCGCACGGCATCACGCCCCGGTTCACCACCTGGTGCCCGGAGCCGACGACACCGCTGGGCAAGGCCAATCCGCAGGGCGCGCCGCTGGAGTACCACATCCGGCTGCTGGAGGCCTACCGCGCCACGATGGACGACTTCGGCCTGTCCTCGCCCCCCGGCTACGGCCCGCCCGGACCCGGCCGCGCGGTGTTCTCCGTCAGCTCCTTCATGGACAGTCTCCCGGCGCAGGAGTCGACGAAGGTGGTGTAGGTTTCCCGCCACCGTGAGTCGGGCGCTCCGTTCGTCCGTACTACGGAGCGGAGTTGAGGGGCACCGTCCGCGTGACGCACATCTGAATACGACGCTTGTCAGTCGCGCCGCCGACGTGAAAGGCTCGGGCCTCTTCCGCAAGGCTCCCCAACTCCGTTGTGAACAGTGCGAGTTGGTCTCGACCGTGGATGCAGGAGACCCATGCCCGACCTGCCGAGCTCCAAGGACGCCACCGAGGCAGCGCTGTTCGCCGAGTGCTGGGACGCGGTGCTCTCCTACGCGGACCTGTGCACGGCCGGCTCCTCCGCGGCGCGGCAACTGGCCACCGAAGCCTTCGCGCTGGGCATGCGCGAGGTCCGCGCCGCCGGCGCCGGCCCCTCCCCGGGACGCCGGCTTCCGGCGATGCCGCTGCTGCTGAGCGCGGTGCGCGCCACCGCCGCGTCCTGGGAGTCCGGCGGCCTCGGCCACAAGCTCGACCCCGACCTGCGGCTGTGGCTCGGCTCCGGCAAGGCCGCCCGCCACACCGGCCCGCCGCTGCACCGCCCGCTCGCGCTGCGGGGCCTGCGCGACCTGCAGGAGTCGGACGCGGCGCTGCTGTGGCTCGCCGAGGTGGAGGCACTGCCGCTGCCCGTCGTGGCCCGCCGGCTCGGCCTCGACCCGCGGACCGCGGCCGACGAACTCGACCAGGTCCGGTCCCTGTTCCGGGACCGCTGCCACCGCGCCCATCTCGACACCCCGATGGACGCGCAGTGCCGCAGCTACGCCCGGCTGCTGGACGCGGTCACCCGCTCGCCCGCCGCCGAGGCGCCCGGCGACCTCTCCCGGCACCTCGCCACCTGCGTCGAGTGCGCCGAGGCCGCCGCCTGCCTCCGGGTACATGGCGGAGGGCTGCCCGCGGCCCTCGTCGGCGGGGTGATCGGCTGGGGCGGCCTCGCCTACCTCGAACGCCGCCGGGCCGCCGAGACGCGGCCGGGCGCCCGGACCCCCACGCCCCGGGACGCCGGGACCGGGGAGCCGCACGAGGCCGCGGCCCGGGCCAAGGTGGTGCGGGGCGGGCTGCTCGCCGCGGCGGTGCTGCTGTCGGCGCTGGCGCTGGCCGTGTCGATGATGCCGTTCGGCGGCTCCGCGCCCGTCACCGCGCGCGGTGACGACGACCGCCGGCCGGTCGCCGACCCCGGCCTCTCGCTGCCGTCCCCGAGCCCTACGCCGTCCGCCTCCGCCACCCCCACGCACGGCCCGTCGGCGAGCCGCACCGGAACCAGGTCCCGCCCGGGAAACCCCGACCCGGAGCCCCAGGGCACGACCGCCTCCACCGCGGGCGGCGGCCCCTCCGGCCCGGCGCCGGGCGAGCCGGCCGGCTGCCGCGTCCACTACGACGTCGTCAACCAGTGGCCCGACGGCTTCGAGGCCGCCGTCACCGTCACCACCGCCCGCGCCCTCGACGCCTGGCGCGTGGCCTGGACCTACCGCGACGGCCAGCGGGTCGGCCAGATGTGGGACGCGACCGCCGCCCAGGACGGCTCCCGCGTCACCGCCACCGCCGCCGACTACAACCGGTCAGTCCCCGCGCACGGCCGGCTCTCCTTCGGCTTCATCGCGTCCTGGCAGGACGAGAACTCCCCACCGGACGACTTCACGCTCAACGGGCACGCCTGCGCGATCGCGTGAGCACCGGCCGCCTCCGCCTGCTCCGCCCCGCCCCCTGCGGCGGGGGCGAGGCATGGGCGGACGCGTTCGCCGCGACCAGGACCGCCCGGCCGGGCAGCGGCGCTTCGGTGGACCCGGCCGGGGCAGAACCCCGGCACCGACGCTACGCCGCGTCCCGCTTCCCGTTCTTGCTGCCCGGGGTCCGGCCGTGAGGTGATCCACCGCCCGAGGTGCGGCGGCCGCCCCGGCGGTCGCCGGTGCCGGCAGCGCCGCCCGCGGCTCCGCCGGACGCCGCTCCTCGGCGGGATCCGAGGGCGGTCTTGCCGGTACCGGCGCCGTTCCCCGCGCCGTTCGCCGCCCCGGCCGCGGCCCGGCGGCCGGAACCGCGGCCGTCCGCGCCGGTGGCACCCGTGGCCCCGGCGGCTCCCGCCCGCCGGGCGGAACCGCGCCCGCCGGTCGCGGACGCGGCACCTGCCGCCGCCGTCCCGGCCGCGGCCCGGCGGTCCGCACCTCGGCCACCACCCGTCCCGGTGGCACCGCCTGCCGCCGCTCCGGGCCCGCCGCCGTTGCGGGACCGGCGGCCGGACCGCCCGCCGCGCTCGGCGCCGCCCTTCCGGTCCGGACGGGACGCCGCCGGTGTCGCCGGCTGGGGGATCTCGATGATGACGGGCACGCCGGAGGGTTCGCGGGCGCCCGTGATGGTGGCCAGTTCCACGTCGCTCGACTTGACGCGGGCCGTCCTGGGGCGGATGCCCGCGTCCGACATGAGCCGGGTGACGTCCCGCTTCTGCTCGGGCAGGACCAGCGTGACCACGCTGCCGGAGCCGCCGGCGCGGGCCGTGCGTCCACCCCGGTGGAGGTAGTCCTTGTGGTCGGCGGGGGGATCGACGTTCACGACGAGGTCGAGGTCGTCGATGTGTATGCCCCGGGCGGCCACGTTCGTCGCCACCAGCGCGGTGACCTGGCCGTTCTTGAACTGGTCCAGCGTGCGGTTGCGCTGCGGCTGGGAGCGGCCCCCGTGCAGGGCCGCCGCGCGGACACCGACGGCCAGGAGCCGCTTGGTGAGCCGGTCGGCCGACCTCTTGGTGTCGAGGAAGAGGATGACCCGGCCGTCACGGGCCGCGATGCGCGTGGTGACCGCCTTCTTGTCGGTCTCGTCCTGCACGTGGAGCACGTGGTGCTCCATGGTGGCGACCGCCCCCGCGGCGGGGTCCACCGAGTGCACCACGGGATCGGTCAGGAACCGCTGCACCAGACGGTCGATGTTGCGGTCCAGGGTGGCCGAGAAGAGCATGCGCTGTCCGTCGGGACGCACTTGCTGGATCAGCTTGGTGATCTGCGGCAGGAAGCCCATGTCGGTCATCTGGTCGGCTTCGTCCAGCACCGTGATGCGTACGCCGCCGAGCACGCAGTCCCCGCGTTCCACGAGGTCGTTGAGCCGGCCGGGAGTCGCCACGAGCACCTCGGCGCCGCGCCGGAGCGCACCGGCCTGCTTGGTGATGGACAGCCCGCCGACCACGGTGGCCAGCCGGAGGTTCACCGCCGTCGCGTACGGGGTCAGTGCGTCCGTCACCTGCTGGGCGAGTTCACGGGTGGGCACCAGCACGAGGGCGAGGGGCGCCTTGGGCTCCGCGCGCAGTCCGGCCGTACGGGCCAGGAGCGCGAGCCCGAACGCCAGCGTCTTGCCGGAGCCGGTGCGTCCCCGTCCCAGCAGGTCACGGCCGGCGAGCGAGTTGGGGAGCGTGGCGGCCTGGATGGGGAAGGGCGCGGTGACGCCCTGCGCGGTGAGGGTCTTCAGCAGCCCCGCGGGCATGTCCAGACCGGCGAAGTCCTCGACGGCGGGAAGCGCGGGTGTCGTGCTTTCCGGCAGCCGGAATTCCCTGGACGGCGACGCGGACGGTGGGGGTGACGAGGCGCGCCGGTTCGGCTTCTGCGGCCTGCGGGACATGCGGTTCTCTGCCTTCCTGGAAACAGCGCAAACCGGGGTCCGCACCATGGCGGTGCGGACCCCGGTGAGCGGATACGCGTCCGGCGATCAGGCGGGGACGATGTTCTCCGCCTGCGGGCCCTTCTGGCCCTGCGTGACGTCGAAGGAGACCCGCTGGCCCTCCTGGAGCTCACGGAAGCCCTGGGTGGCGATGTTCGAGTAGTGGGCGAACACGTCCGGGCCGCCGCCGTCCTGCTGGATGAAGCCGAAACCCTTTTCGGCGTTGAACCACTTCACGGTTCCCTGTGCCATGACCTTCTCCGTTCTGTAGGCAGAGGCCCCATCCGGAGATGCCGGTAAAAAACTAATGCGCCTGAAGGAGAAACATTCCCGTCAGGCGCACATAGGTTCATGGGTACCACAACTGCAACTCGTAGATCGTAGCACAGCTCGGCGTCCCATGGTGGATCCTTCGAGGCGGCGCCGCCGGGGTCTCACAGTCCGGAGCCCGCCAAAAAACGGTGGCACCCGGCGGAGGGCCCCTCTAGGGTGAGGACCGCTTCTCGCGGCGGCCGTCGGCTGCCGCTGTCGGCCGTGCGAGGAAGAGGAGGTGTGACCGATGACTGTCTCTGTGACGGGCGCTGCCCGCGACCAGCAGTTCACTCACTCCACCTCCGTGGCCTCCGGCTGACCTTTCCCATCGCGCGGACTCGCGCGGCGCCGGGGCCGCCCTTGTGAAGGGTTCCCGTTGCATCTCTCCTCTCCTTCGGCTTCCTCGGTTCCGTCGCACCCCCTCGCCGTGTACGGCTGGGACGCGGGCTGGGAAGCGGAGTTCGCCGCCCATGCCGAGCAGGGCCTCCTGCCCGGCCGTGTCGTACGGGTCGACCGTGGCCTCTGCGACGTCGTCACCCCGGCGGGCGACGTCCGCGCCGACACCGAGTTCGTCGTCCCCCGCGACCCGATGAAGGTCGTGTGCACGGGGGACTGGGTCGCCCTCGACCCCGAAGGTGGCGACCCGCGGTACGTACGGACGTTGCTGCCGCGCCGTACCGCCTTCGTGCGCTCCACCTCCTCCAAGCGGTCCGAGGGGCAGATCCTCGCCGCCAACGTCGACCACGCGCTCGTCGCCGTGTCGCTGGCCGTCGACCTCGGCCGCGTCGAACGCTTCCTCGCCCTGGCCTGGGAGTCCGGGGCGCAGCCGCTGGTCGTGCTGACCAAGGCCGATCTCGTACCGGACCCGGTGGGGCTGGCGTACCTCGTCCAGGACGTGGAGACCGCGGCGCCCGGCGTGCCGGTGCTGCCGGTCAGCGCCACGACCGGGACCGGGCTCGACGCCGTGGCCGCCGTGGTCTCCGGTGGCACGTCGGTGCTGCTCGGGCAGTCCGGCACGGGCAAGTCGACCCTCGCCAACGTGCTGCTCGGCGAGGACGTCATGCGCGTCCACGCCGCGCGGGACGTCGACGGCAAGGGCCGGCACACGACCACCACCCGCAACCTGCTCGCCCTGCCGGGCGGCGGCGTGCTGATCGACACCCCCGGACTGCGGGGCGTCGGCCTGTGGGACGCCGAGAGCGGGGTGGGCCAGGTGTTCTCCGAGATCGAGGAACTGGCCGAACGGTGCCGCTTCCACGACTGCGCGCACGCCGGGGAGCCCGGCTGCGCCGTGCTGGCCGCCATCGACGCCGGTGACCTGCCGGAGCGGCGGCTGGAGAGCTACCGCAAGCTCATGCGGGAGAACCAGCGGATCGTCGCCAAGACCGACGCCCGGCTGCGCGCCGAGATCCGGCGCGACTGGAAGCGCCGGGGCGCCGAGGGCCGCGCGGCGATGGAGGCGAAGCGGGGGAGGTGGCGCGCCTAGCTCTCCCGTCCTCGGTACGTCCCTCAGCGCCATGTCCGATATCCGCCAGCGGTGCCCCCTCCGGGGGCGGACACTGGACCCTGTGAGAGACGAGGACAGCAGGTACGAGGCGGTGCGCAGCCGGGACGGCAGGTTCGACGGCGAGTTCTTCTTCGCCGTCGTGACGACCGGGATCTACTGCCGTCCCAGCTGCCCGGCCGTCACGCCGCGGCGGCCCAACGTGCGCTTCTTCGCCACGGCCGCCGCCGCGCAGGCCGCGGGCTTCCGCGCCTGCCGGCGGTGCCGCCCGGACGCGGTCCCCGGCTCCGCCGCGTGGAACGTGCGGGCCGACGCCGTGGGCCGGGCGATGCGGCTGATCGGCGACGGCGTGATCGACCGGGAGGGCGTCGCCGGGCTCGCCGCACGACTGGGCTACAGCGCCCGGCAGGTGCAGCGGCAGCTCACCGCCGAGCTCGGCGCCGGTCCCGTCGCGCTCGCCCGCGCCCAGCGGGCGCACACCGCGCGCGTCCTGCTGCAGACCACCGATCTGCCGGTCACCCGGATCGCCTTCGCCGCCGGGTTCGCCAGCGTGCGCCAGTTCAACGACACCGTCCGGGCCGTGTACGCGGCCACTCCCAGCGAACTGCGCGCCGCCGCGCCCCGCACCGGGGGCAGGCGCACCGCCGCACCCACCACCGGAATCCCGCTGCGCCTCGCCCACCGCGGTTCCCACCGGTCCGGCCCCGTCTTCGACCTGCTGGAGCGGGAGGCCGTGGCCGGGGTCGAGGAGGTGAGCGGCGTCCCGGGCGCACGGACGTACCGGCGCACCCTCCGCCTGCCGTACGGCACCGGAATCGCCGCGGTCGACGAGCGGCCCGGAACTCCGAGGGCCGCCGGCGGCGCCCGTCCGGGCGGCTGGCTGGAGGCCCGTCTGCACCTGACCGACCCGCGCGACCTGACGACCGCCGTACAGCGGCTGCGCCGCCTGTTCGACCTCGACGCCGACCCGTACGCCGTCGACGAGCGGCTCGCCGCCGACCCGCGGCTGGCCCCGTTGGTCGCCGCCAGGCCGGGCCTGCGGTCGCCCGGCGCCGTCGATCCGGAGGAGAGCGCGATACGGGCGCTGGTGCGACCGGCCGAGGCCGCGGAGCTGGTCCGGCGGTGCGGCAAAGCCCTGGACGCTCCCAGCGGCTCCCTCACCCACCTCTTCCCCGAGCCGGGCGCCCTCGCCGAGGCCGAGCCGGGGGGCACCCTGGGTGCCCTGGCGGCCGGCCTCGCCGACGGGACCGTACGCCTGGACGCGGGCGCCGACCGGGACGAGGCGCACCGGGCCCTGCTCGCCGTGCCGGGCCTGGACGCCGCCACGGCCGCGGCCGTCCGTACGCGCGCCCTCGGCGACCCCGACGTGGCCCCGCCCGGCGTGACCGCCCCCGACAGCTGGCGCCCCTGGCGCTCCTACGCCGTACAGCACCTGCGTGAGGCAGGGGAGTTGGAGATCCGATGAACACGCCCCCGAACATGGCGAGCAGCGACATGGCACCGAACATGACGAGCAGTGACACGACCTACTGGACGCGGACCGACAGCCCCCTCGGCCCGTTGCTCCTCACCGCCGACCGGGCCGGGGCCCTGACCTCGCTGTCCGTGCCCGGCCAGAAGGGCGGCCGCGAGATCGCGGACACCTGGCGGCACGACCCCGGCCCCTTCCGCGCGGCCGAGGAGCAGCTCGCGGCCTACTTCGCCGGTGAACTCAAGGAGTTCCGGCTGCCGTTGCGCACCCACGGCACCGCGTTCCGGGAGCGGGTCTGGGCCGCCCTCGACACCGTCCCCTACGGCGCCACCACGACATACGGCGAGATCGCCGCCCGTATCGGGGCCTCCCGCGCGGCCGTGCGGGCCGTGGGCGGAGCCATCGGCGCCAACCCCCTCCTCGTGCTGCGCCCCTGCCACCGGGTGATCGGTGCGGACGGCACCCTGACCGGCTACGCGGGCGGCCTGGAGCGGAAGGTGCGGCTGCTCACCCTGGAGGAGGCGCTGCCCACCGGCCCCTCCCGGCCGCTCTGACGGCCGAGGCCGGCTCGTCGACGACGGTGCGGCCCCGGCCTGGACCCGCCGGATCTCGGCGCCTGCCTCCCGGCTCAGTCCTCCAGCCCCCAGCTGTGGATCCGCCGCGGATGGAGGCGGATCACCTCCTCGCTGAAGTGCGGGCCCAACTCGTGTGGTCCCACCAGGAGTTCGGCCTCGCCGCGGATGTCGACGCCGCGGACCCGCCATGGGTCGAGGCCGGCGATGTCGTCCACCACCAGCGCGGCCTTCGGGTTGTGCCGCAGGTTGCGCCACTTCTTGGTACGGCCCATCGCGTGGCCGCCGATCAGGATGGTCCCGTCGTCCTGCGGGAAGAAGCCGACGGGGTTCGCCTGCGGCTGCCCCTGCGGGTCCACGGTGGCCAGCCGCCCCAGCCGCTGCGTCCTCAGGTACGCCCGCTCTGCCTCGGTGAAGTCGGTCATGACACCAGCGAAGCACTTCCATGCCCCTCGGCGCAGCGGATCCTCGGCCCAGGGCCGCGGACCCAGCGGGGGAGGGCTGGGCCGGGCGGGTGGTTCCCGAGCCGGGGTCAGCCCCAGGCGACGGCGCCCAGCCAGGCCGCCGCGATCAGCAGGCAGGTGAACAGCTCCACCAGTACGCCGGTCCCGCCCGACCGCATCACCGTGCCCAGTGCCGCCATCGCCTCCCGGTGCCGGCCCAGCCGCAGCCGCTCGTGCAGGTAGACACCGCCCAGGAATCCGGGGATCGCGCCGAGCACGGGGGCGAGGACGAAGCCGGCGAGGGCCCCGGCACCGGTGTACACGGCCATGCGCGGGGTGGCGCCGCTCTCCCGCAGCCGGCGGGGCGGCAGGGCCCAGCGCACCACCTGGGAGAGGAGGAGCGCGGCGGTGGCGCCCACCAGGACCCCCCAGGCCACCGGTTGAGGATCCGTCAGCGCCCACCACAGGACCGCGGCCCACACCAGCCACGACCCCGGCACCCCGGGCACCAGAACTCCGCACAGGCCGGCCAGGAGAACCAGGCCGACCAGCAGGAGCTCCCACACTCCCATCTGCCCAGAGTGCCGGAGCACCCGAATCCCCGCAGGCCAGCCGTGCCCCGGCCCGAGTTTCCGCCGTCTCCCCGGCCGTCCTCCGGTCCGCTGGACGCCTACTCCACGGCCCGAGCGCCGCCGCCCCCGGCCGTTTCCGGGCCCGCGGGGGCCCGTGGCGGTCAGCCCTGGCGTTCCCGGGCCACCCAGCCGCGCTCGTACGCGTGCCAGCCCAGTTGCAGACGGGTGGTCACCCCCGTCAGCTCCATCAGCCGTTTCACCCGGCGCTGCACGGTCCGCAGGCCCAGGTCGAGCTGCTTGGCGACGCTCGCGTCGGTGAGGCCGGCCAGGAGCAGGGAGAGCACCTCCAGATCGGTGCCGTCGGGGCCGTCCGGGCCCTGCTCGGTGACGCCGGACGCCCCGAGGCTCAGCGGCAGCGCCCCGCACCACACCGACTCGAACAGCCCGGACAGCAGTTCCAGCAGCCCACTCGCGTGCACGACGAGCGCCGCGGGCTCGGCGGTGTGCGAGGTGAGCGGCACCATCGCCAGCGTGCGGTCGGCGACCACCAGCTTCGTCGGCACCTCGTCCATCACCCGCACCCGCTCGTCGCGGCTGAGCGCCGCGGTCAGCTCGGCGATGCCGCCCGGCCGGTCCAGTACGGCCCGTTCCACCACGACCCGGTAGCGGACCCCGCGCCCGGCGGCCTGCTTCTCGGCCTCGTTCTCGGATCCCGAGACGACGACCGGATTGCCGGTGACCAGCGCGCACACCTCGTCGGTGGCGCCCAGCTGGAGCTGGAGGAAGCGCTGCGCGACGGCGGAGGCGCCGGTGACCACCTCGACCAGGTCGTGCACGGCGGGTTCCGCGGCGCCCGCCCGGTACTCCTCGGCCAGCAGCGCGGCCGCCAGCTCTGCCTTCTCCAGCTCGTGCCGCTGCTGGGTGAGCAGCGCGCCCAGCGCCACGCCGGGCGGTGCCGCGACCCAGCGTCCGGGGCGGGCCGAGGACTGGGCGGCGAGTCCGTGCCGTTCCAGGCGGCGCAGCGCGCGTTCGGTGTCCTGCTCACCGAGCATCAGGCGCCGCGCGAGATCGGGCACCTCGGCGGCGCCCACGGACACCAGGGCCCGGTACGCCGACTCGTGCGTCTCGTCCAGGCCTATCGCAGCCAGCATCAGCTCTCGTTCCTCCCCTTCCGGCCTCCGGGGTTCGGCCCCCGGGGCGGGCGTGGCGGGCCTGGTGGACGTGGTGGCGGAAAACAGCCACGGCGCAAACCCGCCTCGGCCCATCATCGCCGTAGCACCCGCCTCTCTGACAAGGTGGCGCCACCGAAGCATCGACGGCACCTGACGTGTCCGGCCGAAAGCGTGTGGCCTGCGCGGAAGCCCGGCCACGCGCGGAATCCGGACGGACGGCGAACCCGGCCCTCACGGCGGGTTCCCGCCGGGGCGGGCTCCACTCGGCGGGTGACCCGGACGACGGTGTTTCGGCCGTCCGCCCGCCCAGCCGCGCGGACGGCACCCAGAACGTGATCCGGGCTCGGGGGGTGCGACGGCACCCGGAGAATCCGGACCGGGTCACTCCGGAGTCGCCGGGCGGTCCTCCCGTGGGGGGTGGGGCCGCCCGGTGGCCCTGGTTCGTACCGAAGTTCGATGCGTCGTCCGACACGCCGTTCGAAAGGCGGGCGCCCGCCGGATTTTCCGGATGCCCCGTTTTCAGGCGGCCCGTGCGGTGGAAAATTGGGGCATGAGCCAGCAGGGGGGAAGGCCCACCGGTCCGGGGGACGACTGGTGGGAGCAGCTGTACGACGACGACTGCGCGGAGGACACGGGGCCCACGGCCGCGGCGGACTCCCTGGACGACCGGTACGCCTCGGCGGCGGGCACGCTGGACAGGCCGCCGGACGCCGCGCACACCGGGGGAGCGGCCCCGGAGGACGCGGCCCCGCCCGCCTACCGGCCCGCCCGCGCACCCGCGCCGGGGGAGGGAGCACCCCCGCCCCGCACACTCACCGACCCCGGCCCGCCCGCCCCGCCGGACCACGGCTCCTCCGGCATGTACAGCTCGTCGGATCGCGGCTCGTCCGGGTCGGATACCCCGCCGGATCGTGGCTCCTCCGGCTCCTACGCCTCGCCGGACGGCGGCCCATCCGGCACGGACGCACCGTCGGGCCCCGGCCCGGACTGGTGGCAGCGCGCGCCCTGGGAGGTGCCTCCGGCCACACAGTCGGGGCCGGCCGCCTTCCCGGACGCCCCACAGCAGTCGGAGGCCGCCGCCGAACGCGACTCCCGGCGACCGGCCGGGGGGCGTCCGGCGGCCGAGCCGTCCGGGTCCGTCGACCGCGACTCCGGGCGACCGCCCGGGGCTCGTCAGGCCGCCGAGCCACCCCGTCCCGCCGACCGCGACTCCCGGCGACCGGAGGCGGGCCGCCCGCTCCAGCCGTCCGGTCCGGCCGACCGCGACTCCGGGCGACCTGCCGGAGAGCGCCCGCCCACCGAGCCGCCCCGTCCCGCCGGCGGCGACTCCCGGCGACCGGACGAGGCCCGTCCGCCCGCCGGGTCCTCCGGCTCCACCGACCGTGCTCCCAGCAGCCCCACGGCGTCCGGGACGGGCGCGCACACGCCCTCGGACCCCGCCGCCGCGCCGGCGCCCCCCGACTCGCTCAGGCCCCCCGCTGCCGCTCCGCCCCCACCGTCCGCGCCCCCCTCCGCGGTCCCGCGACCCCCTGCCGCTCCACCCCCGCCTCCCGGGGTTCCTCCGTCTCCCGCGAGCGCCGCTTCCCCTCCCTCGGACCCCCGTCGCGCGTCCTCCGCGCCCGCTCCCTCGTCCCACGCCGCCCCTGCGCAGCCCTCCATGCCACCGCAGCCGCCCGCACCCGCGCAGCCCTCGGCGCCCCCGCAACCCTCCCCGCCCCCGCCGCCTCCCGTGCCCCCGCGCATCGGCCCCGGCGCTTCCGCCGACGACCGCGGCACCCCCGCCACGCCGAACCCACCGCCGCGCCGCCCCGACGTACCGCCCTCCGCTGCCGCCGAGAAGCCCGTGCCCGCCCCCGGACAGAGCCGCGCGGACGCCGCGCCCGCCCCCGGGCCCAGCCGCCCCGGACCCCCGTCGATCTCCCGCCCCACTCCTCCGGACGTCCCCTCCGCCGCCCCCGTCGAGCAGGCGCCCCCCGCCGGCTTCGCCATCCCCACCGACTACGCCACCCCCGTCGACTACGTCGGTACTCGCCCGCCCACCTACGACGCCGAGCCGACCGCGCTCCCCCTCGCCGAGCCCGACGCGCTCGACGATCTGGTGCCGGACACCGTGCTGGACGGGGCGCGCTACGGGGCGTGCACCGTGCGGGCGGTCTCCCTCCGCGGGGACTCCGCGCGCTACCGGGGCGAACCGCGCCGGGACGCCCTGCTCACCGCGCGGTTCGGTGCCGGCGAGCAGGCGCTCGTCCTGGTGGCGATGGCGACGGGCGCCCGCGCCACCCCCGGAGCGCACCGCGCCGCCACCGAGCTGTGCCAGTGGATCGCACAGGCCGTGGGCCGCAGCCACGGCCGGCTCGCCGAGGACATCCGGGCCGCCCGCCGCGGCGACCTGAAGTCCGGGCTGCACCGCCTCACCGACCGCAGCCTCGGCAGACTCCGGGCCGGCGCCGTCGAACAGGGCATCGACCCGGAGGAGTACACGGCCACACTGCGCTGCCTGCTCCTGCCCGCCGATCCGCGGTGCCGTACGCGCGTCTTCTTCGGCGTCGGCGCGGGCGGCCTGTTCCGGCTGCGGGACGGCGAGTGGCAGGACATCGAGCCGCGGGTGTCCGAGACGGCCGGCGACGCCGTGGCCGGCTTCGGGGCGCGGCCGGCCGAGACGCCGGACGGCGACCGGCTCACCATGGACTTCGGCATCAGCCCCCCGCCGAGCCCGTACGAACCGGACCCGCAACCGCCCCGCGAGCCCTTCCGCTTCCGCGCCTCCGTAGCCCGGCCGGGTGACACGTTCCTGATGTGCACCGGCGGTCTGGCCGAGCCGCTGCGCGGCGAGCCGGAACTGTGCGCGTACCTGAAGCGCCGGTGGTCCGGCCCTCATCCGCCCGGCCTCGCCTCCTTCCTGGCGGACACCCAGGTCCGGGTCAAGGGCTACGCGGACGACCGTACGGCCGCCGCCGTGTGGGAGGCGTGAGCGCGGCGGCTGTGGATTCATGGACCCAGAGGGAACCGCAGGAGACCGAAGGGGAGCCCGGGAACCATGGCCAAGCAGAACGTCGCGGAGCAGTTCGTAGACATCCTCGTCCGCGCCGGCGTGAAGCGCCTCTACGGCGTCGTCGGCGACAGCCTCAACCCCGTGGTCGACGCGGTCCGCCGCAACGCCGCCATCGACTGGATCCATGTCCGCCACGAGGAGACGGCCGCCTTCGCGGCGGGCGCGGAGGCGCAGATCACCGGGAAGCTGGCGGCCTGCGCCGGCTCCTGCGGCCCCGGCAACCTGCACCTCATCAACGGGCTGTACGACGCCCACCGTTCGATGGCGCCGGTGCTCGCCCTCGCCTCGCACATCCCCTCCAGCGAGATCGGCCTCGGCTACTTCCAGGAGACTCACCCGGACCGCCTGTTCAGCGAGTGCAGCAACTACAGCGAGATGATCTCCAACCCGCAGCAGATGCCGCGGTTGCTGCAGTCCGCCATCCAGCACGCGGTCGGACGCCGCGGAGTCAGCGTGGTGTCCCTGCCCGGCGACATCGCCGACCAGCCCGCGCCGGAGAAGGCCGCCCCGACCGCCATCGTCACCTCCCGGCCGAGCGTCCGCCCCGGTGACGCGGAGATCGACAAACTGGTCGAGATGATCGACGAGGCCGACCGGGTCACCCTGTTCTGCGGCAGCGGCACGGCGGGCGCGCACGCCGAGGTGATGGAGCTCGCCGGGAAGATCAAGTCACCGGTCGGGCACGCGCTCCGCGGCAAGGAGTGGATCCAGTACGACAACCCCTACGACGTCGGCATGAGCGGCCTGCTCGGCTACGGCGCCGCCTACGAGGCCACCCACGAGTGCGACCTGCTGATCCTGCTCGGCACCGACTTCCCGTACAACGCCTTCCTGCCGGACGATGTGAAGATCGCCCAGATCGACGTCCGGCCGGAGAACCTCGGCCGCCGCTCCAAGCTCGACCTCGCGGTGTGGGGCGGCGCGAAGGAGACCCTGCGCTGTCTCATCCCGCGGGTGCGGGCCAAGGAGAACCGGCGCTTCCTCGACAAGATGCTCAGGAAGCACGCGGACGCGCTCGAGGGCGTGGTGAAGGCGTACACACGGAAGGTGGAGAAGCACGTCCCCATCCACCCCGAGTACGTGGCCTCCGTGCTGGACGAAGTCGCCGACGACGACGCGGTGTTCACCGTCGACACCGGCATGTGCAACGTCTGGGCGGCCCGGTACCTCTCGCCCAACGGCCGCCGCCGCATCATCGGTTCGTTCTCCCACGGCTCGATGGCGAACGCCCTGCCGATGGCGATCGGCGCGCAGTTCACCGACCGGGACCGCCAGGTGATCTCCATGTCCGGTGACGGCGGGTTCTCCATGCTGATGGGTGACTTCCTGACCCTGGTGCAGCACGGACTGCCGGTGAAGGTGGTGGTGTTCAACAACTCCTCCCTCGGCATGGTCGAGCTGGAGATGATGGTCGCGGGCCTGCCCGCCTACGGCACGGTGAACCGCAACCCGGACTTCGCAGCCGTCGCCCGCGCCTGCGGCGCCCACGGGATCCGGGTGGAGAAGCCCAAGCAGCTCGCCGCGGCACTGCAGGACGCCTTCAGGTACAAGGGCCCGGCGCTCGTCGACGTGGTCACCGACCCCAACGCCCTGTCCATCCCGCCGAAGATCCGCCGCGAGATGGTGACCGGCTTCGCGCTGTCGGCCTCGAAGGTCGTGCTGGAGGGCGGCGTCGGCCGGATGGTTCAGATGGCCCGGTCCAACCTGCGCAACGTGCCGCGTCCGTGACCGCCGCTCGGGCCCCGGAGCGACGGGGCCGGCGCCTCCAAACCGGCCCACGACCGTCGTCCTTCGGCCAACTTCGTTGACGGCGAGCCGGGTTGCGCGAGCGGCCGCGCCGTGCCCGGACTCGCGTCACCGGCCGGCCTGCGCGTCCGCGCCGAGCGGTCCGCCCCGTCGGCTACGGCGGAATCGGCAGCCGCCGGTCGGCAGTTGGGCCCATGCCGTCCGGTCATCAGCCCCCGGGAGCTGTAGCCGCGGGGGCGGTGGCGGGGGATCGAGGTCCTCCGTCGGCCGGTCGGTGTCTCCGCCCCGGCCGGTCGCGGAGTGTCGCGGTGGTGGCCGAACACCTGGTCGTCGACGCGGCGGGATGACTCGGCGTGTGTGCCGTGGGGCATGCATCCCCGTGAACGTGTTCGAGCTGGGGGAACCGACATCGGCACCCGGGCGGGGGTTATGAAGAGGCAGGCACGAGGGGGCGGTCCCGGGACGGTCGGGGCCTCCTCGGCTCAGACGGTGGAGGAAGTGGCGGAGGACCAGGACGACGGCACCACGGACCGGCCCCCGGCGCCCCAGCTGAGACGCAGACTGGGGCGGGCCGATCTACGGGCGGTGCCCGAGGCGCGCCGGGAACTGCGCGACCTGCTGCGGCACTGGGGGAGGCCGGGCACCTCGGCGGTCGCGGAACTGCTCACCAGCGAGCTCGTCACCAACGCGCTCGTCCACACCGACGACGAGGCGATCCTGACGGCCACCGTGTCACCGCGCGGACTGCGTGTGGAGGTCAGGGACTTCGTGTCCCGCAGGCCGCGGCTCCGTCTGCCGGGCGCCGACGAGGACACGCACGGCCGGGGCCTGGTGCTGGTGCAGTCCCTCGCCGACGCGTGGGGAGTCTGTACGCACCGGATCGGCAAGTCCGTATGGTTCGAACTGGGCGCGGAAGCGGCCTGATTCGAGCCTCGGTCGGTCCTCACTCGTTCCTCGGTGGGCGCTCGGTGGGTGCTCGGGGGACGGCCGCGATCGGTGTGCGGGGACAGCGAAGGGGCGCGTCCAGCACGGGACGCGCCCCTTCGCTCAGCGGCCGTGCGCCGGACCCGGCGGGCGGTGCGGCAGCCGTGGCCGTGGGCCGGCCTCAGCCGAACTGCTGCTCCAGATCCTTGAGCTTGCGCTCCAGCGAGTCCAGACGCGGCAGGGCCATCGTGTCGTCCTCCGCGGTGAGGTCGACGGTGATCGGGTCAGACGCCTTGCGGACGGGCTGCAGGGAGGGACGCGCGCGCATGGGCAGCTGCTCCGCCGCGGATATGGCAGGCTCCGCGGTGACCTGCGAGGAGCCCCGCTCCAGGGCCTGCGTCTCGACCTGCCGGCCGCCGCGGCCGACGAAGCCGCGGTGCCCGCGGCTGATGGCCTTGAGCTGCGCCCGCTCGACGCGCTGCTGCTCGCGCCGCAGCCGCCGGTTCTCCTCCTTCTGGCGCTGGTCCTCGCGGACCTCCTCGACCGCCTCGTCCAGGCTGCGCACGCCCTCCAGCAGCATCAGCGACCAGGCCTTGTAGGTCTCGCGGGGCGCCCGCATCCAGCGGACCACACGGATCTGCGGCAGTGGACGCGGCACCAGCCCCTGCTCGCGCAGCGCGGCCCGGCGGGTCTGCTTCAGCGCGCGGTCGAACAGCACCGCCGCGGACAGGGACATGCCGGAGAAGAACTGCGGGGCGCCCGCGTGTCCGAGGCCCCGCGGCGCGTGCACCCAGTTGAACCAGGCCGCGGCGCCCGCGAACGTCCACACGAGTATGCGGGAGCCGAGCGCAGCGTCACCGTGGCTGGCCTCGCGCACCGCGAGCACGGAACAGAACATCGCCGCGCCGTCCAGCCCGAACGGCACCAGGTACTCCCAGCCGTCGGTGAGGCCGAGGTTCTGCTGGCCGAAGCCGACCAGGCCGTGGAACGAGAGTGCGGCGGCGACCGCCGCACAGCAGAACAGAAGCACGTAGGAGGCCGTGCCGTAGATGGCTTCCTTCCGCCTGCGGCGCTCCTCGCTGCGCTCCCACGAGTCGTCCGCGCTCGCTTTCTCCCCGGAGGAGCGCTTGCCGCGCGCGAGCACCGCAACCGCCGCCAGCATGCCCAGGAGCAGTACGGCGCCCGGAAGCAGCCAGTTCAGCGATATGTCGGTCAATCTCATCTGGGGTCCCTTGCATTGGGATAGGGCGTAACGCCCGCCATAGTGGCCCAATCCCGACGCGCCTCAGGGGGTTTCGGGGCAAGAGGCCGCCAAGGAAGCGCGAGGGGTTGCCCAGGGCAGCGTTTTGCTCGAACTGCCGCTTGAGCGGCGGGAGTTGAGTTCGAATAAGACTACCCGCACGGATGGTTCCGCGGAAAGTTTCCGCGACGGGTGAGGAAGTTGTGAAGTCGCCGTGACCGTGTCGGTGTCGGCGTGTGGGGGAGCTTACGGCGCGAGCGTGCCTCGGGTGGCCGTCTTGCGGTGGTACGCGGCGCCCGTCGCGGTCGGCGGGGTGTGGATGTGCGAGCAGCGGATACGCGTTCGAGTGAAGTAAGGCTTGCCTTACTTGAATCATGTGAAATGTGAACGATCGCTCTCTTGGGCCTAAGGTGCTTGACGGACGAGTAACAACCCGTCGTAATGACCGCAAGCACCCACAAGCCCGGAGGAGTGACCGTGAAGCAGGGCGCGCAGGACTCCGCCGGGACCGGAGCGCCGGAGGTCCGGCCGGTCGCGGCGTGGGTGCCGCCGCAGCCGCAGCCCGCCGACGTGCGGCGCGAGCGGGGCGGAGGAAACGTCCCGGCGGCGGATGCCCGGGGCGAGCACACGCACAGCGAGCGGCCCCTGCCGGCCCCCCGCCCCGTCGTGCGGCGCTCCTCCGTGCGCGGCCAGATCCTCGACGCCCTGCGCACCGCCCTGGTGGCCGGAGAGCTGAGGCCCGGCGAGGTGTACTCGGCCCCCGCGCTCGGCGAGCGCTTCGGCGTCTCGGCGACGCCGGTGCGGGAGGCGATGCAGCAGCTCGCCCAGGAGGGCGCCGTCGAGGTGGTGCCCAACCGCGGCTTCCGGGTGGCCGAGCGCGGCGCCCGTGAGCTGGCCGAGCTGGCCGAGGTGCGGGCCCTGATCGAGGTGCCGGTGCTGCTGCGGCTGGCGCGCACCGTGCCGCCGCAGCGCTGGGCGGAGCTCCGGCCGCTCGCGGAGGCGACCGTCCGGGCCGCGTCCTCGGGCTGCCGGGCTACCTACGCGGAGTCCGACCGCGCCTTCCATCGCGCGGTGCTCTCCCTCACCGGCAACGAACAGCTCGTCCGCTTCGCCGAGGACCTCCACCGGCGCGCCCAGTGGCCCCTCGTCGGCGGCCCCGTCGGTCCCGCCCGCGCCGACCTGATCGCCGACGCGGCGGAGCACACGGCCCTGCTGGACGCGCTCGTCGCGCGGGACCCGGACGTCGTGCGCTCACTGGTGCACGAGCACTTCGCCTGCGCGGGCTGAGCGGCCCGGCCCGGACGCCGTGCACCGTACGCGCTGCCGGCCAGATGCGAGCCCGGCCCGTACGTCTCCACGCCGTACGGCCGGCGTGGCCGAGCAGCCCCGGCCGACCGTCCGGCGCCGGACGGGCCGATAAGGCGCCGAGCGGCCCCGCCCGTCGTATCCGTGCCATGCGCACCGGCAAGGCGGAGCGGCCCCGCCCGGCAGTCGTACGCCGTACGGGCCGGCACGACGGAAGCGGGCCCGGCCGGAGACTGCCGCGCCGCCCGACCGTCGTGCGCCGTACGGGCCGGCACGACGGAAGCGGGCCCGGCCGGAGACTGCCGCCCCCGGCCGGGCCCGGGCCGCGCGGGCGCCGCGCGTCCCCTGACCGGACGGCGCGGCGCCGCGCGGAGCGGTCAGCCTTCGTCGCCGTCGCCCTTGTCGCCCTCGCCCTTGGTCGGCGTCTTCGAGTAGGCGTCGTGCCACGCGGCCTTCGCCCCGGAGTCGCCGATGCGGTAGACGTCGACGGTCGCGCCCGCCGCCACCGCCACGGACAGCACGGCCGCGACGATCCGCAGCACCGAACCCGAGCGCGCGCCCGTGCCCTCGGCCGGAGTGCGGCGGGCGATCCACCAGACACCGGCCGCCAGCACGAACAGGCCGATCACCCACGGGAGCAGCCCGTCGCCCAGCTCGGTGTGGGTGCGGACCAGCGGGTCGCTGTCCACGTGCCGCTCCAGCCACTCACCGGCCTGGGTCGTCAGGGGCACGCTCGCCAGGGCGACCAGGGCGAGGATCGGCAGCGCCAGCCCGAGCCGCCGGGCGGCCTGCGGCCAGATCGCGCAGACGACCAGGACCAGCGCGCTCAGAGGCACCAGGACGACGACGATGTGGACCAGCAGAACGTGCGCGGGCAGGCCGTTGATCAGACTCATCAGGCGCTCCTCCGGGGGCGACCGTGGGGGGTGCACACGGGCATGGTGCATCCGCCCGCGTGTTCGGATTCGTCACCCTGTCACGGCAACCTCTCAGGTTCCTCTGAGCAACACCACTCCGCCGCAATGGGGGACATTCCAGGCATTCCGACCAGATATTCCGACCGTCGGCAGTGCCGCGGACCGCACCCGGCGGCTCTCAAGCCGTGGCCGCCGCCCCCGCGGCCGGAGGGGGCGTGGCCAGATGGCGCGAGAGCCAGGTGGGTACGCCGCCGAGGAGGCGGTAGAGGCGGCGGGCCTCCTCGCGCAGGCGGGACGCCTCCGGTTCCGTCTCCGCGTCCGCCAGGGACGCCAGGGCCGGCGCCGTACCGACCAGGTAGCCCAACTCCTCGCGGATCCGGAGGGATTCGGCGAAGCCGTGCCGTGCCTCGGCCAACTCGCCGTCACGCAGGGCGAGTCCGGCCAGGTGCCGCCAGGTGAAGGACAGCAGCAGCGGGTCCGCGTGGGCGGTGGCGCCCGCGTGCGCCCGGCGGTAGGCGGCGCGCGCGGCCTGCGGGGACCGGGTGAGGTTCTCGGCGAGCAGGCCGCGACGGAAGTCCAGCAGGGCCCGTCCGGACGCTCCCGGAGCGATCAGGGCCGCGGCCCGGCCCAGCGCGGCGCGCGCCTCGTCCGCCCGGTCCCGCACCGTGTGCAGCGTGGCCGCGTAGGCGAGTTGCCCCCGTTCACAAGCGGCCGCGCCCCGCTCCTCGTCGCTGTGCGCCAGGGCCTCGGCGGTGCGCAGCGCGTCCTCCGCCTCCTCCCAGCCCTGCTCGGTGTACAGGCACCGTTCCACCAGCAGCGCGGCGCGCTGCAGCGCGGCGGCCGCGGTGACCGGTTGGAGCAGTGCTGCGGCGTCGGCCCAGCACGCGCGTGAGCGCAGCCGCCATACCGCGGTCTGGAGTGGATCGTCACCAGCGGTCGTTCCGTTACCAGACATGGCGGTATGCGCCACGTTGCCCTCCCCGAGCACGCCGTCGAGCCTTGAGTGGTGGCCGCATCTCAGCACGAATTCCGTGGCCCGGCCAAGAGGGTGGGTGAAGGATTTCACAAAGTCGTGCGACGGCGGGCGCGCGGCGCGCCCGTCCGTCGTCCGCCGCCGGGGGCCCGGCCCGCCTCAGCTCATGCGCAGCGCCAGGAAGAAGTCCAGCTTGTCCTCCAGGCGTCCCAGGTCACGCCCCGTCAACTGCTCGATCCGCCCGACCCGGTACCGCAGCGTGTTGACGTGCAGGTGGAGCCGGGTCGCGCACCGCGTCCAGGACCCGTCGCAGTCGAGGAAGGCCTCCAGGGTCGGGATCAGCTCGGCGCGGTGCCGGCGGTCGTAGTCGCGCAGCGGGTCGAGCAGCCGGGCGGTGAAGGCGCGGCGCACGTCGTCCGGCACGAACGGGAGCAGCAGTACGTGCGAGGCGAGCTCCTGGTGCCCCGCCGCGCACACCCGGCCGGGCCGGGCGGCGGCCACCCGCCGCGCGTGCCGTGCCTCCTCCAGCGCCCCACGCAGCCCCTCCGCGGAGTGCACGGCCGCGCTGACGCCGAGGGTGACCCGCCCGTCGCCGTCGAGCCCGGCCGACAGCGGATCGCGTACGGACTCCAGGAGCGCGTCGGCGAGGATGCCCGGCTCGGGGCCGTCGTGCTCGGCCGGGACGGCCGGCAGCGGGACGAGGGCGACCGCCTCGTCGCCCGTGTGGGCCACGGCGATCCGGTCGGCGGACTCGGCGCCGCCGGGGTACGCCTCGCCCGAAGGGCCCGCGGCGGGGGCGACGAGGATCTCCTCCAGCAGGGACTGGGCGACCGGGCCGCCGTCGATCTCGGCGCCCTCCCACTCCACCCGGGCCACGACCACCTGCCAGTGCGGGGCCGCGCCGAGTCCGGGCAGCAGCACCGGCGCCGCGACCCGCAGCCGCGCGGCGATCTCGGCGGGCGCCGCGCCCGCCTGCACCAGTTCCAGCACCTCCTGCGCCAGCCGCCGCCGCACCGTGCGCGCCGCGTCCCGGCGGTCCCGCTCGACCGCGATCAGCTGGGTGACGCCCTGGAGCAGGTCCAGCCGCTCCGCGGGCCAGTCGCTCGCGTCCGCCTCCACGGCCAGCAGCCAGTCCGACAGCACCGTCTCGCGCACGTCCCGCGCGGCCTGCGCACCCTGCGCCGTACGGCCGGTGCCGCGGATCGGGAAGAGCGAGTACGTGGTGGTGCCCACGGTCACCCGGTGCGGGCCGCGCCGCCCCGTCCGGGCGGCCGACAGGTGCTCGGCGGCGAGCGTGCCGCACACCTCGGCGGGCAGCGCCGGTCCCGCCCCCTCGGCCCCCGCGATCAGCCGCCCGGCCGGGGAGAGCACCCAGGCCCGCAGGTCCAGGTCGGAGCCGAGCAGGTCCAGGACCACGTCCGGGCCGCCGCCGGCCGGGCCGGACGTCATCATCCGGCGGTGCCGGTCCACCACGGCCGCGAGGTCCCCGGCGCGCTCGCCGGACACCTGCCGTACGACGTGCTCGGTGATCGTCGCGAACGCCACCGACTCGTGCACCGCGAACAGCGGCAGCCGGTGCCGGGCGCAGGCCGCCACCAGGTCCTCGGGCACCTCGCCCAGCTCGGCCTCACCGGCGGCCAGCGCGGCCACACCGGCCTGCACGAGGATCCGTACGAACGGCTCGGAGTCGTCGGCGTCGCGCCGCCAGGCCAGACCGGTCAGCACCAGCTCACCGCCGGAGAGGTAGCGGCTGGGGTCGCGCAGGTCGGTGGTCATCACGCCCCGCACGGTGCGCTCCAGCTCCTCCTGGCCGCCGAGCAGCTTCAGGCCCAGCGCATCGGTGTCCAGCAGTGCGCGCAGCCGCATTCTCGTCGCCGCCGTTCTGTGTCTAGAAAACTGTGAGAGGTCTTGTGGCGAGCCCGGCCGTGCCGCCGGTGAGGAGGTTCCGCCGAGGTGAGGGCCGTGTCCTCTGTTTCCAGGGGAAAGCCGAGAGGTTACGGACCGCCTCCGTTCATACGAATCTACAAGATGCCCGCCCTGGCCAGCCAACTCCTTCATGGTTTCGGTGACTGACCCCTCCGGCGCACAGAGCTGTGTACTGACGGCACTCCGCGTAAACAGCACAGGAAAGAGCCTCGGCCGCCGCACACGGATTGGCTCGATCTGTACGCCCCACGAGACGAAGAAGAGAGCCGGTCATGGACTTCCTTCGCCCCGCCAGCTGGGAGGAGGCGCTCGCCGCGAAGGCGGAGCACCCCACCGCTGTGCCGATTGCGGGTGGCACCGACGTGATGGTCGAGATCAACTTCGACCACCGCCGGCCCGAGTACCTCCTCGACCTGAACCGCGTCGGCGATCTCTACGAGTGGGAGGTCGGCGCGGACGGCGTGCGGCTCGGCGCCTCGGTGCCGTACACCAAGATCATGGAGCACCTGCGGACCGAGCTGCCGGGCCTGGCGCTCGCCTCGCACACGGTGGCCTCCCCGCAGATCCGCAACCGCGGCGGCGTCGGCGGCAACCTCGGCACCGCCTCCCCGGCCGGCGACGCCCACCCGGCCCTGCTCGCCGCGGGCGCCGAGGTCGAGGCCGAGTCGGTGCGCGGCACCCGCCGCATCCCGATCGACGCGTTCTACACGGGCGTGAAGCGCAACGCGCTCGCCCCCGACGAGCTGATCCGCGCCGTCCACATCAAGAAGGCGGACGGCCCGCAGCAGTACTCCAAGGTCGGCACCCGCAACGCCATGGTCATCGCGGTCTGCGCGTTCGGTCTGGCCCTGCACCCCGGGACCCGCACGGTCCGCACCGGCATCGGCTCGGCCGCGCCCACGCCTGTCCGCGCCCGGGCCGCCGAGGACTTCCTCGGCGCCGCGCTCGACGAGGGCGGCTTCTGGGACAACGGAAAGATCATCACCCCGTCGGTCGCCAAGCAGTTCGCCGAGCTGTGCTCCGCCGCCTGCAACCCGATCGACGACGTCCGGGGCACCGCGAGCTACCGCCGCCACGCGGTCGGCGTCATGGCCCGCCGGACCCTGACCTGGACCTGGGAGTCGTACCGCGGCGCCCGCCGCACCTCGGAGGGAGCTGCGTAATGCGCGTCAACTTCACCGTCAACGGACGCCCGCAGGAGGCCGACGACGTCTGGGAGGGCGAGTCCCTGCTCTACGTCCTGCGCGAGCGCCTCGGCCTGCCGGGCTCCAAGAACGCCTGCGAGCAGGGCGAGTGCGGCTCCTGCACGGTCCGCCTGGACGGCGTGCCCGTCTGCTCCTGCCTGGTCGCCGCCGGGCAGGCCGAGGGCCGCGAGGTCGTCACCGTGGAGGGCCTGGCGGACTTCGCCAGGCAGCGCGCCCGCAGCACGGACGCCTGCGGCACGTCACTGGACGAGGCCAAGGGATGGCAGGCCGGGGGCACCGACTCCCAGACCGGCGAGGGCGGCGAACTCTCGCCCGTCCAGCAGGCTTTCATCGACGCCGGCGCCGTCCAGTGCGGCTTCTGCACCCCGGGGCTGCTGGTCGCCGCCGACGAGATGCTGGAGCGCAACCCCGATCCGAGCGACGCGGACATCCGCGAGGCCCTGTCGGGCAACCTGTGCCGCTGCACGGGCTACGAGAAGATCATGGACGCGGTCCGCCTCGCGGCCGCCCGGCAGTCCGAGGGGGTCTGACCATGCCGTCCCCCAATCTCTCCACCACGTCCGAGCAGGGCGGTGCCCCCCTCGGCGCTCCGACGAAGATCACTCAGGGCTCGCAGACCAAGGGCGGCATCGGCGAGTCCACGCTCCGCCCGGACGGCACCCTCAAGGTCACCGGCGAGTTCGCGTACTCCTCCGACATGTGGCACGAGGACATGCTCTGGGGCCAGATCCTGCGCTCCACGGTCGCGCACGCCGAGATCGTCTCCATCGACACCAGCGAGGCCCTCGCCCTGCCGGGTGTGTACGCCGTCATGACCTACGACGACCTGCCGACGGAGGTGAGGCACTACGGCCTGGAGATCCAGGACACCCCGGTCCTCGCCCACGGCAAGGTCCGCCACCACGGCGAGCCGGTCGCGATCGTCGCCGCCGACCACCCGGAGACCGCGCGCCGCGCCGCCGCCAGGATCAAGGTCGAGTACAGGGAACTGCCCGTCATCACCGACGAGGCCTCCGCGACCGCCCCCGACGCCATCCTCGTCCACGACAACCGCACCGACCACCACGTCGGCCACGTCCCGCACCCCAACATCGTGCACCGCCAGCCGATCGTGCGCGGCGACGCGGGACAGGCCGCGAGGAAGGCGGACTTCGTCGTCAGGGGCGAGTACACCTTCGGCATGCAGGACCAGGCCTTCCTCGGCCCCGAGTCCGGTCTCGCCGTGCCGGAGGAGGACGGCGGCGTCCACCTCTACATCGCCACCCAGTGGCTGCACAGCGATCTGCGGCAGATGGCGCCCGTCCTCGGCCTGCCCGAGGACAAGGTGCGGATGACGCTGGCCGGCGTCGGCGGCGCGTTCGGTGGCCGCGAGGACCTGTCGATGCAGATCCACGCCTGCCTCCTGGCGCTGCGAACCGGCAAGCCCGTCAAGATCGTCTACAACCGCTTCGAGTCCTTCTTCGGCCACGTCCACCGCCATCCCGCGAAGCTGTCCTACGAGCACGGGGCCACACGCGAGGGCAAGCTGACCCACGTGAAGTGCCGTATCGTCCTCGACGGCGGCGCGTACGCCTCCGCCTCCCCGGCGGTCGTCGGCAACGCCTCCTCGCTCGGCATCGGCCCCTACGTCGTCGACGACGTGGACATCGAGGCCATCGCCCTCTACACCAACAATCCGCCCTGCGGCGCCATGCGCGGCTTCGGCGCGGTGCAGGCGTGCTTCGCCTACGAGGCGCAGATGGACAAGCTCGCCGACGCCGTCGGCATGGACCGGGTGGAGTTCCGGCAGCTCAACGCGATGTCCCAGGGGACGATCATGCCGACCGGGCAGCAGGTCGACTCCCCGGCCCCGGTCGCCGAACTCCTGCGCCGTGTCAAGGCGATGCCGATGCCGCCCGAGCGCCAGTGGGAGAGCTCCGAGGGCGCGGACGTCCGGCAGCTGCCCGGCGGCCTGTCCAACACCACGCACGGCGAAGGCGTCGTACGCGGGGTCGGCTACGCGGTCGGCATCAAGAACGTCGGCTTCTCCGAGGGCTTCGACGACTACTCCACCGCCAAGGTCCGCATGGAGGTCCTCGCCGGTGAGCCCGTCGCCACCGTGCACACCGCCATGGCGGAGGTCGGCCAGGGCGGCGTCACCGTCCACGCGCAGATCGCCCGCACCGAGCTGGGCGTCGCCCAGGTGACCATCCACCCGGCGGACACCCGGGTCGGCTCGGCCGGCTCCACCTCGGCCTCGCGGCAGACGTACGTCACCGGCGGCGCCGTCAGGAACGCGTGCGAACTCGTCCGGGAGAAGGTCCTGGAGATCGGCCGCCGCAAGTTCGGCTCCCACCACCCGGCCTGGGCGACCGCCGAACTGCTGCTGGAGGACGGCAAGGTCGTCACCGACGCCGGCGAGGTGCTCGCCGACCTGTCCGAGGTCCTGGAGGACGAGGCCGTCGAGGTAGAGGCGGAGTGGCGGCACCGGCCGACCGAAGCCTTCGACCCGCGCACCGGCCAGGGCAACGGCCATGTGCAGTACTCCTTCGCCGCGCACCGCGCCGTCGTCGAGGTCGACACCGAACTCGGCCTGGTGAAGGTGATCGAGCTGGCCTGCGCCCAGGACGTCGGCAAGGCGCTCAACCCGCTGTCCGTGGTCGGCCAGATCCAGGGCGGCACGACCCAGGGCCTCGGCATCGCGGTCATGGAGGAGATCGTCGTCGACCCGAAGACCGCCAAGGTGCGGAACCCCTCCTTCACGGACTACCTCATCCCCACCATTCTCGACACGCCGACCATCCCCGTCGACGTGCTCGAACTCGCCGACGACCACGCGCCGTACGGGCTGCGCGGCATCGGCGAGGCCCCCACCCTGTCGTCCACCCCGGCCGTCCTCGCGGCGATCCGGAACGCGACCGGGCTGGAGCTCAACCGCACGCCGGTACGGCCGGAGCACCTCACCGGCACGTGATCCCGCGGGAGTTGAGCAGGTGCGTCACCCCGGGGGACCCCGTGTCCCCCGGACCCCACCCCTCCATGTTCGTCTCGGGCCGTCCCCCGGGTCGTCCATTCCCAAATCCCGTACGCCCTCGCGGGCGCCGGGTGCCCCTGTGAACCTTGGGAGATGGCCCATGACCCAGCAATCCGTGGAGCCGAGGACCACCGCCGACGACGCGGGCGCGGGAACCCGCGTCCCGGCCGGCCGGTCCTGGCTCGACCGCTACTTCCACATATCCCTGCGGGAGTCCTCGATCGCGCGCGAGGTGCGCGGCGGCGTCACCACCTTCATGGCGATGGCGTACATCCTGCTGCTCAACCCCCTGATCCTGTCCGGCAAGGACGCGGCGGGGGACACCCTCGGCCAGAAGGCCGTGATCACCGCGACCGCGTTCGCGGCGGCCTTCACCACCCTGCTGATGGGGTTCTTCGGCAAGGTGCCGCTCGCCCTCGCCGCCGGCCTCTCCGTCTCCGGTGTCCTGTCCTCCCAGGTCGCCCCGCAGATGACCTGGCCGCAGGCCATGGGCATGTGCGTGATCTACGGCGTGGTCATCATGTTGCTGGTCGTCACCGGCCTGCGTGAGATGATCATGAACGCGATCCCGCTGGCGCTCAAGCACGGGATCACCATGGGCATCGGCCTGTTCATCGCCCTCATCGGCTTCTACAAGTCCGGCTTCGTGCACCAGGGCAAGGTCACCCCGGTCACCCTCGGACCGGCGGGCGAGCTCGCCGGCTGGCCCGTGCTGCTCTTCGCCGGCACCCTGCTGCTGATCTTCGTGCTCCAGGCCCGGAACGTCCCAGGCGCCATCCTCATCGGCATCGTCGGCGGCACCGCCGTCGCCGCCGTCCTCAACGCCGCCGGGGTCGTCAAGGCCGGCGCATGGGCCGCCGGGGCCCCCGAACTGCACGGCAGCGCGGTCTCGATGCCGGACTTCTCGCTCTTCGGGCACGTGGAGTTCGGCGGCTGGGGCAAGGTCGGCGCGATGACGGTCGGTATGATCGTCTTCACCCTCGTGCTGGCCGGCTTCTTCGACGCGATGGCCACCATCATCGGCGTCGGCACCGAGGCCGGACTCGCCGACGACGAGGGCCGGATGCCGGGCCTGTCCAAGGCGCTGTTCATCGACGGCGCGGGCGGCGCGATCGGCGGCGTGGCGGGCGGCTCCGGTCAGACCGTCTTCATCGAGTCGGCGACCGGCGTGGGCGAGGGCGCCCGTACCGGCCTCGCCTCGGTGGTCACCGGCCTGTTCTTCGCGGCCTGCCTGTTCTTCACCCCGCTGACCGCGATCGTCCCCCAGGAGGTCGCGTCCGCCGCCCTGGTGGTCATCGGCGCCCTGATGCTGATGAACGCCCGGCACGTGGACTGGGCCGACCGCGCCACCGCGATCCCGGTGTTCCTCACCGTGGTCCTGATGCCGTTCACGTACACCATCACCACCGGTGTGGCGGCCGGTGTCGTCTCCTACGTCGCCATCAAGGCCGCCCAGGGCAGGGCGCGGGAGATCGGCGCCTTCATGTGGGGGCTGGCGGTGATCTTCCTGGTGTACTTCGCCCTCCACCCGATCGAGAGCTGGCTGGGCGTGCACTGACGTTCCGTCAGCCGCACCGCACGCAGACACTGTTGAAGGAGACCGACAGATGCTGGACATCGCCGAGGACCTGAACCGGTGGCTCGGGCAGGGCCGCGACTTCGCCGTGGCCACCGTGGTGGCCGTGGGCGGCAGCGCGCCCCGCCGCCCGGGCGCCGCCCTCGCGGTGGACGCCGACGGCACGGCGATCGGCTCGGTCTCCGGCGGCTGCGTGGAGGGCGCGGTGTACGACCTGTGCCGGCAGGCGCTCCAGGACGGCGAGACCGTCCTGGAACGCTTCGGATACAGCGACGAGGACGCCTTCGCCGTGGGCCTGACCTGCGGCGGGATCATCGACATCCTCGTCACCCCGGTACGGGCCGCCGACCCGGTCCGTCCCGTCCTCGCCGCCGCGCTGGCCGCCGCCGGGCGCGGCGAGGCGGCGGCGCTCGCCCGGATCGTCTCCGGCCCCGGCGGACTGAGGGGCCGGGCCCTGCTGGTCCGCCCGGACGGCACGTGCGAGGGCGGTTTCGGCGCGCACCCGGAGCTGGACCGCACGGTGGCCGGCGAGGCGGCGGCCCTCCTGGACGCCGGACGCACCGGCACCCTGGAGATCGGTGAGCGGGGCTCCCGTTGCGGGGCCCCTCTCACCCTGCTGGTGGAGTCGTCGGTGCCGCCGCCCCGGATGATCGTCTTCGGCGCCATCGACTTCGCGTCGGCGCTGGTCCGCGCGGGCAAGTTCCTGGGCTTCCACGTCACGGTGTGCGACGCCCGTCCGGTCTTCGCCACGCGGACCCGTTTCCCCGACGCCGACGAGATCGTCGTCGAGTGGCCCCACCGGTACCTGGAACGCACGGAGACGGACGGCCGTACCGTGCTGTGCGTGCTGACCCACGACGCCAAGTTCGACGTCCCCCTGCTGAAGCGGGCGCTGCGCCTGCCGGTGGCGTACGTCGGCGCGATGGGCTCGCGCCGCACCCACCTGGACCGCAACGAGCGGCTGCGCCAAAAGGGCGTCACGGATATCGAGTTGGCCCGCCTCCACTCGCCCATCGGCCTCGACCTCGGCGCCCGCACCCCGGAGGAGACGGCCCTGTCCATCGCCGCGGAGATCGTCGCCGACCGGCGTGGCGGCAGCGGGGTCTCCCTGACCGGCGCGCACACACCCATCCACCACGACGAGGCGACGGCGCCGGCGCGGCGGATGGGGTCGGTGGCCTGAGCCGACGGAACCCGGTCCCCGTCAACCGCGCGATGCCGCAGGCCGGTTCGTGCCTTCCGCGGGCCAGGCGCCCCCATCCGTGTCCGGTGCGGCGTCCTCGGTCCGCGTCCACACCGGGCGGAAGGCCAGGATCTCCGCCGTGGCGGAGCCGCTCGTGACGAAGGGGTCCGAGGCGACGGCGGCCTCGATCGCGGAGCGCGGCCCGTCGGCGAGGACGAGCCCGCCGGTCCGGGGCTCCAGGGGCCCGGCGAGGCGGGCCAGCCCCCGGGCGAACACCCCCTCGGGATGGGTGTAGTGGGCCTCCTTGAGTGCGTCGATCCGCTCCAGCGGGACGCGGTACCTGAACACGATGACGTACATGCCTCCACCCAACGGCACGGGCGCGCCCGGGACCAGGACCTGTCGCCGAGAGAGCTATAGGCTGGAACCTATGGGTACGGGTGGGAGCGGGACGGTCCGGGCCGGGGACGGCGAAGGGGACGGCGAATCCGGGCCGCGGGAGCGGGCCTTGGACCGGCTGCCGGACCTGGAGCTGCGTCCGCTGCGGTACTTCGCCGCCGTCGCCGAGGCGGGCACCGTCACCGAGGCCGCCCGCCGGTTGCGCATCGCCCAGCCCAGCCTCAGCCAGCAGATCGCGCTGCTGGAGCGGCGCGTCGGCACGGCCCTGTTCCGGCGCCTGCCCCGGGGCATGGAACTCACCGAGGCCGGACGGCTGCTCCTCGACGGCGTCGACCAGGCGCTGAACGCGCTGAACTCCGCGGTGGCCGCGGCCCGTTCGGCCTGCCCGACCGCCGCCGTCGGGGTGTGCGCAGGCGTGGCACCGGAGATCCTGGAGCGCACCGAGCGGATCCTGACGCGCGACGGGCCCCTGCGCCTGGCCTACGAGCGGACCGACTCCGCGCGCACGGGCGACCTGCTGCGCGCCGGGACACTGGCCTACGGCGTCCTGCGCACCCCGCTCGACGACGTGCGGGGCCTGGAGCTGCGCACGATCGCCGACGAGCCCCTGGGCGTCGTGATGCGCCGCCGGCATCCGCTCGCCGGGCGCGCGGAACTCGGGTGGGGCGACCTCACCGGCCTGCGGCTGCTGTGGTTCCCCGCCCGGCGGGCCCCCGGCTACGCGTCCGCCGTCCTGGCCCGGCTCGCGGAACACGGCTGGACGCCCGACACGCTCGTCGAGGACAGCGGCAGCCACACCCTGTTCCGCCATGCGCTGCTCGGCCGGGACGACGTGGTGGCCCTGCGGACCCGCTCCGGCTCGGCGGGTGACACCGCCCTCGTCTGGCGGCCGGTCGGCCCGCGTCCGCCGCGCGAACGGCTGGCCCTGGCCGCGGCCCGGCGCTCGGTCTGGTCCCGCCTGCTTCCCCCGGACGACGGCACGACGGCGCGGGCGACGGTGCCGGATGCCGCCATGACGGCGCGGGCGACGGCGCCGGACGATGCCGCGACGGCGCCGGACGACGCCCCCGCGCCGGGGTGACGCCCCCGCGCCGGGGTGACGCCCCCGCGCCGGGGTGACGGCACACCGGCCGGGCAGCGGCGGCCCGCGGGGCCCGCCCGCGGGCCGGCGGTCGTCACGGGCGCCGCAGCAGCCCGTTCACCGCCCGGCCGAACACGGTGCGTGCCGTCCGTTCCACCACGGGGTCGAAGAGGCCGGGGAGGCACGCGATCCGCACCTCCTCGCGCCACCGCACCCGGGTGCGGCCGCCGGGGCCCGGCCGTACCTCGATCTCCGCCCAGCCCTTGACGACACGGCCCCGTTTCTCCAGGCGGCACAGGCCGGCCTCGCCATCGGCCGGCGGGTGCCAGACGGTGACCACCATGGGATCGTCGAAGGCGAGCGGGCCGATCCCCGAACGGGCCACGAAGCGTGTCCCCTCGCCGGTCGGCTCGGGCGTGACCACGGTGATGCGGGTCAGCGGGACCACGTCGGCGTGGCGGGACCACTGGGTGAGCCGGCGCCACGCCTCGTCGATGGACAGCGGGGCGGTGCGTTCGAGGAAGAAGGTGACCACAGGTCGATCGTAGGCAACGCGGCCTGTTTCCCGACGTGTTCGTCCCCAGGTCACACGGTTGGCCCAGCGCGCGGAAGGCGTGACGGGGCCGGGTCGGGTGCCGGGGCGCACGCCGAGCAATTTCGAAAATGTGAGCTATTTTCCGGGTCTCCCGCCCGGGGCGGCGGTCCTCATGTTGTCGCCCGGGCCCGGCCGGGGTACCCGGCGCGAAGCGGAGGAGAGTCCGCCCCGACGCGACCCGGGAGAGGAGACACCCGTGCCGCAGATGGACCCCGACGAGACGCGGCGGCGGTTCGCCGCCGCCCGGGTGGCACGGCTGGCCACGGTGGACGCGGCCGGGCGCCCCCACCTGGTGCCGGTGGTGTTCGCCGCCCACGGTGAGGACGAGATCGTCACCGCGGTCGACCGCAAGCCCAAGAGCACGTCCGGGCTGAAACGGCTGCACAACGTCGCCGTCACCCCGGCCGTGTGCCTGCTGGCGGACGCCTACGACGAGGACTGGGGCCGGCTGTGGTGGGTCCGCGCCGACGGCGGCGCGCGGATCGTGACGCCCGACGCCGCGCACCCCGAGGTCCGGCGGGCCTACGAGGACGCGCTCACCCGGCTCCAGCGCAAGTACCCGCAGTACCAGGACGAGCCGCCGGACGGCCCGGTGATCGCGGTCACCGTCCACCACTGGACCGGCTGGGAGGCGGGCCCGCCGTCCGCCCCCGCCTGAGCCGCCGGGCCCTCAGAGCCAGTCCCGCCGCTTGAAGACGACGTACAGGGTGACGCACACGACGGCCATCAGGAGGATGGCGAAGGGATACCCGAACACCCAGTGCAGCTCAGGCATGTGCGCGAAGTTCATGCCGTAGATCGTCCCGACCAGGGTGGGGGCGAAGAGGATCGCCGCCCACGAGGAGATCTTCTTGATCTCCTCGTTCTGCTCGAACCCCGCCTCCGCCAGGGCCCGCATCTCCGCGTTCTGCTCCTGGGTGACCAGGGTGGTGTTCACGGTGAGGATCTCGGTGAGGGCCTGGCGGAAGGCGTCGACCCGCTCGCTGGTGTGGGTGACGTGGTCGGCGACGTCCCGCAGGTACCGCTGGAGTTCCTCGTCCGTGCCGTATTTGGAGAATCCCGCCATCAGGCCGTGCAGCATGCCGACCAGGGGACGGGTGGCGCGCTGGAACTCGACCATCTCGCGGGAGAGTTCGTAGATGCGGCGGGAGACCTCGGGATCGCCGCCGAACACCTCGGTCTCGATCTCGTCGATGTCGTTCTGGACGCCGGCCACGACCGGCGCGTAGCCGTCCACCACCGCGTCGAGGATCGCGTACAGCACCGCCTCCGGGCCCAGCTTCAGCAGGTCCGGCGTCTCCTCCATGCGGCGGCGGACCGCGGAGAGGTCGGGGGCGCCGCCGTGGCGCACGGTGATCACGAAGTCCGGGCCCACGAACACGTGCAGTTCGCCGAAGTCGACCTGCTCGGGCGCGTCGAGGTAGCGCGCGGCCCGCAGGACGACGAACAGGGTGTCGCCGTAGCGCTCCAGCTTGGGCCGCTGGTGGGCCTCCATCGCGTCCTCGACCGCGAGCGGATGCAGGTCGAACTCCGACGCCAGGGAGAGCAGTTCGCTCTCCGTGGGACGGGCGAGCCCGATCCACGCCATCCCCTCGGGCTGCTCGCGCAGCTCCCGGAAGGTCTCGGCGAGGGAGGCGGGGGAGGAGACCCGGACCCCGTCGCGGTAGAGGGCCGCCTGCACCACGCTCGCCACCTCGGCCGGGTCCGCGTCGGTCGTCTGGGCAGGCGGAGCCGGGGACCTCTCGCCGGGCGGCGGTGCCGGCGCGCGGCGCCAGACGGACGAGGCGGGACGGCTGCGTCGCTCGGGCATCGGGGACCGCCTCTCGACCGAACCTGCGCCTGCGAGATCACGGTCAGCATACGAGACCTAAGGGCCGGAGGCGGCGGGCGAACCGTCGCAGTACCAGGGGCGGACCGGGCCGGCCCTCGCGGACCGCGCGGCCCCGGGGCGCCCGGCATAGCGGACGGATGCTGTCGGCCCGCTGCGTTAGCGTGCGTGCATGACAAAGCCGACGGCCGCCGCGACCGCCCCCGTGCTCGGCGCCCGCGCCCTGAACCGCGCGACCCTCAGCAGGCAGCTCCTGCTGAGCCGTTCGCCGATGTCCGCCGAGGCCGCCGTCAAGCACCTCGTCGGCCTCCAGGCCCAGAACGTCAAACCGCCCTACTACGCGCTCGCGGCCCGCCTCGAAGGCTTCGGCCCCGAGGAGCTGTCCAGCCTCATGGCGAGCCGCGAGGTCGTCCGGATCGTCACGATCCGCTCCACCATCCACACCCACACCGCCGACGACTGCCTCTCCCTGCGCCCGCTCGTCCAGCCCGCCCGCGACCGTGAGATCACGCTGTTCCGCAAGGGGCTCGCCGGTGTCGATCTCGACCGGCTGGCCGCGTTCGCCCGCGAACTCGTCGAGGCCGAGCCATGCACCATGAGCCGGCTGCGCGAGGCCCTCCTGGCCGAGTGGCCGGACGCCGACCCGCAGGCCCTCGGCGTGGCCGCCCGCTGCCGGCTCCCGCTGGTCCAGGTCCCCCCGCGCGGACTGTGGGGCAGGAGCGGACAGGTCGTCCTCACCACCGCCGAGCACTGGCTCGGCCGCCCCGCCGAACCCGCGCCCGCCCCCGACGCCACCGTCCTGCGCTACCTCGCCGCCTTCGGGCCGGCCTCCGTCAAGGACATGCAGATCTGGGCGGGCCTGACCCGTCTGCGCGAGGTGTTCGAGCGCCTGCGGCCCCGGCTCGTCACCTTCCGGGACGAGACCGGCCTGGAGCTCTTCGACCTGCCGGACGCGCCCCGCCCGGACCCGGACATCCCGGCCCCGCCCCGGTTCCTGCCCGAGTTCGACAACCTGCTCCTCTCCCACGCCGACCGCACGCGCGTGGTGCCGGAGGAGTACCGGGGGCGCGCGGCGCGGGGCAACCAGGCCCACCGCGTCCTCCTCGTCGACGGCTTCCTGGCCGGCGTGTGGAAGCTGGAGGGCGGCGCACTCGTCGTCGAGCCCTTCCGCGAGCCCACCAGGGCCGAGCGGCAGGAGATCACCGCCGAGGGGGAGCGGATGCTCGCGGTGCTCCATCCGGGGAGCTCGTACGACATCCGGTTCGGCACCGTGGTGCGCCGCTGAGCCGCTGAGCCGCAGAGCGCAGAACCGCTGAGCCGCAGAACCGCGGAGGCGCAGGCCGCAGCGCCGCCGGGGCGCGAAGCCGCGCCCCGCTCCGGGTGCTACCACCGAGGCCGCGCTCCGGGCACATGGATAGGGGGCGTTGCGGGCCGCGCGTGGAGGCCCGCAACGCCCCCTGGCACTGACCTGGGGGTCGAACCGTCAGCGGGTCACGAGGTGACCTGCGCGGTGACCAGGCCGGAGAAGGCGGTCAGCCGGGTGTACACACCCGGGTAACCCGCCTCCGCACAGCCGTTGCCCCAGGAAGTGATCCCTGCCAGGACGCCCCCGATGAGCAGGGGACCGCCGCTGTCGCCCTGGCAGGTGTCTACGCCGCCGGAGGAGTATCCGGCGCACACCATGTCGCTCGCGACGAAGTCGGAGCCGTAGGAACCGGCGCAGCTGTAGTCGGACGCGACGGGCACGGTCGCGGTCCGCAGCTGGTTGGAGGAACTGCCGCTCTCGGACGTGGTGCCCCAGCCGAGGATGCGGGCCGTGGTGCCGGCCGCGTACACGCCGCTGTCGTCGGAGGACACGTACGGGGCCGCGGTGTACGGCATCGAGGTCGACAGGGTCAGCACCGCCACGTCGTCGCCGTTGGTGGCGTCCGTGTAGTCCGGGTCGATCCAGATCCGGCCGACCTTGCTCACCGTGCCGTCGGTGCCGTCCAGGTAGGTGCGGCCGCCCACCACGCGCACACCGGTCGGGGTCTCGCCCGCCATGCAGTGGGCGGCGGTGACCACCTTGGTGGGCGCGACCAGGGTGCCGCCGCAGAACTGGTTGCCGGACGCGTCCGTGATCTGCATGACGAACGGGTACGCGCCGGTCGTGGTCGTGGTGCCGCCGACGACGGGCTGGGGAAGAGCGGCGGCTGAGGGAGCGGTGAGCAGCGCGGTCGCGGCGGAGGCAGCGGCCGCGCCGAGCGCGGCCGTCTGTCTGGCGCGGGTGAGGCCGAACATGCGTCTCCTCGTGGGCTGGCCGGTGGGGGGGGGCGCCGGGCGGTTGAGCACGGGGGTCTCGGGACAGACCCCCGTATGCCCGGGCGAGCGGCACGGCTCTTACGCTAGGGCCCGGTGCAATCCGCCCCAATGAGGGAACCCCCTAGGGGAGTTGGGCAGGGAAAACCCTCGGTCCTGCTCGATGCGCCGACGGCGGCGTCCCGCACGGGGCCCACTCCAGGCAGTTAACCCGGGCCGCCCTCACTTCGCGCGCCGGGCCGCCGCCAATCGGACGATGTCCACCCGGGAACGGATCCCCAGCTTGCGGTAGACGCGGGTCAGGGTCGCCTCGACCGTCTTGACGCTGACGAACAGCCGCGCGGCTATCTCCCGGTTGGTCGCGCCCTCCATGACCAGCGCGGCCACCTGGCGCTCCATGGCGGCCAGCCCGTCCAGCGCCGCGGGCGTGACCTCCGGCTGGGCCGGACGGGCGACGGCGGCCGCCTCCACCCGGCCCAGCCAGGGCAGCGCGCGGCAGCGCCGGAACAGGCGCGCCGCCTCGTCGTACGACGTCGGTCCCGGCCCGGGGTTCCCCCCTGCCCGAGCGGAGCCGGGAGCCCGGGGGAGGGTGCGCAGCTGGGCCAGCGCGAACGCCGCCCGGGCCTCCTCCAGCCCGTGCCCCAGCTTCGCCAGCCGGTCCTGCGCGGACGTCAGCTGGGCCACGGCCCCCTCCTGGTCGCCGCGGGCCGCCCGGACCAGTGCCTCGGACCGGTCGAGCACGGCCAGCACGCTCTCCCGGTCCAGCCGCAGCGCGTGCTCGCGCGCCACGTCGATCACGTCCTGCGCCTCGGCCGGCTCCCCGGCCTGCACCAGCGCCTCCGCGAGGTCGCCGTGCCAGCGGCCGCGCGCCGGGTCGGTGATGCCGAGCGCCGACTCCAGCTCCCGCACCCGGCGCAGCGAGGCGACCGCGGCCGGCGCGTCCCCGGCGACCAGCTGGGCGTAGCCCAGCGCGGCCAGGGCGCGCGACAGGTACATCGGGTCGCCGTCCTCCTCGGCGTGCCCCACCGCCTCCCGGGCCAGGGTCTGGGCGCGCTCCGCGTCCCCGCCGGAGGCCTCGGCCATGGCGGCCAGCATGGCGGAGGCGCTCTCGCCGATCCCGGTGTCCCGGGCCATCCGCAGGCTCTCCCGGGCCAGGTCGAGCGCGCGGCCGCAGTGCCCGCAGCGCAGCTCGGTCTCGGCCAGCATGCGCACGAAGTGCACCTCGCTCTCGACCATGCCGCGCCGCCGCACCTCGCGCAGCAGCGTGGTGATGGTCGTCCGGGCCTCCGCGAGCTGGTCGCTCATCAGCAGCCAGCGGAACCGGGCCGAGCCGACGCCGTTGTGGTGGCACGCCACGTACGGGTCCTGCGGCTCCTTCAGCGCCTGCTTGATGGTCGCGGGGGCGTCGGGGTGCCCCATCAGGGTCTCGGTCGACGACTGGAAGGCGAGCGCCATGAGCTCGGTCCTGCGGTCCCGGCCGCGCGCGGCCAGCTGCGCCGCGTGCGCGGCCTCCCGCCGGGCCACCTCGAAGTCGCCCTCCACCACCAGCCCGCGCCAGGCCAGCTGGTAGTGGACCAGGGCCAGCAGCCGCGGGTCGTCGCCCGCGTCGGCCAGCGCCTGCGGGAACACCGCGTCCACGTCCCCGAGGGCCTGCCCGGCGGCCTCGATCACCACCATCCAGGCCCGCACCCGGTCCGCGGGCACCGTCGCCCGGGTCAGCACCTCCCGCGCGATGTCCCGGGCGAGGTCCACCTCCCCGGCGGTGATGGCGTCCTCGGCGGCCTGCAGACGCCGGTCGTCCGGGCCCGGCACGCTGTCCGGCGGGGTGTGGCGGGCCGCGAGCAGCCCGAGCGAGGCGGCCACCGACGGCGCCCCGCGGTCCCGGGCCAGGGCGGCCGTCCCGGCGAGCCGGGCGGCCACCTCCGGGTCGGTGCCGGTGGTGGCCAGCGCCAGGTGCCGGGCCCGCTCGATCGGGTCGGAGGCGGCGGTGGACAGCGCGGCGTGCACGGCGCGCCGCTCCTGCGCGGGCGCCTCCGCGTACAGCGCCGCCGAGATCAGCGGGTGCGCGAACCGTACGGTCGGGCCCTCCGGGTCCGTCGTCAGCAGCCCCAGCTCGGCCGCCTGGGCGCACTCCGCCTCGGCGCTCTCCCGGCCGGCCGCGCGCAGCAGCGCGGGCGTGGGACGGGCGCCCGCGCTCGCCACGAGCAGGGTCCGGCGCGCCTCGCCGGAGAGCATCTCCAGGCGGCTCAGCACCAGCGCGCGCAGCGAGGTCGGCACCGGCAGCGGCTCGCCCGGGCGGGGCGCGGTCGGGCTCTCGGCCATGGCCCGGCCCAGCTCCAGCGCGAACAGGGGGTTGCCGCCGCTGGTGCGGTGGATGTCGCGGACCGTGGAGCGGGGCAGGCCGGTGTAGCCGCGGAGGTCGAGCAGCGAGGACACCTGGGTGCGGGAGAGCGGGCCCAGCCGGACGGCCAGGGTGTCGGGCGGGCAGGCCCGCAGATGGCGGTCGTACTCCTGGCCCTCGGTGCGCACCGCGCACAGCATCTGCACGGGCGTCTCGCCCAGGCGGCGGGCGGCGAAGCCGAGCAGTTCGGCGCTGGCCGGGTCCAGCCATTGGAGGTCGTCGGCGACGATCAGGACCGGGCCCTCGGCGGCGAGCGCGCGCAGTGCCGACAGCACGGCCAGACGCAGCGCGAGGCCGTCGCGCTGGAGGGTGGACTCGCCGCGGCCGGTGAGCGCCGCCTCCAGGGCGGTGCGCTGGGCGGCGGGCAGCCTGCCGGACACCTCGTCCAGGACCAGGCCGAGCAGGTCGGCCAGCGCCAGGAAGGGCAGGTGCGATTCGGACTCCGTCGCGGAGCAGCGCAACACGGTCCGGGCCGCCGGGGCATATTCCGCCGCCATTGCCCGCAGCACGGTCGACTTTCCTATTCCGGCGGGGCCGTGAAGCAGCACGCTGCCGCCGCGGGCGAGCTGTTCGCGCGCCGCGGCCGACGGCTCCGCCCGGCCGATGACCTGGTCGGAGCGGCAGCTCGCAGGGTCCTTGAAGTCCCGTCGCACGGTCACCGCTCCCCTCGTGTGTCGTGTCCGGGGCAAATTCTAGGCAACACGTCCTTGAAATTCGGACCCGCGGGGTGGTGAGGGAAATAACAGCGGCGCGGTCGCGGTGAATTCACCGCACCGCCGAATGAATACGAACCGCGCACCGACAACCCCGCCGCCACCACTCCCACGCCCCGCCCCACCGTACTCCGCGCACGACGTCCGGCGGGGCGGCACCGGTGTACCGCGGCGCCCGGTCCTACGGCAGCAGCCCGGCCCGGCGGGCCGCCGCCACCGCCTCTCCCCGGGTGTGGGCGCCCAGCTTGCGCATCGCCGAGCGGAGGTAGCCCTTGACGGTCTCCGGGCTCAGCCCGAGGCGGGCGGCGGCCGTCGCGTTCGTCGCCCCGGCGGCCACACAGGCCAGGACGTCCAGCTCCCGGGGCGCCAGACCCACCCCGCACGCCGGGGCGACGCCCGTCAGCAGGGCGCACGCGTCCAGCAGCTCGGCCCGCAGCGCCGGGTCCGTGATCCGCGGGGCCAGCGCGCGCAGCGCCGCGTGGGCCTCCCGGACCTGTTCCCGGACGACGCCGGCGGCGTCGGGGTCCGGGGCCGTCCGCACCGCCGCCAGCAGCCCCCGCGCCTCCTCCCGCACCACCAGCGCCTGCTCCACGTCCCGCGCCGCCTCCACGGCCGCGCTCAGCGTGCGGTCGCCGAGCGGCTGGGCCGTGCGCAGCGCGCCGTACAGCACCCCGCGCACCCGGCGCCGCACCACGACCGGCACCGCCAGCACCGAGCGCAGCCCCTCGGCGGCGACCGGGACGTCGTACTCGTGGCTGATCTGCCGGGAGGAGGAGTAGTCCGTCACCGCGCACGGGCGGGCGAGGGCCACCGCCTTGCCGCCGAGACCGTTGCCCGAGGTCACCGCGAGGGCGCTGAGCGCGAGCGTCGTCGTGCCGCTGAGCTCGGTGATCCGCACCCGCGGCCGGCCGGACTCCACCACCCCGCCGAAGGCGACCGGCAGCCCCGTCGTCCGGCGCAGCCGCAGCAGCGCGCCCCGAATGTCCACCGCTGCGGACGCGTCCGATGTCACCCGCTCGCCCCTTCGTCGCGGCCCCTGTGCGAGCCCACACCCCCGTTCGGGGGTAGTGAGACCTCCATCACGGATTACACGATGGCAGAGAGCCGCCCGGCAATGGTCCGGCACCACGGGAGCGAGGAGGACGGATGACGACGGCGACCGAGGTCTTCCGCAGGGCGCGGGACTTCCTGCTGGAACACCGCGAGGACTACGCCACGGCCTACGCGGGCTTCGAGTGGCCCCGCCCCGAGCACTTCAACTGGGCGCTGGACTGGTTCGACGTCGTCGCCGAGGGGAACGACCGCACCGCCCTGCACATCGTCGAGGAGGACGGCACCGAGACCCGGATCTCCTTCGCCGAGATGGCCGAGCGCTCCAACCGGGTCGCGAACTGGCTCCACGCGCGGGGCGTCGCCGCCGAGGACCGCATCCTCGTCATGCTCGGCAACCAGGCCGAACTCTGGGAGACGGCGCTGGCCGCGATGAAGCTGCGCGCGGTGGTCATCCCGGCCACCCCGCTGCTCGGGCCCGCCGACCTGCGCGACCGGGTCGAGCGCGGCCACGTCAAGCACGTGATCGTGCGCGCCGAGGACACCGGCAAGTTCGCCGACGTCCCCGGCACCTACACCCGCGTCTGCGTCGGCGGCCTGCCCGAGGAGGGCTGGGAGCCGTACGAGGACGCCCGTGCGGCCCCCGCCGAGTTCGTGCCGGACGGCCCGACCCTCGCCGACGACCCGCTGATGCTGTACTTCACCTCGGGCACCACCGCCCGCCCCAAGCTGGTCGAGCACACCCACACCTCGTACCCGATCGGGCACCTGGCGACCATGTACTGGATCGGCCTGAGGCCCGGGGACGTGCACCTCAACATCTCCTCACCGGGGTGGGCCAAGCACGCCTGGTCGAACCTGTTCGCGCCGTGGAACGCCGAGGCGACCGTCTTCATCCACAACTACACCCGCTTCGACGCGGTCCGGCTGATCGGGGAGATCGAGCGCGCCGGGGTCACCACCTTCTGCGCCCCGCCGACCGTGTGGCGCATGCTCATCCAGGCCGACCTGAGCCAACTGGGCACCCCGCCCCGCGAGGTCGTGGCCGCCGGTGAGCCGCTGAACCCCGAGGTCATCGAGCAGGTGCGGCGCGCCTGGGGGGTGACCATCCGGGACGGCTTCGGGCAGACCGAGACGGCCGTGCAGGTCTCCAACAGCCCCGGCCAGCCCCTGAAGACCGGCTCCATGGGACGGCCCAGCCCCGGCTACCGCGTCGAGCTGCTCGACCCGGTCTCGGGCGCGCCGGGCGCCGACGAGGGCGAGATCGCGCTCGACCTGTCCGAGCGGCCGGCCGGGCTGATGACCGGCTACCACGGCGACGCGGACCGCACGGCCGAGGCGATGGCGGGCGGCTACTACCGCACCGGGGACATCGGCTCCCGGGACGAGGACGGGTACATCACCTACGTCGGCCGCGCCGACGACGTCTTCAAGGCCTCGGACTACAAGATCTCCCCCTTCGAGCTGGAGAGCGCCCTGCTGGAGCACGAGGCGGTGGCCGAGGCGGCCGTCGTGCCCGCGCCGGACCCGCTGCGCCTGGCCGTGCCGAAGGCGTACGTCGTGCTGGCGGAGGGCTGGGATCCCGGCCCCGACACCGCCAAGGTGCTCTTCGAGCACTCCCGCCAGGTCCTCGCCCCCTACAAGCGCGTCCGCCGCCTGGAGTTCGGCGCGCTGCCCAAGACCGTCTCCGGCAAGATCCGCCGGATCGAGCTGCGCGAGGCCACGGCCGCCGGCTCGGAGGAGGAGTACCGCGAGGAGGACTTCCGGTGAGCGAGCCGTCGTACAGCCACGGGACCGGCGCCACGCCGCTGCTCGGCGACACCGTCGCCGCCAACCTGGACCGGGCGGTCGCCGCGTATCCCGACCGCGAGGCGCTCGTCGACGTGCCCTCCGGACGCCGCTGGACCTACGCCGAGTTCGGCCCGGCGGTCGACGAGGTGGCCCTCGGACTGCTCGCCAAGGGAGTGGCCAAGGGCGACCGGGTCGGGATCTGGGCGGTCAACTGCCCCGAGTGGGTGCTGGTCCAGTACGCCACCGCCCGCATCGGCGCGATCATGGTGAACATCAACCCCGCCTATCGCGCCCACGAGCTGGAGTACGTCCTCCGGCAGGCGGGCATCTCGGTCCTGATCGCCTCCCAGGCCCACAAGAGCAGCGACTACCGGGCGCTGGTCGACCAAGTTCGCGGCAAATGCCCCGAGTTGCGGGAAACTGTCTACATAGGCGACCCGTCGTGGGACGCGCTGACGGCCGGCGCCGCCTCGGTGCCGCCGGAACGCCTGGCCGCCGCCGCGGCCGAGCTGAGCTGCGACGACCCGGTCAACATCCAGTACACGTCTGGCACCACGGGCTTCCCCAAGGGCGCCACGCTCTCCCACCACAACATCCTCAACAACGGATACTGGGTGGGGCGTACGGTCGGCTACACCGAGCAGGACCGGGTCTGCCTGCCCGTGCCCTTCTACCACTGCTTCGGCATGGTGATGGGCAACCTCGCGGCGACCTCGCACGGCGCCTGCATCGTCATCCCGGCGCCGTCGTTCGAGCCGAAGGCCACGCTGGAGGCCGTGCAACAGGAGCGCTGCACCTCGCTGTACGGCGTCCCGACCATGTTCATCGCGGAGCTGAACCTCCCGGACTTCGCCGGTTACGACCTGTCCTCGCTGCGCACCGGGATCATGGCGGGCTCGCCCTGCCCGGTGGAGGTGATGAAGCGGGTGGTCGCCGAGATGCACATGGCGGAGGTCTCCATCTGCTACGGCATGACCGAGACCTCCCCGGTCTCCCTCCAGACACGGATGGACGACGACCTCGACCACCGCACCGGCACGGTCGGCCGGGTGCTGCCGCACATCGAGGTGAAGATCGTCGATCCGGTGACCGGGGTGACCCAGCCGCGCGGCACCGCGGGCGAGTTGTGCACCCGCGGCTACAGCGTGATGCTCGGCTACTGGAACGAGGCGGAGAAGACCGCCGAGGCCGTCGACCCGGCCCGCTGGATGCACACCGGCGACCTCGCGGTGATGCGCGAGGACGGGTACGTCGAGATCGTCGGCCGGATCAAGGACATGATCATCCGGGGCGGGGAGAACATCTACCCGCGCGAGATCGAGGAGTTCCTCTACGGCCACCCGAAGATCCGCGACGTGCAGGTCGTCGGCGTGCCGCACGAGCGGTACGGCGAGGAGGTGCTCGCCTGCGTCATCCCGCTCGACCCGGCCGACCCGCTGACGCTGGAGGACGTCCGGGTCTTCTGCGAGGGGCAGTTGGCACACTACAAGGTCCCGACCCGGCTGAGCGTCCTGGACGCCTTCCCGATGACGGTGTCGGGAAAGGTGCGCAAGGTCGAGCTGCGGGAGAAGTACGGGGTGTGAACCGTATCCGAGGGAGCATGAGACACGTGCTCGACGGCGGGCCCCGGTCGCGTGCGCAGTCGGTGGCGCACAAGGCTGCCGGGGTCCCGCCCCTGCCGGTGCGGTGGCCGTTCAGGCGCCCGTGGTGTGCAGAGCGTCGGCCGGTTCGTTCACCGGCTGTGGGGTGCCCGTGAGGTCGAGGACGAAGAGCGGGATGCCCAGAGCGTCGGCGCGGCCGCGGGCGTCGTCGGTGTAACCGGCCAGGGAGAAGTAGGCGCAGCCCGCGGACTCCGTCATCGCCGTCAGCCACAGGCACTCCACGTCCCGCAGCGAGGCCGGCCGCACCGCCGGGTCGACCTGGGCGAGCAGGCCCCGGGCGGCGAGGCCGACGCCGGCCGGGGGCCGCCGGTCGGACCGGCGGATGTCCTCGTAGCCGAGCCAGCGCAGATAGAGCGCGGCGGCGGTGACCGCGTCACGTGCGGTACGGATCGTGACGGGCTGGAAGGCGGGGCGCGGCGGGGGAGCGGGGGCGGCGGGGACGCTCTCGGTGGGCGCGGACTCCGCCGCCGGTGCCGCCTCCCTCAGCGGGATCCGCAGGAACGTCCCGCACGAGCAGCCCAGTTCCGGGCGGGGCCACTGGTCGCGGCGGCCGCACGATCCGCAGCGGACGGTGATCCAGTCCTCGTCCCAGACGCGGTGGGCGACCGGGGCGGGCGCGCCCCGGTCCAGCGACGGGGCGACCGGCGCCCCGCACGCGCAGGGATAGGACGGCGCGGTGTAGACGTGCTCGCGCCGGCAGGCCGGGCAGCGCACCGGCACGCTCTCGGGCATGGGCCCACTCCAGGACGTCGGATCGAGGGAGCGGTCCCATCGTGCTCCAGCCGCCCCCGGTCTGTCCGCCGCTTCACGTACCGCCCGCCCCCGGGTCGCCGTCTCTTGACGCCCTTCACCCGCCCCGCCTACATTGATTCCAGATCGTAGAAAGTAATTTCCACTATACGGAAGAAGCTTCCGCGGGGCGCGACGGAGTGCGAATCCGACAGCCGGAGCAGGAGTACTCGATGGCTCGAATGACCGCTGCCCGCGCGGCAGTTGAGATCCTCAAGCGCGAGGGCGTCACCGACGCCTTCGGGGTGCCGGGCGCGGCGATCAATCCCTTCTACGCGGCGCTCAAGGCCTCCGGCGGCATCCACCACACCCTCGCCCGGCACGTCGAGGGCGCCTCGCACATGGCCGAGGGCTACACCCGTACGCACCCCGGCAACATCGGCGTCTGCATCGGCACCTCGGGCCCCGCCGGCACCGACATGATCACCGGCCTGTACTCGGCCATCGGCGACTCCGTCCCGATCCTGTGCGTCACCGGCCAGGCGCCGACCGCCGTGATGCACAAGGAGGACTTCCAGGCCGTCGACATCGCCTCCATCGCCACGCCGGTGACCAAGATGGCGGTGACCGTCCTGGAGGCGGCGCAGGTCCCCGGCGTCTTCCAGCAGGCGTTCCATCTGATGCGCTCCGGCCGCCCGGGCCCCGTCCTGATCGACCTTCCGGTCGACGTCCAGCAGACCGAGATCGAGTTCGACCCGGAGACCTACGAGCCGCTCCCCGTCTACAAGCCCGCCGCCACCCGCGCGCAGATCGAGAAGGCGCTCGGGATGCTGAACGCCGCCGAGCGGCCGCTGATCGTCGCCGGGGGCGGTGTCGTCAACGCCGACGCCTGCGAACTCCTGGTGGAGTTCGCCGAGCTGACGGGCACTCCGGTCGTCCCCACCCTGATGGGCTGGGGCGCCATCCCCGACGACCACGAGCTGAACGCGGGCATGGTCGGCCTGCAGACCTCGCACCGCTACGGCAACGCGACCTTCCTGGAGTCCGACTTCGTCCTCGGCATCGGCAACCGCTGGGCCAACCGCCACACCGGCCGCATCGACGTCTACACGGCCGGCCGCACCTTCGTGCACGTCGACATCGAGCCCACCCAGATCGGCAGGATCTTCGCCCCCGACTACGGCATCGCCTCCGACGCGAGGGCCGCGCTGGAGCTCTTCGTCGACGTGGCACGAGAGGTGAAGGCACGGGGCGGGCTGCCCGACCGTTCCGCCTGGGCGGCGTCCACGCAGGAGAAGAGGGCGACGCTCCAGCGCCGTACCCACTTCGACGACATCCCGATCAAGCCGCAGCGCGTCTACGAGGAGATGAACAAGGCCTTCGGACCGGAGACGCGGTACGTCTCCACCATCGGCCTCTCGCAGATCGCCGGCGCCCAGATGCTGCACGTCTACCGGCCCCGGCACTGGATCAACTGCGGCCAGGCGGGGCCGCTCGGCTGGACCGTCCCGGCCGCGCTCGGGGTGGCGAAGGCCGACCCGGGGGCGCAGGTCGTCGCCCTCTCCGGCGACTACGACTTCCAGTTCATGATCGAGGAACTGGCCGTCGGCGCCCAGCACCGGATCCCCTACGTCCACGTCCTGGTGAACAACTCCTACCTCGGCCTGATCCGCCAGGCGCAGCGGGCGTTCGACATGGACTTCCAGGTCAAGCTGGAGTTCGAGAACATCAACTCGCCCGAGCTGGGCGTCTACGGCGTCGACCACGTCAAGGTCGCCGAGGGCCTCGGCTGCAAGGCGATCCGCGTCACCGACCCCGGCGAGCTCGGCGCGGCCTTCGAGCAGGCCAAGAAGCTCGCCGCCGAGTACCGGGTGCCGGTCGTCGTGGAGGCCGTCCTGGAGCGGGTCACCAACATCTCGATGTCGACGACCAACGACATCGGCGACGTCGTCGAGTTCGAGGAGATCGCGACCGAGCCGGGCCACGCGCCGACCTCCATCAGGACGCTGAAGCCGTAGAACTGGTGGTGCGTCAGCCGGGCGCGGCGAAGGGCGGCTCACCCTGTACGGGGGCCGCCCTTCCGCGCCGACGCCGCCCGCCCGCCGTCCCGGTTCCGGCTCCGGCTCCGGTCACACCGTGCCGCAGCCGGAGCCGACCCCGTCCCCGCCCCCGCCGCTCCAGGACTCCGGCAACGCGCGCTCGGTGGTGCCGCCGCGCCCGACGAGCCCGGCCTCCCGCGTGAAGCGCGGCACGAGCGAGGTCAGGGCCCGGTCGCCGTACAGGGCGACCGCGAGCAGCACGGCGTCCGGGGACAGGCCGGCCCGGGCCGCGGGCAGCGGATGGTCCCCGCGCAGGGCGCGGAGCGCGCGCCGGCCGCGGGCCGTGCGGCCGGGCGGGACGGCGCGCAGCAGCCCCGCGGCCCGGAGGTCGCGCCGCAGGGCGGCGAGGGCCCGGACCACGCCACGCCGTTGCAGCAACTGCCCCATTCCCGCGGGCCGGTACAGCGCCGCGTGCACCGCCCTCGTCAGCGGCGGAAGGACGGGCAACTCCCTTGCCGCGCCCGGGGACCGTACCGTGACCCGCATCGTGCCGCCGCGTCCGGCGCCGACGGTGCCGTACAGATGGAGGGCGAGGACGCAGACCTGGACGGCGGCGCGGGAACCGCCGCGCAGCAACGCGATCTCGTGTGGCCCGAGTTGGTTCGCCGGCACGCCGTCCATGAGACCCCCCACGTGGCGCGGGGCCCGCCGCCCCCGTGCCGGCGGGCCCCGTGTGAGGTGAATGTTCCCTGCGCGGGCAGTGCTCGAAGCGTCTTCCGCCGGGTTCAGAGGTTGATTTGAGCATGCCGTAGCCGGGATACGCACACCGCCGTACGCGGGGCTGGGGGCGCACGCACACCGCCGCCCCCGTGCCGAGGCGGGGGCCCGTCCCGGGCGCGGGGCTCAGAGGTCGTCGTGCTCCGTCAGGCCCGGCCAGTCGTCCGGGCCGCCGCCCTGCCACTCGATGAGATCGCTCTCCTCCACCTCGATGCGGTCCAGGTCCGCCAGCCGGAGGATCTCGACGACGTCGTCCAGATGGGACGCGAGCCCGAGGGTCACCTCGCCCTCGGTGACCCGCCGGGAGCCGTCCAAGGCCGGGGCGTGGACCACGATGTGCGGATGCTGCGCGGGGCTGTCCATGCCTTCAGGCTGCTGCGGGCGGCCCGGATCCGCACCCCGGAGGACGCCGGAAAGCCCGGACGCGGGCTGTCCTCCGCGTCCGGCGCTCGCGGCCGGTGAGGTGCCCGGTCAGGTGGCCGGTTCTGGCCGTCCGACGGCGCGAGGCTGGGCGCGACAGGACATTCGCGCCGCCGGACGGGGCCGGGGGGGCCTCGCACCTGGCGTACGAGGCGTGCATGGCGTACGAGGTGTGCGTGACGTACATGGCCTACGTGGTGCACGTGGCGCACGGCGGAGGGGACGGAAAGGGCTGGGACCGCGGCGGATGCGACGGCTCCGGAAGCCGTCCTCCCTCTGGTCGAGAGGACGGTCCGGGACCTTCACCACCGCACTGGCTCGCACACCGCCGCGGTCCTCGCCCTGCCCACGCGGCCACCGCCCGGCCACCCCTCGTCCGGGTCGCCGGGGGACCGCGCGGGCTGCGCGGGGAGTCACGACCTCCGTCGGACTCCGCGCGGTCTGGGGGACTTCAGTCCTCGGTCCGCGGCCCCGGTCGGTCGCGGATGGTTCCGGGTGGCGCCGCCGCCTGGGCGCGACAGGACAGGTGTCGGCGGCGGCGCCACCCGGAGTTCTGGGGGCTCCGGGTCAGATCCGGGCGCCGGAGAGGCGCTCCACGGCCCGCAGCAGGGCGGAGTGGTCCAGGCCGCCGTCGCCCTGGGCGCGCAGGGACGCGACCAGTTGGGCCACCACGGCGCCGACCGGCAGGGCCGCGCCCACGGTGCGGGCGGCGTCCGTGACGATGCCCATGTCCTTGTGGTGCAGGTCGACACGGAAGCCGGGCCTGAAGTCCCGGTCTAGGAAGTTGTCCTTCTTGCGGGTCAGCACGGTCGAGCCGGCCAGCCCGCCGTTGAGGACGTCCAGGGCCGCCCTCAGGTCCACGCCCGACTTCTCCAGGAACACCACGGCCTCGGCGCACGCCTGGATGTTCACGGCCACGATCAGCTGGTTCGCGGCCTTCACCGTCTGCCCCGAGCCGTGCGGACCGCACAGCACGACGGTCCTGCCCAGCACCTCGAAGATCGGCCTCGCCGCGTCGAAGTCGGCCCGCTCACCACCGACCATGATCGACAGTACGGCCTCGATCGCGCCGGCCTCACCGCCCGACACCGGGGCGTCCAGGACGCGGATGCCCTTCTCCCCGGCGGCGGCGGCGAGGTCGATGGAGGTCTGCGGGGTGATCGAGGACATGTCGATCAGCAGGGCGCCCGGACGCGCGTTGCCGAGGATCCCGTCCGGGCCGTAGGCGATGGCCTCGACCTGCGGGGACGCGGGCACCATCGTGATGATCACATCGGCGTCCCGGACGGCCTCGGCGACCGAGCCGGCCGCGGTGCCGCCGGCGGCGGCCAGACGGTCCAGCTTCTCCCGCTCCAGCGTGAAACCGGTGACGTCGTAACCCGCCTTGACCAGGTTCTCGGACATGGGGGAGCCCATGATGCCGAGGCCGATCCAGGCGATCTTGGGAAGGGTGGCCATACGGGTGCCTCTCTGACTGGTCTGCTGTGTCGTGGGGTCGGCGCTCAGCGGGCGGCGCGGGTCTCGGTCGGCAGCCAGGCGAAGGACTCGGCGCTCGGCCGGTCGCCCGGCTTGTACTCCAGGCCCACCCAGCCGTCGTATCCGGCCTTCCGCAGCCGGTCGAGCAGGTCCTCCAGCGGGAGCGAACCCGTGCCCGGGGCGCCGCGGCCGGGATTGTCGGCGATCTGCACGTGCCCGGTCCTCGCGGCGAACCGCTCGATCACCGCCGGCAGGTCCTCGCCGTTCATCGACAGGTGGTACAGGTCCATCAGGAACTTCGCGTTCCCGAGACCCGTCGCCGCGTTGACCCGGTCGACCACCTCCACCGCGGCCGGCGCCGACACCAGCGGGTACAGCGGCGACTCGGGCCGGTTCAGGGCCTCGATCAGCAGGATCGCGCCGATCCGGTCGGCGGCCCGGGCCGCGAGGACCAGGTTCTCCAGCGCGAGCGTGTCCTGCTCGGCCGGGTCCACGCCGTCGACGCGGTTGCCGTAGAGCGCGTTGAGCGCCCCGCACCCCAGCGACTCGGCGAGGCCGGCGGCCACCTCGATGTTCGCGCGGAACCTCTCCGACTCCTCACCGGGGACCGACAGGGCGCCGCGGTCCGGGCCCGGGAGCCGTCCGGCGTAGAAGTTCAGGCCGGTCAGCCGCACGCCCGCGGTCTCGATCGCCTTCCTCAGCGCGTCGAGCTCGGACCGCTCGGGGGTGGGGGTGTCGATCCACGGCCACCACAGTTCGACGGCGGTGAAGCCGGCCGCGGCGGCGGCCGCCGGGCGCTCCAGGAGCGGGAGTTCCGTGAAGAGGATCGACAGGTTGACGTTGAAGCGCTGGTCTGCGAATCCCATCGGGGCACCGCTCCTGTTCCGTATCGCGGAAACAACATTCTGCTTAATGGAAATCCTGCCGTCGGCTCGGGAAGGCTGTCAAGAGCGCGCACGCAGAAGTGCCCCCGCGCGAGCCGCGCGGGGGCACCGGAGGTGGGAGGGAGGCCGGCTCCCGGTTCAGAGCGCGTCCACGGCGCTCACCTTCCAGCCCGACGGGGTGCGGGTCAGCGTCATCCGCACCCGGTTGAGGTCCAGCCGGGAACCGTCCACCTGAGTGCTCCGGGTGACCTGGTTGACGAAGAGCAGGGCGACGACCCGGTCCGGTGCGGCCGACACGACCGAGGCCGCCGGGTCGCCGCCGTCCGAGGGCGCCGCCACCGTCGCCTTCACCACGCCGTGGTACTTCTTCGCGGTCGGGCCCACCACCGTCCGCGTGGTCTTGAGGTACTGCTGACGGAAGGCCCCGGTCAGGCTGGCGCGGGCCCGGGCGAAGTCCCGGTCCAGGTGCCGGTAGTCGTACGACAGCACGACCGGTGCCGCCTTCCGCGCGGCCGCGAGCGCCTCGGTCCTGGCTTCGTCCGCCCGCCGCCCCTCCCGGTACCGCCACCCGAGCACGGCCACGGCGACCAGGCCCGCCACGAGCAGAACGCAGAGCGCCCCGGTGAGCAGCCGCCGCCCGGGCCGCCAGGCGGGCGCGCCCTCCGGCTCCGCGTCTGTCTCCGTCTCGGGCTCGGCCTCGGCGTGCGCTTCCGTTTCCGCCGCTGCCCCTGCCGCCGCCCCTGACTGTGCCTCTGTGTCCGCCTCCGCCGTCGAGTCGTCCTCGGCGGCGACGGGCGTGTCGCGCTCCTCGCTCCCCTCGTGCCCAGGGCGCTCCGGGCGCGCCTCGGGCTCCGGGCGCTCCCCCCGCGCGGCACGCTTGGCCGCCGCGCGGGCGGCCGCGGTCATGGTGCGCCGTGCGGGGGCGCCGGCTCCTCGGGTCCGGGTCGTCGGGTTCGCCACGGTCGTTCTCCTCACTGGTGCTGCCTGGTGGTACGGGACGCGGCGCGGTCAGCCCACGAACTCGACGCCGGAGGTCAGCCAGCGGCCGCCCTGACGCACGAGGTCGAGCTGGAGCCGGTAGGTGCGTGCCTGCCCCTCGGGCACGGCGGTGTTGGTCACCTTGCTGTCCGCGACGACCAGGACCCGGGCCGCGTGGTCGTCGGACCGCACGATGCCCGCTTCGAGGACCTGCCCCTCGGACACCGACTTGTTCCGGGCGACCAGCTTGGTCAACTCGGCGGTCTGCGCGGCGAACTGCTTCTTGAAGTCGCCGGTGGCGTCCTTCAGCACGTTCCCGCTGTCCCGGCCGTAGTGGCGGTAGTCGAGCGAGGTGAAGTTCAGCGCCGACTGGCGGGCCGCGGCCAGGACGTCCTGGCGGCGCTGCTCGTCCGCGCGCCGCTCGGACAGCCGCACGCCCAGCCAGCCCGACAGCACGGCCGTCAGGACGGTCACGCCGACCAGTCCGGCGAGCAGCAGCCTGCGGCGGTCCCGCCGCACGCCTCCGGTATTCCTGCCCTCGGCCTTCCTGACCTTGGTCTCCGTGCCCTCGGTGTCCGGCCCCCCGGCGTTCGCACCCTCGGCCTTCGTGTCCTCGATGTCCGTGCCCTCGGTCTCCGTGCGGGCTTCCTTGCCGTCGGCTTTCAGGCCATCGGCCCGACGAGCAGCCATTGCCACGACTCCTTTCCGAACGTGGTCCGTTCGCCGCCCGTCGAGCCGATCTCGACGGGCGTCCCGTCCGGGCCGGTGGCGGTGCCGGTCTCCGGGTCGTACGGGGTGACGTACGCGGACTGGTTCGCCGTACCCGAACCAGCTCGCGCGCCGGGCGCGTTCTGCGCGCCGCGCACCGAGGTCGCGCTGCCGCGCGGTGCCGTGCAGCGGGCGCCGGTGTTCGCGGCCCGCGTGCTCGTGTCGGCGGGGTCGCGTCGCCGCGTCCCGTAGCCCCGGGTGCACGCCGGCGGGTCGCCGGCGTTGACGACGAGCCCGAAGTGCGTGGTGCCGTCGCCGGGCAGGACCGTGTAGCTGCCCGCGACCACCACCGGGAAGGTGACCAGGGCCTGTTCGACCCCGGGCAGCCGCGCCAGGGTCACCTGGCCGCCGCTGATGAGGTTGGCCAGCAGCACCGGCAGCTGCGGCCGGGTGGACCTGAGCAGCGAGTCGATCTGCTCGGCGGCGGGCGCCGTGTTGCCGATCAGCCGGCGCAGGTCGCCGTCGCTCGACTTCACCTGCGCGGTCAGCGTCGCCAGGTCGCGGGAGAAGGACTTGATCGCCGAGCCCTGGTCGGCCTGTGTCTTGAGCACCTTGCGCGAGTCCTCGATCAGCGAGACCGTCTGCGGAAGGGAGTCCGACGCCGACTCGACGAGCGCGTTGCCGGAGTCGACCAGGCGGCCGAGCCGCGGCCCGGTGCCGGCGAAGGCCTTGCCCAGTTCGTCGACGGTGGTGCGCAGATCGTCCTTGCCCACGGAGTTCACCAGCCGGTCCAGGCTGAGCACGAGGTCGGTGACGGGCAGCGGGGTCCGGGTGTGCCCGCGCGGGATGGGGCTCCCGTCCTTCAGGTACGGGCCGCCCAGATGCCGGGGCTGGAGGTCGACGTACTGTTCGCCCACCGCCGAGCGGTCGGCGACCACGGCCAGGGCGTCGGCCGGGATCCGCGGCTTGCCGTCCTGGATCCGCAGAGCCACCGACACCCCGGAGCGGGTCGGCCGCAGAGCGGCCACGCGCCCGACCGGCACCCCGCGGTAGGTGACCTCGGCGCCGGGGAACACGCCCCCGGACTCGGCGAAGTCGGCCCGTACCGTGTAGCCGCGGTGGAGGACGCGGTCCGCCAGGCCCGTGTACTCGGCACCGACGTACGACACCCCGACGGCGGTGACCGCGGCGAAGGCGAGCAACTGGGCCTTGACCGTACGTGTGATCACGGCTGCATCCCCTTCAGCATGAGTGCGGCGAGAGCGAGGTCGATCCCCGGCGGGAGGCGGCGCTCGTCCCCAGCGGTGCCGTAGCCCGCGGTGTCGTAGCCCGAAGTGCACACCGGTGGGCACAGGGACCCGCCCCCGCCGTCCGTCGCCGGCGGGGAACTCGTCGGTGGCTTCGGCACCTTCGGCAGGCCCGGGGTGCTCGGCAGGGGCGTGGGCGTCGGCAGGCCGGGAACGCTCGGCAGGCCCGGCGTGCCGGGGAGGCCCGGGAGCGAGGGCGCCGGGCCCGGCCCCTTTCCGGAGCCGCCCTTGCCGGGCTTGTCGGTGAGGTTGCCGTAGATGCCCGCCAGGTCGAGGTCGGCGTTGATCCGCAGGTTGACGTAGTCGCCCTTGACGGCGTCGACGGCGTTGCGCGGGAACGGGTATGTGGTCAGCATCTCCAGCGAGTTGGGCAGGTCGTCGCCCGCCTTGTTGAGCTGCGACAGGATCGGCCGCAGCTGTTCCAGGTCGGCCACGGTGTCGTCCCGCGAGGCCTTGACCACCCTTGTGCCCGTCTTGCCGAGGTCCGACAGGGCGGTGAGCATCTTCGTCAGGTCCCGGCGCTGGTCGGCGAGGACCTTCAGCGCGGGCGGCAGCGTGTCGACGGCCCGGGCGATGGTCTTCCGCTCCTTCTTCAGGCGCTTGGCCAGCCGGTCGACGCCCTTGAGCGCGCGGACGATCTCCCCGCGCTGCTCGTCGAGTCCGCCGATGAACGTGTCGAGCTGCTTCAGCAGGGACCTGACCCGGTTCTCCCGGCCGGCCAGGGCCTTGTTCAGCTCCACCGTGATCGTCTTCAGCTGGGCCACGCCGCCGCCGTTGAGGAGGGCGGACAGGGCGGACAGCACCTCCTCGATCTCCGGGTTGCGGCCGCTGCGCGACAGCGGGATCACGGCGCCGTCGCGGAGCCGTCCGACGGGCGGGGTGTCGGCCGGCGCGGCCAGGGCCACGTACTTCTCGCCCAGCATGCTGGTCTGCCGCAGGCCGGCGACCGCGTTGGCGGGCAGCCTCACCGAGTCGGCGACGCGCAGCCGCACCCGCGCGTGCCAGCCGACCAGTTCGACCTTCTCCACCGCGCCCACGGTGACGTCGTTCACCTTGACCGCCGACTGCGGCACCAGATCGAGGACGTCCCGGAACTCGACGGTGACGTGGTAGGCGTGGCCGTCCGCGGCGGCCCCGCCGGGGAGCGGGACGTCGTACCAGCCGTTGAACGAGCAGCCCGTCAGCAGCAGTGAGCCGGCCGCCGTCCACGCGGCCACCCCGGCCCGGCGCGGCGCGCTCATGCCCGGGCCCCCAGGATTCCGCCGAGCGTCCGGTCCACCGTGCCGGTCGCCGCCGGGGCCGGCGGTACCTCGGGCAGGGAGTCGAAGAGCTTGCGCAGCTCCGCGCAGCTCGGGTTCCGGCCGCCCGTGTCGCCGGTCGTCCGCAGCAGGGAGCACAGCAGGGACGCCGGGTCCTGCGGCCCCTGCGCGTTGTTGCGGGTGTCGAGCGTGCCGGCCGCCGGGTTGTAGGCGTTCTGCAGGTTCGACAGGCCGGCGGGGGCGACCGTCAACAGTTCCTCCAGAGCTGCGCGTTGGGTGACGAGGACCTTGGTGACCTTGCTCAGGCCCTTGACGTCCGACGTCAGCGACTTCTTGTTGTTCCGCACGAAGTCGGACACCTCGCCGAGCGCCGTGCCCAGGTGCAGCAGCGCCGCCGCGAGGTCCTTGCGCTCCCCGGAGAGCTGCTTCGCCACCTCGGCGAGGCTGGTGTCGAAGGACCGTACGCTCTTGTCGTCGGCCGCCAGCGCGGCCGTGAACACCTGCAGGTTGCGCACGGTGCCGAACAGGTCGCCCCGCCCGTCGGAGAGCGTGGTGACCGCCCGGGAGAGGTCCTCGACCGTCTGGTTGAGGTTCCTGCCCTGGCCGTCCAGGTTGTCCGCGCTCACCCCGAGCAGGCGCGAGAGGGAGCCGTCCTTGTTGGCGCCCTTCGGGCCGAGCGCGTCGGCGGTGGTGTGCAGACTGTCGAAGATCCGGTCCAGCTCGACGGGGACGGCCGTGCGCGACTCGGGGATGACGGCGCCGTCCCGCAGCACCGGCCCCTTGCGGTACACGGGCAGCAGCTGCACGTAACGGTCGCTGACCACCGAGGAGTTGATGATGGCGGCTCGCGCGTCGGCGGGAACTTTGCGCCCCTCGTCGAACGACAGCTCCACGCGCACCCGGTCGCCCTCCGGCACGATCCTCTCGACCCGGCCGACGGGGACGCCGAGGACGCGGACGTCCGAGCCGGGGTAGATGCCGACCGTGCGCGGGAAGTACGCGGTGACGCGTACGGGTGTGGAGTGCGGCCACAGCACCACGGCGAGCGCGGCGACGACCGCGAGCGCGGTGAGCAGGGCCAGGGTGCGGCGGGCGGGCAGGCGTGGGGTCATCGCGAGCCTCCCGACCGCGGCACGACCGGGGCGGCGACCAGGTTCTGGATGTACGAGTCGAACCAGCGGCCGTTGCCCAGGGTGTTGGTGAAGAGCCGGATGTAGGGGGCGAGCAGTTCGACGCTGCGGTCGAGGCTCGCCTGGTTGCGTTCGAGCATGGTGACGAAGGTGTCGAGGTTCTTCAGGGCGGGCCCGATCTCCTCGCGGTTGTCCTCGACCAGTCCGGAGAGCTCGATGCCCAGCAGGGCGGAGCTCTTGAGCAGCCGGTGGATCGCCGCGCGCCGCCTGCTGATCTCCTTGAACAGCTTGTCGCCGTCCTTCACCAGCGCGGAGAAGTCCTCGGTGTGCGCGGCCAGTACGCCGGTCACTCCGTGCGCGTGGTCGAGGAGGTCGTGCAGCGCCGCGTCGCGGGAGGCGACGGTACGGGAGATCCTCGACAGTCCCTTGATGGACGCCCGCACCTCCGCGGGCGAGTCCTGGAAGGTGGTGGAGATCGTGTCCAGTGCCTTGGCGAGCCGCCGGGTGTCGACCTCCTCGGTCGTGGTCGTCAGGTCGCTGAACGCCTCGACGACGTCGTACGCGGACACCGTCCTGCCCAGTGGGATCTCGCTGTCCGGCCGCAGCCGGCCGGGTCCCTTGGGATACAGGGCGAGGTACTTGGCACCCAGGACCGTCTTGACCCGGATCGCCGCGCCGGTCGTGGTGCCCATCGCCGGGTCGCCCTTGATCTTGAAGGTGACCTTGACGTGGTCGCCGTCCAGGTCGACGCCGTCCACCTTGCCGACCTTGACCCCGGCGATCCGCACCTCGTCCCCGGGCTTGAGCCCGCCCGCCTCCGAGAAGGCCGCGCTGTACGTCTTCCCGCCGCCGATGAGCGGCAGGCTGTCGGCGTTGAACGCGGCGACCGTCAGCAGCGCGAGGACGGTGAGGCCGACGGCGCCGACGACCACGGGGTTGCGCTCACGGAAGGGCTTCAGCCGCGGCCGGCGCAGCCGGAGGTCGGGCAGCTTCGGCGGCAGGACCTTCACCGTGAACAGCGGTTCGGGGCGGGGACGCCGGCTGCCGCCCGAAGGGGCGCCGAGGCCGGCCGGCTTCGGCTTGGGCTTCGGCTTCGGCTTGGGCAGCATCGGCAGCTTCGGCGGCAGGACTTTCACCGTGAACAGAGGCTGGGGGCGGGCCCGTCCGCCGCCGCGCGAAGGGACACGAGGCCTGGGCAGTCTCGGCCTCGGGAGCTTCGGCGGCAGGACCTTCACCGTGAACAGCGGTTCGGGGCGCGGGCGCCGGGAGCCGCCCCGCGGACTGCGCACGCTCATCCGCCGCACCTCGCCTGCGCCACATGGAACTCCGGGCTGAGCACCTGCTTCGTCTTCGGCAGCACGATGCGGCCGTCGAAGTCGCAGAGGTAGAAGTTGAACCACGAGCCGTAGGACGCCGTCCCCGTCATCGCGTTGAGCTTGTTCGGCAGCCGCTTCAGCACGCCCTCCACGGTCTTCTCGTTCCTGTTCATGGTTCCGGTGAGCCGGTTCAGCCCGGCGATGTCGTCCTTCAGCGCCGGACGCGCGTCCGTCAGCAGCCCCGAGGTGGCGTCCGTGAGGTCGCCGATGTTCGCCAGGGAGTCACCGATGGGTTTGCGGTCGGCGGACAGCCCGGAGATCACCCGGCGCAGCTGGGTGAGCAGTCCGGAGAAGCGGGCACCGCGCTTGTCGAGCGTCGCCAGCACCGTGTTGAGGTTGCCGATCACGGAGCCGATGAGCCGGTCGCGGTCCGCGAGCGTCGTGGTGAGCGACGCGGTGTGCGCGAGCAGGCTGTTCACCGTGCCGCCCTCGCCCTGCAGGGTCCGGATGATCTCGGTGGCGAGCTGGTTGACGTCGTTCGGGCTGAGCGCGGCGAACAGCGGCTTGAAGCCGTTCAGCAGCGCGTTGAGGTCCAGCGCGGGCTGGGTCCGGGACAGCGGGATGGTGCCGTCCGGCCGCAGCCGGGTGCCGTCGCCCGCGCCCTCGGTCAGCGCCACGTACCGCTGCCCGACCAGGTTGCGGTAGCGGACGACCGCGCGGGTGCTGGTGAGCAGGGGGCGGTTCGCGGCGACGGTGAAGGTGACCTCCGCCAGCGTCCGGTCCTTGATCCCGATGTCCTCGACCTGGCCGACCCGCACCCCGGCGACCCGGATGTCGTCGCCCTTCTCCAGGCCGGTGACGTCGCTGAACACGGCGTGGTACGTGTCCTCGGGGGTGAAGGAGACGTTGACGATCGTGGCGGCGAGCAGAGCCGTCGCCACGATCGTGACCAGCGCGAAGAGGCTGAACTTGACCAGCGGCGCGGCGGTTCGCCGGGCCCGGCTCGTCTCCGTACGGCGTTTCGTCCTCATGCGACGCTCACCGCCGTTCCCCGGGCCAGCGGCCCGAACAGCAGGGTCGTGACGGGCGGCACGCGGTCCGCGGGGACACCCAGGACGGGGGACACCAGTGAGGCGACGGCGCGCTGTTCGGCCGCGGTCGAGGACACGGGGGAACCTCCGGGCGGTGAGCCGTCCGAACCGCCGGACGACGTGCCGTCGTCGAGTCTGGGCTTTGGTCCGGGCACCTGCGGATGGGGCATGCCCCGGCAGTCCGGCCCCGACCGCTCGCCGTAGCGCGGCTCCTCGCCGGGCCGGTACGCGCCCTGCGGGCGGACGACTTCGAGGGTGATCCGCATCTCGCCGCCGCGGAACGCGTCCTCCGACACCTGCTCCTGCCGGACCAGGCCGTTCAGCAGGCAGGGGTACTCGGGGGAGTAGCGGGCGAAGAGCTCCAGCGTGGGGCGGGAGACCCGGCCGAGGGTGATCAGCCGGTCGCCGTTGGTGTCGAAGAAGTCCCGCGCGGTGCCCGCGACCGTCGCGGTGCTCCGCAGTGCGGCGGCCAGCCGGTCCTGCTTCTCCACGATGGTGCGGCTGGTGGTGACGGTGTTGCGCAGGATGTTCATCAGGTCGGGGGCGGCGTCGCCGTACACCCGGGCCACGTCGGCGAGGCGCGAGATGTCCTCCTTGAGGGACGGCAGATGCGGGTTCAGTCGTCGCAGGTAGGCGTCGACCCGGGTCAGGTTGTCGCCGATCCGGTCCCCGCGGCCCTCCAGCGCGGTCGCGAACGCAGAGAGGGTGGCGTTGAGTTCACCCGGCCGGACGGTCCGCAGCAGGGGCAGCAGGTCGTTCATCAGCTGCTGCACCTCGATGCCGGCCTTCGTGCGGTCCTGCGTGATGACGTCCCCGGCGCGCACGGCCCGGGCCGTGGAGCCGGCGGGGGCCACGAGGTCGACGTACTTCTCGCCGAACAGCGTCTTGGGCAGCAGCCGGGCGTGCACGTCCGCCGGGATGTACCGGACGTACTCCGGCTGGAGCGCGAGGTCGAGCGTGGCCTTCGCGCCGTCCGCGTGCACCGCGCGCACCTCGCCGACCAGCAGCCCGCGCAGCTTGACGTCGGCCCGCGGATCGAGCTGGTTGCCGAGCGTGCCGGCCTCCAGCGTGATGCGCACGACCGGCGTGAACGCCTGCCGGTAGACGGCCACCGCGAGCGACAGCAGCAGCGCCAGCACGGCGAGGAAGACGATCCCGTACAGCCTGAGTCTCAGCGCTCTCACCCGTGTCACCCCGCGATCCGTACGGTCGTGCTGGCGCCCCAGATCGCCAGGCTCAGGAAGAAGTCCAGGACGTTGACGGCGACGATCGAGGTGCGCACCGCACGTCCCACCGCGACCCCGACCCCGGCGGGCCCGCCGCTCGCGTGGTAGCCGTAGTAGCAGTGCACCAGGATGATCAGGACCGCGAAGACGATCACCTTGCCGAAGGACCACAGCACGTCGACCGGCGGCAGGTACTGGTGGAAGTAGTGGTCGTAGGTGCCGGTCGACTGTCCGTAGTAGCCGGTGGTGATGGTGCGGGCGGCCAGGTAAGAGGACAGCAGCCCGACCACGTACAGCGGGATCACGGCGACGAATCCGGCGATCATCCGGGTCGTCACCAGGAACGGCAGGGAGGGGACGCCCATCACCTCCAGCGCGTCGGTCTCCTCGCTGATCCGCATCGCGCCGAGCTGGGCCGTGAAGCCGGCGCCGACCGTCGCCGACAGGGCGAGCCCGGCCACCAGCGGGGCGATCTCCCGGGTGTTGAAGTACGCGGAGAGGAACGCCACGAAGTTGGACGTGCCGAGCTGGTTCAGCGCCGCGTAGCCCTGCAGGCCGACCTCGGTGCCGGTGAAGAACGACAGGAAGGCGATCACGCCGACCGTGCCGCCCACGACGGCGAGCGCGCCCCGGCCGAAGCTCACCTCGGCGAGCAGCCGCAGGACCTCCTTCTTGTAGCGGCGCAGCGTACGCCCCGTCCACGCCAGCGAGCGTCCGTAGAAGGAGAGTTGGGTGCCCAGCTCCTCCAGGGAGCGCAGGGGGCGTTCGAGAAGTGACATCGTTCAACCCCTCTGCGGGACGACCTGGAAGTACACCGCGGTCATCACGAAGTTGGTCACGAACAGCAGCATGAAGGTGATCACCACCGACTGGTTGACGGCATCGCCGACCCCCTTCGGACCGCCCTGCGCGGTCAGCCCCTTGTAGGAGGCGACGATCGCGGCGATCGCCCCGAACACCAGCGCCTTGAACTCCGCCGCCCACAGGTCCGACAGCTGGGCGAGGGTGGTGAACGACGCCAGATACGCGCCGGGCGTGCCGTTCTGGAGGACGACGTTGAAGAAATAGCCGCCCGCCACGCCCACGACCGACACCAGGCCGTTGAGCAGCACGGCCACCACCATCGAGGCCAGCACGCGGGGGACGACGAGCCGGTGGATCGGGTCGATGCCGAGCACCTGCATCGCGTCGATCTCGTCGCGGATCCTGCGCGCCCCGAGGTCCGCGCAGATCGCCGTGCCGCCCGCGCCCGCGATGAGCAGCGCGGTGACGATGGGCGAGGCCTCGCGCAGGACGGCCAGCACCGAGGCGGCCCCGGAGAAGGACTGGGCGCCCAGCTGCCGGGTCAGGCTGCCGATCTGCAGGGCGATGACCGCGCCGAAGGGGATGGACACCAGGGCCGTGGGCAGGATGGTGACGCTCGCCACGAACCACGCCTGCTGGATGAACTCCCTTGCCTGGAAGGGCCGTCGGGGCAGGGCCCGGACGACGTCCAGCGCCATCGCGAACAGGTTGCCCGATTGCCGCAGCGCTCCGGTCGGGGACAGGCTCACGCGCTCCTCACCTCCTTCCGCCGCAGCTCGTCCTCCCGTCTCGCGATGGCCTCCCATCGCGGCGGCCGGGAGACGCCCGGGCCCGGCAGCAGGCGGGGAGTCATCGCCTCGCCGCCGGGGGTCTTCGCGGGGGTGTCCAGCTCGGCGAGTTCCTGCTCGACCTGGGCCGCGTCCTTCTCCTCCGCCATGCCGATCGGACCCTGCATCCGGCCGTTCAGGAACTGCCGGACGACCGGCTCGTCACTGGTCAGCAACTGCTCGCGGGGACCGAACATCACCAGCTCGCGCCGGAACAGCAGCCCGATGTGGTCGGGCACCTGGCGGGCCGAGGCGATGTCGTGCGTGACGATCAGGAAGGTCGCGTCGATCTGCGCGTTGAGGTCGACGATCAGCTGGTTCAGGTACGCCACGCGCACCGGGTCGAGGCCGGAGTCCGGCTCGTCGAAGAGGATGATCTCCGGATCGAGCACCAGCGCCCGGGCGAGTCCGGCGCGCTTGCGCATCCCGCCGGAGATCTCGCCGGGCAGCTTCCCCTCGGAGCCGAGCAGCCCGACCATGTCCATCTTCTCCAGCACGATCCGCCGGATCTCGCTCTCGGACTTGCGGGTGTGCTCGCGCAGCGGGAAGGCGATGTTGTCGTACAGGTTCATCGAGCCGAACAGCGCGCCGTCCTGGAACAGCACGCCGAACAACTTCCGCACCTCGTACAGGTCGCGCTCACGCAGCCTGGTGATGTCGCGGCCCGCGATCCGGACCGATCCGCGGTCCGGCTTGAGGAGCCCGACGAGCGTCTTGAGGAACACCGACTTGCCCGTGCCCGAGGGGCCGAGCATGACCGAGACCTCCCCGGCAGGCAGGGTCAGCGAGACGTCCTGCCAGATGACCTGGTGACCGAAGGACTTGGTCAGTCCTTCCACACAGATCTCGACACCCATCCGGTACACCCTTCGCCCGCGGCAGCAGCTCGTACACCTGCTCTACGGGGAGGGGTGGGGCGTCCGTCGCGAGGCCGGCGAATTTTTTTCGCGGGCTGGTTTGACGGGGCGTTCGGCGGGCCAGGGCCCTTGCTCCGGGTCGGGCCTGCTCCGCGCGACGGTGCCGTCCGAGGCCCCCGCGCCCCCGGCGAGATCCGGAAGAGAGGCCCTACGGCAGTGCTCCGGTGGACGCGTCCGGTGCGGGGGCCGAGAGCGAGGGGGACGGCACGGCGGACGTGTCCGGCTTCGCCCGGGGCGACGGGAGGGGCCCGACGGATGCGGGTGACGGAGGCGGCGGGAGCGACGGAAGGGCGGAGGAGCCCGGCAGGTCCGGAACCTTCGGAACCGCGGGCACCTGGGGCACCTCCGGTGCCGGCAACCCCGCCAGCGGGGACGGCGGGACCTCGGGCAGCGACGGCACGGACAGCGGCAGGAACGTTCCGCCGGTCGCCGGAGCCGTCGCGCCACCGCGCGGGGCCGCGGACGCCGTGGGCGAGGGCCGCCGCACCGCCGGGTCGGGCGCCTGTCCGGAGTCGTCGGTCCGGAACGCCCGTGTGCCGCTGGACACCGGCGCCCGCCACGAGGGTGTGCCCGTGCCGCCCCCGCCTCCGTCCGAGTGGAGCGTGAACGGCAGCACCAGCCCCGCGACCACCAGGGTCGCCGCCGTCGAGGTGACCCCCGCCGCCTGCGCCTTGCCGCCCGCGCGCGGCCGGCCGCGCCCGATGAGGAACAGCGCGACCCCGAGCGTCCCGGCCAGCGAGGCGCGCAGCGTGCGCCGCGCCCGGGCCAGCAGCGACTCGACGGTCCGGTAGCTCAGGCCCATCCGCACGGCGACCTGGCCGACGTCCAGGTCCTGCGACCTCAGCCGCAGAGCCTCCGCCTGACGGGCGGGCAGCTCACCGCTGCGCACCGCCACCCACTTCGCCTCGGCGCGGTCGCACACCGCCTCCTCGACGGGCACCGGGACCGGCGCCGCGAGGGTGGGGCTGCTGCGCACCTCGGCCTCCCGGTTGACCTGCCGGTACCGGTCGACGCACAGCCGCATGGTCACGGTGGTCAGCCAGGCGCCGAGGCGGTCGTCGTCGAGGTCCGGGCGCTCGGCGGCGCGCAGCATGGCCTCGTGCACGGCGTCCTCGGCGTCCTCCGGGCTCATCGACCGGCGCCGTGCCACCTTCAGCAGGTGCTCACGGTGGCTCCACATGCGCTGCCAACGGTCGTGGGCCGCCTGTATGCCGGCCGCCGCGTCCCCGGACGTCTCCGCGGGCTTGTCCGTCGCCATGAGGGCCCCTTCGCGCTCACCCGCCGGACCCGTTCCGTCCGGCGGGTGGCGACATTACCGCCGGGTAGCCGCGGTTGGGGAGGGGGTGGCGCCGATCGGATTCCCGCCGTCGCTGGTCAGCGGGCCGTCAGTGGGCAGTGCGTTGCCCGTGGGCAGCGTGAGGCTCGGGGTGGGGACCGGAAGCGCCGGCGCGTCCGTCTCCCGCCCTGCCGCCGCCGTGCCGGACGGGGTGGGGGAGGGCGCGGACGGCGGCGCGGACGGCGCGGAGGACGCCGAGGCGCCCGGCCCCGGCCGATGGGCCCGCGGCCGCGGCGAGGGCTTCGGCCGCCCCGGCCGGGACGGCTCCGGCCGCGCCGGGGACCCGGCCGGCAGGTCGGGCACCACCCGGTGCCCGTCCAGGAAGTACGCGTACCAGGCCCTGACCGTGCGCAGGTAGACCTCCGAGTGGTTGTAGCCGAGGACCGCCCGGTCCAGATCGGCCGGGTCGGACAGGTCCCGCCCGCCCGCGCACAGGTAGCGTCCGGCGGCGAGGGCCGCGTCGAAGACGTTGTCCGGGTCCGCCCGTCCGTCGCCGTTGCCGTCCGCGCCCCAGTGGGCCCAGGTCGAGGGGATGAACTGCATCGGGCCGACCGCGCGGTCGAACACCGCGTCCCCGTCGTAGGCGCCGCCGTCGGTGTCGCGGACGACCGCGAAGGCGCCGCCGGCCAGCCTCGGCCCGAGGATCGGCGGTACGGCCGTACCGTCCGGAGCCACCCGGCCGCCCCGCGCCTGCCCCGACTCCACCTGCCCGATCGCGGCGAGCAGTTGCCAGCGCAGCCGGCACCCCGGCGCGCTGCGCGCCAGCTCGGCCTCGGCGCGCCGGTAGGCCGCGAAGACGCTCGCCGGCAGGGCGCCGCCCGTGCCCTCCGGCCCGCCGTCCTCCTTCGGCTTCCCGGTCCGCAGCGGCGGAAGCCCGGTGCGGTAGGGCGTGTCACCGGACACGCTGGGGCCGTGATCGGCGGGTGCCGCCCGCGGCGCGGGCGCCGAGGCCCCGGCCGGAAACGCGCCCGGCGCCTGGGACGCGGTCAGCGCCGCCATGGCCGCCGCCGCGAGCGCCGTGCCCCTCGCCCCTCGGAGTGCGCCCTTGCCTGTCCGCCCTGCCACCGTGCCGTCCCCTCCCTGTGCGGATGCGCGTCATCTGCTCTACGCGGCGGGGCGGCGCGTCCGTCGCGCGGGCGGTGGTTTTCCGCGGTGGTCTTCCGCGGCCGGGTCCGCACGCGCGTCCGTTAAGGTCTCCCCAAGCGGCCGAGGTGGTCCGGCCCCGACCGCGGACCTGGCGGAACGCGCGGGTCGGAGCGGATGCCATGGGGGCACAGTGCGACTGAAAGTGGAGTTCACGACCGAGCCCTTCGACCTCGACGAGGCACCGGCGCACGCGCTGGCGGCCCGCGAGGTGATCGAGGCCGCCGAGCTGGACGCGGTCGACGTCGGTCCGTTCGGCAACACGGCCGAGGGCGGCGCCGACGCCGTGCTCAACGCCGTGGACACCCTGCTGCGCAGGAGCCTCGAGGCCGGTGCCACCCGGATCTCGCTGCAGGTCAACGTCCTCGGGGAGGACCGGTGACCGCCGCGGGTGAGGAGACCTTCATCGCGGCCGTGAAACCGCTGGTCGACGCGATCGGCGGCGAGATGCTCCCGCCGGACGAGGCCGGCCCCGACGACGTGGTGCTCTCCTGGCAGGGCGCCGACGCGGTCGCCGTACGCCTGCCGCAACTGGCCGACTCCCTCGACCACATCCTGGCCGCCATGGAGCGCAAGCGGGGCAAGCCCCTCGCTGAGCTGGACCGCAAGGCCAAGCAGGAGGTCGTACGGGTCCTGGAGGCGCGCGGCGCCTTCTCGGTGCGGCACGGCGTGGAGACCGTGGCGAGCGCGCTCGGCGTGAGCCGCTTCACCGTCTACAACTACCTCAACCGCGAGAAGGGGGCCTGACGCGGGGCAGGTGGCCTGTCCCGGGTCAGGGGGCCTGTCCCGGGACGGACACGGGCCGCCCGAAGACGCCCCGCGCGACGAACCGCCGCCCCGATTCCGGGCGGCGGTTTTGGAACACCGAGTTTTCAACAAAGTGTTGACGCCGACTTTCGGAGGGCGTTAGCTGAACGCAGCCCGCTCAGCACGACGGCCGAAACGGCCACGGAGGCACCCGTGACTTCGACTGCCACGCCCCCGGGCCTCGCCCGCCTCAACGCCCTGGAGGAGCCCGCGGCCCGCGCCGCGCTCCACCAGGTGTGCGCCTCCACGGCATGGGGCGGCCGGCTGCTCGCCGCCCGCCCGTATCCCACCGCCGAGGACCTCTACGCCGCCAGTGACGCCGCCACGGCGGAGCTGACCGGCGAGGACCTCCAGGAGGCGATGGCCGGCCACCCGCCGATCGGCCGCCCCAAGCCGGGGGACCCGGCCTCGGCCCGCGAGCAGCGGGGCATGGCCGGCGCCTCCGACGAGCTCAGGGCGGAGATGCTGGAACTCAACCTGGCCTACCAGGAGAGATTCGGCCACGTCTTCCTCATCTGCGCCACCGGCCGGACCGGCGAGCAGATGCGGGACGCGGTCAAGGAGCGGATCGGCAACGCGCCGGAGCGGGAGCGGGAGATCGTCCGCGCCGAGCTGGGAAAGATCAACCGCATCCGGCTGGCCCGACTCCTTGAAGAGGGAACCGCATGAGCACCGAGACCACCGCCTCCGTGTCCACGCACATCCTGGACACCAGCGTCGGCCGCCCCGCCGCGGGCGTCACCGTCCACCTCCTCGCCCGTGGCGGCCGGGAGGCGGACTGGCAGGCGCTCGGCGGCTCCGCCACCGACGCGGACGGGCGGTGCAGGGACCTGCCGGCCCTGCCGGAGGGAACCACCCACGTACGGCTGGACTTCGCCGTCGAGCCGTACTTCGAGAAGAAGCGAGCCGAGGCGCAGCAGGACGCCCCCGCGAATCGGGACAGCGGTGCCGGCGCGGTGTTCTTCCCCGAGGTGGCGATCACCTTCGCCGTCGTACCGGGCGAGCACTACCACGTACCGCTGCTGCTCAACCCGTTCGGCTACTCCGTTTACCGAGGGAGCTAGCAGACACATGGCAGTTCTGGGACAGAACCAGTACGGCAAGGCCGAGAACCGGGTCGTCAGGATCACGCGCGACGGCACCACCCACCACATCAAGGACCTGAACGTCTCCGTCGCCCTCTCCGGCGACATGGAGGAGGTCCACTACTCCGGCTCCAACGCCAACGTCCTGCCGACCGACACCACCAAGAACACCGTGTTCGCCTTCGCCAAGGAGCGCGGCATCGAGTCCGCCGAGCAGTTCGGCGTCCACCTCGCCCGCCACTTCGTCACCAGCCAGGCGGCGATCCACCGGGCCCGCATCCGGGTCGAGGAGTACGCCTGGGACCGGATCGAGCACGCCGGGAAGGGCGCCCACTCCTTCGTCCGCAAGGGCCAGGAGACGCGCCTGACGCAGATCACGTACGACGGCTCCTCGTGGGAGGTGGTCTCCGGCCTCGAGGACCTCGTCGTGATGAACTCGACCGACTCCGAGTTCTGGGGCTACGCCAAGGACAAGTACACGACGCTCCCGGAGGCCCACGACCGCATCCTGGCCACCCGGGTGTCCGCCCGCTGGCGGTTCAACTGGACCGACGACGCACAGACGATGCCCGACTGGGAGGAGTCCTACGAGCAGACGCGCAAGCACATGCTCCAGGCCTTCGCCGACACGTACTCCCTCTCCCTGCAGCAGACGCTGTACCAGATGGGGTCGCGCATCATCGACAACCGCGGGGAGATCGACGAGGTCCGCTTCTCGCTGCCCAACCAGCACCACTTCCTCGTCGACCTGGAGCCCTTCGGGCTGAAGAACGACAACGAGGTGTACTTCGCCGCCGACCGGCCCTACGGCCTGATCGAGGCCACCGTCCTGCGGGACGGCTGCGAGGCGCGGATCCCCGCGGACCTCACCAACCTCTGACCCCTGCTGAACCGGCATACTCGGCACCCGTGGCCGGGAGCCCGCCTCCCGGCCACGGCACTCGAATCCCCCGGGGTCCTGCCGTGCCCTCTCCACATCAGCGCAAAGGACGAACCATGGCAGCAGACCGGCGCATCGTCATCGAGAACTGCTCGATCGCGACCGTGGACGCCGACGACACCGAGTACGAGAGCGGCCACCTCGTCATCGCGGGCAACCGCATCGAGTCGCTCGGCGCGGGCAGGGCCCCCGACGGCCTGGAGAACGTCGACCGCCGCATCGACGCCACCGGGCACCTGGTCACGCCCGGACTGGTCAACACCCACCACCACTTCTACCAGTGGATCACCCGGGGCCTGGCCACCGACCACAACCTGTTCGACTGGCTGGTCGCGCTGTACCCGACCTGGGCGCGCATCGACGAGCCGATGGTGCGCGCGGCCGCCCAGGGCTCGCTCGCCATGATGGCCCGCGGCGGAGTCACCACCGCGATGGACCACCACTACGTCTTCCCGCGTGGATCCGGCGACCTGTCCGGCGCGATCGTCCGCGCCGCCCGCGAGATGGGCGTCCGCTTCACCCTGGCCCGCGGCTCCATGGACCGCGGCGAGTCGGACGGCGGCCTGCCGCCGGACTTCGCCGTCGAGAGCCTCGAGGACGCGCTGGCCGCCACCGAGGCCACCGTCGACGAGCACCACGACGCCTCCTTCGACGCCATGACCCAGGTGGCCGTCGCCCCCTGCTCGCCCTTCTCCGTCTCCACCGACCTGCTGAGGCAGGCCGCCGAACTGGCCCGCCGCAAGGGCGTACGGCTGCACACCCACGGCTCGGAGACGGTGGAGGAGGAGAAGTTCTGCCACGAGCTGTTCGGCATGGGCCCCACCGACTACTTCGAGTCCACCGGCTGGCTCGGCCGGGACGTGTGGATGGCGCACTGCGTCCACATGAACGACTCCGACATCGCCGCCTTCGCCCGGGCCGGGACAGGCGTCGCCCACTGCCCCTCCTCCAACGCCCGCCTCGCCGCCGGCATCGCCCGCGTCCCCGAGATGCTCGCCGCCGGTGTCCCGGTCGGCCTCGGCGTCGACGGCACCGCCTCCAACGAGTCCGGCGAACTCCACACCGAACTGCGCAACGCCCTGCTGATCAACCGTCTCGGCCCGCACCGCGAGGCCGCCCTGAGCGCCCGTCAGGCACTGCGCCTCGGCACCTACGGAGGCGCCCAGGTCCTCGGCCGCGCCGACCAGATCGGCTCCCTGGAGCCGGGCAAGCTGGCCGACCTCGTGCTGTGGAACCTCGGCACCCTGGCCCACTCCTCCATCGCCGACCCCGTGACCGCCCTGGTCTTCGGCGCGGCCGCCCCGGTGACGGCCTCCTTCGCCGACGGGCGTCAGATCGTCGAGCACGGGCGCCTGCTGCACGCCGACGAGGACGCCATCGCCCGCTCCACGCGGGACGAGGCCCGGCGCCTGGCGCGGATCGCCGCGCGGGGCTGAGCAGTTCCAGGACTCCGGCCGGGAGGGACGGCTCCCGGCCGGCAGCCGTGGACCCGAGCGGGGTTCGCGGCGGGCCGCCTCCGGGGCGCGCGTGGACGCGCGCGCCCCGGACGGTCACCGTCCCCTTCCCGGGGCCCTGCCAGGGCCCCACCCCCCGGTCCCTCCCCCAAGCTCTCGGCTTCGCTCGAGCAGGGAGGTGCCCCCATGCCCGTTGCACCACCTCCCTGAAACCCGCGTCGGAGCCGACGCGCAACCGACCGGAGGAGAGCCGCCGTGTCCGCCCACCCTGTTGACGAGACCCCCGTGGTCGACGGGACCCACCCCGTCGACGAGAAACTCCCCGCCCTGAAGATGGCGACCAGCGGTCTGCAGCACGTGGCCGCCATGTACGCGGGAGTCGTCGCCCCGCCCCTGATCGTCGGCGCGGCCATAGGCCTGTCCGGCACCGAACTGACCTTCCTCACCGGCGCCTGCCTGTTCACCGCGGGCCTCGCGACCTTCCTGCAGACCCTGGGCATCTGGAAGATCGGCGCCCGGCTGCCCTTCGTCAACGGCGTCACCTTCGCCGGTGTCGCCCCCATGACCGCGATCGTCGCCTCCACCGGGGACAAGTCCGAAGCCCTCCCGGTCATCTTCGGCGCGGTGATCGTGGCGGGCCTCCTCGGCTTCCTCGCCGCACCCGTCTTCTGCAAGGCGGTCCGCTTCTTCCCGCCCGTCGTCACCGGCACGGTGATCACCCTCATCGGCGTCTCCCTGCTGCCGGTCGCCTTCGGCTGGGCCCAGGGGCCCGACCCCGCCGCGGACGACTACGGCTCGACCACCTACCTCACCCTGGCGGGCATCACCCTCGTCCTCGTCCTGCTGCTGCGCCGCTTCACCCGTGGCTTCGTCAAGCAGATCGCCGTCCTGCTCGGTCTGGTCGCCGGCACCCTGGTCGCCGTCCCGTTCGGCGTCACGGACTTCGGGCCGGTGGCGGACGCGCGGCTCGTCGGCTTCCCGACGCCCTTCCACTTCGGCGCCCCGCAGTTCCACATCGCCGCCGTCCTGTCGATGTGCGTCGTGATGGTCGTCTCCATGACCGAGTCCACGGCCGACATGCTGGCGCTGGGCGAGATCGTGGAACGCCCGGCGGACGAGAGGACGATCGCCGCGGGCCTGCGCGCCGACACCCTCGGCTCCGCGCTCAGCCCGCTGTTCAACGGCTTCATGTGCAGCGCCTTCGCACAGAACATCGGCCTCGTCGCCATGACCCGCGTCCGCAGCCGCTTCGTCGTCGCCTTCGGCGGCGGCTTCCTGGTGCTGATGGGGCTGTGCCCGACGGCCGCCTCGCTCATCGCCGTCGTACCGCGCCCGGTGCTCGGCGGCGCGGGCGTCGTCCTGTTCGGCTCGGTGGCGGCGAGCGGCATCCAGACCCTCGTACGGGCCGGACTCGACCGGGACAGCAACGTCCTGATCGTCGCCGTCTCCCTCGCCGTCGGCATCATCCCCATCACCGCGCCGGGGTTCTACCACGCCTTCCCCGAGACCGCGCGGATCGTCCTGGACTCGGGCATCTCGACCGGCTGCGTGACCGCGGTCCTGCTCAACCTGGTCTTCAACCACCTGGACAAGGGCCGGGAGGCCCAGGACGTGACCCATCCGATGGAGGCGGGGGAGGAGATCGCGGCGGTGCACTGAGCGGAGAGGACGTCAGCCGGCGTCCGGGGCGGCCCCCGGACCCGGCCACGCCATGAGGTTGGCGAACAACTCGGCCTGCTCCACGGCGTCGTCGAGGGCGTGGTGCGTGTGCCTGCGGTGGGAGAGCAGGTGGCGCGGCATCGTGCCCTTGGCGACGGCCCGCAGCGGCAGGCCCGCCTTCACGGCGTACAGCGTCTTCATGTCCAGGCACCCGGAGTGCCCGAAGGGGCTCGCCCCGGTGAAGCGGATCAGGTACCAGTACAGGAACATCCAGTCGAACGCCGCCGGGTAACCGCACATCACCGGCTGCGCCCCCGCGCTCACCTCGCGCACCCAGTCGGTGAACTCGGTGAGCGCGGCCTCCGGCTCGGCCCCCTCCCGGCCGAGCCGCTCCCGGTCCAGGCCGCTCACCGCCAGCGCCTCGGGCACGAACTCCGCGCTGATCGGGCGCAGTTCGCGGTAGAAGGTGTGCCGTGTCGGATCGGCGGCCGTGAAGCCGTCCGCGTCCTGCGTCCCCGCGACCGCGGCGCCGAGACTCAGCATCGAGTACGGACCGGGGATCGGCCCGTCCGCCTCGACGTCGACGGAGATGCAGAGGCTGGGTCTGGTACGTCGTACGGCCATGGAGCGGAAGCATCGCAGGCCGCCGGGGCGGAACGCATCCGGTTTCGGCGCGTCCCGCCCGGGCGGTCACTCGCCGGGGGCGAGAGCGCGCGCGATGACGCGGGCCGCGTCGGCGATCAGCGCGTTGTCCACCGTCGCGTCCTGGGCGGCCTTCGACGACAGCACCGTCAGCACGACCGGCGTCCGCCTGGTGGTCCAGGCGACGCCGATGTCGTGGGCGCTGCCGTAGGCGCCGGTGCCCGTCTTGTCGCCGACCGTCCAGGCCTCCGGGAGCCCGGCGCGAAACCGTTCGCCGCTGGTGGCCGTGCCCTTCAGCCAGTCGACGAGTTGCTCCCGGCCGGTGTCGGCCAGGGCCCGGCCCAGGGTCAGCCGCTCGAAGCTCCTGCCGAGCGCTTCGGGCGTGGTGGTGTCGCGCGGGTCGCCGGGGACGGCGGTGTTCAGGTCGGTCTCCCACCGGTCGAGCCGACTCACCGGGTCGCCGAGCGAACGGAAGAAGCGGGTCAGGCCGGCCGGCCCGCCGATCTGACGCAGCAGGAGGTTGCCCGCCGCGTTGTCGCTGTACCGGATCGCGGCCGCGCACAGCTCACCCACCGTCAGGCCGGAGCCGACGTGCCGCTCGGTGACCGGCGAGTTCGGCAGGATGTCCGCCGGCGGATAGGCGATCACCCGGTGCAGCGGCGCGCAGCGGTCGTGGTCGCGCAGGACCGCGGCGGCGGCGAACGCCTTGAACGTCGAGCACATCGCGAACCGCTCCCGCGGCCGGTGGGACACGACCCGCCCGGTGCGCGTGTTCCGGGCGTACACGCCCAACCGGGCGGCATACCGTCGTTCCAGGTCACGCAACTCACCTTCGGCACGGCGCAGTTCCGCGGTACCGCCCGCGGGTGGTGCGGCCGGGGCGGCCGACGCCGCCGAGGCGGGAACGACCACGGCGGCCGAGGCGGCCAGGCCGGCCTTGAACAGGCCGCGTCGCGGCACAGGGGTGGCCCTGGTCATGCGCAGTTCTCCCTTCGGTCCGTCGTCAGTGGGGTCCGGCTCGGGTGGGGAGCTTTCCTCCGTCCGCACCACGAGATCGGCGCGGTGGCCCGCCGGGCCTTCGAGGCCCTGCGGCGGGGGGCGACACCGCCACACGTCCGCCCCTGGCCCGCGCCTACAGCCCGAACAGGCCCGGGTCGGCGGCGAGCTCCTTGAAGTGCTCCCGCGGGTCGGGCACCAGTTTCCTGGCCTTCAGGTCCAGCAGGCCGCCGACCGCCGTGATCTCGGCGGCGACCGTGCCGTCGGTCTTGCGTATCGTCTGCTCGATCCGGAAGGTCTTGCCGCCGCCCCACTCGAAGGCGCATGTCACGTCCACCTCGTCGCCGGCGAGGAGTTCCCGCCGGTAGCGGATGGTCGTCTCCAGGGCCACCGGGCCGATGCCCCGGGCGACGAGTCCGGCCTGGCTGATGCCGGCCGCCCGCAGCAGCGACCAGCGGGCGTGTTCCGCGTAGTTGAGGTACACCGCCTGGTTGAGGTGCCCCTGCGTGTCGGTCTCGTACCCGCGGACGGTCACCCGGACGGAAAACGGCTCGCTCACTGCTGGACCTTCTCCCTGTGCGGTTCGGTGGGCTCCGGCCCCCGATCCTGGCATGTCTGGCATGTCCGTCACACCCTGCGCGGCGAGGCCAGCAGATAACGCCGTCTCGTCCGCGGCTCGGTGTACTCGCCCGCCTGCCACCCCGCCCGCTCCAGCGTGGCCGCGCAGGCCCGCAGCGCCGCGGGGTCCGGCTCGTACACCGCGACCGCCTCCGGCTGCGGGGTCGCCCGCACCCGGTACCCGTCGCCGTCCGGGCCCGCAGGGCGGTGCCCGTCCGCCTCCAGGGCCAGCGCGGCGGCCTGCACCAGATGCGCCCGCTCCCAGCCGCAGGGCCGGTCCGTGACGCCGTGCGGATCGGTCATCCGGCGCAGTTCGAGCAGTCCCTCCCACGCGCTGCGCACCTCCCGGACCCGGGCGGGCCCGGCGCCGTCCGGCTCCTCCTCGCCGCCGACGCGCGCGGAGAACACGCCGGTGGGCGCGGGTGCCTCCACGGGCGCGGGGGCCAGCGGCTCCGCCTCGCGCGCACGATGCCCCGCCGGGGTCAGGAAGTGGTCGTGCGGCGGGCGCGGGTGCCGGAAGGCGAGGCCCCGCCGCACCAGGGCCGCGAGCTGCGCCTGCGTGCCGCCGAGCCGTCCGGTCACGGGGTCGGCGGCGTCGATGACCCGGCGCTGCGCGGCGGTCGGCGGTCGTGTCACGGCGTCCTCCTCCCCGTCCGGCCGGTGCACGGCGTTGTCCACGGCCTCCCGGGGCCGCGGTCGGGCACGCGGTCGGCCACTTCGAAGACTACGACGGGGGTACGACAGCCCGGCCCGCGCCGGCCGTCCGCCCGCTCACGCGGGGCCGCCGGGCCGGATGTTCCAGCCCGCGATCACCGGCCGTCCGTGCTCCGTGCCCAGCCGGCACACCGTGCCCGTGGCCAGCTGGAACAGCGCGCCCGCCGCGGGCTCCAGGCCGAGCCGCCGGGCGGTGAGCACCCGCAGGAAGTGCCCGTGCGCCACCAGCAGGACGATGCCCTCGGTGTTGGCGAGCGCGGCGTCCACCTTGGCGAGCATCCGGTCGGCCCGCTCCCCGACCTGCTCGGGCGTCTCCCCGGGATGCTCCGGCGGCCCCGGGGCGACGCCGTCGGTGAACAGGAACCAGCCGGGCCGGGTGCGCTGGATGTCGGGGGTCGTCACGCCCTCGTAGCCGCCGTAGTCCCACTCCCGCAGGTCCGCGTCGACGCGGGCGTCCTGGACCCCGATCAGCTGAGCCGTCTCCCGGGCCCGCTGCGACGGGCTGACGAACGCGGCACCGATCCGGTGGGAGCGGACCAGCGGCACCAGCCGGCGCGCCTCCTCCCGGCCGTGCTCGGTCAGCGGGACGTCCGTCCGGCCGGTGTGCCGCCCGGAACGGGACCACTCGGTCTCCCCGTGCCGGACGAGAAAGAGATCACCCACGTCGCGCCCTTCCTCACGTGCCCGTCGGCACGGTGTCCCATTGTCGCCGTCCCCCTGTACCGAAGCATCCGGGACGGCCGTCCGCTCCTGCCGGACCGGCGCGTCCGGGACGGCCGTCCCTTACTGCCGGTAGCCGCCGAGGAAGCGGCCGATGCGGCCGATCGCCGCCTCCAGGTCGTCGGCGTGCGGCAGGGTGAGGATGCGGAAGTGGTCCGGTGCCGGCCAGTTGAAGCCCGTGCCCTGGACGACCTGGATCTTCTCGCGCAGCAGCAGGTCCAGGACGAATCTCTCGTCGTCGTGGATCCGGTGCACCTTGGGGTCCAGGCGGGGGAAGGCGTACAGCGCGCCCTTGGGCTTCACGCACGACACGCCGGGGATCTCGTTGAGCTTCTCCCAGGCCACGTCGCGCTGTTCGCGCAGCCTGCCGCCGGGCGCGGTGAGTTCGCGGACGGACTGGCGACCGCCGAGCGCGGCCTGGATGGCGTACTGGGCGGGCGCGTTGGCGCACAGGCGCATGGAGGCCAGCATGGTCAGGCCCTCCAGGTAGTCCTTCGCGTGCTGCCTCGGGCCGGTGACGACCAGCCAACCTGAGCGGAAGCCCGCCACCCGGTACGTCTTCGACAGGCCGCAGAAGGTGAGGACCACCAGGTCGGGGGCGAGGGCGGCGGTCGAGTGGTGCACGGCGTCGTCGTAGAGGATCTGGTCGTAGATCTCGTCGGCGAACACCATCAGGCCGTGGCGGCGGGCGAGGTCGAGGATGCCCTCCAGGATCTCCTTGGGGTAGACCGCGCCGGTCGGGTTGTTCGGGTTGATGATCACGACGGCCTTGGTGCGGTCGGTGATCTTCGAGGCCATGTCGTCGAGGTCGGGGTACCAGTCGGCCTGCTCGTCGCACAGGTAGTGGACCGCCTTGCCGCCGGCCAGGGTGGTCACGGCCGTCCAGAGCGGGAAGTCCGGTGCCGGGATGAGGATTTCGTCGCCGTCCTCGACCAGCGCCTGCACCGCCATCGACACCAGTTCGGAGACGCCGTTGCCCAGGAACACGTCGTCGACGTCCACCTCCAGGCCGAGGGTCTGGTAGCGCTGGGCGACGGCCCGGCGGGCGGAGAGCACACCGCGCGAGTCGGTGTAGCCGTGCGCCTGCGGCAGCATCCGGATCATGTCCTGGAGGATCTCCTCGGGCGCCTCGAAGCCGAAGAGCGCGGGGTTGCCGGTGTTGAGGCGCAGCACGCTGTGCCCGGCCTCCTCCAACGCGTTGGCGTGCTCGATGACCGGGCCGCGGATCTCGTAACAGACCTCGCTGAGTTTGCTCGACTGCCGGAACTCCATGGGCCGCTTCCCCTCCGGTGACTGGTGTTGCTTGGTTTTACCAAGTGTGAGCTTGGAAAGTCCAACAACATCGCTAGACTGCGCCGCATGTCACCTCGCCGCAGCTACGACCAGTACTGTTCCGCCGCCCGCGCGCTCGACGTCGTCGGTGACCGCTGGACCCTGCTGATCGTCCGCGAACTCCTGGCCGGCCCGCGCCGCTACACGGACCTGCACGCCGACCTGCCGGGCGTGAGCACCGACATGCTCGCCTCCCGGCTGAAGGACATGGAGCGCGACGGCCTGACGACCCGCCGCCGGCTGCCGCCCCCGGGTGCCGCCTACGTCTACGAACTCACCGCGCGCGGCCGTGCGTTGCTGCCGGTCCTCCAGGCGCTCGGGACGTGGGGGGAGGCTGAGCTGGGCGAGCGGCGGCCCACCGACGCGGTGCGCGCCCACTGGTTCGCGCTGCCCCTGCTGCGCGGGCTGCCGGGGGAGGGGCTCGTCGAGGTCCGGCTGGAGGAGGGGACCTTCCACCTTTACGCCGGTGCCGGGGACGGCCCGGTCTACGGGGACGGGCCCGCGCCTACGGAACCGGACGCCCGGCTGGTCCTCGACTCCGCCACCTGTGCGGCCATCGGCCGCGGGGAGACGAATCTGTCCGAGGCGGTGCGGGCCGGACGCGTGTCGGTGACCGGGGACGGCGCGGCGGCCAAGGCGCTGCGCGAGGGGTGAACGCGCTCCGTGAGGCGTGAGGCGTGGGGCCTGAGGTGTGAGGCGTGAGGCGTGAGGCCTGAGGCGTGGGGGCGGTGCGCGGTGCGTGAGCGCGGGGTGCGGGGGTGGGCGCGTGGGTCGCGGGTGCGGCAGAGGGGGCGAGCGGAGGGCAGGCCGCGGCGGGGGCAGCGAAGAAGGCCCGCCGGGGTGGCGGGCCTTCCGTGGGGCCGGGGGGAGATCAGACGCCCGGGGGCACCCGGGAGGGCCGTCCCGACCCGCGGGTCAGCGCGTAGCCGCCGACCCCGGCGAGCGCGGCCAGGACCCCGCCGATCGCCGTCCACACCCACCGGTCGGACCACCAGCCGGAGGACCAGCCGTCGTCCGGCCTCACGGCGGACAGCACCGCCGACTTCGCCGAACCGTCCTCTTCGCCGGCGGACTTGACGGCGATCCCGGGGACGAGCGGCTTCGCGAGGGAGCCGTCCACCGCGGCCGCGCCGCCGATGTCCGCGGAGTCGGCCCGCACCTCGGCGCGGACCGGCAGGCCCAGGTCGGAGGACTGCAGCCCGACCACCGTCAGCCGGACGTAGTACGTGCCCGGCAGCGGGTCGTTCGCCCACGGCTCCGACCAGGCGCGCACCGTGCGCAGGACGCAGGCCAGCTCCACGGAGGCCGCACCCGGGGAGGCGGTGCGGGTCTGGGTGCCGTACTGGCAGGACTGACGGCGGCGCAGACCGTCGTACACGTCGATCTGCCAGGTCTGCGCGGTGTGTGTGTCCGGCAGCTTGACCGTGGCCTTCACGGTGGGGCGCTGCCCGGCGTCCGCGGGGAAGGACCAGTACAGGTAGTCGCCGGTGGAACCGGTCGCGGTGGCCTGCTGCCCCTGCTCGATCTCGGTCGCCGTACGGAACGACGTGCCCGCCTCGGTCGGCGTACCGCCGTCGCCGGAGGGGCTCGCCGAGGGGGTGGAGTCCGCCGCCGCGGGGCCCGCGGCCAGCCCGAGGGCCAGCAGGGTGGTGCTCAACGCACGGGTGATACGCATCAGTTCGTCCTCCAGACCGCGACCCGCCAGCGTGAGAGCCAGCCCCACAGCAGACCCGCGACGAAGCCGGCCAGTACCAGTACGCCGAGCAGCCACCAGCCGCGGCCGAGGCCGAAGGCGGCCACGTCGCTCGCAGGGTCCGGGCCGTCCACCACGTCGACGGTCAGCTCCAGCGGCAGACCCGGTGCGGTCTTCACCCCGGCGCCCGGCGAGAAGGAGTTGGTCACCTGCAGACACACGGTCTCGGCGGGGGCGTTGTCGTCGTCGCTGTCCTGCTTCGGATAGCGCAGCCCCGTGGAGATCACATCGGTACGGCCGTTGCCCGTGCTCTCGCCGCGCACGATCTCCCGGCCGTGCACGGTCACCGCCCGCAGCAGCACCCCGTAGTCCGGGTTCACGGCCCGGTCGGCCGCCACGCTCACCGAAGTGCGCAGTTCCTGGCCCGGGTTCACGTCAACCCGGTACCAGCGCTGCTGCCCGAACTCCTCGCGGTCGGTGTAGAGGCCGGACTTCAGCGAGGGGGCGTTCGCGCACGCGCCGGCGCCCTCGGTGGCGACCGGCGTCACCACCGGTTCGGCCGCCCGGTCCACCAACTGACCCACGCGGTCGGAGAGTTCCTCCTTGTGCCGCACGGAGGTGTAGGTGCCGCCGGTCGCGTCCGCGATGCAGCTGAGCTGGTCGCGGGTCTTGGCGTCCGGCACCAGGCCGAGGGTGTCGATGGTCAGGCCGATGCCCTTGGCGGCGATCTCGCGGGCCACCTCGCACGGGTCCAGCGGCTGGCAGGTGTCCTCGCCGTCGCTGATCAGGACGATGCGGCGGGGGCCGTCACCGCCGTCGAGGTCCGTGGCCGCCTTCAGCAGCGCGGGCCCGATCGGCGTCCAGCCGGTCGGCGCCAGCGTCGCGACCGCCGTCTTCGCCCCGGTGCGGTCGAGCGGGCCGACCGGGTAGAGCTGCGCGGTGTCCTTGCAGCCCGTCTTGCGGTCGTTGCCGCGGTAGTTGGCGCCGAGTGTGCGTATGCCGAGCTGGACCTCCTCGGGCGTGGCGTCGAGCACCTCGTTGAACGCCTGCTTCGCCGCGGCCATCCGCGATCCGCCGTCGATGTCCCGCGCGCGCATGGAACCGCTGACGTCCAGGACGAGTTCGACCTTCGGGGCGGCCTTGCCGTCGGGCTCGCCGGCCGCCGCCGTGGGGAAGGCCAACCCGGCCGTCAGGGCGGCGAGCAGAGCGCAGACCCCTGCCGCCAGCCGTTGTCTTGTGATCATCGGCGGATCTTATTGACCGGACCTCCCGGGCTCCAAAACGAGCGGGTTGGGCAGCGCCGCCCACAGGTCGCCGGGCATCCCGGGGGACAGCCGCATCAGCGTCAACGCCTTGGCGGGCAGCGGCTGTTCGCACAGCGCCACCAGGTCCGGGGTACGCGGCAGACCCCGTACGGCCGTCTCCAGGGCCGCCCGCAGGGCCGGGCCCGTGCCCGCCGTGCCCGCCAGCGCCCCAGCCACCAGCGACCCGAACAGCTTGCGCCGCAGGGCGGTCGGATCGTCGGTGAGGATCCGGCCGGGCAGCCCGGACACCCCGATGCCATGCCGGGCCAGCCGGGCGGGACCGACGCGGATGTCGGCGAGGTCGCGGTAGACCAGCCGCAGTGGCGCGCCCGAGGAGGACAGCACCACGAGGAGGTTCTGGCCGTGCGCCTCCAGGGCCACGCCCAGCTCCAGCAGCCGCAGGCCGACGGTCAGGGCCAGGCGCGTGAAGTCGGCCAGCCAGAACGGGGAGTTGGGCAGGCCGGTGGTCGCCAGCGCCGCCACCGGCAGCACGTGCTCCCCGGCAGCCGCGTACCGCCGGGGCGACTCGCGCCACTGCGCCGCCAGGTCGGGGGAGTGCGCGGTGGCCGCGGCGAGCGTGCGGGTGACGTGCAGCAGGCCGCCGCTGCGCGCGGCCAGTTCCTCGCCGAAGGCCGACAGGCCGGCCGAGGCGGCGACGGAGGCGACGGAGATGTCCCGCACCGACGACGTCAGCCGGGCGGTCAGCGCGGTCTTGACGTGCGGGCCGCCGGGAACCGCCAGGGTGCGCAGCGACATCAGCGGGTGCGCGGCGAACCCGCCGTCGCCGCGACCGCGCTCGAGCACATGCGCCGCCTGCCAGGGATGCACCGGGACCAGCAGCCGCCCGCCGTCCCGCAGGTCCTCCGGCCAGGCGCCGGTCACCAGGCACTCCGCGGCCGGCACCGGCACCAGTCCCAGCTCCACCACCGGCCCGTGCTCCGGCGCGTACGCGAGTTGCTCGGCGACCGAGAAACCGGGCCTGGTGCGGCAGTTGGGGTGGAAGGGGTGCCCGTCGACCACCCGCTGCTCCCACTCCCAGTCCTCGACCGGCCACTCCTTCGGGTGAGCCTCGCCCCCGGCCTCGCGCCTGTGCTCTTCCCCGACTTCGCCCCCGCCCCCGGCCTCGTGTCCGGTCCCGGCCCCGCCCCCGGCCTCGTGTCCGGTCCCGGCGCCGGTGGGCCGGCCGGCCCGGGACAGCGCCAACGACGCCACGCTGTGCCCGAGTTCGGCGGCCAGCGCCGAACCGTGCGGCACCCGCAGGTCCGTCATGAGGCGGGCCGGATCCTCGTACACCTCCCCGCCCACGCGTACGGCGGTGACGTAGGCGCCGGTGGCGTAGGGGTCCGCCGTCGGCCCGTGCAGCCGGCGGCCGTCGGACAACCACAGGACCAGCCCGTCCCGCGCGGGCTCGCGCCGGGTGATCCACGGCAGCGGCTCGTGGGCCAGTGCGCGCCACAGCCGGGACAGCACGGCGGCCCGGGCACCGGGCAGCTCCGCCGCGTACCGTGGCAGGAGACCGGGGCGGGCGGCGGCCAGCTCCTCGGCGACCTCGTCCTCGGCGGTGGGAAAGCGGTGCACGGTCGGGCTCCTCGGGTCCGGATCGGGCGTCACGGTAGCGGGCTCCGGACAGACATACTGATCACCCTCGCACCGTCTGGACGTATGGAACGAATGGAACGCGTGGAGCTCATGCCCCCCAGCGCCGACGTCGGAGCGCGCGCCGACGCCTACGCGGCCGCGCCCCTGCTGAACTGCCTGATCCGGGAGGTGGCGCAGCCGCGCCCGGACCGGGCGGGACGGCGGGTGTACCGGCTGCCGGGCGGGGGCCGGCTGCTGCGGGTGCGCGGCGGACGGCGGCCCGCCGAGCCCGAGGTCTACACCGAGGGCGCCTGGCACCGCGTCGGCCACACCGAACTGGTGAAACTGGTGGCCGAGGAGCTGCGCCGGCACACCGGCCTGTCCAACGACGAACTGCCCGCCGAGATGATCGACAGCCGGGACGCGGTGGCGGCGCTGCTCGCCGCCCGCGACCGGACATCGCCACCCGGAGACCTGTACCAGCGCTCCGAGCAGGCCCTCGTCACCGGCCATCCGTACCACCCCGCCCCCAAGGCCCGGGGCGGCGGCCCGGTCGTCTCCTGGCTGCCGTACGCGCCCGAGGCGCACGCGAGTTTCCCGCTGGTGCTGCTCGGGGTGCGCGAGGACGCCGTCGTCGAGGAGGGCGACACCTCGGCCCTCGACGCCCTCGGTCAGGCACCGCCCGGCTACCGGCTGCTGCCCGCGCACCCCTGGCAGCTCGACCTCGTCGGCCGCGAGCTCGACACCGCCTTCGCGGACGGCCGCCTCGTCCGGCTGGGCAGCACCGGCTTCGGCACCTGGCCGACGGCGGCCGTGCGCACGGTGTACGCCCCAGACCTGGACCTCTTCCTGAAGTTCAGCCTCGATGTGCGCATCACCAACGACGTACGCCGGCTGTGGCGGCACGACCTGGCGAGGCTGCGCCGCACCGACACCGCCGTGACACGCGCATTCGCCGAGCTGGACGGCCCGGCGGCCTGGCTGAGCGACCGCGGCCACCGCACGGCCGCCTTCGCCCACGAGGAACTGGCGGTCCTGGTCCGCGACGGGGTGCGCGGGCACGTCCGGACCGGCGCGACCCCGCTGCTGGCCGCCGCGCTCGCCGAGGGCTTCGACGGCAGCCCGCTCGACGGCCCGGCGGATCCGGCGCGGTGGTGGGAGGCGTATCTGCGCCAGGTCGTGCCGCCCGTCCTGACGGTGTTCGCCCGCCACGGCGTCGTCCTGGAGGCGCATCTGCAGAACTCGCTGATCGCGGTCGACGGCGGCGGAACCCCCGTGCAGGCGCTCTTCCGGGACGCGGAGGGCGTGAAGCTGCTGCCGGAGGTGTCCCGGGAGGCCGGTTGGGAGCGGCTGGTGTACTGCCTGGTCGTCAACCACCTCGCCGAGATCGCCGCCGCCCTCGTCGAACGCCACCGCGGGCTCGACCCGTGGCCCGCCGCCCGCCGCGAGCTGGCCCGGCACGATCTGCCCGAGATCCCCGGCCTGCTGACGTCCCCCACCCTCCCCGGAAAGACGAACCTGCTGCTGCGCTGGACCGGCGCGGACGGCGCCGACGCCCGCTATCTGCCGCTGCCGAACCCGCTGGTCGGCAGGTGATTCCCGGCCAAGGAGCACGGCGGGACCGCCGCATCCGCACGGAGGCCGACGGCCGGCGCCGGCTGACGGGACGCGGGGAAGGCTCCGTCCGCGCCCGCCGAAGGGCTCCGTCTCCGGCCCGCTGAAGGCTCCGTCTCCGCCCCGCCGCCCCTCCCGGAGCCGGACGGATGTGCAGACGCACAATCGGGCGGGCCGATCCGGCTTCACCGCTCCATCGACCCCGCCGTGACGGCTCACGCACACTGCCCCGGAAACATCCGGCTGACAGGTGGCAAGGGAGCGCAGGCATGAAGGCATACAGCGGGCACTTCATCGACGGGCAGTGGACACAGGCGACGAACCCCGAGGCGATCGAGGTCGTCAACCCCGCGGACGAGCGGGTGATCGGCTCGGTCGTGGCCGGTACGCCCGAGGACGTCGACCGTGCGGTGCGCGCCGCAGCCCGGGCGTTCGAGACGTGGTCCCAGGCCTCCCCCCAGGTCCGCGCGGACTATCTGACGCGGATCCACCAAGCGCTCGAGGAGCGCGCGGAGGACATCGCGCGCCTGGTGGCGAGCGAGGTCGGCACCCCCGTCCAGGAGAGCCGGGTCCTGCAGTCGGGACTGCCCGTCCTCACCTTCGGACACGCCGCCGAGCTGGCATCCGGCTTCGACTTCGGGCCCGAGGAGATCGGCAACTCCCACGTCGTCCGCGAGCCCGTCGGGGTCGTCGGCTGCATCACGCCGTGGAACTTTCCGCTGCACCAGGTCTCGCTGAAGGTGGCGCTCGCGCTGGCCGCGGGCTGCACCGTCGTGCTCAAGCCGTCCGAGGTCGCCCCCCTGTCCGCCATGCTGCTGGCGGAGATCACCGAGTCGGTGGGGCTGCCCGCCGGAGTGTTCAACGTGGTCACCGGATACGGTCCGGTGGTGGGCGAGGCACTGGTCGACCACCCCGACGTGTCGATGGTCTCCTTCACGGGATCGACCCGGGCCGGCCGCCGGGTGGCGGCGCTCGCGGCGGGGACCGTCAAGAAGGTGGCGCTCGAACTCGGCGGCAAGTCACCCAACATCATCCTGGACGACGCCGACCTTCAGGCCGCGGTCACCGACGGAGTGGCCAAGTGCTACCTCAATTCCGGCCAGACCTGTATCGCCCTCACCCGCATGCTCGTTCCCCGTGACAAGCTCGTGGAGGCCGGGCGGATCGCCGCCGAGGCGGCGCGCGGCTACCAGGTCGGAGACCCCCAGAGCGAGGAGACGCGGATCGGTCCCATGGTCTCCGACGTCCAGCTCAAGCGGGTCCGCGACTACATCGCGACCGGGATCGCCGAGGGTGCCACCCTGCTCACCGGCGGCCCCGACGCACCGCACGACGGGCCCGGCTACTTCGTCGCCCCCACCGTCTTCACCGACGTCACCAACGACATGACCATCGCCCGCGAGGAGATCTTCGGGCCCGTGCTGTCGATCCTTCCCTACGACACCGAGGAGGAGGCCCTCGCCATCGCCAACGACACGCCCTACGGTCTCGCCGGCGCCGTGTGGTCCGGTGACCCCGAGCGGGCGCGGGCCGTCGCCCGGCGGATCCGGGCCGGAATGGTCGACGTGAACGGCGGCGCCTTCAACCCCCTTGCCCCGTTCGGCGGTTACAAGCAGTCGGGCGTGGGCCGGGAGGCCGGACGCCTGGGCTTCGAGGAGTTCCTGGAGACCAAGGCCATCCAGCACTGACCGCCCGTCGGCCGCCGGCCCCCGGCGCCGGAGAGGACACCTCATGTACGACTACATCATCGTGGGCGCGGGTTCCGCGGGCTGTGTGCTCGCCGCCCGGCTCAGCGAGGACCCGGACGTACGGGTCCTGCTCGTGGAGGCCGGACCGGCCGACGACGCGCAGGAGATCCACGTTCCGGCCGCGTTCGCCAAGCTGTTCCGCAGCAAGTACGACTGGGACTACCTCACCGAACCCGAACCGGGCCTGGGAGACCGGCGGCGCTATCTGCCGCGCGGCCGGATGCTCGGCGGGTCCTCCTCGATGAACGCCATGATCTACATCCGTGGCAACCGCCGGGACTACGACTCCTGGGCCGCCGCCGGAGCCAAGGGCTGGGGCTGGGACGACGTCCTGCCGTACTTCCTGCGCTCCGAGGACCACCACGGCGGGGCCTCCGAGTGGCACGGCGCCGGCGGCCCGCTCCCGGTCAGCCCCGGACGCTCCCGCAACCCCCTCGTCGACGCCTTCGTGGCGGCGGCGCGGCAGGCCGGCCACGTGTTCAACCCCGATTTCAACGGGCCCGGGCAGGACGGTGTCGGTTACTACGAGCTGACCCAGCGTGGGGGCCTGCGGTGCAGTACGGCCACCGCCTACCTGAAGCCGGCGCGAGAACGCCCCAACCTGTCCGTGCTCACCGGGGCGCAGTGCACCAGGATCCTCTTCGACGCGGAACGGGCCGTCGGGGTCGAGGTGGACCGGGACGGGACGACGCAGGAGCTCCGGTGCGAGCGTGAGGTCGTCCTCTCGGCGGGCGCGTACAACTCACCGCAGCTGCTCATGCTCTCCGGGATCGGCGTCGCCGACGAACTCGCCCCCCTCGGCATCACTCCCAGGGTGGACCTGCCCGTGGGCGAGAACCTCCAGGACCATCCGCACCTCGCTGTCGTCCACCTCACCGACACCGAGTCCCTGCTCACCGCGGAGACCCCGGAGAACCTGCGGCTGCTGGAGACCGAGGGCCGCGGGCCCCTCACCTCGAACGCCGGCGAGGGCGGCGGGTTCTTCCGGACCACCGACGGTCTCGACGCCCCGGACGTGCAGATCCACGCCGTACCGGCGATGTTCCACCAGGAGGGGCTGGGAGCGGCCACCGACCACGCCTTCCACGTCGGCGCGGTGCTGCTCGCTCCCACCAGCCGGGGAAAGGTCCTGCTGCGTTCGGCGCTGCCCAGCGCGAAGCCGCGCATCCTGCACAACTACCTGGCCACCGAGGAGGACCGGGCGACGGCGGTCCGCGCGCTGCGGCTGGTGCTGGACATCGTCGGACGGCCCGCCCTGCGGGCGCACCGCAGAGCGGACTTCCTGACGCCGGAGTCCGACAGCGACGCCGACCTCCTGGCGTACGCGCGGCGCGAGCTGCAGACCCTCTACCACCCCACGAGCACCTGCGCGATCGGCCCGGTGGTCGACCACGAGCTGCGCGTGCACGGTGTGGCGGGGCTGCGGGTGGTCGACGCCTCCGTCATGCCGACCGTCGTCCGGGGCAACACCAACGCGCCGACGATCATGATCGCGGAGCGGGCGGCCGACCTCATCCGCGGCACGGCGGCCACCGGCGTCTGACGCCGGAGGCCTCTCGCCACCGCCACGTCGCGTGGCTACTCTGCCAGTGGCCCGGCCGGTACCGGGCCACTGGCCCGACGTGGTGGGACCGCCCGCGCGGCGGTCCCGCTCACTTCGCTGCGGGAGCTCCCATGACTGTCATCCCCCAGAACAACGGCGTACGCGAGGACGACGGCGCGCGAACGGCCGACGGGGCGTGCGCGCGAACGGACGACGGCGCGGGAATCGACGACGGCCTGCGCAAGGTGGCCGATGTGCTGCTGCCGGGGATCGACCGGTTCGCCGACCTCCTCACCTGCCGGATCACGCAGGAGGAGGACGCCTACCGCGACCACGGCCACGTGAAGCACGACCAGCTGCGCGCCTCCTGCGCGGACAACCTGCACTCCATGGTCACCCAGCTGGGCCGGGACGCCCTCGACCTGCGCGTGCCGCACGACACCGGCCGTTTCAAGGCCGAGCACGGGGTGCCGCTGTCGGCGGTGACGCACGCCTACCGGCTCGCCGGACGGTTCCTGTGGGAGTGCGTCCTGACCGAGGCGGGAGACACCGTCACCCGGGAGATGCCGTACGTCGCCACGGCCGTCTGGTCGGTCAGTGACGCCTTCACCGACGCGGTGGCGACGGCCTACCGCGAGACCATGACCGAAAGGGCCCGCCACGACCGGCAGGTCAGAAGCCTGCTGCTCGCCGCGCTGCTCGACGGCAGGCTGGACGAGAGCACGCACCTGTGGGAGTGCGCCGACGCGCTGCGGCTGCCGCAGCGCGGAGTCTTCGCCGTGGTGAGTGCCGAGGGCGGCGCCGGAGGGCGTCCGGCGGACGAGGATTCGCTGTACGACGTGGAGGGCGCGCTGCGGGTCCTCGGCATCTGGTCGGTCTGGCGACAGGAGGAGGACGCGCAGGTGGGGCTGCTCTCGCTGCGGTCTCCCAGGGGCCTTGCCCAGGCGATGGACCTCATTCGCCGGCGAGGCGCCGGGCGGGTGGGGGTGAGCACTCTCTTCCACGGCCTGGAGCAGGTGCCGGGCGCCTTCCGCCAGGCGCGGCTCGCCTGCGCCTGTGTCGAGCCGGGCGCCGGCGAGGTGGTGTCGTACGGCGACTCACCGGTCCGCCTGATGGTGGTGAGCGCCCCCGACTCGGCCCGGCACGCGGTGCGCACGGTGCTCAGCCCCGTTCTCGAACTCCCGTCGCACGAAAGGGACGTGCTGCTGGAGACGCTGAGCCGGTGGTTCGCCTCGGGCGGGTCCGCCACCGAGACGGCCGCCCGGATGTACTGCCACCGCAACACCGTGACCCACCGTCTGCGGCGCGTACAGGAGCTCACCGGGCGTTCACCCGCCGACCCGGTGGGGGCGAGCGAGATCCACCTCGCGCTGGAGGCGCACCGTCTGCTGACGGGGCTCCCGTCCGCCGGAACGCCCGGCGTCTGACGCATGTGCCGTCCCCCGCCCGAGGTGGGACGGGGGACGGCGGATCGGTCACGGCGGCTCAGTGACCCGGCGGTCTGCCGGTCACGGACCGGTTCCGCGGGACTGGCCCGCTCCGGTTCCCAGCAGGACCCGCGCCTCCAGTTCGGCGTACTCCGCCCCGCCCCGTTCTCTCCGGTCGAGGACCGACCCCAGCCAGCCGAACAGGAAGCCGAGCGGGATGGACACCAGCGCCGGGTTGCTGAGCGGGAAGACGGCGAAGTCCATGTCCGGCAGCAGCGACGCCGGGCCTCCGGACAGAGCGGGGGAGAGCAGCACCAGCAGCACCGAGGAGAGCAGTCCGCCGTACATGCTCCAGAGCGCTCCCCTGGTGGTGAAGCGCCTCCAGTACAGGTGGTACAGCAGCGCCGGCAGGATCGCGGACGCCGCGACGGCGAAGGCCAGGCCCACCAGGAACGAGATGTTCTGGCCCTGGGCGTACATGGACATTCCCGTGGCGGTGACCCCGATCAGCAGCACCCCGCCCCGTGCGACCAGGAGTTCGCTCTTCTCCGACGCCCTGCCCGCCCGCAGCCCGACCTGGTAGAGGTCGTGGGCCAGCGCGGTCGACGCGGCCAGCACGATCCCGGCGACCACCGCCAGGATCGTGGTGAAGGCGACGCACGAGATCATGGTGAGCAGGAACGCCCCGCCGAGACGCTCCGTCAGGAGCAGGACGGCGGAGTTGCCCGTGGCGCTGTCGGCGGTGATGGTGCCGCGTCCGAGCACGGCCACCGCGCCGAACCCGAGCACACCGCCCGTCAGGCAGAACACCACCGTCAGACAGGTCGCCACCGTGACCGATCCGCGTGCCGCGCGTGCGGTGGGCACCGCCCCGAGCCGCATGAGCAGGTGGGGCAGCCCCGCGGCCCCCAGCAGCACGGCCAGTTGCAGGCTGAGCGAGTCGAGCCTGCCCACGCTGTCGTCGCCGTAGCGCACGCCCGGCCGCAGGAAGGCGTCCCGCAGCCCGCTGTGGTCCGCCGCCCGGGTCAGCAGGGCCGAGGGGTCCCAGCCGTAGCGCGACATGACGAGGACGGCCAGCCATCCGCCGCCGCCGAGCAACAGGACGGCCTTGACCAGCTGCACGGCGGTCGTCGCCCGCATGCCGCCGATGAGTACGTAGATCACCATGAGGATCCCGAGCGCCCCGACCATGATCTGCCGCGCGCCGGTGCCGTCCAGACCGAGGATCGGCGCGGCGAGCGCCCCGGCGCCGACCAGTTGGGCGATCAGGTACACCAGCGAGATGACGAGCGCGGAGATGCCCGACGCCAGGTGCACGGACCGGGGGCGCAGCCGCCGCCCCAGGCTGTCACCGATCGTGTAGCGCCCGGTGCTGTGGAACGGCTCGGCGATCAGCAGGAGCATCACCACCCAGGCGACGATCGGGCCCAGCAGGTAGGAGATGCCGTCGTACCCCGCCAGTGCGACCACTCCGGGGGAGCCGAGCAGGGTCGCGGCCGACATGTAGTCACCGAAGAGCGCGACACCGTTGCGTGCCGGCGTGAGCCGGCCGTCGCTCACGTAGAAGTCGCCCGGGGTGACCCGGTCCGTCGTGACCCACAGGGCCAGGAACAGCGCGCTGGCCACGAAGGCGGCGAAGACCACGAACACCGGGAACGAGCCGGCGGCGGCCAAGGATGCGGCAGTGGTCATCGCGCGTCCTCCCGCGAGCCGAACCGGTCCCCCGGATGCGGGCCGGGGTCGAAGTGGGTCCTGGCATGGCGGTTGTACCAGCGGACCGCCCAGACGGTGGTGAGGCACAGCAGGAGGCTCATGGCCAGGCCCGTGTTCAGCGGCCCGGCGATCCGTACCGCCATCACCCCGCGCGCCTCGCTCGCCAGCAGGGCGTTGAGGAGGTAGAGCGCGACGACCGCGCCGGCCACGGTGAAGACCGGCCGCCGGCGTGCCGCGCGCAGACGCGGCAGGGCCGGATCGTCCTGGGGCCGCTCGGGGACGTACGGTGCCGCGTACGTCGCGGAGTGGTACGCGGCGGAGCGCGGTGCCCCGTCCGCGGCGGGGTGCGGACGGGGCGGGGGCACCGGCCGCCCGTGAGCGGCGGGACGTTGCCAGGGGCCGGGGTCCGTCCACGACCCCTGTCCCCGCCAGGGGCCTGGGTCCTGGCCCGGATCGGAGTTGTGCCATGGACCGGGGACCTGCCCCGGACCGGGCCCCCGCGACGGTGGCGGGGGGACCGCCGGGCTCATGACGTCCCTCTCGGCGGTTCGGTGCCCGGGTCGGCGGCCGCCCGGTGCACGAGCCGGTGGTCGGCACCGGCCGGGTCGCGGGCGAGCTCCCGCGCCATGCGGCGGGCCCACCTGTGCCTTTCGCCGCGCCGGAGGCCGCCCCCCGCGGCCTCCTCGCGCAGCGTGTCGGCGTACCGGCCGGCGAGCTCCCGCCGTCCGCCGACCCGTTCGACGGTCTCGGCGATGGCCCGGAGCAGCTCCGCGTCGGAGTACAGGGACTCGTGGTCGAGCCGGCTCAGATACAGGGCCGACACCGACTGAGGATCCCCTTCGGGGGGCGGGGTCATGCGGCTCATGACAGTTCCTCGGGGAGATGGGTGGATGGTCTCGGACGGGGTGCGGCTCACGTGACGACGTCGACGGCCAGCTCCCCGTCCGCGTACTGCTTGCGCAGCGCCTTCTTGTCGAACTTGCCGACGGATGTCCTGGGCACCGCCTCGAGAAGCGCCCAGCGCTCCGGCAGCTGCCAGGCGGCCACCCTGCCGGCGAGGAACCCCCGCAGTTCGCCGTGCGTGGTGCCGCTCCCGTCCCGGAGCACGACCGTGGCCAGGGGACGCTCCCCCCACTTGTCGTCCGGGACCGCGACGACGCACGCCTCGGCCACCGCCGGGTGCGCCATGAGGTGGTTCTCCAGCTCGACCGACGAGATCCACTCCCCGCCCGACTTGATCACGTCCTTGATCCGGTCGGTGAGGGTGAGGAAACCGTCGGCACTGATCGTTCCGACGTCACCGGTGCGCAGCCAGCCGTCGTGGCGTAGTCGGCGCTGCGGGTGCCGGTGTCGGTGGCGGTGACGACCTCACTGCCCCCGTGCAGCTTCATGCCGTTCTCCAGCAGTCTGCTCACGAGCAGGGGCACGGCCTGCATGGTGCTGGGAACGGGGTGACGGCTGGGCATGTGCGTGGGTGTCCCTTGGATCTCGATGCCGGTGCGCGGCTCGGCCACCGCACCGGCCGCTGCGGCTCGTGCCGCGATCCTGGGCGCCGCACCGGGGCGCGGGTAGCTCCAGGGGGAGATATGAGTTCGGAGGTCTCCATTCGGAGATGGTCAGGGCACCGGCGGAGGGGGAGGATGTCGGCCCGGAGTGCGCACGTCCACTCCTGGTCCGCCCGCGGGAGACGACCTACCATGACGAACGTGTCAGACGGGAGCCGGGACCGGCCGCTGCCGAGCGCCCTGTTCGAGCTCACCGAGGGATACAGCCAGGTCCTCGCTCTGCTCGACCAGTCCGTCGCCATGCGCCGAATCGTGGACGACGTTCCCGAGCTGAGCGGGGTGGACGTCGCGTGGGTGGGTGAACCGGACGGCGCCGACCGGCTGGTGCTCGGCCACGTGGTCCACGCCCGCACGCCCGCCGTGGACGGCCTGGTCGTCTCCGCCGGGTGCGGGCTGGGCGGGCAGGTGATGCTCCGGCGCCGGCCGCTGTGGGTCAGTGACTACCGCCGCTCCGACACCATCACCCACCACTTCAACGCGCAGGCGGAGACCGAGGGGCTCGGCGCGATGATCGCCGTGCCCGTCGTCCACGGCGACCGGCTGCTGGGCATCCTCTACGGCGCGAACCGGGAGACCTCCGTGTTCGGCGACCGGACGACCGGGGCCCTGGAACTGGCGGCGAGCCGGGCCGCGGCGGCCGCCGTGGTGGCGGAGCGTGCCCGTCACGCGGCGGAGGTCGCCGTGCACGAGGAACGGCGCCGGCTCGCGCTGGACCTGCACGACACCGTGGGGGCCATGCTGTTCACCCTGGGCACGGGCATCCGCACGCTGGCCGAGGAGTTGCCGGCCGGGGACGCCGTGTCGGCACGTCTGGGAGACCTGGAGGAGCAGGCGATCCAGGCGGCCGCCGCGTTGCGCGTGTCGCTGCACGCCCTGCACGCGCCGCCGGAGGAGGTCGCTCTCGGCGTCGCGCTGCGCGGTGACTGCAGGGCCTTCCAGCAGCGTACCGGCGTGATCGCCCGGCTGATCATGGTGACCGAGGTGCCGGGCCTGGCGCCGGGCCGGATCAGGGCACTGACCGAGACGGCGCGGGAGGCGCTGCTGAACGTCGAGAAGCACGCGCGCGCCCGTTCCGTCGTGGTGAGCGTGTTCGCCCTGTCCGGAGGTGTCGGGGTGACCGTCGCCGACGACGGTGTGGGCCTGCCCCCGCAGGACGGCTCCTCCCGCGGCATCGGCCTGTCCACCATGTCGGAGCGCCTGGAACGGGTGGGTGGCCGGGTCACCGTCGGCGGCAACGAGGACGGCGGCGTGACCGCCCAGATGTGGGTGCCGGCGTGAACGAGCCGACGGTGCGCGTGCTGGTCGTGGACGACCACCCCATCGTCCGCGACGGCGTCGCCCTGGCGCTCGGCAACGCCTCCTGGATCAACGTGTCCGGATACGCGAGTTCGGGGCGGGAGGCGATAGGCGAGGCCGAGCGGCTGGTGCCGGACGTGGTCCTGCTGGACCTGCGCCTGCCCGACATGCTTGCCCCCGAGGTCGTCCGGGAGCTGCGGACCCGTGTTCCCGGCGTGAAAGTGGTGATCTTCACCGCCTATCCCGAGCACGCCGCCCTGGAGGAGGCACTCGACGCCGGCGCGCACGCCGTGGTCGTCAAGGACGCGGAGCGGTCGGACCTGGTGGACATCGTCCGCCGGGTCAATGCCGGGGAAAGAGTGGTCCGCACCAGTCCGGACCACCTGCTCAGCGTGCTGCTGAACCGAAGGCTCAAGGAGAGCGGCCTGACCCGCCGCGAGTACGAGATCCTGCGCAGGGTGGCGATGGGCGAGACCAACCCGGAGATCGCCGACGTGCTCGGCCTGAGCCGGAACACGGTCAAGACCTATCTCCAGCGGACACTGGAGAAGCTGGGCGCCCGCAACCGCGTGGAGGCCCTGGCGCGCGCGAGCGAGCGCGGGATCCTCTAGTCCCGGTCCGGGCGCACTACCATTGACAGGCTGCTGACGTCATGGAATGCGGGGCGAGCGAGCTTTGGGGCTTGGGAAGATGCTGAGAGAGGTCACCGCGACCCGCTACGTCGCACCCCTGCGCTCCGGCGGCTCCGTGCCCGGTGTCGTGGAGGCCGACGACCTCGGCACCTACGTCGTGAAGTTCACCGGCTCCGCGCAGGGCCGCAAGGCGCTGGTCGCCGAGGTCGTGGTGGGCGAGCTGGCGCGTGCCCTCGGGCTGCGTTTCCCGGAGCTGGTCCTGGTGCACTTCGACCCGGCGATCGCCGAGCACGAACCGCACCAGGAGGTGCGCGATCTGCACGCCGCAAGCGGCGGCCTCAACCTCGGCATGGACCACTTGCCGGGCGCGCGGGACTTCACCCCCGAGGTCGCGAAGAGCTTCCCCGTGGACCCGCTGGAGGCGGGTCGGATCGTCTGGCTCGACGCGCTGACCGTGAACGTCGACCGCACCGTGCACAGCTCGAACCTGATGGTCTGGCCCACGCTCGGCATCGCGCCCCCGCGCCTGTGGCTCATCGACCACGGCGCCGCCCTCGTCTTCCACCACCGCTGGGACACGTCGTCGCCGGAGAAGGCGTACGACTTCCGCCACCACGCTCTCGGCCACTACGCCCCGGACGTGCGGGCGGCCGACGCCGAGCTGGCCCCCAGGGTGACCGAGGACCTGCTGCGGGAGATCGTCGCGGAGGTCCCGGACGCCTGGCTCGACGGTGAGCCGGGCTTCGCGACGCCGGACGAGGTCCGCGCGGCGTACGTCGGGCATCTGCACGCGCGGGCGCGGGCCTCGGCGGCCTGGCTGCCGACCGACTTCCCCAGCCGGGAGGAGCTCGCCGCCGAGGAGGCCCGGCGCGCGGAGCGGACCGAGCGGGGACGGCCGGACTGGCTCAAGCGGGTCCCCGACCTGCACGGCAAGCCGGCCGCGGAACAGGACTGGTCGGTGCACCTGGGCTGACCGGCTGTCCCCGTGGCCGGCCGACGGGTTGACCGGCGGACCGCACCCGCGCCGTCCCGCCGACCGGCCGACCGCACCCGCGCCGACCGCACCCGCGCCGCCCGGCCGACCGCACCCGCACCCGCGCGCCGCCCGGCTGCCGACCGGGCGGCGGCCGGCAGCCGGACGTCGCTTCCCGGTCAGCCCCGGAGCTGCTCGTACGCCGGAAGCGTCAGGAAGTCGGCGTAGTCCTCGTCGAGGGAGACCTTCAGCAGCAGGTCGTGGGCCTGCTGCCAGTGGCCCGAGGCGAAGGACTCGGCGCCGATCTCGGCGCGGATGTTCTCCAGCTCCTCGGCGGCGACCCGGCGCGCGAGTTCCGGTGTGGCCTTCTCGCCGTTCTCGAACTCCACCCCCGCGTTGATCCACTGCCAGATCTGCGACCGGGAGATCTCGGCGGTGGCCGCGTCCTCCATGAGGTTGAAGATGGCGACCGCGCCGAGGCCGCGCAGCCAGGCCTCGATGTAGCGGATGCCGACCTGGACGGCGTTGACCAGGCCCGCGTAGGTGGGCCGGGCGTCGAGGGAGTCGATCGCGATCAGGTCGGCGGCCTCGACATGGACGTCCTCGCGCAGCCGGTCCTTCTGGTTCGGCCGGTCGCCGAGGACCTTGTCGAAGGACTCCATGGCGATCGGCACCAGGTCGGGGTGGGCGACCCACGAGCCGTCGAAACCGTCGTTCGCCTCGCGGTCCTTGTCGGCGCGGACCTTCTCGAAGGCGACCTTGTTGACCTCCGCGTCCCGGCGGGAGGGGATGAACGCCGCCATGCCGCCGATCGCGTGCGCGCCGCGCTTGTGGCAGGTGCGGACGAGGAGTTCGGTGTACGCCCGCATGAACGGGGCGGTCATCGTGACCGCGTTGCGGTCCGGCAGGACGAACCTGGACCCGCCGTCACGGAAGTTCTTCACGATGGAGAACAGGTAGTCCCAGCGGCCGGCGTTCAACCCGGAGGCGTGGTCGCGCAGTTCGTAGAGGATCTCCTCCATCTCGTACGCCGCCGTGATCGTCTCGATCAGGACGGTGGCGCGGACAGTGCCCTGCGGGACGCCGAGGTGCTCCTGCGCGAAGACGAAGACGTCGTTCCAGAGGCGGGCCTCCAGGTGCGACTCCGTCTTCGGCAGGTAGAAGTACGGGCCCTTGCCGAGGTCGAGCAGGCGCCGGGCGTTGTGGAAGAAGTACAGGCCGAAGTCGACGAGGGCGCCGGGCACCGCGGTGCCGCGCTCGTCGACGAGGTGACGCTCGTTCAGGTGCCAGCCGCGCGGGCGCATGACGACGGTGGCGAGCTCCTCGTCCGGCCGCAGGGCGTAGGACTTGCCGGACGCCGGGTCGGTGAAGTCGATGTTCCGGGTGTAGGCGTCGATCAGGTTGAGCTGGCCGAGGACGACGTTCTCCCAGGTCGGGGCGGAGGCGTCCTCGAAGTCGGCGAGCCAGATCCGCGCACCCGAGTTGAGCGCGTTGATGGTCATCTTGCGGTCGGTGGGACCGGTGATCTCGACCCGGCGGTCCTCCAGCGCGGCCGGGGCCGGGGCCACCTTCCAGGAGTCGTCCGCGCGGATCGCGGCCGTCTCGGGGAGGAAGTCGAGGGTGGAGGTCCGGGCGATCTCGGCGCGGCGCTCCGCGCGGCGGGCGAGGAGTTCGTCGCGGCGCGGGGTGAACCGCCGGTGCAGTTCGGCCACGAAGGCGAGCGCCGCGTCGGAGAGGACCTCCTCCTGCCGGGGCAGGGGCTCGGCGTCGACGATGGCCAGCGGGGACGGCGCTGGTGCGGACATGAGCTGTCACTTCCTTCGGGGAGCTTCTTCAGCGGACCACGTTCCTGGCCACCCTGCCGTGGCACGGGATGCCAAGCGGTGTGAAAGGGGCAAAGGGCGCCCGTGGAGCGGGTGGAGGCTTCTGATCAGTGGATACTAGTTTCCTCATGGTGGAAGTTCAATGGTTTGTTGATGTCGAGAATCTCCGGGTCGAGGCAAGGTGGCGCTCGGTGCCATCCCGCTCACTCCAGGTCCCCCTTCCCCGCATCACTCCAGATGCCGCAGATCCGCCTCGGTGTCGATGTCGTGGGGCCGGGCCACGTCCCCGCACTCGATCAGGGTGATCTCCTCCTCGTGCGCCTTCAGATAGGCGCGCGCCCCCCGGTCGCCGGTCGCGGCCGCCGCGACACCCGTCCAGTGGGCCGCGCCGAGCAGGACGGGGTGGCCGCGCACACCGTCGTACGCCGCCGACGCCAGCGACCGCTCGTCCCGGTGCGCGGCGCGCACCCGGGCCACCGCCTCGGCCCCGATGCCGGGCTGGTCGACGAGCAGCACCAGGGCCGACCGGGCGCCCGTACCGGCCAGGGACTCCAGCCCGGCCCGCAGCGAGGTGCCCATGCCCCGCTCCCAGTCCGGGTTCTCCACCACCACACAACCGGACAGCTCCGCCCGCTCCCGTACGGCTGCGGCCCGCGCCCCGAGGACCACATGGACGCGGGTGCAGCCGGCCGCCCGCAGCGCCCCGACCGCGTGCTCCACGAGCGGCCGCCCCCGGTGTTCGAGCAACGCCTTGGGCCGCCCGCCGAGCCTGCGCCCACCCCCGGCGGCCAGCACCAGCCCGGCCACCTCGTCGTCTGTGCGTGTCATGGGTCCTGCATACCTGACCGCCCGTCGATCGTGCGTTTGAGCGAGGACTGAATTTCGGTCCTCATGGTGGCGCATCCCGTATCGGGTGGCGTTTACTGACCCGCGTCCCCCGGCGCCGCGCTCGCTCCACAGGGGTGTGCGCCGGGAGCACTGCGAACTGCGCACGACGGGGTGCGACGGGGAGGGCTGTGTTGCGGAGCTTGGAGCAGAGGCCGGTGACCGGCAGCGGCGAGGACCCGAGAGTGGCGGAGCTGCGCACCGCCGTGTCCCGATTGCGCCGCCAACTCGCCGCTCATCCCGTGGAGTTCCCCGATCGTGCCATCGCCGAGGACGAACTCGCCGCGCTGGCCGCGATGACGGCCCACGGCATACCGGAGATGCCCCGGCTGCGCCGCTCCCTGCTGCTGATCGCCGGCTCGATCGGCTCGGTCAGCGCCCTGGCCCGCGGGCTGTCGGAGGTCCGGGCCGCGGTGGACCTGTTCGGGGAGCCGCCCCGGCGCCGCTGACGGGCCTTCGGCTCCGGTCAGGGCCGCAGGCGCCGGATGACTCCGCGTTCGGTGGCCGCCGCCACCGCCGCCGTGCGCGAATCCACGGCCAGCTTGGCGTAGATGTGCACCAGATGGGACTTCACCGTGGCCTGGCTCAGGAACAGGCGCTTGCTGATCTGCAGGTTGGACAGGCCGTCCCGGACCAGTTCCAGGACCTCCAGCTCGCGGCGGCTGAGCGCGGCGGCGGGCGTGCGCATCCGGTCCATCAGACGGTGGGCGACCGCGGGGGCGAGGGCCGAGCGGCCGGAGGCGGCGGTGCGGACCGCCGCGGCCAGTTCCTGCGGCGGGGCGTCCTTCAGCAGGTAGCCCGCCGCCCCGGCCTCCACCGCGGCGAGGATGTCGGCGTCGGTGTCGTACGTCGTCAGTACCAGCACCCGCGGCGCGCCGGGACGGGCGGTGATCGCCGCGGTCGCCTCGGCACCGTGCGCGCCGGTACCGAACTGCAGGTCCATCAGCACCACGTCCACCCCGCCCGCGGCGGCCAGTTCGACGGCGCGCTCCGCGGTCGGCGCCTCCCCGGCGATCTCGAAGTCGGGCTCGGCGGACAGCACGGCCCGCAGCCCCGCACGGACCACCGGGTGATCGTCCGCCAGCAGCAGCCGGATCGTCACGCGCGGCTCCTGGAGAGAGGGAGGGGGAGGGGGAGCGAGGGGGAGGACGCCTTCGTGGCGGCCCGGTGCTGCCCGGTATCCGCCGCCGGGGGGTAGGGGAGTGTCACGGCCACCGCCGTGCCCTGTCCGGGGGCCGACTCCACGGTGAGGGTGCCGCCCAGCGAGCGGGCACGCGAGCGCATCGCGGGCAGCCCGAAACCGCCGTCCGCCGCGCCGTCCGCCGTGCTCTCCATCGCGCCGTCCGCGGTGCTGTCCGCCGCGCCGTCCGCCGTGCTCTGCGGCCGGGCGGCCGTCCTCGCGCCGGGCGCACCGGGGTCGCCGGAAGCGAACCCGATGCCGTCGTCGACGACGTCCAGCGCCACCGCCGTGTCCATGAAGGTGAGCGTGATCTCGGCGCGGCCGGCGCGGGCGTGCCGCAGGGTGTTGCCGAGCGCGGACTGGGCGATCCGCAGCAGCGCGACCTCGTACGGGGTGGGCAGCTCGGCCGGGGCCCCGCTCAGCGAGAAGCGGACCGCGGTCGCGCCCGCCGCACTCGCGCAGAGCCGCTCCAGCGCGCCGGCGAGCGAGCCGCGCTCCAGGTCGGGCGGGGTGAGGGCGCGCACGAAGCGGCGGGCCTCGGCCAGGTTGTCCTGGGCCGTCGCGCGGGCCTGCTCGATGTGCGCGGCGGCCGGTGAACCGGCGGGCAGCTCGCGCTGAGCGGCACGCAGCAGCAGCTGGATGCTGGACAGGCCCTGCGCCAGGGTGTCGTGGATCTCCCGGGCCAGCCGCTCCCGCTCGGCGAGCGTCCCCGCGGCGCGCTCGGCCTCGGCGAGTTCGGCACGGGTGGCGACCAGCTCCTCGATCAGCTCCCGGCGCCGTTCGCTCTCCCGGTACAGGGCCTCGTAGCCCAGGACGGTGGCGACGGCGACCGCGGCGCCGAGCAGCGGGCCGATGAACGCCCCCGGCGTCAGCGGCGCCCCGTGCCCGACGAATCCGGCGACGGCCGCCGCCGCGGTCGCGCCCACGGCGGGCAGGCTCCAGCGCACCGGCAGCAGGTGCAGCTGGAGGAAGTACAGCGGGAAGGCGGCCCACAGGGCGTCGGGCGACAGCGCGAGCAGGACCAGCCAGGACGCCGTCAGTGCCGCCACCCACCCGGTGGCCGCGCGCCGGGAGCGGCGCACGGCCGGGCTCAGCGCGCCCCGGGCGAGCACCGCCCCCGTGCCGAGCGCCGCCGCCACCGTGGCGGGACCGTCCGCCCGGGCCGCGGCGAACGCGAGCAGCCCCGCGAACAGGGCGTACAGGCACAGGCGCAGGGCGACGACGACGGGGGAGTGCGGGCGGAGGTCCATGGCACCGTCCAGCGTAAGCGGGGCGGAGCCGGTGCCGGTCAACCGAAAGGTTGAATCGCGGCTGCGCCCTTCGGCCCCGCACAGGTGTGCCGCCGTGCGATGCCCGCAGGGTGCGGTCCGGCGCAGGGTGGGGGCATGTTCGTCGCATGGAGAGACCTCCGGTTCGCCAAGGGGCGGTTCGCCCTGATGGGAGCCGTGGTCGTACTGATCACCCTGCTCGTGGGGCTGCTGTCCGGACTGACCGCCGGACTCGCCGGGGAGAACACCTCGGCGGTCCGCGGTCTGCCCGCCGACCACCTCGCCTTCGCCGCCCCGCCCGGCGGGCAGTCGGTGTCGTTCACCGGCTCCGCGCTGCCGCGCTCCGCCCTCGACCGGTGGGCCCAGCGGGTCCCCTACGCGGAGCCCGTCGCGATCCGCACCCTCGAGGCGGAGGCCGGGGGCCGTACGGCCGCGGTGTCGGAGTTCGCCGTCCGGCCCGGCTCCGGCATCGCGCCCGCCGGCGTGGCGCCCGGGCGGGCCGTGCTGTCGGTGAAGGCGGCCGCCGGGCTGGGCGTCGCCGCCGGGGACCGGGTCCGGCTCGGATCCGCCGAGTGGACCGTCGCGGCCGTCGCCGGCGGCGCCTCGTACAGCCATACGCCCGTGGTGTGGACCGCCTTCGGCGGGGGCCCGGCGACGGTGATCGCCCTGCGCACGCACGGCGCGGACGTCCCCGCCGGGGACCGGGCCGCCGGCACGCGGACGCTCGGCAGGGACGACGCGCTCGACGCCATCGGCTCCTACCGGGCGGAGAACGGCTCGCTCCAGCTGATGCGCGGCTTCCTCTTCGTCATCTCCGCGCTGGTCGTCGGGGCCTTCTTCACGGTATGGACGATCCAGCGGGCGCCCGACATCGCCGTGCTCAAGGCGCTCGGCGCCTCCACCCCGTACCTGCTGCGGGACGCGCTGGGGCAGGCCGTGCTGCTGCTCGTCGCCGGGACGCTGTCCGGCACCGCGCTCGCGGTCGCCGTCGGCGCCCTGGTCCGCGGCGGCGACGTGCCGTTCGCCCTGGACGTGCCGACCGTGCTGGTGCCCGCCGCGGTGACCGTCCTGCTCGGGCTGCTCGGCGCCACGCTGTCCGTGCGGCGGATCACCGCCGTCGATCCGCTGACCGCGCTGGGAGGCGTGCGATGAGTCTGGTCCTGAACGACGTCACCCTGACCTACCCGGACGGGGACGGCAGACTGACCGCCCTGGACCGGGTGGCGATGGAGGTGCCCGCGGGCACGATCACGGCCGTGATCGGGCCGTCCGGCTCGGGCAAGTCCAGCCTGCTCGCGGTCGCCGCCACACTGATCACACCGGACGGCGGGCGGGTCCGCGTGGACGGGATTTCGGCGGACGAGCTGAGCGCCGCCGAGCGGGCCGTGCTGCGGCGGCGGAGCATCGGCATCGTCTTCCAGCAGCCCAATCTGCTGCCGTCGCTGACGACGCGGGAGCAGCTGGAGGTCATGGCCCGCATGGACGGGCGGCGGGCGGCGGCCGGACGGGCGCGGGAGCTGCTGGCCGCGGTCGGGCTCGCCGACCGGGCGCACCGGCGCCCGCACCAGCTCTCCGGCGGTCAGCGGCAGCGGGTGAACATCGCCCGCGCGCTGATGAACGAGCCCTCCGTGCTCCTCGTCGACGAGCCGACCAGCGCCCTCGACCACGAGCGCGGCGCGGCCGTGCTGGACCTGCTGGCCCGGCTCACCCGCGAGCGCGGCACGGCGACCGTCCTGGTGACGCACGACCGCGCCCACCTCCAACAGGCGGACGCGGTACGCGAGATGCGGGACGGGCGGCTGACCGCGCTGGTCGCGGGAGGTCAGGCGGTGACGCCGGGGCTCAGACCGTCGGGCCCGAGCTGGCCAGTGCCTGTGACAGCTCCACCGCCACCTGCTGGATGATCGGCACGATCTTCTCCGTGGCCGCCTCCGTGACCCGGCCCGCCGGGCCGGAGATGGAGATCGCGGCGGCGGTGGGGGAGTCGGGCACCAGGACCGCGAGGCAGCGGACCCCTATCTCCTGCTCGTTGTCGTCGAGGGCGTAGCCGAGCCGGCGCACGTCCGCCAGCGCCGCCAGGAAGCCTTCGGGCGTGGTGATCGTCTTCTCGGTGGCGGCGGGCATGCCGGTGCGGGCGAGCAGCGCCCGCACCTCGGCGTCCGGGGTCTGGGCGAGCAGCGCCTTGCCCACACCGGTGGAGTGCGGCAGGACCCGGCGGCCGACCTCGGTGAACATGCGCATGGAGTGCTTGGAGGGCACCTGCGCCACGTACACGACCTCGTCGCCGTCGAGCAGCGCCATGTTCGCCGTCTCGCCGGTCTCCTCGACCAGCCGGGCCAGATACGGGCGGGCCCAGGTGCCGAGCAGTCGCGAGGCGGACTCGCCGAGGCGGATCAGCCGGGGGCCGAGCGCGTACCGCCGGTTGGGCTGCTGACGGACGTATCCGCAGGCCACCAGGGTGCGCATCAGGCGGTGGATGGTGGGCAGGGGCAGTCCGCTGCTCGCGGAGAGCTCGCTCAGGCCGACTTCGCCGCCCGCGTCCGCCATCCGCTCGAGCAGGTCGAAGGCGCGCTCGAGGGACTGGACCCCGCCACCGGCGGAGGACTTGGCGGAGTCGGTGGTGCTGGCGCTGGACGTCGGCACGGCACGTTCCTTTCAGGGCGGGCTGGAAGGGCCAAAGCCTATCCCGGGGGCCGGTTGACTCCCCGCTTGTGCGGACCTACGTTCTGCTGACTGGAATGGTAATTCCGCTTTGTGGAAACGTCCAGGGCGGCCATCGGGGCGGCCGTCAGGGCGACCATTCAGGGCGGCCGCCGGGGGCGGACTCCGGGTGCCGTGCGGCGGTGTGCCCCTTGACGAGGTGCGGGCGGCGGAGAAGACTCCTTCAACAGAACGTTGAAATCTGGCAGGAGAGAGCGGGAGAGAGGGGTCCGGGTGTCCGACGCTGAACTGGTGCTGCGCTCGACGCGCGTCATCACGCCCGAGGGGACGCGCGCCGCGGCGGTCGCGGTCGCCGGCGGCCGGATCACGGCCGTACTGCCCCACGACGCCACGGCACCCGCCGGGGCCCGTCTGGAGGACCTCGGGAACGACGTCCTGCTGCCCGGCCTCGTCGACACCCACGTGCACGTCAACGACCCGGGCCGCACCGAGTGGGAAGGCTTCTGGACCGCCACCCGCGCGGCGGCGGCCGGCGGCATCACCACCCTGATCGACATGCCGCTCAACTCCCTCCCGCCGACCACGACGGTGGACCATCTGCGGATCAAGCGGGAGGTGGCCCGGGACAAGGCCCACATCGACGTCGGCTTCTGGGGCGGCGCGCTGCCCGACAACGTCAAGGACCTGCGCCCGCTCCACGACGCCGGGGTCTTCGGCTTCAAGGCGTTCCTGTCGCCCTCGGGCGTGGACGAGTTCCCGCACCTGACGCAGGACCGGCTGACCGGGTCGCTGGCCGAGATCGCCGGGTTCGGCGGCCTGCTGATCGTGCACGCCGAGGATCCGCACCACCTCGCCGCCGCCCCGCAGCACGGCGGCCCCCGGTACGCCGACTTCCTCGCCTCCCGGCCGCGCGACGCCGAGGACACCGCCGTCGCCGGCCTGATCGCCCAGGCGAAGCGGCTGGACGCGCGCGTGCACGTGCTCCACCTGTCGTCCAGCGACGCGCTGCCGCTGATCGCCGCCGCCAAGGCGGAGGGCGTACGGCTGACCGTCGAGACGTGTCCGCACTACCTCACGCTGACCGCGGAGGAAGTCCCGGACGGCGCCAGCGAGTTCAAGTGCTGCCCGCCCATCCGCGAGGCCGCCAACCAGGACCTGCTGTGGCAGGCGCTCGCGGACGGCACGATCGACTGCGTGGTCACCGACCACTCGCCGTCCACGGCCGACCTCAAGACGGACGACTTCGCCACCGCCTGGGGCGGCATCTCCGGCCTGCAGCTGAGCCTGCCGGCGGTGTGGACCGAGGCACGCAGGCGCGGTCACGGCCTGGAGGACGTGGTCCGCTGGATGTCCGCGCGCACCGCCGCCCTCGTCGGCCTCGACCGCAAGGGCGCCATCGAGGCGGGCCGGGACGCCGACTTCGCCGTCCTCGCGCCCGACGAGACGTTCACCGTCGACCCGGCCGCACTCCAGCACCGCAACCACGTCACCGCCTACGCGGGCCGCACCCTGCACGGCGTGGTGAAGTCCACCTGGCTGCGCGGCGAACGCATCCTGGCGGACGGCGAGTTCACCGGGCCGAGGGGACGCCTGCTGACCAGAACGCCCTGATCTCCCGCGCCTCCGCGCCCCCATCCGCACCCGGCAGACCCCCGAGAGGAAGACCTGATCACCGTGACGGCGCAGCAGCAAGCCCGTTGGCCCCGCTTCACCGGCGACGCGAACCCCTACGGAGGGGGCGACCCCTACGCGGACTACCGCACCGCCGACTTCCCCTTCACGCACCTCGCCGACCTCGCCGACCGGCGGCTCGGCGCCGGAGTCGTCGCCGCCAACGACGAGTTCTTCGCCGAGCGCGAGAACCTGCTGCTGCCCGGGCGCGCCGAGTTCGACCCCGAGCGCTTCGGGCACAAGGGCAAGGTCATGGACGGCTGGGAGACCCGGCGCCGCCGCGGCGGCTCGGCCGAGCACCCCTGGCCCACCGCCGACGACCACGACTGGGCGCTGATCCGCCTCGGCGCGCCCGGCGTGGTCCGCGGCATCGTCGTCGACACCGCCCACTTCCGCGGCAACTACCCGCAGGCCGTCTCCATCGAGGCCACCTGCGTGCCCGGCTCCCCCTCGCCGGAGGAACTCCTCGCCGACGACGTGAAGTGGACGGCGCTGGTGCCGCGCACCCCGGTCGGCGGCCACGCGGCCAACGGCTTCGCGGTGGACGTCGAACAGCGCGTCACCCACCTGCGGGTCAACCAGCACCCGGACGGCGGCATCGCGCGGCTGCGCGTGTACGGCGAGGTCGTGCCGGACCCGAAGTGGCTGGAAGTGCTCGGCACCTTCGACGTGGTCGCCCTGGAGAACGGCGGCCGGGTCGAGGACGCCTCCGACCGCTTCTACTCGCCGGCCACCAACACCATCCAGCCGGGCCGCTCCCGCAAGATGGACGACGGCTGGGAGACCCGGCGGCGCCGCGACCGGGGCAACGACTGGATCCGCTACCGGCTCGTCGCGCGGTCCCGGATCCGCGCGATCGAGATCGACACGGCCTGCCTCAAGGGAAACAGCGCCGGCTGGGCGTCGGTCTCGGTGCGGGACGGGGAGGACGGCGCGTGGACGGAGGTCCTGCCGCGCACCCGCCTCCAGCCGGACACCCCCCACCGCTTCGTCCTGCCCGCGCCCGCTGTGGGCACCCACGCGCGCGTGGACATCTTTCCGGACGGAGGCATCTCCCGCCTGCGCCTGTTCGGCTCCCTGACGGACGAGGGCGCCGCCCAGCTGGCGGCCCGCCACCAGGAACTGGGCGGCTGACCCGGCCCGCGCGACCGGTGAGGTGCGCCGGCCCGGCAGGGGGGCTGCGGCGATCGACCGATGAGTTGCGGACGGCGGCGGGGTCTGAGCTGATGACCAGGGAACCGCCCCTGGAATTCCGGCTCGGGGATCCCGGCTCAGGGATTCCTCCCCAGGAAGGAAGGCCCCGCCATGGGCAAGCTCGTCCTCACCACCTTCGTCACCCTCGACGGCGTCTACCAGGCCCCCGGCGGCCCCCGGGAGGACACCCGCGGCGGCTTCGAGCAGGGCGGCTGGAGCGTTCCGTACGGCGACGAGGACTTCGGCCGGTTCGTCACCGAGGTCTTCGACCGTGCGGGCGCCTTCCTGCTCGGCCGCCGGACGTACGACATCTTCGCCGGCTACTGGCCGAAAATGACCGACCCCGCCGATCCCATCGCCTCCCGGCTCAACGGCCTGCCGAAGTACGTCGCGTCCTCGACCCTGACCGACCCCGCCTGGCAGGGCACCACGGTGATCGGCGGCGACCTCGCCAAGGAGGTCACCGCCCTCAAGGAGCGCACCGAGGGGGAGCTCCAGGTCCACGGCAGCGGCGCCCTCGCCCGCTCCCTGTTCGCCCAGGACCTCGTGGACACCCTGCACCTGCTGACGTTCCCCGTCGTGCTCGGCGCGGGGCGCCGGCTGTTCGCGGAGGGCGCCGTACCCACCGCCTTCACCCACACCGGCGGCCGCGTCACCGCCGCGGGCGTGTCCATCCAGTCGTACGACGTCGCGGGCCGCCCGCGCTACGGCTCCTACGAGCTCCCGGAACACGCCTGACCGGAGCCCCTCCCGGCGAGACCGCCGGACGAGCCGGGAGGTCAACTACCGGAAAACACATGGGACTTGACGGGAAAATCCACAAGGCTGTCATTGACATGCCGCGCTCTACGCGCGTCATCATGACGTCATGCGATTCCCCCCACGAATCACCCGCATCGGCGCCGCGGGCGCCCTCCTCTCCGCCCTGCTGGTGGGCGGTACCGTCACGGCCGGCCCGGCGGACGCCGCCGCGGCCTCGGCCGGCAGCGTCTGCTTCGGCGACCTGCCCTCGCAGGCGCACGACACGCTCGACCTGATCGACAAGGGCGGCCCCTACCCGCACACGCAGGACGGGACCGTCTTCCGGAACCGCGAAGACGTCCTGCCCCGGCAGTCGTCCGGCTATTACCACGAGTACACGGTCATCACGCCCGGTTCCCCCACACGCGGCGCCCGGCGCATCGTCACCGGCGAGCGGACCCAGGAGGACTACTACACCGCCGACCACTACGCGACGTTCGACCTGGTCGACTTCGGCTGCTGAGCGGCTTCCGCGCTCGGCCGGGCCCCAGGCGCCCGGCGACGGCGAACAGCGCGCCCGCCGGCACGACGAGGCCGACGCTCGCGTGGACCTCGTAGCCGTCGAGGAAGCCCAGACGCTGCACGAACCCCACGTGCCAGTGGGTGAACCCGTGCACCAGGCGGACGCCCTGCACCAGGGCGACGAATCCGAACAACTCCAGCACCTCTTTCATGACACGACCCTCGCCCCGCGGACCCCCCTCGCACATCGGCCGCGGGGCGAGCCGTGCCTGCCGGAAGTCTGCCCCCGACCGCACCGGGTGCGCCGAAAGTCCGCCTCCAACGGCGCCCCGCGCGACGGAAGTTCATGCCGCCGCGACCTCGGTCGACGATGTCCGGCACACAGCGGCGACCGCCCTCGGCGCCGCGTAGATGGACGGACCGTGAGGGCTGAACCGTGAGGGCCGAGGGGACGACGTGGCCGCCGCCGGTGTTCGAGGGGCGGCGCTGGCTGCTGCCGTCCCCACTCGCCCACGAACTCGCCCCGGGCGCCGGGAAGTCGGGGCGGGTCGGGCGCACCAACCCGGGACTGGGCCGTCGACCTCTTCTGCTTCCTCCTGGCCGTCGTCCTCGCCCTCGGAACCGGCGGCGGAGCCCGGGGGTCAGACGAGAAGCACCACCCGGCGTCCGTGCAACTCCCCGCCTTCCATGCGGCGGTGCATCTCTGCCGCGGCGCTCAGGGGGTGGCACTCGACCGCGCGCGGGCGCAGCGCGCCCAGCGGCAGCAGCTCGTTGATCGCCTCGGCCGCCCCGGCCAGTTCGGCCGCCGTCGCGTGGGAGATGACGAAGCCGTGCAGCGAACCGTCCTTCATGTACAGCGGGCCGACCGGCAGCACCGGCTCGGCCTTCGGCCCGGCCATCAGGACGATGCGGCCCTGTCGGGCGAGCAGAGCGACCGCCGTCCGCAGGTCGTGACGGCCCGAGGTGTCGATGTGGACGTCGACCCCGGACGGAGCGAGCGCCGCGAGCCGTGCCGGGAGATCGTCGGCGTGGTAGTCCACGACCTCGGCCGCGCCCAGTGAGCGCACATGCCCGTGGTCGCGCGGCGAGGCGGTGGCGAGCACGCGCGCGCCGGCCCGCACCGCCAACTCCACCAGCGCGCCGCCCACGTTGCCGCCCGCGCCGCCGACCAGGACGGTGTCGCCCGCGCGCAGCCCGCCGTGGGTGAAGAGGGCCAGGTGGGCGGTGGCCGCGGGATGGAACACGGCCACCGCCTCCTCCGGGCGCACGCCGCACGGCAGCCGGTAGAGCCGGTCGGCCGGCACCACCGCCTGCTCGGCGGCCGCGCCCTGCCGGCCCTCGTGGCCGAGGCTGTTGCACCACACCGGCTCGCCCACCGCGAAGCCGGACCCCGCTGCCGCCACCGCGCCCACGAGGTCCCGCCCGATGACGAACGGGAAGCTCAGCGGCGTACGGAAAAGGCCCGAACGGACGAACGTGTCCACCGCGTTGACGGTGGTGGCCAGCACGTCCACCAGCACCTCGCCGGGGCCCGGCCGGGGCGGGGGCAGCTCGTCCCAGCGGATGAGATCGGCTGAGCCCAGTCGTTCGACGTAAGCGGCGCGCATCGAGCGCCAGTTTTCCACCCCGTCGGCCTGCCCGCGCGCGGAGCGGGCGGCCGAACGGCGCCGGGCGGCTGGAAGGGCCGGCGGCGTGGCCTCGGCGCCGAGTGCCCGGGCGAGCCGGTGTGGTCGGCGCACCGGCGCGCCGCCCGCGCGCCGCCGGTCACCGCAAGTGGGCTCGCGTGCCGCCGTCCCGTAGGCCGGTCACCGGTACCCGGCGCCCGCTCCCGCCGCGCCCCCCGGGCCCCCTGGGATCTCCGCGAGGGCGACCTGGCGCCGTTCGCGCCGGGACAGCTCGCAGGCCTCCGCGATGCGCAGTGCCTGCAGCGCCTCGCGGCCGTCGCAGGGGTTGGCCCGTTCGCCGCGCACGACCTCGACGAAGGCGCACAACTCGGCCGCGTACGCGGGCCCGAAGCGCTCCAGGAACCCGGTCCACGGCTTGTCCGCGGCCGGCGGCCCGGTCGGTTCGGTGGACGCGATCGGCGTGCGGTCGTCCAGGCCGACCACGATCTGGTCCAGTTCACCGGCCAGCTCCATGCGGACGTCGTACCCCGCGCCGTTCAGCCGGGTCGCCGTCGCCGTGGCGAGTGTGCCGTCGTCGAGGGTGAGCAGCGCCGCGCCCGTGTCGACGTCGCCCGCCTCGCGGAACATCGCCGGCCCGGCGTCGGACCCGGCCGCGTACACGTCGACGACCTCGCGCCCCGTCACCCAGCGCAGTACGTCGAAGTCGTGGATCAGGGTGTCCCGGAACAGCCCGCCGGACAGCGGCAGGTACGCCGCCGGGGGCGGTTTCTGGTCCGAGGTCATCGCGCGGACGGTGTGCAGGCGCCCGAGCCGCCCCGAGCGCACCGCCTCCCGGGCGCCGGTGTAACCGGTGTCGAAGCGGCGCTGGAAACCCATCTGGAGGACCGTCCCGGCCGCGTCCACCTCGGCGAGCGCCTGCAGCGTGCCCGGCAGGTCCAGCGCGATCGGCTTCTCGCAGAACACCGGAAGGCCCGAGCGTGCTGCCCGACCGATCAGTTCGGCGTGGGCGGACGTCGCCGTGGTGATCACCACGGCGTCCACGCCCCACTTGAAGATCTCGTCCATGCCCGGCGCCGCCGTCTCGCCCAGCCGGTGGGCGAGTTCCTGCGCCCGCGCCGGATCGGTGTCCGTGAGGATCAGCGACCCGACCTCGCGATGGCGACTGAGTGTGTTTGCGTGAACGGTGCCGATGCGGCCCGTTCCGATGACCCCGATGCGCATGGGAACAAAGTGATGGCCGACCCGGGACACTGTCAATGTGCATGTCCTGACAATCTGACTACACGACTTCCCGTCAACAGGCCACGGGGTTACGCTCGTGGCCGTGCCCAAACCTCAAGTGGACCCGACCGTGGCCCTCGAGCTCCGCGTGGACCGGAGCTCTCCGGTGCCGTTGTACTTCCAGCTGTCCCAGCAGCTGGAGGCCGCGATCGAGCACGCAACGCTCACGCCCGGGAGCCTTCTGGGCAACGAGATCGAGCTGGCCGGACGCCTCGGGCTGTCCCGGCCCACGGTCCGCCAGGCCATCCAGTCCCTCGTGGACAAGGGCCTCCTGGTGCGCCGCCGAGGTGTCGGCACCCAGGTCGTGCACAGCCAGGTCAAGCGCCCGCTGGAGCTCAGCAGCCTCTACGACGACCTGGAGGCGGCCGGGCAGCGCCCGGCGACCAAGGTCCTGGTCAACACCGTCGTACCGGCGCCCCCCGAGATCGCCGCCGCGCTCGGCGTGCCCGAGGACGGTGACCTGCACCGGGTGGAGCGGCTGCGGCTCGCGCACGGCGAGCCGATGGCGTACCTGATCAACTACCTTCCGCCGGGCCTGCTCGATCTGGACACCGCGCAGCTGGAGGCCACCGGCCTGTACCGCCTGATGCGTTCCGCCGGGATCACCCTGCACAGCGCCCGGCAGTCCATCGGCGCCCGCGCCGCCACCGCCGCCGAGGCCGAGCGGCTCGGGGAGGCGGAGGGCGCCCCGCTGCTCACCATGCAGCGCACCACCTTCGACGACACCGGACGCGCCGTCGAGTTCGGCACGCACACCTACCGGCCGTCCCGCTACTCCTTCGAGTTCCAGCTGCTCGTACGTCCCTGAGTGCGCCCCGCACCGCGCCGCCCCAGGGGCCGCCGCGGGCCGTCCCGGACCCGCCCTGCGGGCGCCGTACGGGCGCCGTACGGGCGCCGAAGGGCCGCCGCACGACCTCCGTACGGCCGTCGTAATGTTCGGACAATGTGACCGCACGGCGCTCCCCGCCCGCCCCCGCCGTTAGGCATGTGTTCGATAATGCGACGTTCGGGGCTGATGAGGCTGTCATCGGCCCCTTGCGTACGTTCGAACACGGCAAGAAGGGCACGGCCTCGTGGCACGGTTTCCAACCTGGCTAGGCATCGCGCTCGCGGGGGCTGTCACGCTGTCCCTCGCGGGGTGCAGCAGCACCGGCGGCAAGCGCGCGGAGGATGCCCGCAAGGCCGCGGCGGCCCAGGGCAGGGCGGCGGTGAACACGCCCCGCTGGACCTTCGCGATGATCACCCACTCCGGCGACGGCGACACCTTCTGGGACATCGTGCAGAGCGGCGCCAAGCAGGCCGCCGTCAAGGACAACGTCGACTTCCTGTACTCGCACGACGAAGAGGCCCAGCAGCAGGCGCAGCTCGTGGACGCGGCGGTCGACAAGAAGGTCGACGGGATCATCGTCTCGCTCGCCAAGCCCGACGCGCTCAAGGCCGCCGTGGCCCGCGCGGAGAAGGCCGGCATCCCCGTGATCACGGTCAACTCCGGTTCGGCCCGGTCCAAGGCCTTCGGCGCGCTCACCCACGTCGGCCAGGACGAGACCGTGGCCGGCGAGGCGGTGGGCGACGAGCTGACCAGGCGCGGGCGCAAGAAGGCGCTGTGCGTCCTGCACGAGCAGGGCAACGTCGGTCACGAGCAGCGCTGCGCCGGTGTCGCGAAGACCTTCGGCGGCACGGTGGAGAACCTCTACGTCAACGGCACCGACATGCCCGACGTGCAGTCCGCGATCGAGGCCAAGCTCCAGGCGGACACGTCCGTCGACGCGGTCGTCACGCTCGGCGCCCCCTACGCGGACACCGCCGTGAAGGCCCGGAAGGACGCGGGCAGCAAGGCCGAGATCGACACCTTCGACCTCAACGCCAAGGTCGCCGCCGAGCTGAAGGACGGCACGCTCGGCTTCGCCGTCGACCAGCAGCCGTACCTCCAGGGCTACCAGGCCGTGGACCTGCTGTGGCTCTACAAGTACAACGGCGACGTCCTCGGCGGCGGCCGGCCGGTGCTGACCGGCCCGCAGATCGTCACCAGGGACCAGGCGGCCGCGCTGGAGGAGTACACGAAGCGGGGCACCCGATGAGCGCCGCGACGGACGGCACCCCCGACGCCACTCCGGACGCGACGGGCGGTGGGAGGCCGGTCACCACCCCCGGCGGCCGGCCGGACGGCGACCCCGCCCCCGCCGCCGCCCCCCGGGCCAGCGCTGACGAAAGGATTCTGCACGCCTCCCCGCTGCGGAAGCTGCTCTCCCGCCCCGAACTCGGCTCGGTCGTCGGCGCGCTCGCCGTCCTCCTCGTCTTCGCGTTCGCCGCGGACGGCTTCCTGCGCGCCTCCAGCCTGAGCACCGTGCTCTACGCGTCCTCGACGATCGGCATCATGGCGGTCCCGGTCGCGCTGCTGATGATCGGCGGCGAGTTCGACCTGTCGGCAGGTGTGCTGGTGACGTCGTCCGCGCTGGTCTCGTCGATGTTCAGCTACCAGATGACGGCGAACGTATGGGTGGGCGCGGGCGTGTCCCTGCTGGTCACCCTGGCGATCGGCGCCTTCAACGGCTTCGTGCTGACGCGGACCGGCCTGCCGAGCTTCATCGTCACTCTCGGCACCTTCCTGATGCTGACCGGCATGAACCTCGGCTTCACCAAACTGATCGACGGCACGGTCTCGACCAAGACGATCGCCGACATGGAGGGCTTCCCCTCCGCGCACGCCGTCTTCGCCTCCACGCTGACCGTCGGCGGCGTCGACTTCAAGATCACCATCGTGTGGTGGCTCGGCCTGGTCGCCCTGGCCTCCTGGGTCCTGCTGCGCACCCGCACGGGCAACTGGATCTTCGCGGTCGGCGGCAACAAGGACGCGGCCCGCGCGGTCGGCGTACCGGTCACCCGGACCCGGATCGGCCTCTACACGGGTGTGGCGCTCGGCGCCTGGATCTCCGGTCAGCACCTGCTCTTCTCCTACGACGCGGTGCAGTCCGGCGAGGGCGTCGGCAACGAGCTGATCTACATCATCGCCGCCGTGATCGGCGGCTGCCTGATCACCGGCGGCTACGGCAGCGCCGTCGGCTCGGCGGTCGGCGCGCTCCTGTTCGGTATGACCAGCAAGGGCATCGTCTTCGCCGAGTGGAACCCCGACTGGTTCAAGTTCTTCCTCGGGGCGATGCTGCTCCTCGCGACCCTGCTCAATGCCTGGGTCCGCAAGCGCGCGGAGGCCGCCAAGTGACGCAGACCGACACCGCCGTACCCGCCGTACCGCTCGTGGAGCTGTCCGGCGTCAGCAAGCGCTACGGCACCGTGCGCGCCCTCGAAGGGGTCTCCCTGGAGGTCCACCCCGGGCAGATCACCTGCGTCCTCGGCGACAACGGCGCGGGCAAGTCCACCCTGATCAAGATCATCGCGGGTCTGCACCGGCACGACGACGGCATGCTGCGCGTCGAGGGCGAGGAGACCCGGCTGTCCTCCCCGCGCGAGGCCCTGGACCGCGGTATCGCCACGGTCTACCAGGACCTCGCCGTCGTCCCCCTCATGCCGGTGTGGCGCAATTTCTTCCTCGGCTCCGAGCCGCGCAAGGGCAGCGGTCCCTTCAGGCGCATGGACGTCGACCTCATGCGCCGGACCACCCGCGCCGAACTGCTGCGCATGGGCATCGACCTGCGCGACGTCGACCAGCCCATCGGCACCCTGTCGGGCGGCGAGCGGCAGTGCGTGGCGATCGCGCGCGCGGTGCACTTCGGCGCCAAGGTCCTCGTGCTCGACGAGCCGACCGCGGCGCTCGGCGTCAAGCAGTCGGGCGTGGTGCTGAAGTATGTGGCTGCCGCACGGGACGAGGGCCTGGGCGTTGTGTTGATCACCCACAACCCGCATCACGCGTACCTGGTGGGTGACCGGTTCGTCCTCCTGCGACGCGGGGCCATGGTGGGGCATCACACACGGGAGGAGATCACCGTGGACGAGCTGGCCCGGCAGATGGCGGGCGGGAGCGACCTGGAGGATCTGCGTCATGAGCTGCGCCGCACCTCTTAGCGTGGCTGCGGCTGCGGCCACGGCGTCGGCTACGGGTGCGTCCGGGGCCGCGGCTGAGGCCGGAGCTGCGACTGGGGCCGGGGCCGCGGCCGCCGGTGCGGAGGCGAGCCTGTGACCTGCCCGGACGTCCTCGCGCCGGGCGGACCGGGGCACCGCCCCCACCCTCCCTGTGCGGCATTCGGCGTGAGCGTGCGGCAGAATCGGCCCCGATGAGCACCTATCGCGACCTCGCCGCCCCCATCGGATCCCGGCGCGCCCCCGTCCTGCGGACGGTCGGCACGCGCGAGCGCCGCTCCCTGCTGACGGCGCCCCGCGTGCCGACGGTCGGGATCGACATCGGGGGAACCAAGGTGATGGCGGGCGTCGTCGACGCCGACGGCAACATCCTGGAGAAGCTCCGCGCGGAGACCCCGGACAAGTCCAAGAGCCCCAAGGTCGTCGAGGACACCATCGCCGAGCTGGTGCTGGACCTGTCCGACCGGCACGACGTGCACGCCGTCGGGATCGGCGCGGCCGGCTGGGTCGACGCCGACCGCAACCGCGTGCTGTTCGCGCCCCATCTGTCCTGGCGCAACGAGCCGCTGCGCGACCGCCTCTCCGAGCGCCTTTCGGTCCCGGTGCTGGTCGACAACGACGCCAACGCCGCCGCCTGGGCCGAGTGGCGCTTCGGCGCCGGCCGGGGCGAGGACCACCTCGTCATGATCACGCTGGGCACCGGCATCGGCGGCGCGATCCTGGAGGACGGGCAGGTCAAGCGCGGCAAGTACGGGGTCGCGGGCGAGTTCGGGCACATGCAGGTGGTGCCCGGCGGACACCGCTGCCCCTGCGGCAACCGCGGCTGCTGGGAGCAGTACAGCTCCGGCAACGCGCTGGTCCGCGAGGCCCGCGAACTGGCCGCCGCCGACTCCCCGGTGGCCTACGGGATCATCGAGCGCGTCAACGGCAACATCTCCGACATCACCGGCCCGCTGATCACCGAGCTGGCCCGCGAGGGCGACGCCATGTGCGTCGAGCTGCTCCAGGACATCGGCCAGTGGCTCGGCGTCGGCATCGCCAACCTGGCCGCCGCCCTCGACCCGTCCTGCTTCGTCATCGGCGGTGGCGTCTCGGCGGCCGACGACCTGCTCATCGGCCCCGCGCGGGACGCTTTCAAGCGCCACCTCACCGGCCGCGGATACCGCCCCGAGGCCCGTATCGTCCGCGCCCAGCTCGGTCCCGAGGCCGGCATGGTGGGCGCCGCGGACCTGGCCCGGCTGGTCGCCCGGCGCTTCCGGCGCGCCAAGCGCCGCCGGGTCGAGCGGTACGAGCGCTACGAGCGGTACGCGGAGGCCCGGCGCGCGACCCGGGGGGCGCTGTGACCATGTCGCTGCCACGCCAGGCGGCGCCCCCGGACGAGCCGCCGCCCCGCCGGCCCGAGGACCGCCGCCACCGCAACCGCCGCAGGGCCCTCACCCTGCTGATCATCGTGCTGCTCATCGGCGTCCCGGCCGGCTACCTGGTGATCTCCGCCAACCAGAGCCGCAACAGCGGCAAGGACAAGGAGGCCAAGTACTCGGCGACCGGCCTCACCGCCGGCTACCCGTCGAAGGTCCAGCGCCGCCTCTACCAGGTCCCGATCCCGCACCCGGCGGACCGGGTCGCCTACTACGAGACGAACAACTGGAAGACCAGCCGCCTCTACGTCCAGTTCCGGACCACCCAGCCCGGTCTGGAGACGTTCCTCACCGCCATGGGCGTCAACCGGAGCGATCTGAAGAGGGGCGAGATCAGCGTCGGCGCCCGCGACCGGAGGATCACCGGCTGGACCTTCGCGGACCCGGGCCCGTGGTGGGGCCTCCACCACGGCCAGAAGAACCCGGCCCCCACCCAGGACGTGGTCGTGAACATGTCCAACCCGGTGCTCCCCATGGTCTACGTCGTCTCCCGCACCGTCCCCTGAGCCCTCGCCGGGGCCGATTGTCAGACCCCGCCCGTAGAGTCGAAGACGATCGATTCGACCAGGGAGCGGGAGGTGACAGGACGTATGAGCGACGTGGCAGTGGCGGACCCGGCGGCGGACGCCGTGTCCGTGCGGCTCGCCGCCGTCTTCCTGCCCGCCCCCCTCCCGCGCGACGGCCGCGTGGCGTTCTGGGACCCCGAGGGCGAGGTGTGGCCCGCCGCCCCGCCCGGACACGCGGAACTGACGGTCGTACGACGGCACGGAGCGGGCGCCCGCCGCAAGCCCGCCCCCGCGCTCGCGCTGACCCTGGAGGAGGCGCTGCCGCGCCTGGTGCGCGCGCGGCACGACCCGGCCGCCCACCCCGCCACCGCCTGCTGGGGCGCCGCCGCCCTGCACGCGCTGCGGCTCACCGCCCGCGGCCGCCTGCTGCCCGGCCTCACCTCCGCCGGGCAGGACGCCTGGCGCGCGGGCCCCCTGGACCCGGACGACATCGCCCACCTGCGCGCCATCGCCGCCGCCCTGCCGTACGAGGGCCACGCGGTCCCGCTGCCCGGCCCCGGCCCGCTCCATCTGCCGGAACCGGAAGCGCTGGTCCGCGCCTTCCTCGACGCGGTCGCCGACACCCTGCCCCGCACCCCCGCCGCGCCGTTCGCCTCCGGCAGGCCCTTCGCGGACCGCCGGCCGCAGCACCTGCCGAACGCCCACGACTGGGCCGCGGAGGTCGCCGCCGGCATGGACGCCGGAGTGCGGATCTCGCTCCGCCTGGACCTGGCGGCCCACGACCTCTTCGACGCCGGCGCGGGGACCGGCGGCGGCGACGCGGCCGGATCGGCACGCAACGCGGGCGCGGCGGTCGTCCAGGTGCACAGCCTCGCCGACCCGACCCTCGTGACCGACGCGGCCGCGCTGTGGGCGGGCGAGGCCGACACGGCGTTCGGTCCCCGCGCGCAGGTGGACGCCGCGCTCGCGGTGCGGCGCGCGGCCCGTGTCTGGCCACCGCTGGACCGGCTCGCCGAGCAGGACGTGCCCGACGTGCTCGCGCTGTCGGAGGACGAGCTGAGCGACCTGCTCGGGGCCGCCGCGACCCGGCTCGCGGCGGCCGGCGTGGCGGTGCACTGGCCCCGGGACCTGGCGCAGGACCTGACCGCGGCCGCGGTGGTGCGGCCCGCGCCGGGTTCGGCGACCGACGGCACCGGCTTCTTCGAGGGTGAGGAACTGCTGCGGTTCAGCTGGCAGCTGGCCCTCGGCGGCGACGCGCTCACCGACGCCGAGATGGACGAGCTCGCCGAGGCGCACCGCCCCGTCGTGCGCCTACGGGACCGCTGGGTGCTCGTCGATCCGGCCCTCGTCCGCAAGGCCCGCAAACGCGAGCTGGGCCTGCTCGACCCCGTGGACGCGCTCTCCGTCGCCCTCACCGGCACAGCCGAGGTCGACGGCGAGACCGTCGAGGCGGTCCCGGTCGGCGCGCTGGCGGCGCTGCGCACCCGGCTGACGGCCGGGGTGGCTCCCGCGGAGGCGCCGCAGGGGCTGCACGCCACCCTCCGCGACTACCAACTGCGGGGCCTGGCCTGGCTCGACCTGATGACCTCCCTCGGCCTCGGCGGCTGCCTCGCCGACGACATGGGCCTCGGCAAGACGGTCACCCTCATCGCCCTGCACCTGAAGCGGTCCCGCAGCGAACCGACCCTGGTGGTCTGCCCGGCCTCCCTGCTGGGCAACTGGCAGCGGGAGATCACCCGGTTCGCGCCCGGCGTGCCCGTCCGGCGCTTCCACGGCCCGGACCGCACCCTGGACGACCTCCACGGCGGCTTCGTGCTCACCACGTACGGCACCATGCGGTCCACGGCGGCCCGGCTCGCCGAGGAGCCGTGGGGCATGGTCGTCGCCGACGAGGCACAGCACGTCAAGAACCCCTACTCGGCGACGGCGAAGGCGCTGCGCACCATCCCGTCGCCCGCGCGCGTGGCCCTCACCGGCACCCCCGTGGAGAACAACCTCTCCGAGCTGTGGGCCCTCCTCGACTGGACCACCCCCGGCCTCCTGGGCCCCCTGAAGTCCTTCCGCGCCCGGCACGCGCGCGCGGTGGAGAACGGCGAGGACGAGGAGGCGGTGCAGCGCCTGGCCCGCCTGGTGCGCCCCTTCCTGCTGCGCCGCCGCAAGTCCGATCCCGGCATCGTCCCCGAACTGCCGCCCAAGACGGAGACTGACCACCCGGTCCCGCTCACCCGCGAACAGGCCGCGCTGTACGAGGCGGTGGTGCGCGAGTCGCTGCTGGCCATCGAGACCGCGCGGGGTATCGCCCGCCGCGGCATGGTGCTCAAGCTGCTGACCTCGCTCAAGCAGATCTGCGACCACCCCGCGCTCTACCTGAAGGAGGAACACCCGCGCGGCGGCGCGGACCGGCTCGCCGCGCGCTCCGGCAAGCTCGCCCTGCTGGACGAACTGCTGGACACCCTGCTCGCCGAGGACGGTTCGGCCCTCGTCTTCACCCAGTACGTCGGCATGGCCCGGCTGATCACCTCGCACCTCACCGCCCGCGCGGTCCCCGTGGACCTGCTGCACGGCGGCACCCCGGTGCCGGAGCGCGAGCGCATGGTGGACCGCTTCCAGAGCGGGGCGACCCCCGTCCTGGTGCTGTCGCTGAAGGCGGCCGGCACCGGCCTGAACCTCACCCGCGCGGGCCACGTCGTGCACTTCGACCGCTGGTGGAACCCGGCCGTCGAGGAGCAGGCCACCGACCGCGCGTACCGCATCGGCCAGACCCAGCCGGTGCAGGTGCACCGGCTGATCACCGAGGGCACCGTCGAGGACCGCATCGCCGAGATGCTCGCCGCCAAGCGCGCCCTGGCCGACGCGATCCTCGGCTCCGGCGAGTCGGCCCTCACGGAACTCACCGACCGCGAGCTGTCCGACCTGGTGTCGCTGCGGAGGGAGGCGTGATGGCCCCCGAGCGAACCGACACCGACGTCCCGGGCCCGGGCACGCATGAACCGTCGGCCGGCACCACGGCACCTGCCTCGTGGCCCACGGCGGCGCGCCTGGCACCCGGGCATTCGGACTCCGAACATTCGGACTCCGAACATTCGGACTCCGGGCATTCGGAATCCGGCCGTCCAGTGTCTGGCCATCAGCCCGCGGACCGGGAGTCCGGTCACTCGGAACCCGGCCACCCGGAACACCGGCCCGCCGACGTGGCCCGCCGCGCCCTGCGGGCCGCTCGCGAGCAGCAGTCGGCGACCGGCAGCGAGACCGACCGCGAACCGTCCCGGCCCTCGAGCGACCCGACCGGCCACCCGCCCCGCCCGACCGGCCACCCGCCCCGCCCGACCGACCGCCCGCCCCGCCCGGCGGACGCCACCAGCCCGGCCGATGCCGCCCGCCCGGCGGACGCCGCCCGCCCGGCCGATGCCGCCCGCCCGGCCGATGCCGCCCGCCCGGCCGATGCCGCCCGCGCGGCCCTGCGGCGTGCCGTCTCGACCCGGCGCGCCGACCAGGCGGCCTCCGCCGACCGCTGTGACGGTGCGGATTCGGCTGGACGCGGGGCAGGGACGGATGCCGTCGACCGTGGTGCCGGTGCGGATAGCACCGGCGGCACCGCGACGGAGTCCGCCGGGCGCGACGTCACGGAGCCCGGCGGCTGTGGTGAGGGCGCGCAGTCCGTCCGGACCCGTGAACCCGCGGAGCCCGCCGGCCGGGCCGCCGCGTCGTGGGAGTCGGTGACGGCAGACACGGGCGGTCCGGCGACGCGGCCGCCGTCGTACGATCGAGCCCGACCGGTGGAAGAAGACCCAGCCCGGGTGACCGGTGAACCGGGGGACGAGAGGGGCGGGGCGCTGCCGCTTCCCGCAGGCGGCGCGCCGAGTGAGTCGCCGGGGCGACCGGATGAGGACACCGGTGAACCCGCGGATGCGGCCGGGAGTCCGGTTCGTGGGGGAGACGCGCGCCCGAGCGGCGCACGTCCCGCCGATGTGGCCCGTGAGGCGCTGCGCGCCGCGCGGGCTCGAAACGCGGCACAAGCGGAGGAGCGGTCCGCGACGGAAACCGTGTCGACCGGTGCGCGCGCGACGGAAGCCGGGTCGGCCGAAGCCGGGTCGGCCGAGGTCCGCCCCCGTCGTCGGAATGAGCCCGTCGTCCGCCGGTCGCGGGGCGACGCGTCGGTCCGGGGCGCCGGCACGCGGGCCCAAGAGGTGCGCGACTTGGTGGCGCAGGCGTTCCATATGCCTTCGACGGCGGCCGACCCGGTTCCGGGGGAGGAGGAGACGGACGGCGGGACGGGAAGCCGTCCGAGGACGGCTCCCACGGCGACCCCGAGGACTCACACCCGTGAGTCCGACGGCGCGGACGCGACCGGTTCCGCCGAGCACCCGTACCGCACCGCGGGCCCCTCGCGGATCTCCGCCGCCGACAGCGCCCCGTCCTCGGGTGGCGCCGCCGCCCGCTCCGGCGACCCCGCCCCGCACCGGCGGACGACCGACGTGCACGGCCGGGTGGCGCACCGGCCGCCGACCCACCCGCACCCGGACGGGTCCGCGCCCGTGCCCATCGCCCCACCCGCCCCCGCTGCGCCCGCGGTCCCTGCCCGCCCTGCGGACGCCGCCTCCGTATCCGCGGCGCCCACGCTCCCCGCCCGCGCCGCGGACGCCGCCCTCGACTCCTCCGCGATTCCGGCGTCCTACTCGACTCCCACGTCCCCCGAGCCCGCCGCGATTCCGGCTCCCTTGGCGACTCCCGCTTCTCCCGCGACTCCCGCTTCTCCCGCGACTCCCGTGATTCCGGCGTCCCGCGTGACTCCGGCACCCTCCGCGACTCCGGCATCCCCTGCGACTCACACGCCCCCCGCGACCGACGCGCCCCCCACGCCCCCCGTACCCCCGCGGGTCCCCCACACCATGGCCGTGCCGCGACGCGACGGGGAGCTGCGGCGCACCTTTCCGGCGTTTTCGCCTCGGGCGTCGGACGGTTCCCGGTTCGCGGGAACCTGGTGGGGGAACGCCTGGATCGCCGCGCTGGAGGAGGGCGCCCTGGACGTGGCGCGGCTGGCGCGGGGGCGTGGTTACGCGGAGCAGGGGCATGTGGACGCCATCACCGTCACCCCCGGGCTCGTGCTCGCCTACGTGCAGGGGAGCCGTCCGCGCCCGTACCGGGTGCAGGTGCGGCTGAGGACGCTGGACGGCGCGGCCTGGGACCGGTTCCTGGACGCGGCGGCCGAGCGGCCGGGGCACATCGCCGCCCTGCTCGACAAGGAGATGCCCCCTTCCCTGGCCGACTGCGGGGTCCCCCTCCTGCCCGGCCCCGGCGACCTGGAGCCGCACTGCAGCTGCCCCGACCGGGGTCACCCGTGCAAGCACGCCGCCGCCCTCTGCTACCAGACCGCCCGCCTGCTGGACGCCGACCCGTTCGTCCTGCTGCTGCTCCGCGGCCGGGGCGAGCGCGAGCTGCTCGACGCCCTCTCCCGGCTGAGCGCCGCCCGCGCGGCCCGCGCCGCCCAGGACCGGGCACCGGCGCCGCTGCCGGGCGTCCGCGCCGGTGACGCGCTGGCGCCGCGCGGCCTGCCGCCCCTCCCGGCCCCGCTGCCCCCGCCCCCGCACCCGGAGCAGCCCCCGGTGTACCCGGGCGCGCCGGGCGGCCCGGACCCGTTCGCGCTGGACCAGCTGGCCACCGACGCGGCCGCCCGGGCGCACGTCCTGCTGACCACCGGCCGGGACCCGGTCGGCGAGCTGACGCTGTGGGAGGACGCGGTGCGCCTCGCCGCCGCCCGTCCCGGCTCCGGACTGACCGCCGCCACCCGCTCCCTGTACGCCTCGCTGGCCTCCGCCACCGGCCGCACCCCGGCCGACCTGGCCCGCGCGGTCGCGGCCTGGCGCCAGGGCGGCCCGGAGGGGCTGGCGGTTCTGGAGGAGCCGTGGGACCCGCCGGCGGGACGGTTCGACCGCGCCCGCCCGCTCCTCCTCGCGGCCGACCTGCCCGTCTTCCGCCCCTGGCGGAACCACCTCACCCACCCTCACGGCCAGGTCCAGCTGCGGCTGGGCCGGGACGGGCTCTGGTACGCCTACGAGTCCGAACCGGGGCGCGAGGACTGGTGGCCCCGAGGCACCCCGGACCTCGACCCGGTCGGCGCCCTCACCGGTCTGGGAGGCCCGGTCCAGCGGACGTAGCGAACCCTCCGGGGGTATCCGGTCGGCCCCCTCGGCAGGACGTCGGACCCTGCCCCGCGCGCCCGTTCGCGCAAACACTGAGATCATGAGCGAAAGAGCGCTGCCCATGGCCTGACGAATCGTGGGGTGAGCGTCGTGGCTGCACTCGGTGAGAACAACGAGAACAATCCGGAGCCGGACGTCCCGCGCAGGGACCCGGTGGGCGATCCGTTTCTGCTCACCCGGTTCGCCGTGCCCATCCGGCCGGCCACGTTCATCCGCCGTGAGCGCCTGGTCGAGCACCTCGACCGGGCCCTGGAGACCCCGCTGACGATGATCAACGGAGGCGCGGGCGCGGGCAAGACCCTGCTGGCCGCCGACTGGGCGGAGCGCCTGGAACAGCCGGTCGCCTGGCTGACCTGCGACCCGGCCGACCAGGCCCCCGGCGTCTTCTGGGCCTATCTGCTCCAGGCCCTGCGCGCCGGCGGGGTGCAGGTGCGGGCGGTCGACGAGGTGGGCAGCCCCGCGGACCCGAGCCGGGTGGACCACACCCTGCTGGCCAGGCTCGCCGCCGGGCTCAGCGCCCGGGACCGCCCCGCCGTCGTGATCCTCGACGAGTACGATCTCGTGACCACGCCGGAGATCGCGGACCAGCTCGAGTTCGTCCTCCGCCATGCCGGGCGGGGCCTGCGCCTGGTCCTCGTCACCCGCACCGAGCCGCTGCTGCCCCTGCACCGCTACCGGGCCCTGGGCACCATCACCGAGATCCGCGACGCGGAACTGGCCTTCACCCCCGAAGAGGCGGCCACGCTGCTCGACCTGCACGGACTGCGGCTGAGCGGGGACGGGGTGCGCGCGCTGGTGGGGCGGACCCAGGGATGGGCCGCCGGCCTGCGGCTGTGCGCGCTGGCCGCGCAGGAGAGCAGCGACCCGGAGACGTATCTGAAGGAGTTCGAGGCCGGGCAGAGCGCCGTCGCCGACTTCCTGCTCGCCGAGGTGCTCAAACGGCAGTCCGCCGAGACGCAGGAGCTGCTGCTGCGCGTCAGTGTCCTGGACCGGTTCTGCCCCGAACTGGCGAACGCGGTGACCGGGCAGCGGCACGCCGAGCCCCGGCTCGCCGAGCTGCACCGGGCGAACGCGTTCGTCCACCACCTGGGGCACTCGTGGTACCGCCTGCACCCGCTGTTCGCGGAGATCCTCCGGGCCCATCTGCGGGTCCGCTTCCCCGGGCTGGAGAGCGAGCTGCACCGCAGGGCGGCCGCCTGGCTGCGGAGGTCGGGGCCGCTGCCGGAGACGCTCGCGCACGGCGCCGCCGCGGGCGACTGGGACTTCACCGCCCGGGTCCTCGTCGACGACCTGGCGATCGGCCAGCTCTTCCTCGGCCTGCGCTCCGACGACCTCGGCGAGCTGTTCTCACGGATGGCGCCGGACGCCGTCGGCCCCGAGGCGAACCTCGTCCGCGCGGCCCGTGCCCTGTCCGAGGGAGACGTCGAGCGTGGCCTGGCCCACCTCCGGCAGGTCGAGCGGGAGCTGGGCCGCGACCTGCCCGACGCGGCGGCCGCCCAGCTGAACTGCGCCCTGCTGGAGACTCTCGCGGCCCGGCTGACCGGCACCCCCGGCCGAGCGGAACGGGCGGCGCTCAAGGCACGGCTGGCCCAGCGGGACCTCCCGTCCGAAGCACTGGAACGGCACCCCGAGCTGCCCGCCCTGCTCCAGACCCACCTGGGCGCGGCCCGGCTGTGGGCGGGACGCTTCGAGGAGGCACGCGCCGCCCTGTCCGCCGTGGTGGCCGGCCACGGCGGGGCCTCGACCGCGCTGCCGCGCGAGGAGGCCCTGTGCCACCTCGCGCTGATCGACTACCTCGAAGGCCGGCCGAGCCGGGCGGAGCGCAAGGCGGGGGCCGCGATCAGCGACGCCGAGCGCTTCAGCGTGCCGCAGCCGTCCGGCTCCGGCATCGGGCAACTGGTCCTGGCTGCCGTGGCCGTCGACCGCGACGAACTGGACGTGGCCCAGGCCCTCCTGGACCAGGCGACCGCCGTCGGGCACGGAGTCCCCGATCCGGTGGCCGCGGCGGCGCGGACCATCGTCGCCGGACGGCTGCTGCTGGCGCGCGGGGACGCCCAGGCCGCCCTCGAAGTCGCCGGGTCCAACGTCACCGCCGCCGTTCCCTCCCCGTGGGCGGGGGAGCACGCGGCCCTGGTCGCCTCGGCCGCGCACCTGGCGGAGGGCCGCCCCGAGGCGGCCCTGAAGGTGCTCGACGACGCGGCCCGCCACCGCACGGCCTGCGCCGTGGAGGCCGCCCGGGCCCACCTGGCGGCCGGGCGCCCCGACGAGGCACTGCGGGTACTGGACGGTGTCCACGCCGCCGAGCCGGACGGCCCGGCGATCACGGTCCGGGCCCTGCTGGTGCGGGCCCAGGCCGTCGACCTGGCGGGGGACGAGGCCACCGCCAGGCGCCTCGTCGCACAGGCGCTCCGGCACGCCCGCCGGGAGCGGCTGCGGCGTCCGTTCCTCGAAGCCGGTCCGTGGATCCGGCCGCTGCTGGCCACGGACCCGGCGCAGGAACTCGCCGCGGACTGGCTCAGCCGGCGCCCCGGGCCGCCGCCCGCCGGCGGGCCGGCACCGGCGCCGGTCGTCGAGCCGCTGAGCGCCCGCGAGCGGGACGTCCTCCAGCGCCTCGCGCAGCTGATGTCGACCGAGGAGATCGCCGCCGACCTCTTCGTCTCGGTGAACACGGTGAAGACGCACCTGAAGACCGCGTACCGCAAGCTCGGTGTCAACCGGCGCAACGACGCGGTACGCCGGGCCCGCGAACTCCACCTGATGTGATCGCCCCGAGCAGGCCGCAGCCGGCGTCAGCCGTGTCGGCCGCTGGAGCCGCCCGGCCGCCTGCCCTGCGGGCGTCGCCTCCGAGCCCTGGGAGCCCGCACGCGCCCCGCAGGCGTCACCCCGAGCGCCCGAGCCCGTGATTCCGCGAGCCCCTGAGCCCGTGACTCCGTGACTCCGTGACTCCGTGCGTCCGTGTATCCGCGAGCCGCTGAGCCGGGGCGTCCTAGCCCGTGCGTCCGCGAGAGTCCCCGCCGCCTCGCCCGTCCCGGGTGAGGCGGCGGACCGGCGCCTCGGGTGCCATGGGAGCAGCGGCGGGCGTCGTCCCGCCGCGGCCGGCCGTGGCGGCCGGGACCCGGGCCGACTCGGCGAGGTGGACACCGTGGCGCACTGGCGGGCTCTGATCGTCCTCGGCACGGCCCAGTTCCTGATGGTGCTCGACACCTCCGTCATGAACGTGTCGATCAGCCGGCTGGTCGAGGACTTCGACACCGAGGTCACCGCCATCCAGGCGGTGATCACGCTGTACGCACTGGTCATGGCGGCCTTCATGATCCTCGGAGGCAAGCTCGGCGACATCTACGGAAGGCGCCGGCTGTTCCTGCTCGGGCTGGCCGTCTACGGCACCGGCTCGGCCCTCACCGCCCTGGCGCCCACCCTCTGGATGCTCACCCTCGGCTGGTCGATCGTCGAGGGACTCGGCGCCGCCATGGTGCTGCCCGCCATGGCGGCGCTCGTCGCGGAGTCCTACCGGGGGCCGGACCGGGCCGTCGCCTACGGCGTGATCGGCGGCCTCGCCGGCGCGGGCATCGCGGTCGGTCCGCTGCTCGGCGGCTGGCTGACGACGTACCTGACCTGGCGGCTGGTGTTCGCCGGTGAGGTCGTGGTCGTACTGATCATGCTGGCGCTCCGGGGTTGGGTCACCGAGTCCGGCCGCACCGGCCCGCGCCCCCGGCTGGACGGCGTGGGCGCCGCGCTCTCGGCGGCCGGGCTCGCGCTCTGCGTCTTCGGCGTGCTGCAGAGCAGCACCTGGGGATGGCTCGAGCCCCGGAACGCCCCGTTCACCGTCTTCGGCTTCGCGCCCACCCTGTTCGTGATCACCGCCGGGGTCCTGATTCTGGTCCGGTTCCGCGCCTGGGAGCGCGGGCGCGAGGCGCACGGCCGGGACCCGCTCGTCCATCTGGCGCTGCTGCGCAGGCCCGCCCTTCGCTCCGGCCTGACGACGCTGCTGAACCAGAACCTCATCCTGCTCGGCCTGTTCTTCGCCATCCCGCTGTATCTGCAGGTGGTGCAGGGGTTCGACGCCTTTCAGACGGGCCTGCGGCTGCTGCCGGTGTCCGTCACCATGCTGCTGGCGTCGGCGGTCGCCTCCCGGGTCGGCCGGGTCGCCGGACCGCGGCGGGTGGTCCGGCTCGCGCTGACCTGTCTGCTGGTGGCCGTCGTGTGGCTGCTGGCCACGATCAAGCCGGTCATCGACGACGCGCAGTTCGCCGGGGCGATGGCGCTGCTGGGCGTGGGCATGGGCCTGCTCGCCTCCCAGTTGGGCAACGTCGTCCAGTCCGGGGCCGGCGAGGAGGAGCGCAGCGAGGTGGGCGGGCTGCAGTTCACGGCCCAGAACCTCGGCTCCTCGCTGGGCACCGCCCTCATCGGCTCCGTGCTGATCGGCGCCCTGGCCCAGGCCTTCACGACGTACGTCGCCGACGATCCGCGCCTGTCGGAGCGGGCCCGTCAGCAGACGAGCACCGCCCTGGAGTCAGGGGTGAGCTTCGTCGCCACCGATCAGGTGCGCGCGGCGGCGAAGCAGGCCGGACTGCCGCCGTCCCAGGTGAAGAGGGTCACGAACGCCTACGCGTCGGCGCAGCTCGCCGGACTGAAGGCGGCGATCCTGGTCACCGGCGGTGTCACCCTGGCGAGCTTCCTGGTCACGGGGGGCCTGCCGGCCGGGCCGCCGGACCGCCGTACCCGGACCAGGCCCGGCACCGCCGCCGGGGCGCCCCGCTGAGCGGCCGAGATGCCCAGACCCCGCACCGCCGAGGCCCGCGCCCGCGCCGCCGAGCGCAGGGCCCACGCCGACTACACCGGCGGCGTCTACGGCTCCCTGCTCGCCGCCTCCGTCGTGGTCGGCGCCGGCGCCCTCGGGGCGTACCCGCGCGTCGAGCTGGTCGTCCTGCTGCTGCTCACCGGGGTGGTGTTCTGGATCGCCCACGTACACGCCCAGCTGTTCGGCGCGCGGCTGGCGCAGGAGTCGCTGGACCGGAGGACGGTGCTGCACGTGTGCCGGGACGAGTGGCCGATCGTCAAGGCCGCGGTGCCGCCGGCCGTCGCCGTGGCCGTCAGTCCGCTGCTGGGGCTGGACGTGCGGGGCGCGATCTGGCTGGCGCTCGCCGTCGCCGTCGCCGGACAGATGGGCTGGTCGGCGGCGGCGGCCCGGCGGGCCGGGGCGTCCTGGGCCCTGGTCGCCGTGACGGCCTCGGTGAACCTGGTGATCGGCCTGCTGATCATCGCCTTCAAGCTGACTCTTACGCACTGACGCTCACGCACTGACGTTCACGCACCGAGGACGTCCCGACCGGGCCCGCCCGGCCTGCCGGACCCGCCCCGACCGCGCCCGCCGGGCCTCACCTGTGCCGGGTGAGGCCCGGCGGGACGGCCCGACGGAGTATCGCTGGGGAGGGCGCAGTCAGCCCCCACGGCCAACCGCGTCCGCGGAAGGGCAGCTCATGCGCTATGAGATCCGCGTCGACGGGCACATCTCGGAGACGCTGGCGGAAGCCTTCCCGGAGCTGGACCACGTGGTGATCTCCGGCCAGACCGTCCTGTTCGGGCCCGTGGTGGACGAGGCTCACCTCTACGGACTGCTCGACCGCTGCCAGTCGCTGGGGCTACGGGTCCTGGAGATGCGCCGGCTGCCCGAGTGACGAGCCCTCCACCGAGCCCATCACGGAGCCGTGCCGGTCACGGAGGCATTCACCGAGCCGTTCACCGAGCCCCTCACTCGGGGGGCGGCTTCCTGTCCGCCTGCCGCAGGCCCGTCTCGACGGCGGCCGCCAGCACCCGCGCGGCGAGGCCGACGAGCAGCAGCCCTCCGACCATCTGGAGCATCGCCATGACGCGCCCCACCTGGGTCACGGCGACGATGTCTCCGTAGCCGACGGTGGCGAACGTGGTGAGCGCGAAGTACAGGGCGTCCGTCCTGGTCAGCGGCTCGCTGAAGGAGCCCGGGACGCCGCGTTCCACCAGGTAGTAGGCGCTGGCGAAGAGCAGCAGGAACATCGCCAGCGTGGTGACGAGAGCCTCCACGGCGCGCAGCCGGGGATGGGGCGAGCGCACGATCACCCGGATTTCCCAGCCGAACACCAGCCCCACCCCCAGCAGCCCGCCCACCAGGATCGTGGTCGTCCTCAGGGTGCTCTCCTGGTCCATGGGCAGCAGGTAGTACGCGCCGACGAACGCCGTGGTGATGCCCAAGGTCCGGAGCAGGGACGTGAGGGCGGCCCGGTGGCCCGGGCGCGGCCGGGTGTCCCACAGCCGGGGAGGCCGTTGTTCGGGAGGCTGTCCGGGCGGGGCGTCTTGCGGCCCGCCACCAGGAGGTTCGCTCATGTCGCACGGATCGTTCCCCGTGGGCCGGTCCGCCGTGCGGATCCGGGACCCGACTCACTCCCGCGGCGGTGCGGTCGAATCACCCGTCACGGGTGACCCGGCCGTCACGCGGGCGCGGGACCGTGACGGGGTGAGGTCCCCGCACACCGTCCCGTCGGCGGTCCGGCAGCGACCTGACCGACCACGCGAGGAGGAGCCATGACCGCATCGCGTGATCCGGCGCCGCGACCCGGACCGGAGCACACGCCCGACGGGACGGTCCCGGACACCGCCGGTGACCCCGAGGCACTGCTCGCGGAACTCGGCGGTTCGTGGAGCTGGATGCTGGGCTCGGCACTGGCCACGCTGGTGCCGGGCGTCGTGATCCTGGTCTGGCCGGACGGGACCCTGCACGTGCTGGCCGTCGTGATCGGGCTGTACCTGCTCGCGGCCGGAGTGTTCCGGTTCGTCGCGGCATTCGCCCGGGAACCGGGGGAACGGCTGCCCGGCCTGCTCATGGCGGTGCTGTTCGTCCTTGCCGGGGTGCTGTGCCTGCGCAACCCGTTGCAGACCATCGCCGCCCTGTCGCTGATCGTGGGGGTCGTCTGGCTGGTGACCGGGATGCTGACCGGTTACACGGCCGTCGTCGCCAAGGGGCTGCCGCACCGCGGCTTCGTCTTCGGCGCCGCGGCCCTGGGCATCGTCGCGGGGATCGTGGTCCTCGCGCTGCCGGTGGAGTCGGCGGTCGCGCTGACCCGGCTGCTCGGTCTGTGGCTGGTCCTGCTCGGGGTGGTGGAGCTGGGCGTCGCCTTCGCCTGGCGGGCGACACTGCGCCGGGCCCGCGGCGGACTCCGGACCGGCCCGGCCGCCCCCGTCTGAGCCCCGGCCCCCTCCGTGCGTGGGCGTCGGCCGGCCTCCGGGATCCGGCACCGCTCGCGCGCGTCGCGTCCACGACCCCGCCGTCCCCGCACGGACGCACGGCAGCACCGGGCGCTTCCACCGGCCGGCCCGAACGACCGAGGAGGACGCATGGCCTCGACCCCAGGATCCGGACCCTCAGCCTCCGGCGACGACAAGCCCCCCGACGGCACCCCGGCACCCGACGGGCCCTCGGCCGGCCCCCCGCCCCCCGCCGAGCCCCCCGCCGGGCCTCCGGCCGAACCCCCCTCCTCGCAGCCCCTGAGCGCCGCCGAGCGGGAGGAGTACGAGCGGTTGCGGCGTGCGGCGCACGTACGGCACCGTCGCGCGCGCCGCGTGGGCGCCTCGCTGCTGCTGGTCGTGACGCTCGTACTCGCCCCCCTGGCGGTGGTCGCCGCGTGGGTGCACTCGCAGGTGTTCGACACCGACCGCTATGTGCAGACCGTGGCGCCGCTGGCCTCGGAACCGGCCGTGCAGAACACCGTCACCGACAAGCTGACCACCCGGGTCGTCGACGAGATCGACGTGCAGGCGATCACCGCGTCCCTCACCAAGGCACTCGCGGACGCCGGGGCGCCCCGGCGGGTCGTGGACGCCTCCTCCGCGCTGACCGGCCCGCTGCGCAGCGCCGCCACCGACGTCGTGCACCGCACCATCAGCAAGGTGATCACCAGCAACTTCTTCGAGCAGGTGTGGGTGAACGCCAACCAGCGGGCCCACTCCTCGGTGGTCAACATGCTGACGGGCAACGAGAGCGGCGCCCTGCGCGCCCAGGGCGACACCGTGCAGCTGGACATCGGGGTCGTCGTGGACCAGGTCAAGCAGCGGCTGGTCGACGCGGGCTTCCAGAAGGCGTCCGTCATCCCGGCCCCCGACCGCACGGTCACCCTGTTCAAGACCGACCAGCTCAACAATGCCCAGAGCGCGCTGCGGCTGCTGAACATCGTCGGCACCTGGCTTCCGGTGCTGACCGTCCTCCTCGCCGCCCTCGCCGTCTGGACCGCTCCGGCGCACCGCTTCATGCTCATGGTCACGGCCACCGGCATCGGCGTGATGATGGTGGTGCTCCTCGTGGCACTGGCCGTCGTACGGCAGATGTACCTGAACAGCGTGCCCCCGGCCACCCTCCCGCCCGACGCCGCCGCCGCGATCTTCGACACCTTCCTCCGCTTCCTGCGCGACAGCGCGCGCACCCTCCTGGTCGTCGCCGTGATCACCGCGCTGGCCGCGTTCCTGTACGGCCCCGCACGCGCGGCCACCGCCGTCCGGTCGCTCGCGGGACGGGGCACCGCGACCGCCGGCCGGGCCCTCGCCCGCGGCGGGATGCGGACCGGGGCCACGGGCCGCTGGCTGGACACCCACCGCGGGTGGACCACCGGGGTCGTCATCGCGGCGGGCGCCCTCACCCTCGTGCTCTGGAACTACCCGACGGCGGCCGTGGTGGCCCTGGTCCTGCTCGTCGTGCTCGTCGTCCTGTTCGTCCTGGCGGTCCTCGCCGGCGCGGCCGGCGACGACACCGCCCGGACGGGCGCCGGAGGCGAACCGGGCCGTGCGGTCCCCTGAGCACCGCGCGGGTCTCGGGCGGCCCCCGGCCGTCGCCGGATCCGCGCGCCGATCACCGGCCCCACTCTCACCCGTCCCGGGTGAGGACGCGGCGTTCTTGCCGTGCGCACGCTGAGTACGGCACCGAGCCGCAGCCGGGCCGGGGCCCGGAAACGGAGGAGAGACATGAATGCGCAGACGTACCTGGCGTACGACTATCCGCTGCTGGGCGCCTTCTGGACCATGCTCTGGTTCTTCCTGTGGATCATGTGGTTCGTCCTGCTCTTCCGCGTCATCGTCGACATCTTCCGCGACGACTCCATGAGCGGATGGGGCAAGGCGGGCTGGCTGGTCTTCGTGATCCTGCTGCCGTTCCTCGGCGTCCTCGTCTACGTCATCGCGCGCGGCAAGGACATGGGCAGCCGTGAGGTCGCGCAGGCCCGCGCGCAGCAGCAGGCGTTCGACGCCTACGTCCGGGAGACCGCTGCCGGCGGCCGGACCAGCGGCGTGGACGACCTCGCCCGGCTCTCCGAGATGCGCGCCCGCGGCGACATCACCGACGCGGAGTTCGCCCGGGCCAAAGAACAGCTCCTGAGCGGCGGCGCACCCGCCGGCAGTTCCACCTCCGTCACCTCCACCCCCGGCCGCTGAAGACAACGCCGGACCGAGAACGAAACGAGGCACCAGCATGACCACAGCACACCACGCACGCCCGGAGCCGGCGAAGCAGCAGTGGGCCGGCGGCCTGATGATGTTCGGCGCCGTCATGCTCATGATCGGCGGGGTGCTCGACATCTTCCGCGGCATCATGGGCATAGCCCAGAACAACGTGTTCGTCACCACGCCCAACTACGTCTTCCAGTTCAACCTCAGCGGCTGGGGCTGGGTCCACCTCATCCTCGGGGCGGTCGCCGTGGTCGTGAGCCTGGGTCTGTTCCAGGGAGCGATGTGGGCACGCGTCGGCGGTGTGGTGATCGCAAGCCTCATCATCATCGCCAACTTCCTCTCCCTGCCGTACTACCCGGTGTGGTCCATCGTGGCCATCGCGATCTCCGGGTTCGTCATCTGGGCGCTGTGCGTGGTGCGCCCCGAGGAATCCGCCGGCTACCGGTAGGCCGTGCGCCCACCGGGACAGGACCGCGCCGACGAGGGTGCGGCGGGGCGTACGGGCCCCGCCGCACCTTCGTCTCCGTCGCGGCGCAACCCGGCAGGACGCGGAGAAGGAGCACGAGGTGCGGCACCGGCGTGACAGGCACGCCCCCGCTACCGGACGGACGGCGGCCCACCGCACGAGACCCGCGGTGTGGGCGCGGCTGGCGCTGCTCGCCCTGCTGGGCGGCGTGCTGGTGCCCCTGGTCGCCGCCGGGCTCACGAGTCTGCTGTGGGTGCCGCTCGGCATGGCCGGGCTGGCCCTCACCGCGGCCGGTCTGTGGTGGACGCTCGCGCACACCGGAGCGGTCCGCGCCCTGGGAGCGGCCCTGGTCGTCGCCGTACCGTCGGCGGTCCTCGCCCTCTACGCCGCGCACGGCATGCTCGGCCCGGCCGTCCTCGCCCTGGTCCTGTGGGCCCTGGCCCTGGCCGCCGCGCGCGTCGCCCTCACCCCCGGGGGCGCCGCGGGTTCACGGGAACGGGAACCGGCCACGGCCGAGGCACCGCGCCGGCCCTGGATCGTCATGAACCCGCGTTCCGGCGGCGGCAAGGTGGAGCGCTTCCACCTGGCCGAGAAGGCCCGGGAGGCCGGTGCCGAGGTGGTCCTGCTGGACCCGGAACGGCACACGGACGTCGCGGAACTGGCCAGGCGCGCGGTGCGCGACGGAGCCGACCTGCTCGCCGTGGCCGGCGGCGACGGCACTCAGGCCCTGGTGGCCGAGATCGCGGCCGCCCACGACCTGCCGTTCCTGGTGATCCCGGCCGGCACCCGCAACCACTTCGCCCTCGACCTCGGCCTGGACCGGGACGACCCCGCGGCCGCCCTGGAGGCGCTCACCGACGGCGTCGAACTCCGCGTCGACCTCGGGTTCGCCGCGGACCGCGTCTTCGTCAACAACGCCTCCTTCGGCGCGTACGCGGCCGTGGTCAGCGATCCCGCCTACCGGGACGACAAGCTGCGCACCGCCCTCCAGACCCTGCCCGGACTGCTCACCGGCGACGACGGGCCCCGGCTGCGGATGCGCGCCGGACGGACCCGCGTCGACGACCTCCAGGCCCTGCTGGTCAGCAACAACCCCTACCGGCGTGCCGTCGACACCGCGCACCCCGGGCTGCGGGAGAGCCTGGACTCCGGACGGCTCGGCGTGCTGTGCGTCAGCGTCGGCAGCACCGCCGAGGCGGCCCGGATGCTGAGCGGCCCGGGATCCCAGGGCGTGCGGCGGCTGACCGCGCCGGAGGTCGTCGTCGAGGCGGACACCGCCACGGTGCCGGTCGGCATCGACGGCGAGTCCGTCCCGCTGCGCACCCCGGTCGTCTGCCGGATCGTCCCCGGCGCGCTGCGGGTCCGGGTGCCCCGCCACCGGCCCGGGACCCCGCCCAGCAGACCCCCGGCCGACTGGCAGCGGGTGTGGCGACTCGCCCTGCACCCGGACCGCGAGCCCACCCGGGCGGGCACCTGACGCCCCCTCCGAAGTACGGAGTACGCCGCTAGCACGCCCTCGACCGTACGGTGCGACGGGGCCGCTCGTACGCCGAACATCTCCGCACCTCCGCCACAACGTGGGGAGATCCGCACGGTGCGGCGACCCCTGCACATGCGGAAGTGTGGGATGTGAGAGCGTCATCCGAGTGAGTGAGAAGACGACCGCGACGCTGCAGTACCGCTGTGATGGCCCCGAGGACGCCCCGGTACTGGTTCTGGGACCGTCGCTGGGAACGACGTGGCACATGTGGGACCGGCAGGTCCCGGAGCTGGCGAAGCAGTGGCGGGTCGTCCGGTTCGACCTGCCGGGACACGGCGGCGCACCCGCGTACCCGGCCCCCTCCGTCTCCGACCTGGCCGCCCGGCTGCTCGCCACCCTGGACGCACTCGGTGCGCAGCGCGTCGGCTACGCGGGCTGCGCGCTCGGCGGCGCGGTCGGCATCGAACTGGCTCTGCGCCACCCCGAGCGCCTCGCCTCGCTCGCCCTGATCGCCGCCTCGCCCCGGTTCGGCACGGCCGACGAGTTCCGGCAGCGCGGGGTGATCGTCCGTACCAACGGTCTCGACCCCATCGCCCGAACGTCCCCCGACCGCTGGTTCACCACCGGCTTCGCCGCCGCCCAGCCCGCGATCACCGACTGGGCCGTGCAGATGGTGCGCACCACCGACCCCGGCTGCTACATAGCCGCCTGCGAGGCGCTCGCCTCCTTCGACGCGCGGGCCGAACTCGCCCGCGTCGGCGTGCCGACCCTGGTCCTGGTCGGCTCGGACGACCAGGTCACCGGCCCCGCCGAGGCGCGCACCCTGGTCGCCGGCATCCCGGACGCCCGCCTCGCGGTCGTCCCCGGCGCCTCCCACCTGGTCCCGGTCGAGCAGCCCGCCGCCGTCACCGACCTGCTGGTCAGGCACTTCTCCACCGCCTGGCAGTCCGCCTTCGAGCAGACCACGGGCCAGACGGCGGCCGTGGCGCCGGCGGCCAGGTCCGGCCTGCCCGTCCGCCGGCAGGCCGGCCCGGTCGCCGAGATCGCCCCGGCGGCCGTCCCGCCCCGGTCCACGGACCGGTCGGACGCCTACGACACCGGCCTGAAGCTGCGCCGCGAGGTGCTCGGCGACGCGCACGTCGACCGGGAACTGGCCGAGGCCGACGACTTCTCCGGGGACTTCCAGCAGCTCCTCACCCGCTACACCTGGGGCGAGATCTGGGACCGGCCCGGTCTCGACCGGCGCACCCGCAGCTGCGTCGCCCTCGGCGCCCTGGTCGCGGGCGGCCACCTCGACGAGCTCGCCTCCCACACCCGGGCCGCCCTGCGCAACGGCCTCACCCCGGACGAGATCGGGGAGGTGCTGCTCCAGACGGCGGTCTACTGCGGCATGCCCGCCGCGAACAGGGCCTTCCGGGTGGCCCAGCAGGTGATCCGCGAGGAGACGACCCCCACGGAGTGACGACGCCGGCCACGACGGCCCGCACCCGGCTGCCGGGGCCTGTGCCTGGCTGTCGCCGGGGCCTGCCCCCGGCGGCGGGAGGAGACGTCGTTGAGGTTGGCCAGTTCCTCGGTCTCGTTCCACGCCGTCAGCATCGCCGACGTGGCGTTGTAGTTGATCCGCTCGGCCCGCAGCGTCCAGGTGCGTACGGGCGGCGAGCGCCAGGTTGTAGACCTTCCGCACGCACCCGAACGTGCGCGACAGCTCTGCCGCCTGCGCATCAGTCGGACGGAAGCGCTACTTGAACGCCCGCTTCACGCAGGTTCGCACAGCTCACATACTTGTCCATCAGTTTGTGATGGCCCCTGACGGTTGTCGGTGAACGGACGCCGGTTCGCGCCGACGGCGAATCGGCGTCCCTTGCCCTGCCCCGCAGGGGTTCGATTTCTCCCCGCCCTTGACGGCGGAACTTCCTCGAAGGAGATCAGATGAAGCTCACCAAGAAGTCGCACGCCTGTATTCGCCTCGAGAAGGACGGGCGGACGCTCGTCGTCGACCCCGGAGGGTTCAGCGAGGAGGACGCGGCGGTCGGCGCGGACGTCGTCCTGGTCACCCACGAGCACCCCGACCACTTCGACGAAGGCCGGCTGCGCGCCGCCCTGGAGGCGAACCCGGGCGCCGAGATCTGGACCCTGAGGTCCGTCGCGGACCAGATCTCCGCGGCCTTCCCCGGCCGCGTGCACACCGTCGGCCACGGCGACGCCTTCACCGCCGCGGGCTTCGACGTCCAGGTCCACGGCGAGCTGCACGCGGTGATCCACCCGGATATCCCGCGCGTCACCAACGTCGGCTATCTGATCGACGGCGGCCGCGTCTTCCACCCCGGCGACGCGCTCACCGTGCCCGGCGGGCCGGTCGAGACGCTGATGCTGCCGGTGATGGCCCCCTGGAACAAGATCGCCGAGGTGATCGACTACGTCCGCGAGGTCAAGCCGCAGCGCGCCTACGACGTCCACGACGCTCTGCTCACCGACCTCGCCCGCCCGATCTACGACCGCCAGATCGGTGCCCTGGGCGGCGCGGAGCACCTGCGGCTGACGCCGGGGTCGTCCGCCGAAGTCTGATGGCCGGGGAGGCGAATTCCCTGGTCACAGCCGCGAGGGAGGCCGGGCGGGACGCGTTGTCGGTGCCGCCCGGTAGGTTGTGGGACATGCGCATCGCGACCTGGAACGTGAACTCGATCACCGCCCGCCTGCCCAGACTGCTCGACTGGCTGGAGAGCAGCGGCACCGATGTGCTGTGCCTCCAGGAAGCCAAGATCGCCGAGGACCAGTTCCCCTTCGACCGGCTCCGCGAGGCGGGATACGAGGCCGCGGTCCACGCCACCGGCAGGTGGAACGGCGTGGCGGTGCTCTCCCGGGTGGGCCTGGAGGACGTCGTCAAGGGCCTGCCCGGCGACCCCGGTTACGACGGCGTCCAGGAGCCCCGCGCCATCTCCGCCACCTGCGGCCCGGTCCGCGTCTGGTCGGTGTACGTGCCCAACGGGCGCGAGGTGGACCACCCGCACTACGCGTACAAGCTCCGGTGGTTCGAGGCACTGAAGGCCGCCGTCGCGGGCGACGCGGCCGGCAGCCGCCCCTTCGCGGTCCTCGGCGACTACAACGTGGCGCCGACGGACGACGACGTCTTCGACATCGCCGCGTTCGAGGGCAGCACCCATGTCACGCCCGCCGAGCGCGCCGCCCTGGCCGCCCTGCGCGAGGCCGGCCTCGCCGACGTCGTCCCGCGCCCCCTGAAGTACGCGCACCCCTACACGTACTGGGACTACCGCCAGCTCTGCTTCCCCAAGAACCGCGGGATGCGCATCGACCTCGTCTACGCCAACGAGCCCTTCGCGAAGGCGGTCACCGACGCCTACGTCGACCGCGAGGAGCGCAAGGGCAAGGGCGCCTCGGACCACGCCCCGGTGGTCGTGGACCTCGACGTCTGAGCGGGGCGGCGGCTCACGGTCCCGATGGACAGCGCGCACGGGCGCCGGACACCTGCCCAGGTCCTGGCCTTCGCCCTCGTCGGTGTCGTCAACACCGCCGTCTACTACGGGTTCTACCTGCTGTTGCTGACATGGTCGCCGTATCTCGTCGCGCACACCGCCGCGTTCGCGCTGAGTATGACCGGATCGTTCTTCCTGCACGCCCGGTTCACCTACCGCACACGGCCGACCTGGCGGAAGTTCCTGTTCTTCCCGCTCACCAACGCGACCGGTTTCCTGATCACGACGACCGGCGTCTACGTGATCGTCGGCGTCCTGCACGCCGGAAGCCGGTTCGCCCCCCTGCTCGCCTCCGCGGCGGCCGTTCCCGCGACCTTCGTCCTGTCCCGCACCATCATGCTTCCCCGGGCCGAACGGGCTCCCGTACGGCCGTCACGGCACCCGGTGGCGACGCTGGACCGCGTCCCCCGCCGCCCCCTGGAGCCGGTCCGGCCCGACTGACCCGTTCCGGCCCGCGCGCCTGTGGTGCGCACAGCGGTGCGACTGTCACGCTGGGGCCCATGGACATCCCCTTTCTGGGCAGGTGGCGCAAGCGGCACGGATCCGCCTTCGGTGTCGCGGTGTTCCCCGAGGGCGGCGAGGAGCGGGAGGGGGCGGCCGAGAGACGCGAGGGTCTGGCCGATCTGCTGGCCGAGTGCGAACTGCTGCGCTCCCAGGCGTCCGAGGCGGGCGTCCGGCTCGACGACTCCGTCGCCTCGCTGGAGGCACTCGACCAACTGCTGCCGCGCTGGCGCGAGGACACGGAGATACTGCCCTGGCTCGGCAACGACGCCGGACTCTACCTCGGCACGGTCGTCGTGCGCACCGTCCCCGGCGCCGGCTGGCGGATCCTGCCCACCGGAGCGCCGATCATCCGGCTGGCCTCCGGCCGTGAGATCGACGTGGTGACCGCCGGTCAGGAATGGGCGGTGAGCGGCGTGCCGGAGCTGTCGCAGGTCTACGCGGAGGCCGCGGAGACGTGAGAAACCCGGGCGCGCACCCGCCGGGAACGCGGGGGACGCCGGGGCCCGGACACGGCCGAGTACGGCCCTGACCAGCGGCGCGACGTAAATACGGTTTATGCCGCACGGGTGCGTGTCGAGTGCGGAGTCCGCTCCGGGCTGGATAGTTTGCGGCAGCCAGGACACAGCCGAGAGCGAGTAGGGCGGGTTATGGCCGTCGATCCGTCGATCGAACCGCGTGACGTCACCTCATCAACCGGCTGGTGGTGCCCCTGAAGGGTCCGCCCCGCTCCGTCTCCCGACCGCACACGGGGAGTTCCTCCACACCGACCGGACCATCGCGTCGGACCCTCGACTAGGATGTGCCGTTCATCCCTGTGGTGGCGGAGATCCAGCCGGTTTCCACCGGGAAGGGACGCTGCTGCCGGGTGGGGGACCCCCCACGGCCCTCGACCGTAGGGGGCAGCAGTTCACAGAGCCATACCCGGCCGGCGGCAGCCGGAGATCACTGCTCGCGCAGTGGGACGGACACGTACGACGGATCGTCCGCAGGCGAGGAGAAGGTCAGCTGCGCGCCGGACGGGTTGTGCTCGATGTAGAGCGGGTCGACCGTGTCGACGACCATCGCGAGCCGGTGTCCGGCCGGGACGTCGTAGGCGGTGGAGTACAGCGGCAGATCCACTCCGAACGCCTCCGAGGGCGTGCGCCCGTGCCAGGTGTAGGGCGCGTGGGTGACCAGCTTGCCGAAGCCGAGCGGGCCCACGTCGTACAGGTAGGCCACGAACGTGCCGCTCTCCGCGGCCGGAGTGAGGGTCGTGTGCAACGTCGCGGTGCCGCGCACCCGTTGCGTGGTGGCGTACCGCTCCGACTGCCAGACGGCGGCCCAGCGGCGGGGGAGCAGCGGGATCGACGCGATCGGGGGAGTCCGGGCCACCTGGTCGAGGATGCCGGACAGGAAGACGACACCGCCGTCCGCTCCCGAGTCGATGTTGGCGTGGATGGTCGTCGTGCCCGCGAGGTCGAACTTCCGCCGCGCGGCGCCCACCGACTTCCAGTCCGGGTAGCCCTCGTAGCCGTCCGTGGAGCGGGACTTCAGCTGCACCGGCTGCTCGCGGTCGATGCCGTTGTCCGCGCCCTTGAGGTAGCGGTCCAGCCAGCGCCGGGTGTCGGTCCACACGTCGTTGGGCAGCCCGAACAGTCCGGTCAGCTCGGCGGTGGCGTGGTCGCCGGGGCGCAGTTCCAGTCTCTTCGGGCCGGTGAGCCGCTCGTAGAAGTCGGCGTACTGGTTGGGCGAGAAGACGCTGTCGCCCCAGCCGTTGGCGAGCAGGACCGCCGTGCCGTTCTTGTTCAGGCGGTCGGCGTAGGTCGCGGCAGAACGTTTCTTCCCCCAGTTCACGAGGTCCTGTTCCTTGCTCAGGTCGGACGCGTAGAAGTCGTCGAAGACCTGCCGGAGTTCAGGGCTCTCGCGGCCGGTGAGGGTGGCGGTGCCGTCGAGCAGGGCCGCCGCCTGGACGTGCTGGGTGCGGCCGGAGTAGATCGAGCCGATCAGGTCCGCCCAGCCGCTGAGCGCGGCCACCGCCTTGACGCGCGGGTCGTGCTCGGCGGCGAGCAGGCTGATGCCGGCGCCGTAGGAGACGCCCGCCATGCCGATGTGCCCTGGGTCGGCCGGGGTGTGGGCGAGGGCCCAGTCGATCACCTTGGACGCGTCGGCCCAGTCGGGCGGGCCGGCCACTTCTATTCGGCCGCCGGACTGCCAGAAGCCGCGCACGTTGTAGGTGACGACCACGTAGCCGGAGTCGGCGAGCTTCTGCGCCTGGGCGAGGTACTCGATCTGGGGCAGGCTCCAGCTCGTGGGCAGCACGACGAGCGGGTAGTGGCGGGAGCCGTCGGCGGCGGCCGGGGTGACGACGTTGGCCTTCAGGACGGTGCCGCCGTCGCCGGTGATGTCGACGAAGCGGACGCCGCCCGTGGCCGCGGCCGCGGCGGGGGCGAGCCCGAGGGCGCTGCCGGCGATCAGAGCCGCCGAGACGGCGCCCGCGGCGGTCGTGCGCAGGGCCTTGCGGTCGGTTCCCACGGATCACTCCTCACTCGTGTCAGTGCAAAGTGACCCGACGGTAACCTCGGACCCTTACCGGAAGTAACCCGTCGGTAAGTTACGTACGGGTAAAGCTTGTTGAAGTGTTGATCGGGTGTCCGCGGGGGACGGCCGGCGACCTCAGTTCGCCGCCCGGTGCGAGGTCCGGGTCTGCGCCGGGACCGGCAGCGGCGCCTGCGCCGGGCGGGTCACGTCCGCGACGAGCTCGACCACGTCCGGGCCGTACGCCTGCGAGTTGACCACCTTCAGCAGCAGCACGAAGGTGTTCGTGCCGTACTTGCGGGCCAGGCGCTCGTGGTTGCGGGCGAGATAGCGGGTCGCGGCCTGGTTGGTGATCGCGCGCTGGCCGCAGAAGAGGAACACCGGCCGCGCCTCGCGGCGCTCCCCGGCGGTCAGCCGGGCCAGCAGCACGTACTCGCTGCGGCCCCGCTCCAGCCGGTAGCGCTCGCCGCCGATCTGGAAGGCCCCGCGCTCCGGCCCCGGCTCGGCCTCGGTATTCACCCGAATGCCGGGCAGCAGGGAGGCGAGATGTGCCGCCATCCGGCGGTTGGAGGCCGGCCCGCCCACGCAGAACTCGGTGCGCTCGCCGAAGCCCTGCTGGGCCGCGTCGTGCGCGACGACCTGGGCGTTCGCGTGACAGTCCTTGATGAGGGCGGAGAGTTCGAGGAGGGCGAACACGTCGCGCCGCGTCACCGTCAGCTCGGGGCCGCCCGCGTCGCGGTTGACCACCAGGAGGGACTCGGCGTTGTCGGGCAGTCCGAAGAAGGCCTGCTTGCGGCGCAGCTTGCGCCGCCACAGGTAGGTGCGGGCCAGCCAGCCGAGCGCTGCGGAGATGCCGGCGGCTATCACACCCAGGACGATGTTACGCACGTCGTCGTTCATGGCCGCGCATGGTAGCGGTTCGGGCGCGACCCCGTTCCGGACCCTCCTGACGAGGGCATGGCAATGGTTTAGGCTGCCGGGACGGTCTCTGACTGGAGGTGCGGATGCGTCGCCCTGTCGCACGGAAGCTCGCGGTCCTGGCGGTCTCTGCCGCCGTGCTGTCGGTGGGGGCGACGGCGCCTCCCGCCGGGCGGACGAGACCGGTGGAGAAGGTCCCGGTCGCCGTCGGCTACGGGGGCGCCGTCGCGAGCGTCGACGCGGACGCCTCCGCGGCCGGCATCGAGGTGCTGCGCAAGGGCGGCAACGCCGTCGACGCGGCCGTCGCCACCGCCGCCGCCCTCGGCGTCACCGAGCCGTACTCCTCCGGCATCGGCGGAGGCGGCTACTTCGTCTACTACGACGCCCGCACCCGCACGGTGCACACCGTCGACGGCCGCGAGACGGCACCGCTGAGCGCCGGCTCCGACCTCTTCCTGGAGAACGGCAAGCCGCTCGCCTTCGCCGACGCCGTCAGCAGCGGCCTGAGCGTCGGAACACCGGGCACGCCCGCCACCTGGCAGGCGGCCCTGGACGCATGGGGCACCCGGCGGCTCGGCACCGTCCTGAAGCCCGCCGAGCGGATAGCCCGCGAGGGCTTCACCGTCGACGACACCTTCCGCTCCCAGACCGCGTCCAACGAGACCCGGTTCCGCTACTTCCCCGACACCGCCCGCCTGTTCCTGCCGGACGGAAGGCTCCCGGTCGTCGGCTCCACCTTCAAGAACCCCGACCTGGCCCGGACTTACGCGGAGCTGGGCAGGAAGGGCGTCGGCGCGATCTACCACGGCGACCTCGGCGACGACATCGTCGACACGGCCGAACACCCGCCCGTGGACCCCGCCTCCGGCTGGAAAGCCCGCCCCGGCAAGCTGTCCGAGAAGGACCTCGCGGCCTACCGCGCCAAGTACCAGGCGCCCACCAGGACGTCCTACCGCGGCCTGGGCGTCTACTCCATCGCACCCTCCTCCTCCGGCGGCACCACCGTCGGCGAGGCGCTCAACATCCTGGAGCGGACGGACCTTTCGAAGGCGACCGAGGCCCAGTACCTGCACCGCTACATCGAGGCGAGCCGCATCGCGTTCGCCGACCGGGGCCGCTGGGTCGGCGACCCCGCCTTCGAGGACGTACCGACCAAGGAGCTGCTGTCGCAGCGGTACGCCGACTCGCGGGCCTGCCTGATCAAGGACGACGCGGTCCTCACCAGCCCCGTCGCCCCGGGCGACCCGCGCCACCCGGCGGACTGCGCCACGGGCGGCAAGGCGGCCCCGACGACGTACGAGGGCGAGAACACCACGCACCTGACGGTCGCCGACCGGTGGGGCAACGTCGTCTCCTACACCCTCACCATCGAGCAGACCGGCGGCAGCGGCATCACCGTGCCCGGCCGCGGCTTCCTGCTCAACAACGAGCTGACGGACTTCTCCTTCGCCCCGGCCAACCCCGCGGTGCACGACCCGAACCTGCCTGGCCCGGGCAAGCGGCCGCGCTCGTCGATCTCGCCGACGATCGTGCTGGACAAGGCCGGCCGGCCGGTGGTGGCGCTCGGTTCGCCGGGCGGGGCCACCATCATCACCACCGTGCTGCAGACCCTGACCGGGTTCCTCGACCGCGGGCTGCCGCTGGCCGACGCGATCGCCGCGCCCCGCGCCAGCCAGCGCAACGCGGCCCAGACCGAACTCGAACCAGGGCTCTACGACAGCCCGTTGCGCACACAATTGGAGGCGATCGGGCACTCCTTCAAGCTCAACCCCGAGATCGGCGCCGCCACGGGCGTGCAGCGGCTGCCGAACGGCGAGTGGCTGGCCGCGGCCGAGAAGGTGCGCCGGGGCGGCGGCTCGGCGATGGTGGTGCGGCCGGCGCAGTGACCGCCTGAGGCGTCCGCCCCCCGTCACCGGGCGGGGGCGGACGTCGTCGGGCGCGGACTTCGTCAGCGCGGACGCCGCCGGGCGCCGAACCTCTCAGGGCGTTTCGGCGTCCGACGGCGTCGAACCTCTCAGGGCGTGTCGGCGGTCGGCGCCGTGTCCTGCCCCTCCTGCCCTTGGGCCCCGTTGGTGCGGAACGTGAGCCGTCCGTCCGCCACCTCCACCGTGACCCGGCTGCCCTCGGCGACCCGTCCGTCCAGCAGCAGCCGCGACAACCGGTTGTCCACCTCGCGCTGGATGGTCCTGCGCAGCGGACGGGCCCCGTACTCGGGCTGGTAACCGCGCTGGGCGAGCCAGTCGACGGCCGGGTCGGAGAACTCGACGGCGACGCCCTGCGCGTGCAGCATCCGCCGGGTCCGCTCCAGCAGCAGATCGGTGATCTGCCGCAACTGCTCGGGACTGAGCTGGCGGAAGACGACGATCTCGTCGATGCGGTTGAGGAACTCCGGCCGGAAGTGCTCGCGCAGCGGGCGCAGGATCTGCTCGCGCCGCGCCTCCTCGTCCGCCTCGGCGCCGCCCGCCCCGAAGCCGATCCCGGCTCCGCGCCGGGTGATGGCCTCGGAACCGAGGTTGCTGGTCATCACGATCACGGTGTTGGTGAAGTCCACCGTGCGGCCCTGGGCGTCGGTCAGCCGGCCGTCGTCGAGGACCTGCAGCAGGATGTTGAAGACGTCCGGGTGCGCCTTCTCCACCTCGTCCAGGAGGAGCAGCGAGTACGGATGCCGGCGCACCACCTCGGTGAGCTGCCCGGCCTCCTCGTGCCCGACGTATCCGGGCGGCGCGCCCACCAGCCGGCTGACCGTGTGCCGCTCCTGGTACTCGCTCATGTCCAGCCGCACCATGCGGTCCTCGCTGCCGAACAGCGCCTCGGCGAGCGCCCGGGCCAGCTCCGTCTTGCCGACGCCGGTCGGGCCGAGGAACAGGAAGCTGCCGATCGGCCGGTCCGGGCTGGCCAGCCCGGCGCGCGAGCGCAGCACCGCCTCGGCGACCACACCGACCGCCTCGTCCTGCCCGACGACCCGCCGGTGCAGGTGCTGCTCCAGGCCGAGCAGGCGCTCCTTCTCCTCCTGGGTCAGGCTGCTCACCGGAATGCCGGTCAGCCGGGAGACCACCTCGGCGATGGCCTCGGTGGTGACCTCCAGGTTCTGCCCCTCGTCGGCCTCCTCGTCCCCGCTGGCCTGGGCGATCTGCCGCTTCAGGTCGGTGATGCGGTCACGCAACTGCGTGGCCCGCTCGTACTGTTCGTCCGCGACCGCCTGGTCCTTGTCCAGGAAGAGCTGCTCGACCTCGCGCTCCATGGCCCGTACGTCGGTGCCCTTGGTCCGGGCGCGCAGCCGCACCCGGGCGCCGGCCTGGTCGATCAGGTCGATCGCCTTGTCCGGCAGCCGGCGGTCGGAAATATAGCGGTCGGACAGCTCCACCGCGGCCGTCAGCGCCTCGTCGGTGTAGCGGACCTGGTGGTGGGCCTCGTAGCGGTCGCGCAGGCCGCGCAGGATCTCCAGGGCGTCCGCGACGGACGGCTCGGGCACCAGGATCGGCTGGAAGCGGCGGGCCAGCGCCGCGTCCTTCTCGATCCGCCGGTACTCCTCCAGCGTGGTCGCGCCCACGATGTGCAGCTCGCCGCGGGCCAGCGCGGGCTTGAGGATGTTGCCCGCGTCCATCGCCCCGCCCTCGCCGCCCGCGCCCGCGCCGACGACGGTGTGCAGCTCGTCGATGAAGACGATCAGCCGCCCGGAGTTGTCGCGGATCTCGCCCACGATGTTGTTGAGGCGCTCCTCGAAGTCGCCCCGGTAGCGGGTGCCCGCGACGACGCCCGTCAGGTCCAGGGCCACCACCCGGCGGCCGGTCAGTACGTCGGGCACGTCGCCGTCGGCGATGCGCTGCGCGAGACCCTCCACGATGGCGGTCTTGCCGACGCCCGCGTCACCGATGAGCACCGGGTTGTTCTTGCCCCGGCGGGAGAGCACCTCGATGGTCTGCTCGATCTCCATGTCCCGCCCGATCACGGGGTCGATGCGCCCCTGCCGGGCCAGGTCGGTCAGGTCCCGCCCGTACTTGTCGAGGGTGGGCGTGGAGGTGGCGCGCTGCCGCTCGGAGCGCGGCTGCGCGGCCTCCGGCGCCTCGGGCGCGCCGCCGGAGGAGAACCGGGCCGCGTTCAGGATGTGCCCGGCCGCGGAGTCGGGGTTCGCGGCCAGCGCGCTCAGGACGTGTTCGGGGCCGATGTATCCCGCCCCGCTCGCACGGGCCATGTCGTGCGCGTCGAGAAGGGCGCGCTTGACGGCCGGGGTGAGCGAGAGGGAGGTCGGCGGAGGTGTCTCGCCCTGCGGTACCTGGGCCGGGCCGGACCGCTCGTCGATCTCCATGGCGAGCGAGTCGGGGTCCGCGCCGGCCCGGCTGAGCAGACTCCGGGTGGGCTCGGTGGCGAGCGCGGCCCGCAGCAGATGCTGGGTGTCCAGGTCCCGGCTGCCGTGCTCGGCGGCGTACTGCGCCGCGCCGCGCACCAGCTCCCGGGCGGGCTGGCTGAGCAGCCTGCCGATGTCTATCTGCCGGGGACCGGGGCGCGGTCCGCCGAAGAAGCGGGCGAGGAATTCGCCGAAGGGGTCGCCCTCCGGGCCGATGAAGCCGCTGGTCATCGTTTCCCTTCCTGCGCTGACGACGTGCCGGGGCCGGGTAACCCGGCTGGGGGTCGCTCATGCCACGATGACACGGGTTCCTGAGGAAGGCATGTGCAGAAACCCGCGGCCCGGGTCCGGCCCCTTCCCACTGGCGGCTCCCGCCCGCACTCGGCGCCGGGCCGGCGTACGGCCCGGCGAGGTTGTGACGCCCCTCGCGGTGTGATGTCACGGTTGCGTTCCGTGCCCGCGGAGCTCCCATTACGCCCGCCGAAAACTGTCCGTAGCGGCCCCGTAACACGACTGGTGTTCGCTACGGAACCAAAGTGCTCCGGCCTGGCGGGAGTTGAGCGATGACTGTGGACCGACTCCCGGGCCGTGTGCGGGAGTTCGCGAACTATCTGAACGGCCTGCTGGCGCGCCTGGATCAGGGCGGCGGCTGGTGCGGCGTGTTCTGGCAGCGTGATCCGGAGGGGATGCGGGCCTGCCTCGACGGCCGTGAGGTGCCGCCGTGGGACGTGCTGGAGGCGCTGCTGCAGGACCTCGCCGCGCACCACGGTCCGGCCGAGGCGGTGTCCGAGCGGGAACGGGCCCGCGCGGCGCACGCCGCCGCGCTCGCCGCGTACGACGCCCGGCCCGGCGGCCGGGAGGCGCTGGCCGACCGTCTCGCCGCGATGCTCCGCCGGCAGCGGTACGCGGCCGAGCACCAGGCGCTGCTGAGCCGCCGCCTCACCGACGCGGCCACCCAGGACGAACTCGACGCCCTGCGCACCGATCTCGCCTGGGCCCACGACGACCACACCCGCGCGACAGCCCGCTGCGCCGAACTCCGGGCCCGGCTGACCATGCTGCCCCGACATACGACGCCGGCGACCGGGACCAGGGCTCCCGACCCCGGCGCCCCGGGCTTCGTCACGGACGCCTCGGGTCCCGCCGTGGATGCTTCGGGCCTCGTCCCGGGTGCCTCAGGTCGCACGCCGGGCGCCACGGCCTCCGGTGCGGGCGCTGTGGGGGGTGTCCCCGGTGTCGTGGCCCCGGTGGCGGACGGCACGAATCCCGCCGCGGACGTCTCGGGTCGGGTCCGCGGTGCCATGGACGCGGGCGCGGACGCCATGGGGCGCGTTGCCGGTGCCGTGGCTCCTGACCCTGACGTCGTGGGCTTCGTCGCGGACGCCTCGGGGCGTGTCCCCGGTGCAGTCGCTCGGGGCGCGGGCGCTAAGGGGCGTGCCCCCGGTGCCGTAGCTCCGGGCGCGGGTGCCTCAGGTCCCGCCCCCGGTGCCATCGCCCCCGCCCAGGACCCCGCGGGCCGCACGGCGCGAGCCGATGGCACAGGGCAGCCCGCTTCGGCCGGCACCGGCGCCGCCCGGGCGGAGACGGCTGGTGGCGTGGGGCGGAAGCGGCGTCGGGGGAGTGCGCGGTTCGCCGGGATGGCCGAGGAAGAGGCCGTCGCCGAGGGCGTGCCGCCGGAAGCAGGGCTGGTGCCGGCGCCCGCCCCGGCCGCGGCGGCCCGCCGCGGCCCGCGCGGTGCGCGGTTCGCCGGGGCCGCCGGCCCCGAGGCGGCGGAGGCCGCGCGGCCGCGGACCGAACCGGTGGACGCCGGAGCCGGGCAGGCCGTCGCCGGGGCGGTCGCGGCGCTGGCGCGGCTGCGTGGCGAGGGACGTACCGGCGAGGCGCACGCCGTGCTGATCGAGGCCGCCCACTGGCCCGCCGCCCGGCTCCCGCTGCTCGCCGCCGAGCTGGAGCGCGCCGGCCTCGGCGCCGACTGGGCGACCCTGCTGTGGGAGGCCGCCTCGCTGCCCGCCGACCGGGTAGTCGCCGCGGCCGACGCGCTGGTCGCGGCCGGACGCGCCGGCGACGGCCGGCAGATCGTGCGGCAGGGTGTCGCGCGGCCCGCCGCCGAGATCGGCGAGGCCGTGCTCGGCCTGGTCGGCGGGGGGCGCCGGCGTGAGGCGCGCGCCCTGCTCGACGCCTACGTGCGCGTGCGCGCCCCCGAGGAGGCGGCCCGCAGCGTCGAGGGCGATCCGCAGCGGCTCGTCCCGCTGCTGCTGGAGGCCGCCCGGGGCGTCTCCGACGAGCGGCACTGGGATCTGGTGCACGCCCTGCGGGTCGCGGGCTTCGCCACGTGACGGGCGCCGCGATGCCCCACCCGGGCGCACCCGCCCACCGCATCGGGCGCCCCACCAGCCCCGTCACTCACCCCCTCACTCACCCACAGGAGTGTGAAACGTGATCGACTCAGCGGGTTGACGACGATGGTCTTGGCAAGGCCGTCCCAGGGGCTTACGTTCGTCCCTCTACGGCCTCCTCTACGGGCGTAGAAGCTCTGACGTACCGTCGAAGGAGCAGCTCATGGCCAACGTCGTCCGTGCGGCCCTGGTCCAGGCCACCTGGACCGGCGACACCGCGTCCATGGTCGCGAAACACGAGGAGCACGCCCGAGCGGCGGCCCGTCAGGGCGCCGGGATCATCGGGTTCCAGGAAGTCTTCAACTCGCCCTACTTCTGCCAGGTCCAGGAGCCGGAGCACTACCGCTGGGCCGAGCCCGTCCCGGACGGCCCGACCGTGCGCCGTATGCAGGACCTCGCCCGCGAGACCGGCATGGTGATCGTCGTCCCGGTGTTCGAGGTCGAGCAGCCGGGCTTCTACTACAACACCGCCGCCGTGATCGACGCCGACGGCACCGTCCTCGGCAAGTACCGCAAGCACCACATCCCGCAGGTCAAGGGCTTCTGGGAGAAGTACTACTTCAAACCCGGCAACCTCGGCTGGCCCGTCTTCGACACCGCGGTCGGCCGGATCGGCGTGTACATCTGCTACGACCGCCACTTCCCCGAGGGCTGGCGGCAACTCGGCCTGAACGGCGCCCAGCTGGTGTACAACCCCTCCGCCACCCACCGCGGCCTGTCGGCCCACCTCTGGCAGCTGGAGCAGCCGGCCGCCGCCGTCGCCAACGAGTACTTCGTCGCCGCGATCAACCGCGTCGGCCAGGAGGAGTACGGCGACAACGACTTCTACGGGACGTCGTACTTCGTCGATCCGCGCGGCCAGTTCGTCGGGGACGTCGCCGACGACTCCAAGGAGGAACTCCTCGTCCGCGACCTCGACTTCGACCTGATCGACGAGGTGCGCCAGCAGTGGGCCTTCTACCGCGACCGCCGCCCCGACGCCTACGAAGGGCTGGTGCGGCCGTGAGCGACCTGTACGCCCGCCACCGGGCCGTCCTGCCCGACTGGCTCGCCCTCTACTACGAGGACCCGATCGAGATCACCCACGGTGAGGGCCGCCACGTCTGGGACGCGGACGGCAGGCGCTACCTCGACTTCTTCGGCGGCATCCTCACCACGATGACCGCGCACGCGCTGCCCGAGGTGACCAAGGCGGTGACCGAGCAGGCCGGGCGGATCCTGCACTCCTCCACGCTCTACCTCAACCGCCCGATGGTCGAACTGGCCGAGCGTATCGCCCAGTTGAGCGGCATCCCGGACGCCCGCGTCTTCTTCACCACCTCCGGCACCGAGGCCAACGACACCGCGCTGCTGCTCGCCACGGCGTACCGGCGCAGCAACACGATCCTGGCCATGCGCAACAGCTACCACGGCCGCTCCTTCAGCGCCGTCGGCATCACCGGCAACCGCGGCTGGTCCCCGACCTCCCTGTCCCCGCTGCAGACGCTGTACGTGCACGGCGGAGTCCGCACCCGCGGCCCGTTCGCCGAGCTCGACGACGACGCCTTCATCGCGGCCTGCGTGGACGACCTCGAGGACCTCCTCGGCCACACCCGCCCGCCCGCGGCCCTGATCGCCGAGCCCGTCCAGGGCGTCGGCGGCTTCACCTCCCCGCCCGACGGCCTGTACGCGGCCTTCCGGGACGTGCTGCGCGAGCACGGCATCCTCTGGATCGCCGACGAGGTGCAGACCGGCTGGGGCCGCACCGGCGACCACTTCTGGGGCTGGCAGGCGCACGGACGGAGCGGCCCGCCGGACATGCTGACCTTCGCCAAGGGCATCGGCAACGGCATGTCCATCGGCGGGGTCGTCGCCCGCGGCGAGATCATGAACTGCCTGGACGCCAACAGCATCTCCACCTTCGGCGGCACCCAGATCACCATGGCGGCGGGGCTCGCCAACCTCACGTACCTCCTCGACCACGACCTCCAGGGCAACGCCCGGCGGGTCGGCGGGCTGCTCATCGAACGGCTGCGGTCCGTGGCCGCGCAGCTGCCCGGTGTGCGGGAGGTCCGCGGGCGAGGGCTGATGATCGGCGTCGAACTGGTGAGACCGGGCACCGACGAGGCCGACCCGCGGGCGGCCGCCGCCGTCCTGGAGTCGGCCCGTGCGGACGGACTGCTCATCGGCAAGGGCGGCGGCCACACCACCAGCGCCCTGCGCATCGCCCCACCGCTGTCCCTGACCGTCGCGGAGGCCGAGGAGGGCGCCGCGATCCTCGAAGGCGCGCTGCGGAGCGCGCAGTAGCACGGGCGGCCGGTCCGGTGACCGGCCGCGAGCACAGCTCCGAGCAAGGGAACACCGCCATGACCACCGCCTCGGAACCCCTGAGGCCGCCGGAGCCCGGCCGCCCCGGGGCGGCGCGGCCCCTGGCCTTCGTGCCGGCCCCGAAGCCTCCGGAACCCCCGGAGCCCGTCCTGTCGGTCCGCCGGGTCCTCACCCTGGAACGGGTCCTCGCCGGGGAGCCCGAGGTGGTGGCCGGCGCCGGTCAGCTCGACCGGCCGGTGCGCTGGGTGCACGTCGCCGAGGCCCCCGACGTCGGCGTGATGCTCAGCGGCGGCGAGATGGTCCTGACCACCGGCGTCCTGCTCGCCGGTGACGAGGACAAGCAGGCCGAGTACATCCGGTCCCTGCACCGCGCGGAGGCCGCCGCCGTGGTGCTCGGCCTCGGCCGGGCGTTCCCCGCGCCGCCGGACGTGATGCGCCGGGCCGCCGAGCGCTGCGGGCTGCCCATGGTGGTGCTGCACCGGCCCTTCCCGTTCGCCGAGCTGACCGAGGAGGTGCAGTCCCGGCTGGTGCGCCGCAAGTTCGCGGCCGTCAGCCTGTCGGAGGCCGTACGCACCGCGCTCACCGCGCTCATCACCGCGGGCGCCCCGCTGCAGCGGCTGCTCGACGAGGTCGCCGCGCACAGCGCGTGCCCGGTCGTCGTCACCAACCTCGCCCACCGCGTCCTCGCCACGGCGGGGGAGCGGCCGGCCGTGGACGACGTGCTGCGCGACTGGGAGCGCATCGCCCGGCAGGCGGGCGGCAGCGAGGGCGACGGCTGGATCCGCGCCGAACTGGGCGGCCGCGGGGAGCGCTGGGGCCGGATCCTGCTGTGCGGCTACCGCGGCGACACCGCCACCGGACGGCTGCTCGCCGACCGCGCCGCCGAGGCCCTCGTGCTGCACCGGATGCTCGGCGGCGGCGCGTCCCGCTCCTGGGAGGAGCAGTCGGCGCGGAGCCTGCTGACCGACCTGGTCAGCGGTGTCGTACCGGCCCGGCAGCTGCTGCCGCGGGCGCGGGCCGCCGGGCTGCCGGTCAACCGCCGGACCTTCGTCCCGCTCGTCGTGCGGGACGCGGAGCCGGCCGACCTCGACCGGCTGCTGCGGCTCCTCGGTCTGTCCGGGCTCGCCGCCGAACTGGCGGAGGGGACCGCGGCCGTCCTGCTCAGCCTGGCCCGCGACCAGGACGCCGACGCCCTCACGCAGCTGTTCGCGGCCCGGCTGCGCGGCCGGCCGGAGACGGTCCGCACCGTCGTCGCCGCCGCGGACGCCCGGACCGCCTGGGACGAGGTGCCCGCCGGGCTGCGCGAGGCCCGGCACGTCGCCCGGGCCGTGGCCGACTCCACCGCCGCCCTCGACCTGCCGGCCGTCGTCCGGCTGAAGGACGTCCACCTGCGCGGCCTGATCCGGCTGCTGCGGGACGACCCGCACGTGCAGTCCTTCGCCGAGCGGGAGCTGGACGGGCTGCTGTGCGCGGCCGACGACGACCTGCTGCCCGTGCTGCGGACCTATCTCGCCACCGGCCGCAACAAGTCCCGCACCGCCCAGCTCCACCACGTCTCCCGGCCCGCCCTCTACCGCCGCCTGGAGGCCATACAGGCGCGGCTCGGGGTGGACCTCGACGACTTCGAACAGGCCGCCTCGGTGCACATAGCGCTCCTCGCTCACGACGCGCAGCAGGAGTGACCCGGCGCCGCGCCACCGCGGGGAAACGCTGAACGACCTGGGGAAACGGCGGTGAAACATGGGACCGGGCCAGAGTGACACCGTGGCACGCCGCACCCGCGCGGACGTGACACGGTGCACCTCGAACCGGGCCCGCCGGCTTCCTACGCTCGCCGCACACCGAACGAGTGGAGGTCCCGATGAGCAGAGTGATCCGAGCCGCCCTCTTCCAGACCGCCTGGACCGGCGACAAGGAGTCGATGATCCAGGCGCATGAGCAGGCGGCCCGCGACGCGGCCGCGCAGGGCGCCCAGGTCCTGTGCTTCCAGGAGCTGTTCTACGGTCCGTACTTCTGCCAGGTGCAGGACCCCGAGTTCTACGCGTACGCCGAGCGGATCCCCGAGGGGCCCGTCGTGCGGCGCTTCCAGGCCCTGGCCCGGGAACTGGGCCTCGTCCTCGTGCTGCCGATGTACGAGGAGGAGCAGCCGGGCGTGCTCTACAACACGGCCGCCGTGATCGACGCGGACGGCTCCTACCTCGGCAAGTACCGCAAGACGCACATCCCCCAGGTCAAGGGCTTCTGGGAGAAGTTCTACTTCCGGCCCGGCAACAGCGGCTGGCCCGTCTTCGACACCGCGGTCGGCCGGATCGGCGTGTACATCTGCTACGACCGGCACTTCCCGGAGGGCTGGCGGGCCCTCGGGCTCGCGGGCGCCGAGATCGTCTTCAACCCGTCGGCCACCTCCCGCGGCCTGTCCGGCTACCTGTGGCAGCTGGAGCAGCCGGCCGCCGCGGTCGCCAACGAGTACTTCGTCGGCGCGATCAACCGGGTGGGCGTCGAGGAGCTGGGCGACAACGACTTCTACGGGACGTCGTACTTCGTCGACCCGGAGGCGCAGTTCGTCGGCGAGGTGGCGAGCGACAAGGAGACCGAACTGGTCGTGCGCGACCTGGACCTGGCCAAGCTGCGCGAGGTCCGCGACCGCTGGCAGTTCTACCGGGACCGCGCGCCGGGCGCGTACGCGCCGCTGACCGCTCCGTGACGGGCCCGGTTCCCGCGCCCCGCGAGGGGCGCGGGGCCGTGCCCCGTCCCCCGGACCGGCCGTACGGGGGCGGCCGGCCACGCACGCACCGCACTGTCCCGCCCGTACGACGCCGGAGCGTCCACGCAGGAGAAGGAGCACCATGAGCAGCCGTACCGTCATCCGTGGCGGCCTCGTCATCACCGCCTCCGACGAGATCCACGCCGACGTCCTGATCGAGGACGGCCGCATCGCCGCCCTCGCCGCCTCCGGCACCCCGGCCGCCGAGGCCTTCACGGCCGAGCGGACCATCGACGCGACCGGGAAGTACGTGATCCCGGGCGGAGTGGACGCCCACACCCACATGGAACTGCCGTTCGGCGGCACCTTCGCCTCCGACACCTTCGAGACCGGCACCCGGGCCGCCGCCTGGGGCGGCACCACCACGATCGTCGACTTCGCGGTGCAGAGCGTCGGCCACTCCCTGCGCGAGGGCCTGGACGCCTGGCACGCCAAGGCCGAGGGCAACTGCGCGATCGACTACGGCTTCCACATGATCGTCTCCGATGTGAACCAGGAGACGTTGAAGGAGATGGACCTCCTCGTCGAGGAGGGCGTCACCTCCTTCAAGCAGTTCATGGCCTACCCGGGCGTCTTCTACAGCGACGACGGCCAGATCCTGCGCGCCATGCAGCGCTCCGCCGACAACGGCGGCCTGATCATGATGCACGCGGAGAACGGAATCGCCATCGACGTCCTCGTCGAACAGGCCCTGGCCCGCGGCGAGACCGACCCGCGCTTCCACGGGGAGGTGCGCAAGGCGCTCCTGGAGGCCGAGGCCACCCACCGCGCCATCAGGCTCGCCCAGGTCGCCGGCGCCCCGCTGTACGTCGTCCACGTCTCGGCGACGGAGGCCGTGGCCGAACTGGCCCGGGCGCGCGACGAGGGGCTGAACGTCTTCGGCGAGACCTGCCCGCAGTACCTGTTCCTGTCCACCGACAACCTCGCCGAGCCGGACTTCGAGGGCGCCAAGTACGTGTGCAGCACCCCGCTGCGGCCGCGCGAACACCAGGCCAAGCTGTGGCAGGGCCTGCGCACCAACGACCTCCAGGTGGTCTCCACCGACCACTGCCCGTTCTGCTTCACGGGCCAGAAGGAGCTCGGGCGCGGCGACTTCTCCAAGATCCCCAACGGTCTGCCGGGCGTCGAGAACCGCATGGACCTGCTCCACCAGGCCGTCGTCGACGGGCACATCTCGCGCCGCCGCTGGATCGAGATCGCCTGCGCCACCCCGGCGCGCATGTTCGGCCTGTACCCGAAGAAGGGCACCATCGCCCCGGGTGCCGACGCGGACGTCGTCGTCTACGACCCGCACGCCGAGCAGGTGCTGTCCGCCGAGACCCACCACATGAACGTCGACTACTCGGCCTACGAGGGCCGGCGGGTCACCGGCCGGGTCGAGACCGTGCTCTCGCGCGGCGAGCCCGTCGTCACCGAGCGCGAGTACACCGGACGCGCCGGACACGGCGTCTACACCCCGCGTTCGACCTGTCAGTACCTCACCTAGGAGTGGCGCACATGGACTTCGGACTCGTCCTGCAGACCGACCCGCCGGCCTCCCGCGTCGTCAGCCTCATGAAGCGGGCCGAGCGCAACGGCTTCACCCACGGCTGGACCTTCGACTCGGCCGTGCTGTGGCAGGAGCCGTTCGTCATCTACAGCCAGATCCTCGCCAACACGCGCAAACTGACGGTGGGTCCGATGGTGACCAACCCGGGCACCCGCACCTGGGAGGTCACCGCCTCCACCTTCGCCACCCTCAACGACATGTTCGGCAACCGCACGGTGTGCGGCATCGGCCGCGGCGACTCCGCGATGCGCGTGGCGGGACGCAAGCCCAACACCCTCGCCCGGATCAGCGAGGCCATGAAGGTCATCCGCGCCCTCGGCAGCGGCCAGGAGGCCGACCTCGGCGGCGGAACGGTCGTCAGGTTCCCGTGGATCAAGCCGGACGCCCGGCTCCCCGTCTGGATGGCCGCCTACGGCCCCAAGGCGCTGAAGATGACCGGGGAGGAGGCCGACGGGTTCATCCTCCAGCTCGCCGACCTGTACCTGACCGAGTACATGGTGAAGGCGGTGAAGGACGCGGCGGCCGCGGCCGGACGCGACCCGTCCGAGGTGAGGATCTGCGTCGCGGCGCCCGCCTATGTCACCGCCGACGACTCGCCCGAGGCGCTCGCCCACGCGCGCGAGCAGTGCCGCTGGTTCGGCGGCATGGTCGGCAACCATGTCGCCGACCTGGTCGCCAAGTACGGCGAGCACTCCGCCGCCGTCCCCGACGAACTCACCGCCTACATCAAGGCCCGGCACGGCTACGACTACGCCCACCACGGGCGCAGCGGAAACCCGGACACCGAGTTCGTGCCCGACGAGATCGTCGACCGGTTCTGCGTCATCGGCCCGGCCGAGGCGCACATCGAGAAACTGAACGCCCTGCGCGCCCTCGGCGTCGACCAGTTCGCCGTGTACGACATGCACGACGCGCAGGAGGCCGTCATCGACGCGTACGGCGAGAAGGTCATCCCCGCCGTCAACTCCTGATCCTCCGGACCCCCTTGATTGGGCTGCCCATGACCGACACCGCTCCCACGGCCATACCGTCGTCCGCCCAGCACACCCTCTCCGACGGGCGCGTGGAGATCGCCCCCGGCACTCCGCCGCCCAGCGGCCCCTACGCCAACGCGGACCTGCTGCCCGTCCCCGTCGCCCGGCGCACCTGGACCACGTACAACTTCTCCGCACTGTGGGTCGGCATGGCCCACAACACGGCCTCCTGGACCCTCGCCTCCGGTCTGATCGCCGTCGGCATGGACTGGAAGCAGGCGGTGTTCACCATCGCCCTGGCCAATGTGATCGTGCTGGTCCCGATGCTGCTCACCGGCCACGCCGGACCCAAGTACGGCATCCCCTTCCCGGTCTTCGCCCGCGCCTCCTTCGGGGTACGCGGCGCCAACCTGCCCGCCGTCGTACGGGCGTTGGTGGCCTGCGGCTGGTTCGGCATCCAGACCTGGATCGGCGGCGAGGCGATCTTCTTCCTCGCCGGGAAGCTCATCGGGAACAGCTGGTCCGATGCCGCCCGGGTCGGCGGTCACGCCTGGACGATGTGGCTGTCGTTCGCGCTCTTCTGGGCGATCCAGGTGGCCGTCATCTACCGGGGCATGGAGACCATCCGCCGGTTCGAGAACTGGGCGGCGCCGTTCGTCCTCGTCGGCGCGTTCGTGATGCTCGGCTGGATGAGCAGCAAGGCCGGCGGCTTCGGCCCGCTGTTCGGCCAGCCGTCCCGGCTGGGCTGGGGACCGGACTTCTGGACGCTGTTCGCGCCCTCCCTGATGGGCATGATCGGCTTCTGGTCCACGCTGTCGCTGAACATCCCGGACTTCACCCGGTACGGAAAGAGCCAGAAGGCCCAGACCTGGGGCCAGGCGCTCGGCCTGCCGACCACCATGACGCTGTTCGCGTTCCTGTCCGTGCTGGTCACCTCCGGCTCGCAGGCGGTCTACGGCAAGCCGGTCTGGGACCCGGTACAGCTGGCGGCGAAGACCGACAACGTGGTCGGTCTGCTCTACGCGCTGGTCACGGTGCTGGTGGCGACGCTGTCGGTGAACATCGCGGCCAACCTGGTCTCACCGGCCTTCGACTTCTCCAACATCGCGCCCCGGCACGTCGGTTTCCGGGCCGGCGCCCTCGCCACCTGCGTCCTGGGCGTGCTGATCTTCCCGTGGAAGCTCTACGCCGATCCGCAGGGCTACATCTTCACCTGGCTCGGCCTGGTCGGCGGACTGCTCGGCACGGTCGCCGGCATTCTCATCGCCGACTACTGGATCCTGCGCCGCTCCAGACTCGACCTGGCCGACCTGTACCGCGCGGGCGGGCGCTACTGGTACGCGGGCGGCTGGAACTGGCGGGCCGTGGTGGCGTTCGTGGCGGGCGGCGTCCTCGCCGTCGGCGGCGCCGACTTCCACCCGCTGGTCGAGGGCCGGCCGATCCCCGCGCTGAAGCCGCTCGCGGACTACGGCTGGGCGGTGGGCCTGGGCACCGCCATGGTGCTGTACCTGCTGTTGATGCTGACGAGGAGCCGGGAACGGGCCACCGCCTGACCGGCGGCGCGGGCCGCGCCGCGGGCGGGTCAGCCCTGCTGACCCCTCTGCAGCGCGGCCACCGCCTCCTTGGCGGCCTTGATCGCCCCGGTGTTGATCTCGTCCGTGGCGGGCGCCTTCTTCGTCTCGAAGTCGCTGCCGTTGTAGGTGACCACCACGAGGGCGTTGGAGACGCGGGCCAGTACCGTGCCCTCGCGGGTCTGCTGCTTGTCCTCGGTGGTGAGGTTCACCACCGAGTAGCCCGTGTCGCCGAGTCCGGGGACGGGGCCTCCGCCGCTCTTCTCCGAGGTCCGTTCCTGGTAGGTCTTCTGCGCCGCCGCGTCCGACTGCATGATCTCGAATGACACGTCGAGCCAGCGGTAGTCGTATCCCTCCAGCGCGTTCCACGAGCAGGTGCGGCGCGCCTTCGCGTTGGTGGAGGGGATCTCCTTGCCGGCCGTCTTGGCACCCGGCACAAGGGACTTGACGCTCTTCGTGGCGATGCTCGCGCACGGCGCGGGGGCGGAGGCGTACGTCTTGGACACCGCCGTCGACGAGGGCGCCGAGGGCGAGGTGGAGTTGCTCGCGGACTGCTGCTGCGGGGCCGCCTTGTGGTCGGCGGCCGGTGCCGCGGCGAGCGGACCGGACGTGAGCGCCCAGCCCGCGCAGGCGAGCACGACGATCGGGCTCAGCCGCGCGGTGAGCGCGAGCGGCAGGGGAAAATCACGCACGGCGCACTTCTCGTGGGGGACGGACGGTGCGGAGGGAGCCCGCACTGCGGACGGAACGCCAGTCTCACACGGCCGGGAGTGCGGTGGAAGGGTGGACCTCGCTCCGTAGCCCGGCGATTACGGCGACACGCGCAGGATGTCGTGTTCCTTCCGTATATCCGTGCTCCCGCGAGGCCGGGAGGCGTCCGCATCCGGCCATCACGGAGGCCCGGCGGTGCGGCGGCACGGCGAGGCGGCGTCCCTCGGCCCGAGTGGGCGCGCGGCGTGGAGGGGATGCCGCCGAGGATGTCCGCGCACGGCTCGACCATGTGTTCGCTTCGGGCTGTTCTGCGGAATGGGCCGAAAAAGAGCGATGCTTCCCGATATCATCGGGCGATTCCGGAGCGGGTCGTGAATTGCGCCCTGGCGAGAGGAGTTGCACGTGCTCTTCGTGCAGGGAGCGTCGGTGACCGCAGTCGTGCGCGGCAGTCTCGGAGAGCCGGTGATCTTGCTCGCCGGTGAATCTTGTCCGGGAATGCTGGATAGGCGTTGGATTGACGTGGTCAGGGCGGCAGCCGTCGTGCTGGATGCGACCGAGCTGCAATGTCTGTGGGCCGCGATGTGCACATTGAGCATGCGGACGCCGGATTCCTATGTCGCGGCCGACGAGAATGTGCTCGCCCTTTACAAGGTGCCCTCGGCCTGATTTCCGGGCCGATGCCCTGCCGTGCTTCCGAGTGGCTCCCCCCGGGCCGGCCCGAAGCACCGCCGCCCGTGGTCAGGGAACCCTGACCACGGGCGGCGAGGAGGGCTGGGCCGACTAGCGGCGCCAGTAGGGGGAGCACACCCACCTGTAGTGGTGGCGGTCCCACGTGTAGCGGTAGCTCATCCGGTGGTGGTCGCGGTACCGCCAGCAGGACCAGCCCCGGTGGTCGTCCCGGTCGTGGTAGTAGCGCCAGTCGTTGTCGTACCGCCAGTCGTTGTCGTATCGACGGTTGTGGCCGTACCGCCAGTCGTCGTCGTACCGCCGGTCGTCGTCACGGTCCGTGTGACGCAGCCCCCCGAGGCCGCGGTCGAAGCGCTGGTCGCCGTCGTGGTCCCGATCGGGGTACGGGTCGCGGTGCGAAGCCGCCGGCGTCGCGGTGACGGCACCGTTCAGCGGGGCGGCGGAGGCCTGCGCGGCCATCGGTGCCACCACGGCACCCACGGCCAGGAGTGCGCCTGCCACGCCCTTGGCAATATTCTTCACTGCTTCTCCTTTCGGACCGGGATGGAGCGGCCTTTCTGCTCCACCGGCCGGGCTGACGCTACCTCAGATTTCACTGCCGTCACGGGATGCCGAATTCGTGCACCGTGCGGACGGTGTGGCGTGCAGCCGAGGGAAAGTGCAGGTCAAAGCCCTGCTTTGAGGATCTTCCGGGCTCTCGGCTTTCAATTCCCCGGGCAACTCCAACAGGTGAATCCATTCGCGGCCCCGGTATTGATAAAAGAGTCGGGCGGATTTGCATCGCGCCCTCTTGGCGACCCTCATCGCACGGAGTGCGAAATGGTAAAGGCCGGGATCGGGTGGCCCGGGCCGTGGCAATGCCCGCAAGTGACCGCCCCCTGTTCCGTCGAGGGCGCCCGCCGGGGAGAGGGGGTGAGGGGTGTGGCCCAGAGGGCGCAGCGCTCGGCGGGTCGGGCCCACGGCGTCGGCGCGTCGGGCCGGCCGGATCCGATGGCCCTCCGGATCTGCGTCCTCGCGTGCCCGTGTCCGTCCAGGGGCTTCGCCCTGAATTCCGCTCAGGCGTGCCTCTTCATCGCCACGTTGGGCCTGGCTGGACGCCGCCGCGCGCCCTGCCTTCGGTGCGGGGAGCGGGTGCGAGCTGCTCCAGTCGGCGTCTCTGCCTGGGGCTTTGCGGTGCTGCAGGCCTCAACTATTGAACGAGCGAGCGATTTTGAACACATGTCGGACATAGCGGGTTTGCATCGGAGCTCCGCTTTCGACTACCGTCCGGGATCTCCGAACGAAACGTCCGGAGATTCTGGACAGCGGGGTTGACGCATGGCTACGCATTCCTTCTCGTAGTGCCGCTGTTCAGGCCGTTGCGGCCGGGCGCCCCACGCCCGGCCGCAACGGAACGGAGGACCCGCCGGACCGGCTCCGTCGCTCGTCGCGATTTCCGCGCGAGCCGTCGGCCGGCCGCGGCGGGTGTCTCCCGATCGTCGTGCGACTACTCCCCTGTCGCACGTCCTTACCCGAGTGAAAGGAAATTCCTATGGACATCAAGCAGCTTGAGGCCGAGACCGCGGAACTGCTGCCGGGTCGTGAGGCGCTGGGCCGGTTCTCCTTCAACCTCACGAAGACGACTTCTATCTCGAAGAAGTACCTGAACCTCGACGCTCACAACGAGTCGGCGGCCGTGAACCAGTTCTCGCCGCTGGCCGTCGCGCAGTCCGCGGCGTCGCAGGCCATCAGCGTCCACCAGTAGCACGCTGACGCCGCGGGGCAGGCGGAATCTGCCCCGCGACGTCCGCCGGGCACCGTCCCACCCGGGTCCCACCCGGGTGGGACGGTGCTCCCGGCTCCCTTCGGCGGTCCTTCGCAGGCGCCGCAAGGAGTCCGAGCGAAACCCGCGCCGTGGAGAAGACTATGACGCTGCCCGCAGAACACAGCACGTCCCACGCCCGGAACGAACCCACTCTCCCCACGGCCGGCTCTCCGCCTCCCGACGACGGACGTACCGCGAAGCCGCAGGAGCCGTCCTCCGCGACCACACGGGTCATGGAGCCCGAAGGCGCGCCGGCCGCCGGCCGGCCCGTGCCCCATCTCACCGACGGCCTGAGCACCCTGGGCCAGTACCAGGGCTCCGGTTTCACCGACCGCAGGTACGTCGTCCGCCGCGGCGACGGTCAGGTCCTGATGCTCTCCCGTCTGCTCTACCTCATCGTCAGCTCGATCGACGGCGTGCGTGACACGGAGACCATCTCCCACCGCGTCAGCGGCCGGTACGGGCAGGAGGTCACGGAGGACAACGTCGTCTACCTCATCGAGAACCGGCTGACCCCGCTCGGGGTCACGGTCCCGCTGGGAGAACTCCCGCGAAAGTGTGTCGAGGCCCCCACCTCCGACCTCCTGCTGGCCCTGCGCGGCCACCGGGTGATCCTCAACGAGGCACGGGTCGCCCGCGTCGCCGCCGCCCTGAGCTGGCTGCACCGCCCGCCGATGGTGGCGCTGGTGCTGACCGCCACCGCGGCCGTGGACGTGTGGCTGTTCGCGATCCACGGCGCCATGACGCCGCTGCTGCGCGTGCTGGAACAGCCGATCTGGATGCTCGCGGTGTTCCTGCTCACCGTCCTCTCCCTCCTCTTCCACGAGTTCGGCCACGCTTCGGCCTGCAAGTACAGCGGTGCGGTCCCGGGGAAGATCGGGTGCGGCATCTACCTGATCTGGCCCGCGCTCTACACCGACGTCACGGACGTGTACCGGATCGGCAGGCGGGGCCGGCTGCGCACCGGCTTCGGCGGCGTCTACTTCAACGCCGTCTTCATCCTGGCGCTCACCGTCGGCTACCTGGTGACAGGGCAGCCGTTCTTCCTGGCCGCCGTCTACCTCGCGCACTTCGAGGTTCTGGAACAGCTGATGCCCGCACTGCGGCTCGACGGCTACTACATCCTCGGCGACCTGGCCGGCGTGCCCGACCTGTTCGGCAAGGTGAAGCCGATCCTGCTGAGCCTGCTGCCCGGACGCAGGCCCGCCGGAGCGGCCGACCTGAAGCGCTCCGCGCGCGTCATCGTCGCCACCTGGGTCCTGACGATGATCCCCCTGCTCCTCGCGGAGCTGTGCTACGCCCTGTGGAACCTCCCCCGGCTGCTCACGACCGCGTTCCGGAGCCTCGCCGAACAAGTCACCGGAACCGTCGAGGCCTTCGGAACGGGCCACCTGGCGGCGGGCGGCGTCGGCATCATCGGCGCCCTCATGCTCGTGTGCCCGATGGCCGGTGGGACCTACCTCGCGGGACGGGTGCTCGCGCGGCTGATCCGTGCCGCCGTACGGTCCACACGGGGCAGACCCGCCCTGCGTCTGGCCGCGGCCGTCGCGGTCGGCGCCTCCGCCTGCGTCCTGGGCGCCGCCTGGTGGCAGGGCATGACACCCGCGCCGCTTCCGCCCGCGGCACCCGTGACCCCACTCCTGCAGCCCGGCGTTCCCCGCGTCCGGGTCGCGGAGAGCCCCCCGGCCGAACGGCCCCGGGTCCAGCCGGTGCCACCGCCGTCCCGTGCTCCGTATCCCACCGTCCGAGCCACAGAGCCCGGCACGGGACGAACCGGACCCACGGTGGCCGCCTCTCCGTCACCCGGCCCCACCGGGAAGGCCACGCCCACACAGGCGTCGGCCTCCCCCCGGACGGGCACCACGCCCACCGCGTCGCCCACCGTCAGGCAGTCGGGGACGCCCACCACGCCCCCGCCCAGCACGCGGCCCGGGGGAACGCCCCCTGTTTCGCCGTCCGCCTCAGCGACGGATCCGGCGACCGCGTCCCCCTCCGCCTCGGCGACCTCGTCGCCGAGCCCCAGCACGACCTGACCCCCCTCACCACTTCAGGAGAACGATATGAAGCACCGCAAGCCCAGCACGAGCACCGTGGCCAGGGCCGCCGTGAGCATCGGCGTGGCCGCCGGCGCCGGTCTGTCCATGACCACCAGCATGGCCTCGGCCGCCACCGGCCCCGGCTTCCCCGGCGGAGGTGCCGCCATCGCCGTGGACCTGGCGCACAGCCGCGCCAACCGGGCCCACGTGAGCGACTTCGACGAAACGTTCAGGGTCCACGAGTACGGCCCGTCCGTCGCCGTGACGGCGAACAACCGCGCCACGGCCGAGTCGGTCGGATGCTCTCCGCTGGCGCCGTGCCGGTCCGTCGCCCTCTCGTTCCAGATCGTCACCACCTCCGGCCGCAACGCACGGCTGATCCACGCCACCAACCTCGGCCGCGCGGCGAACGAGCACTGCCCCTCCTGCCAGACCTTCGCCGGCGCCTACCAGTTCGTCGTGGCCACCCCGCGGGCCTTCACCCTCAGCGCGAGCGCCCGGAGCGAGCTCGCGGGGCTGGCCCGCCGTGCGGCGGAGCTGCGCTCCTCGACGCTGCCGGTCTACCGGGTCCGGGAGCGTGCCGACGCGATCTCCCGTGAGATCAAGGCCGTTCTCGACCGGGAGGCCGCACGGGCTCCCCGGGCCGACGGAAGCGACCCCGGGGCCGACTTCGATCCCTTCGTCACGATGCGCCGCCACGTCGTCTAGGGCCCGGAGCAGGTGAAGTCCGGTGCCGGGCCGGAGCCCGGCTCTCCGATCCGGCGCCGGGAGGCCGCGTTCGGCCATGGCGGTCACCCCCCTTCCGGATGCCCCCGGCCGACCGGGGGCATCCGGACCGGCGACTTCCCTCGCGGTGCGCCTCCCGCACCACCGCCGGCCCCGGAGCCCTACGACATCGCCCGACCCGGAAGGTCCGAGACCGTGACCAGCCCGCACCCCGAAGCATCCCGCACCCGTGTTCTTCAACTCCTCGCCGAAGGGCACTCGGCGGGAGAAGTCGCACGGACGCTGGGAATCCCGCCCAGCACCGTCTACCGCTGGCGGCGCTCCCTCGGCGTCCCGGCCGTCCCGTCCCCGGCCCGGAGCCGCATCCAGGAACTCGAGGCCGAACTCCTCCTGTGCCGCCGGACGATCGACGCCCTGAACGACGTGATGCCCCCAAAAGGCGTTACGAAGTGATCACGCGCGTGGTGGAGCAGGGATTTCCCGCGCGCAGGGTCGCTGCCCTTCTGAACGTCTCCGAATCCGGCTACTACGCGTGGCGTGAGCGCCCCGCGTCGGACAGGGACATACGGCACGCGTGGCTGACCCGGCTGATCACCGACCTCCACCGGCAGTCGGGCTCCACCTGGGGCTACCGGCGCATCCGCCAGGAACTCGACCGCCGCTTCGGGATCAGGGTCAGCCACGGGACGGTCGAGCGGCTCATGCGGCGGGCGGGGCTCCGCGGTATGCCGGGACGTCTCCCGGCGGCCTTCGCCCCCGAGCAGTGCGTCGCGCCCGGCACCCGGTGGATCCTGGACACCTTCGTCTGCCGTACGCGGGAGGGCGACCTCTGCCTGGCGGTCGTCCTCGACAGCGTCGGACGGCGCCTGCTGAGCTGGAGCAGCGCCGCCGCCCCGGACTCCGGCCTCCTCACGCGGACTCTTCAGGCGGCCTTGGCCCGGCACGGGGGTGCGCCCGCCTCGGCGGCCCCGGGATTCAGCTGTGTGTTCACCGAGCGGGCGCTGGGGTCCGGCTGCGCGCCGCCCGACGCGGCCACGGGTGACTGGTACGACCACGCGGTGGTCGAGACCTTCTGGGAGCACGTGCACCGCGCACTCGCGGCGCTGTGGGCCTCCGCCGGCCTCCCCCCACTGCGCCCGGAACTGTCGAGGGTCCTGAACCGCCTGGCCCACCAGGGGCTTGTGGTGCGTGGACCGAACCTCCCTCTCCAGAAGGTGGACACATGGACCTCACACCACCCCTGCCCCGGTCCGGTGGCACCCGGTCGTGTGCGCCCCGGGGTCTGACCGCCCCACAAGCACACCGCATGCTGCTGTACTGCGCCCTCGAAGCGGCGGGCGTCCCGCTGGAGGTCGGCGACGTCCAGGCCGTCTTCGCGGTGGCCGAGCTGGACTACGTCACCGTGCAGGCCGTCATCACCTGGATCGCCACGGCGGAGACCCCCGGATTCGTCCGGTGACGGGCCGGGCTGTGCGGCCCGCGGGACGACGGCCGCCGCGCGGCCGGTGCCGGGAAGTACCTCCTCCCGGGAGAGGGTCAGCCCAGGTCGGCCTCGGGGCCGCCCGCCTCGAGCAGGGACTCCACCAGGACCGCCACGTGCCGCCGGTCCTTCGGGCTCAGCCTCTGCACGCTCGCGATGAGGATTTCCACCTCGGGATCGGTGATCTCGGGCGAGTCCTCGAAGTAGAGGTTGACTCCCGCCGCCTCCGCGGCGGCCCGCTGCACCGGAGCCACCGGTATGCCCAGCCCCTTGGCAAGGCCCTCCAGCGTGGTCTTCTGCGGCACCTGGGCCAGCCGTCTCGACGTGGCCAGATGGTGCACCGTCGAACGTGAGATGCCGCCCCGGCGCGCCACGTCGTTGTAGGACCAGCCGTTCTGGTCCAGCCGGCGCTTGATCATTTGCTGCAGTGTGTTGAGCACCACCGCTTCTTCCTGTCGGGGGAGAGGCAGCCTGTCAATGAGTCTAACGGCCCGATCCTCAGGCCGTTCCGCATGTTTCTTCTTTCGCCTGCATCCGCCACCCTGCCCCAGGCCGAATTCGGAGCCCCCTACGCGCGGGGTCCGGGGCTGCGCGGTGGACGCCGACCGCCGACGACCGGAGTTCATCCCGATTCCACCCGGAGTGCACCGCGACGGCGGGGGCTGTCAGCGGTTCGTGCTCTCATGGAGACATGATCGAAGAGACGGAAACCATCGAAGAGTTTCTCGCACGTCACTCGGCCGACGTGGAGGAGGCCGTCCGCAAGGCGGCCGCGGCCGAGATCCTGCCCCGCTTCCGCCGCCTCGCCGAGCACGAGGTGGAGCGGAAGTCCGGCCCGCACGACCTGGTCACGGACGCCGACCGGCTGGCCGAGCTCTACCTCACGGGCGTGCTCGGAGCCCTGCTGCCCGGCTCCGTAGTGGTCGGCGAGGAGGCGGTGCACGCCGACCCGGACACCTACGAGGCGCTTCAGGACGACCGCCCGGTCTGGATCGTCGACCCCGTCGACGGCACCCGGCAGTTCGTGCACGGCGACCCAGGCTTCTGCACCCTCGTCGCCCTCGCCCGGCGCGGAGTCGTGCTCGCGTCCTGGACGTACGCCCCGGTCCCCGACCAACTCGCCACGGCCGTAAGGGGGCAGGGTGCCTTCCTGGACGGCGAGCGGCTGCGCGCGGGCGCGCCGGAACCGGGCCGCGACCTGCGCGTGGCCACCTCCCACCCGGACTTCACGACGGACGCGCAGAAGCGGGCCCTGCTCGGGCTGTGGGCGGACGGTGTCGCGGCGCGCCCCTGCGGCTCGGCCGGACTGGAGTATCTCGCCGTCGCGCGCGGCGAGTTGGACGCCACCGCGTTCTCGTGGGAAGCGGCCTGGGACCACGCCGCGGGCCTGCTCCTGGTCGAGGAGGCCGGCGGCGCCCACCTGACCCTGACCGGCGATCCCTTCCGCGTCACCGGCGGCAACACCCTGCCGTTCACCGCGGCACGGGACGCCGCGACGGCCCACCGGGTGCGGAACCTGCTCACGGCCTGACCGGACCGGCCCCGCCGGGGCCACACCGGCCACCGGCCCCCGGCGCGGGCCACCCGGACCACCGCACACCGGCCGTCGGACCGGCGGCATATCCTGATCCCGAGTGGCCATCGGCTGACGAAGGGGTCCGAAGGTGCCGTCGATGCTCGATGCGGTCGTGGTGGGTGCGGGGCCGAACGGGCTGACCGCTGCCGTGGAGCTCGCCCGGCGCGGGTTCTCCGTGGCGGTGTTCGAGGCGCGGGACACCGTCGGGGGCGGCGCCCGCACCGAGGAGCTCACGCTGCCCGGCTTCCGGCACGACCCGTGCTCCGCCGCGCACCCGCTCGGCATCAACTCGCCCGCGTTCCGCGCCCTGCCCCTGGGGCGCTACGGCCTCGAGTGGCTGCACGCCGAGCTGCCCATGGCGCACCCCTTCACGGACGGCACCGCCGCGGTCCTGGCCCGGTCGGTCGCCGCGACGGCCGCCTCCTTCGGCCCGCGCGACGCGGGCGCGTACCGCAGGCTGGTCGAGCCGTTCCTGCCGCACTGGGACACCCTGGTCCGCGACTTCATGTCGCTGCCCCTGACCGCGCTGCCGCGGGACCCGGTCACGCTCGCCCGCTTCGGCCTGCGGGGCCTGCCGCCGTCCACCTGGCTGATGCGCCGCTTCCGCGACGAGCGGGCGAAGACCCTCTTCGCCGGCCTCGTCGCCCACGTGATCGCCCCGCTCGACGGCTTCGCCACCGGCGCCATCGGCCTGGTCTTCGCCCTGGCCGCACACGCCCGCGGCTGGCCGGTGGCCCGCGGCGGCTCCCAGGCGATCTCCGACGCCCTCGCCGCCTACCTGAAGGACCTCGGCGGAGCCCTGCACACCGACTACGAGGTCAAGCGCCTCGACGACCTCCCGCCCGCGCGGGCGTACGTCTTCGACACCTCGCCCACCGCCCTGGCCCGCATCGCCGGCCTCGGCCGGTACTACGAGGGCTACCGGTACGGCCCCGGCGTCTTCAAGATCGACTACGCCCTGGACGGCCCGGTGCCCTGGACCGCGAAGGAGCCCCGCGTCGCCGGCACCGTGCAGATCGGGGCGGACACCGCCGAGATCGGCACCGCGCTGCGCGCCGTGTCCCGCGAGGGCCGAGCCCCCGACGCGCCGTTCCTCATCACCGTCCAGCCCAGCGTCGTCGACCCCACCCGCGCCCCGGCCGGCAAACAGGTCTTCTGGGCGTACGGCCATGTGCCCAACGGCTGGACCGGCGACCTCACCGACGCAGTGGAACGCCAACTGGAGCGCTTCGCCCCGGGCTTCCGCGACCGCGTCCTCGCCCGTGCCACCGCCGGCCCACCCGAACTCGCCGCCCGCAACGCCAACTACGTCGGCGGCGACATCGCCACCGGCGCCGCCTCCGGCCTCCAGCTCCTGCTGCGCCCCAAGCTGTCCCTCTTCCCGTACCACACCCCGCACCCGGCCGTGTTCATCTGCTCGTCGGCCACCCCGCCCGGGCCCGGCGTGCACGGCATGTCCGGACACAACGCGGCGAAGGCCGTGTGGCGCAGGCTGCGGCAGACATGACCACCATCACGCTCGTCCGGGGCGACATCACCCGGCAGGCCGTCGACGCGATCGTCAACGCGGCCAACTCCTCCCTGCTCGGCGGCGGAGGCGTCGACGGCGCGATCCACCGCCGGGGCGGCCCCGCCATCCTCGAGGAGTGCCGCCGCCTGAGGGCCTCGCGGTACGGCAAGGGCCTGCCCACCGGCCAGGCCGTCGCCACCACGGCGGGCGCACTGGACGCCCGCTGGGTGATCCACACCGTCGGCCCGGTGCACAGCCGCACCGAGGACCGCTCGGACCTGCTCGCCTCCTGCTACCGCACGGCGCTGCGCGTCGCCGACGAGCTGGGCGCCCGCAGCGTGGCCTTCCCCGCGATCTCCACCGGCATCTTCGGCTGGCCGATGGACGACGGCGCCCGGATCGCGGTCGACACCGTGCGGGAGGCACCGACCGCGGTGGCGGAGGTCCGCTTCGTCCTCTTCGACGAGCCGGCCTACGAGGCGTTCGCCGCCCGGGTGGGGCCCACCGGAGCGCGGTGATCCGGGCGGGCGCGGCGCGGCCGACGTCGATGTCGGATTCCCGCCAGCCCGCGCCCCGCCGGTGCCCGATGCTGGACCCATGCAGAACGGGATGCACACCGACCGGGAGCGCTGCGTACGCGCCGTCCAGTCCAAGGACGCACGGTTCGACGGATGGTTCTTCACCGCCGTCCTGACCACCCGCATCTACTGCCGGCCCAGCTGCCCCGCGGTGCCGCCGAAGCCCGAGAACATGACCTTCCACCCGAGCGCGGCCGCCTGCCAGCAGAGCGGGTTCCGGGCCTGCAAGCGCTGCCGCCCCGACACCAGTCCCGGCTCACCCGAGTGGAACCGGCGCGCCGACCTCGTGGCCCGCGCCATGCGGCTGATCGCCGACGGCGTCGTGGACCGCGACGGCGTGCCGGGCCTGGCCGCCCGCCTCGGCTACAGCACCCGCCAGATCGAGCGCCAGCTGCTCGTCGAAGTCGGCGCCGGGCCGCTCGCGCTCGCCCGGGCCCAGCGCGCCCAGACCGCGAGGCTGCTGATCGAGACCACCGCCCTGCCGATGGCGGAGATCGCCTTCGCCGCGGGCTTCTCCTCGATCCGCACCTTCAACGACACCGTGCGCGAGGTCTTCGCCCTGTCACCCAGCGAACTGCGCTCCCGCGTCCCGCGACGGAGCGCCGCCACGCCGGCCGGGACGCCCGCGCCGGGCACTCCCGGCGCCCTCTCCCTGCGCCTGCCGTTCCGCGCCCCGCTCAACCCGGACAACCTCTTCGGCCACCTCGCGGCCACCGCCGTACCGGGCGTGGAGGAGTGGTGCGACGGCGCCTACCGCCGGACCCTGCGCCTGCCCTACGGGCACGGGATCGCGGCGCTGACACCGGCGACGGACCACATCGCCTGCCGCCTCACCCTGAGCGACCTGCGGGACCTGCCGGTCGCCATCAGCCGCTGCCGCCGGATGCTCGACCTGGACGCCGACCCCGTCGCGATCGACGACCAGCTGCGCACCGACCCGGTCCTCGCGCCCCTGGTCGACAAGGCCCCGGGCCGCCGGGTGCCACGCACCGTCGACGAGGCCGAGTTCGCGGTACGGGCCGTGCTCGGCCAGCAGGTGTCCACGGCCGCCGCCCGCACCCACGCGGCCCGCCTCGTCGCCGCGCACGGCGAGCCGGTGGACGACCCGGAGGGCGGCCTCACCCACCTGTTCCCCGCCCCCGCGGCACTGGCCGCCCTCGACCCCGCGTCGCTGGCGATGCCCCGCATCCGACGTACCACGTTCACCACACTCGTCGGACAACTCGCCGACGGCGCGATCCACTTGGGGGTGGAGAGCGACTGGGGGCAGACCCGTGCCCGGCTGCTGGCGCTGCCCGGCTTCGGTCCCTGGACGGTGGAGGCCATCGCCATGCGCGCGCTCGGCGACCCCGACGCCTTCCTCCCCACCGACCTCGGCGTCCGGCGCGCCGCCGCGGAGCTGGGCCTGCCGTCGACCCCGGCGGCGCTGACCGCCCGGGCGGCCGCCTGGCGGCCCTGGCGCGCCTACGCCGTCCAGTACCTCTGGGCGACCTGCGACCACCCGATCAACTTCCTTCCCGTCTGAGGACGTTCCGTGAAGCAGCACACCGTGATCGACAGCCCCTACGGCCCCCTCACCCTCGTCGCCGACGACGGTGTCCTCAGCGGCCTGTACATGGCCGGCCAGCGGCACCGCCCGGCCGAGGAGACCTTCGGCGAACGCGCCCGGCTCGCCGCCCTCGACGCGGCCGAGGAGCAGCTGGAGGCCTACTTCGCGGGCCGCCTGACCGAGTTCACCCTCGAACTCCGCCTGGACGGAACCCCGTTCCAGCGCCGCGTCTGGGAGCAACTGCGCTCCATCCCCTACGGCCTGACGCGCACCTACGGCGATCTGGCCGAGGCCCTCGGCAACCCCGGCGCCTCCCGCGCGGTCGGCCTCGCCAACGGCAGGAACCCGATCGGCGTCATCGTCCCCTGCCACCGCGTCGTCGGCGCCGACGGCAGCCTCACCGGCTACGGCGGCGGCCTCGACCGCAAGCGCCGCCTGCTGGACTTCGAGCGGGGAGCGGCCATCTTCTGACGGCCGCTCCCCGGCGGCCCGTCCTCCGAGGGCCCGTGTCCCGGCGCCCCGTCCTCCGAGGGCCCGTCTTCCGACGGCCGGCCCGGAACACCGGGGCCGGCCGGGTCAGCCGACGCGGTGGCCATTCTCCAGTTCCGCCGTGCCCGAGCCCGCGGCCAGCACATCGAGGGCGGTCAGCACCCGGCGGCCCAGCGCACCCGGGAGGTGAGAGGCGAGTTCGTCGCGCGGGACCAGCCGCCAGGACAGCAGCTCCTCCTCCTGCAGGCGGATCGCCTTGAACTCCTCCTCGCCGAGGATCCCACCGTCGAAGAGGTACGCCACCAGCGGCGGGCGGCCCGTCCCGTGCACCCAGTCCACGGCGAGCAGCCGCCCGAGCTCGCGGTCCAGGCCGATCTCCTCCAGCGTCTCGCGGCGCGCGCCCTGGCGCGGGGTCTCCCCGTCGTCGGACTCGATCGTGCCGCCCGGCAGCGCCCATCCGTCGCGGTAGTTGGGCTCGACGAGCAGCACCCGCCCGTCCGCGTCACGGAAGAGGGCGGCGGCTCCGGCGAGGACGCGGGGGAGACCCGCGATGTACGTGGCGAAGTCGGGATCGGGAGTAGTCATCAAGTTCTCCTTGCGTGGAAACCCCGTCCTTCAGGGCGGGGAGGAAACGCATCCTCGGAGTGGAGCCGCGCAGCGGCGGAGACCGCGGCGTCATCCTCGCAACGAATCATGCTCACAGGGAAACTGATAGAAGGTGAGGCGTGCCGCAGCAGGTCAAGCGGGCGTTCAAGTACCGCTTTTACCCCACGGGCGAGCAGGCAGCAGAGTTGTCCCGCACGTTCGGCTGCGTCCGCCTCGTGTACAACAAGGCGCTGGAGGAACGCACCCAGGCGTGGTACGGCGAGCAGCGCCGCATCTCCTACATGCAGTCGTCCGCCGCGTTGACGGAGTGGAAGAAGACGGAAGAACTGGCATTCCTCGCCGAGGTGTCCTCCGTCCCGCTCCAACAGGCGCTCCGGCACTTGCAGACGGCATTCGGGAACTTCTTCGCCAAGCACGCCAAGTACCCGCGGTTCAAGTCCCGGAAGAAGTCCCGGGCGTCGGCCGAGTACACCCGCAGTGCTTTCAAGTGGCGTGACGGCAAACTGACGCTGGCGAAAATGTCCGAGCCGTTGGACATCCGCTGGTCGCGTCCGCTGCCGGAGGGCGCGGCGCCGACCACGGTGACCGTGTCCCGCGACAGCGCGGGGCGGTGGTTCGTATCCCTGCTGTGCGATGATCACATCGCTCCGGCTCCGGTCACGTCGAACGCGGTCGGAATCGACGCGGGCATAACGACGCTCGTGACCCTGTCGACCGGTGAGAAGATTGCCAACCCGAAGCACGGGCGGCGCGAGCGCGCACGCCTAGCCAAGGCCCAGCGGAAACTGTCCCGCAAGGCGAAGGGGTCGGCGAACCGGGAGAAGGCTCGTAAGGGTGTCGCTCGCGTCCACGCCCGGATCGCCGACCGGCGCCGGGACTTCCTGCACAAGCTGTCGACTCGACTCGTCCGTGAGAACCAAACGGTCGTGATCGAGGACCTCACCGTCCGCAACCTGCTGAAGAACGGCAAGCTCGCGCGCGCCATCTCCGACGCGTCGTGGACGGAACTCCGCTCCATGCTGGAGTACAAGTGCGCCTGGTACGGGCGCGAACTCGTCGTGATCGACCGCTGGTTCCCCAGCTCGAAGCTGTGCGGGAACTGCGGCACGGTCCGCGGGAAACTGCCGCTGAACGTCCGCGAGTGGACGTGCGAGTGCGGCACCGTGCACGACCGCGACGTGAACGCGGCGCGCAACATCCTGGCCGCCGGGCTGGCGGTGTCTGCCTGTGGAGACGGTGTAAGACCTCAACGGGAGTCCTCCCGGACGGGGCGGCGGTCGGTGAAGCAGGAAGTCCCACCCGCGAGGGTTGGAATCCCCAGCCCTTAGGCGGGGGCGGAAGTCAATCAGGAAGGGTATCCACGGCCGAGGCCGAGCCGGTCGCCGCGCCGCCGGCCGCGGCGACCCCACCGCCGGCCCTCGCCGCACGTTCCGGAGCCTCGGCCCCCTCCCCGGCCCCGGACGCGGCGTCGGCCCGCGCCCCCGCCTGCACCAGGCGCAGGGTCCGGTCCGCGAGGTCGCTGATGCGGGCGCGGTCGAAGCCGAAGACCGCGCTGCGGACCGTGTCCTCCAGCGGGTCCTTCCACTGCGCGGGGATCGCCTCCGCCCCGGCCAGGACGCCCGCCACGGAACCGGCCGTCGCGCCGTTGGAGTCGGTGTCCAGGCCGCCGCGGACGGTGAGCGCGAGGGTGCGGGTGAAGTCGCCGTCGCCGTACAGCAGCCCGGCCGTGAGGACGGCGGCGTTCGGGACCGTGTGGATCCAGCCGAGGGCCGCCGTCTCCTCCGCGAGTGTGGCGAGCGTGTCCTCCCACGGCAGGTGCGTCTCGTGCAGGGAGGCGACCCGGCGTACGGTGCGGGCCAGGCGGCTGCTCGCCGGGATCACCGTGAGCGCGGTGTCGACGGCGTCGCGGACGGCCGGGGCGGTGAACGCCGCCGCGATCAGCGCCGCCGCCCACATCGCGCCGTACACGCCGTTGCCGGTGTGCGACAGCACCGCGTCCCGGCGGGCGAGCAGGGCGGCGCGGCGCGGGTCGCCGGGGCTGGTCCAGCCGTAGATGTCGGCGCGGATCAGGGCGCCGATCCACTCCTGGTACGGATTGTCGTAGGTGGCGGTCAGCGGCGGCTTCAGCCCACTCGCCAGATTGCGGTACGCGGCCCGTTCGGCGGTGAACGTCTGCAGATACGGCAGCCGCAGCAGCCACAGCTCCCCGACCTGCTCGGTGCTGAACGCGAAGCCGTGGGTCTCCAGCAGGTCCAGGCCGAGGATCGCGTAGTCGACGTCGTCGTCGCGGCAGCTCCCGTGGACGCGGCCGCGGACGCAGTCGCGCCACTCCGGGCGCAGCGCGGGGCCGTCGGTGCCGGCCGCCGGTTCCGGGAGGTAGCCGGTGAGCGGCAGCGCGCCGGCCTGCCGGAGATAGCGGTCGATGCGCTCGCGCGTCCACACCTCGCCCTGCTCGACCGGCTTGCCGAGCATGTTGCCCGCGATCCGGCCCAGCCAGCCTCCGAGGACGCGGTCGGCGAGCGTGGGCTCCGGCTCGGTGCGCACAGGGGTCATGGGGGAGGAGTACCCCATTTCCGGGAGCGGTCGCGCGGGGGGCGGGCGGGTCCGGACCCCGGCCGGCGCGCACCGCCTGACCACCGTCCGGGCGGGGCATGACGGCGGGGGTGGTCTGCGGCTATGGTCGCAGCGGCGCGACTGGCCCCGACGTGTGCGGGGCCCGGAGAGCGAGGGGATGGCAAGGTGACGGACGCTGCGGTGCGCGGACCGGAGACGGAACGGCGGGTGCTGGTTGCCGCGGACAAGTTCAAGGGGTCGCTGACCGCCGTGCAGGTCGCACGGTGCGTGACGGCCGGACTGCGCCGGGTCGTGCCGGACGTCGAGGTGGAGGCGCTGCCGGTGGCCGACGGCGGCGACGGAACCGTCGACGCGGCGGTCGCGGCCGGGTTCGAGCGGCGGGAGGTACGGGTCGCCGGGCCCCTCGGGCACGAGGTGACGGCCGCGTTCGCGCTGCGCGGCGACACGGCGGTGGTGGAGATGGCGGAGGCCAGCGGGCTGCAGCGGCTGCCGGCGGGTGTCCTCGCGCCGCTCACGGCCTCCACGTACGGCTCCGGAGAGCTGCTGCGGGCCGCGCTGGACGCGGGCGCCCGCACCATCGTGTTCGGCGTCGGCGGGAGCGCTACGACGGACGGGGGCGCGGGGATGCTCTGCGCGCTCGGGGCGCGGTTCCTGGACGCCGAGGGGGAGCCGGTGGCGCCCGGGGGCGGAGGGCTCGCGGCGCTCGCCCGGGCGGATCTGTCCGGCCTGGACCCGCGGCTCGCCTCGGTCGAGCTGGTGCTCGCCAGCGACGTCGACAACCCGCTGACCGGCCCGAAGGGGGCGGCGGCGGTGTACGGGCCGCAGAAGGGGGCCTCCCCGGACGACGTGGCGGCGCTCGACGCGGCGCTCGCGCACTACGCGAAGGTGCTGGAGGAGGCTGCCGGGGACCGGGCGGCGCGGTATGCCGTCGCGCCGGGCGCGGGAGCCGCCGGCGGCATCGGGTACGGCGCGCTGCTCCTCGGGGCCCGCTTCCGGCCCGGCATCGACGTCATGCTGGAAGTGCTCGGCTTCGCGCCCGCTCTGGAGCGGGCGACCCTGGTGATCACCGGGGAGGGGTCGCTGGACGAGCAGACCCTGCACGGAAAGGCACCGGCCGGGGTCGCCGCCGCCGCGCGGGCGGCGGGCAAGGAGGTCGTCGCGGTGTGCGGGCGGCTGACCCTGGCACCGGAGGCACTCGCCCGCGCCGGGATCCGCCGCGCGTACCCCCTGACGGAGACCGAGCCGGACGTCACCCGCTGTATCGCGGAGGCGGGCCCGATCCTGGAACGGGTCGCGGAGCGCATCGCCCACGACTACCTGCGCTGAGCGCCCGGCGCCGCCCGGCCGCCACCGGTGAGCGGCGACGCGCAAGGACGAGGGGCCCCGAACCGAACGGACGCCATCGGTGTCCGAACGGTTCGGGGCCCCTCGCTCGTCTGTCGACGGAGGCGACCGTCTACGGCAGCTGCGCCGCCCGCGCCTCACGCCGGTTGTCGCGGAAGTGGTGCACCCTGCGCGCCGTGGCGAACAGCGGGATCACCGCGCCCATCACGAGCTGGAGCGCGCAGCCCGTCTGCAGCAGCAGCTGGCCGCTCGGGGCGTCGAAGGCCCAGGCCGCCAGCAGGCCCATGGACAGCACGATCCACGACAGCATCGCGACCGCCAGGCGGCCCCGCGGCTTCGGGTACTCCACGCGGCTCACCATCAGCCACGCGATGCCCAGGATGGCCAGCAGCGTCGCCACGAAGGGCAGCTCCAGCAGGACGATGGAGACCACCGTCAGCGCGCCGAACGGCGAGGGCATGCCCTGGAAGATGCCGTCCTTCACCGTCACGCAGCTGAAGCGCGCGAGCCGGAGCACCACGGCCAGCAGCACCACGATCGCGCCGAGCGCGGCCACCCGCTGGTGGGCGTCGTCGGCGACCATGCCGTAGACCAGCACGAAGTACGCCGGCGCCAGGCCGAAGCTGATCAGGTCGGAGAGGTTGTCCAGCTCCGCGCCCATCGGCGACGAGCGCAGCTTCCGGGCGACGAGGCCGTCGAAGAGGTCGAAGACCGCCGCGCAGAGCATCAGGATGACCGCCGTGGCGGCGCTGTGCCGGGCCATGCCCGACTCCTGGCTGCCCGTGAGGTGCGGGATCAGGATCCCGGTGGTGGTGAAGTACACCGCCATGAAGCCGCACGTGGCGTTGCCGAGGGTGAGGGTGTCCGCTATCGACAGGCGCAGCGAGAGGGGCATCTCCTCCTCGTCGTCCGCGGCGTCGGCCTCGGGCACCCAGCCGGTCTGGGTGTCTGGATCAATCACGGTCAATGCGAGTCACCCCAGCCACCGTCTTCTGGCCGACCTCCACCGCGACCTCGACACCCTCCGGCAGGTAGAGGTCGACGCGCGAGCCGAAGCGGATCAGACCGATCCGGTCGCCCTGCTCGACCTTGGTGCCCTGCGGGATGTACGGAACGATGCGCCGGGCCACCGCGCCGGCGATCTGGATCATCTCGATGTCACCGAGCTCGGTGTCGAAGTGCCAGACGACCCGCTCGTTGTTCTCGCTCTCCTTGTTGAACGCCGGCACGAACCCACCGGGGACGTGCTCGACCGACGTCACCGTACCGGCCAGCGGGGCGCGGTTGACGTGGACGTTCAGCGGGCTCATGAAGATCGCGACGCGGGTGCGGCCGTCCTTCCACGGCATGATGCTCTGCACCACACCGTCGGCGGGGGAGATGACCCTGCCCTGGGCGATCTCGCGCTCGGGGTCGCGGAAGAACCACAGCATCCCCGCGGCGAGCGCGGTGGCGGGGACGGCGACGGCCTTGGCGGCACCCGAGCGGCGGGCGCGTGCCAGGCTGAGGGCTGCGGTGGCGACGGTCGGGAGAAGCCACGGCGATGCTCCGCGCGCGAGGCGTACGCCGGCTCGGCTGTCGCGTGGTGCAGAGGTTTGGCTGTGGGGCATGGATGACCTTCGTAGCGGATGATGCCGCGCTCTGACGGGGGACGGCGGCTTTCCGGCGATCGTAGCGGTTCAGGGCCACAACTGGGTAAGTCGAGCAACCGAGTCGGAGGCCGAAGGCCGCTGACGGGGTGTGATCTTCTTCTCGAAGAAAACACCCCGAAGCAGTACATTCAGCCCTGGAATCGATACTCCTCGAGCAGCCTGCGGCCGATGATCATTTTCTGGATCTCGGCGGTACCCTCACCGATGAGCAGCATCGGAGCCTCACGGTAGAGGCGCTCGATCTCGTACTCCTTGGAGAAGCCGTAGCCGCCGTGGATCCGGAAGGCGTCCTCCACGACCTCCTTGCAGTACTCGGAGGCGAGGTACTTCGCCATCCCTGCCTCGAGGTCGTTTCGCTCACCGGAGTCCTTTTTGCGCGCTGCGTTCACCATCATCGCATGCGCGGCCTCGACCTTGGTGGCCATTTCCGCGAGTTTGAACTGAATCGCCTGGTGCTGCGCGATCGGCTTGCCGAAGGTGTGGCGCTGCTGGGCGTACTGGACCCCGAGTTCGAACGCACGCTGCGCGACGCCGCAGCCACGGGCCGCCACATTCACGCGGCCCACCTCGACGCCGTCCATCATCTGGTAGAAACCTCGGCCGGTGACGCCGCCGAGCACCCGATCGGCCGGAATGCGCAGGCCGTCCATGATCAACTCGGTGGTGTCGACGCCCTTGTAGCCCATCTTGTCGATCTTGCCCGGGATGGTGAGGCCGGGGCGGACCTCTCCGAAGCCGGGCTCCTTCTCGACCAGGAAGGTGGTCATGGACTTGTGGGGCGCGGTGCCCTCGGGGTGACCTTCGTCACTTCGCACCAGTACGGCGACGAGCGAGGACGTACCGCCGTTCGTCAGCCACATCTTCTGACCGGTCAGGACGTACTCGTCGCCGTCCTTCACCGCCTTCGACGAGATCGCCGACACGTCGGAGCCGAGGGCCGGCTCCGACATCGAGAAGGCGCCGCGGATGTCGCCGGCCGCCATCCTCGGCAGGAAGTGGTCCTTCTGCTCCTGCGTGCCGTGCTGCTTGAGCATGTACGCCACGATGAAGTGCGTGTTGATGATGCCGGACACCGACATCCAGCCGCGGGCGATCTCCTCCACGCACAGGGCGTACGTCAGGAGGGACTCGCCCAGACCCCCGTACTCCTCGGGGATCATCAGACCGAACAGGCCGAGTTCCTTCAGGCCGTCGACGATCGCTTGCGGGTACTCGTCGCGGTGCTCCAGCCCGGTCGCGACCGGGATGATCTCCTTGTCCACGAAGTCCCGGACGGTGGAGACGATCTCCTGCTGGACGTCGGTCAGACCGGCGGTCTGGGCGAGACGGGCCATGGCCTACTTCTCCTGCTGCTTCGGTTCCGGGCGGCCGGGCTGCTCGCCGCCGCGCTCCTTGATGTACGTCTCGGTCGGCACCATCACCTTGCGGCGGAACACGCACACCAGGGTGCCGTCCTGTTTGTAGCCCTTGGTCTCGACGTGGACGATGCCGCGGTCGTTCTTCGACTTCGACGGCCACTTGTCGAGCACCGTCGTCTCGCCGTAGATCGTGTCCCCGTGGAAGGTGGGCGCCACGTGCTTGAGCGACTCGATCTCCAGGTTGGCGATCGCCTTGCCGGAGACGTCCGGCACGGACATGCCGAGCAGGAGCGAGTAGATGTAGTTGCCCACCACGACGTTCCTGCCGAAGTCCGTCGTCTTCTCGGCGTAGTTGACGTCCATGTGGAGCGGGTGGTGGTTCATGGTGAGGAGACAGAACAGGTGGTCGTCGTACTCCGTGACCGTCTTGCCCGGCCAGTGCTTGTACGTCGCCCCGACCTCGAACTCCTCGTAGGTGCGTCCGAACTGCATCGCGCTCAGGCCTCCGGGATCTCGAACTTCGACGTGCGCTGCATGCCGGCGGCCCGGCCCTTGCCGGAGACGACAAGGGCCATCTTGCGGCTGGCCTCGTCGATCATCTCGTCGCCGAGCATCGCGGAGCCCTTCTTGCCGCCCGCCTCGGACGTGTAGTAGTCGTACGCGTCCAGGATCAGCTCGGCGTGGTCGTAGTCCTCCTGGGACGGCGAGAAGATCTCGTTGGACGCCTCGACCTGGCCGGGGTGCAGCACCCACTTGCCGTCGAAGCCGAGGGCCGCGGCACGCTGGGCCACCTCGCGGTAGCCGTCGACGTTGCGGATCTGGAGGTAGGGGCCGTCGATCGCCTGGAGGTTGTTGGCGCGGGCGGCCATCAGGATCTTCATCAGGATGTAGTGGTAGGCGTCCGCCGGGTAGCCGGGCGGCTGCTCGCCCACGACCAGCGACTTCATGTTGATGGAGGCCATGAAGTCGGCCGGGCCGAAGATGATCGTCTCCACGCGCGGGGAGGCCTGCGCGATCTCGTTGACGTTGTTGAGGCCCTGGGCGTTCTCGATCTGCGCCTCGATGCCGATACGGCCGACCTCGAAGCCCATGGTCTTCTCGATCTGCGTCAGCAGCAGGTCCAGGGCGACGACCTGCTGGGCGTCCTGCACCTTCGGCAGCATGATGCAGTCGAGGTTCTGCCCCGCGCCCTCGACAACCGTCACGACGTCGCGGTACGTCCACTCGGTCGTCCAGTCGTTGACGCGCACCACCCTGGTCTTGCCCGTCCAGTCGCCCTCGTTGAGGAACTTGACGATGGTGTGCCGCGCCTCGGGCTTGGCGAGCGGCGCGCACGCGTCCTCCAGGTCCAGGAAGACCTGGTCGGCGGGGAGGCCCTGTGCCTTCTCCAGGAAGCGGGGGTTGCTACCCGGCACGGCGAGGCAGGAGCGCCGCGGGCGAAGGCGGTTGACGGGGGTGGTCATGCGGGGACCTCCAGGGGGTCGAGCTTGTTCGCTTTCCGGATCTCGTCGACGATGCGGCCGATGATGCCGGTGATGTCGAAGTCCTTCGGGGTGAAGACGGCGGCCACGCCGGCCGACCTGAGCTGCTCGGCGTCACCATTCGGGATGATGCCACCGGCGATCACCGGTATATCTGTGGCACCGGCCACACGCAGCCGCTCCAGCACGTCCGGCACCAGCTGGGCGTGCGAGCCGGAGAGGATGGACAGGCCCACCGCGTGCACGTCCTCGGCGAGGGCCGCGTCCACGATCTGCTCCGGAGTGAGCCGAATGCCCTGGTAGACCACCTCGAACCCGGCGTCGCGAGCCCGCACGGCGATCTGCTCGGCGCCGTTGGAGTGCCCGTCCAGGCCCGGCTTGCCGACCAGGAAGCGCAGCTTGCCGACCCCGAGGTCGCGCGCCGTCAGGTCCACCTTGCGGCGTACCCGGGCCAGCCCGGTGCCCTCCTCGGCGGCGACGGCCACCGGGGCGGACGACACGCCGGTCGGGGCCCGGAACTCGCCGAACACCTCGCGCAGGGCCCCGGCCCACTCGCCGGTCGTGACGCCGGCGCGGGCGCACTCCAGGGTGGCCTCCATGAGGTTGCCGGTGCCCTTGGCCGCCTCCTTCAGCCGCTCCAGCGCCTTGCAGGGGCGCGGGTGGTTGAAGGGCGGCTGGTAGCGGGTGTCGCGCCAGTGCTGGAGGGACTCGACGACCCGGGCCTCGACAGCCGGGTCCACCGTCTGGATCGCGGTGTCCAGGTCGGCGGTGAGCGGGTTGGGCTCGGTGCCCTCGAAGGCGTTCACGCCGACGATCTTCTCCTGGCCCGACTCGATCCGGGCCCGGCGCTCGGCGTGCGAGGCGACCAGCTGCGACTTCAGGTAGCCGGACTCCACGGCGGCCATCGCGCCGCCCATCTCCTGGATGCGCTCGATCTCGGCGAGGGACTGGGCGACCAGCTCCTCCACCTTCGCCTCGATGACCTTCGAGCCCTCGAAGATGTCCTCGTACTCCAGCAGGTCGCTCTCGTAGGCGAGCACCTGCTGGATGCGCAGCGACCACTGCTGGTCCCAGGGGCGGGGCAGGCCCAGGGCCTCGTTCCAGGCGGGCAGCTGCACGGCCCGCGCGCGGGCGTCCTTGGAGAGGGTGACGGCGAGCATCTCCAGCACGATCCGCTGGATGTTGTTCTCCGGCTGCGCCTCGGTCAGCCCGAGGGAGTTCACCTGGACGCCGTAGCGGAAGCGGCGGTGCTTGGGGTTCTCGATGCCGTACCGCTCGTGCGTGATCCTGTCCCAGATACGGCCGAACGCCCGCATCTTGCACATCTCCTCGACGAAGCGGACGCCCGCGTTGACGAAGAAGGAGATACGGCCGACCACGTCGCCCATGCGCTCCTGCGGCACCTGGCCGCTGTCGCGCACCGCGTCGAGCACGGCGATCGCGGTGGACATCGCGTACGCGATCTCCTGCACCGGCGTGGCCCCGGCCTCCTGCAGGTGGTAGCTGCAGATGTTGATCGGGTTCCACTTCGGCATGTGGGAGACCGTGTACGCGATCATGTCCGTCGTCAGGCGCAGGCTCGGTCCCGGCGGGAAGACGTGCGTGCCGCGGGAGAGGTACTCCTTGACGATGTCGTTCTGGGTCGTGCCCTGGAGCTTGGTGATGTCCGCGCCCTGCTCCTCGGCGACGACCTGGTAGAGCGCCAGCAGCCACATGGCGGTGGCGTTGATCGTCATCGAGGTGTTCATCTGCTCCAGGGGGATGTCCTGGAACAGCCGGCGCATGTCACCGAGGTGCGCGACCGGCACGCCGACCCGGCCGACCTCGCCGCGGGCGAGGACGTGGTCGGAGTCGTAGCCGGTCTGTGTCGGCAGGTCGAACGCCACCGACAGACCCGTCTGCCCCTTGGCGAGGTTGCGCCGGTACAGCTCGTTGGACGCCTCGGCCGTGGAGTGACCGGCGTACGTGCGCATGAGCCACGGCCGGTCCTTCTGACGCTCAGTCATCTATGACCTCCGGTGGCTCAGATGTTCCGGAAGCGGTTGATGGCGTCGATGTGCTTGGCGCGCATCTCCTCATCGCGCACGCCCAGGCCCTCCTCGGGGGCCAGGCACAGCACGCCGACCTTGCCCTGGTGGACGTTGCGGTGCACGTCGTGGGCGGCCTGGCCGGTGTCCTCCAGCGAGTACACCTTGGACAGCGTCGGGTGGATCTTGCCCTTGGCGATGAGGCGGTTGGCCTCCCAGGCCTCGCGGTAGTTGGCGAAGTGGGAGCCGATGATGCGCTTCAGGGACATCCACAGGTAGCGGTTGTCGTACTCGTGCATGTAGCCCGAGGTGGAGGCGCAGGTCGTGATGGTGCCGCCCTTGCGGGTCACGTAGACGCTCGCGCCGAAGGTCTCGCGGCCCGGGTGCTCGAAGACGATGTCGATGTCCTCGCCGCCGGTGAGCTCGCGGATGCGCTTGCCGAAGCGCTTCCACTCCTTCGGGTCCTGGGTGTGCTCGTCCTTCCAGAACTTGTAGCCCTCGGCGTTGCGGTCGATGATCGCCTCGGCGCCCATGGACCGGCAGATGTCCGCCTTCTGGTCGCTGGAGACGACGCAGATCGGGTTGGCGCCGCCGGCCAGCGCGAACTGGGTGGCGTAGGAGCCGAGGCCGCCGCTGGCGCCCCAGATGAGCACGTTGTCGCCCTGCTTCATGCCGGCGCCGTTGCGGGAGACCAGCTGCCGGTACGCGGTCGAGTTGACCAGGCCCGGGGCGGCGGCCTCCTCCCAGCTGAGGTGGTCCGGCTTCGGCATCAGCTGGTTGGACTTGACCAGGGCGATCTCGGCGAGGCCGCCGAAGTTGGTCTCGAAGCCCCAGATGCGCTGCTCGGGGTCGAGCATCGTGTCGTTGTGGCCGTCGCTCGACTCCAGCTCGACCGACAGGCAGTGCGCGACGACCTCGTCGCCCGGCTGCCAGGCGTTGACACCGGGGCCGGTGCGCAGGACGACGCCCGCGAGGTCGGAGCCGATGATGTGGTACGGCAGGTCGTGGCGCTTGGCCAGCTCGTTGGTGCGCCCGTAGCGCTCCAGGAACCCGAAGGTGGACAGCGGCTCGAAGATCGAGGTCCACACCGAGTTGTAGTTGACCGAGGAGGCCATGACAGCCACCAGGGCCTCGCCCGGGCCCAGCTCGGGCAGCGGCACCTCGTCCAGGTGCAGCGACTTGCGCGGGTCCTTGTCGCGGGTCTGCATGCCCGCGAACATCTCCGTCTCGTCCTTGTGCACGGTGATCGCGCGGTACGACTCGGGGAGCGGCAGAGCGGCGAAGTCGGCGGACGTGGAGTCCGACGACTGGATCGCGTCCAGGATGTCCTTCACGGTCACGGTGTTGCCTCCGGCGAAGAGCGCCCTGAGGGAGGGGCGCTGAGGGTTACGTCGGTGCTGCTGAGGGTTGGGTGAGGGTGTGCCGTCGGTTCGGCGGGTGGTGCTTCGGCAGCGCTTTGTGGCGCGGGAGGTGCCTGTGACGCAGGCGTCCGGGCGGGCAGGCCGGGGGTCCCCCCTGCTCGAAGAGCTTGGGGGCGGCTTGCTGGGACAGCCGGCGTGCGTACGGTCTCTGCACGCCGGCCGCCCGGACTCCTTTCAACGTATGACACCGCGTGTCACCTCGCAAGGCACTGAGTGCCAGAACTTTCGCTCAGGCGAAATCTTTACGTAACAAATGAGCGATGATCGATCGAATCGGCTCGCCAAGCTCCCAGAAAAGGGCCCCTGACATGCCAAAACGGCCACCCCGAGGGGTGGCCGTCATCACAGCGCCCGCCGTGCGGCGGAGGGGCTCAGCGCTCCTTCAGCGCCTCCTCGATGGTCCGCATCACCTCGTCCAGCGGCGCATCGGTGCGGGCCAGTGCCACCAGCACCTCGCCCTGCTGGGAGACCGCGGCGGGGGGTGCCTCGGCCGCCGCGGGGGCCGTGGTGCGGCCGGCGCCGATCCCGGTGCCGAAGGTCTTGCGGACGATGGCGAAGGCGTGGTCCAGCTGCGCCTCGACGTCCCCCTGGCCGCCCGCCCGCAGCCAGCGGCGGAGCACGTGGTTGTGCGCGGTGACCACGGCGGAGGCGGCCACCTCGGCGAGCAGCGGGTCGTCGTTGGCGTCGTCGGCGTGCGCCCGCTCGTCGAAGTGGCCGAGCAGATAGCGCGTGAAGAGGCGCTCGTAGCGGGCCACGGAGGCGATCTCCGCCTCGCGCAGCGTGGGCACCTCGCGGGTCAGCTTGTAGCGGGCGACCGAGATCTCCGGCCGGGCCGCGTACATCCGCATGACCTCCTTGATGCCGCGGCACACGGTGTCGAGCGGGTGCTCGTGCGCCGGGGCGGCGTTGAGGACGGCCTCGGCGCGGATCAGGGTGTCGTCGTGGTCCGGGAAGATCGCCTCTTCCTTGGAGCGGAAGTGGCGGAAGAAGGTGCGGCGGGCGACACCGGCCGCCGCCGCGATCTCGTCGACGGTGGTCGCCTCGTAGCCCTTCGTCGCGAAGAGTTCCATCGCGGCGGCCGCCAGTTCCCGGCGCATCTTGAGCCGTTGGGCGGCGGCGCGAGAGCCTGCGGCACTTTCCGGCGCGTCGGGCGTAGCTGGTGTGCGGGAGGACCTGGCGGGCTGGGACATGACCCGAACGTACTGCATCCGCGCAGCTTGGTGCGCATGTCCCCGGCCTCCGCCGTCCCCGGCGGGCGACGGGGCGGCTGCCGGGTCCAGCAGTCCGCCCCACTCCCGCCCGTCCCGCCCGCCGCGGAACCAGTCGCCGGGACGGTCAGCGCCGGGCATATTCGCGGAAGCCGCGGCCCGTCTTGCGGCCGAGGCAGCCCGCGGCCACCAGGTGCTCCAGGAGCGGCGCCGGGGCCAGGCCCGGGTCGCGGAACTCGCGGTGGAGGACCTTCTCGATGGCCAGCGAGACGTCCAGGCCGACGACGTCCAGCAGCTCGAAGGGGCCCATCGGGTAGCCGCCGCCGAGCTTCATCGCGGCGTCGATGTCGTCGAGGGAGGCGTAGTGCTCCTCCACCATCTTGATCGCGTTGTTGAGGTACGGGAACAGCAGCGCGTTCACGATGAACCCGGCCCGGTCGCCGCAGTCGACGGCGTGCTTCCTGATCCGGCCGCAGACCTCGCGGACCGTGGCGTGGACGTCGTCCGCCGTCAGGACCGTGCGCACCACCTCGACCAGCTTCATCGCCGGCGCCGGGTTGAAGAAGTGCATGCCGATCACGTCCTGCGGGCGCGAGGTGGCGCGGGCGCAGGCGACCACGGGCAGCGAGGAGGTGGTGGTGGCCAGGACCGCGCCCGGCTTGCAGACCTTGTCCAGCGTGGCGAACAGCTGCTGCTTGACCTGCAGGTCCTCGGCGACGGCCTCCACGGCCAGGTCGACGTCGGCGAAGTCGTCGTAGCTGCCGGTGGCGGTGATCCGGTCCAGGGTCTGCGCGGCGGCCTCCGCCGTCATACGGCCCTTGTCGACCGAGCGGGTCAGCGACTTGCCGATCCGGGCCTTGGCGGCCTGCGCCTTCTCCGCGCTGCGGGCGGCCAGGACCACCTCGTACCCGCCCTTGGCGAAGACCTCGGCGATGCCGGAGGCCATGGTGCCGGAGCCGGCGACGCCCACCGAGCGGACCGCGCGGCCCGGGGCGAGGCTGTCCCCGTCGAGCGGGGTGAGGGCGTCCCGCACGACGCTGCCGCCGCCCGGCGCCTCGTAGGTGTAGAAGCCGCGGCCCGACTTGCGGCCGGTCAGGCCCGCCTCGCTGAGCTGCTTGAGGATCGGCGCCGGGGCGTGCAGACGGTCGCGCGACTCTGCGTACATGGCCTCCAGGACCGTGCGCGCGGTGTCGATGCCGATCAGGTCCAGCAGCGCCAGCGGGCCCATCGGCAGGCCGCAGCCCAGCCGCATCGCGGCGTCGATGTCCTCGCGCGAGGCGTACTTCGCCTCGTACATCGCGGCTGCCTGGTTGAGGTAGCCGAACAGCAGGCCGTCGGCGACGAAGCCGGGCCGGTCGCCGACCGCGACGGGCTCCTTGCCCAGTTCCAGGGCGAGGTCGGTGACCGCCTGGACGGCCTGCGGGGCGGTCAGCACGGAGGAGACGACCTCCACCAGCTTCATCGCCGGCGCCGGGTTGAAGAAGTGCAGGCCCAGCACCCGCTCCGGGCGCGCCGAGTCGGCGGCCAGCCGGGTCACCGACAGCGCGTTGGTGCCGGTGGCCAGGATCGTCCCGGGCCGCACGATGCCGTCCAGTTCCCGGAAGATCTGGTGCTTGATCTCGTACGACTCCGGCACCACCTCGATGACCAGGTCGGCGTCGGCCGCGGCCCCGAGGTCGGTGGAGGTGCGGACCCGGGCGAGGACGTCCGCGCGCTCCCGCTCGGTCAGGCGGCCGCGCTCGACGGCGCGGGCGGTGGAGGACTCCAGGGCGGCGACGGCGGTGGCCGCCGCGGCCTCGCTGACGTCGATGCCGACGACCTCGCGGCCGGCGCGGGCGAGGACTTCGGTGATGCCGGTGCCCATGGTGCCGAGGCCGACGACGGCGACGGTCTTCAGCGGGGACAGGGAGGTGTCGGAGAGGGGAGTGGCCATCGCGGGACTCCAGAGAATGAGGGTGACGACTGGGAGCGCGACCCGGTGCGCCGTCGGGCGCACCGGGTGCGGAAAGGAGTGCGGGTGTTGCCGGGCTGCGAGCGCACACGCCCGGTGCCGTCGCCGCGGACGCGCACACGTCCGGGGGTCCGGCGGAATCCGACCGGCTCTGTCCCGGAGCCGGGTCGTACTGCGGTACCTGAGGTACCGAACCGACAACACTCGCAGTGGCTGCGTCACCAGGCCACTGCAAGAAAGCGCGAGCGGGTAACTCGCTCGTCTGAGCTTAACCCGCGGGTAACGAGCGCGCCAGCCCCCGAGTTTGTGATGTAGGTCCCGCGCGCCGCCCGACGGTCCTAGGGTGGGTTTCGTGGACGAGGAGTTGCGATCACTCACGGAGCGCTTACGGCAGGAGTCCGGCGACTCGGCGGCCTACGGGCATCTGGTCGCGACCGGGGACCCGGACGTACTGGCCGAGGTGCTCACCGCACCCGGGCAGCCGCTGTGGGCCAGGGAACTGGCCGCGTTCCGGCTGGGGCTGACGGGGGACCGGCGCGCCTTCGAGTCCCTCGTGCTGTTCCTCAACCACCGCGACCCGCAGCGCTGCGCCGGTGCCGCCTACGCCCTGGCGCGCCTCGGCGACCCCCGCACCGCCCGCGCCGCGGCCGCCCTCGCCACCAACGAGCTGCGCGTGGCGTACGCGCTGCACCCGGTGCGCCTGCTGACCGAGCTGCGCGCCCCCGAGGCCGTGCCCGCGCTGATCACCACCCTGGAGCGCCGGCTGCGCCCGCACGATTCGTACCGGCGGGTGGCCCTGGCCTGTGTGGAGGGCCTCGGCTCGCTGGGCGACGCCCGCGCCCGGCCCGTCCTGACCGAGGCCCTCGCCCACCCGGCCCTCGCCGAAGCGGCGGCCCACGCCCTGTCCCGCATCCCGCGTCAGCGCTGACCGCGCCTCGCGACCGCACGGCGCGCACTCCGGGCCCGCGCCGACCCCTCAGCCGACGGTCGTCAGCGACCGCGCGTACCGCACCTCGGGCACGGCGACACCGTCCACCTCGAAGGACTCCTCGGCGCCGTCGGGACGGAAGCCGGCCCGCTCGTAGAACCGGCGGGCCCGGGTGTTCTCCTTGAGCACCCACAGGAGCATCCTCGGGTGCCCCGCGGCCGCGCAGCGCCGCGTCGACTCCCGCAGAAGGGCCTGCCCGACACCCGCCGACCAGTGGCCCGGGGCCACGTAGACGGCGTACAACTCGGCGTCCTCCGTGTGGACCTCGCCCTCCCGGTAGGGGCCGTGGCAGGCCCAGCCGAGGATCTCGCCGTCCTTCCCCCCGTGCCCGGACGGCCTGGGAGGCCCCACGGCGACCAGGTTCACCGCGCGGCCCGCGTCCCGGGTGAGAAGGGTGCGGCGCACTTCGGCGTCCCGCTCCACGCTGAGGGCGTCGAGGTGGGACTGCGGTACGAGCCCCCGATAGGCGGTCTGCCAGCCGCGCACCCGGATCTCCGCCACCCGGCCGCAGTCGGCGAGCGTCATCTCCCGTACACGCGGGGGCTGGGGTGGGGGCGTCATGGGCCCACCACCACGAGGGTCCCGACCCGAAGGGCGGTCCGGCGGAACCGCCCGGCACGGGCGAGCCCTTCGGGGGCGGGGATCTCGGTCGGACGACTCATGGGTCCATGATGGACCACGGGTCCGATCGCTCCCGCCCCCGAAGGGCCCTCAGGCGTACGTCAGTTGCGGAAGCCCAGCAGCCCGTGCAACGTCGCACCGCGCGGGGAGTCCGACGTCGGCGCGACCGCCTCGGACGTGGAGGCCGCCTTCGTCTTCGCGGCCGCCGGCTTGGGGTCGGGCAGCTTCTGGCAGACCGCGTCGGCGTCGCCGTGGTGGCCGCGCGGAACCGTGCCCTTGCTCAGGTACGCCGACAGGTACTTGTCCAGGCAGGAGTTCCCGCTCAGCGTGATGCCGTGGTTGCCGCCACCCTGCTCGACGACCAGGCTGGAGCGCGCCAGCAGGTGGTGCACCGTGACACCGCCCTCGTACGGGGTGGCCGCGTCGTCGGTCGCCTGGAACAGCAGGACCGGCGGCAGCTTGCCGTTGGCGATGTTGACCGGGCGCAGCGTCTTCGTCGGCCAGAACGCGCACGGTGCGTTGTACCAGGCGTTGTTCCAGGCCATGAACGGTGCCTTTGCATACACCGACCAGTTGTCCTTGCGCCACTGGTTCCAGTCGCGCGGCCAGGAGGCGTCACGGCACTGCACCGCGGTGTAGACGCTGTAGCCGTTGTCGCCCGAGGCGTCGACGGCGGCCATGTTGTTGTAGGCCGTCACCAGCGGGCCGGTCTGCTTGCCGTTGACGTATGCCGCGAACGCCTGGGCGAGGGTGGGCCAGTAGCCGTTGTAGTAGCCGCCCGGGATGAAGGTGTCCTCCAGCTCCGAGGCGCCGACCTTCCCGCCCGCGGGCTTCTTCGCGAGCGCCGCGCGCATCGCGTACCACTTGGCCTCGACCTTGGCCGGGTCGGTGCCCAGCCTGTAGGTCGCGTCGTACTTGGCGATCCAGGCCATGAAGGCGCGGTGGCGGTCGTTGAAGGCGTAGTCCTGCTGGATGTTGTCGTCGTACCAGACGCCGGTCGGGTCGACGATGGAGTCCAGCACCAGCCGGCGCACCCGCTGCGGGAACAGCTTGGCGTACACCGAGCCGAGGTAGGTGCCGTAGGAGTAGCCGAAGTAGTTGATCTTCTTGGCGCCGAGGGACCTGCGGATCGAGTCCATGTCCGTGGCGGCGCTGACCGTGTCGATGTACGGCAGCACGCTCGCGTACTTCTTGCCGCAGGCCGCGGCGAAGGACTTGGCGCGGTTGAGGTTGGCCCTCTCGACGGCCTGCGTGCTCGGCACCGAGTCCGGGCGCACCGGCTTGAAGTAGCCCGGCTTGCAGTCGAGGGCCGGCTTGCTCGCGCCCACTCCGCGCGGATCGAAGCCGATCACGTCGTACTGGGCCGCGACCGCCTTGGGCAGCGAGGAGGCGACGAATCCGGCCAGCGACAGACCGCTGCCGCCGGGCCCGCCGGGGTTCACCAGCAGCGGCCCCTGGTACGTCTTGGCGGTGTGCGGGACGCTGGACAGTGCCAGCGTGATCTTCTGTCCGGACGGATGCCGGTAGTCCAGCGGCACCCGCAGGGTCCCGCACTGGAGCGTCGGGTGTTCGGTGGTGCCGCACTTCTTCCAGCTCACCTTGGCGGGCTGAGCGGTGACCGCGGAGTGCGTGGTGCTCGCGTCGGCGGGGACGGCCGTGAACGATCCGGCCACGACGACGGCGGCGCCGCACAGTACGGCAGCGCGTTTTCTCATGCGTGCTCCCAGAACGGAAAGGCTGCGGACCGCGGGTCTCGCGATCCTCGCCGCATCGTCCCGGATGGCACCGCCGGAAGAGCGCGTTCCGTCAATTCTTGACCCGATTGGGTCGCGCTATGCCCTCGAATGAGCTCAAATGAGGCTGAGTTGAGTCGGTTCGGTCATCGAGGGTGGCGTCGACTCGGGTGTCCAGCCGGGCTCCGGCTCGGGCGCCGGTCCGGACGGGCGGACGCGGCGCGGCATCTCCGCGCGCGCGGGCCCGATGCCGTACTCCTGGGCCAGCTCGTGGACCTGACGGGTGATCCGGCGCTGGTACCACTTCGGGGCATAGGCGCCGTCGGCGTAGAGCCGTTCGTAGCGGCGCACCAGATGGGGGTGGTGCTCCCCGAGCCAGGCCATGAACCACTCACGGGCGCCGGGCCGCAGATGCAGCGCCAGCGGCGTGACGGAGGTGGCCCCCGCCTCCGCGATCGCCCGTACCGTGGCGCGCAGTTGGGCCGGGTCGTCGCTCAGGAAGGGAATCACCGGCGCCATCAGCACACCGCAGCCGATGCCGTGCTCGCCGAGGACGCGCACGACGTCCAGCCGGCGCTGGGGCGCGGGCGTGCCCGGCTCCACGGTGCGCCACAGCTCGGGGTCGGTGAAGCCCACGGAGACCGAGACGCCGACCTCGGTCACCTCGGCGGCCTGCTTCAGCAGGTCGAGATCGCGCAGGATCAGCGTGCCCTTGGTGAGGATCGAGAAGGGGTTCGCGTGGTCGCGCAGGGCGGTCAGGATGCCCGGCATCAGGCGGTAGCGGCCCTCGGCGCGCTGGTAGCAGTCCACGTTGGTGCCCATCGCGATGTGCTCGCCCCGCCAGCGGCGCGAGGCCAGCTGGCGGCGCAGCAGCTCCGGCGCGTTCACCTTGACCACGATCTGGGTGTCGAAGCCGATGCCGGTGTCCAGGTCCAGGTAGCCGTGCGTTTTGCGGGCGAAGCAGTACACACACGCGTGCGAGCAGCCGCGGTAGGGGTTGACCGTCCACTCGAAGGGCATCCGCGAGGCGCCCGGGACCCGGTTGATGATCGAGCGGGCCCGGATCTCGTGGAAGGTGATGCCGTGGAACTCGGGCGTGTCGACGGTGCGGGTGACCACGGCGTCCGCGCCGAACAGCGCGGCATCCGCCCGGCGGTGGTCCGGGTCCACGGTGAGGTTCTCCCAGCGCATGACGCCTCCTCGGGTAGCACTGCCGCACAGAATAGAACATTCGTTCGCTTGATCGTGCGAGGGTCGTACCCGATCGCCGAACGCACCTGGATCGATCACTTGCCGACCCCGATTTGGGGGGCCGGGGAGCGGGGTGGTTGGCTTTGTCCCGACCTTGAGAACGGATGCCCTGGAGGAACCTGATGGCGCAGGTCGAGGCCACTACGGAGCGGGTCGTCGCGGCGGACGCGGAGAAGGTGTTCGACGCCCTCGCCGACTACAGCGGCACCCGCGGGAGGCTGCTGCCCGAGCACTTCAGCGAGTACGAGGTGCGCGAGGGCGGCGACGGCGAGGGCACCCTCGTCCACTGGAAGCTCCAGGCCACCAGCAAGCGGATCCGCGACTGCCTGCTGGAGGTGACCGAGCCCACCGACGGCGAGCTAGTGGAGAAGGACCGCAACTCCTCGATGGTCACCACCTGGCTGGTCACCCCGGCCGGCGAGGGCAGCTCGCGGGTCGTCGTCACGACCACCTGGAACGGCGCCGGCGGCATCGGCGGCTTCTTCGAGCGCACCTTCGCGCCCAAGGGCCTCGCCCGGATCTACGACGCCGTGCTCGCCAACCTCGCCGCCGAGACCGAGAAGTAGCCGGGGCGCGGGAAGCGGCCGGGAAGCACCCGGTCCGCGCGCCACCCGTCGCGCGGCGAGCCCAACGGGTCGGCCGCCAGGGCCCGTTGGACCCTCACCGGTTCGAGTGGATCTCCCTGGCGCCCGGCTCGGTGCCGTAACTCGTCGCGCTTGCCCACAGTTGTCGCTTCACGCGGAAATCGTGCGGCAGGCGTGACGAGGGAGCGGCGACGTGGGCGGGATCACTTTGGTGCAGGACGAACCGGCCGTCGCGCCGCCGGAGGTCCCCCTCGCGCCACCGGCCCCGGCCGCCCACCTCGACCCCCGCCGGGTGCGGCTGGTCTTCGTCGGGCTGATGCTCGCGCTGCTCCTCGCGGCGCTGGAGCAGATGATCGTCGCCACCGCGCTCCCGAAGATCGTCGGTGAGCTGCACGGCCTGGACCGGATGTCCTGGGCGATCACCGCCTACCTGCTCACCGCCACCGTCGGTCTGCCGGTCTACGGCAAGCTCGGCGATCTCCTCGGCCGCAAGGGCGTCTTCCAGTTCGCCATCGTCGTCTTCGTCGTCGGCTCAGGGCTCGCCGGCCGGGCGCGGACCATGGACCAGCTGATCGCCTTCCGCGCCCTCCAGGGCGTCGGCGCGGGCGGGCTGATGATCGGCGTGCAGGCCATCATCGCGGACATCGTGCCGCCCCGGCGGCGCGGGCGGTTCATGGGGCTCATCGGCGCCGCCTTCGGCCTCGCCTCCGTCGCGGGGCCGCTGCTCGGCGGCTACTTCACCGACCACCTCTCGTGGCGCTGGTGCTTCTACATCAACGTCCCCTTCGGCCTGGTGACCCTCGCGGTGGTCACCGTGGTGCTCAAGCTGCCGAGGCCGGTGGCGCGGGGCCGCCTCGACGTGCCGGGCACCCTGCTGCTCGCGGGGGCCTCGACCTGCCTGGTGCTGCTGACCAGTTGGGGCGGCACCGAGTACGCCTGGGACTCGCGGGTCATTCTCGGTCTCGCCGCGGGCGCCGCCCTGTGCGCCGCCCTCTTCCTCGTCGCCGAGCGGTCCGCCGCCGAACCCCTCATCCCACCACGGCTGTTCCGGGACTCCGTCTTCAACGTCACCGCGTCGGTCGGATTCGTGGTCGGTGTCGCGCTGTTCGGCGCCGCCGGCTATCTGCCCACGTTCCTCCAGATGGTCGACGGCGCCTCGGCCACCGAGTCGGGCCTGCTGATGCTGCCCATGATGGGCGGCATCGTGGTGGCGTCCGTCGCCTCGGGTCAGCTCATCAGCCGCACCGGCCGCTACCGGCCCTACCCCCTCCTCGGCTGCGCCCTGTCCGCCGTCGGCATGTGGCTGCTCTCCCGCCTCCAGACCGACACCCCCCGGCTGCACTACAGCGTGTGGATGGCCGTCCTCGGGGCCGGGATCGGCCTGGTGATGCCGGTCCTGGTCCTGGCCGTGCAGAACTCCGTGCGCCCCGCCGATCTCGGCACCGCCACCAGCGCCAACAACTACTTCCGGCAGATCGGAGGCAGCGTCGGCGCCGCGGTCTTCGGCACCCTCTTCGCCGGCCGGCTCACCGACGCCCTGGCCGCGCGCGTCCCCCCGCGCACCGGGGCAGCGCTCCCAGACCCCGAGTCGATCACGCCGCAGCGGGTGCACGCGCTGCCGCCGGCCCTGCGCGACGCCTACGTCCACGCGTACGCCGACTCCATGCCGCGGATCTTCCTCTACCTGGTGCCGGTGCTCGTCCTCGGTCTGCTCATCGCCTTCTTCCTCAAGGAGAAACCCCTGGTGTCCCACCACACACCCGCCCCCGAGACGGAGACCGCCCAGGCCGACACCGTCGTCCCGCAGGCCCGTTCGGCGTACGCCGCGGGCGTGCCCGCGGGCGTCCCCGTGTGCGGCACGGTGCGGCACGCCGACGGCACGGCCGTCCCCCGCGCGGCGCTCACCCTCATCGATGTGACCGGGCAGCAGGTCGGGCGGGGCGCGAGCGGCGAGGACGGACGCTACGCCCTGTCCACCCCGGGCGCCGGCGCCTACGTCCTGATCGCGGCGGCCGGCGGGCACCAGCCGCAGGCCGTGAGCGTGACCGTCGGCGAGCGGCCCGTCGACCTCGATGTCGTGCTCGGCGGCGCCGGACGCCTCGCGGGCTGTGTGCGCACCGCGGACGGCACCCCCGTGCGGGACGCCACCCTGACGCTGACCAACGTGCACGGAGAGGTCGTCGCCGGCACCCGCAGCGGACCTGACGGCGGCTACGTCCTCACCGAACTGGTCGCCGGGGAATACACCCTCGCCGCCGGCGCGCACGCCTTCCGCCCCGCCGCGCTCCCGGTCGGCGTGAAGGCCGCGCGGGAGACCCGGCAGGACGTCGAACTCGCGGGCGGCGCCGTGCTCCGGGGGACGGTTCGCGCCCCCGGCGGGCGGCCCGTCGAGGACGCGCGGGTCACCCTGCTGGACGCCGCGGGCAACGTGGTCGACACGCTCACCACCGGGCCCGACGGAACGTTCCGGTTCGTCGACCTGGCCTCCGGCGAGTACACCGTGATCGCGGCGGGCTATCCGCCGGTGGCCACCGTGCTCCAGGTGGCGGGCGGCGGACGGACGGAACGGGATCTTCAGCTCGGCCACGAGGACTGACCCGTCCACGGGGGGCGCACGCCGGTGCGCCGGTGTGACCGGCCGGTACGAATTCCGCTGTTGCCGCACATCGTGACGGACCGTCGCCGTACCGTGGTCGGCGGGGGAACAGATCTTGCGGAGCCGTGCGGAGAGAGGGCCGGGCCATGGACCGTGGCACCGACAGGGACGCACCTCCCAGCCGCGGAGCGGGGGGCGGCGCGGCGGTGGGGGCGGGGGAGGCCGTGGCGGGCCGCGTCCCGCTGGCCGTGGTCGTGGTCGACCGCGACGGGCTGGTCTCGCACTGGAGCAGGGGCGCGCGGCGGTTGTTCGGCACCGCCAAGGAGGAGGCGATCGGCCGTCCGGCGGCCGACCTGCTGCCCGTCTCCGGCGCGCTTCCGGAGGAGACCGACGACGTGCCCCACCGGTCGTACCCCGCCTACGACGGGCTCGGGCCGGGCCTGGAGTCCTCCCTCGACGGACGGCTGTCCTACCCGGCCGCGGGCCGCGCCCGCCTCACCGTGCCCGTGCCCGATCACGGGCATGCGCACGCGCACGCGCACGAGCGGGACGACTCCGGAGCACGGGCGTCCGGGGAGCCGGGGCGGGCCGACGTGCTGTGGTGGGCGTACCCGCTGGTGGGTCCGGGACGGGAGCGGCTGCTCGTGCTCGCCGCCGACGCGGACGGACTGCGCCCCGACGACCCCGGGGAAGCCGGTGGAAGACCGGCGCCCGAGCGGATCGCGCCCGCCTTCGCCCTGCACACCGACTTCCCCGGCGCCGAGGACCTCGCCCGGCGGCTGCCCGAGATCCTGCCCAGCATGAGCGTCGAGGAGAGCGCCCGGATCGTCGCCCAGGTGCTCGAACTGGGCTATCCGGTACTGGAGTTCAGCCAGAACGACCGAGTGCCCGTCACGCCCGACTGGGGCGTGCCCCGGCGCGCCGAGCGCAGGGCGCGCCGTGAACGGGCCGCGCGGGCCGCGGCCCAGGGGCTGCCCGCGCCCGAGGAGGACGCCGGCGACACCGGCGAGGACCTCGAGCACGCGGCGGTCCGCGAGCGCCTGGAGTTCCTCAACGAGGTGAGCGGCCGGATCGGCACCTCGCTGGACCTGGCCCGGACCGTCGTCGAGGTCAGCAAGGCCGTCGTACCGCGCTTCACCGACGTCGCCGGGACCTATCTGCGCGAACAGGTCGTCGCCGGTGAGGGGTTCCCCGACGGCGTGCCGGACACCACCACCCTGTGGCACCGGGTGGCCGTGGAGCACACCGACGAACCGGACCGCTGGGACGACGTCGTGCCCGTCGGCGAGGCCATGCCGTTCCCGGCGCGGACCCCGTTCTTCCAGTGCATGACCACCGGTGAGCCCGTGCTGGTGCCGCGCATCAGCGCGCCGATGGGGCACGCCATCGCCTCGCAGTTCGAGAAGCGCGACATCCGGCCCCTGATCACCCACCGCTCCATGCTCGTGGTGCCCCTCAAGGCCCGTAACGTCGTCCTCGGCTTCATGGTCCTGCTGCGCCATCCCGAGCGCGCCGAGTTCAACGACATGGACCGGGTCACCGGCGCCGAACTCGCCGCCCGCGCGGGCCTCGTGCTCGACAACGCCCGTATGTACACCCACCAGGAGAGCGTCGCCGAGACCCTCCAGGACAGCATGCTGCCGCGCATCCCGGCGCGCCGGACGGGCTGCGACATCGCCACCCGCTACCTCCCCGGCACGCTGCTCGGCCGGGTCGGCGGCGACTGGTTCGACTCGGTGAAGCTGCCCGGCGCGCGCACCGCCCTCGTCGTCGGCGACGTCATGGGCCACGGCCTGAACTCGGCCGCGACGATGGGCCAGTTGCGCACCGCCGTGCAGACCATGGCCGCGCTCGACCTGCCGCCCGCCCAACTGCTGCGCCACCTCGACGACCTCGCCCAGCGGCTCGGCGACACCTACCTCGCGACCTGCCTGTACGCCGTGTACGACCCCATCGCGAGCGAGCTCAGCCTCGCCAACGCGGGCCACATCCCGCCGGTCCTGGTCCGTGCCGGGGACGGCCGCAGCGAGCTGCTCGACCTGCCCACCGGCGCGCCCATCGGCGTCGGCGGAGTGCCCTTCGAGACCGTACGCGTGCGGGTGCGGCCCGGCGACCGCCTGGTGATGTGCACCGACGGGCTGGTCGAGGTGCGCGGCGAGGACATCGGTGTCGGCCTCGCCACGCTGTGCGAGTCCGCCGCCCACCCGGCGGCGGCCATGGACGAGGCCTGCGACACGATCATCCGTGCCCTGAACACGCGCGGCGGCCGCAAGGACGACGTGGCGCTGCTGATGGCCCGCCTGGGCGGCATCGCGCCGGACGACGTCGCCGAGTGGCGGCTCGCCCGCGATCCCGGGCAGGCCGCCCGCGCCCGTGCCGTGGTCCGGGAGCAGCTCCACGTGTGGGGTCTGGCCCGGCTCGCCGACCCGGCCGAGCTGCTGGTCAGCGAGCTGGTCACCAACGCCTTACGGCACTCCCGCGGCGGAGCGGTCGAGCTGCGGCTCGTCCGCGGCGACACGCTGCTGTGCGAGGTGGACGACGACGACCACGAGCTGCCCACGCTGACGAGCGCCGGTCCCGGCGACGAGTCCGGGCGCGGGCTGCGCGTGGTCAGCGCCCTCGCCCGGGAGTGGGGCACCAGCCGGACGGGCACCGGCAAGACGGTCTGGTTCGAGCTGACGCTGCCGCGTCGCTGAGACCGGGGGCGTCCGTCGCCCGCGCACGGGCGCGCGGCGCCCGGGGCCGGTCCGCGCCCGAGCGCCGACGCGGCCAGGTGTGCCGCTCTGGTACGTCGGTGACACGCGTGGCGAAGGAACGCGCCCGGCGCTTGTGAGCGCGACCGGCGCGCGGTAGACCGGCCGTACGGGCCCGTCAGGACGACGGATCGGCCCCGGACCCTGGGGAGTTGGGCATGAGCGTGACGAGTCGGTACCGCCTGGCCTGGGAGGGTTTCTGGCGCGAGGCGCCCGAGAAGGAGGGCGCGGTGTTCTGGGACGCCGAGCCCGCGCTGACCGCCGGTCTCCACCTGCCCCTGTTCCACCCGCACCTCACCGATCCCGGGCTGCCGCTGGTCGATCTCGGCTGCGGCAACGGCACCCAGACCCGCTTCCTCGCCGACCGCTTCCCGCGCGTCCTCGGCGCCGACCTGTCGGCCGCGGCCGTCGATCGCGCCCGGCGCTCCGACCCGGCCGGGCAGGCCGCGTACCGGGTGCTGGACGCCACCGACAAGCGCGAGGCGGAGACGCTGCACGCGGAGCTGGGCGACGCGAACGTCTACATGCGGGGCGTGCTGCACCAGTGCGAGCCGGACGACCGGCAGCCGCTCGTGGACGCGCTCGCCGCCCTGGCCGGACGGCGCGGGCGGGTCTTCCTGGCCGAGCCCTCCGAGGCGGCCCGTGCCCTCCTGGGCGGTCTGGCGCGGAGCCCCGCCGGGCCGCCGTCCAAGCTGGCGCCCGTCCTCCGGCACGGCATCGTGCCCGGCGACGTCGCGGACGACGCCGTGGCCAAGTACCTGCGCTCGGCCGGCCTCGCCGTCTTGGCGAGCGGTGAACTTCCGCTGACGACGACCGAGTTCGGGACCGACGGGACCAGGATCGAGTTGCCCTCGCGGTGGTTCGTGGCGGGGCGCGTTCGCTGACGGACCGGGACGAGCCGGCGGGCGGGAAGCGGCCTTCAGGCCCGAGCGACCCGCGAAGGAAAGGGACAAGAAACTCACGGGGGAACAACTGGGTTTCTGAAAAACGGCACTTGACGAAACGCATTCCTTTTCTTTTCTTGGCGCAGGTTTGGAACGCCGAGTGGGCGCCGGTGACGGCGAGCGGTGCGCGGCCGTCGGTCGGATGTTCGCATCGACGCCGTTGCCCTCGCCTGCTGGTGCTCCGACCAGGGGAAAGGGCGGTTCATCGAGGGTCGGACGGCCGTGTCTGGAAGGCCGTGAACGCCCTCTGTAAGAAGAAAGTAAGGCGCCTTTTCAAGTGATTGACCGGCGCACGTCAATGCTGCTTTGCTTCGGACGTCTGACAAGGCATCACTTATCAAGCGTCTTTTCGGTCAAGGGTTTTAGTTTCCCAGCGAATTGCGACACCTCCGCGGATTCCCGGCTGCCTGCCAGGCGTCCGCGCGGTCGAGTGGTGCCACTGGGACCTGCCCTCCTGCCCGGCGGTGCAGGGGCGTCGAACCCGACGCCCCGGATCCGGTGCGCCTGGTGAGCTGCCGCGTCGGAGTCCATGCAGCCGACCTCGGCCGTCCCCGCGGCGGAGGTCTGTACGCAGAAAGGTCTCACCCTCCATGGGTAAACCCCACGTCCGCGGCGCGCTCCGAGCGACCCTGACCGGTCTCGCGTCGCTGTCCCTGCTCACCGGTGTGGCACTCGCCTCTATACCCCAGGCGGCAGCCGCCACCCAGGCCGCAGGCCCGTCCGTGAGATCCAACCCCTACAGCCCGGCCTACCAGCACCCCTACCGGCATGGCGCCCTGCCGACCATCCAGCGCCACGCGCAGATGAAGGACTGGGCGGCCAAGCACCCGGCGACGACCGCGACCACGGCGGCGACCGGACCGCAGACGCTGTCCTACGGCGGCGGCGTCGACGGCATCGGCGTGCAGAGCGGCCACTCCAAGGTCTACCTGGTCTTCTACGGCTCCCAGTGGGGCACGCAGGGCACCAACTCCAGCGGCGACGCCACGTTCTCCGGCGACCCGGACGGCGCGGCCCCGGTGGCCCAGGAGATGTTCAAGGACATCGGCACCGGAAGCGAGCGGTGGTCCGCAGACCTCACCCAGTGGTGCGACGGCCCGAACGTGGCGAGCGGCGCCACGAGTTGCCCGTCCAACGCCAACTTCATCCCGTACCAGAGCGGCGGCGTCCTCTCCGGCGTGTGGTACGACAACTCGGCCGCCTCGCCGAGTGCCGCGACCGGGCACCAGCTGGGCGCGGAGGCGGTGAAGGCGGCCGGCCACTTCGGCAACACCACCGCCGCGTCCAACCGCGACGCGTACTACGTGGTGCTCTCGCCGCACGGCACCAACCCGGACAACTACCAGGGCAGCTACTGCGCCTGGCACGACTGGAACGGTGACACCACGCTGACCGGCGGCGCCGTGACCTCCTCCTACGGCGACATCGCGTTCAGCAACCAGCCGTACAACATGGACTCCGGCGCCGGCTGCGGCGTGGGCTTCGTCAACTCGCCCGGTACGCTGGACGGGTGGACGATGACCCTCGGCCACGAGTGGCAGGAGATGATGTCGGACCAGAACCCGGCGGGGGGCTGGACCAACCACACCACCAGCTCGTACAGCGGCCAGGAGAACGCCGACGAATGCGCCTGGATCTCCCCGGGCAGCACGGGCGGCGCGGCCAACGTCACCATGGGTACCGGCTCCTTCGCGGAGCAGGCGAACTGGTCCAACGACACCAACAACTGCGCCATCTCCCACGCGATCGTCGGTGGCGGCGGCGGTGGCGGCACGTGCGCCAGCCCGGGTCAGAAGCTCGGCAATCCCGGCTTCGAGACGGGTACTGCTTCGCCCTGGACGGCCAGCACCAGCGTGATCAACAGCTCCACGAGTGAGCCTGCCCGCTCCGGCAGCTGGGACGCCTGGATGGACGGCTACGGCAGCGCCCACACCGACACCTTGTCACAATCCGTGACCATCCCGTCCGGATGCAGCGCCACCTTCTCCTTCTACCTGCACACCGACACCGCCGAGACCACCACGAGCAGCGCCTACGACAAGCTGACCGTCCAGGTCGGCTCCACCACCCTGGCCACCTACTCCAACCTGAACGCGGCGAGCGGCTATGCGCTCAAGTCGTTCGACCTGTCCAGCTACGCCGGTCAGACGGTGACCCTGAAGTTCACCGGTACCGAGGACTCCAGCCTCCAGACCAGCTTCGTGGTCGACGACACCGCCCTCAACGCCTCCTGACCCCACGAGGTCACCTGGCCACAGCGCGACGTGTTCCGCCCCGGCAGGGAACCACTGCCGGGGCGGAACCGTCTCAGCGGCACAAACCAGCCCGAAAGGGGAGCCCGTCCATGACGCTCCCGCGCATCCGCATGGCGCCCCGCTTCGCCGTATGCCTGGCGCTCGCCGCACTCACGGCCGTCCTGGGCGGCTGCTCGTCCGGGTCCCCGGGCTCGCCGCCCCCGCCGCCGTCGGGTTCTTCCGCGGCATCTCCGTCCTCCGTGTCCTCCACCTCACCCACGCCGTCCGCGTCACCCCCGGCGTCCGCCGCGCCGTCCTCCGGTCGGGTCGTCCTCGGCGAGCGGGCACGGGGAACCACGATCCGTGTGAGCACCGGCACACTCGTCGAGGTGCGCCTGCGCGGGGGCTACTGGTCGGTCCCGGCCGGCTCGGACCCCCGGGTGCTCGCCCCCTCCGGCGGCGGAGCCGGCCCCACCCCCGCCCCGACCTGTCCGCCGGGGCGGAGCTGCGGCGCGTCCTCCGCGCGGTTCACCGCCCTCCGGCCCGGTACCGTGCGGGTCACCGCCCGGCGCACCTCGTGCGGTGAGGCGATGCGCTGCCCGGCCGGCCAGGACCGCTTCGAGGTCACCGTGGTGGTCACCCGCTAGCGTGGACGGAACACCCGGTGCGCCGTCGGCCCAACCGCCGCTCCGGGTGGCCGAGTTCGCCGGCCGTGCCGGGCCCGCGGGTGTCACCCCGCGTGTCCGGCTGGCTGGTTCTGCGTGTCAGGAGGACGGCGTATTGTCGCATTGACGTAGTTTGGAGGGGGTGCGTGCTTCCGTGATCCCTACACCCTGTAGGGTTGCGTCCACCCTGCCGCACACCGAACGGAACAGAGACGAGAGGTGGCCGTGTCGACCGTCGCGCCCGATCCGGACGTCAGTGTTGTCGTCATCGTCTACAACGACGAAGAGCGACTTCCGGCGGCCGTAGGTTCCGTCCTTGAGCAAACACTGCGCAATGTCGAGGTGATCATCGCCGACGACTGCTCGACGGACGGCTCCCACGAGGTCGCGCAGGCGCTCGCCGCGGCCCACCCCGACCGGGTCCGCGCGATCCGGCTCCCGGAGAACAGCGGGGGCTGCGGGGAGCCGCGCAACCAGGGCGTCAAGGTCGCCCGGGGCCGCTACGTCATGTTCCTGGACAGCGACGACACCCTGGAACCGAACGCGTGCCGCAACATGGTCGAGGCGGGCGACCGCACCGGCGCCGAGCTGATCTCGGGCCTGTGTGTCCGGGTTCACACCGACAGCCGCCACGACAAGCGCGTGGCCTGGTACCCCTGGCTGTACCGCAGCACCCGTACGGTGGACTCGGTCAGCGAGCTGCCGGACCTGTTCGTCTTCGACACCCTGTCGACCAACAAGTGCTACCGGCGCGACTTCCTCCTCGACAACGACCTCGCCTTCCCGCGCGGCATCCATTACGAGGACCTGCTCTTCTCGGCCCAGGCCTACCTCGCCGCCCGGCGGATCACCCTGATCCCCAACACGGTCTACTACTGGAACGTCGTCGAGAAGACGGCCGTGAAGTCGATCAGCAACCGGCGCCGTGAGATCAACAACTTCGCGGACCGGGTGGAGATCCACCGCCGGATCGACGCGATCCTGGAGCGCAAGGGCCTCGACGGGCTCAAGCTGTGGAAGGACATCAAGTTCCTCAAGCACGACCTCGTGCTCTACCTGCGGGAACTGCCCTTCCTCGACGACGAGTACCGCCACCGCTTCGCCGAGCTGGCCCGCGCCTACGTCCAGGACTTCCCGGACGCGGCGTACGACGAGCTCGACCGGGTCCACGCGATCTGCGCCCAGCTGCTGCTGCGCGAGGACTGGACCGACCTCATGCCGGCCATCGACACACTGATCAACCGGCACAAGATCTCCGCGCCGCTCACCGAGCGGGACGGCCGCGTCTACTGGACCGACCGCTATCTCGACGACCCCGAGATGCGCGCCGTCCTCGACGTCACCACCCTCGGCTACCACGCCAAGCGGCTGGACCAGATGGCCCTGCGCAACCGGCTCACCGAGTACACGGCGAGCGGCGACACCGTCGTCCTCGCCGGGGAGATCGTCAACCCGCTGCACACCGTCCCCGCGGACGCGAAGCTCACGGCCGAGCTGGAGTTCCGCGCCCGCCGCCGCAGCCTGCAGACCTTCCGCTTCCCGGTGGAGACGCCGCGCCACCAGGGCGACACCATCGCCTGGCGGGCCGAGGTGCCGCTGGCCCGGCGGCTGCGGCCGCTGGGCATCGTCGACGACGTCTGGGACGTCCGGCTGCACCTCACGGCGGACGGCCGGCGCACCACGAGCCGGCTCACCGTCGGCACCGTCGACCTGGAGCACGCCGAGGCGGTGCCCGTGCGCCCGCGGCTCACCCGGCTGATGGCCGACCGGCTCGAGGTCCAGGTGTCGGCCAAGGGGCACCTGGCCTTCCGGCTCACCCAGCACGGCCAGGTCGCCCGCGTCGGGCGCGCCGCCGTGGAGCGCAACCTGCACGGCCGCCCCGCGCGCGCCGCCAAGGGGGCCTACCGCAAGCTGCGGGCCGTCCGCAAGGACCTGAACTCCGGCGACCGCAAGCTTCAAATCTACGAGCGCATGCTGCGCAGACTGCCGGTCCGCAAGGGCACGGTCGTCTTCGAGAGCCACCTCGGCAAGCAGTACAGCGACAGCCCCCGGGCCGTCTACGAGGAGCTGCGTCGCCGCGGCGTGCCGATCACCCCGATCTGGTCCTACGCGGGGGAGCGCCCCGAGGGCTTCCCCGAGGACGCCGAGCTGGTGCGCCGGTGGTCCTGGCGCTACCTCAGGGCGCTCGCCCAGGCCGAGTTCTGGATCGACAACCAGGGCTTCCCGCTGCGGTTGACCAAGCGCCCGGAGACCACCTACATCCAGACCTGGCACGGCTCGGCCCTGAAGCGGATGGGCTTCCACGAGCCCACCCACCGGATGATGTCCGAGCCGGAGCAGCGCGCCTACCAGCAGGCGCTGGACCGCTTCGACCACTTCGTGGTCCGCGGCGAGCACGACGTGCTCACCCTCGCCCGCGCCTACCGCATCCCCGAGGACAAGCTGCTGCGCACCGGCTACCCGCGCAACGACGCCCTGGTGCGGGCCCGTGAGGGCGCCGCGCCCGGCCCCGAGGCGCAGCGCCTCGCCGAACGCCTCGGCCTGGACCCCGCCCGCCGGGTGCTGCTGTACGCGCCCACGTTCCGCGCGAACTCCGACGGCCGGGTGCGCGGGTTCGAGTTCGGCTTCGACGTCGAGCGCTTTGCCGCCCGCTTCGGTGAGGAGTACACCCTCCTCGTACGGGCGCACTATCTGAACCGGCTCACCCTGCCGCCGTCGGTGGCGGGCCGCGTCATCGACGTGAGCACCGAACCGGACATCACCCCGCTGCTGCTGCTCGCCGACGGCCTCATCACGGACTACTCCTCGGTGATGTTCGACTACGCGCTGCTGCAACGCCCGCTGGTGTTCTACGCCTACGACTGGGAGGAGTACGCCGAGGACACCCGCGGCACGTACTTCGACCTGCTGGCCGAAGCACCCGGACCGGTGCCGCGCACCGAGGACGAGCTCTTCGCCGCCCTCGGCGACCTGGGCGCCGTACAGGCCAAGTACGAGGCGCGGCTGAAGGAGTTCGTGGACAAGTACGGCGAGTACGACCGCGGCGACGCGGCGGCTCGGATCGTGGACCGTTTCTTCGGACCCGCTGGAGAGGCCCGATGACCGAGCGTGACATCTTCTTCGTGGCCAACGAGGTCAACGAGCTCGGCGGCGTGGGCCGCTGGCAGGCACAGCTGGCCAAGCTGCTGGCCGAACGCGGCCACCGGGTCACGATCGCCGGCATCGCCCCGGCCAACCACCCGATGGACCTCGGCGAGGACCCGCCGTTCCGCACGGTGACCCTGTACGCCCGGCGCCCGCCCGGCCGCCCCCGGCCGCGCAGGCTGCTCGGCGCCGCCGACCCGGCCGTGCGCCGTCACGACGCGCACATGCGGACCGCCGCCGACCGGCTCACGGCGCTGTTCCGCGCCGCCCGTCCCGGCGCGATGATCATCGTCACCCAGGTGTGGGCGATGGAGTGGGTGGCGCTCGCGGACACCACCGGGCACCGGATCATCGGCATGACCCACGAATCCTTCGAGACGGCCCGCAAGTCGTCCCGATTCGCGCGGGTGAAGAAGTACTACCAGGACGCCGACCGGCTGCTCGCCCTCACCCAGGAGGACGCCGACCGCTGGGTGGGCGAGGGCATGAACAACGTCGGCTTCATGCCGAACCCGCTGCCGATCGTGCCCGACGCGCCGTCACCGCGCACCGAGAAGGTGGTGGCGAGCATCGGCCGCCTCTCCCACGAGAAGGGCGTCGACCTGCTCCTCGACGCGTGGGCCGAGGCCGCCCCCAAGCAGCCCGGCTGGACCCTGCGCCTGTACGGCAGGGGAGAGGCCGAGGCGGAGCTGCGGCAGCAGTGCGCCCAGCTCGGCCTCGACGACTCGGTGGACTTCGCCGGGCAGACCGACGACGTGCCCGGCGCGCTGCGCGCCTCCTCCGTGTTCGTGCAGTCCTCCCGGGGCGAGGGCTTCCCGCTGGTCCTGCTGGAGGCGATGGCCTGCGGCGTGCCGTGCGTGGCGTTCGACTGCGCGCCCGGCGTGCGCGAGATCGTCGGCCACGACCGCGACGGCCTGCTGGCCCGCCCCGGCAACACCACCGAACTCGCCCGTCATCTGGTGCGGTTGATGTCCGACGAGGCCCTGCGCGACGCCATGGGCGACGAGGCCCTGCGCAGCGTCCAGCGCTTCGAGCCGGACGCCATCACCCGCCGCTGGGAGGAGCTCTTCGACTTCCTGGACCGCTGACCTGGCACGGCGCGCCCCGGCACCTCGGTGACCGGGGCGCCGCTGTTGGTCTGGACCGGTGAGAGTTTTCCACAGGTCCGGGCGGGATTCCGGCGCACCGCGTAGCGTGAGGCGTCATGAAGATCCTGATCAGCGCCGACATGGAGGGCGCGACCGGCGTGACCTGGCCGGCCGACGTGCTGCCGGGGACGCCCCAGTGGGAGCGGTGCAGAGCGATGTTCACCTCGGACGTCGACGCAGCCGTGCTGGGTTTCTTCGACGGCGGCGCCGACGAGGTGCTGATCAACGAGGCCCACTCGACCATGCGCAACCTGCTCCTGGAGCGGCTGGACGAACGGGCGCGGATGCTCACCGGGCGGCACAAGACGCTGTCCATGGTCGAGGGCGTGCAGCACGGCGACGTGGACGGCATCGCGTTCGTCGGCTACCACGCGGGCGCCGGCATGGAGGGCGTGCTCGCCCACACGTACCTCGCGAACTCCATCACCGGCGTGTGGCTGAACGACGTACGGGCCGGCGAGGGCCTGCTGAACGCGCGGGTGGTCGCCGAGTACGGCGTCCCCGTCGTCCTCGTCACCGGCGACGACGTGGCCTGCGAGGAGGCGCTCGGCTACGCGCCCGAGGCGCTGAAGGTGGCCGTCAAGGACCATGTGTCGCGGTACGCGGCGGTGTGCCGCACACCGGCCCGCACCGCCGCCGACATCCGCGCGGCGGCCAAGGAGGCGGCGGCGCTGGCGGTCCGGCACGAGCCGGTCGTCGGCGGCCCGCACACCGTCGCGCTGGAGTTCGACGCCGAGCACCTGGCGATGGCCGCCACGGTCGTCCCCGGAGTGGACCGGATCGGGGAGCGCAAGGTGGCGTACACCAGCGCCACCATGTACGAGGCGATCCGCGCCTTCAAGGCGGTCACCACGATCGTCTCGGCCGCGGTGGAGGAGCAGTATGGCTGACGAGCAGGCACTGGACGAGGTCGTGCGGTTCACCTCGGACCTGATCCGCGTCGACACCACCAACCGCGGCGGCGGGGACTGCCGGGAGCGCCCGGCCGCCGAGTACGCCGCCGAGCGGCTGGCCGGGGCCGGCCTCGAACCCACGCTCCTGGAGCGCGCCCCGGGCCGGACCAACGTGGTCGCCCGCGTGGAGGGCACCGACCCGTCGGCGGACGCGCTGCTCGTCCACGGCCACCTGGACGTGGTGCCCGCGCAGGCCGGGGACTGGAGCGTGCACCCCTTCTCCGGGGAGGTCCGCGACGGCGTCGTGTGGGGCCGGGGCGCGGTCGACATGAAGAACATGGACGCGATGATCCTCGCCGTGGTCCGCTCCTGGGCCCGGCTCGGCGTGCGGCCCCGGCGCGACGTGGTGATCGCCTTCACCGCCGACGAGGAGGCCAGCGCCGAGGACGGCGCGGGGTTCCTGGCCGACCGGCACGCCGGGCTGTTCGACGGCTGCACCGAGGGCATCGGCGAGTCGGGCGCGTTCACCTTCCACGACGGCGCCGGCCGGCAGCTCTACCCGATCGCGGCCGGCGAGCGCGGCACGGCGTGGCTGCGGCTCACCGCGCGCGGCCGGGCCGGCCACGGCTCCCGCGTCAACCGGGAGAACGCGGTGACGCGGCTCGCCGCCGCGGTCGCCCGGATCGGCGCCCACGAGTGGCCGCTGCGGCTCACCCCGACGGTCCGCGCGGCCCTCACCGAACTCGCCGCCCTGTACGGCGTCGAGACCGACCTGCGGGACGTCGACCTGCTGCTGGAGAAGCTGGGCCCGGCCGCCGACCTGGTCGGGGCCACCGTCCGCAACAGCGCCAACCCCACCATGTTCGAGGCGGGTTACAAGGTCAACGTCATCCCGGGCGAGGCCGTGGCGCACGTCGACGGACGGTATCTGCCCGGCGGCGAGGAGGAGTTCCGCGCCACCCTAGACCGCCTGACCGGCCCGGACGTGGCCTGGGAGTTCGAGCACCGCGAGGTGGCGCTCCAGGCGCCGGTGGACTCGCCGACGTTCGCGGCCATGCGCGCCGCCGTGCAGGCGTTCGCTCCCGAGGGGCATGTGGTGCCGTACTGCATGGCGGGCGGTACCGACGCCAAGCAGTTCTCCCGCCTCGGCATCACCGGGTACGGATTCGCGCCGCTGAAGCTGCCCGAGGGCTTCGACTACCACAACCTGTTCCACGGGGTCGACGAACGGGTGCCCGTGGAGGCGCTCCACTTCGGCGTCCGCGTCCTCGACCGCTTCCTGCGGACCGTCTGAAGCCGCGAGGAGGAGAACGTGCAGACCCTGCCGTACGGTTCCTGGCCCTCGCCCGTCGAGGCCGCCCTCACCGCCGCGCACGACGGCCGGCCGGAGTGGGTGGGCCTCGTCGGCGACGAGGTGTGGTGGACCGAGCCGCGGCCCACCGAGGGCGGGCGCCGCACCCTGGTCCGCCGGCACACCGGAGGCGCCGAGGAGTCCGTGCTGCCCCCGCCGTGGAACGTGCGCAGCCGGGTCGTCGAGTACGGCGGTCTGCCGTGGGCCGGGCAGGTGCGGAACGGCGCGCCGCTGGTGGTGTTCGTGAACTTCGCCGACCAGCGGCTGTACCGCTGGCGGCCCGGCACCGCCCCCCGTCCGCTCACCCCGCTGTCCGCGGTGGGCGGCGGACTGCGCTGGGCGGAACCGCGGTTCCGTCAGGAGCACGACGAGGTCTGGTGCGTGCTGGAGGAGTTCACCGGCGACCGGCCCACGGACGTACGACGGGTCCTGGCCGCGGTACCGCTGGACGGCTCGGCCGCCGAAGACCGGGCGGCGGTGCGCGAACTCACCGACGGCCGGCACCGCTTCGTGACCGGACCCCGTCTCTCCCCCGACGGGCGGCGGGCGGTGTGGCTGGCCTGGGACCACCCGAGGATGCCGTGGGACGGCACCGAACTGGTCATGGCCGACGTGGGCGGCGAGGGCACGCTGGACCGGCCCCGCACCGTCGCCGGCGGCCCCGACGAATCCGTCTGCCAGGCCGAATGGGCGCCGGACGGGTCGCTGCTGTACTGCAGCGACCGCGGCGGCTGGTGGAACCTCTACCGCGACGGTGAGCCGCTGTGTCCCCGCGACGAGGAGTTCGGCGGCCCGCTCTGGAAGCTCGGCCGGCGCTGGTTCGCCCCGCTGGACAACGGGCTGATCGCGGTGGTGCACGGCCGCGGCGCCGGCGCGCTCGGCACCCTCGACCCGGAGACCGGCGAGATCGTCGACGCGGACGGGCCCTGGACCGAGTTCGAGCCGACGCTCGCGACGCGGGGCGGACGGGTCTTCGCGGTGGGCGCCAGCCCCCGCAGCGCCTACGAGGTCGTCGAGCTGGACACCTCCCCGCGGGCCGCCCCGGACGGGCCCGGCGGCATCCCGGCCGGGGCGGCCCGGGTGATCGGCGCCGCCCACGACGACCCCGTCGACCCCACGTACTACCCCGAGCCGCAGATCCGCACCTTCACCGGGCCGGACGGGCGCGACATCCACGCCCACATCTATCCGCCGCACCATCCGGCGTGCGTGGCACCCGGCGGCGAGCTGCCGCCCTACGTCGTGTGGGCGCACGGAGGCCCCACCGGAAGGGCGCCGCTGGTGCTCGACCTGGAGATCGCCTACTTCACCTCCCGGGGGATCGGCGTCGCCGAGGTCGACTACGGCGGCTCGACCGGGTACGGCCGGGAGTACCGCAACCGGCTGCGTGAGCAGTGGGGTGTCGTCGACGTGGAGGACTGCGCCGCCGTCGCGCTCGCCCTCGCCGAGGAGGGCACCGCCGACCGGGCCCGGCTGGCGATCCGGGGCGGCAGCGCGGGCGGCTGGACCACGGCCGCCTCGCTCACCGGAACCGACGTCTACGCCTGCGGCACGATCATCTACCCGGTCCTGGACCTGGCGACCTGGGGCGCGGAGGCGACCCACGACTTCGAGTCGCGGTATCTGGAGACCCTGGTCGGGCCCTACGCCGAGGTGCCCGGCCGGTACGCCGAGCGCTCGCCCGTCGAGCACGCCGACCGCATCACCGTGCCCTTCCTGCTGCTCCAGGGCCTGGACGACGTGATCTGCCCGCCGGCCCAGTGCGAGCGGTTCCTGGAACGGGTGGCGGCGGGCGGGCGGGTGCCGCACGCGTACATCGCCTTCGAGGGCGAGGGGCACGGTTTCCGCCGGGCCGAGACCATGGTGCGCGCGCTGGAGGCCGAACTGTCCCTCTACGCCCAGGTGCTCCGGCTGCGCCCACCCGGGGTGCCCACGCTGGAGCTGACCCCGGGCCACGGCGGGGGGAGAGCGGCTGCGGGCACCGCCGATACTGGAGGTCCCTGACGCCACCGGCGGTCCGTGTCACGAGGACCCGTCCGTGGAACGGCCGCTCGTGCGGCGGCCGGCCCCGCAGGCCACCCGAGAGAGAACGACCCTGGAGCCCGACCCGTGAAGCCGCTCGTCCGTCCGTCCCGACTCGCCCCCGGCGCCCGTGTGGCCGTCGTCGCGCCCAGCGGCCCCGTCCCCGAGGAGCGGCTGCAGGCCGGGCTCGACGTGCTGCGCGGCTGGGACCTGGACCCGGTGGTGGCACCCCACGTACTGGACCGCGACGGCACCTTCGCCTATCTGGCGGGCCCGGACGCCGATCGTGCCGCCGACCTGCAGAGCGCGTGGTGCGACCCGTCCGTGGACGCGGTGCTGTGCGCCCGCGGCGGATACGGGGCGCAGCGGACGGTCGACCTGCTCGACTGGGAGGCGATGCGCGCGGCGGGGCCGAAGGTGTTCGTCGGCTTCAGCGACATCACCGCGCTGCACGAGGCCTTCGCCACCCGCCTCGGGCTCGTCACGCTGCACGGGCCGATGGCGGCGGGCATCGACTTCATCAAGAACGCGCGGGCCCAGGAGCACCTGCGGGCGACCCTGTTCGCGCCGGAGTCGGTCCGCACCCTCGTCTCCGACGGCGCGGCCCTGGTTCCGGGACGGGCCCGGGGCGTCACGCTCGGCGGCTGCCTGAGCCTGCTCGCCGCCGAGCTCGGCACCCCGCACGCCCGGCCCTCGGCAGGCGGGGGCCTGCTGTGCCTGGAGGACGTGGGCGAGGAGACGTACCGCCTCGATCGCTACCTGACCCAGCTCCTGCGCGCGGGCTGGCTGGACGGGGTGCGCGGGGTCCTGCTCGGGTCGTGGACGGGGTGCGAGGACGCCGGCCGGGTGCGTGCGCTGCTCGCCGACCGGCTCGCCGGCCTCGGCGTCCCCGTCGCCGAGGAGTTCGGCTTCGGCCACTGCGACGGCGCGTGGACCGTCCCCTTCGGAGCCGCCGCCGAACTCGACGCGGACCGGGGCACCTTGACCCTGGAGGAACCCGCCCTGCGCTGACCGGGACGGTGCCTGCCGCCCCGGACCGGGGGAAGGCTGACGTCGAAGGCCTCATCGGCGCGGTGCGTCGGGCCTTGCCGCCGCGGCATCGGTCATTCCCGTCCGACCGCCTGCGCCGCGCGGTGGGCACGGTGAGCGGCACGCCGCTGGTCGCGACCGGGAGCGGCGGTCGCGCCGAGGCGGCGTTCCCGGCCGACGGGGCGCAGGCGGACGTGGGCGTCCAGGCCGCCGCCGGGGGCGGCGTTGAGGGTGATCGCTCCTCCGGAGGCGTCGACCAGGTGGCGGACGATGGGAAGGCCCAGGCCGGTGCCGTCGTGGTGGGAGTCGGAGGCGCGCCAGAAGCGGTCGAAGGCGCGTTCCCGGTCGGCCGGGGACATGCCGGGGCCCTGGTCGACGACATGGAGGTCGCTACCGGGGGCGCGGTGCAGGGTGATGGTGGTGCCGGGCGGAGAGACGCGCAGGGCGTTGGCGAGGAGGTTGTCGATGATCTGCTCCAGTGCCCCGGGGATGGCCCAGACCGCGCCGGACGGCGTACCGGTGACGGTGAGGGTGACGTGCTGTTCGGCGGCGAGTGACTCCCACGTGGTGGCCCGTTCGGCCAGGACGGCGTCCAGATCGGTCGGCTCGGGTGTGGTGGCGGTGTTCTCCAGGCGGGCCAGTGCGAGCAGGCCGTGGACCATGCGGGCGAGCCGCTCGACCTCGCCGATGGTCTCGTCGAGGGCGGCGTGAGCGCGCGCGTCGAGGTGGGGCTCGAAGTTCTCCAGCCGCAGCCGCAGCGAGGTCAGCGGCGTCTTGAGCTGGTGGGAGGCTTCGGCGGCGAATCCGTGCTGGGCTTCGAGCAGATGCTGAAGCCGCGTCGCGGTACGGGTGAAGGACGCGGCCAGACTGCGCAGTTCGGGCGGCCCGCTGGTGGCGTCGGGCGGGTTGGCCAGGTGGCCGCCGGCGAGCTGGGCGGTGGCGCGCTCCAGGGCGCGCAGCGGGCGGGTGATCCAGCGGGCGAGGCTGAACGCCAGGAGGGCCACGGCTGCCAGGATGCACGCTCCGGCGAGCGCGAGGGTCGCCCAGATGCGGTGCTCGCGGTCGGTGACCATTGTCATCGGGTACGTCACTCGCAGAGCGCCGCGAATGGTGGTTCCGGAGGAGCCGGGCATGGTCGCCGCCAGGACGTCGTCACCGCTGCTCGTGTCCGTGCGGGTCGCGACGTTGGCCTGGTTGCGCAGGGCCGCGGCGATGTCCGGCTGCCCGGAGAGGTCGGTTCCGCCTGCGGTGGTGCCCGCGGAGTCGGTCAGCAGCCGGCCGTCACGGTCGACGACCACGACCCGGGCGCCGGTGTCGTCGGCATACTCCCGGGCCAGCTCGGGCAGAGCCTCGAGATCGCCCTTTTCGATGTTCTCCTCGGCGGCTTCGGCCAGCATCGAAGCGTCCCGTTCGACGCTCTGGGAGAAGCGGGACTCCTCCCCGCGGGCGTAGAGGTAGCCAAGAGGTATCTCCAGAACGGCCAGCACCAACAGGGTCAACGCGAGGTAGCTGAGCATCAGGCGCCGGGTCATGACACCCCCTCACCAGGCCCCGTCTCGTCGTGGTCGCCGGGCACGGTGAGCCGAAAGCCGACTCCGCGCGCGGTGATTATCCACGCGGGGTCCCCGAGTTTGCGGCGCAGGGCGGCGACATGTGCGTCGAGGGTCTTGGTGGGGCCGAAGAAGTGCGGGTCCCACACCGCGTCCATGATCTGCTGCCGCGACAGCACGGCGCCGGCGTCCTGGGCCAGGTAGGCCAGCAGATCGAACTCACGTGGGGAAAGGGCTATGCCGCGGCCTTCGAGATGGACCTGCCGGGTGCGTCGGTCGATCTCCAGCGGTCCCAGCCGTTGCGGTGCGGCGGCCGACGGCGGGGACGCGGGCGGCGTCCGAGCCGCCGCGAGTGCATCTGCCGCGTCCGGCAGCGCCGTCAGGGTGCCCGTGCGACGGGTGACCGCCCGGATCCGGGCCACCAACTCCCGTACGCCGAACGGCTTGGCGAGATAGTCGTCCGCTCCCAGCTCCAGTCCGACGACCCGGTCCGCTTCCTCCCCCCGGGCTGTGATCATGATGATGGGGATCGCCGACCGGGCCCGCAGCCCGCGGCAGACGTCCAGGCCGTCCATGTCCGGCAGCCCCAGATCCAGCAGGACCAGGTCGGGTGTCTCACCGGTGGCGGCGAGCCCGGCGGCGCCCGTGCGCACCCGGTCGACGCTGAACCCGTACCGACCGAGCCCTTCGGTGAGGGGACCCGCGATCCGGTCGTCGTCTTCGATCAGTAGCAGCCGCATGGCGACAGGCTCGCACAGCGGTGCGGCAGGAGCCGAAGTGTTCATCACAACCCGCTGGGAGCCAGGGAGAATGGACGATGTGACAGGTCTGCCGGAGCAGAGGAAGCCCTCCGGCCGATCCCGGCGGGAGTGAGGGATCGGCCGGACGGCGGTTCAGCCGCCGTTCTCGGTCTCCTCGGCGGCCTCCTGCTTGGTGCCGCTGACGGTGTAGCTCTTGTCCAGGTAGACCTCCACGGTCGTACCGTCGGACTTCTTGATCTCCACCGCGTACATGCCGGGCTTCTCGGTGTCGTTCTCGGACTTCAGTACCGTGCCCGGGTACTTGGCGAGCGCCGCGGCCTCGGCCTTCTGCTTGATCTCACCGGTCAGCGGGGTCTCCTTCTCCTCGCCGGCCTCCTCTCCCCCCTTCCCGGCCGCCTGAGCGTCTCCGGCGCTCTGCTCCGACTGCTGAGTGTCCGCGGCCTTGGAGCTCTCGGAGTCGGACCCTCCGCCACAGGCCACCAGGGCGAACATCAACACGGCAGCGGGAGCGGCGAGCAGGGCACGACGAGGGGATACAGACATCGGCGTCTCCAGAAGATCGGGTCGGAGTCCGACGGTCGGACCACCGGGGGACACCGACGACCCTAGAAAGACGCCCTCCAGGGCAAGGCCGGCAAGCGACAGCAACAGACCAGCGAAACGCCAATCTTTCGCCATCGTCCGGATGCGGTGACGGGGATGTCCGGGTACCGCGGCCGAGTAGAGTGACGGAATGCCGTACACCGCTTCACGTCTCGTCGCCGAGGGGCCCCGGGTGGGCATACGGCACTTCACCCAGGAGGACGGCGCCGAGTTCGTCGCGCGGGTGCGGGAGAGCAAGGACCTGCACCACCCGTGGCTGTTCCCGCCCGACACCGCGAGGGCCTACGCGGCGTACGCGGGGCGGCTGATCGAGGACCCGGCGAAGGCCGGGTTCCTCGTCTGCGAGAAGGACGGCGGCATCGCCGGATTCGTCAACATCAACAACATCGTCGGGGGCGCCTTCCAGTCCGGCGCCCTGGGATACGGAGCCTTCGCGCACGCGGCCGGGCGCGGACTGATGCGCGAAGGGCTGGACCTGGTCGTCGGACACGCCTTCGGCCCGATGGGGCTGCACCGCCTGGAGATCAACGTCCAGCCGCGCAACACCGCCTCGATCGCCCTGGCCCGGGCGTGCGGATTCCGCCTGGAGGGCTTCTCGCCCGACATGCTGTACATCGACGGCGCGTGGCGGGACCACGAGCGGTGGGCGATCACCGCCGAGATGCGGAGGTGAGCCCCGCGCGGGCCTTTGCGCAATCCTGACCGGCAGCGCCCCTGGTCAGCTCACCGGGGACCGGGTTCCATGGTCATCGTGACGACGATCCGACGTGAGGTACTGACGCTGCCCGCCGCCGAGTTGGGTCCGGACAATCCGCTGCCCCCGCTCAGGCCGCTCGACGAGGTGCACCACATCGAGGACCGGGACCGGCAGGACCTGCCCCGCGACATGGCCCGGCAGGTCGGGTACGCCCCCCTGAACAGCCTGCTCCCGGTGCGGATCCGCGACGGTTACGGCAGAACACGCGAACCCCGCCCGATCGACGCCCTGGTCCTGGAGAACGACCGGCTGCGCGCCACCGTCCTGCCGGGCCTCGGCGGCCGGGTCGCCTCCCTCGTCCACCGGCCCACCGGCCGCGAACTCCTCTACCGCAACCCGGTGTTGCAGCCGGCCAACTTCGCCCTCAACGGCGCCTGGTTCTCCGGCGGCATCGAGTGGAACATCGGCGCGACCGGTCACACCCCCCTCTCCTGCGCACCCCTGCACGCGGCCCGCGTCCCCGCGCCCGGCGGCGGGGAGATGCTGCGCCTGTGGGAGTGGGACCGGCTGCGCGACCTGCCCTTCCAGATCGACCTGTGGCTGCCCGAGGGCTCGGACTTCCTCCTCGTCGGCGTCCGCGTCCGCAATCCGCACGAGCACCCGGTGCCCACCTACTGGTGGTCCAACATCGCCGTCCCCGAGCAGCGCCGGGTCCTCGCCCCCGCCACCGAGGCCTGGCTCTTCGGTTACGAACGCAGTCTGCAGCGGGTCCCGGTCCCCGCCCACGACGGCGTCGACCGCACGTATCCGCCGAACAGCACCTACGCCGCCGACTACTTCTACGAGGTGCCCGACGGGCGCCGCCGCTGGATCGCCGCGCTCGACGAGCACGGCGAGGGGCTGGTGCAGACGTCGACCGATGTGCTGCGCGGCCGCAAGCTGTTCGTCTGGGGCAGCGGCCCCGGCGGGCGGAGCTGGCAGCGGTGGCTCACCGAGCCCGGCACCGGAGGCTACTGCGAGATCCAGGCCGGACTCGCCCGCACCCAGCTGGAACACGTCCGGCTGGAGGCGGAGAGCGAGGTGGCCTGGCTGGAGGCGTACGGGCCGCTCGCCGGGCCGCCGCCGGCCGGGGAGTGGGACACCGTCGTACGGCGGACCGAGGCGCGTCTCGAAGCCGTCCTGCCGCGCGCCGACGTCGAGGCCGCCTACGAGGCGTGGCGGGCGCACGCCGACGCCGAACCCGGCGAGATCCTCGCCACCGGCTCCGGCTGGGGCGCGCTCGAAGTGCTGCACGGTGACCTGAAGCTGCCCGGAACCCCCTTCCCCGCCGCCACCCTCGGCGAGGCCCAGGCGCCCTGGCGGGAACTGCTGCGCACCGGTACCTTCCCGGAGCCGCGCCGGGCCGCTCCGCCCGGACAGACGCTCGTCGCCCCGCACTGGCGGGACATGCTGGAGACGGCGCCCGCCACCCCGCTCACCGAGTACCACCTCGGCGTGGCCCAGTGGCACGCCGGCGACCGGGCGCAGGCGGTGCGCAGTTGGGAGCGTGCCCTTGAACTCGCGCCGTCCCTCTGGCCGTTGCTGCGCTGCCTCGCCGTCGCCGACCAGGAGTCCGGCCACCACGAGCGCGCCGCGGAACGCTACGTCGAGGCCTTCGACGACCTGTGCGCCGAACGGCGCGACGACGGCGAACGGTGGACGGCGGCCACCGCCGCACTCGGCCGGGAGGCCATCGAGGCGCTGCTGAGGGTCCGGCGCCCCGCGGACGCGCGCGCCGTCTGGGAGCGGCTGCACCCCGCGACCCGGGCGCGCGGCCGGTTCCGGCTGATCGAGGCCGAGCTGCTGCTCGCCGAGGGCCGGCCCGAGCAGGCGCGGGCCGTCTTCGACGAGGGCTTCGAGGTCGCCGACCTGCGGGAGGGGGACGAGCGGATCGGCCGGGTGTGGGAGCGGGCCGGCGGCGGAGACCTGCCGGAGCGCTACGACTTCCGGATGCGCCCGTCCCTCCGAGGGGACGGGGACTGACGGGGGGATTGACGGGGGCTGACGGGGGAGCGGGCGCGCGGCCGCCGGGCGGGGGGCGCCTCCGCCCGGCCCGGCCGATCGCCGGAAACGATCTCCTTCCGGGCCGCCCGCAACTACTCTCGTCCGCATGGAGATTCTCGGAGCCACGCTGCGCGTCTGCGTCGACGATCTGGAGACCGCGGTCCCCTTCTACGAACGTCTCGCTGGCGGCACTGCGCTCCGCTTCGAGCGCGGCGGCGTGCAGGTGGCCGCGGTCGGCTGCTTCCTGCTGATGAGCGGCCCCGAGGCCGAGCTGGAGGTCCTGCGCAAGGTGGCCGCGACGATCGCCGTGGAGGACGTCGACGAGGCCCACCGGGTGCTGACCGAGCTGGGTGCCCATGTCGTCGCGGGCCCGGTCCCGACGCCCGTGGGCCGCAACCTGATCGCCATGCATCCGGACGGCGCGGTGTACGAGTATGTGGACCGCCGCGCCTGACGCAGCCGCCCCCGCCCGGACGGACCGACGGCGTTACTCGCACGTCTGTACGGGTATGCGAAGGGTATGGAGCGCTCGGATCATCTGCAGCATCTCGACAAGCACCTGGTCGACCAGCTGGCGCAGGTGGCACGCGAGGCCGTGCGCGACGAGCTGAGCCGGCAGGCCCGTGAACGGCGCCGCTCGGCCACGCTGTACGCCGCGTCCGGCGCCGCCGCCCTCTACGCGGGCGCGTCCCTCGCACTTGCCCTCGGACTGGTCCTGGCCATCGGCCTGCCCGGCTGGGTGGCCGCCCTGATCACGGCGGTGATCCTGGCCGGCGTCGCCTACGCGCTGCGCAACGCCGCCCGGCCCTCCGCCGCCGGATACGCGTCGTCGGCGCCGGCCCCCGGGCCCGCCGCCGAAACGGCGGCCGGACCGGCCGCCGGGCCGGGCCGTGCCCCCGGCGCCACGGCACCGGCCGGACCGCACGCCGCGGCGGGCGGCGCGCCCGTCCCGCCGAAGCCGCCCGTCGCCCCCGGCGAGGCCGCCGTACGGCCGCCGCGCCCGGACATCATCGACCCGGAGACACCGCACCACCGCGCGTGACGCCCAGCGCCGGAGCGCGTCACGCCCAGCGCATGACGCGCAGCGCGTGAAGGAAGAAGGACTGGACGCGACGCCATGCCCGTGACGCGCCGAAGCAAGGCGCGCGGGCGCGGAAGACGGGACCGCCGTGTCTGGCGCGCCGCCGTGTTTGCCGCGCCGTCGTGTCTGGCGCACCCCCGTGTCTGCCGCACCCCCGTGTCTGGCGCGCCGTCGTGTCTGGCGCACCCCCGTGTTTGGCGCGCCGTCGTGTCTGGCGCACCCCCGTGTTTGGCGCGCCGTCGTGTTTGGCGCGCCGTCGTGTCTGGCGCACCCCCGTGTCTGCCGCGCCGTCGTGTTTGGCGCGCCGTCGTGTCTGGCGCACCCCCGTGTCTGCAGCGCCGTCGTGTCTGGCGCACCCCCGTGTCTGCCGCACCGTCGTGTCTGGCGCACCCCCGTGTCTGCCGCACCGTCGTGTCTGGCGCACCCCCGTGTCTGCCGCACCCCCGTGTCTGCCGCGCCGCCGCGCCTGGCGCGCCCCCGCGTCTGGCCGCGCCGCCGTGCCTGCCGCACGGTCCCGCCTGCGCACCGGCGAAGGAGCCGTGACACCCCCGCCGGTGTCACGGCTCCTTTTCGCGGCCGGCGCCCCGCCGCCCCGTGTTTGCGCCCCCGGCCCCTGGGGACGCGGAAAGCTCCGACCGGGTACGCGACAGCGTGGGGAGGCGAACCGTGAGTCGACCCCGCATCGTGATCGTCGGTGCCGGTTTCGCCGGATACCGGACGGCCCGCACCCTGTCCCGGATGGCCCGGGGCAAGGCCGAGATCACCCTGCTCAACCCGACCGACTACTTCCTGTACCTGCCCCTGCTGCCCCAGGTCGCCGTGGGAATCCTGGAGCCGCGCCGGGTCACCGTCTCCCTCTCCGGCACCCTGCGCCGCGTACGCCTGGTCCTCGGTGAGGCCGACGGCATCGACCTCGACGCGCGCACCGTGCACTTCACCGACCCCGAGGGCACCGCCGGCACCCTGACGTACGACCGGCTGGTGCTCGCCGCGGGCAGCGTGAACAAGCTGCTGCCGATCCCCGGGGTCGCCGAGCACGCACACGGCTTCCGGGGCCTGCCCGAGGCCCTCTACCTGCGCGACCACATCACCCGCCAGGTGGAGCTCGCCGCCCCGGCGGACGACCCCGGCACCTGTGCCGCCCGGTGCACCTTCGTCGTGGTCGGGGCCGGGTACACGGGGACCGAAGTCGCCGCGCAGGGGCAGATGTTCACCGACGAGCTGGTGCGCGGCCACCCGCTGCGGACCGGTCTGCGGCCCCGGTGGCTGCTGCTGGACATCGCCGGGCGCGTCCTGCCCGAACTGGACGAACGGCTCTCGCGCACCGCCGCCGACGTGCTGCGCCGCCGGGGCGTCGACGTGCGGACGGGCACCTCCGTGAAGGAGGCCACCTCCCGGGGGGTGCTGCTGACGGACGGCGAGTTCGTCGACACCCGGACCCTGGTGTGGTGCGTGGGCGTGCGGCCCGACCCGCTCGCCGATTCCCTCGGGCTGCCGATGGAGCGCGGCCGGCTGCTCGTGGAACCGACGCTGCAGGTGCCGGGACGTCCCGAGGTGTTCGCCTGCGGTGACGCCGCGGCCGTGCCGGATCTGGAGAGGCCCGGCGAGTACACCCCGATGACGGCCCAGCACGCCTGGCGGCAGGGTAGGACGGCCGCGCACAACGTCGCCGCCTCGCTCGGTGCCGGCGAGCCGCGGCCGTACCGCCATCGCGACCTCGGCTTCCTCGTGGACCTCGGCGGGGTGCGGGCCGCCGCCAACCCGCTCGGCGTGGTGCTCTCCGGCCCCCTGGCGGGCGCGGTCACCCGCGGGTACCACCTCGCGGCCATGCCGGGCAACCGCGTCCGGGTGGCCGCGGACTGGCTGCTCGACGCCGTACTGCCGCGCCAGGCCGTCCAGTTGGGGCTCGTTCGGTCCTGGTCGGTGCCGCTGGACACGGCCTCCCCGGAGTCGGCCCGCCTGCCGGGCCGGCACCCGCCGGGCCGACCGGACCAATCACGTGAGCCCGGCCCCGAACCCCCCGCCTCACCCCGACCTCGACCCCGAACCGCCGAAGGAGACCCATGAACACCGCCGAACTCGTCGACCTCGGGCAGCAACTGCGCGTGGACAGCGTGCGGGCCGCCGCAGCGGCGGGCTCCGGCCACCCGACGTCCTCCATGTCCGCCGCGGACCTGGTGGCCGTCCTGCTGGCCAACCACCTCCGCTACGACTTCGGCCGCCCCGACCACCCGGGCAACGACCGCTTCGTCCTGTCCAAGGGACACGCCTCACCCCTGCTCTACTCCGCCTACAAGGCGGCCGGCGCCATCGACGACGAGGAACTGCTGACCTTCCGCAAGCTGGGCAGCCGCCTCGAAGGCCACCCCACGCCCCGGCGGCTCCCGTGGGTGGAGACGGCGACCGGCTCGCTCGGGCAGGGCCTGCCGATCGGCGTCGGCATCGCGCTGGCCGGCAAGCGGCTGGACCACGCCGACTACCGGGTGTGGGTGCTGTGCGGCGACAGCGAGATGGCCGAGGGCTCGATCTGGGAGGCCGCCGAGCACGCCGGTCACGAGCGGCTGGACAACCTGACCGTGGTCGTCGACGTCAACCGGCTCGGCCAGCGCGGACCCACCCGGCACGGCCACGACCTCGACGCCTATGCCCGCCGTTTCCGCGCCTTCGACTGGCACACGATCGAGATCGACGGGCACGACGTGGACGCCGTCGACCGCGCCTACGGCGAGGCGATCTCCACCAACGGCCAGCCCACCGCGATCCTTGCCCGCACCCTCAAGGGCAGGGGCGTCGCGGCCACCGAGGACCGCGAGGGACTGCACGGCAAGCCGCTGAAGGACCCCGACGAGGCGATCGAGGAGCTCGGCGGCGAGCGAGACCTGCGCGTCACGGTGCACGGGCCGCCGTCGGTGCGGTCGCTGCACGCGGTCGGCGACGGCAGCCTGGAGCTGCCCCGCTGGGAGAAGGGCGAGGAGGTCGCCACCCGCAACGCCTACGGCCAGGCGCTCGCCGCGCTCGGCACCGCGCGCGGCGACGTCGTCGCGCTCGACGGCGAGGTCGGCGACTCCACGCGCACGGAGTTCTTCGAGAAGGAACACCCCCAGCGCTACTTCGAGTGCTACATCGCCGAGCAGCAGATGGTCGCGGCGGCGGTGGGAATGGCGGCGCGCGGCTGGGTGCCGTACGCCTCCACGTTCGCGGCCTTCCTCACCCGCGCCCACGACTTCGTGCGCATGGCCTCCGTCAGCGGCTCCGGCATCAACCTGAACGGCTCCCACGCGGGCGTCGCCATCGGGCAGGACGGTCCCAGTCAGATGGGCCTCGAGGACCTGGCGATGATGCGCGCGGTCCACGGCTCGACCGTGCTGTACCCGTGCGACGCCAACCAGACCGCGCGGCTGGTCGCCGCCATGGCCGACCTGGACGGCGTCCGGTATCTGCGCACCTCGCGCGGCGAGAGCACGGTGCTCTACGGCCCGGACGAGGAGTTCCCCGTCGGCGGCAGCAAGGTACTGCGCTCCTCCGGCCGGGACCGGCTGACGATCGTCGCCGCCGGAGTGACCGTCTTCGAGGCGCTCGCGGCCGCGGACGCCCTCGCCCGGGAGGACATCCCGGTCCGGGTGATCGACCTGTACTCGGTCAAGCCGGTCGACCGCGCCACGCTCCGGCGGGCCGCGGAGGAGACCGGGGGTCTGCTCACCGTCGAGGACCACCGGGAGGAGGGCGGCCTCGGCGACGCGGTGCTCGACGCCTTCCTGGACGGGCGCCCGGTGCCGCGTCTGGTGCGGCTCGCGGTCCGTACGATGCCGGGCTCCGCCACGCCCGCCGAGCAGTTGCACGCCGCGGGCATCGACGCCGAGTCGATCGCCGCTTCCGTACGGCTGCTGGTGGAGCAGGCGATGGTGCCGTGAGCGGCGACGAGCGGACCGTCCGGGCCGGCCGCCGCACGGTGACCGTGCACCGGCCGGACAAGGTGCTCTTCCCCGGCGACGGGGACGGCGACGGCGAGGAGAGCGGCGGCGGGGGCGGTGGCGGTGGCGGTGGCGATGAGCGTGGCGGCCACGGCGGCCGTACAGGCGAGGCCAGGGAGTACACCAAGGCCGACCTGGTCGACTACTACCGGTCCGTCGCGCCGTTCCTGCTGCCGCACCTGCGCGGCCGCCCGCTCATGCTGGAGCGGCACCCGGACGGCCTCGGCGGCCCGACGTTCATGCAGAAGAACACCCCGGAGCACTACCCGGACTGGATCACCCGCACCGAGGTCGCCAAGGAGGGCGGTACGGTCGTGCACACCGTCTGCGACGAAACGGCCACCCTCGTGTACCTCGCCGACCAGGCGTGCCTCACCCTGCACCGCTGGCTTTCCCGGTCCGGCCGTGCCGAACGGCCGGACCGGATGGTCTTCGACCTCGATCCGGCCGGCGACGACTTCGCACCGGTGCGTGAGGCGGCCCGGCAGGTGACCGAGCTGCTCGACCGGCTGAGGCTCCCGGCGGCGCCGATGACGACAGGCTCGCGCGGTCTGCACGTGGTCGTGCCGCTCGACGGGCGCGACGACTTCGACACGGTGCGCGTCTTCGCCCGGGACGTCGCCGAGGTGCTCGCCGCGGACCGTCCCGACCGGCTCACCACCGCCGTCCGCAAGCAGGAGCGCGGCGGCCGCCTCTACCTCGACGTGCAGCGCAACGCTTACGCGCAGACCGCCGTCGCCCCCTTCACGGTCCGCGCGCTGTCCGGCGCGCCGGTCGCGGTGCCGATCTCCCGGGACCAGCTCGACGATCCGGACCTCGGCCCGCGCCGCTGGACCGTCGAGAACGCAGTCGACCAGGCCCGGACCCGCCCCTGGGCCGACCTCATGAGCCGGGGGCGCGCCCTGGGCCCGGCGCGGCGCCGGCTCGACGCGCTGCGCCACCGATGATCGCACGCCCGAGACCCAGGCGCCGGCGACCGACGTGAAAGACGCCTGCACCCATGGATGTTTGGCCGACGAACCTGCGGCCACACGGAAGGGAGAGGTGGTCATGTCGAACACAAACAACACGGAAGAATCGCAAGATTCACCGAGGCAACAGAAATCCCAGGGGTCGGGAACGCGGGCCCGCAAGACCGCGGCCCCCCGTCCGCCGCGGCCCATGGAGGTGCTGCGCGAGGCGCGTGCCCAGCTCGCCGAGCTGACCGGCATGACCGCCGAGTCCGTCTCGTCGTTCGAGCGGACGGAGGACGGCTGGTCGCTCGAGGTCGAGGTCCTGGAGCTCGAGCGTGTGCCCGACACGATGAGCCTGATGGCGACCTACCAGGTCGAACTCGACTCCGAGGGAATGCTCACCGGCTACCGGCGGGTCCGCAGATACGAGCGAGGGCGTGCCGACACACGCCGATAGGCGACCGGTGCCCGCGCGGTCGCATGCACAGAAATTTCCGTACACAGACAAGGAGGCGCGGTCGGCATGACCGTTGTTCCGGCACAGACGTCCGGCGGTGGAGGCGGCAGCAGCGGCCTCTACGACGTACTCGAACTCGTCCTCGACAGGGGGCTCGTGATCGACGCGTTCGTCAGGGTTTCCCTGGTCGGTATCGAGATTCTGAAGATCGACGTGCGGGTGGTCGTCGCCAGCGTGGACACGTATCTGCGCTTCGCCGAGGCCTGCAACCGGCTGGACCTGGAGTCCGGCCCGAACAAGAGCCCGGGCCTGCCCGAGATAGTCGGCGAGGTCACCGAGTCCGGAGCGAAGGGCAAGTCCAAGGGGGCGCTGTCCGGCGCCGCCCAGACGGTCTCCGAGGCCTTCAGCCAGGCGCGTGAGGAAGGCTCGGGCGAGTCCCGGCCGCGCGCCCGCAAGAGCACGTCGTCCCGGCGGAAGGAGGAGCAGGAGTGAGCACCTACGTCTACGGGATCACCGCCGCATCGCACCCCTCCCTGCCCGAGGACATGGGGGGAGTCGGTGACCCGCCTCGTCCGATCCGCATCCTGAAGGCGGGCGGGCTGGCGGCGATCGTCAGCGACGCCCCGGAGGGGCTGCGCCCCAAGCGCAGGGACCTCCTCGCCCACCAGACCGTGCTCACCGAGGCGGAGGGCGCCGGCTGTGTGCTGCCGATGCGGTTCGGCAGCGTCGCACCGGACGACGACACGGTCACCGGGGTGCTCGGTGAGCGCGCCGACCACTATCAGGAGCGCCTGCGGGCGCTCGACGGCAAGGTCGAGTACAACGTCAAGGGCAGCCACCTGGAAGACGCGGTGCTGCACCGCGTGATGGCCGAGAACCCGGAGCTGCGCGCCCAGGTCGAGGCCAACCGGCAGTCGGGTGGCGGCGGTTACGACGACAAGATCCGGCTCGGCGAGCTGGTCGCCAACGCGGTGAAGGCCCGGGAGGCCGCGGACGCCGCCGAGGTGCTCCACGTCCTGGAGCCGGCCGCGGCCGCCCTCAGTGAGGGACCGGAGTCCACGGGGTGGCTGGTCAACGCCTCGTTCCTGGTGGACCGGGCCACGGCGGAGGAGTTCCTGGCCGCCGTCGAGCAGGCCCGCAAGGACCTTCCACACGTCGAACTGCGCGTCAACGGGCCGCTGCCGCCCTACAGCTTCGTCGAGCCCGGTCCCGCGCAGCCCGCGGGCACCTCGATCGGCGCGGACGCCGGAGCGGAGTAAAGCCATGGGGCTCATCTCGGAGGTGCTGCTGCTGCCGCTCGCTCCGGCGCGCGGCAGCGCCTGGGTGATCGGAAAGGTAGTCGAGGAGGCCGAGCGCCTCTACTACGACCCCGCCGCGGTCCGGGCCGAACTCGCCCGGCTGGAAGAGCAATTGGACGCGGGGGAGATCACCGAGGAGGAGTTCGACCGCCGGGAGGACGAGCTGCTGGACCGGCTGGAGATCGGCATGCGCGGCGGCGCGGGAACAGGTGAGGGGACGGCACGATGAATCGAACGGGAATCGGCCTCGCGGTAGGGGCCGGATATCTCCTGGGACGTACGAAGAAACTGAAACTCGCCTTCGCTGTGGGTTCCTTGGTGGCCGGCAAGAAGCTGAATCTCAGTCCGAGGATGGTGGGGGAGCTGCTGAACCAGCAGCTCAAGAACAACCCGCAGTTCAAGGAGATCGGGGACCAGCTGCGGCAGGACCTGCGGGGCGTCGGCAAGGCGGCGTCCGGCGCGATGGTCGAGCGGCAGATGAACGCGCTGGCCGACCGGCTGCACGGCCGGACGTCCAAGGTCCGCGACCAGCTCTCGGGCGTCGTGCCGGAGACCGGCGGCGAGCGGGAGTCCGAGGGCGAGCCCGAGGAGGAGTACGAGGAGGAGTACGAGGACCGGGAGGGTCGCGAGGCCGCTGAGGAGCCCGAGGAGGAGCCCGAGGAGGAGCCGGAGGAGGCTCCCGCGAAGAAGGCTGCGGCGAAGAAGACCACGGCGAAGAAGGCCGCCAAGAAGGCACCGGCGCGCAAGGCTCCCGCGAAGAAGGCGGCGGCCAAGAAGGCTCCGGCCAAGAAGACGGCCGCCGCGAAGAAGACGGCCGCGAAGAAGACGGCCGCGACCGGGAGCGCCGCCTCCCGGCGGGCGAAGGGTGGCGGTGACCGATGACCGAGACACTCGGATCCGCGACGTCCGCCGCCGGCAAGGGCGCGGGCAAGGCGAGCCCCCTGAGCGATCTCGCCCACAGTGAGGCCGCCGACCGGCTGAAGGCCGAGGCCCAGGACTTCCTCGCCGCCCAGGCCACCCGGCTGCTGACCGGCGTCGGCCGCAAACTCGGCGAGACCACGGGCAAGCTGACCGACATCGCCGAGGGCAACAGCCCCGGCTTCGCCAAGCTGGCCCTGGAGGGCGGCCGCAAGATCGCCGAAGGCAAGGGCCCGCTGCGCTCCGCCCTGGAGGTCGGGGCCTCCCGCGCCAAGGAGAACGTCATGGGTGCGCTGAAGAACCTGGGGGGCGGCAAGGGCAAGCGCAAGGGCCGCGGGGGCAACAAGCCCACCGTCATCATGGAGTCCATCGACGTCGGCGTGCCGCTGCGCACGGCGTACGACCAGTGGACCCAGTACCAGGACTTCAGCACCTTCGCCAAGGGTGTCAAGAGCGCGAGCCGCGCCGACGACACGACCTCCGACTGGCAGCTGAAGGTCTTCTGGTCCAACCGCAGCTGGAAGGCCAAAACCACCGAGCAGATACCCGACTACCGCATCCAGTGGCAGTCGGAGGGGGCCAAGGGCACCACGAAGGGCGTCGTCTCCTTCCACCCGCTCGGCGACAACCTGACCCGCGTCCTGCTGGTCATGGAGTACTACCCGAGCGGACTGTTCGAGAAGACCGGCAACATCTGGCGCGCCCAGGGCCGCCGGGCCCGGCTCGATCTCAAGCACTTCTCCCGCTTCATCACCATGAAGGGCGAGGCGGAGGACAGTTGGCGCGGAGAGATCCGCGACGGCGAGGTCGTGCGCAGCCACGAGGACGCGGTGGAAGAGGAAGAGCGCGAGCAGGAGGAGGGCGCCTCGGCCGAGGAGGAGCAGGAGGAGCCCGAGGAGGAGTACGAGGAGGGAGAGGAGCCCGAGGAGGAGTACGAGGAGGGAGAGGAGCCCGAGGAGGAAGAGGGCGCCTACGAGGACGAGGAGTCCGAGCCCGAGGGCGAGTACGAGGACGAGGAGAACGCGGAGTACGAGGAGGAGCCCGAGGAGGAGAACGGCGAGCCCGAGGACGAGTACGAGGAAGAGGATGAGGGCGAGTACGCCGGGCACGGGAGCCGTCGATGACGACACCAGGTCGGCTGCCCGATCCGTACGGGTCGGGCAGCGGCGCCAACCTCGCCGACATCCTCGAACGCGTCCTCGACAAGGGCGTCGTCATCGCGGGTGACATCCGCATCAACCTGCTCGACATCGAACTGCTCACGATCAAGCTCCGGCTGATCGTCGCCTCCGTCGACAAGGCGAAGGAGATGGGCATCGACTGGTGGGAGAGCGATCCCGCGCTCTCCTCGCAGGCCCGGCGCGACGAACTCTCCCGGGAGAACGCCGAGTTGCGTGAACGTCTGGCGCGGCTGGAGGAACTGGGCCTGGAACAGGGCCGCGCCCGTGAGGAGGAGGCACCATGACCGGACTGCGGTACGTCTACGCCGTCTGCCGCCCCCTCGGCGCGCCCCTCCAGGCGCAGTTGACGGGGGTGGCCGGCGCGCCGGCGAAGCTGCTCCACCACCACGGGCTGGTCGCCGTCCTCAGCGAGGTGCCGGAGCGGGACTTCGCCGAGGAGCCGCTGCGCGCCCATCTGGAGGACCTGGACTGGCTCGCCGCCACCGCGCGGGCCCACCAGGGGGTGATCGACGCGCTCACCGCCGTCGTCACCCCCCTGCCGCTGCGGCTCGCCACGGTCTTCCACGACGACAGCGGCGTCCGCAGCATGATCGAGGCCCGCGAGGAGCACTTCCTGCGCACCCTGGAGCGGCTGGAGGGGCGCGTGGAGTGGGGGGTCAAGGTCTTCCTGGAGGAGGAGACGCAGGAGAGCGCGGCGGAGCCCGCGCCGAAGGCCACGTCGGGCCGGGACTACCTGCGGCAGCGGCGGCAGCAGACCCGGGCGCACGAGAGCCATTGGCAGAAGGCCGAGCGGTTCGCCACGCATCTGCACGAGACGCTCTCCGCCTTCGCCGAGGACTCCCGGCTGCACGCGCCGCAGAACACGGCCCTGTCCGGCGCCTCGGGGAGGAACGTGCTGAACGCCGCCTACCTCGTCCCGCGCACCCACTCCGAGGAGTTCGTGGAGCTCGTCGACCGCACGAAGGACGACGTACCGGGGCTGCGCGTCGAACTCACCGGCCCCTGGGCCGCCTACTCCTTCGCCCAGGACACCGACCGGGAGGACACTCCTTCGTCCGTCGGGGTGTCCGCGAAGGAGGGGGAGTGACCGTCGTCGAACGGCGTGAGATCGCCCTGGTGGACCTGCTCGACCGGCTGCTGGCCGGGGGAGTGGTGATCAAGGGGGACATCACGCTGCGCATCGCGGACGTCGACCTCGTCCGCATCGACCTGAACGCGCTGATCAGCTCGGTCAACGAGCAAGTTCCGTCTCCCTGGGGTGATTGACGTGGCGTCACCGGCCCGGCACAACCGGCTGGACCTCGAACCCGACACGGTCGAACGCGACCTGGTCAAGCTCGTGCTGACCGTGGTGGAACTGCTGCGCCAGCTCATGGAACGGCAGGCGGTGCGCCGCTTCGACACCGGGGACCTGACGGAGGAGCAGGAGGAACGGATCGGGCTCACGCTCATGCTGCTGGAGGACCGCATGGCCGAACTGCGCGACCGCTACGGTCTGCGGCCCGAGGACCTGAACCTGGATCTGGGACCGCTGGGCCCCCTGCTTCCCCGCGACTGAGACCCGCCTCCCCGCCCGGCACGACCGAGCGGGGGAGGCGGGTCGGGCGTGTCAGGAGTGGCGGATGAGCCGGCGTGCCGTGATCTCAGCGGCCGGACGGCGCGGCCTCCTTGCGGCACAGGATCTCGCCGTGCAGGACGGCGAACCAGCCGTCCTCCCGCCGCCCCCACTCGCGCCAGGCCTCCGACACCGCCCGCAGCTCCCGCTCGGTCGCATGGCCGCCCTCGACGGCGCGCTTCGCGTAGACCGGCGCCAGGGTGCGTTCGGCCCACAGCTCGCTCCACCACTCCCGCTCCCGCGGGGTGGAGAAGGTCCAGGTGCCGGACGTGGCCGTCACGTCCGGCAGACCGGCGCTCAGCGCCCAGGACCGCAGCCGGCGCCCCGCGTCGGGCTCGCCGCCGTTGGCGCGGGCCACCCGTCGGTACAGGTCCAGCCAGGCGTCCATCCCAGGCACCTCGGGATACCAGGTCATCGCCGCGTAGTCCCCGTCGCGCGCGGCGACGAAGCCGCCCGGCCTCGTCACCCGCTTCATCTCGCGCAGCGCCTGCACGGGGTCGCCCACGTGCTGCAGCACCTGGTGGGCGTGGACGACGCAGAACGTGTCGTCCGGGTAGTCCAGGGCGTGGACGTCCGCGACCGCGAAGTCGACGTTGGCCAGCCCCCGTTCGGATGCCGTGGCCCGGGCCCGCTCCAGGATGCCGGGTACCCGGTCGACACCCGTGACGTGCCCGTCGGGGACCAGCTCCGCCAGATCGGCGGTGATGGTGCCCGGGCCGCAGCCGATGTCCAGGATCCGCATGTGGGGCTTGAGCGAACCGAGCAGGTAGGCGGCCGAGTTGGCGGCGGTGCGCCAGGTGTGGGAACGCAGCACGGACGCGTGGTGCCCGTGCGTGTAGACGGCGGTCTCCCTCGGCTTCGGCATGGCTGTGCCCCTTCTGTCGTACCGGTCACCTCGTACCGGCCTGCGGGAACCCGCGGGCCCCGGGACGGTGAGGATCACGGTACGCGGGTGAGCCGAATGCTGAGACCCACGTTTTGGAATGTGGACTGACGTAGCGTCAGGTAAGTGGGCGGTACACCTCCAGCGCCTCGGGCAGCTTCTCCAGCAACACCTCGTCCTCCACCTCCATGACCTCACCGTCGTAGGCGAGCAGCGTGCCCGGTGCGACGCCGGTCAGACGGAGCCGGCCCACATGGACGGCCGCGTGCGCGGGGGAACGGGTGAGCGGGCCCGCGAAGGCCGCGGCGAGCAGCCGCAGGGCCGGCCTGCGGCCGCCGTGCACCACCCGCACGTCGAGCTTCCCGTCCGCCAGATCCTTGCGCCGGGCCGGCGCCAGGCCCATGCGGTGGTACGTGCCGTTGCCGGCGAACAGCAGCCACAGCGGCCGGCGCCGCCCCTCGAACTCGGCCTCCAGCGGATGCCGGTCCGCGCGCAGCACCCGCATCGCCGCCAGCACCCCGGCCGGCCAGCCGCCGATACGGTCCGACCAGCGCTCCCGCTCGCGCACCAGCTCCGGGTAGACGCCCAGGCTGAACGTGTTCACGAAGACCCCGCGCTTGTGCCCGGAGGTGAAGCTGCCGACGTCCACGCGGACCCCGTCGCCCTGCTCCAGGGCCCGGCACAGGTCCCGTACGTCCTCCACGCCCAGGTCGTAGGCGAAGTGGTTCAGCGTGCCGCCGGGCAGCACGGCGAGCGGCAGGCGGTGGCGCAGCGCGACCGCGGCGGCCGTGTTCACCGTGCCGTCGCCGCCGCACACCCCGAGCACCCGGGCACGGGCCGCCGCCTTCTCCATCTCGGCCGCGATGTCCTCGGGCGCGCACTCGACGACCTCCGCCTTCGGCAGCGCGTCGCGCAGCGCACGGGCCCGGTCCGCGGTGCCCGAGGCGGTGTTCGCCACCACCACCAGGCCCTCGCCCTCGGGCAGCGCCGGCAGGTCGGCGCGCGGCCGGGGCGGCGAGGCGACCTGGGCACGCGTGGGCACCATGCCCCGTACGGCGAACGCGGCGCCCGCGCCGAGGGCGGCACCCGCCAGGACGTCGCTCGGGAAGTGGGCGCCGGTGTAGACGCGGGAGGCCGCCACCGAGAAGGCGATCGGCGCGACCACCGCGCCCCAGGCCGGGGACTCCAGGGCGACGCCGGTGGCGAAGGCGGCGGCGGAGGCCGCGTGACCGGATGGGAAGGAGGTGGTGATCGGCTGCCGCTTCAGCCGGCGCATCAGCGGGACCGGGTCCAGCTCGGGCCGGGGACGGCGCACCGAGCGCTTGCCGAGCGTGTTGACGGTCAGGGAGGCCAGACTCAGGGAGGCGAGGCCCCGCGCGGCGGCGCGCCGGGCCCGCGGCGTGCGGCTGGCCGCGATGGCGGCCGCCGCCGCGAACCACAGCACCCCGTGGTTGGCGCTCCGGCTCAGCCGCGGCAGGACGGGCGCGGCGGCGGGCCAGTGCCGCTCGGCGGCGAACTCGAACAGGCGGCTGTCCAGGTCCAGCACCCGCTTGAAGGCGGCGTGGGCACCGTTCATCGGGGCGGTCAGGTCGATGTCTGGGCTCCTCATACAGGGACCGTTACCCGAAACTCGCCGTTCCTTGTGCGCCTCCAGGCCCCGGGCGGGATATGGGTTTGCCCCGGGTGCGGTGGCGCACGCAGAATCTCGCCCCATGGGACATCTCGAAGCCGCGCATCTGGAGTACTTCCTCCCCGACGGGAGGGCGCTGCTCGGCGACGTCTCCTTCCGGGTGGGGGAAGGGGCCGTCGTGGCCCTCGTCGGGCCCAACGGGGCCGGCAAGACGACCCTGCTCCGGCTGATCTCCGGCGAGCTGAAGCCGCACGGCGGCACGGTCACCGTCGGGGGCGGGCTGGGCGTGATGCGGCAGTTCGTGGGATCGGTGCGCGACGAGACGACCGTACGGGACCTGCTCGTCTCGGTCGCGCCGCCGCGTATCCGGGAGGCGGCGCGGGCCGTCGACGCCGCCGAGCACGCCCTCATGACCGTCGACGACGAGGCCGCCCAGCTCGGCTACGCGCAGGCGCTCGCCGACTGGGCGGAGGCACGCGGCTACGAGGCCGAGACCCTGTGGGACATCTGCACCACGGCCGCGCTCGGCGTGCCCTACGAGAAGGCGCAGTGGCGGCAGGTGCGGACCCTGTCGGGCGGTGAGCAGAAGCGGCTGGTCCTGGAGGCGCTGCTGCGCGGCACGGACGAGGTGCTGCTGCTCGACGAGCCGGACAACTACCTCGACGTGCCCGGCAAGCGCTGGCTGGAGGAGCGTCTGAAGGAGACCCGCAAGACCGTCCTCTTCGTCTCCCACGACCGCGAACTCCTCTCCCGCGCCGCCGAGAAGATCGTGTCGGTCGAACCGGGCCCGGCCGGCGCCGACGCCTGGGTGCACGGCGGCGGGTTCGCCACCTACCACGAGGCCCGGCGCGAGCGCTTCGCGCGCTTCGAGGAACTGCGCAGGCGCTGGGACGAGAAGCACGCACAGCTGAAGAAGCTGGTGCTCAGCCTGCGCCAGGCCGCCAGCGTCAGCCACGAGTTGGCGTCCCGCTACCAGGCGGCCCAGACCCGGCTGCGCAAGTTCGAGGAGGCCGGTCCGCCGCCGGAGCCGCCGCGGGAGCAGGAGATCACCATGCGGCTGAGGGGCGGCCGTACCGGCGTCCGGGCCGTCACCTGCGCGGGGCTGGAACTCACCGGCCTCATGCGTCCGTTCGACCTGGAGGTCTTCTACGGCGAGCGCGTCGCCGTCCTCGGCTCCAACGGCTCCGGCAAGTCGCACTTCCTGCGCCTCCTCGCCGGCGAGGACGTCGCGCACACCGGCACGTGGAAGCTCGGGGCGCGCGTCGTGCCCGGACACTTCGCCCAGACCCACGCCCACCCCGAGCTCCAGGGCCGCACCCTGCTCGACATCCTGTGGCAGGAGCACGCACAGGACCGCGGCGCCGCCATGTCCCGGCTGCGCCGCTACGAGCTGACCGGCCAGGCCGAGCAGTGCTTCGACCGCCTCTCCGGCGGGCAGCAGGCCCGCTTCCAGATCCTGCTCCTCGAACTGGCGGGTGCCACCGCCCTGCTGCTGGACGAGCCGACCGACAACCTGGACCTGGAGTCCGCCGAGGCACTCCAAGAGGGGCTGGACGCCTTCGACGGCACGGTCCTCGCGGTCACCCACGACCGCTGGTTCGCCCGTGCCTTCGACCGCTTCCTGGTCTTCGGCAGCGACGGCCACGTCCGTGAGACCCCCGACCCGGTCTGGGACGAGCGGCGCGTGGAGCGGGCCCGCTAGGGGGCGGACGCCGGGCACGGCCCCGGTGGGGTGAGGTGCCGCGTCGGGCAGGGACCCGTCAGCGCTCACTCGGTCGGCGCGGGCGCTACGCCGGCCGAGCCCGCCGGCGCGTGCCGGACACGACCCGGTGACGCAGGGACGCGCCGCGCTTGGTGGCGCTCGGGCGCCGCGTCGGGCAGCGGCCCGTCAGCGCTCGCCCGGCGGCGCGTCGGCGTCTCGCCAGGCGCGCGCCTGGCAGGGCATCGGCGTCATCCGGACACGGGTCACCTCCAGCGGAGGACGGCACCCAGTCCGCCGGCCGGCACGTCCTCCTCCGTCGCGGCCGTCACCGGGGCCGTGGACAGCGCCGTGGCGTCCGTGGCGGCTGCGGACCGGATCAGCGCGTCGTCGGCGCGGGCCGCCCAGGAGTGCTGCTCGCCGAGGATCCGCAGCTCCGTACGGCGCACCGCCAGCTGGTCCGGTTCCTCCCCGATCCACACCTCGCGGTGCAGGTCGGGGCCGTCCGGACGGACCAGGAGCTCCTCGATCCGGTGCTCACGGGCCGCCGCCACCAGCGCGGGCACGCCCTCGGCCGCCCCGGCCCGCCCCTCGGCGTCCGGCGCGCGGGCCGCCCGGAACCGGTCCAGCCCGGCCTCGACCCGGCGGCGGACGTGCGCGGCGCGGATCCGCTCCACGTCCTCGTCCAGCAGCCGGCTCCCCGCCCCGTGTGCGGCCTCCGCCACGCGGTCCTGCAACCGCTTCGGCAGCCGCCCGCGCACCTCGCGCCGCTCACGCTCCTCCCCGACGAGGACGAGCAGGTCTGCCGCGGCCTCGTCCTGGCTCACACTGAGCGCGTCGGCGATCTCGGCCGCGTTGTGCTCCCAGGCGTTCTCCACCTTGAGCTGGAAGTGCCGCTCCGACCAGTCGAGGCTGCTCGTGCGGCGGAGGGGCCATTGCTGCCGCACGACCGCGCCGGCCCGCTGACGGGCCGGCGCGCGGCGCAGTTCGAAGTCCGCGCCCCTGCGGTCGACGTACGCCACGATCGCGACCGGATCCTCGCCCGCCAGGTCCAGCAGCGGCGCCATGCGCGGCAGCGGAGCCCACACGGCCCGGCTGCCGCCCGGCGGACGCCGGGCCAGACACGGGTCGAGGACCACCTTCCCGGCCCGCGCGAACAGGGCACGTCCGTGCGGATCGGGGGAGTGGCGCAGATCCTCGAGCGCACTCGCCACGGCTCGGCAGGTGGCCTCGTCCGCACCCTGCCCCGACAGCTCACGGGCCATCGCCTGGGCCGTCAGACGCAGCTCGTGGGGCGTGTCCTCGGCGTGCCGGGAGGTGTCGACGTACACGGAGGCCCAGGGGCCCGGGTGTTCGTACAGTGGATGCAGAAAGGCGAGATCCATGGCTCCCTCCCGGGTGCCGTCGGAGAAGTGCTTCCGGGCGGGTACCCGTACCGCATGGACGAACACGACGAGCGGGGCACCACGATGACCGGAGTCGACCCGGGCCGGCTGGACGATCAGCAGCTCATGAAGGAGCTGGAGACCATCCACCGCACCCGCCACGACACGCTGCTCTACGGCTCGAACGACGCGCTGCGGGCCCACAACCAGCGCATGGCCCAGCTCGAGGGCGAGTGGCTGCGCCGCAATCCGCGGCGGGCCGTCGCCTCGGGCCGCACCCGCGAAGGGGCGCGGGAACGCCGGTGCGGGGAGTCCGTGACTCCCCGCACCTGACACCTCTGCGCAGGCCGTCCGGCCGCCCGCTCCGCCGGGCGTCGCCCGCCCGCTCCGCCGGGCGTCGCCCGCCCGTGCCGCCGGGCGCTCCGCCCGGCCGGTCGGCTCAGCCGGTCCGCCCGGCAGGTCGGCTCAGCCGGTCTGCGCGCCCTTCTCGGCGAACACTTCCAGGAAGGCCTCGCAGAACGCCTTCAGGTCGTCCGGCTTGCGGCTGGTGACCAGCTTGTTCGGGCCGTGGTCGCAGACCTTCACCTGCTCGTCCACCCAGGTGCCGCCCGCGTTGCGGATGTCCGTCCGCAGGCTCGGCCAGGAGGTGAGCACCCGGCCGCGTACGACGTCGGCCTCGACCAGCGTCCACGGTGCGTGACAGATCGCGGCCACCGGACGGCCCTGCTCGAAGAAGTCCCGTACGAACGCCACGGCCTTCTCGTCCAGCCGCAGGAAGTCCGGGTTGGCCACGCCGCCCGGCAGGACGAGCCCGTCGAAGGAGTCGGCGGTGACGTCCGCGACGACCGCGTCGACGGGGAACGTGTCCGCCTTGTCCAGGTGGTGGAAGCCCTGGACCTTCCCGGGCTTCGTCGACACCAGCACGGGCTCGTGCCCGGCGTCGGTGGCCGCCTTCCACGGCTCGGTCAGCTCGACCTGCTCGACACCCTCTGGTGCGGTCAGAAATGCGATGCGCATGATGATCCAGCGTCCTTTCTCTGTCGGGCCTTTCCGGGCGGCTCCCCGCCGCGGTGCGGCCGCGCGCGGTGCGAAGCCGCGGACGCGGCGGTGCGGTGGTGCGGAGGGCTGCGCCCGGCGTTCCCCCTGCCCTTCGTCCCCCTAGGTCCGGCCCTCGCGCGCGGGCCAGTCGAGCCGCTCGGGCGCGCCGTGCGTCAGCTCCCGGGCCAGCTCCTGGACGTTGGCCCAGCGCGCCTTGCGCGGCAGCCGCTCCACGGCCTCGACCAGGGCGTCCGGCGCGTTCTTCCGGCGCAGGGCGGGGACCAGGTCGCCCGGACCCGCCGGGAAGGAGCTGCGCCCCAGGAACCGGACCAGCTCCAGCCGGATGGTCTCCAGGGACGCGCGGGAACCGCCCGGCGTCACCGGCCCGCCCCAGAACTCCGGGTCGTCGTCGGCGGTCGGCTCGGGGTCGTGCCACTCCTCGCTCCGTGTGGGATGGCCGGACCTGAGCAGGCCCTGCAGTTCGTGCTTCATCTCGTCGTCACGGTGGACGCTCAGCCGGTCACTGCCTCGCTGCATGGTGCTCCCTCCAGATCTCAAGGGTGGCCACCGCGTACCCGTGCAGGGGGAGCCGACACGGCCTTTCGGGGAGTGGGTCCTCGAGGGCGCTTCCCTGGGTCTTCCCGGGTTCTTCCCGGGATCTTCCCGGGATCTTCGTCGGAAGGCGAGTGCCCTGTGTCCTTCCCGGACATGACGGGGTGTTTGGGCCCGGGGGTCCGGGGCAGGCGCACAATCAGTGCTTCGGACCGGAGGCACCCCCGTGGGAGCGGCACCGAGAGCCGCCACCTCTGCGTCCGGCCTGATCGCGTCGATCTCCTGCGGTGACCGTCCACCCCAGAGCACTCCGAGGGAGCTGCGACGCACCATGCGAACTCAAGCGATCGCGAAGCACCACCCGCACGACGACGCCCCCGACACCGCGGAGGACTTCCGCAGGCTCGCCGCGCTGTCGGCAGGCCCCGAGCGCGACGCACTGCGCGAGGAGATCACCGAAGCCTGGCTGCCCATGGCCGAACGGATCGCGGGCCGCTTCCGCAGCCGCGGCGAAAGCTACGACGACCTGCGCCAGGTCGCGGCTCTCGGCCTGGTCAAGGCGGTGGACCGCTACGACCCCGAACGCGGCCACGCCTTCGAGAGCTACGCCGTCCCCACCGTCACCGGTGAGATCAAGCGGCACTTCCGCGACCACATGTGGACCCTGCACGTGCCGCGCCGGGTGCAGGACCTGCGCAACCGCGTCCGGTTCGCCCGCCAGGAACTCTCGCAGACGATCCCGGGCCGGCAGCCCACGGTCGCCGAGATCGCCCAGCACACCGACCTGAGCGAGGAGGACGTCCGGGCGGGCCTGGAGGCTCTGGAGAGCTTCACGGCTCTCTCGCTCGACGCCGAACTGCCCGGCAGCGACGACGGCTACTCACTGAGCGACGCCCTCGGCTCGCCCGACCCGGCCCTGGACACCGTGGTGGACCGCGAGGCCGTCAAGCCCCGGCTCGCGGCCCTGCCTGAGCGCGAGCGGGCCATTCTCTACATGCGCTTCTTCGACGACATGACGCAGAGCCGGATCGCCGAGCGGATGGGCATCTCGCAGATGCACGTGTCCCGGCTGATCTCCCGGTGCTGCGACCGGCTGCGCGACCAGGTGATGCGGGACGGGGCGTAGCCGCCCGGCCCGGGGTGGGGCGATGGCCCTCGGGGTCACCCGATAGGCCGTTCGTGTCCCGCTAATGGGGTCCGGCGGCGCGCGGTCCGCGGCCCGAGCGGATGTGATGGCTGTGCACGGCGCGTACGCCGTGCCGCCAGCCGCCGTCGGTCCAAGGAGCCCCGCTCATGCGCCTCACCCCTCGTGCCCTGCCCGCCGTCGTCCTGGCGGGCGTCATAGCGGGCGCAGCAGCCCCGGCCGTGGCGGCCCCGTCCCCGGACCCGGCGGCCGGCGCGACCACCGTACGACCGGACGCTCCCCGGGAGCCGGCGCCCGCATCGGAGCCGGCCTCGCAGGCGACGCGGGCACCGCAGGTGATGCGAGGCTCGCCGAGCTCCCGGTCCACGCATGGCGCGACGGGCCCGACCGGCTCCCGGTCCACACAGGGCTCGACCGGCTCCCCGTCCACGCACGGCTCGACCGGCTCGCAGGGCCGGGCAGCGCACGAGCCGGCCGCACCGGGGCCGGCCACGCGCGACGCGCAGGCCGCGCCGGACGCGCTGGGCCTGCGCGCCACGCCGGACTCGACGGCCACGCAGGACGTGCGGGGCTCGGCGGACCCCCAGGGCTCGACCGGGCAGGATTCCTCGGCGCAGGACGGAGAACAGCCGGACTCCGAGGCGCAGGACACGGTGCAGCAGGACACGGTGCAGCAGGACGCGGTGCCGAAGGACGAGGGGGCGGACGGGCTCGCCCGTCCGCAGCAGTCGCAGGGCGCCGCCCCCGAACCGTCCCGCGACGAGACCGCCCGCGAGCCGTCGCGTCCCCCGGCCTCGTCGTCCTCGCAGGACTCCGCCCCCGACGCCTCCGACGCCTCCGACCAGGACGGCGGCAAGGAGGGCTCCTACGATCCGTCCCACGGCCAGGTGCCGGGCGGCGACCCCTCCAAGGGCACGGGCGGCCACGACTCCGGCCGTGACCAGGGCTCCGGCCGTGACCAGGGCTCCGGCGACGGCGGCATGATGGACCACGGTGTGCAGGCCGGGGAGGGCGGCACCTTCGCCCCGTCGCTGCCGGCCCTGGTCACCGGCGGGGTACTGATCGCGGCGGCGTTCGGCGCCGCGGGACACCGGCTGTGGCGACGCGGGCGAACGGACGTCCGATGAGCGGGCGGCTCACGCAGGTACGGCTCACGCAGGTACGGCTCACGCACGTACGGCTGAAGGGCGTACCGCCGACGGGCGGAGGGCCCGGCGAACGGCGGGCCGAAGTCGACCTCCGCGCCCGGGAGCGGGCTCCCGTGTGACTCGCGCGACCCGGGACACGGTCATGGGACGGCGCCCCCCTGGGTACTCAGAGGCCGAGGGCCCGGCCCCGCGCCGCGCGGAGCGCACACCAGCCCCTCACGGACCGTACGACACGACAGCGACGGCGACGGCACACGGCAGCGCACGGCACGCACGGCACGGCACCCAGGGACTGCGCGGAGGTACCCATGCGGCGGACGGCCCCGGAAGGACACGGCCCCGTCCGCTACGGTCCGGGCCTCCCCGGCGACGGCCTCCCCGTGCTCCCCGAACTGTCCGAGGCGGTCGCCACCGCCGCGGGCCACACCACGGAGCGGCCGATCGGTGGCGGCCGGCCCCTCCTCGCCGCCGCCTGCGGCTACTGGACCCGGCGCGGGCTGCCCACCGAACCCGACCGAGTCGCGGCCGCGCCCGGCGCGCCCTCCCTGCTGCTCGCGCTGACCGCCGCGCTCGGCGGCGACGTCCTGGTGCCGCGCCCCTGCGCCGCCTGGTGGGCGCCGTACGCACGCCTGCTGGGACGGCCCGCCTTCCATGTGGCGACGCCGGCCGAGTGCGGCGGCGTTCCCGACCCCTACGCCCTGCTGGAGACCGTCCGCCGGGTCCGCGCCGAGGGCGGCGACCCTCGGTTGCTCGTGCTGTCGGTGGCCGACGACCCCACCGCCACCGTCGCGCCCCCGGAGGTGCTGCACGAGACCGTGGAGGCCGCGGCGGGCGAGGGCCTGCACCTGGTCAGCGACGAGACCTGGCGCGACACCGTGCACGCGCCGCACCGGACGGTGCTGCTCAGCCCCGCCGAGATGCTGCCCGGCCGGGTCACCGTCGTCACCGACCTCGCCGGCGCGCTCCTGCCGACCGGCTGGCCCGCCGCCGTCGCCCGTTTCCCCGCCGGCGACGCGGGAGACGACCTGCACGCGCGGGTGCTCGACGTGCTCACCGCGCTCGACGCCCGCGTCGCCGACCCGGTCGCCGCCGCGGCGGCCTACGCCCTCGACGAACCGGGCCCGGTCACCGCGCGCCTGACCACCTCCGTCGGCCTGCACGCGCGCCTGGCGCAGGCCGTGTACGCCGCCGTGGTCGCCGGGGGCGCGCTGGCCCGGCCGCCCCAGGCGGGCCGGCACCTGTACGCCGAACTCGGCCCGCTGCGCTCCGCGCTCGCCGCCCGCGAGGTCGGGGACGCGCAGGAACTGGAGGACTTCCTCGGCGCCCGCCTCCAGATGCCCGCGCCGGGCGGCCACCGCTTCGGCGACGACCTCGGCGCGCTGCGCGTGCGGCTGTCCACCGGCGAGCTGCTCGGCCGCACCGAAGAGGAGCGCGCGGAATGCCTCACGTCACCCGTGCCGTTGGAACTGCCGCATGTGCAACGCGCGTTGAACTCCTTGAGGTCGGTCTTCGACGATCTCCGCGACGACGCTCAGCGATGGGAGCCTCCTCGATGACGCAGCAGTCCGAGCCGCCCACGTCCACGACCTCGCCCGGGTCCTCGTCCGCGCCCACGCCCACGCCCTCGACGGCCTCCGCCACCAGAGCCGTGGCGGCGGCCACGCCCGTCCGGGACACCGGCGGCCCGGCGCCCGCGTCCCGGCCCGCCCCCTCCGTCCCGCCGCTCGCCGCGCCGCGCCCGCTGGGCGAGCGGCGGGTGTGGCCGCGGTCCTTCCACGACCGGCTCACCGCCCCGCTGCCCGGACTCAAGGCGCTCGCCCGGTTCGCCCGCGAGGGCGCCGTCCGCCCGGGCAAGGAGGGCCTCGCCGACATCCCGCTGCTGCCCTACGAACCCGGTCCGCTGCCCCGTGCCGACCCCGGGACCGTCGCCGTCACCTGGGCGGGACACGCCAGCTGGGTCGTCCGGATCGGCGGGCTCACCGTGCTGACCGATCCGGTGTGGTCCCGCCGCATCATCGGCACCCCGGCCCGCATCACCCCCGTCGGCGTCGCCTGGGAGGCCCTGCCGCGCGTCGACGCGGTCGTCATCAGCCACAACCACTACGACCACCTGGACGCGCCGACCCTGCGCCGGCTGCCGCGCGACACACCGGTGTTCATGCCGGCCGGGCTCGGCCGCTGGTTCGAGCGCCGCCGGTTCACCCGCGTCACCGAGCTCGACTGGTGGGAGGCGGCGGCACTGGGCGGGGTCCGGTTCGACTTCGTGCCCGCCCACCACTGGTCCAAGCGCACCCTCACCGACACCTGCCGCAGCCTGTGGGGCGGCTGGGTGCTCACCGGCCCCGACGGGCGGCGCGTCTACTTCGCCGGGGACACGGGCTACGGCCACTGGTTCACCCGCATCGGCCGCCGCTACCCGGACATCGACCTCGCCCTGCTCCCCATCGGCGCCTACGACCCCCGGTGGTGGCTCAGCGACGTGCACTGCGACCCGGAGGAGGCCGTGCGGGCCACCCTCGACCTCGGTGCCCGCCGCCTGGCCCCGATGCACTGGGGCACGTTCGTCCTCTCCGCCGAGCCCGTGCTCGAACCGCTCACCCGGGTTCGCGCGGCCTGGGAGAAGGCCGGCCTGCCCCGGGAGGACCTGTGGGACCTGCCGGTCGGGGCCTCCCGTGTGCTGGACCAGCCCTCCGGCGAGGCCCGCGCGGGCGCGGGCGGGTCAGCCCGAGCGCTCGGCAGGTGACGTCCGCCGGAGCCGGCGCCACAGGCTGGGGGCCGCGCCGATCAGCACCGTCAGCACGACCGCCGCGAGCACGCCCTCCCACGGCTCGGGGAAGAGCGACCCGCCGAGGACGCCGATCAGCTCGTACGTCAGCGCCCAGGCCAGGCAGGCCGGGAGGTTGCCGCGGGCGAACCGGCGCAGCGGCCACTTCGCCAGCAGACAGGCCAGCATCACCGGGATGCGCCCGGCCGGGACCAGCCGGGACAGCACCAGCACCGCCACCCCGTGCCCGGCGAGCTTGTCCTGCGCCTGCCGGAGCCGGTCCTCCGGCGCCCGGCTGCGTATCGCCGCCAGCCATCGCGAGCCGTTCCTCGAGCGCATCCCGCGCCGGCCCAGCCAGTACAGCGCCCCGTCCCCGCAGAAGGCGGCCGTGGACGCGGTGGCGAACACCAGCGCCATCGAGAACGGCGCCGTCTGGTGGAAGGCCACCACCGCCGCCGAACTGACCAGCGCACCCGTCGGCACCACCGGAACCAGCGCCCCGATCAGCACCAGCAGGAACAGCGACGGATAACCGATGGCCCGCTGGGTCGACTCCGGTGGCACGAGCGTCACCAGCGCGGCGAGCCGTGTCACCGGGCGACCTCCAGGCGCACGCTCTCCCCGTGCCCGAGCCGGTGCACCGCCACCCGGGGCGCGCGCCGCGCCGCCAGGCGCACGAATTCGTCGCCCGGCGCGTGGAACTCATGGGGGCGCACGGCGTCCAGCCCGATCGGCCAGTACGTGCCGTAGTGCACCGGAACCGCCGTGCGCGGCGCCAGCCGGGCCACCGCCTGGGCCGCCCGGCCCGCGTCCAGGTGCCCCGCACCGAGGTACGGCCCCCAGCCGCCCACCGGGAGCAGCGCCGCGTCGACCTGCCCGACCTCCTCGGCCATCCCGTCGAACAGCCCGGTGTCCCCGGCGAAGTACGTCCGTGCCCGGCCCTCGACGACGTAGCCGAGGGCGGGGGAGCGGTGCCGCCCGAACGGCAGCCGGCGCCCGTCGTGGTGCGCGGGGACCGCGCGGACGACGACCTCGCCCACCTCGACGCGGTCGCCGTGCGCCACCTCGGTGATGCGCAGATGGCCGAGCCGGCGCAGCCCCGGCACCGCGCGGGGCGCGCCCCGGGGCACGAGCAGGCGCGTGCCCGGGGCCAGCCGGGTCAGCGACGGGAGATGGAGGTGGTCGGCGTGCAGATGCGAGATCAGCGCCACGTCCGCGTGCCAGGCGCCCGGCGGCGGCAGCGCGCCGCGCCGGCGCCGCAGGTGCGCGAGCCGGCGTGCGAACAGCGGATCGGTGAGCACACGCACGTTCGAGTCCTCGATGGTGCACGTCGCGTGACCCCACCAGGTGATCTCCACCGGCACCTTCTTTGCCTCCTTCGCGCGACTCCCCCTGAGCCTACGTGCAGGAGTAGGGTCGGCGGCGAAAACCCGGAGGTGAGGGGGACTCCATGGGAGACGTGCGGGACGCCTCCGGCGCCGCCGCCGCGGTGCCGGTCCGGGTCACGGCCATCGCGAGCCTGACCCCCCTGGAAGAGCTCAACGACGAACCTTTCCTGGTGGACTCCCGCAGCCAGCACGCCATGTGCGCGCGCTGGGCGGCGGAGCACGGGTACGTGGTCGCGCGCGAGCTCCTCGTGCGCGGGCTGCGCACCGACCACTCGGCCCTGTGGGACGGCGTGCGGCCCGGCGTGGACCTGTTCGTCGCCCCCAGCCGGCGCGTCCTGGAGCGGGCGCTGTCCTCCGTCGAGGAGTTCACCGCCGAGTGCGCGCGCCGGGGCGTGCGGGTGGAGACGGTGGGCCGGGCCGAGCCGTCGTACGACGCGCAGATGAAGGCGCACGTGCACCGCCGGCTGTCCATGCCGACCGCCGGCTACGACGGGCGTTAGGACCTGTCCTGCGCGGTCGGCCGTACCGGCTGGTGAGGCGGGGGCCGGGGCGGCTCGTGTGACAAGCTGAGTTCGGGCCCGTGTGCGGACCGGGCCGGGACGTGAGGTGCGCGGCGTGCGTGGCGGGCGGTGGCGGCGGGTCGCCAGTCAGGTCGGACGGAGCATCACGGTGTGGGCCGTCAGCACGGTCACCCTGCTGGTGCTCGCGGGGATCCTGCCGGACTTCCAGTTGCAGTCGCCCGCCGGTGACAGTGCCACCAGCATCGCCGTGACCGCCGCGCTCGGCGCCGGCGCCTTCGGTCTGCTCTCCGCCGTCGTCTGGCCCCTGCTCGTGCGGGCGCTGCTGCTCGTCCCGGCGCTCGTACTCGGGCTGCTGGTGTTCTTCCTCAACGGCTCACTGCTCCTCCTCGCGCTGCGCATCAACCCCTCCGGGGAGCCGGAGGCGGCGCCCGAGACCGCCGTCGTCGTGGCCGCCGTGATGTCCGCGGTCGCCTCGGCCACCGGCGCCGCGCTCGCCGTCCGCGACGACGACGCCTACCGGCGCCGGCTGTACCGGCTCGCCGACCGCCGCCGCAGACGGCTCCCGCCCGGCCCGACCACGCCCGGCACCGTCGTCGTACAGCTCGACGGCGTCGGCCACGACGTCCTGCGGGACGCGGTCGGCCGGGGGCTGATGCCGACCGTGGCCCGCTGGCTCGGCTCCGGCCCGGAGAACCCGGGGCCGCGGGCCACCCACCGGCTCACCCCCTGGCGCACCGACTGGTCCAGTCAGACCGGCGCCACTCAGCTCGGCATCCTGCACGGCTCCAACCACGACGTCCCCGCCTTCCGCTGGTACGAGAAGGACACCGGGGAGATCGTGGTCTGCAACCGCCCGACCAGCGCCGCCGAGCTCCAGCGCCGCGCCGTCGAGCGCACCGGCGACGGCGGGCTGCTCACCCTCGACGGCGCCAGCCGGGGCAACCTGTTCAGCGGCGGCGCCGAGGAACTCGCCCTCGTCCTGTCCGTATCGGCCCGCCGCGGCCCCGGCAACCGCTCCCGCGCGGGCTACTTCGCCTACTTCTCCGACCCCGCCAACGCCGTCCGCACCGCCCTGTCCTTCGTCGCCGACGCGGGCCGCGAGATCGGCCAGGCGGTCCGCGCCCGGATCCGCAAACAGCGCCCGCGGGTCGGCCGCGGCGGCCTCTACCCCTTCGTCCGCGCCTTCGCGACCGTCGTCGAACGCGACGTCGTCGTCGCCGCGGTGATGGGCGACCTGCTCGCCGGACGCACCGCCGTCTACGCCGATCTGGTCGCCTACGACGAGGTGGCCCACCACTCCGGGCCGCTCAGCCGGGACGCGCAGAAGGTCCTGCACCGGCTGGACCGCGCGCTCGCGCTGATCGAGAAGGCCGCCGAGCACGCCCCGCGCCCGTACCGCATCGTCGTCCTGTCCGACCACGGACAGAGCCCCGGCGAGACCTTCCGCTCCCGCTACGGCCTCACCCTGGCCGACCTGGTGCGGGCCGGCTGCGGACTGCCCGTGCCGCGCCGGGCGGAGCGTACCCGCAGCGGCGCGGAGGCGCGGGCGGCGGTCCGGGCGGCGCTGCGCCGGCCCGTCGAGGAGCTCCCGGAGCGCGACCGGGCCGCCGGGCGTGCCACCGAGCCGGTCGTGCTGGCCTCCGGCAACCTGGGCCTGGTGTCCTTCCCCGACGTGCCGCACCGGATGAGCCGGGAGGAGATCGACGGCCGCCACCCGGGGCTGCTGACCACGCTCGCCAACCACCCCGGCGTCGGCTTCGTGCTCGTCCGCAGCGAGGAGCACGGCGGCCTCGTGCTCGGCGCGCGCGGCGCGCAGATCCCGCTCGGCGACCTCGACGAGAACCCCGGGCCGCTCGCCGCCTTCGGCCCCGGCGCCGCCGACGCGGTCCGCCGCACGCACTCCTTCCCGCACGCCGCCGACATCATGGTCAACTCCTGCCACGACGCGGCCGACGGCGAGGTCCTCGCCTTCGAGGAGCAGATCGGCTCCCACGGCGGGCTCGGCGGGGCCCAGGGCCGCCCGTTCCTGCTGTCGCCGCTGGCTCTCTCCCCGCCCGCCGGGGAGGAGGACGGGGAGGTCGTCGGCGCGGAGCACGTGCACCGGGTGCTGCGTCGCTGGCTGCGCGAGGCGCACGGCCCGCAGGTGCCGCTCGACGAGCAGGAGGACGAGCGGGCCGCCTGACCCCTCGCCCGCGCACCCCTCGCCCGCGCACCCCTCGCCCGTGCGCCCGGCGCCTGTGCGACCGGCGGCCGCGCAGCCGCCGGGCCGCGGCGGGCGTCAGACCTGGGGCCAGAACCCCGACCGGACCCGGCCGAAGTCGTTCATCGCCATGACCGCGGACGCCGCGCCCGGCCCGTGCGCCGTGTCGCTGAACGACACCACCGTGTCCAGGGCGCTGGTCAGCGTGATCAGCTTCTGCAGGGTCACCTGGTCGTCGCGGAACTCCCGGGCGGGCAGCTTGTCGTGGGCGGCCCGCAGCACCTGGATGTGGTGCGTCAGCCGCTTCGTCGCCGCGTCCCGGTCCCGGTCGTACAGGTCGTCGAGCGCGTAGAAGGTGACCTCGCTGGTCCACAGGCCGACCGCGTGCACCGTGACGGTCTCCTCGGCGAGGGTGAACCCGGTGGACAGGTCGATGTCGTGCCGGTGTCCCGCGCGGGTGACGGTGTCGACGTACTGCACGGTGGCGGTGCCCGGCTCCGGCGCCTCGCGGCCCGGCGGCACGGCGAGTTCGAGCACGATCCAGTACGTCTCCCCGAAGGCGAGGTCCGGGGCGAAGATCCTGATGCCCTGCTCCTCGGTGATGAGGTCCGGCAGGGGCTGTGCGCCGTAGTCCGCGCGGGCCCGCTCCGCCGCCCGGCCCGCCTCCCGCAGCACCGCGGCCCGGGCCCGGGGGTCGGTGACCAGGTCGTGCCCGTACAGGTGCCTGATCTCCACGTCGGGCGCGATGTCCAGCCGGAGCTGGATGTCGATGGCGGCCAGGTGGTCGCGCCGGTTCAGGTCGGCGAGCAGGTCCGTGCCCACCTGCTCGGGCCGGGTGACGAAGGTCGAGTGGCCGCCCGCGAGCCCGGCCAGCGCGGCCAGTTCCGGCATCCGGGCGTCGGAGCCGAAGCCGAAGCAGGACAGGGTGAGGTCACCGCGGAGTTTGGCCGCGATGTTGGTCCGGATCCTGATCCAGTCCCGTTCGCCGGACGTCGGGGAGCCGTCGGAGAAGACGTACAGGCAGTTGACCATGTGCCTGCCGAGGGCGTTGCGGCCGATCTCGTCGATGCCGTACTGCACGCCGAGGTTGATGTCCGTGCCGCCGCCCGCGCTCAGCCCGGACACCACCTGGGCGAAGCGCTCGGCCGGCAGGTCCTGCCGGGCGGTGGCGGCCAGCACGGTGCGGACGTGGTGGTCGAAGGTGATGATGCCCAGGCAGTCCGTGGGCCGCAGCCTGTCGTACAGCGCCTGCAGGGCCGCCTTGACGCAGTCGAGTTTCTCGCCGTGCATCGAGCCGCTGGTGTCCACGACGAAGACGAAGTTGACGGGGAGCGGTTCGGCGGGGGCGTCCCCGGGATGCGCCTCGCCCGCCTTGAGCGTGATCTCCAGGAAGTGGGTGGTCGCCTCGTCCGCGCGGAAGTCCCCCTGCACGGCGGTCAGCCCGTGGCTGACGCCGACGGCCCGGCCGGGCGGGGGGCCGGGCACCTGCTCGGTGCGGGCCGCCACGAAGTCGTCGAAGCGGATCTGTTCCTGACCGATGATCACGCCCTGCTCGATGAGGTCCCGGACGCCGAGCGGGGAGCGGGTGCCGAAGGCGTTGTTGCGGCGGATGAAGAGGCCGTCGTGGGGGAGCGGCTCGCCGGAGCGCCGGAACAGGGCCGGAGGCCCGCCCGGCGGGGCGCCGTGGCCGACGCGGGCCGAGGCCGCGTCACGGGCCCCGGCGGCCGATCTGCGGCGGTAGCTACGCTCGGACCGGACGTCGAGGGCCATCTCGTCGGCGTAGAAGCGGCCCGGGTCCAGCTCCTCGCCGATCTCGAAGCGGTATGCGGCGTGTCGTCCGAGGGGCGTGGCCGGGAACTCGGGGGATGCGTCCTCGGACTCGTCCTGGGACCTGGCGAGGTGCTCCTGCCGCTCCAGCTCCTGCCGTTCCAGCTCCTGCTCCCAGCGCGCCAGCAGCTCGGGCTCCCGCCGCTCCGTCTCGAGCCGCGCCGACAGCTCGGCCTGCCGCCGCTCCTGCCACGCGATCCGCCGGAACCGTTCCTGCCGTGTGACGGGCCCCGCTCCGGGCCTGATCTCCCGCCCGGCGCGCAGCCACCGCCACAGCACTCCGTCCGGTGTGTCCGGGTCGGGCGGGGTGATCTCGGGGTGGACGACGGCCGTCAGCGGGCGGGACCGGATCAGGGCCCGTCCCAGTTCCACCGCCCAGACGCGTCCGCGGTCCGCGAGCACCGGCCCGGGCGAGAGGCCGAGCCGTGCGGCGAAGCCCCGGCATTCGGTCTCGCGCCGCGCCCGCCGGCCTGCGTCGGAGTCCGCCGGCGCGTCCACCGGGCCGCCCTCCCGCCCACCGTCCGGCGCACGGTCCGGCGCGCCGTCCGGCCCGTCCCCTGGGCCGCTCTCCCGAGGCAGATCGACCACCAGGAGGGCCACCCCGCCCCCGGACACCGGGGCCGGCTCGACCGCGGGCGGGCCGGACGGGCTCGGCTGCGCCCCGGCGGGCTCGCACAGCCGTAACGCCACCCCGCACGTCAGCAGGTCCCACAGCCGGTTCCTCCGGCCGTTTCCGGTGGCGTCCGGGGCGGCACCGGGATGGACCACGAGCACCGCGTCCGGATGCTCCGCGAGCAGGGCCTCGGCCTCCGCCACCGTCCTCGCCACCCGGGGCAGCGGGACCAGGCCGGCCCGCTCGGCCTCCCGCAGCGCCACTCGCGCCGCCGGCCGGTCCGCCGCGTCGTCCCCGCCGGCGCCGGCGGGGGAGCCGACGTACACGACGGCCGCGCGCGCCCCACCGCCGCTGTTCCGCTCACTCGGCATGTGCATCCTCCGTGGTACGGGTGGGCAGCGGGCACCGTGCCTCGAACTGCGTGCGGGTGCGCACCCCACCGCCGAACATTCCCTCGGCCCTCAACTGCCTGAGCCATGCGTCGAGTTCGCCGCTCAGCCCCGTGCTCTCCACGGACAGCCGCGCGGCCCGGTCACGCCGGTCCGGGTCGTTGGCCAGCAACAGCAGCTCGATCTTGAGCGCGATGCTGTACGGGTCCCGGCCGTCGAGCTTCAGCGCCTCCTCGACGTATCCGGCCGCCACGTCCAGATTGCCGCGGGTCAGCGCGATCCTCGCCTTCCAGTACCAGAAGGCCGAGGAGTCCCGGGCCGACCCGGACGCCTCAAGGGCGCGCTCCGCCTGATCCGGCTCGCCGCTCTCCACGTGCCTGCGGACCGTGGCCAGCGAGCGCTCGACGCCGTTCCTCCCGGCGCCCCTGGCCCGGGCCGACGGGCCGGTGACCGTGCGCACCGCGATCAGCAGCACGGCCAGCAGGAAGAGCAGCAACATGCCCACGAGCACCACGAACTGCCGTACGCCCTTGCTCTCGGCGAGCGTGGCGAAGATGCCGAGGATCGCCACGGCGAAGGCGAGCACCACGACGGTGCCGAACAGGGCGGTCGCCTGGGCCGCGGTGAGCGTCCGGAACATCCGCCGGCGGATGATGTCGCGTACGAGATCTCGGTAGAGCAGGTACAGGACGCCGAGGGCGACCCCGCCAAATCCCGCGATTCCCCCGAGGACTTGGAACACTTCGACCATGAATCGGACTGTAGGGCCTCGCCCGGCCGCACGGCAGGCGATTGGCGGACCTTCTCCGGCAGGTCGCGGGCAGTTCGACGGGTCCGGGCGGTGCGGATGTGATCGGATGGTGGGTACGCGGAACCCGTACGGAATCCCGGCGACGGGAACCCTGGCGAAAGGTATGGATCCACCGTGGCAACCACGCGCACCGCACACACCGTCTGGGAAGGCAACCTGCTCGAGGGCAACGGCGTCGTCACCTTCGACTCCTCCGGCATCGGCCAGCAGCCGGTGTCGTGGCCGTCGCGCGCGGAGCAGGCGAACGGGAAGACCAGCCCCGAGGAGCTGATCGCCGCCGCCCACTCCAGCTGCTTCTCCATGGCCCTCTCGCACGGCCTGGCGGGCGCCGGCACCCCGCCCACCAAGCTGGAGACGAAGGCCGACGTGACCTTCCAGCCGGGTGAGGGCATCACGGGCATCCACCTCACCGTCGAGGGCACCGTCCCCGGCGTCGACGACGACGCCTTCGTCGCCGCCGCCGAGGACGCCAAGAAGAACTGCCCGGTCAGCCAGGCCCTGGCCGGTACGACGATCACCCTGTCGGCCAAGCTGGCCTGACCGGCCCGTACGTCCCCAGGTGCCGCGCCCCGGCTCCCCGGGGCGCGGCACCGTCGTCTCCGCGCCGCGCGCACCACCACGCGGGATTGACAACCGACCACTCGAGTTTTGTGCTGGAGAACGGGACGCGCCCTGGCGGAAGGGGACGGAGATGGCACGTGCGGTCGGGATCGATCTCGGGACGACGAACTCGGTGGTGGCCGTCCTGGAGGGCGGTGAGCCCACCGTCGTCGCCAACGCGGAGGGCGCGCGCACCACGCCGTCGGTCGTGGCGTTCGCCAAGAACGGCGAGGTGCTCGTCGGCGAGGTGGCCAAGCGGCAGGCCGTGACGAACGTGGAGCGCACCGCCCGTTCGGTCAAGCGGCACATGGGCGACTCCGTGTGGCGGTTCCCGGACCAGGGGACCGTGGACGGCACCCGCTACCGGGCGCAGGAGCTGTCGGCCCGCGTGCTGCAGAAGCTGAAGCGGGACGCGGAGTCCTACCTCGGCGAGGACGTCACCGACGCGGTGATCACCGTCCCCGCCTACTTCGACGACGCCCAGCGGCAGGCCACCAAGGAGGCCGGGGAGATCGCCGGGCTGAAAGTCCTGCGGATCATCAACGAGCCGACGGCCGCGGCCCTCGCCTACGGCCTCGACCGGGGCGAGGAGCAGACCGTCCTCGTCTTCGACCTCGGCGGCGGCACCTTCGACGTCTCCCTGCTGGAGATCGGCGACGGCGTCATCGAGGTCAAGGCCACCAACGGCGACACGCACCTCGGCGGCGACGACTGGGACCAGCGGATCGTCGAGCACCTCGTCAAGCGCTTCAAGGGGCAGTACGGCGTCGACCTCGGCAAGGACAAGATGGCGCTGCAGCGGCTGCGCGAGGGCGCCGAGAAGGCCAAGATCGAGCTGTCCTCGTCCTCCGAGACGACGATCAACCTGCCCTACATCACCGCCTCCGCCGAGGGCCCGCTCCACCTCGACGAGAAACTCACGCGCGCGCAGTTCCAGGAGCTCACCGCCGACCTGCTGGAGCGCTGCAAGAAGCCCTTCCACCAGGCGGTCAAGGACGCCGGGGTGGACCTGTCCAAGATCGACCACGTGATCCTCGTAGGCGGCTCCACCCGGATGCCCGCGGTCACCGACCTGGTGCGGGACCTCACCGGCAAGGACCCGCACAAGGGCGTCAACCCCGACGAGGTGGTGGCGGTGGGCGCCGCGCTCCAGGCGGGTGTCATCCGCGGCGACGTCAAGGACGTCCTGCTCCTCGACGTCACCCCGCTGTCCCTGGGCATCGAGACCAAGGGCGGCATCATGACCAGGCTCATCGAGCGCAACACGACGATCCCCACCCGCCGTTCGGAGATCTTCACGACCGCCACCGACAACCAGCCCTCGGTCGGCATCCAGGTCTACCAGGGCGAACGGGAGATCGCCGCCTACAACAAGAAGCTCGGCGTCTTCGACCTCACCGGCCTGCCGCCCGCCCCGCGCGGGGTGCCGCAGATCGAGGTCGCCTTCGACATCGACGCCAACGGGATCATGCACGTCTCCGCGAAGGACCTGGCGACCGGCCGCGAACAGAAGATGACGGTCACCGGCGGCTCGGCGCTGCCGAAGGACGACATCGACCGCATGATGCGGGAGGCCGAGCAGTACGCGGAGGAGGACCGCGCGCGCCGGGAGGCCGCGGAGACCCGCAACCAGGCCGAGCAACTCGTTTACCAGACGGAGAAGTTCCTCCGCGAGAACACCGACCGGATTCCCGCCGAGACCAGGTCCGAGGTCGAGGCGGCGACCGCGGAGGTGAAGACCCTGCTGGAGCAGAACGCCGACACCGCCGCCCTGCGCACCGGCACCGAGAAGCTCGCCACCGTCAGCCAGAAGATGGGCCAGGCGATGTACGCCCAGGCCCAGCAGGCCTCGGCGGAGGGCGCCGAGCAGCAGACGCCGCCGCACCACGACGAGGAGGGCGTGGTGGACGCGGAGATCGTCGACGAGGAGCGGGACACCAAGGGCCCGGCCGCCTGAGGGTCCGCCCCTCTGGAAGGGCGGCCGCCTGAGGGGCCGACGCCCGTCCCGGCCGCCCGAGGGTCCGCCGTCCGCCCCGGCCGTCTGCCCGTCTGCCCGCTCGGGCCGACGCCTGACGCCGACCGCCCGGGTCACCTCACCCGGGTGGGCCCACGGGCGCGCGCACGGGCGCCCTCACGGACCCGTGCCAAAGGCACCGGCCGCCGGCACGGCCGCGCACACCGCGTCCAGCACGGAGGCGTACGGCGTGCCGAGGCCGGTGAGCCGGGAGCGCAGCCGCTCCAGGCCCCCGCGGTGGCACACGAGCAGTTCCGTGTCGCCGGTGCGGGCGGTGAACTCCAGCACCGCGGGCAGGAAGTCGGGCGGCTCCTGTCCGGCGAGCTCCAGGCCGTGGACGCGGTACGGCTCCTCGAAGCGCGCCGCCGCCGTCCCGTCCCGCCGCGAGCCCTCGTCGCCCCACCGGCTCAGGTACAGCCCGTACCGGTCCCCGGCGTCCTCGGACGCGAAGACCGCCACATAGTGCGCGGCCAGTTCCTCCAGCGGGGTCACGGCCGCGTGGTCGGCGAACGCCCTCAGCTGCGGCGCGGCCTCGCGCAGCAGCGGCAGCCGGGCGCAGAGGGCCTGGTCGGGGTACGTCAGGCAGAGCGCCGCCGCCTGGTACAGCACGGCATCCGAGGGCATGAGGCCTCCTCCGGTTCGTCCACGCCGTCCACGGCGTGCACCGGGGTCCTGGACGGCCGTCCGCGCGGCGGCACGCGGTCGCGTGCGGCTTCCTCGCCGGCCCGTGGTCCGAATCTAGGGGCGGGCGGGGGAGCGCACCCGTCCACGGCACCCGTCCGGGTCAGGCGGGTGCCGCGGGCCGTCCCCTCGCCCCGCGGACCGGGTCAGACCTTGCGGGCCACCCCCGCGTACACCGGCACCGCGCCCTCCGCCCGCGCCGCCGTGTCCTCCGCTTCCGGCCGCCAGTCGAGAACCGGCACCACGCCCGGTTCCAGCAGCTCCAGACCCTGGAAGCACGGCCGCGCGGATGGAAGGGCGTGCCGCCGCGCCGGAACAGCTCCGCCGCCCGGGCCGGCGCGCGGCACTCCCGCAGGCCCTCGCGGGTGCGCCGCGCCGACGCGGCGCGCGCCTGCATGTGGTCGAGGACCACCTGTGGGCCGTGGCGCGCACCCGACCGCTTGTCAACCCGCCAGGGAATGAAGGTACTTGACCGTCGCCGGATCGGCCGGCAGGAACGTCTCGATCGCCAACTCGGCGACCGTCACGTCCATCGGCGTGTTGAACGTGGAGATCGAGGAGACGAACGACAGCAGCCGTCCCTCGTGCTCGATCCGCATCGGCAGCGCGAAGTACGGCACCTCCTCGGCCGGTTCCTCCACCGCGCCGCACTCCTCCGGCACCGGGTACGCCGCCACCTCCTCGTACAGCGCCCGCAGCGCCGGCGAGCGGTGCAGCGCGATCTGCCGCTCCATCTGCGCCAGCAGATGGCCGCGCCACGCCCGCAGGTTGCGGATGCGCGGCGCCAGGCCCTCGGGGTGCAGGGTCAGCCGCATCGCGTTCAGCGGCGGCGCCAGCAGCGACTCGGGCACCCCCTCCAGCAGCATCGTGACGCCGCGGTTGGCCGCCACCACGTCGTACGTGGCGTCCACCACCAGCGCCGGGTACGGCTCGTAGCCCTGGATCAGCCGTTCCAGACCGTCGCGCAGCGCGTCCAGCGCCGGGGCGTCGAGCGGGGTCTCCGGGTAGCACGGGGCGTAACCGGCCGCCAGCAGCAGCGCGTTGCGCTCGCGCACCGGCACGTCCAGGTGCTCCGCCAGCCGCAGCACCATCTCCTCGCTCGGCCGGGACCGGCCGGTCTCGATGAAACTGATGTGCCGGGCCGAGGAGTCGGCGCGCAGCGCCAGCTCCAGCTGACTGACCCGCCGGCGCTCCCGCCAGGCCCGCAGCAGCGGGCCCGCGCCCTTCTGGGCGGAGGCGGTGGACGGTGCGGCGGGACCGGACGCGACAATGGCCATACCGACGACCGTAGTCGAACCGCAGCCGAGGAGAAGGCACATGATCGAGTCGTGGAAGCTGTCCTGGGAGGCGACGGCGGTCTACCGCGCCCGGGTGCGCGGCTGTCTCCTGGGCGGCGCCGTCGGTGACGCCCTCGGCTACCCGGTCGAGTTCGACTCCCTGGACCGGATCCGCGCCGCGCACGGCCCGCGCGGCGTCACCCGCCCGGTGCCCGACGGCGACGGAGTGACCGGCCGCATCAGCGACGACACCCAGATGACCCTGTTCACCGTCGAGGGCATCCGCCAGGCCCACGAGCGGGAACGGCTCAAGGGCATCGGCGGCGGCTGGGCCCGCCTGCTGCGCCTGGCCTACGGGCGCTGGCTGGAGACCCAGAGCAGGCCCGGCCCCGCCGCGCGCGAGGAGGCCGCGCCGGGCGGCTCCTCCTCGGAGGGCCCGCGCGGCGGCCTGGTCGAGGAACCCTGGCTGTACGCCCGCCGCGCCCCCGGGAACGCCTGCCTGTCCGGGCTGGCCCACGACTTCGTCCCCGAGCCGTGGGCCGAACTCGGCCCGCCCGGACCGGTCAACCCCGACTCCAAGGGCTGCGGCGCGGTGATGCGCTCGGCGCCCTTCGGCCTCACCCGCGCCGGCACCGCCGACGCCTTCGGCATGGCCGCGCGCTGCGCCCAGATGACCCACGGACACCCCACCGGCTACTACGCGGCCGGCGCGCTCGCCGCGATCGTGTCGTACCTCGTGGCCGGGGACTCCGTCGAGGGCGCGGTCCTGCGCACCCTGCGTCTGCTCGCCGGTCACCCCGGGCACGAGGAGACCGCCGGCGCGCTGGTGCGGGCCCTCGACCTCGCCGCCGAGGGCGCGCCCACCGCCGCGAAGGTCGAGCGGCTCGGCGCCGGCTGGGTGGCCGAGGAGGCCCTTGCCATCGGCGTCTACGCCGCGCTCGCCGCGCCCGGCGTGGAGGACGCCCTGCTGCTGGCCGTCAACCACTCCGGCGACAGCGACTCCACCGGCTCCGTCTGCGGCAACATCGTCGGCGCCCGGTACGGCGACCACGGTCTGCCCCACGAGTGGGTCGAGCGGGTGGAGGGACGGGCCCGGATCGCCGCGCTGGCGGACGACCTGGCGGCCGAGTGCCTGCGCGGCTGACCCTCCGGCGCCCCTTCCCGGGCCGGCCGCCCGGCGGTCTCCCGGGCCGGCCGCCGTCCCGCGAGCTCCGCGGGCGGGCTTCTCACGGCCTCCTGACCAGGGACGCAGCGGCCCTCCTGTGGCAGTCTGAAGTCAGTGACGTCACCCAGGAGCCGGTGGCACAGCCCAGGAAAGGGAACGAGCCCATGCCCGTCGAACCGCTGTCGCAGAAGGAGATCGAGGACCGGCTCGCCGAACTGCCCGGCTGGTCCCTCGACGGCGACCGCCTCACCCGCTCCTTCCGGCTGGGCTCGCACTTCGCGGCGGCGGCGATGGTCCTGCACATCGCCCAGGTGCAGGAGGAGCTCGACCACCACTCCGACCTCACCCTGGGCTACCACTCGGTCTCCCTCGCCGTGACCACGCACAGCGCGGGCGGCGCGGTGACCGAGAAGGACTTCGAGCTGGCCCGCCGCGTCCAGGACCTCGCGCCGGGCCACGGCGCCGACTGACCCACGAGCCACGAGCCACGAGCCACGAGCCACGAGCCTCGAGTCACGTCCCACGGCCGAGAACCACGCGCCAGGAAAGCCGGGGGAGCAGGGGGAAGGGGCGGAGCGTGCCGTACCGCCGGGACCACGACGACGGGGGGAGCCACGTGCTGGACTACGACGAGGAAGCCGAGCGGTACGACGCCTCGCGCGGCGGCGAGCCCAGGGCGGCCGCCGCCGCCGAGGCCGTGCTCGGCCTGGTCCCGCCGGGCACCCGCCGCCTCCTGGACGTCGGCTGCGGCACCGGCATCGTCACCCGCCGGCTCGCGGCCGGCCGCGACGGCCTGCGCGTGACCGGCGTGGACCGGGCGTCCGCGATGGCCCGGCAGGCCGCCGCCCGCGTGCCCGGTGCCGTGGTGCTCGCCGACAGCCGCCGTCTGCCCTTCCCGACCGGGCGGTTCGGCGCTGTGACCAGCGTCTGGCTGCTGCACCTGGCGCCGAGTGAAGAGGACGCCCGCGCCGTCGTCGCCGAGTGCGCCCGGGTGCTCGTCCCCGGCGGTGTGTACGTGACCACGGTCGACAAGGCCGCCTCCCACAACGTCGGCAGCGACATCGACGCCGTGCTCGCCGCGCGGCCGCCCAGCCCGGTCCGGGACACCGCGGACCTGGTCGAGCGGTACGCCACCGGCCACGGTCTGGTGCCGGCCGGCGAGGCCCGCTTCCCCGGCCGCGGGCAGGGCCGCAGCCCCCGCCGTACCATCGCCGACCTGCGCCGCGGCTGGTTCGTCACCCTGCCGCCGGGCGACCCGCTCACCGAGGAGTTCGCCGCCCGGCTCGCCCGCCTGCCCGACCAGGACCGCCCTCGCCCGGACCCGGTCTTCGCGCTGCGGGCGTTCCGCAAGCCGGCGGACCCGCGGCCCGCGTGATCCGCCCGCCTTCCGCCGGCCGGTTTTTGCCGCCACGGCAACAGGAGTGGCTGCGGCGCGGTGCGTCGGCGCAGGCTGGACGCACCGACAGGAGAGGCTGACCACCATGGCGCACGAGCCGCACGCGACCCACGACGACCACGAGCAGCACCACCCGCACCAGCACCACCACCACGGCCACTCCGACATCGACTGGGCGGCGATGGCCCCGCTGCTGGAGGCGCAGGCCGAGCTGTTCACCCCCCTGTACGAGCGGGCCATGGCGTGGCTGGCGAAGGAGGTGACCGAGCCCGGTCTGATCGTCGACACCGGAAGCGGGCCGGGGGTCGTCGCGTGCCGGTTCGCCGAGACCTTCCCGGGCGCGCGGGTGGTCGCCGTGGACGGCTCCGAGGAGCTGCTGGAGCGGGCCCGCGCCCGGGCCGCCCGTCTCGGTCTCGGCGACCGCTTCGGCACCCTCGCCGGGGAACTCCCGGACGTGCTGGAGGAGTTGGACTACCCGGCCGACCTGCTGTGGGCCGGCAACAGCCTGCACCATCTGGGCGACCAGCGGGCCGCCCTCGCCGCGTTCGCCGCGCGACTGGCCCCCGGCGGCACGCTCGCCCTGCTGGAGGGCGGGCTGCCCGCGCGGTTCCTGCCCCGCGACATCGGGATCGGCCGCCCCGGTCTCCAGGCCCGGCTCGACGCCGTGGAGGCGGACTGGTTCGCGCGGATGCGCGCCGAACTCCCCGGCTCCGTCGCCGAGACCGAGGACTGGCCGGCGCTGCTGACCGCCGCGGGCCTGAAGCACACCGGCACGCGCAGTTTCCTGCTGGATCTGCCCGCGCCGGTGAGCGACCGGGCCCGCGCCTATGCCGTCGCCTCCCTGACCCGGTTGCGCGAGGCGCTGGAGGACGGCGTCGACGCGGAGGACCGCGCCACCCTGGACCGGCTGCTGGACCCCGACGACGAGGCGAGCGTGCACCGGCGCGGCGACGTCTTCGTCCTCAAGGCGCACACCGTGTACACGGGGGTTCGCACCGCCTGAGAGGCGCGCCCCCCGGCTCGCCCCGTGGCCCGGGAGCCCGTGACTCGAAGAGCGCTCGAAGTGGTGGACTCTCCGGCGTTCGCGGGACGAAGGGGGTTTCCATGACCGACTCTCCGGTCGCACTCATCACCGGCGGCGGTGGGGGTGCCCCCTGCTCGAGCGAAGCCGAGAGCTTGGGGGAGGCATCGGCGCCGCGGTCGCGCGGCGGCTGCTGGACGCCGGGCACCGGGGGGCCGTCACCGGCCGGGGCGAGGAGCGGCTTCGCGCCTTCGCCGAGGAACCCGGCTGCCCGGCCGGGCTGTTGACCATCGCAGGCAGTGCGTCCGAGTACGGCGAGGTGCGCTCCGCGGTCGACCGCACCCTCAAGGAGTTCGGCCGGCTGGACACGGTCGTCGCCAACGCCGGAACCGCCACGCACGACACGGTCGCCGAGGACGATCCGGCCGGGTGGACCGAGACGGTCCTCACCAACGTGCTCGGTCCCGCCCTGCCGATCCGGGCCTCCGTCGACGCCCTGAAGGAGACCCGCGGCCGGATCGTGCTGGTCGGCAGCGTCGCCGGGTTCGTGCCCACCCCGGGGAACATCTACGGGGCGACGAAGTGGGCGGTCACCGGGCTCGCCGAGAACACCCGGCGCCAGGTCGCCGAGTGGGGCGTCGGCGTGACACTGATCGCACCCGGCCGGGTGGAGACGCCGTTCTGGGACGGGTACGGCAGTCTCCACCCGGGCGGCTGCTGACCGCCGGCCAGATCGCCGAGTCCGTCGTCCGGGCCATCCGGCAGCCCGCGGGCGTCGACGTCAACACCGTGGTCGTACGCCCGCTCGGGCAGCCCGACCGACCACCCTCGCGGGGCCCGGTCGGTCGTCCGCCCGCCCGGCGTGCCGGGCGCACCCCGCACGGCACGGACGTCACGCGCCGGACGTGGGGAAAGACGCGCCCCGGACCGTACGGTGAACGGTCCGGGGCGGGTCGCGGCGGGAGGCGGTGGGGCCGGTCAGGCCATGTTGAACTCCGCCGGGTCCGGGCCGAGCCGCCGCTGCTCGTCGAGCGCGCTGATCGCGGCCAGGTCCTCGTCGTCCAGGCTGAAGTCGAACACCTGGATGTTCTCCTCGATCCGGGCGGGTGTCACCGACTTCGGGATCACGACGTTGCCGAGCTGGAGGTGCCAGCGCAGCACGACCTGGGCCGGGGTACGGCCGTGCTTCCGGGCGATGGCGACGATCGCGGGGACGTCCAGCAGGCCCTTGCCCTGGCCGAGCGGCGACCACGCCTCGGTGGCGATGCCCCGCTCCGCGTGGAACGCGCGGGCGGCGTGCTGCTGAAGATGCGGGTGCAGCTCGATCTGGTTGACCGCCGGGACGATCGACGTCCGGTCGATCAGGCGCTCCAGGTGCTCCGGCAGGAAGTTCGACACGCCGATCGCCCGGGTACGGCCGTCCGCGAGCAGCTTCTCGAACGCCTTGTACGTGTCGACGTAGGCGTCCTTGGCCGGGACCGGCCAGTGGATCAGGTACAGGTCCACGTACTCCAGGCCGAGCTTGTCCAGTGACGCGTCGAAGGCGCGCAGCGCGGAGTCGTACCCCTGTTCGCTGTTCCAGAGCTTGGTGGTGACGAAGACGTCCTCGCGAGAGAGGCCTGAGGCGGCGATGGCCTTCCCGGTGCCCTCCTCGTTGCCGTAGATCGCCGCTGTGTCGATGCTGCGGTACCCGGCCTCCAGCGCGGTGCCGACGGCCCGCTCCGCCTCGTCGTCCGGCACCTGCCAGACACCGAAGCCCAGCTGGGGCATCTCGACGCCGTTGTTGAGGATGATCGGGGGGACCTTGCTGCTCACGAGCTCTTGATCCTTCGGTTGTCGTCAAGTGGTACTCGACATCGTCAACGATCACGAGCCGTGATGCATTCCTGACCGGTCAATCCGCCCGGAACTGATCGGGTGTCCACCCCGGAGGGCCGGATCGGCCGGAATCACATCCCCCCGCGGGCCTCGGCGGTGCGTGCCCGGGCCGGGCGCGGTCAGGCCCGGTACAGCGCGTCCACCTCGTTCACGTACGCGTTCTCGATGGCCTTGCGCTTCAGCTTCAGGGACGGGGTGAGCAGGCCGTGCTCCTCGGTGAACGGCTGGGCGAGGATGCGGAAGGTGCGGATCGACTCGGCCTGGGAGACCAGGGTGTTCGCGGCGACCACGGCGCGCCGGACCTCGGTCTCCAGGTCGGCGTCGCGCACGAGCTGGGCCGGGGACATCCGCGGCTTGGCGCGCATCTGCAGCCAGTGCTCGACGGCCTCCTGGTCGAGGGTGACCAGAGCGGCGATGTACGGGCGGTCGTTGCCGACGACGATGCACTGGGACACCAGCGGGTGGTCGCGCACCCGCTCCTCCAGCAGGCCCGGCGCCACGCTCTTGCCGCCGGAGGTCACCAGGATCTCCTTCTTGCGGCCGGTGATGGTCAGATAGCCGTCCTCGTCGAGGGAGCCGAGGTCACCGGTGGCCAGCCAGCCGTCGTGCAGGCTCTCGTCGGTGGCCTTCGGGTTGTTGAGGTAGCCCTGGAAGACGTTGCCGCCGTGCAGCCAGACCTCGCCGTCGTCGGCTATGTGCACGGTGACGCCGGGTATGGGCTGCCCGACGGTGCCGTACCGGGTGAGCTCGGGCGGGTTGGCGGTGGCGGCGGCGGTGGACTCGGTCAGTCCGTAGCCCTCGTAGATCTGCACGCCGGCGCCCGCGAAGAACAGGCCGAGCCGGCGGTCCATCGCCGAGCCGCCGGACATCGCGTTCCGGATCCGGCCGCCCATCGCCGCGCGCACCTTGGAGTACACGAGCTTGTCGAAGAACTGGTGCTGCATGCGCAGCCCGGCGGTGGGGCCGGGGCCGATGCCCCAGGCCTTCGCCTCGATCGCGTCCGCGTACTTCACGGCCACGTCGACGGCCTTCTCGAACGGCCCGGACTTGCCGTCCGCCTCGGCCTTGCGCCGGGCGGAGTTGAACACCTTCTCGAAGATGTACGGCACCGCGAGGATGAAGGTCGGTCTGAAGGCCTGCAGGTCGGGGAGGAGAGCGGCGGCGTTCAGCTGCGGCTGGTGGCCGAGGCGCACCTTCGCCCGGATCGTGGCGACCTCCACCATCCGCCCGAAGACATGGGCGAGCGGCAGGAACAGCAGGGTCGCCGCCTCGTCGCCCTTCTTGGTGTGGAACACCGGCTCCCAGCGCTCCATGACCGTGTCGGTCTCGTACATGAAGTTGCCGTGCGACAGCACGCAGCCCTTGGGGCGGCCGGTGGTGCCGGAGGTGTAGATGATCGTCGCGATCGAGTCTGGGGTGACCGCCTCGCGGTGCCGGTGCACCACCTGGTCGTCGACGTGGGCGCCCGCGTCGTAGAGCTCCCGGACGGCGCCCGCGTCCAGCTGCCACAGCTCACGCAGGTGTGGCAGCCGGTCGATGACCGTGGCGATCGTCATCGCGTGGTCCTCGTGCTCGACGATCGCGGCCGTGACCTCCGCGTCGTACAGCATCCAGAAGCACTGCTCGGCCGAGGAGGTGGGATAGATGGGCACCACCTGGGCGCCGATCGTCCACAGCGCGAAGTCGAAGAGGGTCCACTCGTAGCGGGTGCGGGACATGATCGCGACCCGGTCGCCGAAGCGGACGCCCCGGGCGAGCAGCCCCTTGGCGAGGGCCAGGACCTCGTCGCGGAACTCGGCGGCGGTGACGTCCCGCCATTGGCCGGCCGCGTCCTTCCGGCCGAGTGCGACATGCAGCGGGTCCTCCTGGGCATGCCGGAAGACCGCGTCGGCCAGTCCGCCCACCGGCGGTGCCGACGTCAACGGAGGGCTGGTGAACTCGCGCAAACCCCGCTCCCGCTCCCTTGTGACGCTCCGCACAGCGCGGTGAAAGCTACCCCACCTCGGGAGGAGGCGGGAGGGGCTTCGACGGGAGGCGGAGCCCGGGCGGGAGCGGGTCAGCGTCGGAAAAACCCCTCACATGGGGAGAGGCCGGACGAAAATCCTTACGGATCAGTAAGTTTCGGTGCCGTGATCTCCACCGATCTCCACCGAATCTGTACTACCCGATTACCGTCCCCGGGGGTCCCGGACGCGTTTCCGGAACGGGCCCGCGCGGCCGCGGACACCCCCCGCGACGTGCGGTTGTCACCTCCGACAGCGTCGCCGGACGGGAAACCGTCACTTCCCTACCGCCGGTGCAGCCGGTCCCCGCCCGCCAGGATCGCGGTCGCCAGCGCGTCGGCGGCGTGCTGGGCGGAAGGGCGGCGCCGGCCGTGCACCAGGACGAAGTCGACCTGCCCCAGCTCCGGCAGTCCCGCCCGCTCGGGCACCCGCACCAGCCCCGGCGGGACCAGCCCGCGCGAGTGGGCCATCACGCCGAGGCCCGCCCGCGCGGCGGCGATGAGCCCGTTGAGGCTGCCGCTGGTGCACGCGACGCGCCACGGCCGCCCCTGCCGCTCCAGGGCCTCGAAGGCGAGCGCCCGGGAGATGCCCGGCGGCGGGTAGACGATCAGCGGCACGGGGCGGTCGGGGTCGAGCCGGAGCCGCTCCGCGCCGATCCACACCAGCCGGTCGTGCCAGACGAGCTCGCCGCGCGGGTCCTCCGGGCGGCGCTTGGCGAGCACCAGGTCGAGCCGTCCGGCGGCGAGCTGCTCGTGCAGCGTGCCCGACAGCTCCACCGTGAGCTCCAGATCGACCTCCGGGTGCTCGTAGCGGAAGCCCTCCAGGATCTCCGGCAGGCGGGTCAGCACGAAGTCCTCCGAGGCGCCGAACCGCAGCCGCCCGCGCACCCGGGTGCCCGTGAAGAAGGCCGCCGCCTGCTCGTGTGCCTGGAGGATCCGGCGCGCGAAGCCGAGCATCGCCTCGCCGTCCTCGGTCAGCTCCACGGAGTGGGTGTCCCGCGCGAACAGCGTCCGCCCGGTGGCGTCCTCCAGGCGGCGCACGTGCTGGCTGACGGTCGACTGGCGCAGCCCCAGCCGCCGTGCGGCCCGCGTGAAGCTCAGGGTCTGCGCCACCGCGAGGAAGGTGCGCAGATGGGAGGGCTCGTACACGCCGCCAGGTTATCGCGATCCACGATGACAGTCAGAGCGGTATGACGGATTCCCGATCACGAGGGTGAGGAGGACGATGGAGAGGGGACCCGTCGGTCCCGCACTGACGAGAACGAGCAGAACGAGCAAGTGGAGCACCGTGAAACGCCTGCGCGCGCCGAGTTGGATGCCGATCGACCCGTACATCCTGCTGCTGCTCGGGACGGTGGGCCTGGCCGCGCTGTTCCCGGCCCGCGGCACCGCCGCCGACGTGGCCTCCGGCGCCTCCACCGCCGCGATCGCCTTCCTGTTCTTCCTCTACGGCGCCCGGCTGTCCACCCGGGAGGCGCTCGACGGGCTGCGGCACTGGCGGCTGCACGGCACGGTCCTGGTCTGCACCTTCGTGATCTTCCCGCTGCTCGGCCTCGCGGCCGGGGGCCTCGTCCCGGTGCTGCTGACCCAGCCGCTCTACCAGGGCCTGCTCTTCCTCACCCTCGTCCCGTCGACCATCCAGTCGTCGATCGCCTTCACCTCCATCGCCCGCGGCAACGTGCCCGCCGCGATCTGTGCCGGCTCCTTCTCCTCGCTGGCCGGCATCGTCCTCACCCCGCTGCTCGCGGCCGCGCTGCTCGGCGGCAGCGGCGGCGGCTTCTCCGCGCACTCCCTGGTCACGATCGTGTTCCAGCTGCTCGTGCCCTTCCTCGCCGGGCAGGCGCTGCGCCCGTGGATCGGAGGCTTCGTCGCCCTGCACCGGAAGGTCCTCGGCCTGGTGGACCGCGGCTCGATCCTGCTGGTCGTCTACGCCGCCTTCAGTGAGGGCATGGTGCGGGGTATCTGGCACCAGGTCAGCCCGGTCCGGCTGGGCGCGCTGCTCGTTGTGGAGGCCGTGCTGCTCGGGGTGATGCTGGGCCTGACCTGGTACGGCGCCAAGGCACTGCGGTTCGGCCGGGGGGACCGGATCGCCATCCAGTTCGCCGGTTCGAAGAAGTCCCTCGCCTCCGGGCTGCCCATGGCGAGCGTCCTGTTCGGCGCGCACGCCTCGCTCGCGGTGCTGCCGCTGATGCTCTTCCACCAGATGCAGCTCATGGTGTGCGCGGTGATCGCCAAGCGCCGTGCGCACGAGGTCCGGGACCAGGAGACCACCCCGGCACCGCCACCCGCGGCCCCGCGCACCCCGGCCGTCACCGCGACCCGTCGGCGCTGACGGCCCCGCAAGGCGGGGCCCCCGCGGCGCAGGGGGCGCTCCCCGCCGGCCGGGGCCCCGCCGCCGTGTCGCGGGGGAGCCGGTCAGCCCTGGACGGCCGCGGTCCGCAGGACGACGCGGTCCTCGCCCGCGTACACGTTCATGGAGCTGCCCCGCAGGAAGCCCACCAGGGTCAGCCCCGTCTCCGCCGCCAGGTCCACCGCCAGTGAGGAGGGCGCCGACACCGCCGCCAGCACCGGTATGCCCGCCATCACCGCCTTCTGCGCCAGCTCGAAGGAGGCCCGGCCGGAGACCAGCAGGAGGGAGCGGGACAGGGGCAGGTCGCCGTTCTGCAGGGCGCGGCCGACCAGTTTGTCGACCGCGTTGTGCCGGCCCACGTCCTCCCGCACGTCCACCAGCTCACCGTCCTCGGCGAACAGGGCGGCCGCGTGCAGGCCCCCGGTCCGGTCGAAGACCCGCTGGGCCGCGCGCAGCCGGTCGGGGAGGCTCGCGAGGAGTCCGGGCTCGACCCGGACCGGAGGCGTGTCGGCGATCGGCCAGCGCGCCGTCGTACGGACCGCGTCCAGGCTCGCCTTGCCGCACAGGCCGCACGAGGACGTCGTGTAGACGTTCCTTTCCAGGGTGATGTCCGGGAGGGCGACGTCCGGGGCGGTCTTCACGTCGACGACGTTGTACGTGTTCGAGCCGTCGGCGGTCGCCCCGGCGCAGTAGACGATGTTCAGCAGGTCCGACGCGGACGCCAGGACGCCCTCGCTCACCAGGAAGCCGGCGGCCAGTGCGAAGTCGTCACCGGGCGTGCGCATGGTGATGGCGAGCGGCTTGCCGTTCAGCCGGATCTCCAGCGGCTCCTCCGCCACCAGGGTGTCCGGGCGGGACGAGACAACCCCGTCCCGGATGCGGATCACCCTGCGTCGTTCCGTGACTCGTCCCATGTCCTGATCAGCCCCGGTTCTGTACGTGCTGGTAGCCGAAACGGCCCTTGATGCAGAGGTTGCCGTGGGTCACCGGGTTGTCGTGCGGCGAGGTGACCTTGACGATCTCATTGTCCTGTACGTGCAGAGTCAGGTTGCAGCCCACTCCGCAGTACGCGCAGACCGTGGTGGTCTCGGTCTGCGCCGACTCGTCCCAGGTACCCGCCGCGCGCATGTCGAACTCCGACTTGAACGACAGGGCTCCCGTCGGGCACACCTCGACGCAGTTGCCGCAGTACACGCACGCCGAGTCCGTCAGCGGCGCGTCGTGCTCCACCGCGATCCGGGCGTCGAAGCCGCGCCCCGCCACCGAGATCGCGAAGGTGTTCTGCCACTGCTCCCCGCAGGCGTCCACGCACTTGTAGCACAGGACGCACTTGCCGTAGTCGCGCACGTACAGGTCGTTGTCGACCCTCGGCTCCTCGTTCAGCCGGGCCGCGTCGGGGCCGAAGCGGTCCGGCTTCGCCTCGTACTCCTTGATCCACTCGGCGGCCCCCGGTGTGGTCGACAAGTCGACCGAGGACGCCAGCAGTTCCAGGACGACCTTGCGGCTGTGCCGGGCGCGCTCGGAACCGGTGCGCACCACCATGCCCGGCTCTGCCCGCCGCGAGCAGGCCGGGACGAGGGTGCGCGCGCCCTCCACCTCGACCACGCAGACCCGGCAGGCGTTCTTCGGAGTGAGCGTGTCGCCCTCGCAGAGGGTCGGGACGTCCTTTCCCGCCGCCCGGCAGGCGTCCAGGATCGTCGCGCCCTCGGGGACCCGGGCCTCCTGCCCGTCGAGCGTGAACTCCACCAGCCGGCGCGGCACTCCGAGCGGTATCGCGGTCATTCGTACGCCCCCAGACGGTCGATGGCGGATTCCACGGCGTTCCAGGCGGTCTGCCCCAGACCGCAGATCGAGGCGTCCCGCATGGCCCGCCCGACCTCCCGGAGCAGCGCGATGTCGTCGGCGGCGGCCGCGCCGGTGCGCTCCGCGATCCGCTCCAGCGCCTCCTCCTGCCGCACGGTGCCCACCCGGCACGGCACGCACTGGCCGCACGACTCCTCCCGGAAGAACCGGGCGATGCGCAGCAGCAGCCGGGGCAGCGGGACGGAGTCGTCGAAGGCCATGACGACGCCCGAGCCGAGCGTCGTACCCGCCTCGCGGGTGCCTTCGAAGGTGAGCGGGAGGTCCAGTTCGCCGGGCCGTACGAAGCCGCCCGCCGCGCCGCCGAGCAGCACCGCGCGCAGCCCCGGCCGTATCCCGGTGAGGCCGAGCAGCTCACCGAGCGTCGCCCCGAACGGCACCTCGTAGACGCCCGGCCGCTCCACACTCCCCGACACGCAGAACAGCTTCGGCCCGGTCGACGCCCGCGTGCCGATCGCGGCGTACGCCTGCGCGCCCATGGTGAGGATCGGCAGCACGTTGACCAGCGTCTCGACGTTGTTCTCGACGGTCGGCTTCCCGAACAGCCCCTTCTCCACCGGGAACGGCGGTTTCGAGCGCGGCTCGCCCCGATAGCCCTCGATCGAGTTGAACAGCGCCGTCTCCTCGCCGCAGATGTACGCCCCCGCACCCCGCCGGATCTCGATGTCGAAGGCGTAGCCCTGGCCGAGGACGTCGTCGCCGAGCAGCCCCCGCGCGCGTGTCTGCGCGACCGCGTGCTCCAGGCGGCGCAGCGCCCGCGGGTACTCGCCGCGCAGGTAGAGGAATCCCCGGTGCGCGCCGACCGCGTACGCCGCGACCGTCATGGCCTCGATCAGCGCGTACGGGTCGCCCTCCATCAGCACGCGGTCCTTGAACGTGCCCGGCTCGGACTCGTCGGCGTTGCACACCAGGTAGTGCGGGTGGTCGGGCTGCGAAGCGGTGGCCTGCCACTTGCGGCCGGTGGGGAAGGCGGCCCCGCCGCGTCCGGCCAGGCCCGCGTCGGTGACCTCCCGGATCACTCCGGCCGGGCCGAGCTCGAAGGCCCGCCGCAGGGCCGTGTAGCCCCCGTGCGCACGGTAGTCGTCCAGGCTCGACGGATCGACCACGCCGACGCGCCGCAGCAGCACCAGGTCCTCGCCGCCCGCCTGCGGGACCGCCGCGACCGCGGGCGGCTCCTCGGGCGCCGAGTCCGGCGCGGTCGCCGCGAGCACGGCCGCCGCCTCGGTCGCCGGCGCCGAGACGGCCGTACGCACCGGGTCCCCGGCCCTGATCGCGAGCGCCGCCGGAGCCCGCTCGCACAGGCCCAGGCACGGGCTGCGCTCGACGCTCACCCCGCTGCCCGGACCCAGCCGGGACTCGATCCCGGCGCACAGCCCGGGCGCCCCGGCCGCCGTGCACGCCAGGTCCGTGCACACGTGCAGCACGGTCGCCGGCCGCGGCCGGACCGAGAACATCGCGTAGAAGGTGGCCACCCCGTACGCCTCCGCCGGCGGCACCGTCAGCCGGCGGCACAGATAGCCGAGCGCGCCCTCGCTGATCCAGCCGACCCGGTCGCTGACGGCGTGCAGCCCCGGCAGCAGCAGGTCGCGGCGGTCCCGGGCCTCCCGCCCGCCGCGGGCCCACCGCAGATCGGCGTCGGAGCGGTCCGCGCCCTCCCACGAGGACTCCGGGGGGCCCAACAGGGCGTCCACGGCGGCCCGTTCCTCGTCCGTGGGTTTGCTGTCGCCGAAGTGCAGGTCCACCACATCACCTCACGTGGGTCGCAACCGGGAGCTTCTCGATCCGGATCGCCGACGCCTTGAACTCCGCCGTCCCCGCGATCGGGCAGTTCGCCTCGATCGTCAGCCGGTTGGTGTCCACCTCGTCGGGAAAGTGGAAGGTCATGAAGGCGAGACCGGGACGCAGTGCCGGGTCGACCCACACCGGGGCCTCCACCGACCCGCGCCGCGAGGTCACCCGCACCCGCTCACCCACCACCACGCCGTAGCGCTCGGCGTCCTCGGGGGACAGCTCGACGGCCTCGCCGCGCCTGAGCGGCGAGGCGAAACCGCCGCTCTGCACCCCGGTGTTGTACGAGTCGAGCCGCCGCCCGGTGGTGAGCCGGACCGGGTACTCCTCGTCGGTGAGGTCGACGGGCGGGTCGTGCTGGACGATCCCGAACGGCGCGGGCGTCCCGCGGGCGGCCGGGTCCGTCTGCCACAACCGCCCGTGCAGGAAGCCCGGTTCGAGCCGCTCGGTGCTCGGGCACGGCCACTGGATGCCGTGATGCTCCGTCAGGCGCTCGTAGGTCATCCCGTAGTGGTCCGGCGAGACCGACCTCAGCTCGTTCCACACCGCCTCGGCGTCGGCGTACTTCCAGTCGTGGCCGAGCCGGGCCGCCAGGTCGCAGAGGATGTCGATGTCCTCCCGGGCCTCACCGGGAGGGGTCACGGCCCGGCGTACCCGCTGCACCCGCCGCTCGCTGTTGGTGGTCGTGCCCTCGGTCTCGGCCCAGCCGGCGGTCGCGGGCAGCACCACGTCCGCCAACTCGGCCGTCTTCGTGAGGAAGATGTCCTGGACGACGAGGAAGTCGAGCCGCCGCAGCCGGCGCTCCGCCTGCTCGCTGTCCGCCTCCGACTGCGCCGGGTTCTCGCCGATGCAGTAGACGGCCTTCAGTTCGCCGTCCTCCATCGCCTCGAACATCTCCGTCAGGTTCAGCCCGTAGTGCGGCTGGATGACGGTGTCCCAGGCGGTCTCGAACTTGTGGCGGGTCCCGGGGTCGAGGATGTCCTGGAAGCCGGGCAGGCGGTTGGGGATCGCGCCCATGTCGCCGCCGCCCTGCACGTTGTTCTGCCCGCGCAGCGGCTGCAGGCCGGAGCCGTAGCGGCCGACGTGACCGGTGAGCAGGGACAGGTTGATCAGGGCGCGCACGTTGTCGGTGCCGTTGTGGTGCTCGGTGATGCCGAGGGTCCAGCACAACTGGGCGCGCTCGGCGCGGGCGTAGGCGTGCGCCAGCTGCCGGACGGCGCGGGCCGGCACGCCCGTCACCTTCTCGGCGAGCGACGGCGTCCACGGCTCGACCAGCGCCCGGTACTCCTCGAAGCCGGTGGTCGCGCGCTCGATGAACGCCTCGTTGGCCAGCCCCGCGTGGATGATCTCGCGGCCGATCGCGTGCGCCATCGGGATGTCGGTGCCGACGTTCAGGCCGAGCCAGCTCTCGGCCCAAGCGGCGGTGGAGGTGCGGCGAGGGTCGACCGCGTACATCCGGGCGCCGTTCCGGATGCCCTTCAGCACGTGCTGGAAGAAGATCGGGTGCGCGAAACGGGCGTTGGACCCCCACATCACGATGACGTCGGTGTGCTCGATCTCCTCGTACGACGACGTGCCGCCGCCCGAGCCGAAGGCGGCCGACAGCCCGGCCACGCTCGGCGCGTGGCAGGTGCGGTTGCAGGAGTCGACGTTGTTGGTGCCCATCACCACCCGGGCGAACTTCTGTGCCACGTAGTTCATCTCGTTGGTCGCCCTGGCGCAGGAGAACATGCCGAACGCGCCGCGGTTTCGCTCCAGTCCGCGGGCGGTGCGCTCCAGTGCCTCCTCCCACGTGGCCGGGCGGAAGGGCGCGTCGCGGGAGTCGCGGACGAGCGGGTGCGTGAGCCGGGTGTAGGTCCTCGGTTCGCGATTCCTCATGCGGCGCTCCTCAGCGCGAGCAGGTCCGAGATGGCGTGCACGGTGCGCAGGGTGGGCACCTCCACGCCGGTGATCTCCGCCAGCTCGACGACGGCCGCGAGCAGGACGTCGAGTTCCAGCGGCTTGCCGCGCTCCAGGTCCTGGAGCGTGGAGGTGCGGTGGTCGCCGACGCGCTCCGCGCCCGCCAGGCGCCGCTCGATGGAGACGCCGACCGTGCAGCCGAGGGCTTCGGCCACCGCGAGCGTCTCGCGCATCATGACCTCGATGACCCTGCGGGTGCCGCCGTGCAGGCACATCTGCCGCATGGTGGCGCGGGCCAGGGCGCTGATCGGGTTGAAGGAGATGTTGCCGAGCAGCTTGACCCAGATGTCGTTGCGCAGGTCCGGCTCGACCGGGCACTTCAGGCCGCCGGCCCGCATCGCCTCGCCGAACTCCGCGCAGCGCGCCGAGACGCTGCGGTCGGGTTCGCCGATCGAGAACCGGGTGCCCTCCAAGTGGCGTACGACGCCCGGGGCTTCGAGTTCGGTGGCCGCGTAGACGACGCAGCCGATCGCCCGCCGCGGCGCGAGCACCGCGCTGACCGCGCCGTCCGGGTCCACGCTCTCGACGCGGTGGCCGTCGTAGGGGCCGCCGTGCCGGTGGAAGTACCACCAGGGGATGCCGTTCTGGGCGGCGACGACCGCCGTGGTGTCGTGCAGCAGCGGCTCGATCAGCGGCCCGCACGCCGCGTACGAGTTGGCCTTCAGGCCCAGGAAGACGTAGTCGACCGGGCCGACCCCGGCCGGGTCGTCGGTGGCGTGGGCGCGGGCGGTGAAGTCGCCGCGCGGGCTGAGCACCTGTACTCCGTGCCGCCTCATGGCCGCCAGATGCGGTCCACGGGCGATGAGATGGACGTCGGCGCCCGCGCGGTGGAGCGTGGCGCCGACGTAGGCGCCGATGGCACCGGCGCCGAGGACTGCGACTTTCACGGGAGCACTCCGTTCGGTTTGAGGGATACCGCGGAGATGATGTCGACGAAATATTGTCTACAGTATGTAGTTACGGTCGACAAGGGGGCCGACAACGACCGTTCATCGCGCCATGCATACCGCTCACCGCATACGGTCGACCGGGCTGCTTCCGGCCACCCGCATCCGTCCCTACCGTGCGGATCATGAGCCCACCGGTCGCACGCCCGGGATGGAGCCGCTGGCTCGTTCCGCCCGCCGCCCTCTCCGTCCATCTCGCCATCGGCCAGGCCTACGCCTGGAGCGTCTTCAAGCCGCCCCTCGAGTCCGCCCTGCACCTGGACGGCACCGAGAGCGCACTGCCCTTCCAGTTCGCCATCGTCATGCTCGGCCTGTCGGCGGCGTTCGGCGGCACGCTCGTCGAGCGCCGGGGACCGCGCTGGGCCATGACCGTGGCCCTCGTCTGCTTCTCCTCCGGCTTCCTGATCTCCGCGCTGGGCGCGTGGACCGGCCAGTTCTGGCTGATCGTCCTCGGCTACGGCGTCGTCGGCGGGATCGGCCTCGGCATCGGCTACATCTCGCCCGTCTCCACCCTGATCAAGTGGTTCCCGGACCGGCCCGGCATGGCCACCGGCATCGCGATCATGGGGTTCGGCGGCGGCGCGCTCATCGCCTCGCCCTGGTCGGCGCAGATGCTGGAGTCGGTCGGCGCCGATCGCACCGGAATCGCGCTGGCGTTCGTCGTCCACGGGCTCTCGTACGCGGTCTTCATGTCACTCGGCGTGCTCCTGGTGCGGGTCCCGCGTACCGAGACGCCCGTCGCCGGCGCTCCGAGCACCGTCTCCGGCACGCAGGTCTCGGCCCGCAGCGCCGTGCGCACCCCGCAGTTCTGGTGCCTGTGGCTGGTGCTGTGCACCAACGTCACCGCCGGCATCGGCATCCTGGAGAAGGCCGCCCCGATGATCACGGACTTCTTCGCCGGCTCCACCACCCCCGTATCGGCCTCCGCCGCGGCCGGTTTCGTCGCCCTGCTGTCGGCGGCGAACATGGCGGGCCGCATCGGCTGGTCCTCCACCTCCGACCTGATCGGACGCAAGAACGTCTACCGCGTCTACCTGGGCGTCGGCGCGCTGATGTACCTGCTGATCGCGCTGTTCGGAGACGGCTCCAAGCCGTTGTTCGTGCTGTGCGCGCTGGTGATCCTCTCCTTCTACGGCGGCGGCTTCGCCACCGTCCCCGCCTATCTGAAGGACCTCTTCGGCACCTACCAGGTCGGCGCGATCCACGGCCGGCTGCTCACCGCCTGGTCCACGGCCGGCGTGCTCGGCCCGCTGATCGTCAACTGGATCGCCGACCGCCAGGAGGCCGCCGGCCGGCACGGCTCCTCCCTCTACGGCCTGTCCTTCGCCATCATGATCGGGCTGCTGGTCGTCGGCTTCGCCGCCAACGAGTTCATCCGGCCCGTCCACCCCCGCCACCACGTCCCCGCGCCCAGGAAGGACGCCGATGTCGCACGACAGCAGCCCGAGTCCGCCTGACCCCGCCACCCCCGGGGCAGCGGGTTCCGGGGCGGGCACGGCCCCGGTTCTGATCGCCGTCGCCTGGCTGTGGGTGGGTGCGCCCCTCGCATACGGGCTGTACGAGCTCGTGCGGAAGGCGACGCAGTTGTTCACGGGCTGAGCGGCCGGCAGGTGAATGCTCGGGCGTCCGAGAGTCTGACGGAAGCCGACAAGCCGGGCGCCCGATTCCTGTGGCATCACCTGCCGCCGTACCCGCGAGTCACTGATCAGACTGGTGGATCCCGCTACCCACGGCATCGAGGGGGACCACCCAATGAACGGCTCGCGCATCGCCGCCGTCGGCCATTACCAGCCCGCCAGAGTGCTCACCAACGAGGACCTGGCGGGCCTCGTCGACACCAGCGACGAGTGGATCAGGTCCCGGGTGGGCATCCGGACGCGCCACATCGCCGGCCCCGACGAGCCGGTCGACGAACTGGCCGCGCACGCCGCCGCCAAGGCCCTCGCGGCGGCGGGCCTCACGCCCGGCGACATCGACCTGGTGCTGGTCGCCACCTCCACCGCCGTCGACCGCTCCCCGAACACCGCCGCCCGCGTCGCGGCCCGGCTCGGCGTGCCCCGGCCGGCCGCGATGGACGTCAACGTCGTCTGCGCCGGTTTCACCCACGCCCTGGCCACCGCCGACCACACCGTGCGCGCGGGGGCCGCGACCCGGGCCCTGGTCGTCGGCGCCGACAAGATGTCCGAGGTGACCGACTGGACCGACCGGACCACCTGTGTGCTCGTCGGCGACGGGGCGGGGGCCGCCGTGGTGGAGGCGTGCGTGCCCGGGGAGGAGCCCGGCATCGGACCGGTGCTGTGGGGCTCGGTGCCGGAGATGGGGCACGCGGTGCGGATCGAGGGCACGCCGCCGCGGTTCGCGCAGGAGGGGCAGAGCGTCTACCGCTGGGCCACCACCCAGCTGCCGCCGCTGGCCCGGCAGGCCTGCGAGCGGGCCGGTCTCGCGCCCGCGGACCTCGCCGCCGTCGTGCTGCACCAGGCCAACCTGCGGATCATCGAGCCGCTGGCCGAGAAGCTCGGCGCCGTGAACGCCGTGGTCGCCCGCGACGTCTCCGAGTCCGGCAACACCTCCGCCGCCAGCATCCCGCTGGCCTTCTCCAAGCTCATCGAGCGGGGCGCCGTGTCCACGGGCGACCCGGTGCTGCTGTTCGGGTTCGGCGGCAACCTGTCGTACGCCGGGCAGGTCGTGCGCTGCCCGTGAGCCGGCGCCAGGTCGCGCGCTGCCCGTGAGCCGGTGCGACGCCGCGCGCTGGATCAGCCGGTGGCAGGAGGGCCGGGATTGCGGTCACACGTCGGCGTGATACGGCCGACTTTCGCTTCCACCGACCACGGTGCGCCGTAGACTGTAGACGAAAGACAATCGATACGGGCCACCGGTGACCGGGCTCCCCGCCTGCCGTCCGCGGCCCGGCCGAGGAGGGGGACCGCGATGTTGTCGACCGGACTGCCGCAGGGAGCGGTGCCCAGGCTCGAACGGCCCGGACCGCTGCGCGACCGCGTCTACGAGGCGCTGCTCGAACTCATCACCACCCGCGCCCTCCAGCCCGGCCAGCACCTCGTCGAGAGCGAACTCGCGGGGCACCTCGGGGTCTCCCGGCAGCCGGTGCGCGAGGCGCTGCAGCGTCTGAACACCGAGGGGTGGGTCGATCTGCGGCCCGCGCAGGGCGCGTTCGTGCACGAGCCGACGGAGGAGGAGGCCGACCAGCTGCTGACCGTGCGCACGCTGCTGGAGGCGGAGGCCGCCCGGCTGGCCGCCGCGCACCCGGACGGCGCCGGGATCGAGGCCCTGGAGGAGCTGCTGGCCCAGGGCATGGCGGCCGTCGCCTCCGACGACGTGGACGCCGCGGTGGCCCTGAACGCCCGCTTCCACGCGAAGATCATGGAGCTGGCCGGCAACGCCGTCCTCGCCGAACTCGCCGCACAGGTCGACCGCCGGGTGCGCTGGTACTACACGCCCGTGGCCCGGCAGCGCGGAAACCAGTCCTGGATCGAGCACCGCGACCTGATCGCCGCGATCGCCGGGCGCGACGAGCAACTGGCCACCCGGCTGATGCGCGAGCACACCGAGCACACCCGCCGGTCGTACCACGAGCGGCCGAAGGCCTGACCCTCCGGCACGCTCTCCTCCCGCCGGCATCCGCCGCGGCCCGGCGCGCAGTCCCCCGGCGGCACCGAGGTGCTCCGGGTGCGGGGGCAGCGCCGGCGGACGCGGGCGCACACGGCATGAGGAGGCCCTCCCCCACACCGGGGAGGTCCTCCTCACGCGCGCGGGACGCCGTTCAGCCCACGGTCCGCGGCTCCGGCGCCGCCTCCTCCGGCCCGGTCCGCCCCGGCTGGCGCAGCAGCAGCGCGAGCGCCGCCGCCACCATCGACACGCCGCCCGCCAGGGCGTACGCGCCGTTGTAGCCCCACGCCGCGACGACCATGGATCCCAGACCGCCGCCGAACAGACCGCTGACCAGCTTGCCGCTGTACACCAGCCCGTAGTTGGTGGCGTTGTAGTTCTCGCCGAAGTAGTCCGGGGTCAACGCGGCGAACATCGGGTAGAAGGCGCCGCCGCCGAATCCGGAGAGGAAGGCGAAGAACAGGAACAGCCACTCGTTCTTCACGTCGCCGGCCCAGATGACACCGAACTGGGCCAGCCCCAGGACCACGATGACGAACACCAGGGTCGTCTTGCGTCCCCACAGGTCCGACAGCCAGCCCACCACCGCGCGGCCCACACCGTTGATGACGGCCATCACGCCCATCGAGGAGGCCGCGACCAGAGGACCGAAGCCGATCTCCTTGGCGAAGTCGACCTGGAAGGAGATCCCGAAGATCGACACACCGGCGGTCATCACGATCGTGACCCACATCAGGGGCAGCATCCCCGTCCTGACGGCCTCCTTGGGCGTGAACTGCCGGACGGCGGGCGGGTTCTTGGCCAGGCTCGCGGCGCTCTTGCCGGTGCCGGAGTGCGAGAGCGGGTCGACATGGGCCGGCCACCAGTTCTTCGGCGGGTCCTTGAAGAAGAACGCGCAGACCGCGACCACGATCAGCACGTACACGCCGATGAGGTCGAGCACCTCGTCGTAGTTCCCGGTGTCGAAGGCGTAGTTGAAGATGAAGATGAACGGCAGCGAGCCGTAGGCGAAGCCGCCGTTGACGAAGCCGGTCTTGGCGCCGCGCCGCTCCGGGAACCACTTGCCGACCATGTTGATGCAGGTGGCGTAGATCAGTCCGGAGCCGAGACCGCCCACCACGCCGAAGCCGACGATGGCCAGCAGGACGTTGTCGAGGTGGGACAGGGCCAGGAAGCCGAGCAGGCACATGGCCGCGCCGGTGTACATGGCGCGGCGCGCGGTGAGGATGCCCCGCTCGCGCAGCCAGCCGGCCGGGAAGGCGATGCCCGCCTGGAAGAACACCCAGACGCTGAGGATCCAGAAGGTGTTGCTCTGGGTCCACCCGTGCGCCTTGGACAGGGTGTCCTCCGCGGAACCGTAGGCGTACTCCGAGACGCTGATGGCCATCATGGCTATCCACGGCAGGTACACCATGAACTTGCGTGAATGGCCGAGGATGTCCCGGTCCGTCTCACCGACGCGGTAGACCCGCCCCCGGGAGTCGGTCACTTCGCGGTATGCGGGGCTCGCCGTGCCGGGATCGGCCGGCGTGTTCCGTGTTGCCATGGGATCAGCCGTCATGTCAGGCCATCTCCTCGCCGAGTGGGTGGGGATTGGGGACGATGCGCCGGGCACTGGGACGGCCCGGAGCCTTGAGGAACAGCGCCAGAACGGCGCAGGCGAGCGAGACACAGCCCGCCAGGGCGAACACTCGGTGGGGGGTTGGGGCGCCGGCCGGGCCGGCTCCCGTCACGGGGCCGGCCAGCGCGGCGACGGCCAGAGGGAGGGTCAGGGAGGAGGCGAGCAGTCCGTACGTGCTCGCGCTGCGGTTCTCGCCGAAGTGGTCGGCGCTCATCGCGGCGACCAGCGGAAGGACCGCGCCGCCGCCGAGCCCCACGGCCGTCGCGCACCCGAGGAACAGCGGTGCGCTGCCGGTCCGGCCCGCGACCAGGACACCGAACTGCGCGGTGCCCAGCACCAGACAGGCCGCGATCAGGGTGACGCGCCGCCCGAGGCGGTCGGAGAGCGCGCCGGCCGCTCCCGCCCCGGCTCCGCCGGCCACGGTCAGCGTCACCGCGGCGGACACGGTTCCGTCGCCGAGGGCCGCCGCCCGGCCGAACGGCGCCAGCCCGACGATGCCGAGGACGGTGACACAGACCGCGAGGAGCAGGCAGAGGCCCGTCATCCACAGCACCGGGGTGCGGGCGGCATCCTCGAGGCCGTACTGGCGTACCGCGGGCGGATTCCTGTCCCGCGCGCGCCGGGCCACGGGGTCGGCCGGCACCCTGAGCGGGTCGGGTTGCGGCGGCCACCAGTTCCCGGGCGGGTCCCGGAGGAGCAGGCCGGCCACGATCACCGGCACGCACGCCGCGGCCCCCAGGACGGCGGCCGGAAGCGGGCGGTCGCCAGCGTCGGACCAGGACCTGAGGACGGGCAGGAACGGTACGGCCCCGAAGGCCAGACCGCTCGCCACGAACCCCGTGGGGCCGCCCCGGCGCTCCGGGTACCACTTGCCCGGCAGAGTGAGACAGGTGGCGTGGACCAGGCCGGCGCCGAGACCGCCGACCGCCGCGGAGCCCCAGCGGAGCGCCGGTGCCTCCGGCGCGAGGGCGAGTGCGAGGCAGCCGGCCAGCGTGCCGAACGCGCCGGCCACCGTCGCCGTGCGGGCCGGGAGGCGGCCGCTCTCCCGCAGGCACCCGGCCGGGAAGGCGGCGGCCGCTCCGCAGAACACCCACAGGCCGGCGAGCCAGGACAGTCCTCCGCCCCACGGAGGGGAGGCGCCCGGACCGCCGTACGCCCCGATGAACGCGTACGCGGCACAACTGACGCCCGTCACGCCCACCCAGGGCAGGACGACCATCCAGGCACGGCCGCGGCCCATGAGATCGACGGCGCTCTCGCCGACCCGGTACACGCGGCCCTTGCGGTCCCTCACCTCCCTGCACAGCAGAACGGCGGGGGGATCGGTGGTTTCCATGTCGCGGCTGCACCCCTTGCGTCGAAAGTTCTGGCCAGCGCCCCCTGTCCAATGCCTTTCGTGCGCGCACGGGTCCCGGGCGCGGCCGACGCGCACCGCCGGCCGCCCCCGCGTTCACTCACGTCATGAGCCGCCCCCCAACAGCCCCGCCGCGCGCGCCCAGCGGTACTTCGCGCCGAGCACGGCCACCGGCTTCTCCGTCGTGTACGGGTACGCCACGACGCCCCGCTCGAAGAGGTACTGGCAGGCCTCCTCGACCTCCACGTCGCCGGCCAGCGACGCGACCACCGGCTTCTCGATGCCGCGCTCCCGGAACTCGGCCACCACGCGCGCGGTGAGCTCGGCGAAGACCAGGGGAGGGGTGACGATGGTGTGCCAGTAGCCGAGGACGAGCGCGTGGACGCGCGGGTCCTCCATGCCCAGCCGGATCGTCGCCTCGTACGTCGACGGCGGCTCGCCCCCGGTGATGTCCACCGGGTTGCCCGCGGCCCCGAAGGGCGGGATGAACTCCCGGAACGCCGCGTCCAGGTCCGGGGGGATCTCCATCAGCGACAGGCCGTTGTCGGTCACCGCGTCGGAGAGCAGGACGCCGCTGCCGCCGGCTCCCGTGATGATCACGACGTTGTCGCCCCGGGGGGCGGGGAGCACCGGCAGCGCCCGCGCGTACTCCAGCATGTCGTTCAGGCCGGGCGCGCGGATGACACCGGCCTGGCGCAGGATGTCGTCGTACACCGCGTCGTCGCCCGCGAGGGCGCCGGTGTGCGAGCCGGCGGCCTTCGCGCCCGCCGCGGTGCGGCCGGCCTTCAGGACGACGACCGGCTTCTTCGGCACGGTCGCCCTGGCCGCCTCGACGAAGGCGCGCCCGTCCTTGAGGTCCTCCAGGTGCATCGCGATGCACTCGGTGTGCGGGTCCTCGCCGAACCAGGTGAGCAGGTCGTCCTCGTCCAGGTCCGACTTGTTGCCGAGGCCGACGATCGCCGACACACCCGTCTTCGTGGCCCGGGCGAAGCCCAGGATCGCCATGCCGATGCCGCCGGACTGCGAGGTCAGCGCCACCCCGCCCTTGACGTCGTAGGGGGTGCAGAAGGTGGCGCACAGGTCCTGCCAGGTCGAGTAGTAGCCGTAGATGTTCGGCCCGAGAAGCCTGATGCCGTGCCGCTCGGCGATCGCCACGATCTCCGCCTGGAGTTCGTGCTCGCCGGTCTCCGCGAACCCGGAGGGGATGAGGACGGCGTTGGGGATGTTCTTGCGTCCCACCTCCTCCAGCGCCGCGGCCACGAACTGGGCGGGAATGGCGAAGACGGCCACATCCACCTCACCGGGAACGTCCGTGACACTCTTGTACGCCTTGCGGCCCAGAATGTCATCGGCCTTGGGGTTCACCGGGTGGATCTCCCCGGAGAAGCCGCCGTCGACGAGGTTGCGCATGACCGAATTGCCGATTTTTCCCCGCTCGTTGGAGGCGCCGATCACGGCAACGGAGGCCGGCTGCATCAGCCTGCGCATGGACGTCAGGATCTCGTCGCGCGTGTACCGCCGGCGGGCGGGGGGCCGCGAGGCGGCGAGGATCACCCGGATGTCGGCGGCGACCGCGCCGTCCGCCGTCGCGATCACCGGATTGAGGTCCACCTCGGCGATCTCCGGGAATTCCGCGACCAGTTGCGAGACCCGGCGGATCTGCTCGGCTACCGCCCAGCGGTCCACCCCCGCCTGCCCGCGCACCCCGCGCAGGACCTCCGCCGCCCGGATCGAGTCCAGCATCGACAGCGCCTCGTCGGCCGTCACGGGCGCCAGACGGAACGTCACGTCCTTGAGGACCTCGACGAGGACGCCGCCGAGCCCGAAGGCCACCACCTTCCCGAACGTGGGGTCGGTGACCGCGCCGACGATGACCTCCTGCCCCCGCGGCAGGAGTTCCTGCACCTGCACGCCCTCGATGCGGGCGTTCGCGTCGTACGCGCGGGCGTTGTCGATGATCCGGCAGAAGGCGGCCCGTACGTCCGCGGCGCCCTCGACGCCGACGACCACGCCGCCGGCGTCGGTCTTGTGCAGGATGTCGGGCGAGACGATCTTCATCACGACCGGCCCGCCGAACCGCGCCGCGCAGGCCACCGCCTCGTCGACGTCCCTGGCCACCTCCTCGCCCGGTACGGCGATCCCGTAGGCGTCCGCGATCACCTTGCCCTCGGGCGCGGTCAGCGCGGTACGGCCCTCGGCCCGCACCGAGTCGAGGAGGGCGCGCACCCGGAGCACCCGGTCTTCGGCCATCACGTCAGATCACTCCGTTCGACTTGAGCAGGCGCAGTTCCTCGTCGCCGAGACCCAGCTCGCCGACGTAGACCTCTTCGTTGTGTTCGCCGAGGAGCGGTGAACTGCGCACCTCGACGGGGGAGTCGGAGAGCTTCAGCGGGCTGCCCACGGTGACGAACTCGCCCCGCTCGGGGTGCGGGACGCGGACCACCATCTCGTTGGCGGCCAGCGACTCGTCCTCGATGATCTCCCTGGTCGAGAGGATCGGCCCGCACGGGATGTTGTGGGCGTTCAGCCGCTCCAGCACCTGCCACTTGGGCAGGGTGGCGGACCACTCCTCGATCAGCTGGAACATCTTGTTCAGCTTGGGCAGCCGGGTCTCCGGTGTCGCCCACTCGGGGTCCTCGGCCAGCTCGGGCCGGCCGATCAGCTCACTGAGCGGCTTCCAGCCGACGGGCTGCACGATCACGTACACGTAGTCGTTCGGGCCGCCCGGCGCGCACTTGACCGCCCAGCCGGGCTGGCCGCCGCCGGAGGCGTTTCCGGAGCGGGGAACCTCGTCGCCGAAGTCGTCGTTGGGATATTCGGCGAGTGGACCATGGGCCAGGCGCTGCTGGTCGCGCAGCTTCACCCGGCAGAGGTTGAGCACCGCGTGCTGCATGGCCACGTTCACCCGCTGCCCGCGCCCGGTGCGCTCCCGCTGGTACAGCGCCGCCAGGATGCCCGCCACGGCGTGCACGCCCGTGCCCGAGTCACCGATCTGGGCCCCCGTCGCCAGCGGCGGCCCGTCCTCGAAACCTGTGGTCGACATCGACCCGCCCATGGCCTGCGCGACGACCTCGTACGCCTTGAAGTTGGTGTACGGGCCCTCGCCGAATCCCTTGATGGAGGCGTAGACGATCCGTGGATTGATCTCCTGTATGCGGTCCCAGGTGAACCCCATCCGGTCGACCGCGCCCGGCCCGAAGTTCTCGACCATGACGTCGGAGCGCCGGATCAGCTCGGTGAGGAGCTCCTTGCCGCGCTCGGTCTTGGTGTTGAGGGTGATGCTCCGCTTGTTGCAGTTGAGCATCGTGAAGTAGAGGGAGTCGACGTCGGGGAGGTCGCGCAGCTGCTTGCGCGTGATGTCACCGGTCGGCGCCTCCAGCTTGACCACGTCCGCGCCGAGCCAGGCGAGCAGCTGGGTGGCGGACGGCCCGGACTGGACGTGCGTCATGTCGAGGACGCGGATGCCGGCGAGAGCCTTGGTCGAGGTGTGCGTCATGCCAGGCGCTCCTCACTTGTACATGGTCTGGTTCATGGTTCCGGGGGCGTACGCGTCCGGGTCGACCCAGACGTTGATCAGCGACGGCTTCCCGGACTCCCGGGCGCGCCGGAGCGCGGGGCCGATGTCGGCGGGGTCGCGGACCTCCTCGCCGTAACCGCCCAGCATCCGGGCGAACTGGTCGTAGGGGACGTCGCCGAGGGTGTTGCCGACCCGCTCGCGCTCCTCGCCGTACTTGGCCTTCTGGCCGTAACGGATTTGGTTCATCGAGGAGTTGTTGCCGACGATGCCGACGAAGGGGAGGCCGTAGCGGACGAGGGTCTCGAAGTCCCAGCCGGTCAGCGAGAAGGCGCCGTCGCCGAAGAGGGCGACCACCTCCTTGTCCGGCCGCGCCTGCTTGGCCGCGAGCACGAAGGGGATGCCGACGCCGAGCGTGCCGAGCGGCCCCGGGTCCATCCAGTGCCCGGGCGACTTGGGCTGCACGACCTGCCCGGAGAAGGTGACGATGTCGCCGCCGTCGCCGATGTAGATCGAGTCCTCGGTGAGGAAGTCGTTGATCTCGCTGACCAGCCGGTACGGATGGATCGGCGAGGCGTTCGACCGCAGGTGCGGCAGGCGCTTGTCGATCGCCGTCTGCTCGGCGGCGCGCAGCTCGTCGAGCCACTCCTTGCGCCGGGACGCCCCGCCGTCGACGCGTCCGGAGGCGGCCTCGGTCACCGACTTCAGCACCAGGCCGGCGTCGCCGACGATGCCGAGGTCGATGTCGCGGTTCTTGCCGACGGTGCGGTAGTCGAGGTCGATCTGCACCACGGTCGCGTCCGGCGAGAGCCGCTTGCCGTAGCCCATGCGGAAGTCGAAGGGGGTCCCGACGATGACGATGACGTCGGCGCCTGCGAAGGCGTAGCGCCGGGAGAGCTGGAAGTGGTGCGGGTCGCCGGGCGGCAGGGTGCCGCGTCCGGCGCCGTTCATGTAGGCGGGGATGTTGAGGGTGCGGACGAGTTCGACGGCGGCCTCGGTGCCGCGGGTGGTCCACACCTGACTGCCCAGCAGGATGGCCGGTTTCTCGGCGTGCACGAGCAGGTCGGCGAGCTTCTCGACCGCCTCGGGGTCGCCGGCCGAGCGGGTGGAGGCGCGGTAGGCGCCGGGCCTGGGCACCCGGGCCTTCGCGGCGGGGACCTTGGCGTCGAGCACGTCCCGCGGGATCTCCAGGAAGGACGGACCGGGCGCGCCGTGGTAGCACTCGCGGAAGGCCATGGACACCATGTCCGCCGCGCGCGCCGTGTCCGGCACGGTCGCCGCGAACTTGGTGATCGGCGTCATCATGTCCACGTGCGGCAGGTCCTGCAGGGACCCCATCTTGTGCTGGGTGAGGGCTCCCTGGCCGCCGATCAGCAGCATCGGGGACTCCGCGCGGAAGGCGTTGGCGACACCGGTGACGGCGTCCGTCGTCCCGGGGCCCGCGGTCACGACCGCGCAGCCGGGCCGGCCGGTGACGCGGGCGTATCCGTCGGCCGCGTGGGCGGCGACCTGCTCGTGGCGTACGTCGACGACTTCGATGCCCTCGTCCACGCACCCGTCGTAGATGTCGATGATGTGGCCGCCGCACAAGGTGTAGATGACCTCGACACCTTCCGCTTTCAGCGCCTTGGCGACGAGATGCCCACCCGAGATGAGCTCTTCGTTCTGGTCGCGGCTGTCGTCAGGCATGGCGAAGTCCTGTCCCTTCGTAGGGGGGTGGGAACGCTCTCGCGGTACATTGCATACAGTCGACGAATACTGTATGAACCTTGTTATCCCGCATCCGGTGGGTGGTGTCCAGGGGGCGTGCGGCATTTTCGGGGCCTGGGGGTCGCTCCCCGGAAGACTCGGCAGACAGGAGCCGGAATGGACCTGTACGAACACCAGGCAAGGGAACTCTTCGCGGAACACGGCATCTTGGTGCCGTGGGCCGAGGTCACGGACTCGCCCAAGGAGGCCCGTGAGATCGCCCGCAGGCTCGGCGGCCGGGTCGTCGTCAAGGCGCAGGTGAAGACCGGCGGCCGCGGCAAGGCGGGCGGGGTCAAACTCGCCGCCGACCCGGCCGCCGCCGAGCTGACGGCGCGCCAGATCCTCGGCATGGACATCAAGGGCCACACGGTCGGCAGGGTGATGCTCGCCGAACCGGTCGACGTCGAGCGCGAGTTCTACGTCTCCTACGTCCTCGACCGCGCGACCGGACGGTTCCTCGCGATCGCCTCCGCCCAGGGCGGCATGGAGATCGAGGAGGTCGCCGCGCGCAGGCCGGAGGCGGTGGCGCGCGTCCCGGTCGACCCCGCCGTGGGCGTCACCACGGCCAGGGCGGCCGAGATCGCCGAGGCGGCCGGGCTCCCACCGCAGACCGTCGACGTCCTCGTACGGCTGTGGCAGGTGCTGGTCCGCGAGGACGCCCTCCTGGTGGAGGTCAACCCCCTCGTCCGGACCGCGCGGGGCCGGATCGTCGCGCTCGACGGCAAGGTCACCCTCGACGACAACGCGCGCTTCCGGCAGGCCCGTTGGGGGTCCGGGGACGCCGGGCACGAGGACCCGCTGGAGGCCGCGGCCGCCGCGCGCGGCCTGAACTACGTCAAGCTGGACGGCGAGGTCGGCGTCATCGGCAACGGCGCCGGACTCGTCATGTCCACCCTCGACGTGGTCGCCGGCTGCGGCGCCCGCCCCGCCAACTTCCTCGACATCGGCGGCGGGGCATCGGCCCGGACCATGGCCGACGGACTCGCCGTCATCCTCTCCGACCCGGCGGTCAAGTCCGTCCTCGTCAACGTCTTCGGCGGGATCACCGCCTGCGACGCGGTCGCCGAGGGCATCGTGCAGGCCCTGGACACCGTGCGGCTGACCCGCCCGCTGGTGGTGCGCCTCGACGGCAACAACGCCGCCCGCGGCCGCGCCCTCCTGGAAGAACGCGCCCACCCCCTGATCCAGCAGGCCACCACCATGGACGGCGCCGCCCGCCGTGCCGCCGAACTCGCCGACGCAGCGTAAGGACGACCGACATGGCCATCTATCTCACCAAGGAGAGCAAGGTCCTGGTCCAGGGCATGACCGGCGGCGAGGGCATGAAGCACACCCGCCGGATGCTCGCGGCCGGCACCGACGTCGTCGGCGGGGTCAACCCGCGCAAGGCGGGCCGCACGGTCGACTTCGACGAGCGGGCCGTCCCCGTCCTCGGGTCGGTCGCCGACGGCATCGAGGCGACCGGCGCCGACGTCTCCGTCGTCTTCGTCCCGCCCGCCTTCGCCAAGGCGGCCGTCGTCGAGGCGGCCGACGCCGGCATCGGCCTCGTGGTCGTCATCACGGAGGGCATCCCCGTCCACGACTCCGTCGCGTGCACCGCGTACGCCGCGTCGAAGGGCACCCGTGTCGTCGGCCCCAACTGCCCCGGCCTGATCACCCCGGGTCAGTCCAACGCGGGCATCATCCCGGCCGACATCACCAAACCCGGCCGGATCGGCCTGGTGTCGAAGTCCGGCACCCTCACCTACCAACTCATGTACGAACTGCGTGACATCGGCTTCTCCACCTGCGTCGGCATCGGCGGCGACCCGGTCGTCGGCACCACCCACATCGACTGCCTGGCCGCCTTCGAGAACGACCCCGACACCGAACTGATCATCATGATCGGCGAGATCGGCGGCGACGCCGAGGAGCGGGCCGCGGCCTTCATCGAGGAGAACGTGACCAAGCCGGTCGTCGGCTACGTCGCGGGTTTCACCGCGCCCGAGGGCAGGACGATGGGCCACGCCGGCGCCATCGTCTCCGGCTCCTCCGGCACGGCCCGCGCCAAGAAGCAGGCCCTGGAGGCGGCCGGGGTCAGGGTCGGAAGCACCCCGACCGAGACGGCGAAGCTGGTGCTCGCCGCGCTCGGCCCGGAAAGAGGCGCCCGCGGCTAGCGCGCGGGCCGGTTCACGTCTCCCTTCGCGTTCTCTCGACCGTGCACCGAGAGCGGAGTTCACCCATGGCAATGGCACCCACCCTCACCCTCAAAGCCGGAACGTGCTGGACCGAGGCCTGGCAGCGCTGCCTCACGGCGGCCCCCGAGGCCTTCCGGGACGACCGCGTCCTCAACCTCTGGAACGCCGCCTGGCAGGCGGACGGCCGGGCCCTGCCCGCAGCCAGCCCCGTCGACGGCACCCCGATCGCCGGCCCGCCGCGCCTGGACGCGGCCACCGCCCGGCAGGCCGTACGGGCCGCTCTCGATCACCACCGCGCCTGGCGGCACATCCCGGTCGCCGAGCGCCGGGCCCGCGTCGCGGCCACCCTCGACGCCCTCACCGAACACCGCCGGCTCCTCGCCCTGCTCCTCGTGTGGGAGATCGGCAAGCCGTGGCGGCTCGCCCAGGCCGACGTGGACCGGGCCATCGACGGTGTGCGCTGGTACGTCGACGGCATCGAGCCGATGGTCGCCGGTCGGGCCCCGCTGGACGGCCCGGTGTCCAACATCGCGAGCTGGAACTACCCGATGAGCGTGCTCGTCCACGCCATGCTGGTGCAGGCACTGGCGGGCAACGCGGTCATCGCCAAGACCCCGACCGACGGCGGTGTCGCCTGCCTGACCCTGGCCTGCGCGCTCGCCGCCCGCGAGGGGCTTCCCGTCACCCTCGTCAGCGGCGGCGGGGGCGAGCTGTCCCAGGCGCTGGTGCGGGCGCCCGAGATCGGCTGCGTCTCCTTCGTCGGCGGCCGCGACACCGGGGCCGCGGTGGCCACGGCGGTGGCCGACCTCGGCAAGCGTCACGTACTGGAACAGGAGGGCCTGAACACCTGGGGCATCTGGAACCACTCCGACTGGGAGTCGCTCGCGGCGGTCGTCCCGAAGCTCTTCGACTACGGCAAGCAGCGCTGCACGGCGTATCCCCGCTTCGTCGTCCAGCGCGCGCTCTTCGACGAGTTCCTCGCGGCCTACCTGCCGGCGGTCCGCACCCTCCGCGTCGGCCACCCACTGGCCGTGGAGCGGCCGACCGACCCCCACCCCGATCTGGACTTCGGTCCGGTCATCAACCCGGCCAAGGCGAAGGAGCTGACCGACCAGGTCGCTGAGGCGATCGACCGCGGCGCCGTCCCGCTGCACCGCGGCAGCCTCGCGGACGCCCGCTTCCTGCCCGGCCAGGACACGGCGGCCTACGTCCAGCCCGTCACGCTCCTCAACCCGCCCCCGTCCTCCCCCCTGCACCACGCGGAGCCCTTCGGCCCGGTCGACACCATCGTCCTGGTCGACACGGAGGCGGAACTGCTCGCCGCGATGAACGCGTCGGGCGGCGCGCTGGTCGCCACCCTCTCCACGGACGACAGGGCCACCTTCGACCGCCTGGCCCCGCACATCCGGGCCTTCAAGGTCGGCCACGGCACGCCCCGCTCCCGCGGCGACCGGGACGAGCTCTTCGGCGGCCTAGGTGCTTCCTGGCGCGGCGCGTTCGTCGGAGGGGAGCTGCTGGTACGAGCGGTGACCCAGGGCCCGCCGGGGGAGCGGCTGCCGGGGAACTTCCCGGAGTACCAGTTGATGCCCTGAGCCGGTGCCCCCTCTCCGCCCCACCGCGCCCCGGAGTCTCACCGTGCACGCCAGGACACCCACGGTGAGGCTCCGCGGCGCGGTGTCCGCCCGCCCCCGCGCCAGGGCTCATGGCACAGATACGCAGGTGAAAGGCATCCCGAACTCTTGGTATTGTTGTCCTCGTCGCCGCGGGGAGCACCCCGGCCGGGCGGCGCACCTGGTCCGGGTGGCGGAATGGCAGACGCGCTAGCTTGAGGTGCTAGTGCCCTTTATCGGGCGTGGGGGTTCAAGTCCCCCCTCGGACACTCTTGGGACGTTCACGAGATCGTCCCGAAGCGTTCACGAATTACCGGTCGAGTCATGTTACTCGCCGGTATTTCGTCGTTTCTGGGCCTTCGGGCCTCGTGATCGGCTCGGTGAGGGGTTGGTGCGGTGGCGGTCCGAGTGCTGCGCCTCTCATCTGCGGAAACAGGACATGCCTGTGCGACGGCTGGTGGCCGTGGCGCAGGCATGTGGGGTTTTCAGGGGGCGGAGCGCTGCGGGGGTGTGTCACTCACGTGGCGGAGGCTCGACCTGCTCGGTCGGAAGCGGTCGCGCCTGGGGCGGGTCGGAGGGCTCACTGGGTTGGGTTGCGGCGCTCTGCGTGCCGGCTTTGCGGGGCTGGATGCCCTGGTCGCGGAGGAACCGTCGGATGGCTCTGAGGTTCGCCACGAAGATGATGACGGCATTGAGCAGGGTCTGTGCGACGCGTCCGTGCGGCAGGCGGAGCTGGGGATTGTCGATGCTGTCGAGGGCGGACTTCTTCAGGTTGCCGTTGCCGCCCTCGTTCTGACTGCGCAGTCCGGACCAAGCTTCCTGCCACAGAGGGGTGAACAGGGGGTATTTCTGCCGCCACTTGGCCAACACGGTGCCCGGGAGGGTGATGCTCTTCCCCCTGCAGATGTCGGGGTAGACGGGGGTGTCCCGCTTGGGCCTGGGGATGGTGGGCAGGGCTGCTGGGGTACGGACAGTGGGGGCGTCGAGGTCGACGACGGTGGACGGGCGTGGCTGGGGGCGGCGGTAGCAGGTGACCGTGGCGTGGGACCCGAGGGCGGGGCACTGTCGACGCTGGTCCCCTGCGGGCCCGTACTCCTTGATCTTGGTCTGGTAGTCCTTCCGGGACTGGATCAGGTTGAGTGCGTGGGCGCGGTCCTCGTCCGTGAGGCTGTCGATGTATGTGGCGCCCGCAGTGATGAGCGGGGTGGGCATCAGCGGGCAGTAGAACTCGCCACCGACCAGCTGCATGCCGCGGAACTCTCCCTGCCGGTCGACCTTGTCGTCGTTGTAGTGCCTCACCGCGTTGAGGCCGAGCTTGAGCAGCTGCAGATGCAGGTTGTGAGGTTTGGCCTGGGTGATGCCCCGGTCAGCGCAGAACAGGTCTTTGACCAGGCCTCGTTCGAAGGCCGGCTGGATGGCGCGCAGGGCGGCCGGGCCGGGTTCGGTACCCGGGGTGCGAAGGATCATGCCGAGGCAGACCGCGGGGTAGGCGCCGGCGAGGTCGCCATGGCCATGGCCCGGGAACGCGGCCATCATGGCGTAGCGGAACTCTCTCTTCTCCTGCGCCTTGGCCTTCTTCTCCTGTCCCGACTTGGTCTTGCGAGGCGCTGGCTTGTTGGCCGTGCCGCGCCGGGTGCCGGTGTTCGTGGAGGCCGCAGCTTTGCCGCTGGGCCCGGACTTCTTCTGCGTTCCTCCCTTCACGTACATCCCGGCGGTGATCTCAAGCGAGGCCCGGTCCTGGTGGTAGTCCGGCTCTTTACCCCAGACCGGCACCGGAGTGTTGTCGACCGCGATGTGGCCAGGCCACCGAGCGAAGTCGCCGCGCCGGTAGGAAGTCATCACCGGAGCGAGAACCAGATCCTGGGCGATGGCCTCCAGATTGCGCACGGTGTCCTCGTTGGCGCGGGCACTCCACTTCCGTCGGATCTTCTTGGCCTCGCTGAGCGACAGCCGCTTGCGGCGGTCGTGTGGTGCAGGGTCGAGGCGCCGGGTCATCGAGGACCAGGACCGGTAGACGCGCTTCGACGTCGCGTACTGGTGGTGCGCGATGCGGTCGATCTCTTCTCGGGTTGCGCCCTCGCGGATGTGCAGGTCGACGTCGGGGACGTCAAGGAGGGCTTTGGACCCTGGAGACAGGGCGAAGAAGAGCGTCTCCCACGCGTCGTTGATGTTCGCGCTCTTGCCCATGTACTGCGACAAGATCAGGCCGATCAGCACTGTGCGGAACGGGAAGCCCTTCGGGCCTGGCCGGTGCTCGTTGGAGGGAAGGCGTTCCAGTACTCCGCTGTGGCGCACGAGGTCGAAGACTTGCCTCACGACGCGGTCGCTGAGGGTACGGCCGGGGGCTTGCGGTGCAGGGCGTAGGGCGAGGCCAGTACGTCGGCAGGGTTTGTCCTCCGGCTTCTTCCTGCTCATGCCGCCGCCCCCCGCAACAAGTCGGATGCCTCCGCGTCGGGCACGTCGTGGAGGAAGACGAGGTAGCGCGAGAGGCTGTGCAGGGTCCCGAGTCCCGACGCCTTGAGGATCACCTTCAGCGGGATACCTGCATTCAGCAGTTCGACGAGCCAGGTCGTGCGCAGCCGCTGGGTCTGCAGCACTGCACCGTCACAACGGCCGATGATCCGCGGGTACTTGGCCAGCCAGTCCGATGCGATGTGCTTGCTGGTGCGGTCCTGCCAGTCCGGCCGGAAGGCGTACGCGTCTGCCGGGATGTGGGCGGCTTCCGCCAGCAGCAGTTCCTCGTAGGCGTACCGGCATACGACAGTGCGCGGACGGCGCCCGTGCACCTTCACCAGTGCCCGGCCGGTGGGGCCCGCGAGGATATCCCGCCCCTGAACGTACACAAGATCCTCAATGGCGAGCCCGCAGCCGGCGCCGAGACAGAACAGCAGGCAGGCGTTGCGCCGTTGGGCCGGTGTGGGCAGGCTCTGCGCCCAGATCAGCCAGTAGGCGATTTCTGCTGGCGGGTAGGGGGCCACTGGGGCGGCGGTGGCCTTCAGCCGGATCGGCGGATGCTGTCCGAGCTGGTCCAGCAGGAGTGCTTCGGAAGCCCGGCGCAGCTGGCTGCTGCAGGTTCGGCGGCTGTTGGCGGCCATGTCGCGGCAGCCGACGAGGATGAACCGTTCGACTGTGCTCCGGTCAAGGATCACCGAGGGTTCGAGCGGGAGGCCCTGGGTCTCGACCCAGGCGACCAGCCGTGCGAGCGGCGTCATGACCACGTCCGGGCCGTAGGGTCCCGCTGCGACGGCCATGAATCCCAGCGAGCGGACCACCGGCGCGATGCGGCGCCACTGGGCGGGCGGCACCGTCTCCGCCTTCGGTGCGTAGGCCAGCAGGCGATTCGACACAGCGACCTCCAGGCGCAAGGCCCATGACAGGTGGCCGGTTAACCGGCCGCTGGTGTCAGTGTCGATCACGATCTGAAGGAACGCATCTTTATGACCGGAGGCCGAGCGCGCACGGCGCCGCCATGGAGCTACGCCGTCGATCCGGAGAAGTGGCCGGATGCCCGGATCACCGGGGAGCCCGCCGCGGCGGTGGTCCAGACGATTGCCCGCCGCCTCGCCGCCGCCCTGCGCGAGAGGCCGGAGCTCTCGCTGCGCGCACTGGCTACTCAGAGCAACGTCGGCAGACAGACCATCGGCGATCTGCTGGCGGGCGCCACCTGGCCGGATGTGCTGACGGTCTGCCGACTGGAGCGCGCCCTGGGCCTGGCGCTCTGGCCCGGATCAAATGCGACCCAATGTGCTCATGACTGATCCCCAATTGCCTATTTGAGGTCAGTCGTGCACGCTCAAGTACGGAATGGCGCAGACGCCCTAAGCGCCACCCGTGGGAGCGCTAGAGTGAACGTGCGCGACGGACCGGAACCCTGCTAGGAGAAGCGTCCGTTCGCGTGTTTGGCGGCCTCCCTCGACCGCTAATCGAGGGAGGCCTGCTTGTTGGGTTAGGGTCGTTCTCGAGTGGATCAAGCAGTCCGGGATGACAGCACGGCCCGGAACATTCCCGGCGCTACGTTTTCCACCTCGCCAAGTTGCTTCATACGGTTGAGGGTTTTTCCAACGGATGAGCGGACCGTCGCGTCCGCTCCCGGGCGTACCGCCGCCGCGATATCGGTGATGGACATTGCCTCTTGAGCGGCGCATAGGAGTGTGAGGATCGCGTCGCGCATGCTTCCGTTACGCGGTGGTCCCAGTGCCCGAGTGCCCATGCCCGGGCAGGCATCTTCGGACGAAGGATCCTCGTCGGCGACGGAAACCTCAGACGGGCCCTCCCGGGAAGGCTGGGCGGTTTCCGCGTCCTCGCCGGCGTCCGACGGCACTTCGCGGGCATCGGTGGGTTCGACGCCCTGGCACATCATCGCGTACACAGCTTCCAATGTGGCCAGCTCGCCGCGCAGTGAAGTGATCAGCTCCTTCACGGCATGCCGGGCCTGACCGATGTAGACACCCTTGTCTGACGCAGGTGCGTTGGTCTGGTATCCCGCCATAGCGAACTCCTAAGGAAGGCCGCTGCCAGTGTAGGGACGGCCCACTGTGGCACGCACGCAGTTCCTGTGAGGCGCTATCAAACGGTCAGCAATGTGCTCAAGCATGGCGAGTCCGGTCGGGGTTATCGCAGGACCCGACCTGTCTTGGTGCAGAGTTGGCTCGCCGGGTTCGTGCGATGCCGCACCGGAACTGTGGGACGTGCCACGACAGAATCCTGACGTGTGGATTCTGTCGAAGCTCCCGGTCTCCGGGAACGTTTGAGCGTTACGGTTCCTTCATGGTGGATGGCAAGCATCTGTCGGCGACAGAGGCCTTGGCGTCGGTGACGAAGGCCCTGGATGTTCTAGTCCTGGCGTATGACCGGGGGGAAATCGGTGTTACCGAAACCGCCTACATGTCTCGGGCCTCGTCCGGGCAGAGCTGGTGCGGGAGATCGAGCAGGACGGGGTCATCGTGCGGACGACGATGAGCCGGGGCCAGGGCATCGTGGAGATGTTCACCGCGGAGACGCCCCCCTGCTTCGGCTGGCAGATCCAGGAAGGCCAGTTCCGGCTGGTCTACCTGACCGGCCCTGGCCCTGCCCACGGCCCCGGCCCGACACGGCGGGCGAACCGCGAACAGGAGGCCCGCGCCTACGGCGACTACTTCTGCTTCGACCAGGCGCGCACCCTGCTGGGCGACACAGGGCCCGAGCGACCTGTAACCGCCCCGAATGCTCCGCTGGCCTTCAACGGGTTCGCGCCCGACTTCGTCTACCGGAGCATCCCCGCGCCGGAGCTGACGATCGGGCAGCTCGTCCGGCTCGGTGCCACCTATGCGCGGCGGGCGTTGACGTGGCACGCAGACGTGTGGGGCACGGGAGACGGGCGCGGCTGAGCGTCGGCTGAGAGGGGCGCCGGACTTCCGGTCCCTGCTGAACCTCATGCCGGACGTGGCGGGTGCTCACGCTGTCGTCGATACAGCAGTAGACGGTGAAGCCCCCGTCCAGGCGTGGGACGGCTCCGGCTCCCATGGAATCGCTCCCGGGTGGAAGGGCGTTGCGTCGGATCAGTGCCGCGGAGCTCCACCTTTCCGACATCATCGGGGCATGCAGAAGCTCGAGGCGCACGAGATGCCCTTGCACAAGGTGTTCAGCAGTGACTACGACTTCCAGATACCTGACTACCAGCGCCCCTATGCCTGGCAGGAGGAGCAGGCGGCTCAACTGCTGATGGACCTGCAGGAAGCCCTGGTCCGCGGGACGGATGAGCCGTACTTCCTCGGATCCGTTGTACTCGTCAAGAACAGCGCGGTCCCGAAGGCGGATGTCATCGACGGCCAGCAGCGCCTCACGACCCTGACCATCCTCCTGTCGGTCCTGCGCGACCTCACCGAGGATCCGGAGCTGCGTGGCGACCTCGACCGGCTGGTGATGGAGCCGGGTGCCAAGATCCGTGGGCTCGCCCCGAGGCCGCGGCTCACTCTGCGGAGCCGTGACGCGGACTTCTTCGAGAAGTACGTCCAGACGAAGGGCGCAGTGGGCACTCTTCTGACGCTCAAGGAGGAAGCCCTGCGGACCGACGCGCAGAAGGCCGTCCTCCGCAACGCGACAGTCCTCCACCGTAGCCTCACCGCGTTGACCGAGGAACGCCGGCTGGAACTGGCTCAGATGCTCGCCGAGCGGACGTTCCTTGTCGTCGTCAGCACTCCTGACCTCGAAAGCGCACACCGGATCTTCAGCGTCATGAACTCCCGCGGCCTGGACTTGTCTCCCACCGACATCTTCAAGTCGCAGATAATCGGGGATCTCGGGGCGGAGGCGTCGGAGGCGTGCGCCACCACCTGGGAGGACGCCGAGGAGATGCTGGGGCGCGACGACTTCGCGGAACTATTCCTCCACCTGCGGATGATCTTTGCCAAGAAGCGGGCGGAACAGGAGCTGCTCAAGGAGTTCCCTGAGCAGGTACTCAGCCGCTACCTCCCCGGCAGGGGCGAGGTCTTCGTCCATGACGTCGTCCGGCCGTATGCCGAGGCTTATGCCCAGATCCGTGAAGCTCGTTATGAGTCCGCTTCGGGTGCGGAGGCGGTCAACGCCTGGTTCAGGAGGCTCCAGCAGGTTGACAACTACGACTGGCGGCCCGCCGCTCTCTGGGCGCTGCGCCACCACGAGGACGACCCGGCATGGCTCGACACGTTCATGCGAGCCTTGGAGCGGCTGTCGGCCAGCATGTTCGTCCGCCGCGTCTACACGACACCTCGCGTCACACGGTACGCCGAGCTGCTTCGGCAGCTCGACGACGGACTGGGCCTCGACTCCCCGGCCCTCGAGCTGAGGGACGACGAGAAGGCCGAGACCCGGGCCAGGCTCGATGGCGATCTCTATCTGGTCGGCAAGATCCGCAAGTACGTGCTGCTGCGGCTCGACGAGGTGCTGGCCCGCGGGCAGGGGGTGACGTACGACCACCCGCTCATCACCGTGGAGCACGTGCTGCCGCAGAACCCGAACGCCGATTCGCAGTGGTTCGGGCTGTTCGACGAGGAGCAGCGTGCCCAGTGGACACACCGTCTGGGAAACCTGGTGCTGCTGAACCGCGCCAAGAACTCGGCGGCCCAGAACTACGACTTCACCGCCAAGAAGGCCAAGTACTTCACCGGCCGTGGGGGAGTGGTCCCCTTCGCGCTGACCAGCCAGGTGCTCCAGCACGCCGAGTGGACCCCCGAGGTGCTGAAGGCCAGGCAGGAGGAGCTGCTGGGGGTGCTCTTCGAGGAGTGGCGTCTGTGAGCGCGGGGGCCGGGGCGTCACGCCCCGGCCCCGAGCCCAATGATCTCCATGAAGTTCCAAAGAGTTCCATTATTGGGTCTGTGTGGGCTATGGTCGTCCACAACTCAGGTCTCACGGCCCCGCGTTACAACGCTGCTCCCGTGTGTCCCCTGTCGTTCAGTTGCCGTCGGCCTGTCCGGCCGTACGCTCCGCAGTCGTCGCCTCCACGGGAGTCCCGTCATGCCCGTACCCGCCGATCCCGCCCCGGACCCGTCTCCCACAGGGCCGCCCGCCCAGGAGCCGTCGGCCGGCACCCTTGCCAGTCTCATCACCGGGCGGCTCGCCGGCTCGGACCTCGACGAGGACACCCGAGCCCTCCTGCTCACCGCCTTCCAGGACGACGGCGGGGCGCGCGGCCGAATGCCGGGCGCCTACCTGCAGTCCGTCACGGTCAGCGGCTTCCGCGGCATCGGCCGTACCGCACGCCTCCCCCTCACCCCCGGCCCGGGACTCACCCTGGTCACCGGCCGCAACGGCTCCGGCAAGTCGAGCTTCGCGGAGGCCGTCGAGATCGCGCTGACCGGCGACAACGCCCGCTGGCGCGGCCGCAGCGACATCTGGCGCAAGAGCTGGCGCAACCTCCACCACGGTGAGGAACCCCAGGTCGCCGTGGAGTTGCGCCTCGACGGCGATCCGGAGCCGGCCACCTTGCTGCGCACCTGGCACGGGGACGACGTCGCCGACTCCACCGCCGAACTCGACCAGTCCGGCCACGACCCCGTCCCGCTTCCGGACCTTGGCTGGCAGGAGGACCTGGCGACCTACCGCCCCTTCCTGTCGTACTCCGAGCTCGGCCAGGTGATTGGCGGCAAGCCCAGCGAGATGTACGACGCCGTCGCCTCCATCCTCGGGCTGGAGCAACTTGCCGCCGCCGACAAGCAGTTGCGCGAGCTGGCCCGCGAGTACGAGGCACCCGCCAAGGCGGCCAAGGCCGAACTGCCCGCCCTGCTCACCCTCCTGGACAGCACCGACGACCCCCGCGCCCGGGCAGCCCACACCGCACTGAGCGGGCGGCGCCCGGACCTCGCGCGCGCGGCCGAACTGGCCGCCGGGACCGGCCCGGTGGACGAGGCCCTCCTGTTCGACCTGCGCCGCCGCTCCACCCTGACCGGACCCGACACCGAGGCGGTCACCACGGCCGTGGCCCGGCTGCGCGAAGCCATCGCCTCCGCCGAGGACCTTCGGGGCACGTCCGCCGAGGACGCGCTGCGCCGCGCCGAACTCCTCGCCCGCGCGCTCGCCCACCACCGCGCCCACCCCGCCCTCGACACCTGCCCGGTGTGTGGCGGCACGGCCCGCCTCGACGAGGAATGGGCACGGGACGCCGCCGAGCAGGAACGCCGGCTGCGCGCCGAGGCCGAGCAGGTGCTCACCGCCCGCAGGGAACTCGACGTGGCCGCGCAGGCCGTCCGCGATCTGGCCGTCCCGGCCCCCGACTGGCTGCCGTCCGAGATCGCCGCCGCCTGGGACGACTGGCTGCGGTGCCGCACCGCCTCCGACCCGGCCGTACTGGCATCCGTCTCCGAGAACGCCGCACGGATCGCCGCCGACGCCGCACGGGTCACCCGCCAGGAGGCTGCGGGGCGCCTCGCCGACCAGGACGACACCTGGCGCGACGCTGCGCGGGCGCTCGCCGCCTGGCTCGACAAGGCCCACGCGGCCGAGCAGGCGGCCCCGCACCTGGCCCGCGTCAAGGCCGCCCAGAAATGGCTCAGGGCCACCCACGACGAGATCCGCGCCGACCGGATGCGGCCCATCGCCGAGGACGCCCAGCGCATCTGGTCCAACCTGCGCCAGCAGAGCAACGTCGCCCTCGGCCCGGTCCGCCTCAGCGGCTCCGCAACCCAGCGCAAGGTCGCCCTCGAGGTGACTGTCGACGACATCGACGCCCCCGCGCTCGGAGTAATGAGCCAGGGAGAACTCCACTCCCTCGCCCTGTCCCTCTTCCTCCCGCGCACCTTCCTCCCGGAGAACCCCTTCCGGTTCCTCGTCATCGACGACCCGGTGCAGTCCATGGACCCCGCCAAGGTGGACGGCCTCGCCCGCGTCCTCGCCCTCCTCGCGGAACACCGGCAGGTCGTCGTCTTTACTCACGACACCCGCCTGCCGCAGGCCCTGAAGTACCTGCGGCTGCCCGCCACCGTCCTCACCGTCGACCGCCGCGAGCGCTCCGCCGTACGCGTCCGCTCCGGCGACGACCCCGTCAAGCAGGCCCTGTACGACGCGAAGGCGCTCGCCAGGACCCGCGATCTGCCCGGCGACGTCGTCGCCCGCGTCCTGCCCGGCCTGTGCCGTACCGCCCTGGAGGCCGCCCTCCTCGAACCGGTCCGGCGCCGGCTCCTCGGCACGGGCCTGCCCCACGCCGAGATCGAGCAGCGCATCGCCAAGGCCCACAAGCTCACCGAACTGGCCTCCCTCGCCCTCTACGGGGAGACCGACCGGGTCGGCGAGACCATGACCGACCTCACCCGCGCCTACGGTCAGCAGGCCACCGACCACATCCGGTGGTGCAACAAGGGCTCCCACGAAGCCGTGCCCGTCGACGACGCGGAGGAGATCATCCGCCGCACCGCGGACCTCGCGAAGGCGGTGCGATCCCTGTGACCATGATCCCCCCGGCCACACCCGTCCCGTCCGTTCCTTCAGCGCGCCCGCCCCGGCTCCCCGCGGCCCTCCCGCCTCCGCCGCTGTCCACCTCGACCCCCGAGGAACTGCTCGCGGGCGCGGACCGGTTGCTCGGCACGGCCACCGCCTCCACTACGGGCGTATGGCCGCGCGCCGTGGCACTGCTGCTGCGCCACGCCCTCGAAGAGGCCCTGCGCCGCTACTGGCAGGCCCGCAAACCGCAGCTGGTTCGCTGCCCGCCGCACGCCCAGGCCCTGTGCCTGGAGTCCTACGCCGACCCCGACACGGCCCGCCGCTGGTCGGCGACCTGGGCCGGCCTCAGCCGTGCCTGCCACTACCACGGGTACGAACTGGCACCCACGCACGCGGAGTTGTGTGCGTGGCGGGACGACGTCGAGCGGGTGATCGGGGCGCTGGTGCCCCGGACGCAGTGACGGATCGCAGTCGGACCGCAGGTCCGCCGCGTGGGACGGGCGGCGGAAGCCGGTAGGCGGGGCGGGGCGGTACGGGACGGGGTGCCGGGGAGAGGGGGCGTGCCCGCTTGTCCACCTCGACCGGCCGCACTCGCACTGCCGTCATACGCGTATTACGATGCCTTTGTGGCAAAGACGCGCATCACCATCAGCTTGGAGCAGGACCAGGCCGAACGCATCAGGCAGCACGCGGAACGGGCAGGCATGGACGTCTCGGCCTACTTGGTGCATGCCGCGACGCGCCAGATGGCCGAGAGCGATGCCATAGAGGAGCAGTTCGCCGAGGTGGACGCGCTCATCGCCCGGGCGGAGCGAGCGGCGGACGGGCTGCCCGCCGAACCTGCCCCGGAACCGGCCGCTGAGCTGACGGAGCAGGAACGCCGCGAGGTCGAGGAGGCCCTGGGGCTCGTGCACGGCCGGGACCGGCAAGGCCGCCGTCCGGGACACGCCGCGTGAGCGCACGGGTGCCGGTCTACGACACCGGCATGCTCATCGCACTCGCCGACCGCAAAGCGAAGGCGGTGGCTGTGCACGAGGGACTGCGCACGATCCCGCACCGGGCCCTGGTGCTCGGACCGGTCCTCGCCCAGGTGTGGCGCCCCCAGCCGGCGCTGGTGCACGCCCTGTCCGGCGTCCTGAAGGACTGCACGGTCCCTCAGGCCCGTACGTCCGAGCCGCCCATGCGTGAGACGAAGGCGGGCCGTCCGGAGTGTCTGGCCTGCGCGACGGGCCCGGACCTCGCGGACTGGCGGCGCATCGGTACGGCGCTGGGGCGGGCGGCCCTGCCGACGAAGAAGAGGCCGGACGCGGTGGACGCCTGGGTGGCCCTGGCAGCGGCCCGGCACGGCAGCGCGGTGATCTTCACCACCGACCCGGGGGACATCCACGCCTACCTGACGGTCCTCGCGCCGACGGACGTGCACGTGGTCGCCGTCTGACGGACGGGAGTCACTCTCCGCCCCGCCAGATGGTCGCGCAGGCGGTGAACGAGCCGTCGGTAGGAGCGGGGCGCGGGGCTCGGCCCTGCGCAGGCTCGCTCCGCGAGCGGGTGCCGAGGCGATCAGCTGGCAACGGTAACGGCCATCCAGTGCCACGGCCTCCCCGCGCGCCGACCGCTGAATTCGCCGAGGGTCCTCCACCCGCTTCGCCATTTACCACGGCCGTGGTACTTGGCACGACAGGAGCACGTACACAGAAAGCCCTGGGCGTTCTGGCAGGAAGAGTTGCACCTCTCACGCGGGTTGTACTCACGGCCGATGAGGACGCTCGGGTACCTGCGGAGCAGCTCGCGGCTTATGTGGGGGAAATGAGCGCCGGCAACCGTCCAACACTTCTCGCGGCCGTCCCACCGGAACGATCGATCGCTTCCGACCCAGCCGGAGAGTTTCCGCTCGTGCTCCCACATCGTATGAGCCGGGAACCAGACGCTGAACCACCCATTGGCGGGCAAGCCGATTGTCGGCAGGTGCTCACCCCGATAATTCGGTAGCCACTCAGGGGGCTTGAGGTACTCAGTCTTCTTCCGCCGTTCACGCCTGCGTCCTTTGCCCCCGCCCGCAATCTGCCGGCTGCGTCGAGGTCCGGGCCCCCACTCGACCGACACGAGTGCGGCGAGCTGACCGGAGGCATGGCAAGGGAGATGACTTAGCGGCCTGTCGTGGGCGACCACGCGGCCGTCCTGGTCCACCTGGATGGAGCTGCGGCACTTCAAACACGTGCGGTTGAATCTTCCGCCGCCCACAAGCACCCCCTTGGTTGCGCTGATGTCTCCCGTAACCGCTGTTGTGTCCTGCCGGTCTCGGCCAGCACCTCGTCGGCTATACCCTCACGCCCAACTGCACGGCATTGGTACCAGGGGTGCGTGCTCGTGGGGCGCGAGTTCCTTGGTTGGCGCTCCTCAGGCTCTGCGCAGGCGGTGCAGGTGCCGGAACCGACTGCGGTGGCGGAGGCGGGGCGCCCGACGCCCTTCAGTGCGCCGAGGCCAGTCAGGCGAGTTCTCGGACTCTGGCGGTGTGCTGCGCGTCAGCCATCCCACGAAGTCGGGGGTGGGCCAAATGCGCGACGACCGGCCCTCACGGCCAGAGTGGCCATGGCAGCGTTGGCGCCACCACCAATCACAGCGCCGATACCGAACGGTGCAACTCGACCGAGAACGATGATTCCCTGCTTGGTCCCGTACTTCGTGATGAAGTTCTTCCCCAAGACCTTGTTGATCTGACGCAACGTCTCGACGGGCACCCTGGCGACAACCTGACGTCCCCAATGTTGCCCCGTACGCTCGGCGACTTTGGTAATGGTGGCTGAGCCGCTCCCGCCGAGCATGATTCCCATCACGATCGTTCGACGGCGCTCGATCTCGTCGATGGGGACTCCGTGGACTTCGGCGAGCGAGAGCGCGAAGAGGGCGCTCAGTTCAAGAGACGAGAGAGCCTCGCCTGCCGACAGCGCCAGTGCGACTCCTGTGCCGACGCCGGGCGCGGCTGCAGTTCCTCCAACCGCCGCACCCGTTCCGGTCAAGGCACTGACGTACATCCGCTCCAGGTTGCGGATTACCTGTTCTGGTGTCGCCTCTGGGTTCCGCTGGCGGGCGCGGGCGATGTTCTTGCGTATTAGTAGACTCTGGCTGTCGATTGCCTTATCGAGGAGGTCGAGGACTCGCTGCCCACGTACGTCTGCTTCCGGAACCGGTCCGTCGTGGGCACCTGTTGCCATGCCTTGAACTCCTTCGGTCGTTAGGTCCCAAGTCTCCCACTCAGGCCGCCAGTTATGGAGCGTTTTGCCGACAGCTCCTACCTGTCCGGGCTCGGAGCCGTTTGCGGTCCGCACCATCGGCTCCGAGATCACTGTCAGCACCTGCCAGAGCCTCGTCGAACCGGAGTGCGGCGACGGCTCACCTGGGCGTCTGGCCTGACCTCATCGACCGGGGCGGAGGGTTGTGCTCAGCCGCCTGCCGCGCACCGGGTGAACCGCGCCCAGCCGTCGTGGTCAGATCCGCCCGCTGTGCGTGTCCGGGCCGGGGGTCTCGCAGGCGCATTCGGCCCAGACCGTCTTGCCACTGGGCAGGTACGGCTCGACGCCCCAGCGGTCCGCGAGGGCAGTCACCAGGAGGAGGCCACGGCCGGACTCGGTGTCCGGGGACGGTCCGCAGTCCGCAGGCGGTGATGGGAGGCGCTCGCCCCGGGCGTCGGTGACGGCGATACGGAGCAGGCCGGTCGCGGTGTCGAGGGTGAGGGTGAGCCGGAAGTCGCGGCTGTTGACACGACCGTGCAGGGCGGCGTTGGCGGCGAGTTCGGCCACGATCTGCTCGGCGTGCTCGGTGTCGCCGGGTGACACCGGCCACGCGCGGAGCTGCTCGGCGGCGAGGAGGCGCGCGAGCCGGGCTCCGCGGCGGGTGGACGACAGAAGCTGGGTGAACGTGTGTACGGTGGTGGCGAGTTCGGGTGTGGTCGCGCTCATGGGGCCACGGTGACGGGTGCGTGGGGGCGCGTTCCAGAGCTGCGGTCCGTACGCTGCGTCAGCGTACGGGCACATTCCGTGGACGGTACGACGGTTCATGCGTCACGCTGGGTGTCGTCGGGTGGGGGACGGCGCACAGCGCGTGTACGGAACCGGAGGTGGCCGCGGATGACCGGCGGCGGTGTGGTGGACGACGAAGACATGCCGGGCGGCGAGGCGGACCGGGAGCCCGATCCCTCGGACAGCCTGCGGACGTTCGGGGCGGTCATGCAGGCACTGCGGGAGCACGCGGGGTACAGCAGGACCCAGTTCGCGGACTTGGTGCGTTTCTCCAAGCACACGGTGGAGTCGGTGGAGTTGGGGCGGCGGATGCCCGACGTGGCGTTGGTGGAGCGGTCCGAGGAGGCGCTGGGCAACACGGGGGTGCTGCGGAAGTCGTCGAAGTATGTGACGCGGGGGCGCGGGGATGTTGGGCTCGCGGCGTGGTTCCGGCAGTGGGCTCGGCTGGAGCGGATGGCGGTAAGCCTGTGCACGTACGAGTGCCGATTGGTGCCTGGCTTGTTGCAGTCGGAGGGGTATGCCCGGGCGGTGTTCGAGGGGACCGTTCCGGTGGCGCCGGACAGCCTGCTGGAGGACTTCATGGCCCGGCGGATGGAGCGGCAGCGGATGCTGTTCGAGCAGCCGACGACGCCGTTCAGCTTCATTGTCGAAGAGCACGTCTTCCGGCGCCGGTTCGGGGATCCGGACCAGATGCGGGAAATGTTCGACCATGTGCTGGAGCTGAGCGCACCGCGCAACGTGACGCTTCAAGTCGTGCCGTTGGAGGCTGGGTTGCATGCCTGTCTGGATGGGCCGGTGCAGTTGCTGGAGACTCCGAAAGGGCAACGGCTCGCGTACTCCGAGGGGCAGCAGAACGGTCGTCTGATCTCCGACGTGAAAGAGGTGAGCTTGCTCTGCCAGCGCTATGACACACTGCGCTCGCAGGCCCTGAACGCCAAGGACTCGCGGGGTCTGCTGGAGCGACTCCGAGGAGAGCTATGAGCACGAGGCCGGAATTGGCGTGGTTCAAGTCCAGCTACAGCGGCAGCCAAGGTGACAGCTGCGTGGAGGTCGCCATCACCGAACAGGCCGTCTGCGTACGGGACTCTAAGGACGTGGCGCGTCCTTATTTCGCCGTCGACCGTCGGGAGTGGTCACGGTTTGTGGAGTTCGCGACGGAGGCGTGACGTCTCTTTGGAAGGTGAGCGGTGCCCGAGGGCGGCCTTGCCTGCCTCTGTAGGAACGCAGACGAGAGCACGCACCGCTCACTTTCGAGACATGTCTGGCCCATGCCATTGCACGGGCCAGGAAGGATCAGAGTGACCGTCAGCCTTCGCGGTTGCGACAGATGCCCGCGAAGTCGCAGCCAGCACAGGACGTGCACCAATTGTCCAGGCGGGACAACCGGTTGGTGCGGAGCGAATCCGCCGCCTCCGTGACCCGCTTGCCGAGGTCGGTCATGACCTCGGGGTCCACCAGCTCACGGGTGTCGCGTCCCGCCTTGTCGAGGTTGAGGACCTCGACGACGTCTGCGTCCTGCCCGGTCAGCTCCCGGTAGCCGAGTACGTACAGGTGCAACTGGTCACGGGTCAGGTCCTCGGCCTGGGCGCGTTCGCTGGACTTGAAGTCGACGACCGACGTCTCGTTCGTGTCCAGCCGCTTGATCAGGTCGACGCGGCCGGTCACGGTGACGCCGGGGACCGGGTGGATCTCGACGGGCTGCTCGGAGTACCGCGTTTGGTGCAGGGTCGCACCATGGCGCTCCAGGTAGCGCCGCACGGCCGTCTCGGCGGCGGGGCGGAGCTGGTCGGCCGCCGCCTTGTTCGCGAACGGGAGGTTGAGGTGGCGTTCAACGAGGTCCTCCGCCTCCTCGGGGGTGGCGATGTCGCCTTCAATGGCACGCTTGTGGATCTCGGCCATGACGTCGTGCAGGGATTTGCCGTAGCCGAGTTCTTTCTGCAGGGGCGAGTCGAAGCCGTAGAGCAGGCGGAGCTTGAAGGAGTACGGGCACTCGAAGAGGTACTTCAGGTCCGAGAAGGACATGACGACATCGGGGGTGCCGCGCCTGGGAGTCGGCGTCAGCCTGCCGTTCGGCGAGGGGACGACCTCGCGGGTCAGGACGGTTTGGACCCCCGTGGCTTCGTTGAAGAAGTCCGAGCGCTTCTTGCCGGTGCGCTTCTCGCTGGGGGCGAAGGAGAGCGCCAGGTACTTCTGGGCGCGGGTGACGGCGACGTAGAAGAGGCGCCGCTCGTCCGCCTCGGTGCCCCGGTAGCGGGCCGCGCCCGGGATGAGGTTCTCCTCGACCACGTGAAAGACGCCGAGCCCGCCGCGGCCGGAGGCCGGGAAGGTGTTCTTGCGCAGGGCGGGCAGGAAGACCGCAGGCCACTGCATGCCCTTGGCCTGGTGAACGGTGGCGATGACGACGGCGTTGGGCTGGGCGTAGCCGTTGTCCCCGTCGGACTCCTCGTAGTAGTCGGGTGCCTGGTGCTCGACCCACTTGGCGAACGCGTCGAACCGCTGCTGGGGTTCGCTGGTGAGGTGGATGCGTTCGAAGTCCCCGATCGCGGTGGAGAAGCGGCCGAGGTTGTAGTAGACGAGTTCGCCTTGCTCATTCGGAACACGCTCCTCGCGCAGTTCCACGGCTTCGAGGAACTCGAGGAAGACGCCCTGGAGCGTGGTGGAGTCCCAGGGCCTGGAGGCATCCCATTGCATGGCGGCGGCGAGTACGGGCAGCCCCGCACGGACGTCGCCCTCCGCGAGCCCGACGCCGGCATCCACCCATGCGTCGACGACGTCCTGCTCGTCGGCCAGCCCTGCGACAAACCGGAAGCTGGTGACGGCCGCCTGCACCTCCGGGGTCTCGAAGAGCTTGGTCAGACCCTTGATGACGTACGGGATGCCACGAAGGCGCAGCTCTTCGACGAGAGGCCCGGCGTCGGCCTTGACGGAACGGAACAGTACGGCGAAGTCGGACCAGTCGAGCCCACGCGGCTCACTGCCTTCTCGGTCCTGGAAGGGGACACCACGCAGCTGCTCCATGCGGTCAACGAGCCAAGTGGCTTCGGCCTCGGTGTCCGGGAATTCCAGCGCCAACAGGTCACCGCGCTCGAAGGTCTGGTGGCCCGCGGCCGTCATCGCCTTGCTGAGACGCTCGCCGGGAGGGATCTGCTCGACGACGTGGCGTGCGAGATCGACGATGGCCGAACTGGAGCGGAAGTTCTCGTTCAGGGTGACGCGGTGGACGTTGGGGTAGCGGTCCTCGATCGTGAGGATGTTCTCGACGGCACTTCCGCGCCACTGGTAGATCGTCTGATCGTCGTCGCCGACCACGCAGAGGTTCGCCCCGTGGCGGGTGAGTCCGTGGATCAGCTGCTCCTGGACCGGGTTGGTGTCCTGGTACTCGTCGACGACGACGTACTTGACGGTGTCCTTGATGTGCCGCTGGAGGTCCAGGACGGACTCGTCACCCTCGTCGTTGTCGTCGTTCAGCAGGACGGCGGCGTTGTGGAGGATCGCCGTGTAGTCGAAGTACGCGCGGTCGCTGAGGAGTTGCATGTACTTGTCGAGCCCGTCCGCGACATCCGGGCGGAGCCCTTCCAGGTCCACGTCGTCCTCACGGAGGATCGACATGACCTGCTGGTACAGCTTGGAGTTGACCCAGCGCTGCAGGGGCTTCTCGGTGCCTCTGACGACCGCGTTTGTCGTGGTCAGTCCGGAGCGGGTGCTGTACTTGTCGATCATCAGGCGGGTCTGCACGTCGTTGAGGACGTTGTACTTGAACGCCTCGGGGACGTGGCTGTGCAGCAGGTCCAAGGCGTAGCCGTGCATGGTGCCGATGTACATCTCGGCGAGGCCGTGCACCTCGCCGTGGAGTTCACGGATCCTGGTGTGCACACGTTCCTTCAATTCACCGGCGGCCTTCTCGGTGAAGGTGAAGGCGACGATGTTCTTCGGCTGCACATCGGGCCGCCCGATAAGGCCGGCGATCCGCTGCGAGATGACCTCCGTCTTGCCGGAACCGGCACAGGCGACGATGAGGAGGTTGTCGTCGTGGGTGTTGATGGCAGTGCGCTGGGCATCCGTGAACGGCATTGTTCCCCCCGGAACTGACTGGTGCCTCCGTGTGCGAGGCCGGTGGTGGGCGGGGCGGGTGCCGTGGCGGTACCCACCCCGCGAGTGGTGACGTCAAACCTCGATGGCCTTGAGGACCTCGTCGCCGTAGTAGTTGACGACCTTGACCGCGATGCGGCCGGACTCGGGTTTAGGGAAGGGACGCGACTTCATGGTGAAGAGGGTGGCCAGAGCCTCCTCGTTGATCTGTCCCTTGAGTGCCTTGCTGAGTCGCTCGTACGGGTTGAGACCCGTGGACTTCCCGTTCTCGCCCGAGAAGTAGACGTGGCGCACGATGAAGGCCTCGGCGTCATAGTCCGTGTCGATGGACCACATCATGATGTCGTCGGGGCCCTCAGCGCGGACGCCGCCCGTCGTCGGGTTGTAGATGTCGAGGCCCTTGATCTCGGCGACGAGCTGGCCGTCGCCGGTCTCGGCCACCTCGATGTCGGGCTCACCGAAGACCGTGAATAGGTTGCCGGCGCCGGTGTTGGCCAGCTCATCACCCATGGCAAGGTCCGGGTTCATTCGGACATTGAGCACGGTCATCTTGCCGACGTGCTGCTCCTGGATGACGGAGAACTCGCCCCTTTCCTCGTTGATCTCGGTGGTCGCCTCGGTCGCGTTTGCGTCGAAGGCGAAACCGAGGATCAGCAGCAGGTCGATCTTGCCGAACCTGAGTGCCTCGCGGGCCGCGTTCTTGATGAAGAGCGAGTCGACGGTTCCGTACTCGGGGCCGAGCGCGATGCCGACGCGGGCCGGCGTGCCTTCCTCGGCGCCCTTGCGGATGCCGACGGCGGTCAGTATCCGACCCGAGACCGGCTCGACCGACTCGAACTCCAGCCGCTCGTTCCGGTAGCCGTTCTGCACGCCAGCCTTCTGGACGTGCTCCAGGATCGTCTCCTCGTACGAGGCACCGGACGGCATCATCTCGGCGGCCTTCTCAGAGGCAGGGACTTCCTGGTCGAAGGAGATGGAGCGGTGCGGCGAGAGGGACTCGACGGTGAAGGGGCCAGCGACCCGGATAGCCTTGTCATCGGCAAGTGGCCGATCTACCAGCGTCACGCCATTGCGCTTTCCCATGCTTGTAAGTTCGCGTTCGATCTCTTCTGGCGACATGTCCGCTGTGATCGAAGGGTTGTTAGCAATATCACCCAATTTGATGCGTGGAGCGCGGTCGTACACAAATCCGTGACGAACGTCGCCGTTGGTCTTAGAAGTGCCCAACGGGCCGCCTTCGAGCGCCTGAAGTGCTAGCTTCCCCTCTTTGGAGTCCGTGAGGAGATAGCAGGGGTATGTCGCCCCCATGAGGCGATGTCGAGCTAGTGCAATTGCCACGCGAGAAGTGTCAATGGTGATCCAGCGGCGTCCCCACTGCTCGGCAACATAAGCTGTCGTTCCTGAGCCGCAGGTGGGGTCTAGAACCAGATCGCCGGGGCTGGTGGATAGAAGAATGCATCGCTCGATGACCTTCGTATTGGTCTGAACAACGTACAGCTTGTCTGCAGTGAAGTTTCCAGTTCCAGTGTCGGTCCACAAATTATTGATGGCTCGGTAGCCAAAGTCATCGGCGTACCGTACGTAGCGAATAGAGTTCTTCGCTACATGGATGCGATTAGCCCATGACAGGCGATTCATTCCCTCTGGGTAGTTCGCTTTCCAGTGCGCATTGGAACCGGGGAGATAAGTTTTTCCCTTATGCGTAAAAGGTTGAGGGGCGGAGGCTGCGCCTTGTGACTGTAGATCGCCAGGGTTATAAAGGCGGGCACCCGGTGGGATCTCGATCGACCCGTCGACTTCCTGCTTGCTCATGCCGCGCGACGTACCGTCCGGCAGCATGATCCAACGATAGCCCTGTTCGGCTCCCTTCGCCTGATCGACCCATAGCGTGTTGGATTTCACTTGGTCGCAGTCTTTGGCGTACCACAGGAGGTAGTCGCCGGCTCGGCCAAGTGTAGATGTTTCGAAACCGCTGGTTGTGACGAACGAAATGAGGGAAATGAAGTTCTTTGAGCCAAAGACTTCATCCAAGAGCGAGCGCACGAGGTGAATGTTCTCATCGCTGATCTGGACGAACAGCGATCCAGATTCGGTCAGTAGATCGCGGGACGCCGCAAGGCGGTCTCGCAGATACGACAGGTACGAGTGAATGCCGACTTGCCATGTGTCTCGGAATGCTTTGATTTGTTCCACTTCGAGGGTGGCGTCATCCAGCTTCCCGTCTTGCACTTTCGTGGACTTGGTAGTGCGCTGCCAGTTCGACCCGAACTTGATTCCATACGGTGGATCGATGTATACCATCTGAACCTTGCCTCGCAGATTCTCCCGCTCTGCTAGGCTCGCCATCGCCTGGAGTGAGTCGCCCAGGATCATGCGGTTGGTCCAGTTCATTTGATGCTTATACCATTCGACCTTGGCTAGCTCGTCTGAAATGCCATCGTCGAAGAATTCGGTGCCGAAGAGTGAAAGTTCCTCCTCAGCGCCCTCGTTTGCCCCGTGCTCATGCCGCCTCTTCGTCTCGTTCTCAAGTTGCTTAACGAGATAGCGCGGCTCAATCAGCTCCTGGCGGAAGATGGGCGGAGCCGGGACTTCCAAGTCCTGGGGGTTCTGCTCGTCTTTGCCTTTCCAGACGAGCTGGGGGTCGAGCGACGGGTCGCGCGGGTATAGGAGCGTCTTCGACTGCTCGACCTCTTCCGTGACAAGATCAATTGCGTCTGCCGTGGGGTTGTTCACTCGGGTGTCCTCATGCCTTATGGCCTGCACGGCCTTGGTGCGGTTCGCGGCGGTCTTCGCGTTGCCTCTGCGGGGAGCGGCCATCGTCCTTACTTCCCTTCCTCATTGTTGCCGTCGTGCCGCCGCTGCTCGGCCTCCGCCTCGCGCGCCGCGCTGAACAGGTCGTCCCAGGGGTAGTCGTCGCCACCCCAGTCCGCGTCGTCATCGTCGTTCTTGAGCCGCTCGACACTCTTGAGCCCCTCGTCGTAGAGGCCCGTCAGTTCCCCGTCGTCGTACAGCGACTGAATCGCCAGGTTCAGACCGATCTTGAACTTGGTTGGATCCTCCGACAGTTCGACGTAACCCCACTTGCCGAAACCCCCGTGGTTGTTGACGGCCGCGCACCACATGCGTGCGGTCTCCGCCTTCATGGCCCGCTTGCCGGCTGACTTTCGGGAGCCCGACACTTCCACGATGAGGTGATGCTGCCGGTCCTCTTCATCGCGTGGCTTCAACCGGACGATGAAGTCAGGCAAGTACCGATGGGTGCGTCCGGCGTAGAGGTACGGGATCGCAAACTCCAGGTGGTCGTTCTTGACGTACGACTCCACGTTCTTGTTGCCATCGAGCAGTGTCGCCAGAATCTGCTCCCAGGTGTTCCCGCCTATTCCGTCGAGGACGACGTAATTAACCGGCGACCTGTCCGGTTCGGCCTCGTAGACTGCCTTGGTCGTGTAGAAGTTCACGTCATCCGTGGAACCCTCCGGCGCATACCGCGCGAAGATCGGCACCACCTTGGTCGAGTTGTTGCCCTCCTGACGGTTCAGCGCGGCGAAAAACTGCTGGGCAGCCCGCAGTCGTTCCTCGGAGACGCTGGAAATGATCGTCAAGTCCCGCTGGTTGTCCGTCCCGACACAGTGAGTGATCCAGTCCTTGGCGAGCTGCACGAGGTTCGGGAACATCCAGGGCTTGCGACCCTGCTTCGGATCTTCCAGTAGTTCCAGAGCCAGCTTGGCCACCTGGAAGGCAACTTGCTGGACGCGGACACCTCGACCGTCCACCAGTGTGTGTGTGGCGCTCTTCCCAATGATGCCTTCCACCTCGGCCCGCGTCGCGACGTGCTCGTTCACCTTGAACGGTTCCGCCTGCGTGAAGTCCGCGTAGAAGCGCGCCTCCTCGATCTCTACGCGGTACCCCTCCAAGCGCGGGAAGGTGATGCGCAGCTCCTCGCGATCCTTCATGGCCCGGACGTGCTTCGGCTCCGGTCGGGGCTTGGTCTTCAGCTCCCGATTCGGGTCGGTCTGGATGAACTGGAAGGGGATGCCGTACACGTCCGCGTATTCGGGCTCCAACAGTCCTTCGTCATTCGCCGCGTACGAGATGCGGCGTAGCCCTCGGCCCACCACCTGTTCGCACAGCAGATGGCTGCCGAAGGCCCGGACACCCAGTACGTGAGTGACCGTGTTGGCGTCCCAGCCCTCCGTCAGCATGGATACGGACACGACACACCGGACGTCCTGCCCGAGCTTGCCCTTCTTGCCGACGGTGTTCAGGACCTCACGCAGCAGGTCGGCATCCGTGAGTGCCTCCACGTCCCGGTCGGGGAACCGGGTGCGGTACTCCTCCTTGAACGCCTCCAGCTCCTCGGCCGCCGCAGCCTTGAACTGTGCGTCCAGCTGGGGGTTGTCGGACTCCAGCTGCGCAGAGTCGACCAGGATGGTGCGCGGCACGGGGTAGCGGCGGCCCTGCTTGTCGTAGTTGGAAAAGAGCTCAAGCATGCCCGACTTGCCGAGGCCGTCCGTGTCCGGCAGTTCGTGCCCGGCGATCTGGTCGTACACCCACTTTGACACCGTCGTGTTGTTGCAGACGACGATGAACACCGGGGGAGTGGAGCCGGTGCCCCGGGTCTCCTCTTCCCAGCGCGCGAAGGCCTCTGCGTAGTTCCGATACAGGCTGTGGGCTGCCCCGTCCAGGACTGCCGGCAAGGTTTTGTCCGCGAGTGTCTCCGGCTTTTGGGAGCGCTTCGGCATCTCGTCCCTGATGTGCTCCCACAGGTTCAGGTATGAGACCTCCTTGTGCTCCGCGTCATCGTCCACGGGCACGCGCGGGATCTTGACCAGGCCCGACTCGATGGCGTCCATGAGTCCGAAGTCGCTGACCACCCAGGGGAAGAGGGTGCCCTCCGGGTAGCCCGAGCCGTTCAGGTAGAAGGGAGTTGCGGAGAGGTCGTAGACCGTCTTGACGCCGGTCTTGCGCATGATGTGGTTCAGGCCGTCGAACCACTGGCGCGCGTGCTTGTTCTCCTCCTCGGCCTGCTTTTTCTCCTCCCCCTTCAGGTCCTCGAGGGTGACGGCCCCCTCCAAGGCGGCCCCGCGGGTCTGGTAGCAGTGGTGCGCCTCGTCGTTTATGACGATGATTTCGCCCTTGCTGCCTCCCAGATCGCGCAGTACCCGGTTGACCATCATGTCGGGCGTCTCGACGAAGGGGTCATTCTTCGCCCTGGCCAGCAGCAGCTTCTTGGTCTTGGAAGCGAGTCCCTGGCCCTCTCGCGTCGTCTTGAGCATGAACGCGTGGTAGTTGGTGATCGCCACCTGCGCCCGGCCGAGCGCACCCCACAGGTCCGCCGGGACGATGTCCCGTTCGTCGTAGTAGTTGTTAGGGTCGGACGGCATCAGGACCCGCAACCGATCCCGGATGGTCACACCGGGCGCGACCAGGAGGAATCGCTTGGCGAACCGGGGGTCCTGCGGACTGGCGACCTTGTTGAGGACGTTCCAGGCGATCAGCATCGCCATCACGACGGTCTTGCCCGCGCCTGTGGCCATCTTCAGTGCGACCCTGGGCAGCCCCGCGTTGTGTTCCTGGTTGGTCTCTTCCAGGTGGGTCTTGATCCACGGCCTGCCGAGTTTCGTGCCCACCTCCGTCAGGTATATGGCGGTTTCCACCGCTTCCACCTGAGCGAAGAAGAGCTTCCGCTCCCGGGTAGGGTCGGTCCAGTACTCCAGGAGACGGCGGGTCGTCGGCGTGATATTGGGGTACCCCGCCGTGCGCCAGCGGGCGACCTCGTTGCGGATGTTGCCGATGACGTCCTGGCCCTTGCGTTCCTCCAGGATGCCGTCGATGAACAGCTCGTGCTGGACGCCGGCCGACGTCTTGCGCCCCTTCCGGGCGCGCGGGACGGGCATCCAGGTCTCGCTAGGGCGGCGCCCGGGAGCCCGTTCACCGGTCGGCTGCCCCCGCTCGTCCAGTTCCCAGTGCCAGGCCGGCTCCGCGTACGGCGAATTGATGATCGGGTTCTCGATCACTGCTGCCATGCTCTAGATATCTCCCTCACGCCACATCTGCGTGGACCGTACATCCTGCCACCGACAATGACCCCATTCGTGCATGATCAGGAAGTCCGCACCCGGTGCTCCCCCCGCTCCAGCCACCCCATGACCACCTGATGCGCCCGCCACCCATCCGGAAACTTGGGCGGTACGTCCAGGTACACAGGACTGCTCCGCGGATGCCGGTCCAGCAGGTCGCGGATGCCGGCGCGGGCCACCACGATGCAGGCGAAGCGGTGCCGGGAGAGCAGGACGCACAGGCGGCCCGTCTCCAGGTGGAAGGCGGAGGCGTCCTGGCGGCCGGACAGCGGGTGCCAGACCAGGGTGACGTCGAACTCGCGGCCCTGGAGGCGGTTGGCGGTGTCCACGGTGATGCCGGTCAGGCCGCGGGCGGCGAGGCGGGAGCGGACCGCCTCCGCCTGCACGGTGCGTGCCGTACCGATCGCGATGCGGTCCGCGGTCAGGGGCTCCCCGTTGACCAGCGCACCGCGCTCCAGCAGCCGGACCGCCGTCGACGCGAGGGCATCCGCCACCTCCGGGTCCTGGTCGAGGGTGTGGCGGGCGGGGAGTTCCAGGTGTCCCCAGCCGGAGTCGGCGGCCCGGGCGAGGACGTCGTCCAGTGGGGTGGATCCGTGGGACAGGCTGCCGTACGACAGGACTCGCTCCGGTGCCGTCGTACCGGGGACGAACCGGTAGAAGGGGTAGAAGGCACGCTCGACCAGGGGTGCCGCCGTCTCCGGAAGGCGCCAGGAGACGGGGAGTTGGTGGCGGACGAGGTCGGGGTTGTGGGCGAGGGTGACGTCGACCGCGTTGCGCAGGGGGTCCCAGGTCAGGCCGTGCCAGCGGTCGGACTCCACGGTGGCGAAGGGGTCGAGCTGGCCGGGATCGCCGACGAAAAGGACCTGCGAGTCGTCCTGGGCGAACAGCGGGGCCGTCGCCAGCAGCCCGTCCGAGCGCATCTGGTACGCCTCGTCGACGATGGCCCACCGCCACGGCGCGCACTTGTCCGGCGTGACGAACGACCACTTCTTCGCGGTGGACACCACGACGGGCAGGTCGCGCAGGTCCGCCACCTGGCTGCTCCCGGTGACGTTGGGGTGCCGGGTGACACGGGGCGGAAGGACGTGGCCGCCGGCGTGGAGGCGGCCGAGCGCAAGGCCGGGATGCTCCCGCGCGATGCGGTCCACCAGGTCGTCGACCTGCTCGTTGGTCTGCGCGACGATCATGAGCTGATGGCCCGCGGATGTCAGGTGCCCGGTGGCCCTCACCACCAGCGTGGACTTTCCGGCTCCGGGCGGCGAGTCCACTACGACGCCCCGGCCGGGCGCGGTGTCGAGGCTGGTCAGGATCCCCGCGACCGCCCGGTCCGCGCGTTCGCCGGGGGTGAGGACTTCGGGCTCCCCGGTGTCGGGAAGGAGGGCGGTCACTCCCAGGTCTCCTCTGCGTCCTCGTCGGTGGGCTCGTAAGGCTGCGGCGGACCGCCATGGGTCCAGGGGGTGTTCTCCTCGTCGGGCAGGGCGGACGGCATGGCCGTGGGGTTGAGCGTGGTGTACGTCAGCTCCTCGCCGGCCTCCGCGAGGGTGCCGGCTGGTGCCGGCGGTGTGCGCTTCCTCGCGAAGCCGCCCTTGAGCTGGAGCACCACGGTGTGGCCGCCGTCGTCCCCCTGCCTGACTTCGAGGATGCGGGCCTCCTGGCCGGGCCGGACCGGGGACTTCACCTCCGTGCCGACCGCGAGGGCGACGCGGGTGTCGGTGCGGAGGACGATCGTCGGACGCCAGACCTGGGAGCCGGGACGGTCGCCGGGGACGAAGCGGTCCTCGTCCCTGGCCGTCACCGTGCCCGTGAACGCCTCGCCGGTCAGCTCGTACTCCGCCATCACCAGCGGGTCGTCGTACGCGCGCTGCGCCTCATAGCGGGTGACCGCGTCCTCCAGCCGGGCCAGGCGGCGGGCGGCTCGGACGGCCTGGTCGCGGCGAGCCTGCGGGCGGCCGTCGGCGTCCAGGTACTCGGCGTACTCGGAGAACCAGCGCCGGTCGAGGGCCCAGCGGCCGGGAACGTGGGCGGCCTCCGGCAGCTCGCGGAGCAACTCCACGCCGCGCCACATCAGCCGCCAGGTGGGCAGCATCTGGCCGCTCAGCTCACGGTCGATCTGGCGGCCGACCGCCTCGCGTCCGCGGTCGTCGGACGCCTCGTCGTAGCGCGTCATCAACTCGTGCAGGGTCCGGTCGAAGACCGGGTCGGTGGACGGACCGGCCGGCGGCCACACGGCGGGGTCCTCCGCCTCCCGTGCCGCCCGCGCGCCGTCACTGCCCTCCGGTGGATCGATCCAGGCGAGCAGGGACGCGAGGTGGGAGTCCTCGGAAGAACTCTGGCCCGTGGCCCAGTTGGCGGCGAGCAGCCGGGTCATCGCGAGCATCACACCGGAGTCCGGGAACTCGGCCAGGTCCGCGAACCAGGTCAACCACTTGCCGAGGGCTGGCACGGACGGGTCGACCGCGTACGGCCCCTCGGTGGCGCGCAGTCTGGTCAGTCGGCCGAGCAGGCGCACGTACGCGATGCCCTCGCCGTTCGGGACGAGGAGCTGCGGAGCCCGCTGGAAGCCCAGGCGTTCCTCCTTCTCCTTGCCACGGCCGACGGTGTAGGCCTCCGTTTCCGTCCGGCACCCGTCGATGTACGCGAGGAGGAGTGCGGCCAGGCGCTCGGCGAACCGGAAGCGTTCGGCGCGGTTGCGCGGCTGGCGGACGGTGAGAAGGGTCGGGTGCTCGGGGTCCGTACCCGCGAGCGCGGCCAGCGGTGCGCACGCCTCGCCGGCGAGGGTGAGCGGCACCAGGACAAACGGCTTCTGGTCCAGGTGCTGGTGACGGACGGTCGTCAGCGGTTCGGCACGGCCGGTGCGGGACGCCGTGAGCGCCGCAACGGTGGACAGGACGCTCATGCGGCCCCCCGGCGGAGTCGGCGCAGCCGGGCCGCGGCGCGCAGCAGGTCGGCGGCTTCCGCCTCGGCCTCTCCTGGGGCGGCGACGCCGTCCAGGTAGTCGAGCGCGGTGCGGGTGGAGTCGATGCCCGGCAGGTCGTTGCGCACGCCGCTGCCCAGGCGGGCCGGCGAGGCGCATCCGTCGGCCTCGTCGCGGCAGTAGCGCGCCATTTCACAGAAGGACAGGCAGGAAGGCGTGTACGACGCGTCCAACGCCTCTATAGAGGAGGAGAGTTCGTCCATGCTTCGGGTCGTGTCCAGGGTCGCCGTCTCGGGGAGCCGGGCCGCGAGGTCCTCGGCGCGCCGCAGCCTGGAGAGCTGGAACTGGAGGGCGTCGAGTTCCTGCCGGAGGTCGATCAGGCGGCCGTAGGGGCGGTTGGAGAAGTCCTTGGGGCAGGCGAGCAGGAACTCGTGGGAGATCTGCTCGGTGGGCAGGCCGGCCGTCTCGAAGGCGCGGTGCAGAGCGAGGACGTACACCGCGGCCTGCTTGGCCGCCTCGGCGACGGCGGTCGGATTGGCCTGGCCGTCGATCGCCGCGAACGAGCGGATCAGGACGACGTGGAACTTGCCCCCGATGCGGTGGGTGAGCGCGTCTGGCTCCAAGTACGCCGTCTGGCCGGCGACTTCGAGGGTGAGTACGGGACGGTCAAGGATGAGCCGTACGTCCTGGCCGGAGGCCACGTGCGCGATGAGGCGGCGGGTCTCCCGCTCGCGCAGGTGCACGGCGATGTTGCCCCCCACCTCGTTGAGGTCGGCGACATGGGCCTCCGCCACGGGGACGGAGAGCTGCTCGCGCAGCAGCCGGATGAGCTCGGCGTAGCTGCCCCACTTCACGAGGCCGTGGAACGCCTGTTCGCGCGCGAGGGCGAACGGTGACTGGCCGAAGCGCGGCTCGTATCCGACCTGCTGGGCGAGCAGCGCCTTGTCCACCCCGGCGGCGTCGAGGACGGCGCGGCGGGCGCAGGCGGGATTGGCGGTCAGGGCGGTGATCTTGCGAGCGGTGTAGGGCTGAGGGGGCTGCGGTCCACGCAGCCGTGCGAGTCGGTCGTCGGGGGGTTCGGACTGCTGCGAGGGCATCGTCTCTACTTCGGGAACGTCTTCGGGCACGTCTTAGGAAGATCACCGGCGTGCGAGGCGTCTGAGGTCATCGCCGTCGGGAAGGGGTCGTCAGGACAGGGTCCCACTCGCGTCGCGCAGGGCGTCACGCATCGGTGCCGCACCGAACAGCTGCTGTACGTCGGCGAGTTGGGTACGGGCGCGCTGCGCGGCCGCTTGCCGTTGCTGGTCGTCCTCCTGCTGGTGGACGGCCGCTTCGGCGTGGGCGGCCGTGATCACGCGGGCGGGGTCGGGTTCCGGGGCCGCGGCGTCGTAGGCGCCCGGGATCGTGAGGGCGAAACGGCGCAGCAGTCGCCAAGCCGCGTCCGGTGCCGGATGCCCCGCGGTGGTGAGTCGCTGGATCTGCTCGGCGGTTCCCACCGCGTGGGTGAGGAAGTCGGCGCGCGGGCTGAGCGGGCCGATGATCCGCCGCTCCACGGGCCAGGTGGACAGGGCCAGGAGTCCGCGTGCGGGGACCAGGCGGTCGTGGGTCAGTGCCGCGCAGATGTAGTACGGGCGGGCATAGCCCTGTGCCGTGAAGGAGCGCTCCTCGTCGCGGCGGAGGGATGCGAGTTTGGTGGCGACCAGCGACTCGGTGAAGAACGCCTCGTACGTGGACGAGATGAGCTTCGGGGCCGCAGGGGCGCCCAGCAGGGTGAGTGCCTGGTGGACCTGTTCGCGGATCGGGATGGAGCCGTGCGTCGGGCGCTCCGTGCGGCGTGGTGCGCCTGTGGTTGCCGACGTCTGCGGGGCCGGGGGCTCGGCCGGGAGTGCCTCGCCGTCCGGTTCCGCCTCGGTCTCGAGGGCGTGCTCCCAGGCGGCCTCGGCTTCGCGCAGCGCGCGACGGATGCGCGCGGTTTCGGCCTTGTCCCGTGCGCGCACGGCGCCGCGCAGCTCGGTGCGCAGGTGGGACAGGCGCTGCTCGAGTTCCTCCAGTGATGCCGCCATGCGGGGCAGCTTAGCGCAGCAACCAACCTATGCCAAGAACTTCCAATGAGTTCCAAGATTACCTGCTACGGTCGAATGCGGCGGTGCACCCGGCCGGACCGAAGGGTGCCGTTTGTTCCGAGACAAGGGGGAGGCAATGAGCCACGACACGACGGCGTGGCACAAGCCGCACTGGCTGACCGGGAACGACGGCCTCGTGCGCGTGGGGCCCGGTACGGGTGGGAGCGAGGAGCACACCTGCCCCTCGCACGCCGCCGCCAAGGCCCGGCCCGGTCTGTGGCCGACCCGGCCTCTCCGGCTTCCGAAGCCGGGGCTCGAGACGTTTACCCTCGGGCCGGTGATGGACGCCGTCGACCGGGTCGAGTTCCACGGTGAGACACCCGACCAGGCCCTGGCGGGGCTGCGCTCCCGCACCCCCGCGCTCCACCCCGGTCACCTGACGTATGCCGAGCACGCCCTCCGTACGTACATAGAAGCGTGCACCGGCGACGGTGAGCAGCGGCTGCAGCCGGTCCGCCCGTACTGGGTGGCCCAGCGGGAGAACGGCAAGTTCTGGGAGCTGTACGCCTGGTGGCGCAGGTACGAGTCGGCCGACGGACGACTGCGCGAGTACCGGCGGCTGCGGCACGGCGGGGCCAAGGACTCCGAGCCCGGCGAGATCGCCATCGCCGTGTACGTGGCCGTTCACGGGCGCCCGGCGGCCTGGCCGCGGAAGTGGGCGCGCGCGTTCCAGCCGTACGGGCTCACTGCCCCGCCCGAGCGGGTGCGTGTCGTCGAAGTCGGGCTCGCCGACGGACAACCGCGCGTGCAGTTCGACGGGATGGCCGAGGACGCCGAGGCCTACTACGCCGAGCATGGGCACGCGCACGTGGCCCGTGTCGTGGCGGGCGGCAGGCCGGTACCCGGCTCATCCTGCGTCGACTGCAAGCAGTTCACGGGCTGCGAGGCCGTGTCGCGCAGGCCGGGCGTCCTCGGCCTTCCCTCGAGGGTGGCACCGCTGAGGAAGGTGTCGGTCAGCGATCTGCGCTATCACGCGGCCTGCCCCGCACAGGGGTTCCTCCGCGCCCTGCACCTGCCCAAGTCCGACGAGTACGGCAGCGCGGCCAGGCTCGGCCAGGCGGTGCACGGCTGGATAGAAAAGCTGCACCGGCGCCCGGGGTGGCCGCCGTGCGCGGCCGGCGACATGCCCCCGGAGGGCGAGAATTGGACAGAAGGCCGCTGGCGGGTCTCCGACGAGGACGCCGCGGCCGGTCGGGACATGCTGCTCCACCACGTCGACGCCTGTCCCTTCCAGGACGCCGCCCTCATCCAGCGGGTCGAGCCCGAAGCCCTCCGGGTCGTCCACGACACCGCGGCGCAGGCCGTCGTCATCGCCAAACCCGACCTGCTCTACCAGGAGGACGGCTCCTGGGTGTGGCGGGAGCTCAAGACGACACGGAAGCGGCGTCGCCACCACGAGGACCTTCTCGACACCTACCCCCAACTCGCCCTGGCGGTCGCGCTTCTGGCGCAGGGCGCGCTGGGCGGCGATCCGGACGGCTCGCGCGTCGAGGTGGAGATCCTCCGGCCGGATGGTTCCGATCCGCACGTGATCGACCCGACGGACCCCGGCCGGCAGCGGAAGGCGCTGTCGGTGCTGCGACGGTACGCCGGTCCGTGGCGGGATGACGAGACATGGGACGCCCGCCCCGGCCCGCATTGCCGGTTCTGCCCGGTGTCCCGGTGGTGTCCGAGCGCCGCTGCCGCGCCCGACGGCGCCGTCGCGGGAGAGGGGGAGGCGTGACCACGACCGACACGAGGGACGCACGGTCCGAGGACGCCGTCGGCACGGACGAGGGGCTGCTCCGACAGATCGCCAGCGCCCTGGCGTGCCTGTCCCGGCAGAGGACGGTACCCAACCCGGTCTACCCGGCGAAGGTGCAGAACGCGTACAACCGCCTCGTCCTGCACTGCCTGCGCCGGGGCGAGGAACCGCCGGGCAGTGTGCCGCAGATGGTCCGCTGGGCTTGTGAACGGCCGCTGATCGAGTGGCCGTTGGAGCTGCCGCCCGAGAACTTTCCGGGCACGGCCCTGCTCGTCGATCCGGAGACCCGGCTGCCGCACCAGCTCTGCCTGGAGTGGGAGGTGAGCGCGGCCGACCCGGCCGCCGAGCTCTTCGAGAACGAACGCATCCGGGAAGCACTCGCCGTGTGCCGCGCGGCCAAAGCCCCGCAGGCCTACACCGCGTTCCGGGCCCTGCTCACCTCCAGGCCCGCGCTGACCGGCGCCGAGCTGGCGCTGCTCGGTGGCGATCCCGACTGCGGGATGCTGCTGCACGATGTGATCAAGCGCTGCTACGAGCCCGTGCCCGCCTCCTACCTGCGGCGCGGCACATACCGGCGGTGCGCTCGCTGCCGCTGCCTGATGGTGCCGCTGCTGCACGGCGGTCACCGATGCGAACTGGACCGGTGCCGCAGCGACGGCACCTCGGACAAAGGCACGCCGCTTCGTGCCGACAAAGGCGGAGTCTTCCAGCTCAGCCGCCCCCTGCGGATGTTCATCACCAGCCCCGGGCTCGCGGAGACCGATCTGCAAGCCGCCCTGGAGAAGAAGTTCGGAATCACCGCTGAGATGTGGCCCAACTACGACGCGTACGACCTGCGCGTCCCCCTGCCGGGGCGACAGCACTGGGCGGTGGACGTCAAGGACCGGGTGAACCCCGTTCTCCTGGCGCGCTCCCTCACGCCGTTCAGGAACGAGCCGCCGTACGACCGGGCGTTCCTCGTCGTGCCCCGCTACCGCTTCCGCGACAACGAGGCGTATGGGCGGCAGTTCCGCCGCAACCTGCCGGAGGACCTGGCCGATCGGGTCACCCTGCTGGACGACCGGGCCTTCCTGCGGCTGGTCGCCGATGAGATCTCCACCCCACGTGACAAGGCGGGGGACCCGCGCACCGAAGGAGGACGCCGTGCGTGACCGCAGAGGATGGCACCGGCGCTGCTCCCCGCAGCAGCTCACCGAGGTGTGGCCAGTGAACCTCGGCAGCTTCCGCCCTGGCGACCTTCTCGACGTCGAGCTGGGCCTGTACCTCCTGCAGGACGTGACTGCCACCCGCACGGCCGCCGATGTCTGGCCGCTGCTGGGCGGTTACCCGTACAGCGAGGTGTTCGGAGACGTCCGCACCGACGAACAGCGGCTGCGCGTTCTGCGCGCCCGCCACTACCTGTGGGACATGCGGCGCCGGCACGCCTGGTCGGAGGCGCTGACCGACTACCTGAAGGTCCCCCAGCACCTGCGCGGATACGACATCGACGGACCCGGCTCCGTACCGAGCCGTCGCGAGCCGTCGCGCGCCGCACGCCGTTTCGAGATCTTCGAAGAACTGCTCAGCACCGCTCCGCGGTTCGCGACGCGGTCCATTCCGTTCGCCGAGGAGGGAGAGCACACCTTCCGGGTGCACCGTACCCATTCCGTGGTGTTCGACGAGGAACTGCTGACGGACACCCTGCCGCGCGCCCACGCGCTTGACGCACCACCGGCCGGGCGTGGAGAGCCCGTCGACGTCACCTGGGAAGAGCTCGAGAAGGCCGCCGACGAGATGGACGCCGTCGAGGCGACGGCGCCGGAGGGGCCGCGCAACGGCTGGGCCGGGCGGCTCCGGCGGGTGAAACTGCTCGTGCGCGACGCGGAACTCGGCCGCTTCACCGAACAGGGACGGCTGAGGATCGACAGGCTGCTGCACCTCGTAGGGATGGTGGGAGCAGGCAAGTCCACCCTCAGGGACATCCTGACCTACCACCTCGTGACCCGGACACCCCGCCGGGTCACCATCGTCGTCGGCGACGTGGCCGAGACACTCGCCGTGGTGGAGCAGTTCGACCGGCTCGGTGTGCGGGCGGCGCCGATCCTCGGGCACTCCACCAGGGAGCGCAACATCAACCGGCTGCATCGCCGCACCGCCACGACTGGCGCTGCCACCATGCTCGGGCACGACCACGCGGGCTTCGCCTACCTCAGCAGCGCCTGCCCCGTCGACGTGCTGCGCGGCCTGGAAGCCCGCCGCCCGCTCGGCGTCCGCGATGCACCGTGCATCACCCTGTACACCGTCCCCGAGCAGCAGGCCACGGACGGCGATCCCCTCCTCGACGAGGAGTACAGCACGCAGCGTGACGCGCAAGGCCCGAAGCCGCAGCGGAGACTGTGCCCGTTGTGGAACCGCTGTCCGCGCCACCGCGGGGCTCGTGATCTGGTCGACGCACAGGTGTGGGTCGCCACCCCGGCCGGTCTCGTGCACAGTTCCGTCCCGCTGCACCAGCACCAGGAACAGCTCCGGTACCTCGAACTCGCGTGCCGACTCAGCGACCTGATCATCGTCGACGAGGCAGACCGGGTCCAGATGCAGCTCGACACGGCCTTCGCGCCAGCCAGCACTCTAGTGGGCAAGGCGCCGAACTCCTGGTTCGACGAAGTCGCCGTCCACAAGTTCCAGCAGATGGCCCGGGACGGCCGGCTCCAGCTGTCCGCCCGTGACGTCGACGACTGGACCAACGCCGTCAACACGGTCAGCGCCGCCACTGACCGCCTCTTCGCCCTGCTCGTCAAGGACGACAAACTCCGGCGGTGGATCAGCGTCGACTACTTCAGTGCCTTCACTCTCCACAACCTGCTGCTGGACAGCTGGTTCCCGGGGCGGAAGGAGGGCGAACGCCCGCCTGCGGCGGCCCGGACGCTGGACGGTGCTCTCGGCCGGTTCCGCGACGACCCGCTGCACGAGCAGCAAAGCACGGGAGACGACGATGAAGTGACACCCTTGGTGAACACCTTCGTCCACCTCGCCCTCGAACTCCTGCACGCGCCCCAGGGAGCACGGACGCGTGAGAGGCTGCGCGACACCCTCACCGACATCGTCGGAGACGACAGCACGGTGCTCGCGGACGCCGACCTCCAGGCCCGGCGCTTCGAGTTCACCCTGCTCCTTTCCGCCCTGCACAGCCGTCTCGACTTCATGACCACGCTGTGGCCGCGCGTCGAGGCCGCGCTCAATCTCGAGAGCGCCTCGAACGTGCTCTCCCGCAGGCCTCCCAAGGACTACGAGGCGGTCATCCCCGAGTCGCCCATGGGCAACGTGCTCGGCTTCCAGTTCCGCCACGACGACCGTAAGCGCGATGGTGACCGCAGTGGTGAACTCCGCTTCTTCCACTGCAACGGTGTGGGCCGCGAACTGCTCATGCGGCTGGGCGACCTGTGCGCCGTGGACGGCCGTCCGGGCCCGCACGTCCTGCTCATGTCCGCGACGAGCTGGGCGGGCACGTCGAGCAGGTATCACGTGCACGCCGAAGTCGGGGCTGTACTGCGTCCTCACGATGAGGAAGTCGAAGCCGTACTGGGCAGCGAGTTCCGCAAGGAGTTCCTGTACTGGCCCGGGAACGAGCGGCCCAAGCCGCTGCGCCTGTCCGGCTGCGACCCCGAGGAACGGCCGCAGGCCCTTCTGCACATGCTGCACCAGCTCGCGGTGCCCGACCGGAGTCTGCCCGACGCCGAGAGCATGCTGGACGCCGAGCTGAAGGAGATCGACGATCCAGACCGCCGCCGCATCTTGTTGCTCGTCGGCAGCTACGACGAGGCACGCCGGGCCGCCGAGTACCTCAACCAGATCCCCGAGTGGAACGGCCGCGTCACCCGACTCGTGTCCGACGACGCGGACTCCGACACCGCCTGGACCCGGCTGCCGGAGGACGCCGCCGCACGGACGCTGCCCCGCGGTGACGTGAAGACATTCCTCTCAGTCGGCGGCGACATTCTCGTCGCGCCGCTGCTCGCCGTGGAGCGGGGACATAACATCGTCCTGCGCGATGGCAAGGCGGCCATCGGTACGGTCTACTTCCTGGCACGCCCACACCCGCGGCCCGACGACATCGCGCTCGCCATCCAGTCCATCAACGACTGGGCCGTACGCCAACTCCGGGATGTCGACGGGTCCTTCCGACAGAACGCGCTCGCCGCCGCCACACCCGACCAGGCGGCCGTGTCATTCCGCAGCCGCGCACGCCGTCAGTGGAACCGCTTCCTCACCCGACGGTTGGCCTGGTCCAGCCTGCGGGACGAGGAGAAGGCGGCGTTCACCTGGGACCAGCTCGTCGTCATGTGGCAGGTCATCGGTCGCCTGGTGCGCGGCGGCGTGCCGGCCCGGGTGGTCTTTGTCGACGCGGCCTTCTCCCCCCGAGAAGCCGGATTCCAGGACGCGGACACCCCCGACACCAGCCTGCTGGCGAGTATGCGTGAGGTGCTCGCCCCCTACTTCGAGGACGGGAACTCGGCGGAGCGGAACCCCGCCCCGATCGACAAGTCCCTCGTCCGTGAGCTGTACGAACCGCTCTACCGCGCCCTGGTGGACATGGGCTGACGGTATCCGTCACCACACCGCACTCCCGACGTGTTCGCGTCGCGTCCGACGACTTCACGCCTTGCTCCGAGGAGAACCGACACCATGGCCTACCAGTACAACCGTCTGGCGGCGTACCTGCCCGACCAGGCACGGGGACCCTTCGTCATTCCGATGCACACGCTCTCCCTGCCCGCCCACTGGGAGGAACCACTCTTGCGCCTCTACCACGGCGGAATGACAGAGGGGCAGGCCGAGCGACGGCGCCGCGTACCCACAGCGGCTGTCAACCAGCTGATGCGCGCCACCGCGCCGGACATCATCACGGTCGACTCCACGGCACGGTTCGGTTCGGAGAACCCCTGGCTGTACTGCCAGGACGCGTACCCGATGGCGGTGACGAACCTCTACATCGCCACCTGGCTCAGGAGCCTCCCTCGCGATGCCGGCGATCCCGAGACCGCGGCCCTGCTGACGAGCTGCTTTCGTGACCTCGACACCGCGGCTCTCAGCTGGCAGCCCAGCAGGGTCGATCTCCTCGAGCAGAAGGTGTCGCTCGGAGGAACCGCTCTGCCCGCGCCCCACGTGTACCGGTTGCTTCCCGACGTCCTCGCCGAAAGGATCGCGCGCCAGGGACCGTACGAACACCACGGGCAGCAGCTGTCTTTCCGACAGGTCGCCGGTCGCACGGGGGCCAGGGGGCAGGGAAGCGGGGGCGCCGAGCTGATGTCGAACGTGATCGAGTACGTACCCGGGCGGCGCGGTGGCGGCGACGGCAAGCTGGCCTACTACGCGGCGACCCTCCGCATCACCGCGCGCACCGTTCCCTTCTCACCCGTCCCGCGCGTCCACGTGGCCGCCGGCGTGCGTCGGTTCGTCACCGGCAAGGTCTACATGCCGTACGGCAAGGGCGTGTCCGCGTACCTGCTCCCGGACGACTCCCTCGTCCACGACGGCCCGCAGCCGCAGCGTTTCGCCGTCGCCATGCTGGAGTGGAAGAACGGCACCACGGACTGGCGTCAGGGCGGAGCAGAAGGAATGCTCGCCGGGATCAGCGCACTCGACGCACTGCCGTCCCCGGACCGGCTGGTGAAGGAGGCCGACCACTGGATCCACGGCCGGGACGGCATCCGGATCGCGATCGGGCACCAGGCGGCCATGGGCAGGCACACGATCGGCACCGGACTGATGCCCAGTGAACGCCGACGGATGATCGAGTGGGCGGAGCAGGCGATCGCTCCCGAGTTCGTCTCCGTTCCGAAGCTCGAGCGCAGTGCGTACGCGCGGCCACCCAAGAAGCAGCTCAAGAAGCTGCCGTCCATTCCCAAGAACATGGAAGAGAAGGCTCCCGAAGAGCGCGCGGTCATCCTGGACCAACGTGAGCTGAACACGGCCCACAACGCTCAGGTTCTGCGGGCACGCCTGGCCAAAGCTCTCGAAGGGGAGGACCTCACCGCGGTCGTGCTCCACCAGAGCGACGCCATCCGCGATCAGATGATCGCAGCGGCGGAAACGGGGCTGGGGCTGGCCGGGCACCGGCGTGAGCAGGGTCCCGATACCTGGGTGTGGGAGGCGGAGGAGCTGACCATCCGGCTGCACGCGCGGCCACTGGGCTCTCTCGGTGCACCGCTGGGAGGCGACGGCGTGCCGCGCCGGGGGCAGGAACACGAGAAGGCCATCGAGGAGCGCCGTATCGGTGTCGCGCAGGCCATGGCCGCTCTGCGGGAAGCCGTCCCCGGGGTGCGGCTGGCCTTCGTGGAGCTCGACGGGCAGGATGCCTTCCGCCACGCCAAGCGACGGACCGACCCCAAGCACGCGATCCGCCTCGGCTGCGCGGACGCGGGCCTGGTGACCCAATTCATCCGTCCACCGGACCCGGATGCGGAGACAGAGGAGGCTCTCGCCGATGCAGGTCTGCGTGCCGCCGCGGCCTGGTCGGACGGCCTGCGCCAGACCGGCATGCGGCTGGTGCCTCAGCACACGCTCGGTGACGCGCTCATCCCCGCGAATCTGAACCAGGTGGCCTTCCACCTAGTGGAACGCCGCCTTGACGGGCCCACGGGCAAGCAGCAGTTCACGCCGATCGCGGTGCTCATCCGACCGGGCGCGAAATGCGTGCTGGGCAAGTCGGCCGACATGCACGCATGGGTGCCGTACCCCGAACTCCTCAAGTCATTGACGGGAAGGGTCGAAGGCAGGAAGAACAGCGCGGAGCAGTCGGCCCTCATGGCGGCCTTCATCAAGAAGACCCTCGCACAACTGCGCAGCACCCCGACACTCGTCCTGGCCCACGCCCAGGACGTCCGCAAGCGCTGGCCATGGCTGAGGAACGACGGTCTGGAACGGGACAGGCTCGGCCTCGACGGGGGTCCCCTTCAGCGGATCGGTCTGTACGGCAAGCAGCTTCGTATCGTTCGGATCGCCGATGGCAGCCGGGACGAAACGGCACAGTGCTGGGCCGAGGCGGAGGAACTCTCTCCCAAGTGGGGGGGCCAGCAACGTGCGGGCATCGCGATGGGGCTGTGGCGGCCCGGAGTGCGGGGTGACTCGGACCGCGTCTTCTACAGCACGACCGGCAAGTCCGGCTCGCAGCCAAATCTCACCAACGACGACGCCAAACTCACTCCGCACACCAACGCCTCGGGCAACAACGCCTACCGGCCGACGGCGAACGCCTGGAATCCGGACCTCCTCGAACTGACCGTCGCGTGCCTTCAGCCCGGTGACGATGCGGAAGCATGGGCCGCATTCGTCCACCAGCAGCGTTTCAGCGAGGACTACCGTGCTGGTCGCGAGGGGTTGGCTCTGCCCTTGATCCTCCACCTCGCGCGACTCGCGGACGATTACGCTCTGCCTCACGAGATCGAGGAGGCTTTGGACCCGACGGAGCCCCAGGCTGCGGCCACGCCGGACGACGCTCTGTCGGGCCAGCTGGCTTTCGACTTCGACCTCGATGACGGGGATGACGACGAATGAAGCTTCCCGCTGGGAAGCCGAGGGACTCACCCCTCGGCTTCCCAGCGGGTAAGGCCTCTACTACGTCAGGGGCGTAGGTGTAGCCATCAATAAATGCATACGCATGCTCTTGGGGGCTGATCTTGCGGCCCGCGGGAACCTCAACATCAATCAGTCCTGTTGTGCCTGGTCAAGGGATCTCGTGAACGTCCCACTCTTCATAGCGATACGGATGCGAGGACCTCGACCTTATGGTCGTGGTCCTCGTTTGCGTGTTCGTGGGTGAGGGGGATGCCCGCGGCCTCGTAGCGCGGGCCTTACTCGTCGGCGGCGCGGCGGCGCGGCGGCGCGGCGGCACGGTGGCAGCGGCTCGGATGCGCTGTGCGATGTCTCCAGGACTGTCGGTGACCCGTCGGATCCGTCGATCCTCCCGTGGGGGTTTCCCTTTTTCCGTGAAGCACCCGTGGAAACCCTGCGGAAGCGGTGTCGGTGGGGCCGCTTATGCTGCACCAGACGATCACGCGGGACCTGGGGAGGGCGCGGTATGTTCGGCAAGCTGTTCGGTGGGGGTGCGGAGAGACCGGCGGCGGATCCCTACGCCCTGCCCGTCCCGCGCTGGCAGAGAGACGGGATGTACACGCTGCGCGCGCTCGGAGACGCGCGGGTGCTCGCGCTGGTGGAGGCGGCCGAAGCGGGTGACTGGGCGGCGGTCGGCGTGGCGCTGGCCCCCTTCGATCTCGGCCGCGACCATCAAGTCCTCGGTGAACTGGCCGACCTGGACGGTGTGCAGGACTGGATCGGCCGGGCCGTCGAGGAGGACAAGGAGCGCCGGGCGACGGCCCTGCTGATATCCGGGGCGCGCCACATCAAGTGGGGCTGGGAGGCGCGTACCGGCGCACGTGCCGTGGACGTCACGCGGGAGCAGTGGCGGGTTTTCCACGAGCGGCTCGACATCGCCGAGGAGCAGCTGTTCGAGGCCGCCGAGCTGCGGCCGGAATGGGTCACGCCGTGGAGCCGCCTCCTCACCTCCGGCCGCGGCATGTCGCTGGGCCCCGACGTCAACGAGGCCCGGCTCGACGCCGCCCTGCGCCGCGACCCGCTGGATCCGGAGACCCACATGGGGTGGGTGTCGCAGTTGCAGCCCCGTTGGGGCGGCGAGCCCGGACAGGCCCTGGCGTTCGCCCGTGAGGCGTTCGCCGGCGCGCCCGGGGGGCATCGCCTCGGCTGTGTGATCGCCCTCGCGCACATCGAGGAGTGGGTCGAGTCGGACCACAAGGACTGCCTCATCACCCCCGAGATCCAGGATGAGTTGCTCGACGCGGCCGAGCGCAGCATCCTCCACGCCGCCTACGTGCGTCGCCCGGGCTGGCAGCACGACTTCAACGTCTTCGCCATGGCCTTGTCCCTGGCCTCCGAGAGGATCGCGTTGCCGCGCGTCTTCCGCGAGCTGCAAGGCGCGTACACCCCGTGGCCCTGGAGTTACATGGCGCAGCCGGAAAAGATGTACGCCCGCGCCCGGCGCAGCGCCTGAACCCGCCACCCACCCGCCGCTCGTCGCTCACCTCACCCCGGACTGCCCGATGACTCTGCCCGACACTCCTTTGAGCCCGGCCGGCGCCGATCGCACCTTCCAGGTGGATCTGCGGGGCCTCGTCGATCTCCTCTCCCACCACCTCTACTCCAGCCCCCGCGTCTACCTGCGTGAACTCCTGCAGAACGCGGTGGACGCGCTGACCGCACGGCACGCCCTCGAACCGGCCGCCCCCGCCCACGCGTTCGGCATCCGCCTGTACGCCGACGGTTCGGTGGTACGGGTGGAGGACGACGGGGTCGGTCTCACGGAGGCCGACGTGCACACCTTCCTCGCCACGATCGGCCGCAGCAGCAAGCGTGCCGAGGGGATCGCCGAGCAACGCGGCGACTTCATCGGGCAGTTCGGCATCGGCCTGCTCTCCTGCTTCCTGGTCGCGGACGAGATCCATGTCGTGAGCCGTTCCGCCCGCACGCCCGACGCCCCCGCCGTGGAGTGGCGGGGACGCGGCGACGGCAGCTACTCCGTCCGTGCCCTGCCCGCCTCCGCCCGCCCTCGGCCCGGCACCACCGTCACGCTGACGCCCCGCGCCGACGCGGGCGAGTGGACCCGGCCGGCACAGGTGCACGCGCTGGCCCGGCACTTCGGCTCCCTGCTGCGCCACCCTGTGACCTTCGACGACGGCACGGGCGGACCGGACGCGTCCGTCAACCCCGAGCCCGCACCCTGGGCGCGTACGTACCCCACCCCGGGAGCACGATCCCGCGCGCTGGCCGCGTACGGCGAAGAGGTCTTCGGATTCACGCCGCTGGACACCGTCGAGCTGGACCTGCCGGCCGTGGGCCTGAAGGGCATCGCGTGCGTGCTGCCCGAGGCCGTGCCGGCCGGGCGCCGCCACGGCCACCGCGTGCACGTCAAGGGCATGCTGCTGTCCGAGCAGGCCGAGGAGATCCTGCCCGAGTGGGCGTTCTTCGTCCGCTGCGTCGTCGACGCCGAGAGCCTCCGCCCGACGGCGTCCCGCGAGTCCCTGTACGAGGACGACACCCTAGCCGCGGTCCGTGACACCCTCACCGAACGGCTCCGCGCGTGGATCGCCCGGACCGCCGCCGGCGACCCGGACCTCCTCGGCCGCTTCCTCCAGGCCCACCACCTGGCCGTGAAGTCGCTGGCGGTGCACGACGACGAGATCCTGCGGATGCTGTTGCCGTGGCTGCCGTTCGAGACCACCGACGGCCACGCCACGCTGGACGAGTTCGCGCGCACCCACCGCACCGTGCTCGTGACCTCCAGCGTGGAGGAGTTCCGGCAGGTCGCGGCGATCGCCTCGGCCGCCGGACTCGGCGTCGTCAACGGCGGCTACACCTACGACCGTGAACTGGTCCACCGACTGCCGGAGATCAGACCGGAGGTCAGTGTCGCCGACCTCGACCCGGCGACGCTCACCGCCCACCTCGACCCCGTCGACCGGGAGACGGAACTGGCCGCCGCGGCCTACCTCGCCCTGGCCCGCGACGCCCTCGCCGTCTTCGACTGCGACGTCGCGCTGCGCACCTTCCAGCCCGCCTCCGCCCCAGCCCTCCTCCTCGACAGCCGCGAGGCCCGGCACGAGCGCACCCGTTCCCAGCTCGCCCGCGAGCAGCAGGGGGGCCTGTGGGGGGACATCCTCGGCCACCTGCGCCAGGAGGCTCCGCGGGCCCAGCTGATCCTCAACCAGCTCAATCCGCTGGTCCGTACGGCCGTCACCATCGACGAACCCGAACTGGCCCGCACCAGCGCCGAAGCGCTCTACGGGCAGGCCGCGATGCTGTCCCGGCGCCCGCTCAGGCCCGCCGAGTCGAGCCTCATCAACCGCTCCTTCCTCGACCTTCTCGCCCACGCCCTGCGCAAGGACAGCTGACGATGCCGACCGCACCCCAGACCACTGACGAGCTGTACGAGGCGCTCCAGGAGAACGACGGGCGCCCCTACGGCCGTACCCGTACCGTCACGGCCGAGGAACTGGTCGACGCCGCAGAGCGGTTCGCGGAGCCCGTGCCGCTCGTCCACGCGCTCTTCGAACTCCAGGAGGCGTACACCTACGGCTCCGAGCCCAGGAAGTCGCCCGTCGTCTTCGCTCGTCTGCTCACCCTCTTCGACGAGCAGCCCGACGTCTTCGACGAGCGCCTGCGCAACATGCTGTTCTGGCGGTTCAAGTGGGTGGCCCACGCCCTGCGCGCGCTGCCCGAGATACCGCTGGCAGCCTTGCGCCAGTGGCTGGCGGAGATGCGCGACCGGTACGAGAGGGCCGGCCTCGGCCTCCAGCCCTACTACGGACAGGCGTACCAGCTCGCCGCCCACGTGGGCGAGGACACCTCCCTCGCCTACGAGCTGTGGGCGGGCCGTCCCCGCACCAGGCTCAGCGACTGCGAGGCCTGCGAGATCTGCGAGCGCGCTCTGTTCCACCTCACGTCGGGCGACGACGAGCGGGCGCTGCGCGCCTGGGAGCCCGTCCTGGCCGGGAAGGAATCCTGCCAGGAGGAGCCCGCCCGCTCCGTCTCGTACGCGCTGCTTCCCCTGCTGCGCACCGGCCGCACCGACCGGGCCCGCGAGCTGCACCTGGCCGGTTACCGCGGCTGCCGCCGCAATCCCTCGATGGCCGGGGAGGTCGGCCGGCACCTGGAGTTCTGCGCGCTGACCGGCAACGAGGCACGCGGCCTGGAACTGCTCGCCGAGAACCGGAGCCTGTTCGACGACGTCGACTCGCCGCTGGACCTGCTCAGCTTCCTCACCGGCGTGGAGGTCCTCCTCCAGCGCGTCGAGTTCCTCGGCCACGGCGAACTGCCCGCAGGCGGACACGCGGGCCGTACCTGGACGGTGGCCGGCCTGCGCGCCGAGGTGCGTGGCCGCGCCGACGACCTCGCCGCCCGCTTCGACGCCCGCAACGGAACCACGGCCCACACCGACCGGCGGAGGGCCCGTCTCGACCGTGCCCCCCTCCTGGACGCACTGGAACTGACCCTGCGCACCCGCGGCCTCGACGACGTGGCCCCGGCCGCCCCGGCTGTCGCGCCCGCCGCCCGCACGGCCGCGACCGTCCCCGATTCGCTGCCCGAACTCATCTCCCGGGCACGGGCGTTGGACGAGCAGGGGCATCCGGATGCGGCGGCCTGCTGGGCGCGGCTGCGCACGCTCCTCGCCGCCCCCGACTACGCCCACCCCGGCGACCCGGCCGTGGGACCGCTCGTACAGCTGCGCGCGGACCTGCTGGCCGACGAGGCGAGCCGGGCGGCCGAGAAGGACGAGTTCGACGAAGCCGCCGCCCTGTACGAGAAGGCCGCGAGCCTGTACGACGAGGCCGGAGCGCCGGGCGACGCGGCGCTCGCCCGCGCCTGCGCCCTGCTCCGCGCGGGCCAGATCCCCGCGGAGCGTGCCGACGGAGCCGAGGCGAGGGCCGCCGCGATGACCGCCGCCCACGCGGCCCTCGTCCGTCTGCACGAGGAGACGCCGGGCCTCGCCCCGTACCAGGAGGCCCGCGTGCTGCGGCTGCGGGCGACCGCGCTCGGCCTGCGTCTGCAGACGTCCGGGAACGAGGAGCACGTCGCGCCCGTCTTCGCCGAGGTGGACCTGCTGCTCGCCTTCGCCACCCGGCACGACCTCGCCGGACAGGTCTCCGGCGCCCTCATGCTGCGGGCCAGTACGTACGCCCTCTCCGGCGATCTGCCCGCCGCGGTCACGGAGATCGACGCCCTCCTCGACCGGCTGAAGGCGCACGGCCCCGCCTGGCACCTGCCCCGCACGCTCGGCCTGCGCGGCCGGATGCAGCTCGGCCTCAAGGACGCGCAGGCCGCGCACGCGGACCTGACCGAGAGCCTGCGACTGGCCGCCGACTGGCCGTCCGACACCGTCGACACCGCCCGCCTCCACGGTGATCTGGCCGAGGCCTGCATGCACCTGGGCCGCCCCGACGAGGCACTGCGGCACCTGACGCGCTCCGCGGAGCTGGAACTGCGCCACGGCAGCCGGACGGACGCGTTCTGCGCCTACAGCAACGCGGCCCAATTCAGCCTCGACCTGGGCCGCGTCGAGGACTGCATCGCTCTGCTCGACTCCCTCCTGGCCGAACCGGACGTCGCCGCCGGAGAGCTGGACGACCGCCTCGTCGCCCAGCTGCGCCTGACCCGCGCCCGCGCGCTGCACGCGGGCGAGGACCTCAAGGCCGCCACGGCGGAGTTCGCCGCCCTCGCGTCCGAGTCGGCCGGCTGGGACGACGACCCCGGGAGCCACGCCATGATCGCCGCGGAGACCGCCGTACTCCTCGCCGAGTCCGGCGAGTTCGGCCGGGCCCGCGAGGCCGCGGACCAGGCACTCGCCGCCCATGTCCGGGCCCCCCGCTACGAGCAGCTCAGCAGCTGCCTGCGTGAGCTCGCCCGCCTCCAGGCCCAGCAGCAGGGTCCCGAGGGCCTGGCCGACGCCCTCGCCCTTCTCGCCGACGCGGGCAGGATCGCCGACGAGGCCCGCGCCGCGGAGTACGAGGCCCGCGGCCGCTCCCTGGAAAGTGCCCTGGCCTACGAACACGGACGGGTCAACGCCTACGCCCGTGAGTACGAGACCGCCCTGGCCGCTCTGGACAAGGCCCTCACCCTGCTCGGCGAACCGGGATCCGACGAGGACCACGCCCGCGAGTGGGCCGAGTGCGTCCGTCTCGCGGCTGCCGTGGAGGGCATCTACCTGGAACGCCCCGCCCCCGCCCTCACCCGCCTCGACGCGGCGGTCTCCCGCCTCACCGCCCTGGACCACACCGAGGTGACCGAGCCGCTGACCTCCCTGGCGGCCCGGCTGCGCGACAAGGGGTGACGCGGCGAACGCGGTGCCGGGGCGCCGGCCCGCCCCGGCACCGTGGGCCGTGCGGGAACTCGCGCGGAGTCACCCTCGAGGCTGCGTTCGCCTGAGGCGAGTCGCCGTGGCCGCGCCTACGGCCTCGGCTCGGCGGCCGGTGGTCGCCGCGGCAGTTCCATGCGGAGCAGCGAGCCGCCCGGCCGCTCGGACACGACGGCGAGGCCTCCGCCATGACGCTCGACGACGGCCCGGACGATGGCCAGGCCGAGCCCCGTGCCGGGGCGATCCGAGGACTGCGGCAGGCCGCTCCCGTCGTCGGACTGCGAACGGGCGAAACCGATGCCGGCGTCCTCCACGTCGACCACGGCACCGTCGCGGGTCGCCCGGCAGCGCAGTGCGATGGCGTCCCCCTCCGCGGTGAACTTCACGGCGTTCTCCACCAGGGCGTCGAGGGCGGCCTCGAGCCGGGACTCGTCGCCGTCGACCAGGACGGACGGCGCGTCCAGGAGCCAGTCCCGGTCCGAGGCCGGCCGCCACCGCTGGGCGGTTCGCCGCAGGAGCGAGCCGAGGTCGACGGGGCCCCAGTCGAACTCGGTGGACTCGTAGGCGTCGGCCAGTGCGAGGAGGCGCCCGGAGAGGCGGCCGAGCTTGTCCAGCTCGTCCAGCACGACGTCGAGGTCCTCCTTGCTCTGTGGGCTCGGCAGCTCGTTCTGGACCATCTCCGCGTAGCAGCGGGCCACCGTGATCGGCGTACGCATCTCGTGCGAGCAGGTCCGGACGAACAGCTCCTTGAGCTCCTGGGCGCGACGCTCCCGCTCGACGAGGCTCCGGGTCTCCGCGAGGGCGGTGGCCCGTCGGCGTACGTGCCAGACCATGGCGAGGAACACCAGCGCCATCAGCGGCACCTCGGCGAGCTCGTCCCAGCCGGCGTGGCCCTCCGCGACGAACTCGCCCAGCGTCGTCCCCGTGACCAGGGTGACCACGGCCAGCACGACGGCCGTACGCCGGGGCGACCAGCCCTGGACGCCGTAGACGATGGACATGCTGATCCACACCAGGTGGAAGGCCACGGCCTCGAGGGCGGGCACCACGAACAGCAGCAGCTGGCTGCACGCGGCGAAAAGCACCCAGCCGACGAAGACGAGACGCCGCCGCTCAGCCGGCACTGAACGCGTACCCGACATTGCGCACCGTCTCGATGACCGGCCTGGGCACCTTGCCGCGGATCCGGCGGACCGTCACGTCGACCACGTTGCTTCCGGGATCGTCGGCGTAGCCCCAGACGCTCGCGAGGAGCTCACGCCGGCTGCACACCTGTCCGGCTCGCCGCATGAGATGGCCGAGCAGCATGAACTCCCGGTGCGACAGGGGTACGTCCCTCCCGCCGAGGCTGAGGATCTGCCGCTCGAGGTCGAGGACGACCTCCCCGATCCGAAGCCACCGCTGGGACACGCTGGTCGACGGCGTACGGAGCCTGGTGCGGACCCGCTCCACCAACTCCGCCGTCGCGAAGGGCTTGCCGAGGAAGTCGATGGCCCCGATCTGCAGGCAACGGACCCGCGTCGCGACGTCCATCATGGCGGACAGGACGAGGACCCGCTGGTCGGGTCGTCGGTCGAAGGCACGCTGCATCACCTCGAAACCGTCGAACCCCGGCAGCATGAGGTCCAGCACGACCAGGTCGAACTCGCTGTCGCGCAGGCGGCGTACGGCGTCCGGACCGGACCTCGCGCTGTCGACGAGGTGACCGTCCGCCCCAAGTGTGCGGGTGAGATAGGCACACAGCCGCGCCTCGTCCTCGACGACCAGTACCCGAGCCATGACGGCCACCCTCCCCCCGCGCGAGATGACAGAGTCCCCTGAGCTGTCATCTGCGGTTGTCCCCGCAACCTTTGTAGGCGCCGCCCCGGTGCTCCGCAGGCGATTTCGCGAAGGTGCCGGGATCGCCCCGTTTCGGTGCCCACCGAAGCCGAATGTTCGCCACTTAGTGCAATTCCTCCGCTACTTGGGGTGATGATGCCAGGTGTGCCGATGTCCGGCGCAGTGCGGGGCGTCGCGCCGCAGTCATGACAACTCGATGAGAGGCTCGTCATCTTCGCCCACCCACTCGGAGGCCGGCCGGACACTTGTCGCGCGGCCCCTGTGGATCACGCCACCGGCCGACGGCAGCGACTCGTGCCCTCGTGCCCGCTGCCGCCCGCCAGGCCAAGGGGGGTCGGACCCGCACGCGACGGCGGACGGGTCACCAAGGGGAGGGAGAAGGCGTGTTCACGCGACAAGCAACGAGGCCGTGGGAAAGGCGAAGACGGCGGATCGTATCGCTGATCGGCGTCGGGGCGACGACAGCGGTCCTGCTGGGCCTGCCGCCGTCGCCGGCACAGGAGGCGCGGGCGGCGCAGGCGGCCGCCTCCGCCGGGCCGAGCAGCGCGAGGGACGAGACGAAGGTCCCGCACTACTTCGGTCCCTGGCCGAACTGGGCCAACAGCCCGCTGACCCTGTCGAAGGCCAAGGTGGCCATCACCTCCACCGCGATGTCGGTGGGGAACAAGCTGACGGACCGGGCCTACGCGACCGACTACGCGACGCCGCCGGGCGAACTCGGACCGGTGTTCGTCGTCCTGGCCGGGTCTCCGCTGCCCAAGGGCACCCTCAAGAACTTCCGGACCTGGAACCAGACCACACCGGGTGGGAGCCCCACGGCATCCGAGGGCGGCGTCTTCCACGCCTACGTCCTGCGGCCGACGGACACACCGAAGCAGTACACCGTGGTGGCCGACAGCGGGCTGAAGACGGTGCCCAAGCCGGGCTCCACGGACGGGGAGGTCGCGACGTACGACGTCCCCGACGTCACCGTCCGGGCCGGTGACGTCATCGGCTTCTACGGCGAGGGCGTCCCGGTCGACACCGGTGTGCCGTCCGGCACCGACACCTTCATGTACCCGGCCGGCGTCGACAGTTCGGCGTCTGCGCCGGTCAACGTGCCCCCGGCCGAGGGCGGCACGGTGACGGTCGACTCGAAGGACTACCCGCTCTACCCGTCCCAGGACCGGACGTACTCCTTCGGGGCCCAGGTGGTCCCGGCGGGGACCGGCGCCGAAGCGACGGCCACGGTGGACCCGCAGACCGGCGGCATCGCCGGCATCGAGGTGACCGCGCCGGGCCACGGCTACACCGCCGACGGGACCTCCGTCACCGTCGACGGCGGCACCACGGCGGCGGCCGCCACGGCGACCGTCCAGTCGACCGGCGGCGTGACCGCCCTCACCGTCGGCGCGGCGGGCAGCGGCTACGGCGGCTTCTCGGTCGGCATCACCGGCGGTGGCGGCAGCGGTGCCGCGGCGACGGCGTCCGGCGGGGTGGACGCCGTGACGGTCAAGGACGGCGGGTCGGGCTACACCATGCCGACGGTGGACTTCGACCTCCCCGACGACCCGAACGGCACCGTGGCCAAGGGGCATGTCGAGGCGGCGGACCTGGCCGCCGACGGCAGCGTCTCGAAGGTGACCGTGGACGACCCCGGCAGCGGCTACAGCAGCGCGCCCGGCGTCACGATCCGCAACGGGACGGCGGCCGACCCGATTCCCGGCGCGACACCGGCGACCGTCTCCAGCACCCTGAAACTGGTGGCGCTCACCGTCGACACGATCGGCTCCGGCTACACCGGGACACCCGAAGTCACCGTCACGGACCCGACGTCGAAGGGAGGCTCCGGGGCCACGGCGGAGGCTGTGACGAGCGTCGGCGCGATCACCGGCGTCAAGGTCACCGACCCGGGGGCCGGGTACCTCTCGGTCGGGATGAAGAAGTTCCAGGACCAGCTCCCGACGACCTGCGACCCCAAGGCGGACGGTACGGGTTGTCCGGACGTTCCGCAGCTCGAGGAACCGTCGACGAAGCCGTCGGACAAGTTCATCCCCCTGGCGGTGCCCGAGTCCGTCACCACCAGCGGCAAGCCGGCCGACGAATACGTCATCGGTCTCGTGCAGTACCGCACCCGGTTCTCCTCGGACCTGCCGCCGACCCTGGTGCGGGGCTACGTCCAGCTGTCGACGGACGCCGTGCCCGGACGGAAGGTGCCCCTGTACAACGAGCTGATGGACGGCACCAGGCAACAACTGCCGTACACGGGTGTGACCTCACCGCAGTGGATGGGCCCGATCATCGCCGCGACCAAGGACCGGCCGGTACGCGTCGTGTTCCGCAACCTGCTCCCGAAGGGCGCCGAAGGCGACCTGTTCCTGCCGGTCGACAGCACCGGGATGGGCTCCGGCATGGGCCCGATGGCGATGCCCGCGCCGAAGAACGACGCCACCGTCACCGACGAGGTGCGCAACCCGGAGTGCACGAACGACAAGACCAGCTGCTTCAAGGACAACCGGGCCACGCTGCACCTGCACGGCGGCATCACACCGTGGATCAGCGACGGCACCCCGCACCAGTGGATCACCCCGGCCGGCGAGAACACGGACTGGCCGCAGGGCGTCAGCGTGCGCAACGCGCCGGACATGAAGGACGGCGCCGGGGCGGAGCTCTGCGCCGCGAAGGACGACGGCTGCTCGACGTTCTACTACACCAACCAGCAGAGTGCGCGGCTGATGTTCTACCACGACCACTCCTACGGCATCACCCGGCTGAACGTGTACGCCGGTGAGGCCGCCGGCTACACCATCACCGACGACACCGAGAAGGCGCTGGTCGGCAGCGGCACGATTCCCGACGCGGATTCGACGCTCCCGCTGCTCGTCCAGGACCGCACCTTCGTACCCGACGACGCGCAGCTCAAGGACCAGAAGGACGCGAACGGCAAGACGGTGTCCTACGGCCAGGACCCCACCTGGAACAGCCAACGCTGGGGCACCAAGGGCAGTTTCTGGTACCACCACGTCTACATGCCCGCGCAGAACCCGGGCGACCCGTCGGGCATGAGCTCGTACGGGCGCTGGATGTACGGGCCGTGGTTCTGGCCGCCGGCCGGCGACACCAAGTACGGGCCGATCGCGAACCCGTACTACGACCCGAAGTGCAAGCTCGACGACGAGTCGACCTGGCAGTACCAGGACGCCCCCTACTGCGAGCCGGAGCAGATCCCCGGCACGCCGAACATCTCGATGGGCATGGAGCAGTTCAACGACACGCCCATCGTCAACGGGGTCGCCTATCCGAAGGTGACGCTTCAGCCGAAGACCTACCGGATGCGGCTGCTCAACGCCGCCAACGACCGGTTCTTCAACTTCCAGTGGTACACCGCCGACCCGAAGCTGGGCGACGGGACGACCGAGGTGGCGCTGAAGCCGAACGAGCTGGAGGCCGCGCAGACCGACCCCAACGTGTCGCCCACCCCGGTGGACGCCGGCAACGACGCCGCCGGACCGGACTGGGTCCAGATCGCCAACGAGGGCGGCTTCCTGCCGGCGCCGGCCGTCATCGACGGTCAGCAGCCGACGACCTGGATCACCGACCCGACCCGCTTCGACGTCGGCAACGTGGACAAGCACTCGCTGGCGCTCGCGCCGGCCGAGCGGGCCGACGTCCTGGTGGACTTCTCGAAGTTCGCCGGCAAGACCCTCATTCTCTACAACGACGCTCCCGCGGCCTATCCGGCGCGCGTCGCGTCATACGACTACTACACGGGCGCACCCGACCTCAGCCCGGTCGGCGCACCCGGGATCATGCCGGGGTACGGTCCCAACACCCGCACCGTGATGCAGGTGACCATCGCGGACACCGCCCCGGCCCCGGCGTTCGACCTGACCAAGCTGCAGGCCGCCTTCAAGCACCACGCGGACGGCTCCGGCGTCTTCGAGTCGGGGCAGAACCCGGTGATCGTCGGACAGGCGGCCTACAACTCGGCCTACGGCACGAACTTCGCCGCCAGCAGCAACTGCAACGTCACCAACACGACGGTGAACACCTGCGACGGCCTCGTCCGGGTGAACGACACCTCGAAGTTCAGCTTCAACACACTCAAGTCACCGGCCGCCAAGTCGACGATGCCACTCCAGCCGAAGGCCATCCACGACGAGATGAACGCGACGACGTTCGACGACTTCGGCCGCATGCAGGCCACGCTCGGCGTCGAGGCGCAACCACCCACACCGGGCGCCCAGAACGTGACGCTGTACCCGTACGTCAACCCGCAGACCGAGCTGATCGACGGCACCGATCTCCCCAAGGGGGACATGAAGGTGACGCCCATCGGATCCACCGCGGACGGGACGCAGATCTGGCGGTTCACCCACAACGGGGTGGACACGCACCCGCTGCACTTCCATCTGTACGACGTCCAACTCCTCAACCGGGTGACCTGGGACAACATCGTCATCAAACCGGACGCCAACGAGCTGGGCTGGAAGGACACGGTGCGGATGAGCCCGCTGGAGGACACGATCGTCGCCCTGCGGCCGGTCGTGCCGACGACACCCTTCGAGGTGCCGAACTCCGTCAGACCGCTGAACCCGGCGATGCCGGACGGTGACACGTCGATGTTCAACAACGTCGATCCGCAGGGCAACCCCACGGCGGCCATCACGAACAAGCTGGTGAACTTCGGCTGGGAGTACGTCATCCACTGCCACATCCTCAGCCACGAGGAGATGGACATGATGCGTCCCGAGTCGCTGGCGCTGCCGCCGTTGAAGGCGAGCGGGCTCACGTCCACCGTCGTGGGCAACGGCTCCAAGGCCCGCAACCAGTTGCAGTGGCAGGACAACTCGATCAACGAGACGTCCTTCGTCGTCCAGCGCTCGACGGACGGCACCACATGGGACGACGTCGGCACGGTCGGCTCCCCGCTGAACCAGCCGAACACCCATGGGAGCCGCACCTTCGTCGACCCGACGGGCTCCGTGAAGACGTCGTACGTCTACCGGATCGCCGCGCTCAACACGGTCGGATACGGGAGCGAGTTCCCGAGCATGACGGTGAAGTCCGTCTCGGATCAGCTCCGGGTGGCCGTGGCGCTGCGCGGGGCGGTGAAGGGGAAGGATCCCGCTCGTCTCTGAGTGACCTACACGGGGCTTCCCGCCGCCGGCCGGCGGCGGGAAGCCCCGTGTAAATGCACCAGACGGAGTCAGCCGCCGTGGACGGCGCCGACGAGGTCGGGCAGGAGCTTCGCCGCGTTCGGCGTGCCCAGTCCCGTGACGGGGTCCCATCCTGCGGTGGCCGGGTAGCCCGGGACGGAGGCCTCGGCGGTGTTGTTGCCCACGGTGACGTCGTTGAAGTCCGTACCGTAGGTGGCCGGGTTCGACGCGAGCTTGTACAGAGCCGGGTTGATCAGTCCGAGTCCACCGCGGTTGATCTGGTCGGCGATGGCGACCAGGCCCGCCCACTCGGGACATGCCAGCGACGTGCCGCCGATGTCGTACCAGCCCGTGCTGCACGGTGTGCTGCCGCACTTCAGCCCGCCCTGGCCGTCGGGCGGGAGGGACAGGTACACCAGCGCTCCGGTCGACGGGCTCGCCTGGAGGGAGATGTCCGGGACGCCGCGCATCGCGCCGATGGAGGTGCTGCCGGCCGGCAGCGCGCCCGACTGGTAGTCCGGCTTGGCGAAGACGCTGCTGGAGCCGCCGCCCGAGCCGATCCAGCCGATCTCCGACTGCCCGGGGGCCTTCTGGCAGACCCCCGGCGGGGAGACGCTGTCGACGACCCTGCCGCTGGTGGCGGTCGGGTCGGTGCACAGGTACGTGCCGCCGACCCCGGTGACCAGCGGGTCGGACGCGGGCCACTCGACGGCGGGGTCGGAGAGGGTCGAGCCGCCCTGGCCCACCGGCGTCTTGACCGAGCCGGCGCTTCCGTCGTCACCCGACGAGCCGAGGACGGTGACACCGTTCTGTGCCGCCGCCTTGTAGGCGTAGCGCAGGTTCTCGAGCGATTGGGCGGTGTGGAAGGCGCCCTCCGCGGAGGCGAACGACTGGGAGATGACGGTCGCGAGGTGATGCTCGACGACGTACTGCTCGGCAGCCATCATCTGGGGGAAGCCCTGTACCCCGAGGGTCTCGGCGGTGGGAGTGCTGACCAGCAGGATGTTGGCGCCGGGTGCCATGGCGTGGGCGGTCTCGACGTCGAGAGCCACCTCCAGCGCCCACGCGCTCTTGTCCTCCTGTCCGGGGGAGTTGCTCGTGGACGGGGGTGCCTTGGTGGCGGGTGAGCCCTGCAGATGAAGCTCGCTGAAGGTCGGCATGCCGGGCGCGCAGGTGACGCCCTCTTCCCCGCACATGGATGCGATGCCGAACGCCTTGTCGAAGACGTGCAGGTCGTGGGCCATGGTGTCGCTGCCGTAGGAGTCGACGATGGCGATCGTCTGCCCGCGGCCGTCGTCTCCGGCTGAGTGCAGCGGGCCTACGTTGTAGGCCGCCTGGATGGCCTGGGGGGTGAAGCAGCGGCGTCCCACCGACGCGCACTGGGACTGGGTCGGTGGGGTCTGGCTGTTCGTCAACTGCGTGTAGTCGGCGACGGTCGGCCGAACGTGCGGATAGGTTGCCTGGTGGGCGGCGCTCGTCGCGGGTACGGCGCCCGCCGTTGCGAGGCCGAGTGTGCCCACCCCCGCGAGCAGCCACCGTCTGATGGTGCGTGCCATCAGAGTCCTTCCTTCAGATGGAAAGGGGACTTGCGTGTCCGCCCCCTCAGGTGGGGGGTGGTGGCACAGGGGGGCGCGGACGGGGCGAGGCTATCCCTCGGTATTGCCGCGCCGATAGGCTCGTCCTGTCAACAACGATCAAAATAAGGTCGCTGCGGGTGCCGCCGGCTCGCATGCGGGACTGGGTCGGCGACGGCTGCTCACCTGGCTGCCGGAGAGCCCACCACCATCCAGTCGAGCGCCGGTGTGCTCTGCAGGTAGACCAGCACGCACATGAAGAGCATGAAGACCACGCTCCACACGATGACCCGCCGGAAGAGGATCCCCTCACGGCCCTCGAAACCGACCGCGGCCGCGGCGATGGCGAGGTTCTGCGGGGAGATCATCTTGCCGAGCACGCCACCGGAGGAGTTGGCCGCGGCCATGAGGGTGGGCGACAGGCCGGCCTGGTGGGCGGCGGTGATCTGGAGGGCGCCGAAGAGGGAGTTGGAGGAGGTGTCGGAGCCGGTGACGGCGACGCCCAGCCAGCCGAGGATCGGTGAGAGGAAGGCGAAGGCCCCGCCGGCCCCGGCCACCCACAGACCCAGCGTGGTGGTCTCACCGGACTCGTTCATGATGTAGCCGAGCCCGATCACCAGCATGACGGTGAGCACCGCGAACTTCAGCTGGTCCAGGGTGCGTCCGTAGGCGCGCAGGGCGCGGCGCGGGCCGACCTGGAGCAGCGCCATGCTGATCAGCCCGGCTATCAGCAGCAGAGTCCCGGCCGCCGAGAGGTAGTTGAGCTTGAAGGTGGTGGCGACCGGGTCGCCGTTCGCCTTGAGGATGTGCAGACCCGGCCAGTTGACGATGCGGGTCACCGAATCGAGACCGGTGCCGGTCTCGCCGACCTTGGTCGGTGCCTTGCCGGTGATCGCCGGTACGCGGGTGGCCAGAACGAACACCACGATGATGGCCAGGTAGGGCGCGTAGGCCTTGAAGACCTCCCGCGGTGAGTCGTGCGTGTCCCGGCCGGCGTCCGCGCGGGCCCGGGTCAGTACCCGCGAGTCCACGAACTCGCCGCCGCCCGCGACCGCTTCGCCCCCGGAGGCCGGTGGCCGGCGGGAGCCGCCGGTGCCCCCGGCGCCGCCGTCCTCGTCGCTCTCCTGGTACGTCTCCTCGGCGTGCCACACCCGGGTGAACGCCAGGACCGCCAGCGCGGAGGCGAGCGCGGCGACGATGTCGGCGAGCGGCACGGACCAGAAGTTCGCGGACAGGAACTGGAAGACCGCGAAGGACACACCGCACACCACCGCCGGCGGCCAGGTCTGCCGCAGCCCCCTCCGGCCGTCCACGATGAACACCAGGGCCAGCGGCACGAACAGCGCCAGGATCGGCGTCTGCCGGCCGACCATCGCGCCGAGGTCCTCCACGGGCAGGCCGGTGACGCCCGCCAGGGTGGTGATCGGCACGGCTATCGCGCCGAACGCCACGGGCGCGGTGTTGGCGACCAGCGCGACGGTGGCCGCCTTGAGCGGCTTGAAGCCCAGGGCGATCAGCATGACCGCACTGATCGCGACGGGCGTGCCGAATCCCGCCAGCGCCTCCAGCAGGGCGCCGAAGGAGAAGGCGATGATGATCGCCTGCACCCGCTGATCGTCGCTGATCGACGCGAACGACCGGCGCAGCACGTCGAAGTGACCGGTCTCGACGGTGAGGTTGTAGATCCAGATCGCGTTGATGACGATCCACATGATCGGGAAGAGTCCGAACGCGGCACCCAGCAGCCCGCTGTCGAGCGCGTCGCCGAGCGGCATCGAGTACACCGTCACCGCGAGCACCACGGCGACGGCGAGGGAGATCAGCGAGGCGAGCCACGCCTTCATCCGCACCACACCGAGCAGCACGAACAGGACCAGCAGCGGGAGGATCGCGACGATGGACGACAGTCCGAGCGAATGGCCCACCGGACTGTAGTTCTGCTGGTAGTTGGCAAGGATCATGTAGCACCCTTTTCTGGCGCCTGCACGGTGTGGGCGAGGGGCATCCTGCGGGCACTCCGAGGAGTTGAGGACGGAGTCGATTCCGCTCCTCGGTAGACACCAACCGAATGGTGGAAGGGTGCAGTGATGCCGGAGCTGTGTCAAGGGTCACAGGTGGCCCAGGTTGCAGACGAAGTCCCGTCAGAAGAGGCCGACATGACGGAGCGGCGGCCGGTGGGACCGCAGCTCGCAAGAGGAGGGCTCAGCCGACGCCGATGCCGCTGTTGCCGGCAGGCGGGACGCATGTCCCGGGCCGGGTTCCGCCGTGGGCCTGGAGGAAGGCCAGGAGGTCGCAGACGGACCGGCCCAGGACCTGACTGTGGCCCGCACCGGGGTAGGTGCGGTAGACCAGCGCGGGGGAGCCCGGACGACGCAGGTGGGCTACGACTTCGTCGGTCCAGGCGGGCGGCACGTCCTCGTCGGCGCCACCCTGGACGACCAGCGTGGGGACGGTGACGGGGGCGCGGTCCGGGTCGCCGTAGGCGCCCATCCGCGTGCTCATGCGCCGCAGCCGGTCCCCTTGCAGCGGCAGCATCTCCTCGGTGTTCACCCCCTTGAGGGCGGGGTCGCTGTCCGTCACGCAGTCGGCGATGACCCGGGAGGCCGTGGCGGCTGCCGAGGGCCCCAGGAGCGAACGCAGATCCACCGCACGGCCACCGGGTTCGGCGGCTGCGAGGCCGACGAGTGAGTAGAAGGCGAAGGACAGCTCGCTGGGCACGTGGGAGGTTTTCACCCCCGCGAGCATCGCCTCCAGGTGGCTCGCGGGGGCGACGGCCACCACCGCGCCGAGGCGCTGGGCGCCCGTCCGGCGCTCGGCGTGGGCGGCGAACAGTGCGGCCTGCCCCCCTTGTGAGTGCCCGACCGCGAACCACACCGGCGCCAGGACGGGTGCGAGCTGGTGAGCCGCGGTGACGATGTCGGCCACGGCGTTGCCCTCGTCCGCGCCGACCAGATAGGTGTGCGGGCCCGGGGTACCCAGTCCGGGATAGTCCGAGGCGGCGACCGCGTACCCGGCGCGAAGGAGCGCCCGCAGCTCTTGGGCGAAGACGTCCAGGCCCAGGTTCGGCGACTGGGAGGGGGCGCAGGCGTCGGCCACACCGGTGGTTCCGTGCGCCCAGGAGACCACCGGCCAACCCCGCCGGGGAGGGGTGCCCGACGGCAGCAGTACGGTCCCGCTGACAGCGATGTCCGCGCCGTGCGCGTTGGTGGAGTGGTACAGCACCGTGTAGCGCCGCGCGTCCTCCAGCCGTGCGTCGGGGCCGTGGTCCGTGGCCGCGATCAGCATGCCCGGCTCCGCGGCGGGCAGCGGATCGGGTACCTGGTAGGTGTGGTTCGCCCTGGTCACGGCCGGTGTCGCACGCCGGTCCGCCGCGACGTGGGACGTCGCGGTACGGCTCGCCGGGCCGGAGACGGAACAGCCCGCCGCCGCGGCGAGTGCGAGCGTGACCGCTGCGGTGCGCAGCCGGGGGCGCCCCGGCCGGCGCGGCCCTCGGTCTGTGCCCGTCCCCATGAAGTGATGCGGGCTCGGGATTCCCACGGGCGGACGCTCCCTTCGACAGGCCTCTCCTGTCCCACCTTGGCGTCGCCATGAGCGGCAGGCACGTGGAAGTACGCCGTCCGGTCCGTCTGCCTGTCGTGCGGGCCGTACGAGACAGACCGCCCCGCCGGGCCGTCGGTGACGGCCCGGCGGGGCGGACGGGGCGGCCGGGTCAGCTCATCGTGAAGGAGTCCAGGCGGAACAGGTCCGCGCTGCCGCCCTTGAAGACGAAGTACAGCTTGTGCGTCCCGCCCGGGTCGGTCACCGGTGTACCGACCGTCGTGTAGGCGCCGGTGGTGTCGCCGACCGTCGCCGTGCCGGCCAGCGGGCCGTCGGGCGCGTCGGTGTGGACCTCGATGGTGCCGCCGGCACCGCTGGACGCGGCCCGGAAGTCGATCTTGCTCACACCCTGGAGGTCGTACGGGTCGAACTCGATCCAGTCACCGTTGTCGATCGACGTGACCGCCGCGTTGCCCTGGGCATTGGCGTCGGAACTCGTCTGCACGCCGGACTGCGTGCGGTAGAACTCGGCCTGCCGGGCCTTGGGCTGCAGGACGATCTGTGCCGTGCCGGTGAGATCGGGTACGCCGGCGGTCGGGGAGGCGTCCGTGTAGCTCGCCGAGAAGATGCCGTAGAAGTCGTCGGCGTCGGTGTGGCCCGCCGCGGTCATGGAGAACGTACCGCTGCACCCCGTCGCCTGCGCGAGGTTGTGGGAGTGCATGGCATGGCCGAGGGAGTAGCTGACCTGGACCTTGGAGCAGTCCACCGGGGTGCCGTCCGGGTCGGTCACGTCGACCTTCCACGCGACCTGGTCCCCGTCCTTGAACGTCAGCCCGTTCGGCGGCTGGGAGAACGACAGCACAGGCGCGGTGTTGCCCACCGTGACCAGGACTGCGGCGACGCCCGTCCTGCCGCTCGGGTCGCTCACCGTGAGCTTGGCGTGGTACTGGCCGTTCGCGGTGTAGGTGAACGTCGGGTCGGCACTCGTGGAGTCGGTCTTGCCGTCGTCGTCGAAGTCCCACGCGTAGGTCAGCTTGTCGTTCTCCGGGTCGGTCGAGCCCGTACCGTCGAACTTGACCGCCAGCGGAGCCTTGCCCGACGAGCTGTCGGTCTTGATCACCGCGGTCGGCGCCTTGTCGCCCGGCGCGTACTCGATCTTGTAGAGCCCGGCGTCCAGAGAGCCGCCGAACCACGCGCTGCCGTAGTCGAGCACGTACAGCGATCCGTCCGGCCCGAACTCGGTGTCGATGGGCTCCACGAGGTGGGCCCAGTCCCTGCCGTTGGTCAGCGTGTCGATCGACTGGATCTCTCCGCTGCTGTCGGAGGAGATCGGTTTGATCCAGTGCTTGCTGAACTCGTAGGCGAAGAACTGGTTGTCATAGCTCCGGGGGAACTTGACCGCCGACTTCAGCCCCGAGTCGTAGTTGTACACGGGGCCGCCCATCGGCGCGCCCTGGCCGCCGAGTTCGGGGAACTTCGGGTTGCCCGCGTAGTGGTTCCAGATCCAGGCCGGCTGCGCCGGCGGCAGGTTCTTCAGGCCGGTGTTCAGGGGAGCGTCGTTCACCGGGTGGGCGCAGTCGAAGGGCCGGCCGGACGTCTTCGTGGCGAAGTCGTACTGGACGTACGGCGTGTTGTCGCCGATGCAGTACGGCCATCCGAAGTAACCGGCCTTGGTGATCCGGTTGTACTCGACGGTGTTCTCCGGCCCGCGCTGCGGGTTCGCGCTGCCGGCGTCCGGGCCGTAGTCGGCCAGGTAGACGACGCCGGTCTTCTTGTCGACGTTGAACCGGAAGGGATTGCGGAAGCCCATCGCGTAGATCTCGGAACGGGTCTTCGCGGTGCCCTTCGGGAACAGGTTGCCGTCCGGGACCGTGTACGTGCCGTCGTCGTGCACCTTGATCCGCAGCAGCTTGCCCCGCAGATCGTTGGTGTTGGACGTCGAACGCTCCGCGTCGTAGACGGGGTTGCGGTCGGGCCGCCGGTCGATGGGGTCGTAGCCGTCGGAGGCGAACGGGTTGGAGTCGTCGCCGGTGCTCAGCAGCAGGTTGCCGTCGCCGTCGAAGTGCATGTCGCCCGCCACGTGGCAGCACTGCCCGCGATCGGTGCCGACCTGGAGGATCTTCTTCTCGCTCGACAGGTCGAGCCTGCCGTCGGCGAAGGTGAACCGGGAGAGCTGGTTGTAGCCCTTGTAGGGCGCGAAGTCGGCGGCCGTTCCGTTGTCCGGGGCGTTGGACGTGGGAGTGTCGAGCTTCGGCGCGTAGTACGCGTAGACCCAGTGGTTCTTGGCGAAGTGCGGGTCGATCGCGATGGTCTGCAGACCGTCCTCGTCATGGGTGTAGACCGACAGCTTCGCCGCCACGTCGGTGAGACCGTCGAGGGTCGTGTAGTAGACGGTGCCTTCACGGGAGGTGTGCAGGGCGCTGCCGTCGGGCAGCACCGCCAAGCCCATGGGCTCACCCACCTGGTCCGGTCCCTTGGCGAGGGTGACCTGCTGGAAGTCGGAAGCCGCGGCCGTGGTGGAGGCCGCCGTTCTGCCTGATGCCTGGGTCCGCGCGTGCGCGGACGTCGATCCGGCCACCGCGGCCCCCACGCTGAGCGCTGCGCTCAGCGTGGCGGCGAGTAGTCGGCTTGCTGGTGTACGCACGTGGCTGCCTACCTCTCTCGGAGCACTGCGATGGACGTCGTGCGAGCGCCTTCGTCGCGCGGGATCGCGGGACGGGTCCGGATGTCCGTGCCGGCACGTGCCGGTTCGCCGGTGGAGTGGACAGGGGCCCTGGTGTTCACGCCGCCGGCAACCGGTCTCCGGAGTCGTGCGACTGGACGGAGGCGGATGTGGTCGCGCGGTCCGGGGTGGGACGTGGAGCGAGGGCCCGGCGGGGTTCGCGGCCCCCTGAAGAAGCGTCATGAGCGTGTGGGCCATGACCATGGACTGTCAAGGATGTACTGCTCAGTAGCCGCGTTTCATGGCCTGAAGTGGCCACATCTTTTGCTGGTCTGGTGAAAAGTCATGGCGGTTCGTGATGAACTATCGGCGGTCTCAGGCGTTCATCGTCCTTTGAGGATTCGTCGAGGCCGTCCCGTCGCCGTCACGCGGTCCCCGGTGAGAACGCGCGGGGGCAGCCGTACCGCCCTCGCTCACCGCGCGTGACTTCGTCGCCCCGCCAGCCGTTCCGCCGACCGCCCGTCCGCCAGGCGTTCCAGGCCGACGAACGCCCCCTACGACCACCCCGCCCGGACGCCGGGCGAGGGCGTCTCCCCCTGACGGCCCCCGCCGCGGCCTACCGCGGCCCGGTGTTCCACAACGAAGGAGTGATGATGGGTCAGTTCGCCCATGACTTCGACCGCAGAGGCTTCCTGCGCGCGGCAGCCGCAGGCACCGTGGCCATCGGTGCGGCGACCTTCGCCGGCGCGCTCCCCGCCGCCGCCCAGACGCCCGGCCCCGGTGCCCAGCAGCACGGCGCCGGCCTGAGCATCCCCAGGGACGCCATCGGCATCCAGCTCTACAGCGTCCGTGACAAGGTCTACCAACTCGGCTTCCGCGTCGTTTTCGAGGAACTGTCGCGGATGGGTTTCAAGGAGGTCGAGTTCGCCGGCTACACCCAGGACCCGTCCATCCTCGGCCGGCAGATCACCCTCCAGGAGATCCGCACGCTGCTCGACGACAACGGCCTGCGGGCCATCGGCAGCCACATCGGCATCGGCAGCTTCCGCAGCAACCTGCAGCAGGAGCTCGACCACGCCCAGACCCTCGGCATGCCGAACATCGGGACCCCGAACGCCCCTTCGGACACCGCCACGGTCGCCGGTTACCAGGCGGCCGCGGAGGACTTCAACAGATGGGGCGCGGCGGCGTCGGCGCGTGGGCTCAAGCTCTACCAGCACAACCACTGGGCGGAGTTCGCCTTCGCCTCGGACCAGCCGGCGGTGCGTCTGTACGACGTCTTCCTGGAGAACACCGACCCCGCCCACGTGTACCTCGAGATGGACGTGTACTGGGCGTTCGTCGGCCAGTACCGCTACCCCGGCTTCGACCCCGCCGCGTACGTGCGCGAGCACCCCTACCGGTACACGCTGTTCCACATGAAGGACGGCAAGTCCGACCCCAACGTCGGTGACGGATACGACATGACCGAATTCGGCGCCGGCGACATGCCCTACGAGCGGTTCATCCACGCGATCGGTCCCTTCGGCAACCACCACGGCATCTGGGAGCAGGACACCGCCCCCGGCACCCAGCCCAACCCGCCCGGCTCGTTCGGAGCGGCGCAGCGCAGTTACACGGCGCTGGCGGACCTGCTCTCCTGACCTGCCGTCACCGCCCCGTTCCACCGCTTCCCCCGGCTGGTGCCGGAGCCGGCGGCGGAACGGGGCGGACGTCTCTCACGCCCTCGTCGGCCCGGACCACGTGACCCGGCGAGCAGTGCCTTCCACCAGGAGGTGAGCGAAGTGAGCGTCCAGTACGGTCTGCTCGCCCTGCTGCGCGACCACGGGCCGCAGTCCCGCGCCCGGTTGGCCGGCCTGCTCAAGGTGCCGCGACCGCGTGTGCTGGCCGAGCTCGACCGCCTGACGGCGGCGGGGACGATCGTGGAGGCGGGTCTGACGGACTCCCGCGGCGGACGCCGCTCCACCCTCGTGAAACTGCACCCCGGCCTGCGCTTCGCCGCGATCGACCTCGACGCCCGCTCGGTCGGCGTCGAAGTCACCGACGGCTGCCTGCGGGCGGTGGCGTCGCACGGCGAGCACTGCGACATCCGCACCGGTCCGGAGGCAGTCCTGGGACGGGTGACGCAGATCCTGGACAAAATCCGTGCCGAGGGCCACTTCACGCGGCTGGACGCCATCGGGGTCGGCCTGCCCGGACCGGTGAGTTTCCGCGAGGGCGTCCCCGTCTCCCCGCCGATCATGCCGGGATGGGACCGCCATCCGGTCCGCGACGTGCTCTCCGGCGAGCACGGCTGCCCCGTAGCCGTCGACAACGACGTCAACGTGATGACCCTGGGCGAGCGGCACAGCGGTGTCGCCCGGACCGTCGACAACCTGATCTTCGTCAAGATCGGCAGCGGCATCGGCTGCGGAGTGCAGATCGACGGCCGCGTCTACCGTGGTGCCACGGGCTGCGCCGGGGACATCGGCCACATCCAGGTCGAGGCGGACGGTCCGGTCTGCTTATGCGGGAACGCCGGTTGCCTGGAGGCGCACTTCAGCCGGGAGGCGCTCGCGCGCCATGCCGAGTCCGCCGCGGACGGGGACCGGTCCCCGGTGCTGGCGGAGCGCCTGGCGGCCAGGGGCTTCCTCACCGCCCGCGACGTCGCCGACGGCGCGGCGGCCGGTGACGCCGTCTGCATCGGCATCGTCCGGGCCGGGGGGCGGCGGGTCGGCCAGGTGCTCGCCGGGCTGGTGAGCTTCATGAACCCGTCCATGATCGTCATCGGCGGTGATCTCGCCGATCTCGGGCACATCCTCCTGGCGGAGCTCCGCAGCGTCGTCTACCAGCGGTCGCTGCCGCTGGCCACCGGCGACCTCCCGATCGTGCTGTCCGAACTGGGCGCTCGCGCCGGGGTGGTCGGCGCCGCCGTGCTGGCGAGTGAGCTGGCCTACGGCGGCCCCCCGGGCTGAGCCCTCGGTCGCTCGAGTGCGCGGCGCCCCTGCGGCCGGCGGCCGCGCCCGGCCGGCCGGACCCGTTCGCGCCCTGCCGCGCCCCCCGAGGGGCGCGGCAGCGTGGGGGACTTCCGGGGTTCTCGGGGGCGGGTTCAGATCAGGCCGCGCCGCGCCGCCCACGCGACGGCCTCGATGACGCTGCTGACGCCGATCTTGTCGCAGACGCCTCGGCAGCGTCGCCGCACCGTACGGGGGCAGACATGGAGCCGTCGGGCGACGGACTCGACCGGCAGACCGGTTGCCAGGAGCGACAGCAGGTGCACCTCGTCGCCGCGCAAGGCAACGTTGTCAGGCTCGGGGTGCCGGTCCGTCTCGTAGCTGAGCGTGGACACTTTCGTCCTCCTTCGCCGAGTGCGGCCGGCAGGGAACGCGGGGAAGGCCGCCGCCCGGACAGGAGGCCAGAACCCGTGATCGACCGCGGGGTGTCAATCGCCTATGAACGTTTCGCCTGTGTAACTGCTGTAGCCTGGGTAACTGTTCGCGTGCGCAGGGTCAAGGGTGGCGCCGCTGCATGGGTCCGGGTTTGGTGTGCTCTACACGAAAACTTCCGCCGGATCGAACGCTTCGACCCGGCGGCCGAACGGCTCGTCGCCGGCGGGTGGGTGCACACCGGCTCGCAGTGGAGCCGGACTCGGGAACGCCGCCCCGAGCCCGGCACCGAACGCCCCGTGCTTACAGGTCCCGCTCCCGGATGTTGCGGAACTCGATCAGGTCGTTGTCACTGTGGTTCTGCAACCCCACGTAGCCACTGAGGAACTGACGCAGGTCCGTGGGCGGATCGCCCGCACGCGACGACGACTTGCCGGGCGTGTTGTCGAACTCGTTGATCACCACGCCGTTGCGGATGATCGTGTAGTGCTGCCCGACGACCCGGATCTCGTAGTCGTTCCACTGGTCCTTCGGGGTGGCCTTCGCCTGGTCCAGGCCGAGCGGATCGAAGTTGTAGACCGAGCCGGTCTTCTGCGGTTCGCCGGTGTCACCGTCGTAGATCTGGATCTCGTTGCCGCAGTAGATCGCCACCCACTCCGGAGCGGTGCGAGCCGATCCCTGAGTGCCGCAGCTGCCGGCCGGCCGCTGGTCCAGTGGCGTCCGCGGGTCGGGGAATCTCACGAAGACACCGCTGTTGGCCCGGTGGCCGTCCGGAGCGATGTCCCGGAACTGCAGCCGGATCGAGTAGTCCTTGAACTCCCGCTTGCTGTACCAGAGCATGCCCATGCCGCCGGAGCTGCGCATGGTGCCGTCCGGCAGGAGCGAGAACTCCCCTGCGCCCGCCTGGCTCCAATCGGCGAGACTCGCCGCCGATCCGTCGAAGACGGACTTGTATCCGGGCGTCTTGCCGATCGGCGACTGGGCGGCGGCCTTGCTGAGGGTCGCCGCCTCGTGGTTGTCGAGGACACCGTCCTTGCGCCACTGGTCCACCAGGTCGTTGACGTTGCTGACGAACGCGCCGTGGTTCGCCCAGGTGCCCTCGTCGTCGATCAGGTCGTTGACCGTGCACCCGCCGCCGGCCTTGTGGTTGGCCACGCCGGTGTCGCTGTCGAGCAGCCAGACTGTGGGACGGGCGTCGGGCGCCGTGCAGCCCGCCGTCACGTCGATCTTCCCGGTGGACTTCTCGCCGTCGGCGTAGGTCACCTTGAGTGTGGCGTGGTAGGTGCCGTATGAGGCGTAGGTGTGCGTGGGGTTGGGCTCGTGCGACGGCTGACTGCCGTCACCGAAGTCCCACTCCCAGGCGATGCCACCCGCCTTGGCGGCCGAGAACTGGATCGTCCGCGGCTTGCTCTGCGCGACCGGACGGCCCGAGGCGTCGCTCGGGTTCGGCGTGGCCGGACCGCCGTGGTAGGCGACGCGGACCAGCTTCTGGTTCGGGTCCAGGCTGAAGAAGCCCCCGGCGTAGTCGAGCATGTAGAGCGCGCCGTCCGGGCCGAACTTGGCGTCCATCCAGCTCTGGACCTTGTTGTCCCCGCTGCCGCCGGGGAGGATCTTGCGCAGGTCCTCGCCGAAGACCGGCGGGCCCTGGTCCTTCACCTTGTCCTGGTCGACGGTGACCGCGACGCGGTTGCCGGCGTTGGACTCGTCACCGATGAACCACTTGCCGTCCCAGTAGGAGGGCCAGGCGACACCGCTGCCCGTGTCCACCTCCGAGCGGTGGTAGGTCGGGCCGTCCATGATGGCCTGGCCGCCGCCCTTGAGGTAGGGCTCGATGTACTTCTCGTCGCTCTGCACGTACGTGGGCAGCCCGCTGCCGTCGCTGCGCTCGGGGTAGACCACGCCGCCGCCCTGTGGCGAGTACCAGATCATGTTGTCGCGGGCCGGCGGGATGTCCACGAGACCGGTGTTGCGGGGCGAGGTGTTCTTCAGGTGGTCGCAGTCGTACCAGCCGGTCAGCACACTGGCGTCGGTGTTGCTGCGGTCGCGGTACGGCTGCCTGTCGCCCATGCAGTACGGCCAGCCCTGGTTGCCCGCGGAGGTGATGATGGTCGCGGTCTCGTACTTGGCCGGGCCGAGCTCCGGGTCGGGTGTCGGCGCGTCGGGGCCGACCCAGGCCGCGGTCAGCCAGTTGTTGGTCTTGTCCCAGGCGATCCGCGCGATGTTGCGGACACCCATGACGTAGATCTCCGGGCGGGTCTTGCCGCCGCCTTCCTCCTGGCCGGTGAACAGGTTGCCCTTGGGGATCGTGTAGGTGCCGTCGGCTTCGGGGTGGATCCTCAGGATCTTGCCGTTGAGGTCGTTGGTGTTGCCGGCCGTACGGCGCGCGTCCTGGAAGGACAGGCCCTTGTAGTCCTGGGTCCAGTTGTTCCCGGAGTAGCCGGCCCCGGCACCTTGCGAGGAGTTGTCGTCACCGACGCCGACGTAGAGATTGCCGTCGTTGTCGAAGGTCATGCCTCCGCCGGTGTGGCAGCAGCTGTGGATCTGAGCGGTCCAGTGCAGCAGGTCCTTGCGGGTGCTCTTGTCGATCGACTGGTCCTTGAAGTCGTAGGTCAGCCGCGAGACGGTGCGCCGGCCCGTCTGCTTGTCCCGGTCGACCGACTCGTGCGGCATCCAGTAGACGTAGATCCAGCCGTTCTGCTCGAACTTGGGGTCGAGCGTGATGCCGACCAAGCCCTCCTCGTTCTTGACCAGTTCGCTGCCGCTGCCCCGGTTGCCCATCACGTCGAGCGTGGTGAGCAGCTTGACCTGCTTGGTCTTGGGGTCCCACTGGTGGATCGTGCCGCAGCCCAGGCCCACCTCGGGGTCGTTCCAGTCGGGGATCGGGCCGCTCGGGCAGGCCGCCTTGCCGATGTAGAAGACCTTGCCGTCGGGGGCGATCGTCAGACCGTGCGGCTCGCCGATCTGGTCGAGTTGGCCCGGCTGGTTCTTGCCCGTCAGCCGCTCGACCGAGTAGTTCGACGCGATGGTCGCCTGACAGTCGCCGCGGACCATGCCGGTCGTCCACTCGATGGCGCCGAGCAGATGGCTCTGGAACTTGGTGTCCGAGGTGTAGCTGTCCCCGGTGCGGCCCATGCCGGTGTAGAACGACCGGCCGCCGTCGTAGTCCCGGCACCAGGAGACCGGGTGGAACGGGCCGTTGCCCGCGGGCCCCGCGTCGTAGGAGTTCTCCTCGACCTGGGCGACCGTCTGGACCTTGCCGTCCGGGTTCGGGTCCCAGTTCATCCACTGGTCGGACCGGGTCCACTTCAGCGGCAGGCCCTTGTTCGCCGGGTGCCGGCGGTCGGTGACGTCCACGACCGCCTGCTGCACCTTGGTCTCCGGTGCGGGGGCCGGGTCGGCCCCGAACAGCCGCAGCTCGGCCAACTGGGTCAGCGGCTCACCGGAGTTGGCGGTGACATTCAGCCGGTAGTACTGGTAGGCCGTGGTGTTGGCGAACTTGTACTGCTTGGTCTCGAAGCGGTCCGGGAAGTTCTGGCCGGTCTGGGTGTCCAGCGTCTTCCAGGTGTTCCCGTCCTGCGAGCCCTGGAGGTTCCAGTCCTTGGGGTCCCGGCCCGGATAGTCGTTGGCCGACGTCAGCGCGTACTGGGCCACCGCGACCGCGTGGTCCATCTTCGCCGTGACCCAGCCGGTCGGCTGGTGAGCCAGCCACTTGGTGGTGTTGCTGCCGTCGAACAGCTTGTCCTTCGTCTCGTTGGGCGGGTTGTCGTCGCTCGCCGTGACCCCGGCCACCTTCTCGGATGCGGAAAGGCTGGAGGCCGGGCGCGTGCCGATAAGGCCGGTGAACCAGTTGGAGTCGGCGTCCGCCCGCGCCGCGTCGTGGACGCCGACGAAGCCGCCGCCGCCCTTGACGTAGGCCTGGAACGCGGACTCCTCCTCGGAGGTGAGGGTCACGCCCTTGGCCGACAGGAAGACCACGCCGCGGTAGCGGGCGAGGTGGTCGGCGGTGAAGACGCCCGGATCGTCCGCCTCGTCCACGGAGAAGCCGTTCTTCTGCCCCAGTTCCTTGACCGCCGAGGCGGCGGTCGCGACCGGGTCGACCTGCTGGGCGGCCGGTCCGTGGAAGACCAGGACGCGCACCGGCGCTTCGGTGCCGACGCCCTGGTCCTGGCCCTGTCCGGACTGTGGCTGCGCTTGTGCCTGGACCGCCGGAAGCGCGGACAGTCCCAGTGCCAGCGCCGAGCTGGACAGCAGGACGACCGCGCGGCGCCAGGGCGAGGCTTGGCGGGGGATCCACGCGGGACGCGACGGCGGTGCTCCGCTTCGTCGTGACAGCGCGAACCGGTCTCTTCGGCCCATGGTTGCTCCTTGACTCGATCCGACAACGGGAGGGTGGCCAGGGGGGTGGAGCGAGGGCTGCCGCACGGGCCTCGCCCGGAACTCGCCGGGCGAGGGGATTCGGATCGGCCGCAGGGGCGTCCGGAGACGGCCGGGGTGCCGGAACTCGTGGGATCGCGGCCCCCCCGGGTCCTCACGGCCCGGGACCGAGCGGCGGCAGGGTGGTACACGCCCGTCAGACCGTCCGGTCAGGTGTGACGGGCGTGGCTCAGAGGACGGGGGACGGGACGGGCGGCACCGGCCGCCACGGCTACATGGGGTGCGGGTCTCCGGGGACCGTGCCGTCGGCGTCGGTCACCATGAAGACCCCGGACATCCCCATGTCCGAGTGGCTCTGGACGTGGCAGTGGTACATCCAGGCACCGGGTCCGACCCGTTCGCCGGCGATCACCTGGAACCCGAAGGAGTCCGCGGGGCCGGCGGTCCTGGTGTCGATGACCTGGCTGACGTCCTGAGGCCCCTGCCAGATCCCGGTGCGGTTGTCCGTCCAGCGGTGGCCGTGCACGTGGAAGGTGTGGAAGAAGTCGCCGTGGGTGATCACGACGAACTCCACCCGCTCGCCCCGGACGGCCTTGAAGGTGGGGGTGTCGGGAGCGACCCTGTTGTTGATCGTCATGTTGTTGAACACGACCGTGAACTGCTTGTCGGGCAGCACATCGCCCTTGCGCCGCACCACCACGGGGCCGTACAGCCCCTTCCGGATGCCCTCGGTGCCGTGCTCGGTGCCCACGTTGTGGTCGTGGTAGTGCCAGTAGCCGGCGCTTCCGGCCTCCCACGTCCCGTCGTGGCGTCGGGTCGGCGCGTGCGTGCGCCAGACGTAGGTCCGCCGCGCGCCCGGCTGGACGACGCTGTCGTTCATCTTGGTGCCGTCGCTCGCGGTGTCGTAGTCCAGGCCGTGCACATGGAGGCTGGCGGCGACGTCGAGGTTGTTGACCACCTCGATGTTCATGGTGTCGCCCTCGGTCAGCTCGATGAGCGGGCCCGGAATCGTCGCCTGACCGGGGCGCAGGCCGTAGCCCATCTCCCCGTTCGGCAGCTTCTCCATGTACAGCGTCAGGTTGCGGACCTCGCCGTCGCCTCCCGCGGTGGGCTGGTCCTTGGGCGGCGCGGCGGCGGCGCTGCCGAGCACCGCGGGGACGACGGCGGCCGCCGCGGCTCCGGTGGCGAAGGACCGCCGGGACAAGAGGCGTCGCGTGCCTACGCCTGAGTCGGTCATCGCTCTCCAATCCTCGACAGGCGTGGGTGCCTGAAGGCGTTTCGGTGGTCATGAGGTGCGATGCGCGTCAGATGCGCCGGTACGGCCGAGACCGGCTCGGCTCGGGGAGGCGGAGTGCGCCTCGGAACGGGCTCACCGTAACGGCGCCTCACCAGTTTTTCCAGACTCAGGTCAAAGTTGGTTGAGTTGTGGTCATAGACCTTGGCGGTCCATCAAAAGACCGCTAACTTCGCATCGTTGCCGCTCTCCAGGAGAGCGATCACCCGCAGTTCCTCTCGGCCGCCTTGAGCTCGAGGCGCCCACGTGACGGACTGTGCGCCACCGCCGCCCCGGACCGAGCTCGGCGCGGCACCCGGCCGGACTGGCCCCTACGCGGTCGTCCGGGCGGCTGGTCGTCCACCCGGCGGGACCGCGGATCCGTGCGCGGGCACCGCAACCAGCGATTCCCGAAAGGTGCAGCGGTGTTCAGAAGACTGCTCCATGCCCAGACGGATCCGCCCCCCTCGAAGTCCGCGCCACGGGGCCGGTTCAGCCCCCGTCCGGCGTTCGTGACGTTGGTGGCCGTGCTGCTCACGGCGTTCTCGTTGGCCGTGCCGGCCGCCTACGCGGAGAGGAGCCGCGACGCCGCCGCGGCGGACACCCAGGTGCTCACCTGGACGGCCGGCGACGGATACATGGGCTATACGTCCGCCCCCACCACCGCGGTGGCCGGCCCGGCGACGATCGTGTTCGAGAACAGCGCGGCGACCGGCAACACGACCGGCATGCCGCACACGTTGACGTTCGACACCTCCAACCCCGACTACAACACCGACGTCGACCTCAACATCCAGGCGAGCCCCTCGGACTCCAGCGGAGGCCGGCACACGGCCCAGGTCACCCTGAGCCCCGGCGTCTACCACTTCTACTGCGCGATGCCCGGCCACATGATGTCGGGTGAGCTGACCGTCACCGCGGCCCCCGGGAACGACACCACCGCGCCGGACACGTCGGCGTCGGTGTCGGGGACGAAGGACGCTTCGGGGAATTACGTCGGCGGTGCGACGGTGACGGTGTCGGCTTCGGATGCGGAGTCGGGTGTGGCCGCGGTGGAGTACGCGCTCGATGGTGGGGCGTATGCGGCTTATTCGGCGCCGGTGCAGGTGAGTGGTGTGGGTGAGCACACGGTGTCGTACCGGGCGACGGACAGGGCGGGTAATACGTCGGCGGTGAAGTCGGTGTCGTTCGCGGTGGTGGCGGCTCCGCCGCAGGACACCACCGCGCCGGAGACGTCGGCGTCGGTGTCGGGGACGAAGGACGCTTCGGGGAATTACGTCGGCGGTGCGACGGTGACGGTGTCGGCTTCGGATGCGGAGTCGGGTGTG